>NZ_JACYNW010000003.1:0-730211 GCF_014839445.1 Microbacterium sp. CFBP 13617 | reverse complement strand
CGCTGACGCTGACGCTGACGCTGACGCTGACGCTGACGCTGACGCTGACGCTGATGTTGATGTTGATGTTGATGTTGATGTTGATGTTGCGGACGCTGATGTTGACGCCGATGTGGCTGACGCTGATGTGGCTGACGCTGATGTGGCTGACGCCGATGTGGCTGACGCCGATGTAGCTGACGCTGACGTGGCCGATGCTGACGCAGTCGATGCCGACGTGGCCGACGCGGATGCGACCGACGCCGATGTTGCTGACGCTGACGCTGACGCTGACGCTGACGCTGACGCTGACGCTGACGCTGACGCTGTCGCTGACGCTGACGCTGACGCTGACGCTGACGCTGACGCTGACGCTGACGCTGACGCTGATGTTGATGTTGATGTTGATGTTGATGTTGATGTTGCGGACGCTGATGTTGACGCCGATGTTGCTGACGCTGACGCTGACGCTGACGTTGCTGACGCTGACGCTGACGCTGACGCGGATGCTGATGTGGCTGACGCTGACGCCGATGTTGCTGATGCTGACGTGGCCGATGCTGACGCAGTCGATGCCGATGTGGCCGACGCGGATGCGACCGACGCCGATGTTGCTGACGCTGACGCTGACGTTGCGGATGCCGACGCTGATGCTGATGTGGCTGACGCCGACGTGGCGGACGCCGACGCGACCGACGCGGACGCGACCGACGCCGACCCGACGGACACCGCCCGGGCCGACGTGGTGGTCGAGCGGATCGTTCGCGGACCCGATGCTCGACAGAACGTCGCCGTCTCGGGCTTCCAGCCCGGCGAGACCGTCTTTGCGACGGTCAACTCGACGCCCTTCGAGCTGACGCCGGTGACCGCCGACGCAACCGGAATGGCGCGGATGTCGTTCGCGGTCGGTCCCGACTTCGAACTCGGTGCTCACCGGGTCGATGTGCGCGGATCGATCACGGGTGACCTGCCGGCCGAGCGTGAGAACACCGACTTCGTGGTGGTGGACTCCGAGCGGAGCGGGCCGGCCGGCAACGGAAACGGCGGCGGTAATGGCGGGCTGGCCCGCACGGGTGTCGAGGTCCAGGCGCCGCTGATGGCTGGAGGAGCGGCGATCCTGCTCTTCCTCGGAGCGGGCCTGTGGGCACTGCGTCGCCGCGAGGTCGTGAAGGTGGACGACGGTGAGTGAGACGACACTGGTGGAGGACGCCCCCACGGCGGGGCTCGGAGAGGGGCGTCCTCCCGCCGCGCGGCCGAGCAGGGTCGCGGCGGTCGCCGCCATCGTGACCCTCGCGATCGTCGCGGGCTACGCCCTCGTCGCCGGATCCTTCACCGTGCCGACCAGCCCCACCCGCCCGATCGTGTCGGAGGCGTTCTCGCCGTACTTCTCGCAGCGGTGGAACGTGTTCGCGCCGAACATCATGAAGGTCAACCGCAACCTGCAGATCCAGGTGCAGTGGCGCGAGGGAGACGAGCTCGTGCGCAGCGAGTGGGTCGACGTCACCGACCTCGAATTCACCTCGGCTCGCGGCATCCCGATGCCCTCGCGCATCTCGAAGAACAGTTTCAACGCCGCGCAGGCCTTCCTGACGAGATACCAGGCTCTGGATGACGCGCAGCGCGAGCGTGTGCGCGACACCTTCATCCGAGGTCTCGGCGGGGGAGCGTATTCGCCCATCGGCGTCGACGAACTGCTCGAGCAGCTCGACGAGGTCGGCGGCAGCCGCGCCGCGGCGGTGCGGTACCTGCGCTACGACTACATGCTCGTGCGCTTCGCCGCCGCCTTCGGCACCGCCTACTTCGACCGTGATGTCGAACGCGTGCGGTGGCGCCTGCAGCACGACCGCCCGAACGACTTCCTGCACCGTTTCGATGAGGAGCGCCAGACCGAGCTGTCGTACACGACGTTCGGGTGGCGGCAACCGGGCACCGCGCCGACCGACGAGGTCGTCGCCATTTACGACGAGGTCATCGAGAGGTATACGGGACGATGAGCGTGTTGGCATCCCTTCCCCGCCCGGCCGTCGTGCGCGAGCGCTTGGCACCGTCGCACCTGTGGTCGCGCTTCGTCGGGTGGCTCACCGAACGTCCGCACGCGACGATCGGGTTCTCGATCCTGCGCATTTTGCTGGGCGTCTCGATGCTCATCGTGCTGATCCCCAGCTACGCCGACCGGCGCTACCTCTGGGGAGCCGGGGCGTGGTGGGTCGACCCCGAGGCGAGTCGACGCGGATGGTGGGAGCCGCTGCGCGTGTTCTTCCCGAAGGACAACGCGGTCGTCTTCGAGATCTCCTTCCACCTGCTGATCGTCCTCGCCGTGCTGTTCATCGCGGGCTGGAAGACCCGGTGGGTGACGCCCGTCGTGCTGTTGCTGTGGGTGGGCCTGTCGACGAACACGACGCTGCTCGGCAACGGCGGCGACACGTTGATGCGCATCGTGCTGCTCTTCGCGGTCTTCGCCGACCTGAGCCGTCATTTCTCGGTCGACGCGTGGGTGCGTCGACGCCGGGGCGATCGAGTGTCGCGCTGGGCCTCGCGTCGACCGGCATGGCTGCCGACCTGGATCGGCCCCTGGCTGCACAACACGGTTCTGATCCTCTGCCTGTTCCAGATCCTGCTCGTCTACCTCGTGTCGAGCGTGCTGAAGCTCGAGGGGGAGGAGTGGCTGAACGGCACCGCCATCTACTACGCCTTGAGCATCGAGCAGTTCCACGTTCTGCCGGCGCTCAGCCAGCTGGCGTGGCAGTCGGCGCCCGTGGTGGCTCTGGCGACCGGGCTCGCGCTCTGGGTGCAGCTGCTGTTCCCCGTGCTGATCCTCTGGAAGCCCACGCGCTACGCCGCGGTCGTGCTCATCACGGGCATGCACCTGAGCATCGCGGTGCTGCTGGGACTGTGGCCGTTCTCGCTGACGATGATCGCGCTCGACCTGCTGCTCGTTCGCGACGGTTCATGGGAGCGGCTCGCCGCGCGCGCGCGAGGGCTTCGACGGGGTTCGCTCAGTCCCGCCACGTAGACTCGGACCCATGTGCGGAATCATCGGTTACGTGGGTCCCCGGCAGAGCCAGGACATTCTTCTGGCGGGTCTGTCGCGGCTGGAATACCGGGGTTACGACTCCGCTGGGATCGCCGTCATCGACGGTGAGGGCGGGCTCGGCATGCGTAAGCGCGCGGGCAAGCTCGCGGTGCTGCGCGACGACCTCGAGTCCTCGCCCATGCCGAACGGCACCACCGGCATCGGCCACACGCGATGGGCGACGCACGGCGGCCCGACCGACGCCAACGCCCACCCCCACCTGGCCGACGACGACAAGCTCGCCGTCATCCACAACGGCATCATCGAGAACTTCGCCGAGCTGAAGAGCGAGCTCGTCGGCGAGGGCTTCGCCTTCCGCAGCGAGACCGACACCGAGGTCGCCGCGGTCATGATCGGCCGCGAGTACGCCCGTACCAAAGACCTGGTGCAGGCGTTCCGCGCTGTCGTCTCCCGTCTCGAGGGCGCGTACACGCTGCTCGCCATGCACGAGGATCACCCGGGCCTGGTCGTCGGCGCTCGCCGCAACTCGCCCTTGGTCATCGGGCTCGGTGAGGGAGAGAACTTCCTCGGCTCCGACGTCGCCGCCTTCGTCGAGCACACCCGCAACGCGCTCGCCATCGGCCAGGACGAGATCGTCGCGATCACGCCCGACGGCGTCGAGGTCACCGACTTCTCGGGCGCCCCCGTCGAGGTCGAGGCCTTCGAGGTCACGTGGGACGCGTCGGCCGCCGAGAAGGGCGGCTGGTCGTCGTTCATGGCCAAGGAGGTCTCGGAGGAGCCCGAGGCCGTCGCGAACACCATCCGCGGTCGCATCCACGAGGGCCGCGTCGAGATCCCCGAGCTCGAGGGGCTCGACGACTTCCTCGCCGACATCGACCGCATCCTCGTGATCGCGTGCGGAACGGCCGCCTACGCCGGCATGGTCGGCAAGTACGCGCTCGAGACGTGGACCCGCGTTCCCGTCGACGTCGAGCTCGCCCACGAGTTCCGCTACCGCGACCCGGTGCTGTCCGCGCGCACGCTGGTCGTCTCGATCAGCCAGTCGGGCGAGACGATGGACACGCTCATGGCCGTGAAGTACGCCCGCTCGCGGGGGGCCAAGACGCTGTCGATCTGCAACACGCAGGGTGCCACCATCCCGCGTGAGTCGGATGCCATCGTCTACACGCACGCGGGACCCGAGGTCGCCGTGGCCTCGACGAAGGCCTTCGTCGCGCAGATCACCGCGCTGTATCTTCTCGCTCTGCACGTGGGTCGTGTCCGCGGAGCCATCGACCCGGTCGTCGCCGTCGAGGCCGTCACCGAGCTCGAGGCCGTTCCGGGCAAGATCGCCCGCGTGCTCGAGACCGAGCAGGCGCGCATCGAGCAGCTGGCGCACTGGATGGCCGACACCCGCTCGGTGCTGTTCCTCGGCCGCAACGTGGGGTACCCCATCGCGCTCGAGGGTGCTCTCAAGCTCAAGGAGCTGGCGTACATCCACGCCGAGGGCTTCGCCGCCGGTGAGCTCAAGCACGGCCCCATCGCGCTGATCGAGCCCGGCCAGCCCGTCTTCGTCGTCGTGCCCTCGCCGCGCGGCTCGGGCGAGATGCACAAGAAGGTCGTCTCGAACATCCAGGAGATCCGCGCCCGCGGCGCCCGCGTCATCGCGATCGCCGAAGAGGGCGACGTCGCCGTGCTGCCCGCGGCCGACGAGGTGCTGCGCATTCCGCTGGCGGCCCCGCTCTTCGAGCCGCTGCTGGCGGTCGTGCCGCTGCACATCTTCGCGATGAGCCTGGCCGAGGCCAAGGGTCTCGACGTCGACCAGCCGCGCAACCTGGCGAAGTCGGTGACGGTCGAGTAGTCGTCTCGTGCGAAGGGGCGGGATGCCGTGGCATCCGGCCCCTTCGTCGTTCCTCGCATCGCGGAGCGCCGATCGAGCCGGGCCGAACTCCTGAGTTCTCGCTCGATTGAGGGTGAAGCGACCTCGAGAGCGGCCCTGGACGCCTTTTCTCCGGAGTTCGGCCCGCGTCGGATCGGCCCGCCGCGGCCGATGTCGGCCGGCACCGGCAGAATGGAGAGGATGCCACGAGGGGAGGGCGCATGATCGTCGGAATCGGCGTCGACGTGGTCGACGTTCCGCGCTTCACCGCGACGCTCGCACGCACCCCGCGCCTGCTTCCCCGCCTGTTCGCCCCGGCCGAGCGCGTGCTCAAGCCGCGCTCGCTCGCCGCCCGGTACGCCGCGAAGGAGGCCCTGATCAAGGCGCTCGGCGGGTCGGACGGTGTGCACTGGACCGACATCGAGGTGGCGTCCGAGCCCTCGGGCCGGCCCGTGTTCGCGCTCCGCGGTGAGACCGCCGCGACCGTCGCCGAGCGGGGGATCACCGCGCTGCACCTGTCGATGTCGCACGATGCGGGCCTCGCGACGGCGTACGTCATCGCCGAAGCGAGCGAGGTCGCTCCGGCGCCCGGTGCGATCGCGGCCCGGCAGCCCGCGCCGACGAGCGCGGGCGTCGAGCCCGGCGCGATCGACGGGCCCCCGGCATCCGTTCCCGAGACCACCCGAGAGGACACCGCATGAGAATGGCACCCGGCGTGCTGCGCGAAGCGCTCATCGATGTCGACGCGATCACCGAGAACGTGCGTCACCTGCGAAAGCTCACCGACTCCGAGATCATCGCGGTCGTCAAGGCCGAGGGGTACGGGCACGGCGCCTACCGTGCCGCGGTCGCCGCGCTCCGCGGGGGAGCGGCCCGCATCGGCGTCTCCGACATCGACGAGGCGCTGGCGCTGCGGCGAGCGGGCATCCGCGCTCCGCTGTTCGCGTGGCTCCACGCGCCCGGCGCAGCGTTCGGCGAGGCCGTGCGAAACGACATCGAGCTCGGCATCTCCGACATCGACCAGCTTCTGCGCGCGGGCGAGGCGGCGCAGGGCGATCGCCCGGCGGCCGTGCACCTCAAGATCGAGACGGGCCTGTCGCGCAACGGCATCGCACCGGCCGACTGGCGCGTGGTGTTCTCCGAGGCCGCCCGTCTGGAGCGCATCGGGCGGCTGCGCGTCGTGGGGCTGTTCTCGCACCTGTCCAACACGAGCGAGGCCGACGATCGTGCCGCGCTCGCCCGATTCGAAGAGGGCGTCATCCTGGCGGCATCCGCCGGTCTTCACCCTCCGCTTCGCCACATCGCGGCGACCAACGCCGCGATCGCCCTGCCCGAGGCGCGACTCGGATGCGTGCGCATCGGTATCGGTCTGTACGGGGTCTCGCCGTTCGACGACCGGACGCCCGCCGACCTGGGGCTGCGCCCGGCGATGACGCTGCGCGGCGCCGTCGCGGCGGTACGGCGCGTGCCCGCGGGCACCGGGGTGTCGTACGGGTACGACTACCGCACCGAGAGCGACACGACGCTGGCGCTCGTCCCGCTCGGCTACGCCGACGGCGTGCCCCGCCAGGCGTCGGGTCGGGGGTCGGTGTCGATCAACGGGCGACGCTTCACAGTGGCCGGTCGCATCGCGATGGACCAGTTCGTCGTCGACGTCGGCGATCACCCCGTCGCGGTGGGCGACGAGGTCGTGCTGTTCGGCGACCCGACGCTGGGCGTGTCGTCGGCGCGGGACTGGGCGGATGCCGCCGACACCATCGACTACGAGATCGTCACGCGCGTGGGGGTCCGGGTCCCCCGTCGGGAGGTGGGCGCGTGAGCCTTCCCGACGAGCTGCTGGGCGTGCGCGAGGTCGCGGGGCCGGCCGACATGCACGACCTGGGCCGCGCCATCGGGCGCGCGCTCGCTCCCGGCGACGTCGTGGTGCTGACCGGCCCGCTCGGCGCCGGCAAGACGACCCTCACCCGCGGGATCGGTGAGGGACTCGGCATCCGGGGTCCGGTGCAGAGCCCGACGTTCGTGATCGCGCGCACGCATCCCTCGCTCGGGGGCGGCACGCCGCTCGTGCACGTGGACGCCTATCGCTTGGGAGCCGCGGTCGAGCTCGACGACCTCGACATCGACGTGGCGGGTTCCGCCGTCGTCGTCGAGTGGGGGAGCGGGGTGGCCGAGTACCTCGCCGACACGTGGTGGGAGATCGAGATCGACCGTCAGACCGGCGGCCGCGGGGTCGACAACGCCTGCGGTGAGATCGCGGTGCACACCGTCGAGCTCGACGCCGACGCCCCGCGCACCGTGACCATCTCGCGCCGACCCTGACGGGACGTGTCGCGGAATCGCGACACGGTTGCGACACCCCCGCGACCACGGCGGCGCGGCGCTTCAATACGGTGGATGCCATGAGTCGATCCCCTCGCCGCCCCGCCGCGCTCCGCCCCACGGCGGTTCGCCTGGCCGCGGCCGTCTCGGCCTCCGTCGTCGCGATGAGCCTGGCCGGCTGCGTCTCGGAGCCGGTGCCCTCGACCGCGAGGTCGTCGGCGGCCGCCGAGACCCCCGTGTCCACGCCGACGGCGGCCGCGGCCTCAGCCGCTCGCGTGCCCGGCTACGACGTCGGCGAGATCCCGCCCGTGCCCCTGTTCGTGCTGCCCGACCTGTCGCTGCTGAGCGGCTCGGCGTCGGCGTTCACGATCTCGGCGGCGTCGACGCTGTCGAGAGCGCCGGGCGTGACGGTGGCCTCGGCGGCGTGCGGGACCCCCGGCCAGGTGTCCACGTCGGCCGGCACGGCCGTGCTCTACGGCGACGGTTCCGGCTCGTACACCGGCGCCGACGGCGCCGTCCAGAACTTCGGCGACGGCTCGGGGACCACGACGATCGACGGTGTCGAGATCCAGAACTTCGGTGACGGGTCGGGGACGTACCGGTCGGGCGAGGTCGCGATCCAGAACTTCGGCGACGGTTCGGGCACGTACGTCGACGCGTCGCGTCAGGTGCAGATCTTCGGTGACGGGTCGGGAACGTCCACGCACGGCGACGAGAGCATCCAGAACTTCGGCGACGGGTCGGGGACGTACCGGTCGGGCGAGGTCGCGATCCAGAACTTCGGCGACGGAGCGGGGACGTACACCGACGGCACCCTCACGGTGCAGAACTTCGGCGACGGCACCGGCCGCGTCGACGGCGAGCCCGTGACGGTCGACCCGCTGCCCCCGGTGCCGCGGTTGGGTGTGTTCCCGCCTCTGGCGGCCCTCGCCCCGGTCGCGAGCTGCGGCACGACCCTGACGCTCTCGGACGCCGTGCTGTTCGACTTCGACTCGGCCGAGTTGCGCGCCGATGCCGCCGCCGTGCTCGACGCGCTCGCGGCCGTGCTGATCGACGGCCGGGTGCCGGCGGCGACCGTCTCGGGGCACACGGATGCGATCGGCACCGACGCCGAGAACCAGGACCTGTCGGAGCGGCGCGCGCAAGCCGTCGTCGCCGCCTTGACCGAACGCGCCACGCCCGTGGCCTGGACGGCCGAGGGCTACGGTGAGTCGCGTCCGGTCGCCGCCAACGAGCTCGACGGGGTCGACAACCCCGCGGGTCGGCAACTCAATCGCCGGGTCGAGATCCTCGTCCCCTCATTCGGAGGCTGAACATGCGCAGAACCGCCCTCTCCCTGCTCGCCGCGGGGCTCGTCGCCGGGCTGCTCGCCGGCTGCTCCATCCGCGTCGACGAGGGCCAGGATGCCGTGATCTCGACGCCCGTGCCGGCGGCGACCACCGCCGCACCCGCCGCGCCCGCGCCCGCGGCACCGCCCGCCGCTCCGACGTCGACGGCCCCGACTGCCGGCGTCGACAGCACCTCGAACCTGCGCACCCGCGACGAAGCGATCGCCCTGGCCGACACGACCATCGCGTGCACCCCCGGTCTCGTCATCCCCGACGACGGCAGGGTCGTGCGGGTCGAGGGGGCCTGCGACGACGTCACCGTGTCGGGCTTCGCGGCGGTCGTGATCCTCGACGACGTGTCGACGCTCAGCGTCACGGGTGACGGGTTGGTCGTGTACGCGAAGGCCCTGACCGATCTCTCCGTCAGCGGAGACGTGAACACGGTCGTCTGGCGCGGCAGTGCGCCGCGGGTCGACGACACCGGCGTCGCGACGACCGTGCTGCGGGACGAGCGATGAGCGCCCCGCAGGCCGCATGGGCGCCGCCCGCGCGTCGCACGAACGGCCTGGCGATCGCCGCCCTCGTGCTGGGCCTCTGCGGCTTCGGTCTGCTGCCGGTGATCTTCGGCCACATCGCGCTGTCGCAGATCCGCCGCACCGGCGACGGCGGCGGTGCCCTCGCGATCGCGGGACTCGTGCTGGGGTACCTAGCCATCGCCGCCGCGGTGATCGGCGTCGTCTTCGTCGTCGCCGTGTCGGTCGGCATCCCTCTGCTGGCGACGCGTACCTCATGACGGGCGACGAGCGTCCCGGCATCCTGCTCGTCGACGATGACGAGACCATCCGCGCGGGCCTGGGCGCGTTCCTCGAACGCAGCGGGTACCGGGTGATCGTCGCCGCCGACGGGCAGGAGGCGCTGGACCTGCTGGCGGATGCCGATGTCTCGCTCGCGGTGTGCGATGTCATCATGCCGCGGGTCGACGGACGCGCGTTCGTGCGACGCGTTCGTGCCGAGGGGCGCTGGCTGCCGATCATCCTGCTGACGCAGGTGGGGGAGTCGTACGAGCGCAGCGCCGCCCTCGACGAGGGGGCCGACGACTACCTCAACAAGCCCTTCGATCCCCAGGAGCTGCTCTCGCGCGTGCGCGCCGTGCTTCGGCGCACGGTTCCCGGCGAGCGTCCCCTGAGCGCGTCGTCGCGGGTGCGCGCGGGTGCGCTCGAGCTCGACCGGTCCGCTCGGCGGGTGTGGCTGGGCGGGGCGGAGCTCTCCCTCACCCCCAAGGCCGTGATGCTGCTGGACTATCTCATGACGCACCCCGGCGAGGTGCACACGCGCGACCGGCTGCTCTCGGCGTTGTGGGGGTTCGAGGTCGCCACGAGCACGCGCGCCGTCGACCACCGGGTCGCCGAGCTGCGCCGGGTGCTCGACGACGACCCCGGCGCGCCGCGCTTCATCGAGACGGTGCAGAACGCGGGGTACCGCTTCGTGCACGCGGTGGTGACCCCGTGAGCCGCGCGGTGCGGATCGGTGCCGTCTGCGCCCCCGTGCTCCTCGCTGCCCTCACCGCGGGAGTGATGGCCTTGGCGGGCGAGCGCCGGGTCGTGACGGTGGCGACCGCCCTTCCGGCGGTGGTCCTGCTGCTCGGTGTCGTGGTCTCGGCCGTGATCGGTGTCGTGCTGCTCATCGGCGCGCGGCGTCGGTGCGTCGCCGCGTCGCGCGCGCGTCAGAGCGCCGAGGCGTGGGCGGCGGGCCGGGCCACCGAGCGTGAGGAGCACCGCCGGTTCCTCGCCCGCCTCGACCACGAGCTGAAGAACCCCATCACGGCCATCCGCGCCACCCTCGCCGGCGTCGATCCCGCCACCGCGCCCGCTCACGTGGCGGTGATCGACGGGCAGGCGCGGCGACTCGCGGCCCTCGTCGGCGATCTGCGCAAACTGGCCGAGATCGAGACCCGCCCGCTCGAGACCGAGCCGGTCGACCTCGAGATGCTCGTGCGCGATGCCGTCGACGCCGTGCACGACCAGCGTCCCGAGACGCGGGGGCGCATCCGCATCGTCGCCGAGCGGGTGCCGTGGGCCGTGCCGCCCCTGCCGGCCGACCCCGACCTTCTCGCCCTCGCGGTCGACAACGTGCTCGCCAATGCCGTGAAGTTCTCGACCGACGGACCGATCGAGGTCCGCCTGCGCGAAGACGCCGGCGCGGTGGTGGTCGAGGTGGCCGACACGGGTCGCGGAATCCCGGCCGACGCGCAGGAGCACGTCTTCGACGACCTCGCCCGGGCGGCCAACGCCCGCGACGTCGCCGGATCGGGGATCGGCCTGTCGCTGGTGCGCACGATCCTGCGCCGTCACGGGGGCGATGTCGACCTGCGCTCGCGAGAGGGAGCCGGAACCGTCGTCACGCTGCGATTGCCGATCGCGCGATAGCGGCGGTGCGACCCCTCGCCCATCCGCCGACCAGGCTCAGGCGCGCGCGTCGGAGCGGCGTCGCGCCGGAGCGCGGTCGGCGGCCCACACCTCGCGCAGGGCGCGCAGGGTGGGGACGGGCTGTTCGACGTGGGCGAAGTGCCCGCTGTCGTCGAGCACACGGTCGTCGTAGTCGCGCATCAGTCGCCCCCAGGTGCGCGCATCGCGCGCGGCGACGAAGACGTCGTGCGATCCGCGCACCGACCTCACGGGGCACGCGATGCGGCGCCACACCCCGTCGTCGTGCGTGCGTGACAGGCGCGCGGCGGCGAGGAAGGCCGCGGGGCGGATCTCGGTCGCCAGGGCATCGGTGACTTCGCGGTCGACGTGCTCCGGATGCCGGAACAGCGGCCGCGACAGCGTGCGCAGCGCCCCCGTGCGGCGGAGCAGGCGCAGCAGGGGCCCAGCGAGCGGCCCGAGACCTCGCAGCACCCGCATCGCGACCACCATGCCGGCCAGCCAGGGGAGCCGTACGGCGCCGGAGACCGGGCGCCGCGTCACCGCGCGTGCGCCCGCCCCGCTGGGCGACACGACACCGACGGCCACCGTCTCGCGCGGGAAGCGTGCGGCGATGTCGAGGGAGATCACCCCGCCGAGCGAGTGCCCGACCACCCGCCACCGGGGATACCCCAGCGCGCGGGCGACCGCCGCGATGGCGACCGCCAGCTCGGCCGGATCGGGGACGGGTCCCGGTGACTCGCCCCAGCCGGGCAGGTCGAGCGCGACGATATCCGACAGCGGGAGTCCGAGAGCATCGGAGGCCGCGATCATCGGCTCCCAGGTGCGCCACGATCCGGCGGCACCGTGCAGCAGCACGGTCGCGACCGGACTGCCCGAACCACGCCCGGCGTGCGCCACGATCGGCCCCACCCCCGTGGGGACGACGACGCGGCGCAGGCCGAGGTCGATGGCATCCATGCCCTCTCTTCGGAGCGGACGGCGAAGTCGGATGGCACAGGGGAGGTGCCGGATACGCTGGAACGGTGATTCTCGGCATCGACACCTCGCTCGGCACCGCCGTGGCCGCGATCTCGCGCGACGGCGAGGTGCTCGTCGACGAGCAGAGCAGCAATCCGCTCGGACACGCCGAGGTCATCGGCGACCTCCTACGGCGGGCCAGCGCGGTCGCCCCCGCGCCGACGCACGTCGCCATCGGCATGGGTCCCGGCCCCTTCACGGGCCTGCGCGTGGGCATCGCGACCGCGCGGGTGTACGCGTTGGGGCGCGGCATCCCCGCCGTCCCCGTCCCCAGCCACGACGGCGTCGCGCTGGGCGTTCTGCTGACCGACGCCCTCACGGGCACCGACACCGGCCGCTTCGCCGTGGTGACCGACGCGCGCCGCAAGGAGTTCGCCTTCAGCATCTACGACGGCCTCGACGACGACGGGCTGCCGGTGCGCGTCACGGATGCCGCTCTCAGCCCGCGCGACGAGCTCGACGAACGCCTCGCCGCCGCCGGGGCACGCCGCTACGACGCCACCGCGGTGTCGGCCGCCATGATCGCGCTCGCCGCCGCGCGGGCGCTCGACGCCGGCCGCACCCTCGCCGACGGCGAGCCGCTGTACCTGCGCAGCCCCGACGTCGTCGCCGCCCACGCGCCCAAGCGGGTGAGCTGATGCCCACGCGCGCCGCCACCTCGGCCGACCTCGACGCGATCATGGCACTGGAGCACGCGTCGTTCCCCACCGACGCGTGGAGTCCCGCCATGATGCGCGAGGAGCTCGTCTCACCGCACGGGTGGTACGTCGTCGTCGAAGAGGCCGGCCGCCTCGTCGGCTACGCCGGCCTGCGCGCCGCGCGGGGCGCGCGGGATGCCGATATCCAGACCATCACGATCGCCGAGACGGCGCGGGGCCGAGGTCGCGGCCGGGCCCTGTTGACGGCGCTGCTCGACGAGGCCGTGCGGCGGGACGTGCACGAGGTGTTCCTCGAGGTGCGCGCCGACAACCCCGTCGCCCAGACCCTGTACGCCTCGGAGGGTTTCGCCGAGGTCGGCCGGCGTCCGCGCTACTACCAGCCCGACGACGTCGACGCCCTCGTGATGCAGCTCGACCTGCGCGGGTGGGCCACCCGCCGCGCCGAGACCCGGGGCGGTGAGCCCGCCGAGGGATCCGATCGATCCGCCGCCGTCTCGGCCACCCCGGCGCCCGAGCCCGCCGACGGAGCCGGAACCCCCGCTCCCCCCGCCACCGGAAAGGGCTGGTGCTGATGGACGCGCCCCTCGTGCTCGGCATCGAGACCAGCTGCGATGAGACCGGCATCGGCATCGTCCGCGGTCGCACGCTGCTGAGCAACACCATCGCCTCGAGCATGGACGAGCACGCCCGCTACGGCGGCGTCGTCCCCGAGGTCGCCGCCCGCGCGCACCTCGAGGCGCTGCAGCCCTCGATCGACGCCGCGCTCGCCGAGGCGGGCGTGACGCTCGCCGACCTCGACGCCGTCGCCGTCACGAGCGGTCCCGGCCTCGCGGGTGCGTTGATGGTCGGGGTGGGGGCCGCGAAGGGCCTCGCCGTCGCCCTCGACAAGCCGCTCTACGCCGTGAACCACCTGGTCGGTCACATCGCCGCCGACATCCTCGACGACGACGCCGCCGAACTCGAATACCCCACCGTCGCCCTGCTCGTGAGCGGGGGGCACACCTCGCTGCTGCTCGTGCGCGACCTCACCAGCGACGTCGAACTGCTCGGCGAGACCATGGACGACGCCGCGGGCGAGGCGTTCGACAAGGTCGCCCGACTACTGAAGCTGCCCTACCCCGGCGGCCCCGAGATCGACAGGGCGGCAGCCTCGGGCGATCCCACCGCGATCCGGTTCCCCCGGGGAATGTCGCGCGCCTCCGACATGGCATCCCACCGCTACGACTTCTCGTTCTCGGGCCTCAAGACCGCCGTCGCCCGCTGGGTCGAACAGCACGAGGCCGCGGGGCAGCCGGTGCCTGTCGCCGACGTCGCGGCGTCGTTCCGCGAAGCCGTCGTCGACGTGCTGGTGACCAAGGCCCTCGACGCGTGTGCGCGCCACGACGTCCCGCGCCTGCTGCTGGGCGGCGGGGTCATCGCCAACAAGCGCCTGCGCGACGTCGCCCTCGAGCGCGCGGCGGCGGCGGGCGTGGCCGTGCGCATCCCGCCGTTGAGCCTGTGCACCGACAACGGCGCGATGATCGCCGCCCTCGCCGCCGAGCTCATCTCATCGGGGCGCCGGCCCTCGACCCTGGCGTTCGGCGCCGACTCCACGCTGCCGGTGACCGAGATCCAGGTCGCCGAGGATCCCGATGCCGAGGCCCCCGGGCCGGGCTCCGGACGCGTCGCATGAGCGAGGCGGCTCCGCCGACGCGGCGCGCGCGCAAGGTCGCCGAGAGCGTCGAGCCCGCCGACGACCTGCGCGCCGCCATCACCCAGGCGGCGGCGTCCGCTCGGCGCGACGACGAGGGCGACCCCGAGCGCCTCCCCACGGCGCAGCTCGAGATGGCCGCCTTCGGCGATCACGTCATCCCCTACGTCCCGCCGGCGCCGCCCACCCCGCGGTCCCTGGCGCCGTGGTCCCTCGGCGTCTCGATCCTCGCCCTCGGGGCGGCCCTGTTCACCGGCTGGCTCCTCCCGCTCGGAGCGCTCGCGGCGATCATCGCCATCGTGTCGCTGCGCCGCGAGCACGACAGCCGTCGCGTCGCGGTGTGGGCCCTCGCGCTGGCGCTGACGTCGGTGGCGTTCAGCGCCGGGTGGTTGATCTGGGGGTTCTCGCAGCTCGCTGTCGTGTGACGACCGGGCTCACACCCGATCGGCCAGCAGCGCGAGCCGCTTCGAGCCGATGCGGGTGAGCAGCAGGGTCGCCGACGCGTCGCCGCGCAGCGACAGCTTCTTGCGCAGCACGGCGGGGTCGACGTCGACGCCGCGCTTCTTGATCTCCAGGGTGCCGATGCCGCGCGCACGCAGGGCCTGGGCGAGCTTCTTCGGGTCGGCCGGGAGCTCTTCCCGCACGCGGAACGACGATACGAACGGACTCGTGAGCGCGGCGTCCGACGTGAGGTAGGCGATGCCGGGCGCGAGCATGCCCGCCTGCAGCGCGCGCGCGACCTCGCCGATCAGCCGGGCGCGGATGATCGCCCCGTCGGGTTCGTGCACGAAGGCGCCCAGCTCGCGCTGCTCGACGTCGGGGGAGTCGGCGGGGGCGGTGAGCTCCCAGGCGTCGGTGCCGCGCACGACGAGGGCCGCCCGGCGCACGTTCTCGCGGGCCAGCACTCCCGACCACAGCACCAGTTCGATGGTCGACCCGTCGGCGCTGATCCACTGCGCTTCGACGTCGTCGGGAATCCGCTCGCGATCGAAACCCGGGCCGAGCTTCACACCCCCGGGCGTGCTCTCGAGCAGAGCGAAGACCCACTCGAGCGAGGGCGACCATTCGTTCGACGACACCTGCCGCGTCTCGGAGTGCCCGGCCGTGCGGCGTGCCGGGTCGAGCCAGACGGCATCCGTCTGATCGAGGTCGGTGTCTTCGGCGCGGCCGTGCGCGACGGTCACGGTCTCGCCGAAGGGGGCGAGGTTGTACGCGGCGATCGCGGCCGTCACCTCGTCGGCGTCGACGGCGTGCACCCGGATGCCGAGCCCCGCCAGTCCGAGGGCGTCGCCGCCGATGCCGCAGCCGAGGTCGGCGACGCGGTCGAGACCGGCCGCGCGGAAGCGTCCGGCGTGGCGGGCGGCGATCGACAGGCGCGTCGCCTGCTCGAGGCCGGCGCGGGTGAAAAGCATGCGCTCGGCGAACGGGCCGAACTTGGCCGCTCCGCGCACCCGCAGACGTGCCTGACCGACGACGGCCGACACGAGATCGGGGGAGTGCCCGGCCGCGCGGAGTCGAGAGACGGCTCGGGCCGCGTCGTCGGTGGACTCGATGCCGCCCACCTCGTCGAGCAGGCGGAGGCCGTCGGGCGTCAGCAGGGCGGTGAGCTCGCGGGTATCCACCGATTCAGCCTAAGCGGGCGATTGTGTTGGCACTCGCGTTGCGTGAGTGCCAGTGCTTCCCTAGACTCGAATTAGCACTCTCCCCGTGTGAGTGCTGACAAGTCTTCTGTAACGAGAAAGAGGTAGACCGTGTCGGTTTCCATCAAGCCGCTCGAGGACCGCATCGTCATCAAGCAGGTCGAGGCTGAGCAGACCACCGCGAGTGGTCTCGTCATCCCTGACACCGCCAAAGAGAAGCCGCAGGAGGGCGAGGTCGTCGCCGTCGGACCCGGCCGTATCGACGACAACGGCAACCGCGTCCCCCTCGACGTCGCCGTCGGCGACCGCGTGCTCTACAGCAAGTACGGCGGCACCGAGGTCAAGTTCGGCGCCGACGAGTACCTGGTGCTCTCGGCTCGCGACGTGCTGGCGGTCGTCGTCCGCTGATCGCGCAGTCCTGCACGAAGGCCCCGCATGCTCCGGCATGCGGGGCCTTCGTCGTTCCGTCAGCCCCGCGTCGCGAGGTGGCAGGAAAGCGGTGGGGAACGGCGGCTCGCGGCGTCGGCCCGCGCGTAGGCTGAATCGGTGACCCCCGCCGCCCCTCCTGTCTCCGGCGGCAGTACCCGCGGCGCCCTCTACGCCCTCGGTGCCTACCTGTTGTGGGGCGTCCTGCCGCTCTACTTCCTGCAGCTCAAGCCCACCGGCCCGTTCGAGGTCGTGGCGTGGCGGATCCTTCTCGCCTTCGTCTTCTGCCTGGTGCTGCTCACCGTGCTGCGCGCCTGGCGCCCGTTCCTGGCGATCGTGCGGCAACCGCGGCTCATGGCGCTCACCGCGGTGGCCGGCGTGCTCATCTACGTCAACTGGCAGACGTACCTCTACGGTGCCCTCACGAACCACGTCATCGAGACGAGCCTCGGCTACTTCATCAACCCGATCGTGACGGTGTTGCTGGGGGTGCTGGTGCTGCGCGAGCGACTGCGGGTGCTGCCGTGGATCGCGATCGGCATCGCCGTCGCCGCGGTCGTCGTCATCGTGGTGGGCTACGGCACCTTCCCGTGGATCGCGCTGACGCTGGCCTTCTCGTTCGGCTTCTACGGTCTGGTCAAGAAGCAGATCGGGCCCTCGGTCGATGCGGTGAGCGGCCTGACGCTGGAGTCGATGTGGCTGCTGCCCGTCGCCGGTGTGCAGCTGGCCGTCGTCGCGGCGTTCGGCGGTCTCACCCTCGGCACGGCGGGCACGCTGCACACGGTGCTGCTGTTGGCTGCGGGGGCGGTCACGGCCGTGCCGCTGCTGCTGTTCGCCTCGGGCGCCCGTCGCGTGCCCCTCACGGTCATCGGGTTGCTGCAGTTCGTGGCGCCGATCATCCAATTCGCGATCGGGGTGTGGGTGCTCGGCGAGGCCATGACCCTCGAGCGGTGGATCGGTTTCGCCCTGGTCTGGGTGGCGTTGATCATGCTGAGCGTCGATTCGGTCGTCGCGTCGCGCCGACACCGCCGCGTCGTCGTCGACGTGACGGAGCCCGTCTGACCGGCCAGATCATGCGTTTGTCGTCCCTGCCGACATATCTCTTAGTGCACCGCGACGACGCCGTGTGAAACCGTTATGCGGCCGTGATCGCGACGACTCACATCGTTAACGAACGGCAACACGCAGAAAACGCGCGGCGGCTTAGGTTTAGGACACCAGGCGGTCCTCGTGGGCTGCCCAACGTTCATTCACAGCAAGGAGCACTATGAGCGTCATCACACGTACGCGCACTGGCAAGGTCATCGGCGGCATCGCCCTGATCGGTGCCAGCGCGCTCGTCCTCGCCGGTTGCGCCGGTGGCGGCAACGACGCCGCTGCCCCCAGTGCATCGTCCGGCGGCGGCGCCGTGTCAACTGCAGACGGGACTTTCCACGTCGGCACCATCCTCCCGGCCACGGGTAACCTCGCCTTCCTCGGCCCGCCCGAGGTCGCGGGTGTCAAGCTCGCGATCCAGGACATCGAAGCCACCGGCGACGCGTTCCCGTTCACGACCGAGCTGACCGAGCGCGACTCGGGTGACACCACGACCGACATCGCGACCCAGTCCGCCACCGAGCTGGTCGACGCCGGCGCCGATGTCGTCATCGGTGCGGCTTCGTCGGGTGTGTCCTTCACCTTCGTCGACCAGCTGGTCGACGCGGGCGTCGTGCAGATCTCGCCGGCGAACACGTCGCCGGACTTCACCACCTACGCCGACGACGGGTACTACTGGCGTACCGCCCCGTCCGACGTGCTGCAGGGCCGCGTGCTCGGCAACCTGATGGTCGGTGACGGCGCGGCCAACGTCGGCGTCATCTACATCAACGACCCCTACGGCATCGGCCTCAAGGACAACGCGACCAAGGCCATCGAGGCCGCCGGTGGCGAGGTCTCGGTCGCGGTTCCCTACAACCCGGGTGACACGGTCTTCACGTCGCAGGTCGACCAGGTGCTCGCGTCGCAGCCCGACGCCGTCGCGATCATCGCGTTCGAAGAGACGTCGTCGATCATCCCGCAGCTCGTCAGCACGCAGGGCTTCCCGGCGTCGAAGGTCTACTTCGTCGACGGCAACCTGTCGAACTCGTACGAGTTCGCCGCCGGCACGCTGCAGGGCGCCAAGGGAACGCTCCCCGGAAACCCGGCCGACACGTCGTTCCAGTCGCGCCTGAAAGAGGTCGACCCCGCCCTCACCGACTTCAGCTACGCGCCGGAGTCCTACGACGCCGTCATCGTCGCCGCCCTCGCTGCGGCGCAGGCGAAGGACGACTCGGGTACGGCCATCCGCGACAACATGCAGTCCGTCTCCGAGGGGGGCGAGAAGTGCACGACGTTCGCCGACTGCCTCGCGCTCATCAACGAGGGCACGGACGTCGACTACGACGGCGTCTCCGGCCCGATCACCTTCGACGAGAACGGTGACCCGACCGAGGCGTACATCGGCATCTACCAGTACGGTGCCGACAACAAGTACACCCTGCTGAACACGGAGTTCGGCTCGCTCAACGAGTGACCTGACACCGCACGAGGGCCCGGATCCGCCAGGATCCGGGCCCTTCGGCGTTCGTGCAGGCCGGATCGGTGCCGTGCCGGCATCCGCGTCCCGGCGTGCCGCCGGCTCCCGGGGCCTCGGAGGGCCCGGCGCGGCCGGCGGCAGCCCTCCACGGCCTCGGCCCCGGCGTCAGGGCGTCAGACCGCAGACGGAGGCGGTGAAGGCGAGCAGGGCATCGGCGACCGCCTGCGGCCGGTCGAGCGGAACGACGACGTCCCGGCCGTCGACCCGCGCCACGAGGTCGAACAGGGTGCCCACCTTGTCTTCGGCGATGGCGTGGGCGTCGCAGCGGATCGGCGTGACCGGCACCGCGGTGGTCGTGGGGGCGTCGCCGGCGGCGACGGTGAGGCCGAGAGGCGCCTCCGTGCCCTGCGGGAAGCGCAGCAGCGGGGTCCCGCGCAGGGAGACGAGCTCGACGCTGCCCGCGGTGGCATCCGGGGTCGGCTCGACCGACAGCAGCAGAGCGGCGGTCCCGTCGCCGGACACCGACACCGCGATGGCCGAGACGCGGGCGACGGATGCCAGGGCCTCGCGGTCGCATTGCGTCGCGCTCAGGCGGGGGAGCACCCCGAGGGCGTCGTCGACCGCCACGGTCTGCTCGAGCGTTCCCCGGTCGTCGCTCACGTCGAGCACGGCTTCCGGGGCGGCGTCGGCGGCCTCCGGATCGCAGCGCGAATCGGGGAGTGCGACGGGAAGATCGATCGTGCGCCCCGGGTGCAGCGTCTCGGGGCGTTTCGTGTCTCCGCCGCCCGTCGCGGCGAGCAGGGGCGAGCGCAGCACCGCCGAGGTCACGGTGACCGCGGCATTCGAGGTGTTCGTGATGCGGAGCTGCACGCGCCCCGAGACGATGTCGCCCCGCTGCTGCACGAGCGTGACCGACAGCGGGGGAGGCGCGGGAGGTGCGCCCGCGCATGCCGCGAGCGCGACGCCCACCAGGGTGAGCGCCGCGCTCGCGGTGTATCGACGTGGGATCAGGCCGGGGGCTCCTGGTGGTCGCGCTTGGCGTCCTCGTCGGCGGCCAGCGTTCCGAGGTACAGCTCGATGACGCGGGGATCGGTGAGCAGCTCGCGGCCGGTGCCGGTGTACGCGTCCTTGCCCTGGTCGAGCACGTACGCCCGGTGGCAGATCTGCAGGCAGCGGCGGGCGTTCTGCTCGACCATGATGATGGTCACGCCGGCGCGGTTGATCTCGGCGACGCGCAGGAACGTCTCGTCCTGACGCACGGGCGACAGGCCGGCCGAGGGCTCGTCGAGCAGCAGCACCGACGGGTCCATCATGAGCGCGCGGCCCATGGCCACCATCTGCCGCTCACCGCCCGACAGCGACCCCGCCCGCTGACGGCGACGCTTGCCGAGTTCGGGGAAGAGCCCCGTGACGAACTCGAAGCGCTCCGCGAAGGCCTTGGGACGTTGGAAGAGACCCATCTGCAGGTTCTCTTCGATCGACAGGCTCGGGAACACGTTGTTGTTCTGCGGCACCATCCCGACGCCCTTGCCCACGAGCTTGTCGGCCTTCAGCGTGGTGATGTCTTCGCCGTTGAGCAGCACGGAGCCGCCACGGATCTTCACCTGGCCGAAGATGGCCTTCAGCAGCGTCGACTTGCCGGCGCCGTTCGGGCCGATGATGCCGATCAGGTCGCCCTGGTAGGCGTCGACCGTGCAGCCGTTGAGGATGTTGACCCCGGGCAGGTACCCGGCGACCAGGTCGTCGGTGCGCAGCACCGCGGTGCGCGTGGCGGTTGCGGTGTCGGACATCAGAGCTTCCCGTCCTTCTCGTCGGCGATGAGCTCCGCCTCCGCCTCGGCGGCGGCTTCGGCTTGGATGGTCTCGAGCTGCGACGTGGTCATGTCGCCGAGATCGGTGTCGTGGTGCGCGCCCAGGTAGGCGTCGATGACGGCCTGGTCGGTCATGACGGTCTCGGGCGGCCCCTCGGCCACCACGCGACCCTCCGCCATGACGATGACCCAGTCCGAGATGTGACGCACCATGTGCATGTCGTGCTCGACGAACAGCACGCTCATCCCCTCGCTCTTGAGGTTGAGGATGTGACCCAGCAAGCTCTGCGTGAGCGCCGGGTTGACGCCCGCCATGGGCTCGTCGAGCATGACGAGCTTGGGGTCGCTCATGAGCGCGCGGGCCATCTCGAGGAGCTTGCGCTGGCCGCCCGAGAGCGACGCGGCGAAGTCCTCGCGCTTGGCGTCGAGCTTGAAGCGGCGCAGCAGGTCGTCGGCCCGTTCGGTGTTGGCCTTCTCTTGCGAGCGCCAGATCGAGGGGATCAGGGCGCGGAAGATGTTCTCGCCCTTCTGCCCACGGGCGCCCAGCAGCATGTTCTGCAGCACCGAGAGGCGCCCGAGCGACTTGGTGAGCTGGAACGTGCGCACCATGCCCTGCCGCGAGACCTTGAACGCGGGCACCCCGGCCAGGTTCGACCCCTCGAAGCTCCACCGGCCGGTGTTGGGCTTGTCGAAGCCCGTCAGCAGGTTGAACAGAGTGGTCTTGCCGGCACCGTTGGGGCCGATCAGCGCGGTGATCTGCCCGCGGGGGATCTCGAGGTGCTCGACGTCGACGGCTTTCAGGCCGCCGAACTGGCGGGTGACGCCGTCGGCGACGACGATCGGGTCGACCTTGGCGCAGCCGGGTCCGACCTCGCCCTTGACGAGCGGATGGGTGACGGTGGTGTCAGACATTGAACGACAGCTCCTTCTTGTTGCCGAAGATGCCCTGTGGTCGGAAGATCACGAGGAGCATCAGTCCGATGCCGACGAGGATGAAGCGCACCTGGCCCGCCTGGGTGGTGGACATGAAGCCCAGGATGCCGACATCGCGGAGCCCCACGATGATGCCGTTCGACAGCGACAGCAGCACCCAGAACAGGGCTGCTCCCACGATCGGTCCGAGCAGGGTGGCGGCGCCACCGAGCAGCAGTGCGGTCCAGACGAAGAAGGTGAGCGCGGTGCCGTAGTTTCCGGGCTGCACGGCGCGGGGCAGGATGAAGATCACTCCCGCGAGGCCGCCCATGACACCGCCGAGCACCAGCGCCTGCATCTTGTACGAGTAGACGTTCTTGCCGAGGCTGCGCACCGCGTCTTCGTCTTCACGGATGCCCTTGACCACGCGGCCCCAGGGGCTGCGCATGAGCACGTAGACGAGCAGGGTCGCGATGATGACGAGTCCCCAGCCGAAGATGCGGACCCACCAGTCGTTCGCCGAGTAGGTCCACGGCCCGATGCCGTAGGTACCGGCCGGCAGCGGGTTCATCGCCTGGAACTCGCGGTTGTACCCGTTGAGGCCCTGCGAGCCGCCCGTGACGTTGGTCAGGCCGACGGTCGAGACGACGTAGCGCACGATCTCGGCGGCCGCGATGGTGACGATTGCGAGATAGTCCGCGCGCAGTCGCAGGGTCGGGATGCCGAGAAGGAACGCGAACAGCACCGACGCGACGATCGCGACCAGGATCGCGAGCCACACGGGGGCCGAGAACGACAGCGTCGCGATCGCGAAGGCGTACGCGCCGACGGCCATGAAGCCCGCCTGTCCGAAGTTCAGCAGACCTGCGTAGCCGAAGTGGACGCTCAGGCCGATCGCGGCGAGGGCGTAGGCCGCGGTGGTCGGGCTGATGAGCTCGCCCGCGGCGTTGTTGAAGATTGAAAGCCAGTCCATGTCGTCGTTCCTCAACCGATCCGCTCTTTACGACCGAGCACACCTTGCGGCCGGAAGAGCAGCACGCCGATGAGCACGATCAGGGCCACCGCGTACCGGAGGTCGGGTGGGATGACGATGGTGGACAGTTCCGTGATGATGCCGATGATCAGCGAACCGACCAGGGCGCCGAAGGCACTGCCCAGGCCGCCGAGGGTGACGGCGGCGAACAGCAGCAGCAGGATCGCGAAGCCCATGTCCCAGGTGACGCCGCGGTACAGGCCGTAGAGGACGCCCGAGAGGCCCGTCAGGCCACCGGCCAGCATCCAGACGATGCGGATGACGCGGTCGACGTTGATGCCGGACGCCGCGGCGAGCGACGCGTTGTCGCTGACAGCGCGGGTGGCCTTGCCGATGCGGGTGCGGGTCAGGAAGTAGGCCACCGCGCCGAGCATGACGACGCTGACACCCATGCTGATGATCGAGGTGAGCGTGACCGTCACCGGGCCGATCGTGACGTTGTCGGTGATGCCGGTGTCGATGTTGCGCGTGCCGCCGTCGAAGAAGTAGAGGTACAGGTAGCGCAGCACGATCGACAGACCGATCGTGACGATCAGCACTTGGACCAGCCCCACCCCGCGTTTGCGCAGAGGTTTGAACAGCACGGCATCCTGTGTCCAGCCCAGCGCGACCGAGAGCGCCACGGTGAGCAGCACCGCCAGGATGATGTTCCAGCCCATGGCCGTGAACATGTAGAAGATGATCGCGCCGAAGGTGAGCATCTCGCCGTGCGCGAAGTTGTTGACGCCCGTCGTGCCGAAGATCAGCGAGATGCCGATGGCGGCCAGGGCGAGCAGCAGGCCGAAGTTGAGGCCGTAGAAGAAGCGCGAGAACAACGTGTCCCAGATCGAGCCGCTCGCCGCCGTTCCCTCACCGGTGGGGAAGAGCACGTTGACCGTGTTCGTCGTTCCCACCGTGACGTCACGCGTGACGTTGTCGGGGTCGCGGGGTGCGACACCGTCGGGCAGCGTGTCGACCTGGAGCTCGGCGGTGTAGCTGCCGGGCCCGGGAACCGCGACCGACCAGCGACCGTCGGCACCGGTCGTGCCGACCTCCGAGAAGCCGGAGCCCTCGACCGAGATCTCGACGCCCTCGAGCGGTTCATCCTCGGCGCGGATGATGCCGCCGATCGTGTACTGCGATGAGACGTCGCCCGTTCCGGTCGTGGCGGCGGGTGTTGGTGCGGTGGTGGCGGCTGCGCTCGCAGGTGACGCGAAGAGCAGGCTCAGGACGGCTATCGCACTCGCGAGGAGCGAGACGACGGCAGCCATGCGGGATAGGGATCGCGATCGTGTCGCGGTGGGGGAGGAATGACCCACGGAGTCTCCAGTTCGGCAGCGCTGACGAAGTCGTCCGTCAGCTTCGACGGTCGACGCTACGAGCGTAATGTGTCGAGGGTGTTTCGCCGACCGCGTCGTTAGCGAACCGTGTCATGAGGATTGCGCGTCGCGGCCACCTGCACGGGAACAATTCCCAGGGTCCCGACGCTTAGAATTACGGGCGGAGCGCTTCGCGCGCCCCGGCCGACGTCGTCCTTTTTTCGAACAGGCGCCGCGCGCGCAGGAGGATCCATGGAGCAGCACGACCCCTTCGGTTTCATCGGACTGACCTATGACGACGTGTTGCTCCTTCCCGGGCACACCGACGTCATCCCGAGCGAGGCCGATACGTCGTCGCGTCTCACCCGTCGCATCACCGTGGCGACGCCTCTGCTCTCGAGTGCGATGGACACCGTCACCGAGGCCCGCATGGCCATCGCGATCGCCCGGCAGGGCGGCATCGGCATCGTGCACCGGAACCTCTCGATCGAGGACCAGTCGTCGATCGTCGACCAGGTCAAGCGCAGCGAGTCGGGCATGGTCTCGAACCCCATCACCACGACCCCGGATGCCACGGTGGCCGAGGTCGACGCGATGTGCGCCCAGTACCGCATCTCGGGTCTGCCGGTGGTCGACCCCGACGGCGTGCTCGTGGGCATCATCACCAACCGCGACATGCGTTTCGTCTCCGGCTTCGAGCGTCAGACGACGCTGGTGAAGGACGTGATGACCAAAGACGGGCTCATCACGGGCCACGTCGGCATCCACGCCAACGACGTCATCGCGACCTTCGCGAAGCACCGGGTCGAGAAGCTCCCCCTCGTCGACGAAGACGGAAAGCTCGCCGGCCTCATCACCATCAAGGACTTCGACAAGAGCGAGAAGTACCCCCTCGCCACCAAGGACGACCAGGGTCGGCTGCGCGTCGGCGCCGCCATCGGTTTCTTCGGCGACGCCTGGCAGCGCGCCGAGGCGCTGCGCGACGCCGGTGTCGACGTCCTCGTCGTCGACACCGCCAACGGCCAGTCGGCCGGCGTCATCGACATCGTCACCCGCCTCAAGGCCGACGCGTCTTTCGCGCACATCGACGTCATCGGCGGCAACGTCGCGACGCGCGAGGGCGCTCAGGCGCTCATCGACGCGGGAGTGGATGCCGTGAAGGTCGGCGTCGGACCGGGGTCGATCTGCACCACCCGCGTCGTGGCCGGCGTGGGCGTGCCGCAGGTCACCGCGATCTACGAGGCCGCACAGGCCGCGATCCCCGCGGGCGTGCCGGTCATCGCCGACGGTGGTCTGCAGTACTCGGGTGACATCGCCAAGGCGCTCGTCGCCGGTGCCGACACCGTCATGCTCGGTTCGCTCCTCGCCGGCACCGACGAGTCGCCGGGCGAGATCGTCTTCCAGGGCGGCAAGCAGTTCAAGCAGTACCGCGGCATGGGCTCGCTCGGTGCGCTGCAGACCCGCGGCAAGAAGACGTCGTACTCGAAGGACCGCTACTTCCAGGCCGACGTGCCCAGCGACGACAAGCTCATCCCCGAGGGCATCGAGGGCCAGGTCCCCTACCGCGGCCCCGTCGCCGCGGTGGCGTACCAGCTCATCGGCGGCCTGCGTCAGTCGATGTTCTACGTCGGCGCCCGCACCGTCGAGGAGCTCAAGAGCAAGGGACGCTTCGTGCGCATCACGTCGGCGGGTCTGAAGGAATCCCACCCGCACGACGTGCAGATCGTCGTCGAGGCGCCGAACTACAAGAAGTAACGCGGTTTTACGAGGGGCCGGGCAGGCGACTGCCCGGCCCCTCGTCGTTCCGCTCTCGCGACTACGCTGTGCGCATGATCCGACGCAGGAGCCACCCCGAGGCGTCGCTCTCGGCGCGGCGGACCGAGGCGTTCACCGATGGCGTGTTCGCGATCGCCGCGACCCTGCTCGTGCTGGGTCTCACCGATCAGTCGCTGGGGACGATCCGCACGAACGACGACCTCGCGGCCGGTCTCGTGGGTCTCGCGCACCCCGTCTTCTCGTTCGTCATCAGTTTCCTTCTCCTGTGCCTCATGTGGATGACGCACGTACGGCAGTTCGAGTACATCGCGCGGATCGACGCGCTCGGCATGTGGATCAACAGCTTCCGCCTGCTGCTCGTGGTCCTGGTGCCTTTCACCTCGTCGCTGAACACCACCTACGACGATCTGCTCCTGGGGCGGGTGCTGCTGCCCGTCAACTTCTTCCTCGCGATCCTGCTCGGCTGGATCCAGTGGGTGTGGGCGGCGCGGTCCGGTGCGATCCCCGACCTCTCGCGCGTCGACGCCCGTCGGATGGGGCGTGCGGGATTCAGCGCCGTGGTGCTGGGTCTCGTCGCGATGGCGCTGAGCCCGGTGATCGGGTCGATGGCGTTCCTGGTGTTCCTCTTCGACGGACTCCTCACGCGAATCCTCCGCGGCGGCAACGACCTCGCCGCGCCCGTCGATGCCGCCCGCGCTCCCGACCCCGGCGGCGATGTCGAAGGGCGCGGGTAGGCTGGAGGGGTGACCATGGAGATCGACCTCGGCCGCGCCAAGCGCGCCCGCCGCGCCTACACCTTCGACGACATCGCCGTCGTGCCGTCGCGGCGCACGCGCAACCCCGAAGACGTCTCGACGGCGTGGACCATCGACGCGTTCCCGTTCGAGATCCCCGTGCTCGGTGCGCCGATGGACTCCGTGGTGAGCCCGCGCACCGCCATCGAGCTCGGTCGTCTCGGCGGCCTCGGCGTGCTCGACCTCGAAGGCCTCTGGACGCGCTACGACGACCCCGAGCCCCTGCTGGCCGAGATTGCGACGCTGGCCGACGCCGACGCCACGCGGCGTATGCAGCAGCTGTACGCCGAGCCCATCAAGCCCGAGCTCGTGCGCGATCGCCTCGCCGAGGTGCGCGCCGCGGGGGTCACCGTCGCCGGCGCCCTCACCCCGCAGCGCACGCACGACCTGTACGAGACCGTCGTCGCCGCGGGCGTCGACCTGTTCGTCATCCGCGGCACCACGGTCTCGGCCGAGCACGTCTCGAGCGGCGTCGAGCCGCTGAACCTCAAGAAGTTCATCTACGACCTCGACGTCCCCGTCATCGTGGGCGGAGCGGCCACCTACACGGCGGCGCTGCACCTCATGCGCACGGGCGCCGCCGGCGTCCTCGTCGGCTTCGGCGGCGGTGCCGCCTCGACCACCCGCGCCACGCTCGGCCTGCACGCGCCGATGGCCACCGCCGTCGCCGACGTCGCCGGCGCCCGCCGCGACTACCTCGACGAGTCGGGCGGACGTTACGTGCACGTCATCGCCGACGGAGGCGTGGGCACCTCGGGCGACATCGTGAAGGCCCTCGCCATGGGTGCCGATGCGGTCATGCTCGGCGTGGCGCTCGCCCGCGCCACCGACGCCCCGGGCCGCGGATTCCACTGGGGTCCCGAAGCGCACCACCCCAAGCTGCCGCGCGGCCACCGCGTCGCGGTCGACCGCGTCGGACCGCTCGAGCAGGTGCTCTTCGGGCCGGCGCCCGTCGCCGACGGCACCGCGAACCTCATCGGAGCCCTGAAGAAGTCGATGGCGACCACCGGGTACTCCGACCTCAAGGAGTTCCAGCGGGTCGAGGTCGTCGTCGCCCCCTACGGGCACTGATACGGAGACCGAGTGACCGTCACCCCCGCGACCCGACCGGAGCCGCCGCAGATCTTCCCGCCCACCCTGCGGGAAGTCATGCTGCGACCCCGGTGGATCGCGCTGCTGGCGTTCTCGCTCGTCGTCGCCGGTGCCCTCGCGTGGCTGGGGCAGTGGCAGCTGGGCCGCGCGATCGACACCTCGCCGCCCGAGCCCGGCCTGACCGAGAACGTCCAGCCGCTCGCCGACGTCGTGCAGCCCGGCGCGTACCTGCCCGAGCCGCAGGTCGGGCAGCGCGTCGAGGTGAGCGGCCAGTGGGTGGCATCCGACTTCATCGTCGTGTCGTCTCGTTTCAACGACGACGTCGAGGGGTACTGGGTCACGGGCCAGCTGCGCATCACGGGTACCGCTGAGCCCACGTCGGTCGCCGTCGCCACGGGCTGGACCGCCTCGCGCGAGCAGGCCGACGCCGCTGTCGACGAGCTCCAGGCCGCCGTCGACGCCGACCCCACCGCGACCGTCGAGGTCACGGGTCGTCTCATCTCCGACGAAGGCCCGTCCGTCCCGCCCCGCGGGGCCGACACCCAGACCCTCACCCGCATGTCCCCGGCGATGCTCCTCGGCCGGTGGCACGACGTCGACGACCTGCGGGTGTACCGCCAGTACATCGCCTCGCAGAGCGTCATCGGGCCCCTCGAGCCGATCTCGTCACCGGCGCCCGACGAGGGTTCGCGCGTGAACTGGCTGAACATCTTCTACGCGGCGGAGTGGGCGATCTTCGCCGGCTTCGCGCTGTACCTCTGGTACCGCCTCGCACGTGACGCGTGGGAGAAAGAGGTCGAAGACCTCGAAGACGAGTACGCCGACGCGCTCGCGGCGGGGGCCTCGGCAACCCGCGACTAGACTGGCATCCATGCCCCGTGCCCCGAAGCTCGCCTCGTTCCCGGCGATTCGCGGAGCCCTGAAGTTCTACCAGATCTGCTCGGTCATCACCGGTATCGGCCTGCTGCTGCTGGTCGCCGAGATGATCCTGAAGTACACGCCCCTGCACATGGAGCTGTTCCTCGGCGGATCGGGTGGCTTCCTGTGGTTCGCGGATGCCATCCCCGGCCCCGATTGCCAGTGGTTCTCGCTCTTCGTGCCCTGGACCAACGAGTGCAGCATCCTCTCCACGGGTGACGGCGTCAACGTCTCTCTCGCGATCCTCGTCGCGCACGGCTGGTTCTACGTCGTGTACCTGATCTCGTGCTTCCGCGTGTGGAGCCTCATGCGCTGGCCGTTCCGTCGGTTCGTGTTCCTCGCCCTCGGTGGCGTGGTGCCGTTCCTCTCCTTCATCCTCGAGGTGCGCACCGCCCACGGCGTGCGCGCCTATCTCGCCGAGCGCGAGGCCGCCCTGGCATCCGCTCCCGTCTCTGCCCCGGAAGGCCAGCGGTGACCGAACAGACCGAAACGTCCCAGCGCCCCGTCCTCGTCGTCGACTTCGGCGCCCAGTACGCGCAGCTCATCGCCCGTCGCGTCCGCGAAGCGGGCGTGTACAGCGAGATCGTGCCGCACACCGCGACCGCCGCCGACATCGCCGCGAAGAATCCCGTCGGCATCATCCTGTCGGGTGGCCCGTCGTCGGTGTACGAAGAAGGCGCCCCCCGCCTCGACGAGGACGTCTTCGACCTCGACGTGCCGACGCTGGGTATCTGCTACGGCTTCCAGGTCATGGCGAAAGCCCTCGGCGGCGAGGTCGCCAACACCGGGCTCCGCGAGTACGGCGCGACCGACGCCACCGTCGTGACCGAGGGCACGCTGCTCGAGGGGCAGCCCGCCGAGCAGAACGTCTGGATGAGCCACGGCGACCAGGTCTCGCGCGCACCCGAGGGCTTCGAGGTGCTCGCCCGCACCGCGCACACCCCCGTCGCGGCCTTCGCGAACGACGCCCGTCGCATGTACGGCGTGCAGTGGCACCCCGAGGTCAAGCACTCCGACCACGGACAGCGCGTGATCGAGAACTTCCTGCACAAGGCCGCGGGGCTCCCCGCGGACTGGAACAGCGGCAACGTCATCGCCGAGCAGGTGGAGCGCATCCGCCAGCAGGTCGGCACCGGCCGCGTCATCTCGGCCCTCTCCGGCGGCGTCGACTCGGCCGTCTCGACCGCCCTCGTGCACGAGGCCGTCGGCGACCAGCTCATCGCCGTATTCGTCGACCACGGACTCCTCCGCCAGGGTGAGCGCGAGCAGGTCGAGAACGACTACGTCGCATCGACCGGCGTCCGCCTCATCACCGTCGACGCGCGCGAGACGTTCCTCGACGCCCTCGCCGGTGTCAGCGACCCCGAGCAGAAGCGCAAGATCATCGGCCGCGAGTTCATCCGCGCGTTCGAGAAGGTGCAGGCCGACCTCGTCGCCGAAGCCGCAGCCGAGGGGGAGCAGGTGCGCTTCCTCGTGCAGGGAACGCTCTACCCCGACGTCGTGGAGTCGGGCGGCGGTGCGGGCACGGCCAACATCAAGAGCCACCACAACGTCGGCGGTCTTCCCGAAGACCTGCAGTTCGAGCTCGTCGAGCCGCTGCGCACCCTGTTCAAAGACGAGGTACGCGCGATCGGCCGGGAGCTCGGGCTTCCCGAGGCCATCGTCGGCCGTCAGCCCTTTCCGGGGCCCGGTCTTGGCATCCGCATCGTGGGCGAGGTCACCGCTGACCGTCTCGAGATCCTGCGTGCGGCCGACGCCATCGCCCGCGCCGAGCTGACCAAAGCCGGACTCGACGACGAGATCTGGCAGTGCCCCGTCGTGCTCCTCGCCGACGTGCGCTCGGTCGGCGTGCAGGGCGACGGCCGCACCTACGGTCACCCGATCGTGCTGCGGCCCGTCTCGAGCGAAGACGCCATGACCGCCGACTGGACGCGGCTGCCCTACGACGTGCTGTCGAAGATCAGCAACCGCATCACCAACGAGGTGCGCGACGTCAACCGTGTCTTGCTCGACGTGACGTCGAAGCCGCCGGGGACGATCGAGTGGGAGTGAGCTTCGGCTGACTCCTGACGCGCAGCGGTGCCGGCCGGTGAATCGGCGGCGCGTGGGAGAGGATGGGGGCGTGACTCTCGGCGACTTCCCCGACGCGTGGTACCTCATCCTGTCGAGCCGGCTCATCCCCGATCTCGACGGGGGGTACACGATCTCCACCCTCGCGCGCGCCGGGCAGATGGCCGAGGCGGGAGCGGCTCCGCTGCTGTTGACGGTCGACCCCGGCACCGTCGACGCCCACGCGGCGCATCGGGCGACCTTCGTCGAACGCGGGGTGGCGGCGGCATCCGGGATGTTCCGGAACCTCTTCGACGAGGCCGTGGCACCCGACGGAGGAGCGGCAGCGTGGGTGCGGCAGGCGGCACGCGAGGGTGGGGCCGACCCGGCGTTCGCGTACCGGAGCGTCGCCGGGGGAGCCATCGAGCTGCCCCAGGTCGCCGACCCCGATTGGCACCTCACCACCGCACCCATCGTGATCCGGGATGCCGCGGGCGAGCCCGTCGGGGTCATCGACGGATTCGGCGCCCTGTACCGCGCGTGGCTGACCTCGCTCGCGTCGGGCTTGCGCGCCGAGAACGACCGCCCGATCGTCGTCATCTGCGAGTCGCGTCAGCTCGGCGAGCTCATCGTGGGCTGGGGCGACGATCGAGTGCGGATCGTCCACACCGTGCACACCATCCATCTCGAACCGCCGTACCAGGCCGACTCCGACCTGAACGCCCTGTGGAGACGGTGGTTCGAGATCTCGCCGCGCTTCGACGCGGTGCTCTGGCCGACGGCGTTCCAGCGTGACGACGTGCGCGACCGCTTCGGGGCGGTGGCGAACGACCTCGTCGCCCCGCACGCCGTGGTGGGTCCGGAGGTCAGCGTCCCGTCGATCGATCGCGACGCGGGCCGGGTGGTCGTGCTCGGTCGCCTCGCGCCCGGTAAGCGGCTCGGGCACGTCATCCGTGCCTTCGCGCGCGTCTCGGCCGAGGTGCCCGGGGCGCGTCTGGAACTGTGGGGAGAAGGGGCGCAGCGCGCCGACCTCGAAGCCCTCGTCGCTGAGCTCGGCCTCGACCAGGTCGTGACGCTCCCCGGACTCACCACCGATCCCGGCGCGGTGCTCGATCGGGCCGCGGTGTACCTCACGACCTCGGCCTTCGAGGGGCAGGGGCTGGCGCTGGCCGAGGCCCTCGCGCACGGCACCCCGGTGGTCGCCTACGACATCCGCTACGGCCCGCGCGACATGCTGGCCGGGGGAGGCGGCATCCTGGTGCCCGACGGCGATGAAGATGCGCTCGTCGACGCACTGCGGCGCGTGTTGACGGATGCCGCGCTGCGCGAACGCCTCTCGACCGAGGCCCTCGATGCGGCGACGACGCTGAGTCCCGCGCGGGCGATGCAGACGCTGGCCGCAGCGTGCGCAGAGGCGCTGTCGCGCGACCGGCGGCGCTGAGCCCCGGCGCGGACGGGGCGCTGCGGCGACCACGGCTCGGACCCTCAGCCCCGGCGGGGGCGGAGCCACTGCCGCGCGCGAACCCCGCGAGCCCCGCTCAGCCGCGCGCGGCAGCCCTCACGGCGTCGGCGGCGGCGGCCGGTGAGCCGTGGAAGGCGGGACCGTGCCCGGGCAGGACCCACTCGGCATCCAGCCCGGCGATGCGGTCGAGGGAGGCCATCGCCTCGGCGGGGTCGTCGGTGAACGGTGCGGGGGCGGCGCCCATGCGGCCGGTGAGCACGTGGCGCGTGGTGAGCGCGTCGCCGACGAACACCGCGCGCACGGCGGGGGAGTGCACGGCGATGCTGCCCGGGGAGTGTCCGGGCATGCCGACCACGCGGGGGCTGCCCGGGAGCTCGAGCACGTCGCCGTCGGAGACCTCGTTCACCTCGGTCAGCCACTGGGGGCGCACGCCCTTGCGGATCCCGTAGGCGGCGAAGCTGAGCAGTGGGCCGAGGCGCATCGGGCCCATGGCCGCCTTCGGCTTCGAGCCCCCGCGGGCGCGGTCGGCGTCGGCGGTGTGCACGTAGACGGGGACGCCGTGCTCGCGGCGCAGGCGCTCGGCGAAGCCCACGTGGTCGCTGTCGCCGTGGGTGAGCACGACGCCCCGGATGTCGTCGGCGGTGCGGCCGATGGCATCCAGTTCTCGAAGCAGATCGGCGTGCATGCCGGGGAGTCCGGCGTCGACGAGGGTGATGCCCTCGGGGGTGACGATGAGGTACGACGCGACGATGTCGTTGCCGATGCGGTGGAGCGACGGAGCGAGTCTCATGAGGGGCCTTCCTGAATGGCTACGAACGTTAGCCATGATAGCTTATATCCGTAGCCATGGGAGGAATCATGCCGACTCCGGAGAGAACGAGCCTCGACGAGATCGTCGATGCGGCAGCGCGACTGCTCGACGAGGGCGGACCGAGCGCCGTCACGATGCAGGCCGTCGCGCAGGCGGTGGGGGTGAAGGCGCCCTCGCTCTACAAGAGGGTGCGCGACCGCGAGACTCTGCTCGCGCGCGTCGGGGAGCGGGCCGCCGACGAGCTCACCGCTCGGCTGACGGCGGCATCCGACGATCTCGACGCCCTGTTGATCGCGTTCCGTCGCTTCGGCCACGATCGTCCCGAGGCGTTCCGTCTGCTGTTCACGACGGTGGTGGATGCCGAGCGCCTCGCGGCCACGAGCGCGCCGGTGCTGCGGGCGACCACGTCGGCGGTGGGCGAGAAGCACGCGCTCGACGCCGCGCGACTGCTGACGGCCTGGGCCACGGGCTTCGTGACCATGGAGCTCGGCGGGGCCTTCCGGCTCGGCGGCGACCTCGATCAGGCGTACGACTACGGTCGCGCCCACCTCGTCGCCTCGCTCTTGACCGCTCACGACGGGGATCGGCCGGCCCAGGGGTCGTAGTCGGCGATCAGGTCTTCCTGCGCCGGGCGCTCGGCATCCGGAACGTGCTGCAGATTCACCCGCACGCGGTACCAGAGCGAGCTCGAGCCGCGCATGCCGTCGACGAGCACGTCGGCCGGGTGCAGGGCGGAGGTGGCTTCGGGATGCCGCTGCTTCCACGTCTCGAGTGCCTCCAGCGCCTCGGGCTTGGTCTTGGTGCGCGCGACCTCGATGAGCGGCATGGTCGACGCTCGGCGGCCCGAACCGTCGCCGCCGCGCGGGGGCTTCTCGGCCGGCCCGAGCTCCTTCGCGAGGGCGAGGAGCGCGTCGAGAGACCCCGCCGCGTCGTCGATCCCGGCGTGCGGGTCACCGAGCGTCGCGAAACGCTCGGGCACGGTGAGCACGGTGAACTCGTCGGGGCGGCGGCTTCGCACCTCGTCCCACGTCAGCGGCGTCGAGACGCGCGCGTCGGGGAGCGCGCGCACGGAGTAGGCCGACGCGACCGTGCGGTCCTTGGCGTTCTGGTTGAAGTCCACGAAGACGCTCTCGCCCCGCTCCTCCTTCCACCAGCGGGCGGTGGCGAGCCCGGGCGCGCGATTCTCGACCTCGCGGGCCAGGGTCTCGGCCGCGAGACGCACGTCGGCGAAGTTCCACTCGGGGCGGAGGCGCACGAGGATGTGCAGACCGCGCGACCCCGAGGTCTTGGGCCAGCCGACGAGCCCGTGGTCTTCCAGGACGTCGCGGGCGATGAAGGCCACGTCGACGATCTGCGACCAGTCGACCCCCGGCATCGGGTCGAGGTCCACGCGCAGCTCGTCGGGATGATCGAGGTCTTCGGCTCGCACGGGATGCGGGTTGAGGTCGAGGCAGCCGAGGTTGACGACCCACGCCAGCCCCGCGGCATCCCGGATCACCGTCTCTTCCGCGGACGTGCCCGAGGCGTAGCGCAGGGTCGCGGTGTCGATGAAGGCGGGGTGGTTCTCGGGCACGCGTTTCTGGAAGAACGGCTCCTGGTCGAGGCCCTTCGAGAAGCGCTTCAGCACCATCGGCCGCCCACCGGCGCCCCGGAGCGCCCCCTCGGCGACGGCGAGGTAGTAGCGCACGAGGTCGAGCTTGGTGAGGCCGGGCTCGGCGAACACGACGCGATCGGGGCTGGTGACGCGCACCTCGTGTCCGTCGATGTCGAGGATCTCGGCGGGCGTCTTCGCGGGGCTCATGACGCGACGCTAGCGTCGGGACGCTCGGCCGCGGCACCCCTTGCGGGCGCTCCGCCCCGGCGTTGAGTGTCCAGGACACGCCGTACGTCGACCTGGTCTCGCGGCGTGTCCTGGACACTGAATGGGAAAGAGGAGCGGCGACGACGAAGGGCCGCCCCGAACGGGACGGCCCTTCGCGTGAATCGGTGCGTCAGTTGTTGCCGCGGATGATCGCGATCATGCGCAGGATCTCGACGTACAGCCACACGACGGTGACCATGATGCCGAAGGCGCCGACCCACGCGTAGACGCGCGGGGCGCCGTTGCGGACGCCGCGCTGGATCTGGTCGAAGTCGAGCACCAACGAGTACGCGGCCATGATGACCACGAGCACACCCAGGATCAGACCGATCGGGATGCCGGCGATGGTGGCGCTGCGCAGACCGAACGCCATTCCGTCGGGCAGCACGCCGAAGAGCATGAGGCCGACGTTCAGCAGGCTGAAGACGAGGTAGCCGACCATCGCGATCATGAAGATCTTGGTGGCACGCTTCGAGGCGCGGATCTTGCCGCTGGCGAAGAGGGCGAGGGTCACACCGACGACCGAGAGGGTCGCGAGGGTCGCCTGCACGACGATGCCGGGCAGCATGAACTCGAAGAACGCCGAGATTCCACCGATGAACAGACCCTCGAACGCCGCGTAGGCGATGAACACGGGGACCGACGGCTTCTTCTTGAAGATCGCGACCATGGCGAGCACGAAGCCGCCCAGGCCGCCGATGATCATCGGAGCAACGCTCGGGTTGGGGTTGGCGACGCTGACGCCGCTCATCGTCCAGATCCAGCCGACGACGGCGGTGACGACGAGGATGCCGAAGAGGGCGAGGGTCTTGAAGACGGTGTCTTCGACGGTCATGCGACCGGTCTGGGCTGCGCTCGCCGCGGGGGCGGCGTACGCCCCTTCGATCGACGCGTCTGCGGCGGGATCGACGGCCGGGGGCGGGCTGTAGCGCGTCTGGGCGCCACCGGCTCGAGGGTCCTGGAACGCCGGGTTGCTGAATGCCGGGTTGTTGAGGGCCACGGGAACTCACACTCCAAAGATGGTGATCACAGCACCGTGCTGTCAGACAACACTAGCCGAGGGGGCCGCGGGATTCCTTGTGCTGACTGGGATTCTGCTTTGAGCGGACCCGTTGTTCACCCGGCGTCGTTAGCGTGACGGAATGCCCCTCGTGATCGGCCATCGCGGCGCCCCCGGGTACCTCCCCGAGCACTCCCGCAGCTCGTACGCGCGAGCGATCGCCGCGGGAGTGGATGCCGTCGAGCCCGACGTCGTCCCCTCGAAAGACGGCGTGCTCGTCGTGCGTCACGAGAACGAGATCAGTGCCACGACCGATGTCGCGACGCGTCGCGAGTTCGCCGACCGGCGCACGTCGAAGACGATCGATGGCGGGCGGCTCGAGGGGTGGTTCACCGAGGACTTCACCTGGGCGGAGCTGCAGACCCTCCGGTGCCGGGAGCGCATCCCCGCGATCCGTCCCGCCAGCGCCGCCCACGACGACACCGAGCCCGTGCTGCGCCTGCGCGACGTGCTCGATCTCGCCCGCGAGGGGGGAGTCGGGGTGGTGCTCGAGATCAAGCACGCGGCCGCGTTCGCCCGCCTCGGCTTCGACATGGCCGAGCTCGTACGCGACGAGCTGCGCACGGCGGGATGGACGGATGCCGTCGACTCCCTCGTCATCGAGTCGTTCGAGCCGCTGGTGCTCACGCGGCTGCGTGACCTCGGCATCCGTGTTCCGCTGGTGCAGCTGATCGAGGCCGAGGGGACGCCGTGGGACCTGCGGGAACGCGACGGCGCCGATGCCACGGGGTACGCCGCCATGCTGACCCCCCGGGGGCTCGACGGGCTCGCCGCCGAGGTCGACGGCATCAGCCCCGACAAGCGCCTCATCCTCGCCCCCGACCGCTGGGGCCGTGCGCGTGGTCCGGCTCCGCTCCTGACCGAGGCGCAGCAACGCGGTCTGCGCGTCTTCACCTGGACATGCCGTCCCGAGAATATGTTCCTGCTGCGCGCGTATCGGCGGCCCGGCGGCGCCGCGGCGTTCGGCGACCACCGCGCGGAATGGTCGGTGCTGCGCGACGCGGGACTCGACGGGGTGTTCGTGGATCATCCCGACCTGGGGGTCGAGTTCTTCCGGAGCTGAGTTGCGCCCGTGTGCGGGACGGCGGCCGAGCGCCCCGCGGAGCGGAATCGGGGCGTGCGCCCGCGTACGCGCGGGCGAAACTCCTGAGTTTCGGTCGGCGGGCATCGTCTTCGGCGGTGCTCGTCGGCCGTGTCGAGGTTTCTCAGGAGTTTGGGCCGGCCCCTCGGCGGTCGCGAGTCCGGGGGTGCCGCGACGCAACCCCGCCCCTCCGCCTCGCATCACGCGGGAGGATGACCGCATGACAGTGGATGTGACGGTCGTCGGCGGCGGGATCTCCGGGCTCGCGTGCGCGCGAGCGGTGCAGGATGCCGGGAGGTCGGTGCGCGTGCTCGATCGGGGGCGCCGCGTGGGTGGGCGCCTGGCGAGCCGCACGATCGACGGGCGCGCGGTCGACCTCGGCGCGTCGTACTTCGTCGTGGGCGAGGCAGAGCGCTTCGGCCATCTCGTCGCCGACTGGGAGGAACGGGGACTCGCCCGTCCCTGGACCGACGCCTTCTCCGTCATCGACGCCGACGGCGGGCAGACGCCCAAGCCCGGTCCGATGAGATGGGCGGCTCCGCTGGGCTCGCGTTCGCTGACGCTCGACCTGGCCGAGGGGCTCGACGTGGTGTCGGAGCACGCCGTCGAGCGCGTCGAGCCCTTTCGCGTCGACGGTCGCGATGCCGGCGAGGTGGTGCTCGCGATGCCCGCCCCTCAGGCTGCGCGGTTGACGGGCGAGGCTCCGGGTGGCGCTCAGGACTGGGAGCCGGTCATCGCCGTGGTGCTCCGGTGGGACGACAGGCAGTGGGATGCCGACCTGCACGGTGCCTTCGCCGACGGCGACGCCGACGTGTCGTTCCTCGCCGACGACGGCGACCGTCGCGGCGACGGTGCTCCCGTGCTCGTGGTGCACACCACCGCCGACCGCGCCCGACGGCACCTCGACGACCCCGACGCGGCGATCGCGCCCGTCGTCGCGGCGACCCGCCGACTCCTGCGGATCGATGCCGATCCCGTCGCCGCGCGCGCCCACCGCTGGACCTTCGCCCGACCCGTCGAGGCGACCGGGGAGCCGTTCTTCCGCTCGCCCGGGCTCTCGGCCTGCGGCGATGCGTGGGGAGAGAGCGCGGCGGTACGCACCGCGTGGTCGTCGGGCGACGCCCTCGGCCGGGCTCTGGCGGCATCCTGAGTCCTGGCATCCGCGAATCGCGAGACGAGGCACGTCGGAGCTCCCCTCTAGGGTGGGGGCCATGGAAGCCGGTATCGAAGTCGCGGGAGTGAGACGGTCATTCGGTTCGGTGCACGCCGTGCGGCAGGTGACGTTCACCGCCGCCGCGGGCCGCGTCACGGGCCTGGTCGGACCCAACGGCTCGGGCAAGACCACGCTCATGCTCATGCTGGCGTCTCTGCTGCGGCCCGACGACGGTGAGCTGCGCATCGGCGGCATCGACCCGGTCGCCGACCCGGCCGGTGTGCGACGCGTGCTCGGATGGATGCCGGACTCCCTGGGCGCGTGGCCCAGCCTGACGGCGCGAGAGGTGCTGGTGGCGACCGCGCAGCTCTACGACCTGTCGCGTGACGCCGCGCGTTCCCGCGCCGACGAACTGCTCGAGCTCGTCGACCTGACCGCGCTCGCCGCGGCACCCGCCCGCGTCTTGTCGCGTGGCCAGAAGCAGCGTCTCGCTCTGGCCCGCGCGCTCGTGCACGACCCGCGCGTGCTGCTGCTCGACGAGCCGGCGTCGGGCCTCGACCCGCAGGCGCGCATCGCGCTGCGCGTGCTGCTGCGACGCTTGGCCGCCGAGGGCCGCACGATCCTGATGTCGAGTCACGTGCTGTCCGAGCTCGAAGAGGTCGTCGACGACGCCGTGTTCCTCGTCGACGGCCGCACCGTCGCGGGCGATCGCATCGCGGCGGCGGCGACGCGCGTGCGGGTGTGGCGCGTGCGACTGGCGGCCGATTCCTCGAGGTCGGTCGAGGCGGCGCGCGGAGATATCGCGGCGGCCCTCGGCCGCTCCGGCGACGAGATCGGTCTCGACCGGCGCGATGCTCTCGTGCCGTTCGCCGACGACGCGGGTGCCGTCGCGGGGCTGCGCGCCCTCGTCGGTGCGGGCCTGCCGGTGGTGGAGTTCGCTCCCGCCGTGGGTGATCTCGAGCACGCCTTCCTCGACTTGCGGTCCGAGTCGGTGCCGCCCCCGCCCCCGCCGGGTGCCGCCGTGCAGGGGCCGACGGCGCCCGCCGTGCCCGATGCCCGCGACGACGAGGGGAGCCGCGCATGAACCCGCACCGCTTGCGCACGATCATCGGGATCGAGCTGCGTCAGCGCGTCCGCTCGGTGGGCTGGTACGTGCTGCTCGGGATCTTCGCCGCGATCCTGCTCGGCATCATGGTGCTCTCGCTCGCCGCGTTCTCGCTGTGGAGCGGCGGCAACGAGTGGTTCTTCTCGCTCGTCATCATGCTCGTGCTCCTGCTCGTGCTGCTGGTGTCGCCCACGCTCAGCGGCAGCGCGGTCAACGGCGACCGCGACGGCGCGACGCTGGCTCCCGTGCAGGTGACGCTCGCCACCACGACCGAGATCGTGATCGGCAAGTTCCTGGCCGCCTGGATCTCCGGTCTCGCCTTCCTCGTCGTGGCCGTGCCCTTCCTCATCGTGTCGACGTTCGCCGGGGCGCTGAATCCGGGCGTGATCGTGAGCTCGCTCGGCATCCTGATCCTCGAGGTGGGCATCGTCGCGGCGATCGGGGTGGGTTTCAGTGCGGTGGTCGCGCGGCCCATCTTCTCGGTGGCCAGCACGTACCTGGTGGTCGCCGCGCTCACCATCGGCACGCTGCTCGCCTTCGGACTGGGTGGCGCCGCGCTGCGCACGCCGCAGGTGACGGTGAGTCGCGACGTCGACTGGAACGCGGTGCCCACCGGCTGCGACCCGGGCGCGCCGAGTCCCGGGGCGGGGTGCCCCACCTACGACGAGCTCGAGTGCGTCGAATCGAGGTCGTACGGCGAGACCCCGCGCTTCGACCGCGTGTGGTGGCTGCTCGCGGCCAACCCCTTCGTGATCCTCGCGGATGCCACGCCGCCGACGTATCGCGACGGCTACCCGTCCGACCTGTTCTCGCAGATCGCCTCGGGTGTGCGCCTCGCGCAGATCGAGCCCGACCCGGCGCCGCGCTACGACGCCTGCGCCGACCCCGCGGGCAGCGCATACGACTACCCGACCACCGAGGAGCAGCTCGCGGGCACCGCGCCGAGCTGGTTCGTGGGGCTGCTGCTGCAGGCGGTGGTCGCGGGTGGGCTGCTGTGGTGGGGAATCTCGCGCACCCGGACGCCGGCGAAGCGCCTGCCGCCGGGGACGCGGATCGCGTAGCGGCCGAGCGGAACCCGCTCCGAAGCCGCTGCCGTCGACGGGACGGGCATCACCGGTCGGTGCAGGAGGAGCACCCGGGCAGGTGCTCGCCGGGCGCTCCGATCACCGCGGGTTCAGGCGTGACCCTCGGCGGCGGGGAACCCGGGGTCGTCTGCGGGGGCGTCGCCGTCGATCGCGTCGCCCGTGTGGTTGTCGAGCTCTACGTGTTCCTCGGACTCGGCGGCGTCTTCGCGCACCTCGTCGGTCACGGCGTCGGTGGGGGCGGCGGAGTCGGCGTGGGCGTCGTCGGAGTGGCGGGAGGGGATCTCAGGAGTGCTCATGCCGCCACGTTGCCCCACGCCGCCGTGCCGGTGAACCGGCTTGACAGGTGGTCGTCAGTCGGTGGCATCCGGGATCGACGACTCCACCGCGGGCCAGGCCGGCAGCGGGTCGTCGAACAGTGCCCAGGCCGCGGGGCCGCCGGCGAGTTCATCGTCGGTGAGCGCGGCCCGGTCGAGAACGTGCGCGAGCTTCGGCGCCGAGAGGTCGAGGCCGGTGAAGGCGATCTCTTGGCCCATGCCCATGAGTCCGTCGTCGGCACCGATCGGTTCGAGCCACATCGCCGAGCCGACGTGCTCCCACCGCGCCAGGATGCCGGGGCGTGAGGCCAGGCGACAGAATCCGGCGGAGCGCACGAGGCGTCCGGCGGCGCCGTCGTCGAGCCGGTCGAGCGCGGCGGAGAGGCGGGCCGGATGGAACGGCCGGAGCTGCTCGTAGCGCACCGTCATGACGCGGTTGTCGCGCATGTAGGGATCGTGCTCGGCGTTGAGGGCGTGCACCCAGCCGGCTCGTTCGAGGATCTCGCCGTCGCGGGAAGCCTCGGATCGGAGGTCGCTGAGCGGATCGCGCGACAGGCGCACCACGGCGGCGGGGTTCAGGTGCGAAGCGAGGGCCATCTGCACGGAGAGGGCCGCGGTGGGCACCTGCTCCCAGTTGATCCAGACGATGCGCGTCGCCAGCTCCAGGGCCAGGGCCGCCTGCCGTGCGCGCGCACCGACGTCGGCGCGGGTGTCGCCGGGACGAGCGGATGCCACGAGGGGCGCCTCGTCGAGCAGGTCGCCCACCATGTGCCGGGCGTCGACGACGCAGACCGCTTCGACCTCGGCGCCGCCGCGCGAGGCGATCGCGTGGATGAGGTCGACGTCGGTGCCTAGGTCGACGACGGCGTCCGCGGTGCTCGGGCGTGACCGCGGGTGGGGCAGGGCGTGGGAGGACCGGAGGTCGGCGAAACGCAACAGGTGCAGCGGACGATCGAGCGCGACAGCGGTGCGTTCGGCGTAGGCCCGGCGTTCCGGTGCGCAGACGCCGAGGATGGCGATCGTGCGGGGCATGGCATCCACCTCTCGTTTGTCAGGGGGCTTCCGACACCCTACCGTGTTAGTGAGAACGGTTATCAACAAGGAGGATCCCCATGAAAGTTCGCGCTTCGCTCGCGTCGCTCAAGAAGCAGCCCGGTGCGCAGGTCGTTCGCCGCCGCGGTCGGGTGTTCGTGATCAACAAGCAGAACCCGCGCTTCAAGGGGCGTCAGGGGTGATGCCTTCGTAGAATCGCCCCATGGAACTCGGGGCGCTCGCTGTGGGGATCGCCATCGGTGTCGCGGTGGCGGGCGCGGGGCTCGGGATCGGGCGCCGCGCCCAACGGCGACGCGACGACGAAGACATTCGCGCGGCGGCCGAAACGGCGTGGATGCGGGCCGCGTTCGGTGAGGGGCGGCCGAGTCGAGGTCGCGACGACCTGCCGTGAATCACCGTCGGTACGCGAACGAGAATCGCTCCCAATAACGTGAACACATTGCAATTCGTGCATGTGTGTGGTCGAGTGGATGCCGTGGACAAGATCGCGGGACTCGACGAAGCCGCGGAGCTGTTCAAGGTTCTCGGCAACGAGTCGCGTCTCGCGCTCGTGTGGCTCCTGAGCCGCGAACGGCTCACGGTCAGCGTGCTCGCCGAGCAGGCGGGCCTGTCGCAGCCGCTGGTGTCTCAACACCTGCGGACACTGCGCCAGGCGGGCTTGGTGAGCTCGGAGCGCGAGGGGAAAGAGATTCGATACGCCCTCGCCGACCAGCATGTCGCGCACGTCGTGCTCGATGCGATCGCCCACGTCCAGGAACCGAACGACCAGGGGAACGAACAATGAGCACCGCTGAGACCCACGCCGAGCACTCCGTCGACGAGCACGCCCACGGCGACGACTGCGGCCACCAGAAGATCGAGCACGGCGACCACATCGACTACGTGCACGGCACCCACCACCACGCCCTGCACGGCGACCACTACGACGAGCACGAGTCAAAGGCCGAGCACGGGGTCGACGAGCATCGCCACGGCGACGACTGCGGCCACGAGAAGGTCGTGCACGACGACCACGCCGACTATGTGCACGACGGCCACCGCCACGCGCTGCACACCGATCACTACGACGAGCACTGAGGTGCGACGGCATCCCGTGTCACGAGCGCGGGATGCCGTGTCGAGGGCCCGCTTCCTTCTTCGGGGGGAGCGGGCCTTTCCCGTGTCAGAGGGGGTGCGGTGACGTCACGGCTGGACGCGGAGCGACTGCCCCTCGAACGTCACGACATCGCCGACCTGCAGCTGTCGCCCGCGCTGGCGTTCGACTTCGCCGTTCACCTTGACGTACCCGTCGATGATCGCCTCTTTGGCGTCTCCGCCGGAATCGACGATGCCGGCGAACTTGAGGAACGCGCTCAGACGAATGCTCTCGCTGCCGATGAGGACGTCCTGGGGTGCGGGGCTGGTCATCGCTCCAGCATGGCAGTTCTCACCGGGTGGGGAGGGAGTTCGCTTGCCCGTCAGCCGCTGAAACGATTGCTCTTCCCGAGGTTGCACGACTGGCAGAGCGTCTGGAGATTACTGCTGACAGTTCGCCCGCCATGGCTGACTGGGACGACATGGTCGATGTGCAGGACCACTCCGTCAGAGGCCGACGCGCCGCACATTCGACAACGTGACGCATCTCGTCGAAGAATGTCCGCTCGGAGGCTGGGGGTCAGGAGGCGACGCTCCTGCGCTCGCAGATAGGTCGTGGTGGAGCGCTGGGCACGCACGGCCTGCGCCGTCTGCAAGTGGGACTGCAAAGCGGCGAAACCCCATTCGGTGTGTTTGCGGTACGAGTTGCGACCCTGCGGACTCGTGTATGTCACTGTCGTGACAACCTGTGCGATGGGTGTCGGACGGGCGAGGATGCTCCGGTAGAAAAGGCGCTGCTCGATCTTTTTGTAGCGGCTCGGCTTTACCCGATCGTCGCTGCTCCGGCCTATCGTCCGTTCCCCCGCTGCCATCAGTTCATTCGAATAACTTGCGTACTCGCCAGCGCGTAGTTTGCGCGCTTCGATCTCGCTCGCAAACCAATACTCGCGTTCCAGAACACACGACCGCGCGTATTCGTTGAGATCGAACCTGTCGAAGTTCGCTTTCGACGACGCTCGGTAGGTGAAGTTCGCCGCAAGAACGGGAAGGGGCGTGACTCGCTCGATGAATCTCGCGTTCAGATCGCCGATCGCAGAGAGCGCCGCACTGGTCTCCCGCACAATCCGCCTCGCACGCGCGAAGTAAGCGAGGAACGATGCGCAGATGGCCGCTGCGATCATGATTGCGACCGCGATCACGATCGGGAGCGACAGCGTGGTGATTCCGCTTGGCGAGGTCGATGCGGGGGAGGCCAAAAGACTATAAAGCGGCGCGTGAATGCTCATTGAACTTTCACGATAGCGGAGCGTGTCAGTGGCGATGGCTTCTGCTTTGCCGCAGTGCTGAAGACGTCGACGCGACGGCGGGAGTCGAACCCGCCACGCCTTCGGTTATGAGCCGAGGCCCGGGACCGCCCGGATCGCCGCGATGTGCCCTCACGCTAACCCGGACCGCAGACGCGCGGCGCGGGCGTTGCGAGAAGTGACGACAGATGTCGCCGTGTGGCGCCCGGCCCCGCGTCAGCGCGTGCGCCGCCCCTCGATGATCGCCCACGTCGAGTGGTCGAGGTGCGCGCGCACGGCCCGCTCGGGCTCGTCCAGTGCCGCCCGCACGTAGGCGCGATGCTCGGCCGTCAGCGTCCCCGGCGCATACGCCGGGCGCACATGGGTGAGCAGCAGGTGCATCTCGGAGTCGAGGCGCCGGTACTCCTCGGCGATCCGCGGGCTGCCCGCGGCATCGACCAGGGCGAGGTGCACGCGGGCGTGCGCGTCGAGGGTGGCGGGCCAGTCGCCCGAGGCCTCGGCGTCGGCGAGGGCGTCGAGCGCCGCGTCGACGTCGGGAGGATGGATGCCGCGATCCCGCACGATCCGCAACGCCTCGGTCTCGAGGGCGCAGCGCAGCTGCTGCAACGCGATGAGTGCGTCGTCGTCGAGCAGCGAGACCCGCACGCCTCGATAGGGCTCGGCGGTGACGAGGCGTTCTCCGGCCAGACGGGTGAGTGCGGTGCGAGCGGTGTGACGCGAGACGCCGTGCGTCGCGCTCAGCTCCTCTTCGCGCAGAGGGGTTCCGGGGGCGAGCTCGCCCGACAGGATGCCGGAGCGCACGGCGTCGGCGACGAGGTCGGCGGCGCGGGGGCCGGGGGAGTCCGCGATGGCGCGGCCGGGTGCCGCCGAGGTGCGGGTGTACCGCCCGGCACCACCGCGTCCAGCCGCGGCGCGCGCGGAGGCGTCACGCGCGGGCCGTGGCATCCGGGACCTCCTCGCGACGACGTGACGGAACGGACACCACGGCGAGGCCCACCGCGATGAGTGCGAGGCCGACGGCTCCCATCGGGGTGAGCTGCTCGTGCAGCACGAACAGCCCGAGCAGTGTCGCCGCGAGGGGCTCGGCGAGCGTGAGGGTCGAGACCGTGACGGCGGTCAGCCGGGCGAGCCCCCAGCCGAACAGCAGGTAGGCGATCGTCGTCGTGATCACTCCGAGCCAGAGCGCGAGCGCGAGGCCGTTGGGAGTGAGCAGCCAAGAGGACCCGGCTACCAGCAGCACCGGCAGGCTCGCCACCGCGGCGACACCGAAGACCGTGCCCATAACGCGGGTGGAGTCCCACCCCCTCTCGATCAGCGCCTTTCCGCACACCGTATAGAGGGCATACGACATTCCTGCGCCCGCCGAGGCGAGGAGACCGCTCGGAGCGAGCGCGATCGAGCCGCCGGTGACTCCCGACACCAGCACGACACCGGCGAGGGCGATGGCGGTGGCGAGCATCCAGCGCGGCGAGGGGGCGCGACGCAGGCGCACGGCATCCACGATTCCGGTTGCGATCGGCGCGGAACCCAGCGCGACGACCGTGCCGATGGCCACGCCGTTCTCTCGCGTGCCGAGGAAGAAGAGGGGTTGGTAGGCGAGCACGCCGATTGCGGCGAGGGCGACGAGGGTGGCCGTCTTGGTCGACGACGCCGTGGGTGCTTGCTGCGCCTCGGGTGATCGGCGGCGCAGCAGTGCCAGCAGGCCCAGAATGCCGCCGCCCACGACGATCCGCGCGGCACCGACCGCGAGGGGAGAGGCGTCGACGCCCGCGAGCGCTTGCGCGGTGCCCGTGGTCGAGAAGCACAGGGCCGCGGCGAGGACCGCGAGAGCGGGAAGCATGCACAGATTGTTACACAATCTGCGCGGATCTACCTGCGCAGCGCGTGCACCATCGAACGCAGCGCGTGCAGGGCGGCGGCCCGCTCGGCGTCGGACATTCCGCTGAGCATGCGACGTTCCACCGAGCGCACGGCGGCGCTCGCCGCCTCGAGGGAACGGAGGCCGCGCGCGGTGAGACGCGTGGGCAGTGCCTTGCCGACGGGAGCGGCGTCCGGGCGCTCGACGATGCCGTCGCGCTCCAGTGCCTGGAGCAGCACGTTCATCGACTGCCGCGTGACGAATGCCCCGCGGGCGAGGTCGGAGTTCGACAACCCCGGACGCTGGGCGAGGAGCTCGAGGCAGGAGTAGTGCGTGATCGTCATGCCGAGGGGGCGCAGGACGTCCTCCATCGCGGAGCGCAGCGCGCTCGCCGCCTCTTTGAGCAGGTACCCCAGCGAGGTATCCAGATCGATGCGCTCTTGCGTCATGTCAGTATTCTGACATACAGTCGATGTCAGATAACTGACACACGAGGAGATTCCATGCCCGTCACCGGCCCCGACTTCCTTTCCCTGCAGGTGCGCGATCTCGACGCCTCGCACGCGTTCTACGCGCGGTACCTCGGACTCGAACGCTCACCCGCGGGCCCCCCGCACGCCGTGGTCTTCACCACGACGCCGATCGCCTTCGCCCTGCGCGACCTCGCGCCGGGGACGGACCTGAGCGGTGTCGCGCAGCCCGGGATCGGCGCGGCCGTCTGGCTGCACGCCACCGATGTGCAGCAGATCCACGACGCACTCGTCGCCGACGGTCACCGCATCGTCATGGACCCCATCGACGGACCCTTCGGCCGCACGTTCACTTTCGCCGATCCCGACGGATACCACGTCACTCTGCACGACCGGGCCTGACCGTCGGTCCGCCCGGCCGCGCTCGCGTGCCGCGGTCGCGAGGGGCGGCCCGGGTGGCCCGCCTTCGCGGTCGGAGCGCGCGGGTGTGCCCGCTAACGTAGGTGCATGGCGACGACGACGGGGCGAGGCGTTCTGGCGCTGAGCACCGCCGGCGGACTCCTCGTGCTCGGCCTCATCCTCTCGTTCGTGGTCGATCCCTTCACCCGCGCTCCCGTCGTCGTGGACGCGACGACCGAATGGTTCGGCCGCGGTCTGCTGCTGCTCGGGGTCGTCTGGGTCGTCATCGGCATGGTCGCCGCCCGCACCAGCCTGGTGCGCCGCCCCGGCGCGGCCGCCGCGCGTGCGACCTGGATCGCGTCGACGCGACCCTGGCGGGCCCGCGAGTCCAGCCTCGGACTGCTGCCGCTCGACCGGTGGTTGATGATCCTCATTCCGGGCGGCCTGCTCGTGGCGACCCGCATCGTGCAGACGCCCCGCGACGGCCTGTGGGGCGCGGCCGTGGCCATCGCCAGCTGGCTCGTCTTCGCGATCGTCGTGCGGCTGCTGCTCGGCAAGCGCTCGCCGTGGCCCATCATCGCGGCCGTCGGCGGCGCGCTCGTGCTTCGCTGCGTCGTCGCCCTGACGGCGGTGGCGCTGTCGGGCTCCGAGGGCATCTGGTCGGCGTTGTGGACCATCCCCGCGGTGCGGGTGCTCTACCTGACGGGGGCGTTCGCCCTGCTCGCCTGGGTGTTCGTCGCCGCCGGATGGTCGCTCCGCCCCCAACTCGGACGCCGTCGCGCGACCGGTATCGCCCTGGCCGGCATGGGCGTGGGGTGCGCGGTCCCCGCGGTCACGGTGGCGTTCATGGGAGCCGGCGCTGCGCTGCGGTCGTGGAACGAGCAGGTGGGCGTGCTTCCCTGGGACCTCGCGCGCTTCGCCGGCGCGCGGGACGGAGCCTTCCCGGTCGAGCTCGTCATCGCCACCGCGGTGATCGGGGCGGTCGTCACGCTCGTCGGCATCCTGCTCGCCCTTCCCCGACGGGTGTACGAGCGCACCGCACGCTGACGCGCCGGGGTGAGCCGCCGTGCGCGCCGGCCCACGCGCGGATCACCGGTCGAACGGACCCCCGCGACGGAGCTCGCGCACCTCTTTGCCGAGGGGCATGAGCGAGACCGGCACGAGCTTGAAGTTGGCGATCCCGAGCGGGATGCCGATGATCGTGACGCAGAGCAGCAGGCCGGTGACGACGTGCTCCAGCGCCAGCCACCACCCGGCGAGGATGACCCATACGACGTTGCCCAGGAACGAGCCCACACCGGCGGTGGGCTTGGAGACGATCTCGCGGCCGAACGGCCACAGCGCGTACAGGCCGATCCGGAACGCCGCGATGCCCCATGGGATCGTGACGATGAAGATGCACAGCACGATCCCCGCGGCGAAGTAGCCCAGGAAGAGCCAGAAGCCCGAGAGCACGAGCCAGAGGACGTTGAGGATGAGGCGCATGTCCCCATCATGACCGGCCGGGCTGTGTGGCATCCGGGGTTTGACAGCCCCGGGCCTATCCAGGGGCAGGACGACGCGCAAGCGCCCCGCCCGTCGAGAGGCGGAGGGCTAGCGTGAGGCCCATCCGAGGGAGAGGAACCCCCATGACCGACGTCACCCGCGCCACCCCCGAGCGCCGCACACTCTCGAGCTTCAGCGACTACACCGGAGCGCAGGCGGCCGTCGACCGCCTCTCCGACGCCGGCTTCCCCGTCGAGCACACCGCGATCGTCGGGCACGGCGTGCGCATCGTCGAGCAGGTGACCGGCCGCCTGACCCGCGGACGCGCGGCGGGTCTGGGCGCAGCCTCCGGTGCCTGGTTCGGTCTGATGATCGGCGTGCTGCTGGGGCTGCTCACCCCCGGAGGATTCCTCGGCCTGCTGGTCTGGGGCCTCGTTCTCGGCGCCGTGTGGGGCGCGGTGTTCGGCTTCGCCGGTCACGCGTTCACCGGCGGCCGCCGCGATTTCTCGTCGGTGCAGGGACTCGAAGCCGAGCGGTGGGACGTGACGGTGGATGCCGAGCACTACTCGCGCGCGCAGTCGCTGCTGTCGTCGGGGGCGGCGGGCGAGGCGCGAGCGTAACGTTTCGCCGGGGCGGGGGGGGGCTCGCGACATCGCGGGAGCCCCGCTGCCGGCGCGGAGGGCCGATGTCGGAGGCCCCGCCTAGACTTGACCCGCCATGACCGACGCCTCCACCACGCCCCTCATCGTCGGCGGGTCCGCGCCGTCGGACGCCCGCCCCGACGCCGACCTGCTCGAGGGACTCAACGGTCCCCAGCGCGATGCCGTCACCTACCGGGGTCAGGCGCTGCTCATCGTCGCCGGCGCCGGATCGGGCAAGACCAGCGTGCTCACCCGGCGCATCGCCTCGTTGCTGCGCACGCGCGAGGCGTATCCGAGTCAGATCCTCGCCATCACGTTCACGAACAAGGCCGCGGGTGAGATGCGCGAGCGCGTGCACCAGCTCATCGGGCAGAAGTCCGACGGCATGTGGATCTCGACGTTCCACTCGGCGTGCGTGCGCATCCTCCGGCGCGAGGCCGAGCAGTTCGGCTTCACCAAGGCGTTCACCATCTACGACTCGGGCGACTCGCGCGCTCTCATCAAGCGACTGGTCAAAGAGCACGAGGGCGACTCGTTCGGCCTGACTCCCGCCGGTACGCAGAGCCGTATCTCGAAGCTCAAGAACGAGCTCGCCGACGCCGAGTCGTACGCCCGCTCGGCCAACATGAGCGACCCGGCCGAGCGCGTCTTCGTCGAGATCTTCGGCTCGTACCAGCGCGAACTGCAGCGGTCCAACGCCTTCGACTTCGACGACCTCATCGCGCAGACGGTCTACCTCTTCCGCGCCTTCCCGCAGGTCGCCGACGTGTACCGCAAGCGGTTCCGGCACATCCTGGTCGACGAGTACCAAGACACCAACCACGCGCAGTACGCCCTCATTCACGAACTGACGCGGCCCCCGGGATCCGACGCCGAGCCGATGTCGGCCGGCGGCGGAATGATGATCTTCGAGGCCGAACCCGTCGGCGAAGATGCGGCGTCCCTCACCGTCGTCGGTGACTCCGATCAGTCGATCTACGCCTTCCGCGGCGCCGACATCCGCAACATCAGCGAGTTCGAGCGCGACTACCCGGGCGCCAAGGTGGTGTTGCTCGAGCAGAACTACCGCTCGACGCAGAACATCCTGTCGGCGGCCAACGCGGTCATCTCGAACAACTTCGACCGCAAAGAGAAGAAACTCTGGACCGACGTCGGCGCGGGCGACCCCATCATCGGCTTCACCGGGTACTCGCAGCACGACGAGGCGCAGTTCGTCGCCGACGAGATCGAATCCCTGCACAAGAAGGGCGTCGACTACTCCGGTGTCGCGGTGTTCTACCGCACCAACTCGCAGTCGCGTGCGCTGGAAGAGATCTTCATCCGCTCGGCCGTGCCGTACAAGATCATGGGCGGCACCAAGTTCTACGAGCGCGCCGAGATCAAGGACGCCCTCGCGTACCTCGTCGCCGTCGCCAACCCCGCCGACGGCATGGCCGTGCGCCGAATCCTCAACCGTCCGCGCCGCGGCATCGGAGATGTCACCGAGACCGCGATCGCCCGCTATGCCGCCGAGCACGGCATCACCTTCCGCGATGCGCTGGCCAACTCGGCGCAGATCGGCGTCGGACCCAAGCTGCAGAAGGCCATCGACCAGCTCGATGCGGTGCTCACCGAGGCCACGGCGATCATGCTGCCGGCATCGGGAGAGCTCGCCCCCTCTACGTCGGTCACCGAGGGACTCACGCTGCTCCTCAACAAGAGCGGCTACTTCGACGCCCTGCGCGCCAGCCGCGACCCGCAAGACGAAGCGCGCCTCGAGAACCTCGACGAGCTCGTCGCGGTGACGCGCGAGTTCGCCCGCAACAACCCCGAGGGCACGATCATCGACTTCCTCACCGAGGTCACTCTGGTGGCGGATGCCGATGACCTCGACGACGCGTCGGGCTCGGTCTCGCTCATGACCCTGCACACCGCGAAGGGCCTCGAGTACGACGCGGTGTTCCTCACCGGCGTCGAAGAAGACCTGTTGCCGCACCGCATCTCGGCCAACGAGCCGGGCGGTCCGCAAGAGGAACGCCGCCTCTTCTACGTCGGCATCACCCGCGCCCGCAAGCGCCTGCACGTCTCGCTCGCGATGACCCGCGCCCAGTTCGGCGAGGTCACCGTGGCCATGCCGAGCCGGTTCCTGCAAGAGATCCCGGCCGACCTCATCGACTGGCGTCAGTCGCCGGGCGACGTCAACGGTCGAGGTGGCTCGCAGTCGCGCGCGCTCAACGCCCGCGGCGGCCGATGGGCCGGTCAGGGCGGCTCGGGCGGCAACCGCTACGGCGACGACCTCGTACCGCTGCCCAAGCGTGCGCCGGCCGACCCGAGCAAGTTCCCCAACCGCATTCCGGCGAAGGTGCGCGACAACGGCGACCTGGTGCTGGCCGCGGGAGATCGCATCCGTCACGACGACTTCGGCGAGGGGCGTGTCGACGCCGTCACCGGCGAGGGTGCGAAGCGCGTGGCGCACGTGCGCTTCGACACGGTGGGACCGAAGAAGCTGCTGGTGAAGATCGCGCCGATCGCGAAGGTGTGAACCGGCGCGGCGTCGGACCACGCCGCGCCATCTCAGACCACCACGGGGCGAGGTCGCGGTCGGGCCGGCCGGGCCCGCGACAGGGACCGCCCGGATAGGCTGGAACAATGGCCCTCTTCTCGCGCCGCAACAAGTCCGATTCCGACGACGCATCGGCCGACCGGCCCGACAGCACCATCGAACCGGGCGAGCAGCCCGTCGACCCCGCCGGTCCGAGCGACGCCACCCCCGCCGCAGAGCAGGCCCCCGCCGCCCAGCAGGCCCCCGCCGCCCCCACGGTCGGCATTTCGATGTCGTCGTTCCGTGGTGTGGGTGCCGGTCCCGAAAACCCCTCGGCGCCTCCCCTCTCGGCGCGGCCGTCCGCCCGCCAGCCCGGACCGATGGAAGCCCCCGAGGCTCCCGAGACGGTGCAGGGTCTGCGCGACAACGCTCTGCTGGGGATCGCCCTCGCCGAGATCAAGGACCAGCCCGAGCCCGCGCAGCTGCTCAACGTCGCCCGTCAGCTCCTGCAGGGGCATGTCTTCCTGCGGGTGAAGGGTGACGCGCGTGCCCTGCTCGCCGAGGGCAAAGACCTTCCGCTGGCCGTCGCCAACCGCGGCGACGAGCAGCTCGTGCTCGCCTACAGCGGCGGCATGGCCCTGCGCGCGAGCGTCGAGGCCGACGGCGACCACGACACCTCGGCGATGGGCCAGCCCGTGATGGCGCTGCTGCAGCACGTGCTCGGCGGCTCGTACGCCGGCATCGTGCTCGACCCCGCCTCGGGCGACAACCGCGCCGTGCTGCCCAAGGCGCTGCTCGAGCGCATGGTCGCCGAGGTTGACCCCGAACTGCGGATCAAGACGGCCCTGTGCGAGACGCGCGATGAGACCACGGCATCCACCATCGTCGACGCCATGGTGGCCGAGGCGCCGATGTGGATCGCCGTCGCCCAGACCGAAGAGGGCGGACCCGTCGGTGTCGCCGAGTCGCGTTCGGCCGGTGGCGAGCGCTATCTCGAGGTGTTCACGCACCCGCTCGAGCTGCTCGCACTCGGCCGCGGCGACCAGCCCCTGCCGGTCAAGCCGCTGCAGTTGGCGAAGGCCCTCGCCGGCGACGCGGAGCTCACCGGCGTGCTGATCGACCCGGCCGGCCCCTGGATCCGCCTCACGCGCGACGAGCTCGCTCCCGTGATCGCCCTGGCGGCGGAAGACGCCGCGCCGACCTCCTGATCTCTCGACCACGGCGGGCCGCTTCCTTTTCGGAGGCGGCCCGTCGTCGTTGCTGTCGGGGTTCCCTGGTGCAGTGGACCGCCTATCGCTTCAGCGGCGCCGGGCTCTGGCATCCATCTCCCCGCGATGGCCGAGCGACCGTGCACGGCCACCGGGCAACGCGCCTGCGCGGCTCAGACCCCGTACAGCTCGCCCACCGGCACGGCGACCGGGAGCACGTTGCCCGCCGGGGCCAGAGGACAGGCCCACATCGGGTCGTAGGCGCACGAGGGGTTGTACGCGAAGTTGAAGTCGATGACGAGGCTGTCGGGCGCGGCGCCTTGGCCGAGGTCGGCGCCCTTGACGGTGTCGAGCAGGTAGCGACCGCCGCCGTACGTTCCGCCCGGGCGCCCGGCGGAGCCGTCGCGGACGGGGATGAACAGCCCTCCGGCGTACGAGGTCAGTCGCCACACGTCGAGAGAGCCGGTGTCGGGCAGCTCGACGCGGCCGATGCGCTCGAACTCGACCTCGCCGTCGGTGCCGGTGGTGGCGACGAACGACGCCTCATCGGCGTCGAGCAGCGGAACCTCGAACCGCCAGGCGGCGTCGTACGGGGCGATCGGCAGGCCGACGAAGCCCTCGCGCTGCTCCGGTAGCAGGGGAGTGGCGGGGTGATCGGCCAACAGCGCGTCGCGCTCGATGCGCCAGAGCTCGTGCGCCTCTTCGGGATCCTCGGCTTGCCGCACGGCGTCGTACAGAGCGAACACGCGGCGGCGCCAGTCGGCGATGTCGAGGGCCTTACGGGCGGCGGCGGAAGTCATGATCCGAGCGTAAACCGAGACCGGATGCCGAGACCCCGGGCTGGACACGGGCCCGCGAGCCGCGTGAGGCGGCACGAATTGTCGCTCGACCATCTCGGTAAGCGACAACTTCTGGCGGCTCACGCGGAGCGCAACGGGGGAGACGCCGACGGCTCCGGCGCACTAACGTCGGGGCATGGCATCCCCCCGCATCACGCTGACCGTGCCGGGTCCCGAGGGCGACCGCGAGATCGGCATCTCGAACCCCGATCGCGTGCTCTGGCCCGAGGTGGGCATCACCAAGCGGGAACTCGCCGAGTACCTCATCGCCGTCGCCGACCCCTTCATCGCGGCGAACGGGCATCGGCCGGTGTCGCTCGAACGCTTTCCCGAGGGCGTCGGGGGCGAGGCGTTCTTCTCGAAGAACCCGCCCAAGGGGGCGCCGGCGTTCGTCGAGGCCGTGACGGTGACCTACAACAGTGGGCGGCGGCATCCGCAGCTCTTCCTCGGTGAGATCGGCTCGGCCGTGTGGGCGGCGCAGATGAACACGATCGTGTTCCACCCGTGGGCCTCGCTCGCGAGCGACGCCGACCATCCCGTCGAACTGCGCATCGACCTCGACCCGCAGCCGGGCACGGGGATCGCCGAAGCGGTCACCGCGGCGCACGAATTGCGCACGGTGCTGCGCGAGGCGGGGCTCGAGGCGTGGATCAAGACGAGCGGCAACCGTGGTCTGCACGTGTTCTGCCCGATCGAGCCCACCCACGAGTTCCTCGACGTGCGACACGCGGTCATCGCCGCGGCCCGGGAACTCGAGCGACGGATGCCGGATGCCGTGACCACGAGCTGGTGGAAAGAGGAGCGCGGCCAGCGCATCTTCGTCGACTTCAACCAGGCGAACCGCGACCGCACGATGGCCGGCGCCTACTCGCCCCGCGCTCTGCCGACGGCCACCGTGTCCACGCCGGTCGAGTGGGACGAGCTCGACGGGCTCGACCCGCTCGCGTTCACCGTGCGCAGCATCCCCGAGCGGTTGGCATCCGTCGGCGATCCGTGGGCCGGGTTCGCCGAGAAGCCCGGGCGCATCGACACGCTTCTGGAGTGGTGGCAGCGCGACCTCGACGACGGCCTCGGCGAACTGCCCTTCCCGCCGGAGTTCCCCAAGATGCCGGGGGAGCCGCCGCGCGTGCAGCCGTCTCGTGCGAAGAGTCCCGCGTCGGACGGCTGAGCGACCCGACCGACGCGAGGGGCGTCACAGACGGGGACGGCCCGTGCGGCCGCGACGCAGGAGAACCACCCCGAGTCCGCCGACGACGAGCAGCGCGCCGAGAACGCCGCCGGTGAGGGCGCCGTCTGCCGACGTGCCGGTGCGTCCGAGTTCGCGTGTTCCCCCGGCGTCGTTCGGCACGGGAACGGCCGTCGACGTGGGCTGGGGGAGGGGCGTGTCGGTGGGTGTCGGCACAGGTGTCGGTGTCGGTACCGGTGTCGGGGGGACGGGCGTCGGGGGAACCGGGGTGGGAGTGGGAGTCGGCGCGGGGAGCACGGAAAGGAACCCCGCGGCATCCACGAGACCGGATCCCGTCACGTCTTTGCGCTCGACACCCGGAAAGATGAACGGAACTTCTCGAGAGGTCGAGGTGAGGGCCGCGGTCACCTGAGCGGGGGTGAGGTCGGGGTTCTTCTGCAGCCCCAGGGCCGCGACTGCCGCGGCGGACGGAGCCGCCGCTGAGGTACCGGTGAAGGAGTAGGTTCCCGGCTCGTCCGGCACCGGAGTGCCGAAGAAGTTGGTCCAGACACCATCGAGGCCCGTCAGGGTGGGCGCCCCGGCGATCGGCTGCGGCAGGGCCTTCGTGCTGGGGAAGGGCTCGAAGTACAGGGTCAGCGGCCCGGTGCCGCTGAAAAGCTCGATGACGGAGGGGTCGGCGGCGTTGGCCGCCACCACGCTGACGCCCGACGGCGTGCCCGCGTGCCCGTAGATGGAGGGGCCGACGATGTCTCCCCCCGTGTTCTCGAAGTACTCGGCGCCGCGAAGGTAGCTTCCGGTGAAGATGGCCTTCACACGCGGAAGAGATGCCGGGATGCCGTCGGTGGTGTTGCGAACGACGACGAAGTCGTATTCGCCCCCGGAGCGGAGGTCGCCCTGATCGGGTTCGAAAGCCAGCGTCTGCAGGGGCAGTCCGAGAGGCTGCGACGGAGTGATGCGAAGGATCTTCCCGTCGGAATCGAGCACGGCTGCCATCAACTGGGTGTCGGACGCCCTGATGGCCTGCGCCCACTGCAGCATGATGGTCGCCGACGGGTTCGCCTGGTTATGCAGGTTCGGGTACGTCAGGGTGTCGGTCGGGTCTGCCTGTTCGGAGGGGCTGAAGTCGAGGCAGTCCCCGGTCATCTCATTGTCGCGAAGGTAGGCCGCCACGGACGGGGGGCAGTCTGTGGGACGGTACTCAGGTGTCTCCCACGACGAGATGACGTGACCGGTACTCGGTCCCACACTGGCGAACGACGTGTCATTGCCGGCGGCGGTGAAGAAGGGGATGCCGTCGGCGACGGCGTCTGAGAGGGCGTTCGAGGCCGGGCCGTCTTGGAACATCAGTTCGCCCGAGTACCCGAGGTCATCGACGATGACGTCGGCGCCTGCGTGTGTCAACGCGTCCACGGCGTCGACGAACCCCGCCTGCCCACCGGATCCGCTGGCGAACAGAAGGGTCGACCCCGGCGCGATGCTGTGCACGAGCTGGGCCATGGCACGCCCCTCGTCGGATCCGGCCTGACGGCTCTCTTTGACGACCTGCACCGGCTGTGCGTAACCGCACGGGTTGCTGTCACCGGGAAGGAGCCCGGCGGCGATGTCCTGTTCCGGCGTGCTCAGGGGGTCTGTCCGTGTCGCGTAGGAGTCCGAGATGATCCCGATCTTCACCCCCGTGCCGTCGACGCCGTAAAGCTCGCGCGCGAAGGGAACGTTCAGGGGCTCGGCCAGGTTGGCTTCGATGGTGCGGCAGGAGTCGGTCGGACGCGCGGCCGAGGTCGTTTCTGCTCGGGCGCCCACGATGTCGCGGCTCACCCCCGATGTCGTCGGGGCGATGTTCTCGAGGACATAGGCGATGTTCGGAAGGGCGGCGACCGTCGCCAGCGCTGCGGCCGGGATCGTCGCGTCGACGACGAGGTACTTCGCCGCCACGTCGTCGACGGTGCCGAGCTCGCGGATGGCAGCGAGATCGCCGTCGGTGGGCGGTGTCGTGTAATAGATCGTCACGGCGATACCGCCGGGGGAGACCTGCAGACTCGCCGGCCCGCCGTCGACGGTGCCGAGGGTCACCGACTGCTCGTCGATCTGCCGCGATGCTTCTGCGGGGTCGTCCGACAGGTCGAGCTGAGTGACCTGCAGCAGGCGTCCCGAGAGCGTGTCGGACCCATCGTCGTCCGGTCCCGGTGCCGCCGATGCCGCGGTACCTGCGAGAAGGGTGGTGACCAGCGAGCCAGTGATCACGGCGCCGACAACGGTCATTCTGCCCAGACGGTGCACGCTTATCCCCCAAGAGCCAGCGGCCCCGAGCAGAGCCGGGCTCACAATAGCAGCCCCCGATTTCGCGGCCAGAAGCTACGCTCCTGTCGTGATCATCGCTCCCGATCGAGACCCGCGTGGAGTCGTCCTGTTCGCCCCGGGTGCCGGTGGAGACCCCGCTCGTTACGGGGCGCTCATCACCGCAGCGAGGGATGCCGGGTTCATCGTCGCCGCCCCCGTGCATGAACGCTTCGACGTCAGGACCGTGACAGATGGCCAGGTTCGAGAACGCGCGATCAGCCTCGCCGAAGTGCTGAGGGAAACCGGCCGCGAGGATGTGCCCGTCGTCGCCACCGGGCACTCGGTAGGAGGATGGGCCGCACTCTGCCTGGCCGGAGCGCAACCGTGGAGCAGAGACGGGCATCGCCTCTCGGTGCCCGTCGAAGCTCGCGTCTCGAAGGTGATCGCGTTAGCCCCCACGCTCGGCTGGTTTCGCGCGCCGGGTGCGCTCGATCGACTCCGTGTTCCGGTCGTCGTCATGACGGGAGCGGCAGACAGGGTGACGCCTCCGTCAACCGTGGATGTCCTGCGCGCTGCCCCCGCCACCATCAGCGTGCGAACCTACCCCGGTGTCGGCCATCTCGATTTCCTCACTTCGCTGCCTCCGAACGTGTCACCGACACCCGGCCTCGACCACCATGCGTTCCTGGCGACGCTTACTCAGGATTTCGTACGAGAACTCGCATAGCTGCGGCCCCGACCGGTCGGTCTCTCCTCGCGCGGGCGGAACGAGTGGACGACCGAGGTGGGCAGCCCGGGGGCGACGCTCCGTCGTGCTCGACACCGAGGGCAGGAAGACCACCCCTCAGTCCAGCACGTCGCCCAGGTCGTACTTGCAGCTCGCATCACAGACGAATGAGGTCACATCGACGCTCCGCGTGACCGGAGAGGATTGCCTCATTCCCGGAGGAGTCGACAACCACGCGGCCGGCAACACCCAGGGCGCGGAACAGCGCTAAGCGATGTTCTCGATGAGATGCAGCTGCGTCCCATCGGGGTCGATGAGAAATCCGGCTCGTTGCCCCCAGGGCTGCACCTGCACGGGAAGCAGCCGCGGACGCCCCGAGGTCCCCTCGGCCACGCCGGCCTCTGTGATTTGCCGGTACAGCTCGTCAACGTCATCGACGCGGACGCTGCACATGAAGGAACTCTTCTCGGGCACGAGATCGGGAAACGGGAAGAACTCCAATTGGAGTTCCCCACGGCAGAGAATCAGCCAGCCATCATCCCGATGAGCCAGTCCGAATCCGAACGGTTCATAGAACGCGATCGTCTCATCGAAGTCACGAGACGGCAGATTCGGCACCGCGCGGTCGGTCATGCCGGAAGCCTACTGGCACCCCGAAGGAACGACTCAGACACGTGTCAGGGGGCGAGGAAGGTGGGTCGACCGGAATGCCACCTCGCTAATCTCTGGATATGAACCGTTACGCAGGCGTCCTCGCGGTCGCGGCCAGCATCGTGCTTCTCAGCGGGTGCACGAGCACCAGCACACAAGAGACGACCGTGGACTCCACCACCCCCGGTCAGACGGCATCCTCGACGCCGATAACCGGAGGCACCATCACGAACGGCGACTCCACCATCGAACTCGGCGACTCCACCGCCGAGATCACCCACAGCGATGTCACGCCGGGCCCCGAGACGTTCGTCGCGCAGGTGCGCAACCAGCTCGGGCAGGAGGCCACCGTCGCCAAAGCCTCGGACGAGGCTCTCGTCACGGCCGGGCAGTCGGTGTGCACCCAGATCGAGAACGGCGTCGCCGACGACGATGTGAAGGTCACCGTCGACGGGACGAAGCTCTCGTTCGGCCCCTCCGTGGCGATGACGGTTCTGGCTCAGACCTTCCTCTGCGCGTAGCCCTCACCGGGTCGATGGGCTCACGGTCGGCTCACGATACGTCTCGTGCGCCGTCGCCGCGCCGCCGTGCGGATACGCACTCAGCGTTCTGCCATGCTGAACGCAATCGTTCCGATCCGGCCCGCATCGCACCACTGATCGGAGACGGCCGAACGCGAATCCTGGGGAGGATGCCGTGCGCACGAAGGCGCCTGTGACCGTGGTGACGACGATGGCTGCGGTGGCGGTGATGGTCTTCGCCGGGGTTCCCGCGGCGGCGTCCGCGGCGCCGACGAGTTGTCGAACGGTACCCGTCGACGCGGACCCGATCCTTCATTCCGACGCGGCGCGCAGTGAGTTCGGCGTGGACGGGTCGGGGGTGAAGGTGGGGATCATCTCCAACTCCTTCTCGACACTGCCCTCGCCGGAGTACAGCTCCGTCGACGACAACATCGCCGACGGCCTGCTGCCCGGCCCCGGCAACCCGTGCGGGTACACCACCCCCGTGCAGATCGTGGTGGCCGACCCGCCCGGCATCCAAGACGACGAGGGCCGCTCGATGGCGCAACTCGTGCACGGGATCGCCCCCGGTGCGGAACTGTTCTGGGCCAGCGCGGGGCCGCAGCTCGGTGAGATGGGCACGGCGATCACGGAGCTGCAGAAGGCGGGGGTCGACGTCATCGTGGACGACGTCATTTTGCCCGGGGAGCCGTTCTTCCAGGAGTCAACGATCACCCAGCAGATCGCCGCGGTGCGCGCGGCGGGCATCACCTACCTCTCGGCGGCGGGGAACGACACGGCCCTGGCGCGAACGCCTCGCCCGAAGCAGGACGTCACGCCCATCGGCGGCTGGCGGACCGAGCAGTACCGCCCCGTCGCGTGCGACCTCGACGCGAAGGATCCCGACCAGAAGTCCGTTCTGGATGCCATCACGAGCGACGCCCTCCGCCAGGATGCCGTGTCGTTCGACTGCCTCGACTTCGATCCCGGCGAGGCCGTCGACGTCGTCTCGAACATCACGACGCTGCCCGCGGTCGTGGCAGTCAGCGACAAAGAAGCCCGGCTGCCGATCGTTTTCCAGTGGGCGGAGCCTTTCGGTGGACCGGAGGGGACCGGGACGGCCAAGGCACGTTTCGAGATGTTCGTCACCTTCGCGGGGCAGGGCACGCAGGTGATCGAGACACTGATCCCGGACTCGCCGCTGCGCTCCTCGTCCCCGACGGTAGACATCACGAACCTTCTCGACCCGACCGACCTCACCGCCGACGAGCTCGACATGGACATCACGATCGTGCGGTATCTCGACGGCACGCCCGAGTCCGACCTCGCGCCGGCGCTCGGCTACATCGTCCCCACTGACGGCCTGCAGTGGGCCGTATCGGCGGAGTATTGGCGATCAGAGGGCCCGGACGAGGTCGGCCGGTCCATCGTCGGGCACAACGGTGCCCCGGCGGCGATCACGGTGGCGGCGACCGGTGCCACCACCGACGAACGCCTCGAGATGTTCAGCTCCATCGGACCCGTCCGATACTTCCTCGGGCCCGAGGACGATGCGACGGGAACGGCCGAACGTCTCGCCGAACCCCGGAAGATCGTGAAGCCCACCATCCTCTCGGTCGACGGATCACAGCAGACGGTGTACCCGCAGGGCCCCGAGACCGCCCCCGGCGTCTGGCGGTTCTACGGAACCTCGTCGGCGACCCCGGTGGCGGGAGGAGTCGTGGCGCTCGCTCTGCAGCTGGATCCCGACCTCACGCCCGACGAGGTGGAGACCCTGCTGACCGAGACGGCCTCGCCGGTGGCGTCGCCCTACGTCTCGATCGCCGACGACGACTCGGTTGGCGCGGGCATCATCGACGCGCGCGCACTTCTCACCCGGGTGGCGGAGGGGCTGCCGCCCCTTCCCGCGGGAGCGCCGCCGGTTCGCATGCTCCCCGTGACGGGAGCGGCGTCCGTCGAGACAGCGTGGGGAGCGGGAGTGCTCGGGATCGGGCTACTCGCGGTCGGAGCCGCCGTCGTGGTCGGTCGTCGGCAGCGGGTCTGACGCAGCGCACGACCGTGCGCCACCCCTTAGTCCAGCACGTCGCCCAGGTCGTACGACGTCACCGTCTCGAGCTGCGCGAAGGTGCACGAGCGGGCGTCGCGGTCGGGGCGCCACCGGTCGAACTGCACGGTGTGGCGAAAGCGCATGCCCTCGAGCTGGTCATAGCGCACCTCGAGCACGCGCTCGGGGCGCAGGCGCACGAACGACACGTCTTTGGATGCCGAGAAGCGCGAACGGTCGGTCTCTCCGACGACCGCTTCGCCCTCGGCGTCGCGCTCGACGAGCGGCGTGAGCTCGTCGATGAGTTCGCGGCGGCGGGCGTCGGTCCACGCCGATACCCCGCCGACGCCGTGCAGGGTGCCCTCGTCGTCGTAGAGGCCGACGAGCAGTGACCCGACGCCCTCGCCAGACTTGTGGATGCGGTACCCGAGCGCCACGACGTCGGCGGTGCGGGCGTGCTTGATCTTGAACATCGTGCGCTTGTTCGGCGCGTACGGCTGGGCGAGGGGCTTGGCGATCACGCCGTCGAGGCCGGCGCCCTCGAACTCGGCGAGCCACCGGCGCGCGAGGTCGGGGTCGTCGGTCGTGCGGGTGACGTGAACGGGGTGCGGCACGGCGCCGAGCAGGTTCTCGAGCTGGGCGCGGCGTTCCGAGAAGGGCTCGGCTTGCAGGTCACGGTCGCCGCGCGCGAGCAGGTCGAACGCGATGAACATCGCCGGCGTCTCGTGCGACAGCATCGTCACGCGCGACGCGGCGGGGTGGATGCGCTGCGACAGGGCCTCCCAGTCGAGTCGCTGCTCACCGCGCTGCCCGCGGGCCACCACGACCTCACCGTCGATCAGGCACGGCTCCGGCAGGATCTCGGCGAACGCGGCGACCAGCTCGGGGAAGTAGCGGGTGAGGGGCTTCGCTCCGCGGCTGCCGATCTCGACATCGGTGCCGTCCCACGACACGAGCGCGCGAAAGCCGTCCCACTTGGGTTCATAGCTGAACCCTCCCTCGACCTTGGCGTGCTCGGGCACCGCGGGAACGGACTTCGCCAGCATCGGTGCCGGGATGTCGTAGGCCATGGCTCAGCCTTTGCTCTCGCCCCCGGCGAGCGGCACGGGGTTCTTGCGCTTCTTGCGGCGCGCCCACTCGGCGGGCGCATCGGTGCCGTTCCAGACGCTGACGATGCCCCAGACCACGGCGGTGAGGGGAACGGCCAGCAGGGTGCCGAGGATGCCGCCGATCGCGGTGCCGCCGGCGAGCACCACCAGCACGACGAAGGAGTGCAGCTTCATGGTGCGGCCCATGAGCACCGGCTGCAGGAAGTTGCCCTCGAGCTGGTTGACGAGCACGACGACGCCGACGACGATCAGCGCCACGATGGGGCCGTTCGTGACGAGGGCGACGAGAGCCGCGAGGATGCCGGCGGTGACCGCACCGACGATGGGGATGAACGCGAGCAGGAAGACAAGCACCGCGAGGGGCAGCGCGAGCGGCACCTGCAGGATGAGCAGACCGATGTAGATGCCGATCGCATCGACGGCGGCGACCGAGGCGGTGCCGCGCATGTACGACCCGAGCACGGTCACCGTCTTGTCGCCGATGCGGCGGGCACGGTCGTAGTGGTCGCCGCGGAATGGACGCAGGACGAACTCCCACATGCGCGGGCCGTCTTTGAGGAAGAAGAACAGGATGACGACCATGAGCACGAAGCCGGTGACGAACGACGCCACGGCGCTGACCCCCGCCAGGGCGCCGCTGCCGAACTGCGAGCTGGTGACGAAGTCCTGAACGCCCTGGATGAGGCCGTTGACCTGGTCCTGCGAGATCGCGAAGGGCAGCGTGTGGTACCAGTCCTGTGCCTGCTGGAAGCCCTGCACGGCTTGCGAACTGAGCTTCGGCCACTGGTCGACGACGGCGTTGACGACCAGCCAGCCGAGGGCGCCCAGCACGACGACGACGGCGAGCAGCGTGAGGAGGGTCGCCAGGACCGCCGGCACTCCCTTGCGCCTCATCCACATCGTCACCGGGCCGAATGCCGAGGCGAAGATGAGCGCGAGGATCAGCGGGATGATGACGAGCGTCACCTGCTGGATGCCCCAGATGAGACCGGCGACGAGGATGACCACGACGATGATCTGCAGCGCACGGACGGCGAGGCGCCCGAACCCGTCGGCCCAGAGGCTCTTGGGAGGCGTCTGGACCGCCTGGGCGACGGAGGTGATCGCGTCGCGCGGCGCGGGATGACGAGAGAACAGGCCCATGCTCACAAGGTAGCGGGGGCCTCCGACATGGCAGGCGCGGGTTGCGCGGTGTCGTGGCGCCGGATAGGGCCGCGGGGATGCCGGAAGCCGGGGCGTTCCGCGGGCCCCCGGGCGGTCGCCGAGGGCCGGTGACCGCAGCCCCGACGCCGAGGAGGGCGCCGGGGCCGTGGCATCCGGGATCAGACGAACGCGCTCATCCCGGTGATGTCGCGACCGAGCAGGAGGGCTTGGACGCTCTCGGTGCCCTCGTACGTGTGGATCGCCTCGATGTCGGCCAGGTGCTGCATGACGCCGTTCTCGAGCAGGATGCCATTGCCGCCGAGCAGGTCGCGGGCGACCGAGGCGACCCGACGGGCGGCGCGGGTGTTGTGGTACTTCGCCAGCGACGCCTGCGTCGGGCGCAGGCCGCCGGTGGTCTCGAGGTCGGCCAGGCGGCGGCAGTAGAGCTGCATGGCGGTGACCTCGTCGAGCATCTGCGCCAGGCGTTCCTGCACCATCTGGAACTTCGCGAGGGGCTTGCCGAACTGCATGCGCTCCGTGGCATACGTCCGTGCGATCTCGTAACAGGCGGTGGCGTGACCCAGCGCCGACCAGGCGACGCCCGAGCGGGTCGCGAAGAGCACGATCGATGCGTCCTTGAACGTGTGCGTGCCCGGGAGCACGGCATCCTCGGGTAGGCGGACGTCTTCGAGCGCGATGTGGGCCTGATGGATGCCGCGGAGCGACACCTTTCCGGTGATGACCGTTCCGGTGTACCCCGGGGTGTCCTGCTCGACGAGGAAGCAGCGCACGGCCCCGTGATCGTCGCCGCCCTCGTTCTCGACCCGCGCCCACACGAACGTGATGCCGCCCGATGCACCGTTGCCGATCCACTTCTTCGTGCCGCGGAGCGACCATCCCTCGGCCGAGCGGGTGGCGGTGGTCTCGAGCGAGACGGAGTCGGACCCGTGGTCGGGCTCGGTCAGCGCGAAGGCGCCCAGCACCGACCCGTCGGCGAGGGGCTGCAGCCAGCGCTGCTGCTGCTCGGGGGAGCCGAAGAGCGCCAGGGTGCGCAGAGCGAGTCCGCCCTGCACGGCGAGGGCGGTGGCCAGCGACCCGTCGTGCCGCGAGATCTCCATGTTGACCAGGCCCGCGGCCAGGGGAGAGGTCGCGGGAAGGTCGGGGTGCTCGATGCCGTCGGTGAAGAGTTCGAGTTCGCCCATGCGGCGGACGAGCTCGACGGGGTAGGTCGCGGCATCCCATTCGCCCTGCATGCGCGTGCCGACCTCGTCGGCGAACTGCTTCGCGCGCTCCCACGCGGCGCGGTCGGCCTCGGGGATGTCGGCGAAGACGGCGTAGTAATCGGTGTCGCGGCGCCCGAGCAGGTCATAGTGGGCGATCCGCTCACCGGGGAGCGTGGGGGTCTCGGCATCGGCATCGATGGTCATGGTTCCCAGTATCGCTCATCTTGGGACCGGGTGTCATGGTCTGCGGGCAGAGCGTTGAGTGTCCCCGACACGCCGCACACCCCGTGCGGGAGCGGCGTGTTCGGGACACTCGACGAGGTGGTTGCGACGCCCGCGCTCAGTCCTCGAGCGACGCGCGCAGGCGGCGCGACATCTCGGCGGTGGGCATGCGCCGGGGGAAGGCGGCGACGATCACGTCGTCGCCGGCCGGGTCTTCGCCGTCGGGATGCACGCCGTATCGACGCAGCACGTCGTCGAGCGCGCGGCGCAGAGTGGATGCCGGAACCCGGGCGCCGCGCATGAGTCGACGCAGCACGTGGTTGTGCACGGCGGTGACGAGGGCGGCGAAGCCGACGGCATCCAGCGGATCGAGGCCGGGGAGGGCGTCGCGCAGGTACTCGTCGAAGAGGCGCTCGTACCGGAAGACGGTGACGATCTCGCGGTCGCGCAGCCCCGGGATCTCGCGCACGATCGCATAGCGACGGCGGGCCAGCTCGGGGTCGGCGGCGAAGTGGCGGAACACGCGCATCGACGCGTCGCAGACGGCCGCCCACGGGTCGGCGTGCGGCTGGGCGAGGTACGCGCGGGTCTCGCCGATCAGCACTTCGTGGTCGGCGAAGACGACGTCTTCTTTGCCGCCGAACTGGCGGAAGAACGTCGAGCGCGAGACCCCGGCGGCCTGGGCGATCTGCTCCACCGACGTCTGGTCGTACCCGTGCGCGGCGAACAGGTCGATCGCGGCCGCCACGACCGCCGTGCGGCTCGAGGGGGCAGGGGTGTCGCTCACACGGGAAGCCTAACCGGGGCGCCGCTCACCGCCGCCGCGCGCGCGAACGCACCACCAGCAGGATCACGCCGCCGATCACGACCACCCCCGCAGCGATCGCCAGGGGTGCGAGGGCGGTGGCATCCATTCCCGTCGACGCGAGGCGACCCCCATCGGGAGCGGCGGCCGGGGCCGGAGACGCGCTGGGCGAGGCGATCGGGCCCGCCGTCGCCGTCGGCGAAGGCGTCGGCGTGGGTTCCGGCGTCGGCGTCGGGTCCGGCGTCGGTGTCGGTTCGGGGGTGGGGCCGGGGCGGGGAGGCAGGGCGGCCAGCGCCGCTTCGGCGTCGATCAGGCCGGCGCCCACGATGTTCTCGGCGGGGACCGAATCCCAGGGGGAGGGAGCGCGGGTCGCCGTCGAGGTGAGCAGGGCGCGGATCTGCTCCTGGTCGGTGTCGGGGGCCAGGGAGCGGATCAGCGCGGCGACGGCGGCGGCGTTGGGGGCGGCCGCCGACGTGCCCGAGAAGATCTTGACGCCGGGTTCGTCGGTGTCGGCGCCGAGCACCGAGGTGCGGACCCCGTCGACCGAGAGCAGATCGGGCTTCGACACCACCGGGCGAGGGTCGATCACCGCCGACGGATCGGCCGCGAAGCGCGAGCCGAACGCCCAGGTGACCGGTCCGATGCTGCTGAAGTCCTCGACCTGCAGCGGAGTGGCGGCGGGAGCTGCGGCGACCGAGATCGCGGCCGGATCGCCGTTGTGGCCCATGATCGTGCGGCCCACGGTGTCGTCGCCGCGCGAGCGCCAGTACTCGGCGGATCCGACCTGCACGCTCTGGTCGAACGAGACGAAGACCGGCGGCAGGGGCAGTGAGGTCGCGGCATCCGGGATCGCGAGGCGCGCGACGGTGATGTCGATCTCGAACGGCTTGTCGCGGGCGGGCAGGGCGACGGTGAAGCCGGGGGTGGCGTCCTGCAGTGGTGTGAGGGCGGTCGACAAGGGCTCTCCGTCGATCATGACGACGGGCACGAAGAGGCCGCTCACCCGGTCAGCCGGCTCGCCCCACTGGAAGATCACCTCGCCGTCGTTCTGCACGCCGATCACGTAGTTCAGGGTCGTGTCGGTGCCCTCTGCGGGGTCGACGTCGAGGCAGTCGAGGGGAGCGGTGCGTCCCTGCGCGAGAACCGCCGTGGTCACCCCGTCGGGGCAGGCGGCCGGCCGGTACGCGGTCGTCTCCCAGCCGTTGACCGGTCCCTTCGACTGACCCGGCCGTGGGGCGACGGAGATCTTGTTGCCGTTGCCCGCGGCCGTGAAGTAGGCGACGCCGGCCGCGGTTGCGCGCACGATCGCCTCGCCCGAGAGGGAGCGCTGGAAGATCGAGTCGTCTTCCATGCCGATGTCGTCGACGATGACGTCCGCGCCCGCGGCGACCAACAGGTCGATGGATTCGCGCAATGAGGCCGCGCGATCGGCATCCACTCCCGCGAACATCAGCGTCGCGCCCGGGGCGATGCCGTGCACGAGCTGCAGCATCGCGCGTCCCTCGTCCTTGCCCCCGGTCGTCTCGCGGACGACGTCGACGGGGGTGGTGCGCCCGCAGGGGTTGCCGGGGCCCGGCAGCAGACCGTGGGCGATGTCGTCGGCCACGGTGGCACCTTCGGCGGAGGCCAGGCCGAACGAATCCGAGAGCACGCCGACGGTGACCCCCGTGCCGTCGACGCCGAAGCGCTCCCGCGCGAGGTCGGCCTTGAGCGGCGCGTCGGCGTCGACCGGGATCGACCGGCAGGAATCCGCCGCCTCGGCCGGAACCGCCCACGCAGCGGGGGCGATACCGGCGGTGACGAGGATGAAAGCGAGGGCGAAGCCCACTGAGGTCCGCACGCGAACGACTCCCAGGGTCGGTGACGCCGTCGACTGGTCAGCTCGGCGGTGGCTCAGGGAGCCGACGAGCTTCATCCTAGGGGCCGTACTCAGCGCAATCACAGCCTTCGCGGACCCATCCACGTAGACGACGGGACCGGCGTCGGCAACCCGCTGCGCGGACGCCGGACCCATCCACGTAGACGACGGGACCGGCGTCGGCAACCCGCTGCGCGGAGGCCGTCACCGAGAGTTCGATGGGACCATGACCTCCCCGCTGTGGACCCGAGACCGCACGCCCGCCGACACGACCTCGATCGAGCCCGGGACGCACCACGACGTGATCGTCGTCGGCGCCGGGATCACGGGCCTCTCCACCGCCGTGCTGCTCGCGGAAGCCGGCGTCGACGTCGCCGTGGTGGACTCCGGCGACGTGGGCGGGGGCGCGACCGGGGCGTCGGTCGGAATGGCGTCGCTGCTGCAGGGCACGACGCTCGCGACCCTGCGCCAGCACCACCCCGCGAGTCTCGTGCGCGCCTACGTCGAGTCCAACCGCGCGGGCCAGGAGTGGCTCGCCGAGCGGGTGGGTGCTGCGGCCGACCGGCGGACGGCGTTCACCTTCGGCCGCGGTCTCGCCACCGACACCGCGCTCGACGCCGTCCGCGATGCCGCGCGCGAGGCGGGCCTCGACGTGCGCGAGGACGCCCCCGACGAGCTCGGCGGGCGCACTCCCGTGCGCGCCCTCGCCCTGGATGACCAGCTCGCCCTCGACCCCGTGCAGCTCGTCGATTCGCTGGCCCGCGCGGCCGTCGACGCCGGGGCGGCGCTGCACACCGGGGCGCGCGTCACCGACGTGCACGCGCTCCCCACCGGACGCGTCGACACCGTTCACGGTCCGCTCCTCGGTGACACCGTCGTGCTCGCCACGGGCACGCCCATCACCCGCCGCGGGTTGTACGACTTCAAGACGCGGGCGCTGCGCTCGTGGGCGATCGCCTTCGAGATGGAGGGGGATGCCGCGGCCCCCGGCGGCATGTGGAGCGAGGTCGGCGTCGACGGGCGCAGCGTCGTGGCGGCACCGTCGTCGCTCGGGCGTTCCGCGCTCATCGTCACCGGGGCACGGCATCCGGTCGGCTCAGCGCGGTCGGAGGTCGCGCTCGCCGAAGAACTGGCCGCCTGGGCTCGGCGCACCCTGCCGGTGGGGGCCGAGATCGCCCGCTGGTCGGGTCAGGACTACCAGTCGCACAACCTCGTACCGTTCGTCGGGGGGATGCCGCGCGGCCTCGGCCGCCTGCGTTTCGCCACCGGATACGCGGGATGGGGTCTCACGAACGCCCCCGCCGCGGCGATGCGGTTGAGCGACGAGATCCGCGGTGTCTCGCGCGGCGATCGGCCGCACTGGATGCGCACGATCGGCACGCGCATGACGGTGCCCGCCGACCTCGGTCGGGGGATCGGCGAGGCGACCCGGCGCGTCGGCGTGGTGGCGGGGGCCCTGACCTCGGCCGTCTCGGCCCCGGCGAAGCGCCCCGCCGAAGGGGCCGGGGTGGTGGCGCGCCGGGGCCTTCGCACGGCGGCGGTGTCGACCGTCGAGGGGCGCACCCGCGCGGTCGTCGCCCCGGTTCCGCTCACCTGGAACGACGCCGAGCGGTCGTGGGACAGCCCCGTCGACGGCTCGCGCTTCGCGCCCGACGGGACGCGGCTCGAGGGCGCGGCCTCGGCGGATCTCGACGTGCGGGGTGCGGTGGGCTGAGGTCGCGGGCGCCGCGCACACCGGCGCTGCACGCGAGACGCCGCGGCTTCGCCGGCGCTGACGGAGGAACTGTGCGGCGCCTCAGCTCTTCGCACCGGTGAAGGCGAGGGCACCGCCCAGGCCGACCATCATGACGCCACCCGTCGCCGAGAGCGTCGAAATGCGCTGCGGCGAGCGGGCGAACCACGCGCGCGCGGTGCCGGCGGCCAGGGCCCAGGCGCTGTCGCACGTGAGCGCGAGCACCTGGAAGACCAGGCCGAGCAACAGCAGCTGCAGCCACACGGCACCGGCCTGCGGGGCGACGAACTGCGGCAGCACGGCGACGAAGAAGGCAATGGTCTTGGGGTTCGTGATCCCCACGACGAAGCCCTGGCGCAGCAGCATCCACGACGAAGCGGGGGCGCGGGACGCACCGGCGACGTGGTCGCGGCGGTGACGGATGGCCTGGATGCCGAGCCACACGAGATAGATCGCCCCGACGACCTTGAGCACGGTGAAGGCGACCACCGACGACGCCACAATTGCTCCGACCCCGAACGACACGGCGAGCACCGCGGGCACCGTGCCGAGGGCGTTGCCGACGACGCTGAGCACGCCCGCCCGACGACCCAGGGCGATCGAGCGGCCGATGACGAACAGCACGCTCGGGCCGGGGATGACGATGATCACGACCGACGCGGCGACGAAGGCCACGAGGTTCTCGAGCGGAGGCATGAGTGAAGGGTAGTGCGGCTGCGTTACGCGCAGACGTCGCGGGCGCTCCGGGCGATCTCTTCGTGCGCGAGAGGGCGTGGAGTGGCGGGATGCCGGGGCGGCGGGCGCACTACGCCGGCACCGCCTCGCGCGCGATCAGCTCGGTGATCCGACCGACGCAGCCGCCGCAGCCGGTGCCGGCGCGGGTCGAGGCCTTCACGCACGCCACCGTCGGCTCCCCGGCCGAAACGGCGTCGCGGATGGCTCCCGCGCTCACTCCGTTGCACCAGCAGACGGTCGCGTCGGCCGCGAAGGGGTCGGCGACGACGGCCATGCCGACGTCGGGCGCATCGAGCCGCAGCAGGGAGGAGCGGTCGGCGGGCAGCTCCGAGCCCCGCTCGAACAGCAACGTGAGCTCGGCGCCGGTGCGCGGCATCCCGACCGCGACGAACCCGGTGAGCACGCCCTCGACGGTGGCGAGCTTCACGTAGGCCCCGCGCGCGGGGTCGGCCCAGAGGGTGACCTGGGGGCCATGGCATCCGGACGCATGCACGGGCGCGAAGGGGTCGGCGTCGACCTCGCCGCCGGCGACGACATCGATGCCCTCGGCCTTGAGCATGACGACCCCCGGACGCTCGGCGACCACGGGCGACGAGACGCCCGATGACAGCAGCGCCGCGAGGCGGTCGGCCTGGTGCCAGCCCGGTCCGATGAGTCCGGTCGGCCCGCCCGGCACCCGGCCGTCGGTGTCGGCGGCGGCGGGATCGGCGACGTGTGCGCAGTCGCCGATCGCGTACACGGCCGGGTCGGTCCACGAGCGCGACGAGCCGTCGACGAGCACGCCCGCCGAGGTGGCGAGGCCGCTGAGCGATGCCAACTCGGTCCGCGCCCCGACCCCGCACGACAGCACGAGCAGATCGCCGGCGAGCACCTTGCCGTCGGCGCAGGCCAGGCCATCGAACCAGGCGTGGCCGTGGTCGTCGTAGCGCTGCACGATGCTCTCGGCACGGGCGTGGTGCACCATCTCGACGCCGGCCGCGTGCGCGGCGGCGGCCAGCACGCGCCCGCCGTTCTCGTCGAGCGTGCGGTTCATGGGCGCGGCCGAGTGGTACGCGACGATGACCTCGGCGCCCGCTTCGGCGGCGGCCAGGGCGAGTTCCATCCCCAGCACGCCGGCGCCCAGCACGACGATGCGCTGCCCGGCCGAGACGGCCGCGCGCACGAGTTCGGCGTCGGCGAGATCGCGCAGCGCGACGACGCCGCGGGGGAGCGGCGCCCCGCCCCGGTCGAGGTCGTCGGGCGCCCCGGGTCGGGCCGACCGGTCGCGCCGAGCCCGCTCCAGGCCGGCCAGTGTCGGGACGTTGGCGCGGGCACCGGTGGCGAGCACGAGTCGGTCGTAGTCGATCCGGATGCCATCGTGCAGGCGCACCACCCGCCGATCACGGTCGATGCCGACCACCGTCGCGCCGAGCGCGAAGCGCACGCCCGCGTCTTCGGCGACGCGGCGGTCGTCCATGTCGAGGCCCGCGCGGTCGGCGCGGCCCACGGCGTACTCGGCGAGCAGCACGCGGTTGTACACGTCGTGGGTCTCGGCCCCGACGACGGTGAGGTCGATGCGCCCCGCGCGCACGGCGGGTAGCAGCCCGTCGACCAGTCGCGCCCCGACGGGACCGTAGCCCACCAGCACCACGCGCTCAGACATGCATCTCCTCCTGGGGGCGGTGATCCGCATGGCCCGCCACTAGAACGCCGGGGCGCTCGACGACGTGGGGCGCTGCGGCTCGCGCGTCGGCCGTCGCGGCACCGGTCGTGGTGGGGGCGCCGGGGGCAGCGGCATCCGGAGCCACCCGCACCCGCGTGCGTTTGAACTCGGGCATGGCCGAGGTCGGGTCGACGATGGCCTCGGTGAGGCGGTTGGCGCACTCGTCTCCCGCGTAGTGGAATGGTAGGAAGACCGTGTCGTGGCGGATGTCGGTGGTGACCGTCGCCCGCGCCCGCACGGTGCCGCGCTCGTTCGATACGGCGACGAGCGCATTCTCGCGGATGCCGAGGCGGGAAGCCGTCGCCGGATGGATCTCGAGCCGTGCCTCGGGGCGGGCGCCGTGCAGCTCGGCGACGCGGCGGGTCTGCGTGCCCGACTGGTATTGCTGCAGGTAGCGGCCGGTGACGAGGGTCAGCTCGCCTCCGCGGTCGGTGGGCGCCGGGGGAGTGGCGGACACCGGCACGAGCTTTGCGCGCCCGTCGGCGTGGGCGAAGCGCTGCGTGAACGGACGGGGAGTGCTGCGGTCGCGGTACGGCCAGTACGCCTCGACGCCGGTGTCGAGCAGCGCGTGCGAGAGGCCCGAGTAGTCGGCGATACCGCCCTCCGAGGCGCGGGCGAGTTCGTCGAAGACCTCGGCCGGATCGGTGGACCAGGTGGATGCCGCGCCCAGGCGCCGCGCGATCTCGGACATGATCCACAGCTCGCTGCGGGCACCGTCCGGCCCGGGTAGCGCCTGTCGGCGGCGGATGACCCGGCCCTCGAGAGAGGTCATCGTGCCCTCCTCTTCGGCCCACTGCAGCACGGGCAGCACGATGTCGGCCAGCTCCGCGGTCTCGGAGAGGAAGAAGTCGCACACGATGAGGGTGTCGAGGGCGGTGAGGTTCGCGCGCACGGCCTCGACGTCGGGCGCGGAGACGACGACGTTGGAGCCCGCGACCAGCAGCGTCTTCACCGGACCGCCGAGCTCTGCGAGCAGCGCGGTGGCAGGGATGCCGGCATCCGGAAGCGTGTCGGGATCGACGCCCCAGACCCCGGCGACGTGCCGGCGGGCTTCGGGGTCGCGGATGGAACGGTAGCCGGGCAGTTGGTCGGCCTTCTGGCCGTGCTCGCGTCCGCCCTGGCCGTTGCCCTGGCCGGTGAGGGTGCCGTAGCCCGAGCCCTCGCGGCCGACGAGGCCGAGCACGAGGGCGAGGTTGATCGCGGCGGTCGCGGTGGCGGTGCCGTCGACGTGCTGTTCGACGCCGCGTCCGGTGAGGATGTACGCGCGTCCCGCGGCGAGGCGGCGGGCGGTCGCTCTCAGGTCGGCAACCGGGACGCCGGTCGTCGCAGAAGTCCGCTCCGGCCACCACTGCGCGACGCTGCGTCGGACCGTGTCGAACCCCGACGTGCGCTCCTCTATGTATGCCCGGTCGGCGAGGCCCTCGGCGAGGGCGATGTGCGTGAGACCGAGGAGGAGGGGCAGGTCGGTGCCGGGGGCTGCCTGCAGGTGGGTGCCGGCGCCCTCTTCGGTGAGGCGCGCGGTCGCCGAGCGGCGCGGGTCGACGACGATCAGGCCGCCCGCTGCGCGGGCACCGGCGAGGTGCGCGAGGAACGGCGGCATGGTCGCGGCGACGTTCGAGCCGAGCAGCAGGATCGTCTCGGCGTCGTCGAGGTCGGTCACCGGGAACGGAAGGCCGCGGTCCATGCCGAACGCTCGATTGGCGGCGGCGGCCGCCGACGACATGCAGAAGCGACCGTTGTAGTCGATGCGCGAGGTGCCGAGGGCGACGCGGGCGAACTTGCCCAGCTGGTACGCCTTCTCGTTGGTGAGTCCGCCGCCGCCGAAGATGGCGTTGGCGTCGGCGCCGTGGTTCGCTTTCGTCTTGCGGAACGCCGCCGCGACGGCATCCAGAGCCTCGTGCCAGGTGGTCTCGGCGAGGGTGCCGTCGGAGCGTCGGGTCAGTGGCATCCGGAGTCTGTGCGGGGATGCCAGGAGCTCCGCCGACGTCCAGCCCTTGGCGCAGAGTCCTCCCCGGTTGGTGGGGAAGTCGCGGCCGGTGACCGTGGTGGTGCCGTCGTGGCGCACGGTCATGGCGCATTGCAGCGCGCAGTAGGGGCAGTGGGTGTCGGCGGAGCTCATGGGCTGTCAGATCCGCACGCCGGAGCGCTTCGACATGCGCAGGTAGACGCCGGCGGTGAGGGCGAGGAAGACCACGTAGGCGCCGACGAACCAGCCGAGGGCCGGGGTGTACGAGCCGAACGTCGTCTTCGAGAAGCCGAGCAGCTGCGGGATGAAGAAGCCGCCGTACGCGCCGATCGCCGAGATGAGGCCGAGGGCCGCCGCGGCCTTGCGCTGAGCGCCGATGCCGTTGTTCGAGCGCAGGGCGAAGATCGTCGGGATCATGCGGTACGTCGAGCCGTTGCCCATGCCGGCGGCGGCGAACAGCACCAGGAAGCAGAGCAGGAACACGGCGAAGTTCTGCATCGGCAGGGTGAGGATCACACTCAGGATGCCGAGACCCATCACCGTGAAGGCGCCGATCGTGATGACGGTTCCGCCGAACCGGTCGGCGAGCTTGCCGCCGTAGGGGCGGGCGAGAGAGCCGACCAGGGCGCCCAGGAAGGCGAGGGTGACGGTGGCCGTGCCGATCGCGATGCCTTTGAAGTCGGGGAAGGTGTCGGCGAGGAGCTTCGGGAAGACACCCGTGAAGCCGATGAACGAGCCGAAGGTGCCGATGTAGAGGGTCGCGAGGATCCACAGGTGCGGTTCTTTCAGGGCGGCGAGGGATGCCGCGACGTCGGCCTTGGCAGCGCTGAGGTTGTCCATGCGGAAGTACGCACCGACCATCGCCACGAGGATGAGCGGCACCCAGATGAGGCCCGCGAGGGGGAGGTTGAGGGTGGCCGCGGCGCCGATGGTGATGACGATCGGCACGACGAACTGCGCGACCGAGGCGCCGAGGTTGCCGCCCGCGGCGTTGAGTCCGAGCGCGTACCCCTTCTGCGCGGCCGGGTAGAAGAACGTGATGTTCGACATCGAGCTGGCGAAGTTGCCGCCGCCGAAGCCGGCGAGGGCGGCGATGAGCAGAAGCACGCCGAACGGAGTTGCGGGGTTCGACACCGCGATGGCGAGGCCGATGCTGGGGATGAGCAGCAGGGCGGCCGAGACGATCGTCCAGTTGCGACCGCCGAAGCGCGGAACCATGAACGTGTAGGGGATGCGCAGCGTCGCGCCCACCAGGCTCGGCATCGAGATGAGCCAGAAGATCTCACCCGTCGACAGCTGGAAGCCCGCCGCCGGGAGAGAGACGACCACGACCGACCACAGCTGCCAGACCACGAAGCCCAGGAACTCGGCGAAGATCGACCACCGCAGGTTGCGGGATGCGATGGCCTTGCCGACGCTGTTCCACTGCTCGGGGTTCTCGGGGTTCCAGTTGTCGATCCAGCGGCCGGGGCGGTGAGTGAGTTCTTGTGCTGCTGCCTCGAGCGTTGCGGGCGGCGCGGTGGCCGCTTCGGGGCGCGGGTCGGTGACGGTCACGGGGTCCTCCGGTGGACGATGCGGGGAGGTGCAGCGCCCCGCATGGGTGGGGCGTGCCGTCAGCGTAGGGAGGAGGGGTTTCCCGGGACCGCGCCGCTGGGGGCGGGGAGGTAACGGTTGTCTCACCCGGGCGGAGGGGGTGGGAGAGGGGGAGTTTACGTGGGCGTTACATGGGCGGGGTCAGGTCGGGTGGGTGATTCCAGATTGCATCACGGCTGTGCGCCTGACATACGATCCATTATCAGCATGTGCACATGCGCTATAAAGGCTTTATGTGAGCGGAGCCAGAACGCCGGATGCGGAGCTAGCGCCGCGGACATTGCTCCGATCTCATCGGGCTCGCAGAGCGTCGCCCACCTGCAAATCTCAGCACCAACAGCCGCCGCCCGTGTCGCGATGGCAACGGGATATACCGAGGAGGCCGCTAGCGCAACCGTCGCTAGCCCGAGCACGCTGGGCACGGTCATGAGGAACAGTTGTGCGCGAGAAATGTTGCTGTCGGAGGAGCCACCATGTCAACGTTCGCTGCGCTTGAGCGAAGCACAGTGCAGTTGGTCGAAGCGAAGCGATTCGCCGCACATGGCGATCCTTCGTACAGCCGACTCGCCCTCCTGCTTCTCGACAACGCGGCTGAACTCTCGCTCCTCCGAACGGCCAGGTCAGCGTTGCTACTCGCGGATCAGTACGCCGAGATGGGCGGCCGACTCGATGAAGCCGGACTCGGCGGGTTGAGCGAGTCTCTGCAAGCGACCATTCGTCTGGGGAATGTGTCGGCGCGTCGGCGAAAGAAGATCGAGCGTGAGTTCGATGCGCTGGTCGACTTCGTCGCCGAGCGCGGCCGAACAGAGCTTGCACCGGAGGTCGCCGACTGCTTGAAGATCCTCCACCGCTTCCGAAACGGTGCCTATCATCGCGAAGACATACGTGCGGACATCATCCACTCTGCTGTGCTCATCTACTTCTTTCTCTGCTGTGAGCTACTCGCAGATGAGCGACACCCCGCGCATCAGCTCGGAACACCCGGGCCGGTCATCGCCGCGATCCTCGGCGATCTCGACCCCGCCAAAAGCCGCTCCGGATTCGCCTACGACACCATGGAGCTGCGAACGCTGATCGCCGCGCGGCTGCGTCAGGATCTGAGCCTCGACCATGCCGCCGTTACCCGCGCGCTCTCACAACATCTAAACGGCCGACTGTCCGTCCTCGACCGTCGCCTCGAAACCATCACGGACTTCTTCGAACGCCCGCCTCGACGCTCGACCGTGCTGCGAATCATCCAGTTCGGTCCGGATTCCGCAGCTGACCCCCTTCCAGCAGATTTCTGGACACGAAAACTGCAGGTGACGGAAGCCACCCTGGAAGACTGGCAGTCGAGTGCGCACCGAATCGCGGAGGCCGCCCACGCCCACGACGGGCTCAGATCGTTCGCTCGAATTGAGTCTGTCCTCGCGCAGTTCGAAGAGCAGGTCGAGCCCTTCATTGAGGAGATCGACCGGCAGGAAGAGCTCTGGCGCGAGAGGTGACCTTCATGCGCGCGCCGTTTCTAACCGGTCGCCAGGGCGTCAGCGAGTGTCCACCCGCGGATACAGAAACTGTGGCGTGCGGAGACGGGTTCTCTCTATCGTTCTCGCATGAGCCCCGAACCTGCGGTTTCCCCAATAGACGTCGCTCACGCGCGTTTTCGACTGGCGGTGGACGAGCTTGCAGCATCGATCGTCGGTGACGACGAAGCTTCAATACTCAGTCGCGTCAATTCGGCTGGATCAGCGCTGTACGCGCTGTGGCTGTTTCAGGGCGTCTCGGGTGGTCGCCAGGTGGCATGGGCCGGAGAGGACGCGGAGCGTCGTAACGTCGTTGGCCTCGTGTATGCGCGCGGCGAGGCGGAGCACCAACAGAGGCACCTTGCGATGGCGGCCGGGTTCGGCGAGGCGCCGTTTGGCCTCGGTCCCTTCGGGGGTGGGTGGCTGTGGAGTGAGTGCCCGGCTAGCCGTCCGTCCTACGGCGAAAGCCAGGCTCTATACGACGAGCAGGTGCTGTGGAAGTCGTTGCCCGATCCGTTCGAACGTGCGGCGGCGTGGCTCGGGGCTAACCCGCCGCGGTAACTGTCTGGCTGCCGGTCAGATTTCCGAGACGTGCGTCTCGTAGTTTGGGCTGCCAGTATCGATGCACCTCAATCACATACGTGAGGCAACCTTATTAGCCGCGCCCTGTCCGTAGCGGGGTGACGGACTCCGGTTCCTCCGCAACGCGAAAGGGCTAGCGCCCGAGCTTGTTAGTACCTTGAGTCTTCTTGGTGGCGGTCGTGGGGCGTACGACGGTGGACTTCGTGATCTTGGTCCCGGCGCTGCTTTTGAGCACCCCGTATCCACCTGATGTCTTGACGACCCGCCATCCCTGCTGCTTCGCCATGTGCATCAGTGTAGGGGCGGGGTGCGACATCGGCTGGGAGGGTTGTCAGATGCTTGTTCTCACGTCGCCGTCCTGCCCAACCTCGAACGGGATTGACATCATCTCCGCGATCAGCTCAACGAGGGCGACGTCGCCGTCATCGAATGAGTGCGCCTTGGGCGCGTCGAGCGTGACCATCCCGTAGACCCCCGTATCCGTCCAGATGGGTGCCGCTATGAAGGTGTCGTATCCCGACATGGTTCCGTCGTAACCTGAGGGTCGTTTCTTAGGTAGGTCTGGGTAGAAGGCAACGGCTTTCTTGTCGATGAACGAGAGCGCGGCGTCGCCGCGCGCTGTACCCGCGATGAAGGGGCCAGGGCGTTCGCCTCGGCCGCCGTGTGCGATGGAATCCATGCTTACTGGGTTGTTGTCAGCGTTCAGGAGGTAGACGACAGCGCGGGGCCTTGCCGCACCACGGTCACCCACGATCGATCTCAGCGCCGTCGCTGCTGCCTGGGCGGCGTTCTTGAGGTATGCCGCCCGAACGCTGTGTGGCTGTCGTGCCATGTCGGCGGCGGTTGAGGCAAAAGGCATTAGTTCGTCGCGGAGCTTCACGAGCTGGTTGCGCTTGGCTTTTTCGATGGAGGTTCCGCGGCGGTGCTCGATGACCTTCACCGCGATGGTCACTCCGACTGCTGCGGCAACGCACGCCAGGCCACCCGCCCAGAGCAAACCGTGAATGCCCGTCGTATCCCTGAGCGCCCATGCGATGAGTTGTGCTCCCACAAAGCTGCCGACGACGGGGACAGCCGCTGATATAACGGTCCAGACCATCCCCCCACGTCGTTTGCTCATTCCAGCATCGTAGGGCGAGGGTGAGCCTGTGGATAACGAGGGACGTCTCCGCGCCGCGAGTGCCGTTTAAACAGTCCTGGAGTGCCCCAGGGCGCCCAAAAAGGGCGTATAACCCCTAGAACCCTCAACGCGTCCGCAATTTATCCCCACGAGCGATCCTGGCTCGTGGGTGATGTCGGAGACCCTCTCTAGAATGGTGGTGCACGAAGAAGCCCCGATCGGCTCTGGCCGAGAAGAACTTCTCGAGCACATAGCAGATCGGGGCCGGGGTGTCTTTGGACGGACTTCTCGACTCTAGAGGCTCAATAGCCTCTACGCGACCGAGGCCAGGTGGTCTTGACCGGGTGATCTGCTCCACTCCAGTCAGAGAGGAACCACTATGGCGAAGGGATCGTCGCGGTCGTCCAAGCCCTCGAAGGCCACGCTGAGCAAGGCGGGGAAGACGCTCGCGTCCAACTCGTCGAGCAAGCCGGCCAAGTCGAAGGCCGGCTCGACTCTCGGCAAGGGATAACAGCCGAAGGGGCTGACACGGAAGTGTCAGCCCCTTCGTCCCCTGACCCTTCATCGGTGATTCGTCTCTGCACATCGCCCCGCCTGGGCGAGAAGGGGGCACTATGCCTTCTGCAGATCACATTCCGTCGTTCAACCATCTGCGTACTTTCGTGGCAGACAAGGCCGCTGGGCGCAAGACTCACGTCGCCGCTGACCGTCAGCAGGTCGAAGCTCCCTCCGATGGGCGGGTCTTCGCGCACTACTACGAGAAGCTCATCACCGCGCTGCTGCTGCACATCAGCCGGGGCTCACGCGGGAGCACCCTCGACGATGCCGTGCATGCCGCGGTGCCGGCGAAGCAGCCGAGCTACAACCAGGCCGTGCACGGTCTGAAGAAGATCCTCGCCGCTCACCCTGCCCGCGACGGTATCCGCCGTCAGCGCAGCACGGTCGTGCGCGATGCCGATGGGTACGAACTCGTCAGCATCCGCACACACGTCGAGCTGCGCCTCGCGGACGGCAGCCACCTCATCACCTACCTGCACTTCTCCCCCGGCGCTCTCGTAAAGGCGGAGATGTCAATCATGGAAACTGCTGTCGCCCTCGCTGCGCGACAGGCGAACCCGTCCGCTACCCCCGCAATCGCCCTCGTGCGCGAAGGCAAGCTCGCCATCATCGACGTGACGGACGCTCTGTCACCCGATCGCATCGCATTCCTTCGCGCGGCGTCCGCGGCATACCGGGCAGAGTGGGACGTCGCGGCCTGACGCGCCATTGGGGAGGGCGCCACGACGGGCCCTCCCCGGTTCTTTTCCCCTCGGCTATACGAAGACGTAGGACAGTCTGTCGTTGAAGACGAACCGGAGCTCGTCCGGTGCGTCGAAATCAACCTCCCCAGACACTGCAATGGCGTCATCGTCACGGTCGCGGGAGAACACGTCGGGCATGACGGATCGATTAGCGGCCGCGGCGCTAAGGAAGAGGAGGAACTTCTGCGTCTCGGTCTCGGGAGCGGACCCTAGATCGACCTTTCGGCCGCTTCCTTTCTCCCGAAGACGACCAGCACGCTGGCCCTGCGGATTCCGGTACTCCTCGATGTAGCACCGCACCTCGGTCACGTCACTCATGACGATCAGCATGGCAGAGCGGACACATCCGAGTCCGCTTCAGTATCCAGCGATGTCGGCGGGGTGCGGTCTAAGGATTGTTTCATCGCACGTCTAAGCGCTGCGAGGGGGGCGTCCGATCACGCGCCCGAAAGGTTGTGGGTGCGGCGTGGCGTCGGCACCCACTTGAGAACGAGATTGCCCATTTTGAGGCCGCCCGGCCAGCATGGGTGCCACGCACCCTTCCAGCTCTACCATCCCCGTAGCCACACGAGCCGCTGCGCAGCTCATGCTCTGCCAAGCTGACATATCGTTGACTATCAGTTTGACTGGTCTGCTCCGCTTCCCCGTCTCTGGGGCGCCGAAGGCTCCGAACGCGCGGTGCATCGATGTCGAGCGAGTCCGCGTCGTTACGCCTTACTACGCCGCAGATCGCCCACCCCCACGGCATCCCGTAGCTTCATCTCACCAACCCCTCCGAAGGCAGGTGAAGCCATGTCCCGCACGATCTCGTCGACAGTCCACCCGATCCAGCGCTGCATGGCGGCCTCGAACCCGTCAGCGTGGTGGGACGGACTCGTGATCGACGCCGATGGCACGACGGCGACGGTCGCGCTGCTCAATGGCGCAACGGTTGACCTGCGGGTCGTCGGCCCGGCTGTCGCCATCGCGGCGGGGGAGCCGGTGGCCTACCATCCGGTCGCGGAACTGCTCAGCGCGTCGGCGATCCTCACGACCGCGCGCTTGGCTTAGCCCCGCAGGGGAAGCAGACGCATGACTCAGGGCGAGCGAGAGGGTTCTCCCGTTGTCCTGGTCGCCGTTCTCGTCCTCGCCGTTCTTGCGGTCTTCTTCCTGTTGACGTCCGGGCTCCTGGCGACGTTCTTCGATCCCGAAGTGGATCAGACAGACATCGAGGCCATCATCGCTTCGCACTTCATCACCATGTCGTCGCAGGCCATCGCGCAGTAGCGGCACATCTCGTCCATATCGGCGTGCGCGCGGCACTCTGCGGCGCAGGCCTTGCCCATGGTCATGCAGGCGGTCATCATGGCGCTCATCACGTCCATGTTCATCCCCGCCGGGCGCATCATCATGTGCATCGTCGCCTGCGCCATCTCGACCATGTTCGAGCACATCGCGCAGCACGTGGCCATCTCGGGGCCGTGCATCATGTCGCTGCCGGCGCACATCGCCGCGGCCATCGCGCACGCGTTCAGTGACTGCATGCACTCCTGCATGGCATCCATGTTCATGGTCATCTCGCCCATGTCCATCGACTTCATCATTGCCATCGTGTCCATCTGGATCTCCCGTGTTCTCGTCGGTTCGGAGGGACCGGAGGCCGCGGAGGGACTCCGACGTACCGGCGATGCTACGCCGGGGGCCGCGATCTTCGACAGGGCTCGGAGGAGGTTGATCAGTTCATGGTGAAGACGACGGTGCCCGTCGCAATGCTCACCGCGATGAGCGCGAGGGCGACGGTGTCGGGCGTCATCCGGCGCGCGTGTTGCGCGACGAAGTCCGAAGACAGTTTCACGTCGTCGCTCTCCCGCGTGTATCGAGCACGTCTGTCGACGCGAAGCGCGGAAAGCGTCCCTGCGGGGCAAGCCACTCATTTCGCACCGCGTGTAAGAGTCGCGTCGATGGCGAACATGGGTAAGCGTGGAAGATGTGTCATCCCCATCCGCCCGCGCGCGTTTCGAGGAGACGGTGCGGCTCGTGGCCGACCCCGTACGCCGCTACCTGTGGCGACGCGCTGACCCCGCCACCGCGGAGGATGTGCTCGCAGAAACCCTCATCGTGCTGTGGCGACGTCATGAGCGCATGCCCGCCGATGCCGAGGCCGTCGCCTGGGCGATCGGTGTGGCTCGGCTGCAACTCGCGAACGCGAACCGCGCCCAGCGGCGTCGCGACAGATTGGTCGCCAAGATCACCGTCCTCGACCCGCCCGCCGCGTTCGTCGCCGAGCACAGCGGACCCGTCGACGAAGAGGTGCGCGTCACCCTCGCGGGCCTGCGGACAGCGGATGCAGAGGTGCTGCGGCTGTGGGCGTGGGACGAGCTCGCTCCGCGGGAGATCGCGATCGTCCTCGGCACCACGGTCAATGCCGCGACGGTGAGGCTGCACCGCGCGCGACGGCGCTTCGAGGGCGAATGGCGTAAGACCCACCCAGGCTCCGGACATATCGAGACAAGAGAAGGGGACGAACCGTGAACGACGCACACCACGACGCACTGCGCCGACTGCTCCGAGCGGGCGACCCTGCTTCGTCGCTCCCGCCTTTGCGGAGCGACCAGATCAGTCGACTCGCGGAGGACACCATGAACCCCCAGAACGCCTCGCCCCGAAGCCGTGTCAACCGGCCAGGACTTCTTCTCGGCGCCATCGGCGCGGGTGCGGCGGCGATCGCGGCCGTGGCACTCGCCGTTCCTGCGATCGTCGGCACCTCGGTCGCTGCGACCGCTTTGACGCAGCCGGGTGCGGGTGGGCCGGCGGCGATGTGCGCCCAGGTGACCCCCGAGGCGGTCGCGGCCGCAGGTACGTCGTTTCGCGCCCACGTGCGGAGCATCGCAGACGGCACCGTCACGCTCTCCGTCGACGAGCGGTTCGACGGCGAGGTCGGTGACACGGTGACCGTCGCCCAGGGCGTTGGGGCAGGTATCGACGGCGAACCGATCGTGTTCGTCGAGGGTGAGACCTATCTGATCAGCGCGAGCACCGATGGCGTCATCATCACGTGCGGTGTGAGCGGAGTCGCCGATGCGGGGCTGACCGCCGTGTACGACGCGGCGTTCAAATGAGCAATCGCGGCGCATCGGCGACCGCACTCGCCGGCCCTAGGGATCGGGCCGGCGGAGCGACCGAGCCCTAGGCGACGCGGCGGAACCGGGGTCCCGAGTAGCCGTCGCGGTCGACGGTCTCGGTGAACATCTCCACCGGGCGGACCCAGAACGAGTAGTCGTCGTAGAGCTTGCGGTACGAGACGAAGAGCTCCTCGGTCTCGGAATGCCTCGCCGTTCCGAACACCTCGTACCGCTGGCCTTTGAAGTGTTCGTAAATGCCGGGTTCGATTGTCACTCGGACTGTCCCTCTTTCTCGTCAGCTGCGAACGGGCAGCGGGAGTCGTGCGTGGATCGACTCGGCAGTGGGCGCGAACGCCTCCCTGGTCGACACCCGAGCGCGACGTTGCGCCCACCATCCGTGACGGTCAACACGACGAAAGTCTAGGTACGTCCGCACGCGTGCTTCACGGCATCCGTGGGTGGGGTGCCTCGCTCAGCGACAAGGCGCGCCCTCACCGCAGGTCTGAGAGTCGCGTGTCGCACGTCCTCGGTAGTCTGCTGTTCTCGAAGGGGGTGAGCATGTCGCTCGTCGGTGTCGCTGAGTACGCCCGCGGTCCTCGCGCGCTCGCCCACGTCATCCTTCTGACGGTCGCCATCGTCGCCGGACTTCTCGCGATGCACGCGTTCCACGCCACCTCGACCCCGGCCGGCCACGGCGCGGCGACCGGGCACAGCACTGCGGTCATGGCATCGCCGTCCGAAGACGAGCGCCCCCACGACGCGATGACCGCGTCCGCGACCGACGCAGCAGCCTCGTCCGTCGACCACTCGAAGGCCTGGATGGCATGCGTGCTGGCCCTTCTCGGTGCGGTCATCGTCTTCATCGCCGGGGTCGGGCTCCGCCTCCCGGGCGCGCGGGCGCGGCTGCTCGCGGCGGCACTCGCCCGATGGTCGGTGGTCGCGCACGCGTTGCCGCCGCCCTCTCTCACCGTTCTCTGCATACGTCGCACGTGATGACGCGTCGGCCCGCTTCGCGCGGGCAACGCACCCAGCTCGACGACCGTCGGGCGTCATCGACGACCCTGGAGAACTCCACTATGAAGAACCGATCCGCGGCGACCGCCGCATTCACCCTCGCCGCCCTGCTGCTCGTGACCGGTTGCACCGGCGGCGCTCAAGAGACCATGCCCGGCATGGATCACGGCGGCGGCAGCTCCGCCCCGCCGGCGACGACCAGCGCCACCGACGCCGATGTGATGTTCGCGAGCATGATGATCCCCCACCATGCGCAGGCGATCGAGATGTCCGACGTTCTGCTGGCGAAGGGCGATATCGACGAGCGCGTCACCGAGCTGGCCCAGGGGATCAAGGCCGCTCAGCAACCCGAGATCGACAGGATGCAGCAGTGGCTCGAGGACTGGGGAGCTGATTCTTCGGACGGGGATGCCATGCAGCACGGCGACGGCATGATGAGCGAAGACGATATGCAGATGCTCGCGAACGCCTCGGGCGCCGAGGCTGAGCAGCTGTTCCTCTCGCAGATGATTCAGCATCACCGCGGCGCCGTGGACATGGCCCAGGCCGAGATCGACAACGGCTCGAACGCCGCCGCCATCGCGCTCGCGAAGACCATCGTCGAGGCGCAGATGGCCGAGATCGCGCAGATGGAGCAGCTGCAGGGCTCGCTCTGACGACAGGGGTGGGGCGCGGATCCCTTGGGCCCGCGCCCCATCCTCCCTCTCTCGTGCCCGGTGGATCGGCATCCGCAGAAGCTCTGCCGCTCGCGCTGGCACTCGCGCGAACGCCGCGACCCGAGGGGAGCAACCCCGGCCCGCGGCCCCCGCACTCTCGACGCTCAGGGGCGTCCGCCACCCATGCCCCCACCTCCCATCCCGCCGGCCGCCGCGACGCCGGCTGTGACCGAGGTCGCGACCCCGTCGACGGTCACCGTGTACGACTGCCCGTCGGTGATCGCCGACGACGTGAACACGACCGATCCGAAGGTCTTCTCGGCCGTGTACTGCGCGATGACCGTGCCACTGGCATCCGTGATCTGCACCGTTGAGCCCGCGCTGCCCGAGGCCGTCGCCGCGAGCCACCCCTGTGCCGACGACTCGTCGGGCGATTCGGCCATTCCGGTGCTGCCGAGAGCGGCGAGCGTGCCGCCCGAGACGTCGATGCCGCCGTTCGAGTCGAGCGCGCCGTTGCCCTGCTGGGTGGGCCCGTGGACGGTGACGTCTCCGCCGGTCATGGTGATGCTGCCGTTGGAGTCGAGGCCGTCGCCTTGAGCGTCGACCACCAGGGTGCCGCCCGAGATGGTGAGGGTCTCGCCGGTGTCCTGCATGCCGCCGCCCATCCCACCGCTCGAGCTCGTCGTGGTGCCGCCCGAGGCGTTCACACCGTCATCCGACGAGATGACCGAGGTGATGCCGCCGGCGATGCGGATGTCGCCCGACTCGATGCCCTCGTACGACTGGCTGATGGTGACGTCTCCGCCCGAGATCGCCAGAGCGATCTCGGAATGGATGCCATCGTCCTCGGCCGCGATCGACACGGTGCCGCCGGTGATCAGCGCGTCGGTCCACGCATCGATGCCGTCGTCGGTCGCGGTGGCGTCGATCGTGCCGCCGGCGATCCAGACGTAGCCCTGGGTGGCGTCATCCGTCTGGTCGCTCTTGAGGGCGTCGCCCCCGGCGGTGAGGGTGAGCGTGCCGTCTTTCACGGCGAGCGAGTCCTTGCCGCGCAGGGCATCGTCGGCGGCGGTCACCGTGATCGTGCCGCCGATGATCGCGAGGTCGTCGGTGGACGAGATGCCGTCGTTGCCCGTGTCGGTGACGGTGAGGGCCCCCGAGCCCGAGACGGTGAGGTCGCTGTCGGCGTAGATGGCGGCGCTCGCGTCGGCGTCGGCGGAGCTCGCCGCGGTGACCGTGTTGGTGGAGCCCGCCGCGAGGTTGATCGCCACGTCGTCGGCGGTCACGACCTGGATGGCCGCGCCCGAGGTGCTCTCGATGGTCGCGTCGTCGAGCACGAGGACCACCTGCGCGTCGTCGGGGACGGCGACGACCACGTTCCCGTCGAGCGTTCCGGTCAGCGTGTAGACGCCGGCGGCGGTGATGGTGACGGTCGAGCCGTCGATGCGGACTCCCGCCGAGTCGCTCGACGCGGTGGAGCCCGCGAGCGTGATGGTCTCGGCATCCGCGATGCTCCACTCGTCGTCTCTCACGACGGTGCCGTCGGCGTTGGCCGCGAGCAGTTCGGCGGCGGCCGCGGGGATGGTGGAGTCGATGTCGGAGGTGGTCTGCACGCTCGACTCGACGCTGGATGCCGTGGTGGCCGGCGCCGATGTCGCGACCGGCTGAGCGGTGACGGCGCACCCGGCGAGCACGAGGCCCGCGAGGGCGAGGGGAAGGGCGAGGGGGATCAGGCGGCGCATGATGCGTCCTTTCGGGTGTTCTGGGATGAGGCGAAGGGGCCCGCGAGCACGCGGGTCCAGCGGTTGCGGGGGAGGTCTGCGCGCAGGGCTGCCATGCCGGTGGCGTACTTGCTGATGCGCTGCGGGCGGTGCCCGGCTCGCCAGAGCGCGCGGTCGAGGGCGCCCGCCTGCCCGGGCGATTTGGTCTCGACGATCGCGTAGCGGGGGAGGGTGAAGCCTGCGCCGTCGGCGTCGATCCACCGCAGGTCGAGGTCGATCGTGGCGCGGGAGGGCACGTCGCCCGCGAGCAGCAGCGTCGTGCGTCGATAGAGCGTCTGCAGCCGCGCGTCGAGGTCGTCGGCGCGACCCGGCTCGACGCCGATCGCGCCGAGGGCCTCGGCGACGTCGTCGCGCGCTTCGGTGGTGAGCCGGTCGGCCGCGTCGAGGTCGTAGGCATCCCTGTCTTTGCGGGTGAGACCGCGCGCTCCGCGGGTCTTCATCTCGAGGTAGGCGGCCCCGGTGTCGACGTAGGTGCGGGTGCGCAGCTTGAACCGGCGGCGGCGCCCGTGAGCGGCGAGGCGGAAGCTCAGCAGGTCGGGGGTGTCGAAGTACACCGAGCGGTAGGCGAGCTCGCGCTCGCCGGCGATCTCGAGGGCGGCCGGAGCATCGTCGGAGCGCTGCAGGTTCTCGAGCAGGGATGCCGCGGCGTCCATCGGCACGACGTACTTGCGGTCGACGCGGGTGAGCAGGGCGGCGTCGGTCGTGAGAGCGTCGAGCCCGATCGCGGGGAGGGCTGCGATGGCGGTCGCCGCGCGGTCGCGGGCGGTCACCGGGTGCCGCCGATCAGGTCGGCGAAGCTCGCGTCGGCGGTTCGGCGTCGGCCGGGGGTGGCGTCGAGGGCTTCGCGAGCGACATCGCGTGCAGCGGGCGCGGCCAGGACCCGGTACCGCACATCGACCAGCGTCGTGTCGTCGACCAGGTCGAGCTGCTGCACGGTGACGCCGGTCACCTCGCCGCCGAGCAGGCGCCCGAGCTCGGCCCGCAGCTCGGTCTCGTCGGCGATGGCGCGATCGAGGTGCACGGTCTGGTGACGGGCCCGCGACAGCAGCCGCGGGTGATCGGCGACGGCGAGCACGGCCACGATGAGCCCGACCAGCAGAAGGGGAATGGAGAGGTCGACGGGCGGCAGGCCGCAGATCAGGCCGATCGCCAGAGCCGCGAAGTAGTACGCCACCTCGCGCTGAGTGATCTCGCTCGAGCGCAGCCGGATGATCGACAGCACCCCGAACAGTCCGAGACCGAGGCCCAGAGCGACTTCGGCGGTGCCGAGGACGGTCGCGACGGCGAGCACGCCCACGTTGACGCCGAGGAAGGCGACGACGAGGTCTCGTCGGCGGTGGCGCTGGAAGTAGATGGCGCTCAGCAGGACGGCGGCGACGAGGTCGGTCGCGGCCAGGATCAGGGCGGTGGTGGTCATGAGGTGCTCCTTGCGGGGATGAGGGGAGAGGTGTCGGGGGATCCGGATGCCGTGTCGCGGGCGTCGGGCTCGCGGGCTGTCGCGCCGGGCGGCCCGGGGCGTGAGATGGGCACGCGCGCCGGGGTCTCGGCATCCGTTCGGGGGAAGACGAGCGAGCGCTGCACGCCGTAGCTGAGGACGAACAGCACGCCCTCGGTCACGACCTTCGCGGGCAGCAGGGCCAGGCCGTTGTCGGTGAGGAAGGACATCCAGGCGATGTTCGAGGCGAGCAGCGCGAGGGCGAGCACGCCGTAGCGCAGGGCCTGCGGAAGCATCGATCCGCCCCGCGCGCGGAAGACCACACGGCGGTTGACGACGAAGTTCGCGGTGGCCGACAGCACCCGCGCCGCGATGATCGAGGGCACGAGCCATCCGGTCAGCGCCTGCAGGACGAGCAACGCGACGGTGTCGACGACGAACGCCGCGAGAGACGACGACGCGAACAGCAGCACCGGCAGCAGCACGCGCAGCGAGTCGCGCACCGGACGGAAGTGACTCGACGAGTTGCGGTCGAGGTACACGGTGTCGACGGGCACCTCGTGCGCGGAGACCTGGTCGGGGCCGAGGCGCAACAGCATCCGCTGTTCGTACTCGAACCCGTCGCCCGGGATGCCGAGGGCCCAGCCCAGGCGATCGGCGGGGATGCCGCGGAGCCCGGTCTGCGTGTCGGTCACCCGCCGCCCGGTGGCGAGGCGGAACAGCCCGCGCGAGGCCGCATTGCCCAGGCGGCTGCGCAGCGGCACGGCGCCGTCGAAGCCGCGGACCCCCAGTACGAGAGCGCTGCGGCCCTCGGCCGCGTCGGTGCGCAGAGCGTCGGCCACGCGGCAGACGTCGGCGGGCGTGTGCTGCCCGTCGGCGTCGGCGGTGACCACGTCGGCATCCGGATCGTGTGCGGCGATGTGGGCGAAGCCCGTCTTCAGCGCCGCGCCCTTGCCGCGGTTGGCCGAGTGCGTGAGGACGTGGGCGCCGGCCTCGCGGGCGGCGTCGAACACCGACGCGAACGCGGGACCGCTGCCGTCGTCGACGACGAGCACGTCGAGGTCGGGGTCGGTGCGGAGCAGATCGGCGACGAGGGCCGGCATCCGCGGACCGGGCTCGAAGGCGGGGATGAGCACGAACACCGCTCAGCCCGCCACGTAGAGGATGTCGCTGGTGCCGCGCTCGCCGCCGTTCGAGGGCGAGTTGATCACCTGCCCGTTGAAGTACATCGTCGACGAGCCGCCGCCGTCGAGGTTGTAGGCGGTCGTCGCGCCGAGCGAGAGCAGGATGTCGGCGAGCCCGGGCAGCGTCACGCCCTCGCTGTAGCCCTCTTGACGGCCGTCGACCACGACGAAGACGAGGTGGTTGTCGTCGATCACGCCGACGGCGGTGCGCGGCTGGTCGCCCTGGATCGAGTGGTTGCCGACGTTCGTGTCGACCTCGACGCTGTCGATGCCGTCGACGACCTCGCCGTTCTCGACGATCGCGGGACCGAAGCTGAGCGTGTTCCAGACCCCGGATGCCAGCAGCTCAGCCGCCGTGGTCTGCGTCTCGTCGTACACCTCGACGTGGCCGTCGGTGTAGAAGGCGAGTCCCTGACGAGCGCCCTCGTCGCGGTAGACGACGCCGTTGCGGATCTCGATGCCCGTGGAGCGGAAGCCGTAGTAGTCGCCGTTGATGGCGAAGACCGCGTCGTTGGCGGCGGCGATCTCGCTGGTGGTCTGCGTGATGTTCTCGCCGAACTGGTTGTTGGCGAAGGCGGACCGCAGGTCGGTGGCGTCTCCGAGCACGACGTCGGCGACGTAATAGGTGAGGGTGTCGGTGGTCACCGTCGAGACGGTGACCGAGGTGGAGCCGTCGCTGAAGCTGGTGTCGGTCAGGCTCGTCTCGGTCGCTGCGGTGGCCGTGGGCTCGGCGGTGGCAGATGCCGTGGCGGATGCCGTGGCGTGCGCGGCTTCGTACGCGGCGACGTCGGTGATCTCGACGTGGGGGATGAGGAAGCGATTCGCGGCCCACGCTGCGGAGCCGCCGACGGTGAGCGCGACGGCCAAACCGCCGGCGAGGAAGGCGCGGCGGGCGACGGGCCGCTTCGGGCGGCGGGGTCCGTCGGACGGCGTCGCCCGGCCGCGGCGAGAGGCCGAGGTCGGTGCACCGTCGGGGGCGGTGTCGGGGGTGGGGGCTGCGGGGTCCATGGCACCAGGAAAGGTGCCGCGCCCTTCTCGCGCCCTAATCCAGGCCTACGCGGAGCCAAGAAGAGCTATGGAAACGCTATGTGGACGTGTGCATGTGCACTCGAGCTGCGGGCCCGCGGCCGCCCTGCCGCGTCCAGGGCGCCGGGGGAGTGGCATCCGGAGCCTCCGTCACGCGACCGCCCGCAGAACGCCCGTGAGGATCAGCGTGATGACCGTGGTCCACAGCACGATCGCCGCGGCCTGCCAGGCGAGCACGCGCAGGGGCGAGACGCCGGTCGAGGTGAGGGCGGCGGCGGTGAACTGCGTGGGCAGCAGCAGGGGGCCGAGCAGGCTCACGCCGGGGGTCCCGTAGCGGTGGTAGGCCTTCTCGAACTTCTGGCGGCGCGCGGTCAGGGGCTTCTCGACGGCTCCGCGACGGGTGGTGACGGCCGTACGCACGCGCGAGGTCGCGAACACGACGACGGCGACGCAGATAAGGTTGCCGATCGCGCCGGCGATGGCCGCGACGGCCGGGTGGATGCCACCGACGATGCCGATCGCGGCGGCACCCTCTCCTTCGATGAACGGCACGGCACCGGCGAGGGCGACGATCAGCGGCTGCACGAGGTCGGGCACGTCGGCGACGAGGCCCTGGAAGCCGAGGATGAGATCCGAGACGGGGTTCGACATGAGGACTCCTGGGGGATGAGTCCGCGGCGTGTTCCGCGGTGATTCCATCCCATCGGGAGCGGCGTCTCCGCGGCAGTGTCGCGGTGTCATGGCCGGGCGGGAGGATGCGCCGATCGACCCGTGACGAATGTCATGCGCCCGGCGGCGCGGCGGGAGCGCGGGCGTTGGGGCGGCGGCGGAATTCTCGATACGTTCGGACAAACCCCAAGGAGAGTGCACCATGACCGACAACCCCGCCGCCCCGTCCGCACCGCGTCAGTGGCTCAAGGCTTTCTACAGCGCGCTCGCCGCGGCGCTCGGATACGTGATCGTCGAACTGATCTTCCAGCACGACACGACCTACATTTTGGCCGGCGCTCTCGGCATCCTCGTCGTCCTCACACCGATCTTCTACGCGATCAACCGCCACAGCAGCCGTCGGACACCGAAACGCTGATCGAAGGGCGGGTGGGGCGCCGGGCGCTCCACCCGTGACGAATGTCATGGACGTACTGTGGCCGGTGTGACGAGCCCCCTCCCCGCGCCCCCGCCCGCGTCGACGTTCGCCCGCGACGTGCGGGTCACGTGGTGGTACACCGCCGCCTCCATCGCCGGGTTCCAGGTGTTCGGGCTGTTCATCTGGACCCTGCTCATGGTGCTGAGAGCGTCGACGCCCGCCATCGTGCTCTTCGTCGTCGGCGGCCTCGGGTCGGTCGCCGTCTCGCTGCTGCTGATGGCGCGCTACCGCCGCGAACCGCTCGACATCGGCGACGTCTCGGGCCACCGGCCCGTCTGGCCGCTGGTCATCGCCGGCATCGCATTCGGCGGTGTCACGGGAGCGGCGGCCGGGTCGCTGCTGCTCGCCGTCGTCCTCGGAGCGCAGACACTGTGTCTGGTGCGCTGGCGTGTCGGCATCCGGATGCGTCTCGTGGTGCTGCTGATCGTCGTCATCGTCGCGGCGTGGGTGATCGAGGTCACCCGGCTCAACCCCGCCGGATACGTCGCCGATGCCTTCGGCGTGGGCCTGTTCCTCGCGATGTTGCCCCCGCTCACGGCGACGTCGCTGTGGTGGTGGGACATCGTGCGCGAACTCGACCGCGCTCGCCGCGCCGAGGGGCGTCTCGCCGCCGCCCAGGAGCGCCTGCGTCTCGCCAGCGACCTGCACGATCTTCAGGGCCACCACCTGCAGGTGATCGCGCTGCAGCTCGAACTCGCCGAGAAGATGCTCGCCCGCGACCCCGCGGCCGCCGTCGAACAGGTGCGCCTCGCACGCACCAGCGTCGACGAAGCCCGCCGCGGCACCCGCGAGCTCGCCACGCGCTTCCGGGGTGTGCCGCTGCCCGACGAACTCGCCAACGCCGCCGACCTGCTGCGCGCCGCAGGGCTGCGCGTCGAGTTGTCGGTCGCCCCCGATGCCGCCGACGCTCCGGCCGACGTGCTCGGCCCGGTGATCCGCGAGTGCACGACGAACGTGCTGAAGCACGGCGGTGGGGTCTCGGCATCCCTCGCTCTGATGCACCACGACGGCGAATGGGTCTTCACCATCGACAACGACGTGCGCGAGGTGCGTGGCACGGGCGGCAGCGGTCTGGACGGTATCGCCGACCGCGTCGGTCGGGTGCGAGGAACAGTGGATGCCGGGCACTCCGGCGATCGATTCAGGGTCACCGTCCGGGTGCCCGAGGGGGTGATGGCGTGATCCGCGTGCTCATCGCCGACGACGAGGACATGATCCGCACGGCGCTCGCCGCCCTGCTGCGCCTCGAGCCCGACCTCGACGTGGTCGCGGAGTGCCGCGACGGCGAGAGCGCGATCGCCGAAGCCGACCGGCTGCGGCCCGACGTGTGCCTTCTCGACCTCGAGATGCCGGGACTCGATGGCGTCGACACGGCCGCGCGCATTCTGCGGCGCGTGCCCTCGCGCTGCGTGATCGTCACGCGGCACGCCCGTCCCGGCGTGCTGCGGCGGGCGCTCGGCGCGGGCGTCGACGGGTTCCTGCCCAAATCCCGTCCCGCGGATGACGTGGCCGCGGTGATCCGCGAGGTCGCGGCGGGGCGACGCTACGTCGACCCCGAGATCGCCGCCGACGCCCTGAGCGACGAACGCAGCCCCCTCACCGACCGCGAGCTCGACGTGCTGCGGGCGGGCGCCCGCGGTGAGACGATCGCCGAGATCGCGGCATCCCTGCACCTGTCGGCGGGGACGGTGCGCAACCACGTCTCGTCGGTACTGGGCAAGCTCGGGCTGGCCAGCCGGCAGCAGGCGACGATCCACGCGCGCGAGCGGGGCTGGATCTAGACGACGACCGGCGAGAGGGCGCCCACCCACAGGACGGCGCGGCGCGTCAAGCACTGCCGCACGGCGAGGACCGTCGGTAGCTTCGGCGCATGAGTGAGCGCGCATCGCGAGACGCGGGTCTGGCCCGCTACGTCATCATCGGAGTCGTCGTCGGCATGATCGCGGGACCGATCGTCGGCCTGCTCGTGCCCTCGGTGGGGGTCGGGTTCGGGATCTCGTTCGGCCTCGTCGTCGGAATCGTCGGGGCCGTGATCGCGTGGCTCGTGGTGCGTCCGCGAAAGTGAGGCGGTGAGCGGTCGGGTCACCTCTGCCCCCTCCCTTCGGAGGTGCAAGGGTCGGGCCCCTTCACCCCCGTCTAGTAGGGTTGTCGACTGGCGAGATCTCTTGATATCGAGAGACTTCGTCTTCTCCCACCACCGATCGCCCAGCGAAGGATTGTCCGTGGATCTCTACGAGTACCAGGCACGTGACCTGTTCGAAAAGTACGAGGTGCCGGTACTCGCCGGCATCATCGCCGACACCCCTGAGGAGGCGAAGGCGGCTGCCGAGAAGCTCGGCGGTGTGGTCGTCGTCAAGGCTCAGGTCAAAACCGGAGGCCGCGGCAAGGCCGGCGGCGTGAAGGTCGCCAAGAACCCCGAAGAGGCATTCGAGGCGGCCCAGGCCATCCTCGGCCTCGACATCAAGGGCCACGTCGTCAAGCGCGTCATGGTCGCAGCGGGCGCCCGCATCGCCAAGGAGTTCTACTTCTCGGTGCTGCTCGACCGCTCCAACCGCTCCTACCTGTCGCTCTCGAGCGTCGAGGGTGGAATGGAGATCGAAGAGCTCGCCGTCGAGCGTCCCGAGGCGCTCGCGCGCATCGAGGTCGACCCGATCGAGGGCATCACGCCCGAGAAGGCGCTCGAGATCGCGAAGGCTGCGAAGTTCGACGCCGAGCTGGCCCCCAAGGTGGCCGACGTGTTCGTCAAGCTCTTCAACGTCTACAAGGGCGAGGACGCCACGCTCGTCGAGGTGAACCCCCTGATCCAGAGCGAAGACGGCGACATCATCGCCCTCGACGGCAAGGTCTCGCTCGACGAGAACGCCGGCTTCCGCCACCCCGACCACGAGGCGCTGGAAGACAAGGACGCGGCCGACCCGCTCGAGGCCAAGGCCAAGCAGCACGACCTCAACTACGTCAAGCTCGACGGTCAGGTCGGCATCATCGGCAACGGCGCGGGCCTGGTCATGTCGACCCTCGACGTCGTCGCCTACGCCGGTGAGAACCACGGGGGCGTCAAGCCCGCCAACTTCCTCGACATCGGTGGCGGCGCCTCGGCGACCGTCATGGCCGCCGGCCTCGACGTCATCCTCGGCGACGAGCAGGTCAAGAGCGTCTTCGTCAACGTCTTCGGCGGCATCACGTCGTGCGTCGCCGTGGCCGAGGGCATCGTCAAGGCCCTCGAGATCCTGGGCGACACCGCGACCAAGCCGCTCGTCGTGCGCCTCGACGGCAACCAGGTCGAGGAAGGCCGCGAGATCCTCGCCGCCGCCAACCACCCGCTCGTCACCCTCGCCGCCGGTATGGACGAGGGCGCCGACAAGGCCGCCGAACTGGCCAACGCGTAAGGGATAGGGAAACACCAGACATGTCGATCTACCTCAACAAAGACTCCAAGGTCATCGTCCAGGGCATCACCGGCGGCGAGGGCACCAAGCACACCGCCCTCATGCTCAAGGCCGGCACCCAGGTCGTCGGCGGAGTGAACGCCCGCAAGGCCGGAACCACCGTCTCGCACAAGGACGCCGCAGGCAACGACGTCGAGCTGCCCGTCTTCGCCTCGGTCGAAGAGGCCATCCGCGAGACCGGCGCCGACGTGTCGATCGCGTTCGTGCCCCCGGCCTTCACGAAGGACGCGATGGTCGAGGCCATCGACGCCGAGATCCCGCTGCTCGTCGTGATCACCGAGGGCGTGCCCGTCGGCGACACCGCCGAGGCGTGGGCCTACGCGAAGAGCAAGGGCGAGAAGACCCGCATCATCGGGCCGAACTGCCCCGGCATCATCACGCCCGGCGAGGCGCTCGTGGGCATCACCCCCGCGAACATCACCGGCAAGGGACCCATCGGGCTCGTGTCGAAGTCGGGCACCCTGACGTACCAGATGATGTTCGAGCTGCGCGACCTCGGCTTCTCGACCGCCATCGGCATCGGTGGCGACCCGGTCATCGGCACCACGCACATCGACGCCCTCGCGGCGTTCGAGGCCGACCCCGAGACCAAGGCCATCGTCATGATCGGTGAGATCGGCGGAGACGCCGAAGAGCGCGCCGCCGCCTACATCGCCGAGCACGTCACCAAGCCCGTCGTCGGTTACGTCGCCGGCTTCACCGCCCCCGAGGGCAAGACCATGGGCCACGCCGGCGCCATCGTCTCGGGCTCGGCCGGCACGGCACAGGCGAAGAAGGAGGCCCTCGAGGCCGCCGGCGTCAAGGTCGGCAAGACGCCGTCCGAGACCGCTTCGCTGATGCGCGAGATCATCGAGAGCCTGTAAGCAGCACTCTCTCGAGGGCCCGGATGCCATGGCATCCGGGCCCTTTCTCGTGTCCGGCGGGGCCTGCCGCGGAACACGCACCTCGCGAGACCGCACGCGATTGCCGAGACCGCATCGGATGGGCGCCGAACGGGTGCGTCCTCGGCAAACGCGTGCGGTTTCGATGCCGCGGATACGTCCGACGGCGCGGTGGCGACAAAAAAGGGACCCGGATGCCGTGGCATCCGGGCCCCTCACGAGCGCGGGGCTCAGCCCAGCAGCGCTTCGACCGGGCCGCGGGCGAAGAAGACGACGAAGCCGGCGGCGACGATCCACAGCAGTGGGCTCACCCGGCGGGCACGGCCCGACAGGGCCTGGATCAGCACCCAGCTGACGAAGCCCGCGCCGATGCCGTTCGCGATCGAGTACGTCAGGGGCATGACGGTCACGGTGAGGAAGACCGGGATCAGCACCGACATGTCGCTGAGGTCGACGTGGCGGATCTGCCCCATCATGAGCGCGCCGACGATGACCAGGGCCGCGGCCGCGATCTCGGTGGGCACGATGCTCGTCAGCGGCGTGAAGAACATCGCGAGCAGGAACAGGCCGCCGGTGACGACGTTGGCCAGGCCCGTGCGCGCGCCCTCGCCGATGCCCGAGCCCGACTCGATGAACACGGTGTTCGACGACGACGAGGTCGCGCCTCCCGCAACCGCACCGATGCCTTCGATGACCAGCGCCGAACGCAGGCGCGGGAACGTGCCGTCGGGGGCCGCGAGGCCCGCCTCGCGCGACAGGCCGGTCATCGTGCCCATCGCGTCGAAGAAGTTCGTGAACACGAGGGTGAAGACCAGCATGAGGGCGGCCAGCACGCCGATGCGGCCGAAGGATCCGACCAGGTCGACCTGGCCGACGAGCGCGAGGTCGGGAAGGCTCACCCACTGCGCGGGGAGCGTCGGAACGCTCAGACCCCAGCCGCCGGGGTTGCCGTCGGCGCGGGCGCCGAGGCCGAAGACGGCCTCGACGATCACGGCGATGACCGTGCCCGAGAGCAGGCCGATCAGCAGCGCGGCTTTGACCTTGCGCACGAGCAGCACGGCGGTGATGACGAGGGTCAGCACGAACAGCGCGGTGGGGACCGTGGTGATCGAGCCGCCGACACCCAGGCCCACAGGCGGCGAGCTCAGGCCGGTCGAGGTGACCAGGCCGCTGTCGACGAAGCCGATGAACGCGATGAACAGGCCGATGCCGACGGTGATCGCGGTCTTGAGCGCGAGGGGAACCGCCTCGAAGATCATGCGGCGGAGTCCGGTGACGGCCAGCAGCACGATGATCAGGCCGTTGATGACGACGAGGCCCATGGCCTCGGGCCAGGTGACCTGACCGACGATGCCGACGGCCAGGAACGAGTTGATGCCCAGACCCGCCGCGAACGCGAACGGCAGGCGCGTGACGAGCCCGAACAGCATCGTCATGACACCGGCCGTGAGGGCGGTGACCGCGGCGACCTGCGGGAAGCCCAGGGCGTTGCCGGCGACGTCGGGGGTTCCCGACAGGATGATCGGGTTCAGGATGACGATGTACGCCATCGTGACGAAGGTGACCACGCCTCCGCGGATCTCGCTGCCGACGGTCGAGCCGCGGGCGGTGATCTCGAAGAACCGGTCGAGGCGGTTCTTCGGTGCGGTGGCAGCAATGGTCTCGGGAGCGGAATCGCTCATGAAGGCTCCAGAAAAAAGGGGGAGGGACTAGACCGGAGGGGAAGACGCCGACGTATCGTGTGAGCTATGTCACTCTCAGGAGAGTATCTACCCAGCACCAGCGAATGGGCCCGCCAGCAGGCCGAGACGTTCGAGGCCTCGGGAGGCCAGGAGTCCGCCGACATGCGGGGCGTACCCATCATCGTCCTCACCACCGTCGGCGCCAAAACCGGGGGCCTGCGCAAGACCGCCCTCATGCGCGTCGAGCACGACGGCAAGTACGCGGTCGTGGCATCCAAGGGTGGGGCCCCGGAACACCCCGCGTGGTTCTACAACCTCGTGAAGAACCCCCGCGTCGCCCTGCAGGACGGCGACGTGAAGAAGGAGTACGACGCGCACCAGGCCGAGGGAGCCGAGCGCGACGAGTGGTGGGGCTACGCGACCGAGGTCTGGCCCGATTACGACGAGTACCAGAAGAAGACCGAGCGGCGCATCGAGCTGTTCGTGCTGACGCCCGTCGATTGACGCCCGTCGGCTGACGCCCGCTCGGGTGGCCCCCGCCGCCCCGGAACGTTCCGCCCGCGCCGCCGCCCCGGAACGGTGCGCCCGCGCCGCCGCGCCGGGACGGTGCGCCCGCGCCGCCGCGCCGGGACGGTGCGCCCGGCGCCGCCGCCCCGGAACCTTGAGTGTCCAAGACACGCCGCTGCGCCCCGAGGGGATGCGGCGTGTCTTGGACACTCAACGGGGGGAGGAGAGGGGGAGGGGCGACGGATGCCGGGGAGCCAAACCTCACACGAACACCGCCGCCGCGTGAGAGAAACGTTCGCCGGGGGTAACGCCCGTGCGACGGCGGGGGAAACGTCCGCTGCTTAGCGTCGGGGCATGGCCCGCTCACACACCGCAACCGGCGCGAAACACGCCGCTGACCGCCGCGCAAAGTCCGCCGCGTACGGTGACGACATGCTCCACCCCGCGACATCCGGTTCGGTCGTCGTCGTGGGGGCGGGCATGGTGGCGCACCGCTTCGTCGAGAGTCTCACCCGGCGCGACACCGACGGACGCTGGTCGGTCACCGTCCTCGGCGACGAGGCCCGCGGGCCCTACGATCGCGTGGGGTTGACCGGGTACTTCACCGGCAAGAGCCCCGAGCAGCTCTCGCTCGATCCGGCCGTGCTCGACCACGAGCGGGTCCGGGTCGACACCGACGCACGTGTCACCGCCATCGACCGTGCGAAGCGCACCGTCACCACCGCGGGCGGGTCGACCTACGACTACGACCGTCTCGTGCTCGCCACCGGCTCGTACGCCGCCCGCCTCGCGCTCGACGGCTTCGACCACCGTGGCTGCTTCGTCTACCGCACGCTCGACGACGTCGTCGCGATGCGCGACTGGGTCGCGCGGCGTTCGGCGCAGCTCGGCCGTCCCCTGCGCGGCGCCGTCGTCGGCGGCGCCCTTCTCGGCCTCGAGGCCGCCGGTGCCCTGCAGGCCGAGGGAGTGTCGCCGTTCGTGCTGCAGTCGAACGAGCGGCTCATGTCGGCGCAGCTCGACCTGGGTGGCGCGAAGGCGTTGCAGCGGCTCATCGAGGCCCGCGGCATCGAGGTGCGCACGAGCTCGGTGACGACCCGGGTGGATGCCGATGCCTCCGGCGCCGTGTGCGGAGTGGAGCTGCGCGACGGATCGTGGGAGGCCGTCGACATCGTCGTGTTCACGGTCGGCGTGCGCCCGCGTGACGAACTCGCCCGCGTCGCGGAACTGCGGGTCGATGCCCGGGGCGGCGTCGTGATCGATGCGGGCTGCGACACCTCCGACCCCTCAATCCTGGCGATCGGCGAGGTCGCCAGCTTCGACGGCCAGTGCATCGGCCTCGTCGCCCCGGGTTACGCCATGGCCGAGGTCGCCGCGACCCGCCTGCTCGGCGGCGAGGCCCAGTTCGACGGCTTCGACACCTCGGCCAAGCTCAAGCTCTCGGGCGTCGAGGTCGCCAGCTTCGGCGACGCGTTCGCCGAGACGCCGAACGCCCTCGACGTCACCTACGCCGACCCGGTGTCGGGCGTGTACAAGAAGCTCGTGCTGAGCGACGACGCGCAGACGCTGCTCGGCGGCATCCTGGTCGGCGACGCCTCGGCGTACACGTCGCTGCGTCCGCTGGTCGGTCGCGCTCTGGGCGGCGATCCGGCCGCGTACCTCATGCCGTCGGATCTCGCGCCCGCCCCGCAGGGCGACCTGCCCGCCGACGCCATCGTCTGCTCGTGCAACGGCGTCACCGCCGGCACCGTGCGCGACGCCGTCACCGAGCACGACTGCGCGGATGCCGCCGAGGTCAAGGCCTGCACGAGGGCGGGGGCGGCGTGCGGCTCGTGCTTCACGCTCGTGAAGAAGCTCGTGGCGACCGAGCTGGCGGCATCCGGAAAAGAAGTGTCGACCGGCCTGTGCGAGCACTTCTCGTTCACCCGCGCGCAGCTCTTCGACGCCGTGCGGGTGTCGGAGCTGCGCACCTTCACGTCGATCGTCGAGCGCTTCGGCACCGGCCGCGGCTGCGACATCTGCAAGCCGGCGCTCGCGAGCATCCTGGCGAGTCTGTACTCCGGTCACGTGCTCGACGGCGAGCTCGCGACCATGCAGGACACCAACGACCACGTGATGGCGAACATCCAGCGCGACGGCAGCTACAGCGTCGTCCCGCGCATCGCGGGCGGCGAGATCACGCCCGAGGGGCTCGTGGTGATCGGCGAGGTCGCGCGCGACTTCGGGCTGTACACGAAGATCACCGGTGGCCAGCGCATCGACATGTTCGGCGCCCGCCTCGATCAGCTGCCCGACATCTGGCGCCGCCTGGTCGACGCGGGCTTCGAGTCGGGGCAGGCCTACGGCAAGTCGCTGCGCACGGTGAAGTCGTGCGTCGGACAGACGTGGTGCCGCTACGGCGTGCAGGACTCGGTGGGCATGGCCGTGCAGCTCGAGTTGCGCTACCGCGGCCTGCGCTCGCCGCACAAGATCAAGTTCGGCGTCTCGGGCTGCGCGCGCGAGTGCGCCGAGGCCCGCGGCAAGGACGTCGGGATCATCGCCACCGAGGCCGGCTGGAACATGTACGTCGGCGGCAACGGAGGCTTCACCCCGCGGCACGCGGTGCTGTTCGCCGAGGGACTCGACGACGACGCTCTGCTGCAGGCCATCGACCGGTTCCTCATGTTCTACATCCGCACGGCCGACCGGCTGCAGCGCACCGCGCCGTGGATGGAGGATTACGAGGGGGGCCTCGACGCGCTGAAGGGCGTCGTGTTCGACGACACGCTCGGCATCGGTGAAGACCTCGACCGCGCCATGGCCGCGCACATCGACAACTACGAGGACGAGTGGGCGGCGACCCTCGCCGACCCCGAGAGGCTCAAGCGGTTCCAGAGCTTCGTCAACGCCCCCGAGGTCGCCGACCCCTCGCTCGCGTACGTCGCGGAGCGCGGACAGCCCCGCCCCGCCACCGACGAGGAGCGCTCGTCGGGGGCGGTCTTCATCGGCGGGACGACGCTGGCGGTGCGCGCATGACGATCGTCGAGACCGCGGAAACGGATGCCATGACCCCGGATGCCGAGACCCCCGCCGCTGCGCTGCCCACCGCTGCGCTGTCCACTGCTCCGGCGCCCGCGCCCGGCTGGACACGCATCTGCCGCGTCGATGATCTGCTCGTCGAGCGCGGTGTCGCCGCCCTTGTCGACGGCCACCAGATCGCGCTGTTCCGCACCTTCGACGGCCGCATCTACGCCACCGACCAGATCGATCCGTTCAGCGGTGCCGCCGTGTTGGCGCGCGGCATCGTCGGCGACCGCGCGGGGGTTCCCACCGTGGCATCGCCGATGTACAAGCAGGTGTTCGACCTGCGCACCGGCGCCTGCCTCGACACGCAGGGCAAGGCCCCGCTGACCGTGCGCGTGCACCCCGTCGCCGTCAGCGACGGCTACGTGCTCGTCAGAATCGTCCCCGCCGTCCCCGCCGCAGAAGGAGATCCCCGATGATCGCTCTCGCAGGACTTGACCTCACCGACCGTCTCGTGGTGTGCGTGGGGGCGGGGAGCGTCGCGGAGCGGCGCATCGCCCGGCTCCGCGCCGCCGGAGCGCGGGTGCGGCTCGTCGCCCCGGTCGCCACCGAGCGGTTGAGCGCCCTCGCGGCGTCGGGTGCGATCGAGTGGCACGCGCGCCCCTTCGCGGCCTCCGACCTCGACGACGCCTGGTTCTGCCACACCGCCACCGGCGACGCGGCCATCGACGCCGTCGTCGTCGACGCCGCCGAAGAGCGACGCGTGTGGTGCGTCAACGCCGGGCACGGGGGCCGGGGCACGGCGCGCCTGGCGGCCGAGACCACCAGCGGCGACGTGATGGTCGGCGTGGTCTCGACCGCCGGCGCCGACCCGCGTCGCACCGTCGCCGTCCGCGACGCGATCGCCCAGCGCCTCGCCGAGGGCGCCCTTCCGCTCCGCCGTCGACGTCGCCCGCTCGTGGGGAGCGTGGCGCTCGTCGGCGGCGGCCCCGGCCCCATCGACCTGATGACGGTGCGCGCCCGTGCGCTGCTGGCCGAGGCCGACGTCGTCGTGCACGACCGGCTCGGGCCCACCGGCGTGCTCGCCGAGCTCGGCGACGACGTCGAGCTGGTCGACGTGGGCAAGCGCCCGCAGCATCACCCCGTGCCGCAGGACGAGATCAACGCGATCATCGTCGACCGCGCGGCGAAGGGCCTGCGGGTCGTGCGGCTCAAGGGCGGCGACCCGTTCGTCTACGGTCGCGGCGGCGAAGAGGTCATCGCGTGCCGGGCCGCCGGCATTCCGGTCGAGGTCATTCCGGGCATCTCCAGTGCCATCGCTGTTCCCGCGGCGGCGGGGGTCCCCGTGACGCACCGCGGTGTGGCCGGTACGCTTCACGTCGTGAACGGTCAGGATGCCCCGAGCGAGGCCACCCTCGCCGCGCTCCGTGAGGACACCGCGACGGTCGTCGCCCTCATGGGTGTGAGCGCGCTGGCGCGCTTCGTGTCGGCGGCCCGCGCCGCCGGTGCTCCCGACACCCGCCCCGTCGCCTTCGTCGAGAACGGCCACACGCCCCAGCAGCGCACCATCCGCACGACCCTCGGCACCGCGATCCAGGATGCCGAGACCCACCGCCTCGCCAACCCCGCGGTGCTCGTGTTCGGCGAGGTCGCCCGCGCCGACCTGCTGCTGCCGGCGGCGGGGCCCGTCGCCGCGGCGCACGGCGAGGGCATCGGGTGACCACACCCGCGCGGACGATCAGCACGGTGCTCCAGGGGTGCACGGTGCTGCTTCCCGTCGACCGGCGGTCGGGGGAGCTGTCGGCCGCGCTCGAACGGCACGGGGCCCGCGTGCGCGTGGCCCCGGCGCTCACGATCGTGCCGCACGTCGACGACGACGAGCTCATCGCCCAGACGCGACAGCTGGTCGCCGACCCGCCCGACGTGGTCGTCGCCACCACGGGCGTGGGCTTCCGCGCCTGGATGGAGACCGCCGACGAGGCGGGCGTGCACGACGAGCTGGCCACGGTGCTGCACCGCGCCCGCATAGTGGCGCGCGGACCCAAGGCCCGCGGCGCCATCCAGCAGGCCGGATTCGAGGCCGACTGGGTCGCCGAGAGCGAGACGGCGGCCGAACTGCGCGACTTCCTCGTCGCCGAAGGCCTCGACGGGCTGCACATCGCCGTGCAGCACCACGGCTCCGGCGCCGACGGCCTCGACGAAGCCTTCGAGGCGGCCGGTGCCCGCGTCACGAGCCTCACCATCTACCGCTGGGGCCCACCCCCCGACCCCGAGGTCGTCGCGGCATCGACCCGCCAGGTCGCGCGCGGCGAGATCGACGCCGTGCTCTTCACCTCGGCTCCCGCGGCACGCGAGTGGCTGCTCGCCGCCGAGCGTGCCGAGGCGCTCGAGGGAGTGGCATCCCGGGCCCGCAACGGCCACGTGCTGGTGGCGGCCGTCGGTCCCATCACCGCCGCCCCGCTGATCGAGGCGGGGATCGACCCCCTCGTGCCCGACCGCGGACGCCTGGGCGCCCTCGTGCGCGCCGTCGTCACGCACTACGGCGGCGTCGACGCGCGGGTCATCCCCACGACGTCGGGGCAGCTCGGCATCCGCTCGTCGGGGATCGTGGTCGACGGGGTCCTGACCCCGCTTCCGCGCACCGGCGTCGAGATCTTCCGGGCCCTGGCCCGCGTGCCGGGCGCCGTGGTGTCGCGGGCCGACCTCGTCGCCGCGCTCTCGAGCGCCGAATCCAGCGGGCACGCGGTCGAAGTCGCCGTCGCTCGCACGCGCGACGCGCTCGGCGACCTCGACCTGATCCGCACCGTCTACAAGCGCGGCTACCGCATCGACGTGATCGACGAGGAGGATCGATGACCGCCGTTCTCATCGCCTGCGCCCACGGCACCCGCTTCGACGAGGGCCGCGTCGTCGTGCGCGCCCTGCTCGACGTGCTGCGCGAGACCGCTCCCGAGGGCGTCGAGGTGCACGAGGCCTACGTCGACGTGCACGCGCCCTACGTCACCGACGTCGTCGCCGCCGCGCGCGAGCGCACCTCCGACATCGTCATCGTGCCGCTGCTGCTGTCGACGGGGTACCACACCGAGGTCGACCTCGTCGACGCCGCCGACGGCCTGCCCATCGCCCCCGCGCTCGGTCCGCACCCGGTGCTGGCCGAGATCCTCGTCGACCGCGTGCGCGCCACCGGAGCGGGCGTCGACGACACCGTCGTGCTGGCCGCGGCCGGCTCCACGCGCCCCGGGGCGGTCGTCGACGTGGAGCGCATGGCCGAGCTGATGACGGAGGCCGGTATCGCCGGGCCCGTCGTGACCGCGTACGCCGCGGCATCCGAACCCCGCATCCCGGATGCCGTGCACACGGCGCGTGCCGCCGGACGGCCGACGGTGGCGGCGAGCTACGTGCTCGCGCCGGGACACTTTTCGCGCGTGATCGAGAACGCCGGCGCCGACCTGACGAGCGCACCCATCGGAGCGGATCCGCGGCTGGCGCGGGTCGTGTGGGAGCGGTGGGCCTCGGCGCGTGCGGCGCGCGCGGGGGAGACGCTCGCCCGCGGGTGACGGCGCAGGAGGCACGCCGGTCGTGCCGTCGGTGAGCGTGCACGGGACGCCGCCGCGCCGCGGTTCCGGAATGCGTGCGGACGGTCGCCCGCGGAGGCGTCGACGCGCGACGACGCCGCGCGGAGTGCGCCCTCGCCGCCGCGCCTGAAAGGTGCGCCGAGCCGACGCGGGTACGCTCACAGTCGCCCATGCATCGCCTTCTCGTCGCCCTCCTGGCCGCTCTCGACGCCATCCTGGCCGCCGCGGGCGGTATCGCCGTGGTCCTCGCCCCCCTCGCGCTGCTGTGGGTGGTCGGCGTGGGAAGCCCCGACTGGGGCGCCCTGTGGCCCACGACCGCCGCGGTCTGGCACCTCGGCCATCTCGTGCCGATCACGGTGACCCTGCCCGACACCTACCTCGCCGCCACCGGCATCGATCCCTCGTTCGCGAGCTTCACCCTGTCGCTCGCCCCCCTGGCGTTCGCCGCGTTCACGGCCCTGTTCGCCGCCCGCTCGGGCGCCCGCGCGGGAGAGGCCGGCGCCGCGCTCACCGGTTGGCTCTCGGGCTCCGTCGTCTTCGCCGGAATCGCGACCCTCGTCGCCCTGACCGGAAACGCCGCGCTCGTGGCATCCGAGACCTGGCTGGCCATCCTGCTGCCGTCGCTGCTGTTCCTGGTGCCGTCGTTCGTCGGCGCGATCGTCGGAGCGTGGCGGGTCGGCGACGACGGACCCATCGACGCCCTGCGGGAACGGGTCGAGCGCTTGCCCGGCGCCTGGGCGACGGTGCCCGCGCTGGCGCTGCGCGGTCTCGCACTCACGACGCTGGGCCTCGTGGGAGTCGGCGGGATCGTCGTGGTGGTGGGGCTCATCGCCCGCTCGACGCAGGTGATCGGCATCTACCAGGCCAGCAACGCAGACGCCATCGGCGCCACCGTCATCGCCCTCGGCCAGCTCATGTACCTGCCGACCCTGGTGCTGTGGGCGGTGTCGTTCGTCGCCGGCCCCGGGTTCGCGCTGGGCACCGACACCGCCATCACCCCGGCCGCCACGCAGGTCGGTGCCCTCCCCGGCATCCCCGTGCTCGGCGCGGTGCCGGACTCGACCTCGTCGTGGCTGCTGCTGCTCGTGCTGCTGCCGATCGGCGTCGGAGCCCTCACCGGCTGGATCCTGCGCTCCCGGATGCCGGTGACCACCGACCCCGAACCGATCGGCCCCCGGCTGACGCTCACGGTCGTCGTCGCCGCGCTCACCGGTGGTGCGGGCGCGCTCGCCGCGATCGTCTCGGCCGGTTCGCTCGGACCCGGTCGCCTCGCCGACACGGGCCCGCAGCCCGGCCCCCTCGCCCTCGCCCTCGGTCTCGAGGTGCTGCTGGGGCTGGCGATCCTGCTCTTGAGCCCCCGCTTCGGTGCCGCCGCCGACGACCTTCCCCCGCGCGTCCGAGACGAGCGCGACGAGACTCCGGAATCGTCGTTCGCGCCCCGCGCCCACGTTCCCTTCGACCGCGACGAGCACGCGACCGGACCCGCGCCCCTCGTGTCTGCGCCCGGAACCGGCATCGCCTCCGACGTCTGGCCCAGCGCGTACCGCGGCCCCGAAGACGCCGATCACGCACCGTCGGCCGCGCTCGACGACGACGAGGTACGCGCGCGCATCCGCGCCGCCTGGGCGAATCCCGACGACGGCGACAAGGGTCCCGCGGGTCGACGCTGACGGAGCGGCCCGCGCCGGTCGCCTCGCGTCGCCCGCCCCGCGGCTCCACGGGCTCCGACGCACCTGCGTAGACTGAGCGCGTGCTCACGGTCGCCGTCCTCATCTCCGGCACCGGCTCCAACCTCCGCGCCCTGCTCGAGGCGGCTGCCGCCCCCGACTTCCCGGCGCGCGTGGTCGCGGTCGGCGCTGATCGCGAGGCCGACGGCTTCGCGCACGCCGAGCACTTCGGCATCCCCACCTTCCTGGTTCCCTACAGCGCCTTCGCCTCGCGCGAGGAATGGGGCGCCGAACTCGGAGCCCAGCTCGCCGTCTGGCAGCCCGACCTCGTCGTGCTGAGCGGCATGATGCGGCTCCTGCCGGCCGACCTCGTCGCCGAGTGGGAACCCCGCATCATCAACACGCACCCCGCGTACCTGCCCGAGTTCCCCGGCGCGCACGGTGTGCGCGACGCGCTGGCCGCCGGCGTGACGCAGACCGGAGCCAGCGTCATCGTCGTCGACTCCGGCGTCGACACGGGACCGATCCTCGCCCAGGAGCGCATCCCCGTGCTGGCCGGCGACGACGAAGACGCCCTGCACGAACGCATCAAGCCCGTCGAACGACGTCTGCTCATCGACGTCGTCCGTCGCATCGCCGAGGGCGACCTCGACCTCGCCGCCCCGGCATCCCGAACCGCCTGACCCGCCCGCCGGGCCCCGGCCCGTCGTGCACCCGAATCCGACTCGAGACACAGGAGCCGAAAGCCATGGCCGGACCCCGCCACGACCCCGCCGACTACCGTCCCCGCGACGTCGTCCCCATTCGCCGGGCGCTGGTCTCGGTGAGCGACAAGACCCACCTGCTGGTGCTGGCCGAAGCCCTCGCCGCCGCCGGCGTCGAGATCGTCTCGACCGGGTCGACCGCCTCGACCATCCGCGACGCCGGCTACGACGTCGTCGACGTCGCCGCCGTCACCGGGTTCCCCGAATCGCTCGACGGCCGCGTGAAGACGCTGCACCCCAAGGTGCACGCCGGACTGCTCGCCGATCTGCGTCTGGCCTCGCACGAGGCGCAGTTGGAGGAGCTCGACATCCGCCCGTTCGAGCTGGTCGTGGTCAACCTGTACCCGTTCGTCGAGACCGTGGCATCCGGTGCCGAGGGCGACGACGTCGTGGAGCAGATCGACATCGGCGGTCCCGCCATGGTGCGCGCCGCGGCCAAGAACCACGCCAACGTCGCCATCGTCGTCTCGCCCGAGTCGTACCCCGCGATCATCGACGCCCTGCAGTCCCAGGGCGGCACCAACCTCGTGCAGCGCCGCGAGCTCGCCGCCCGCGCGTTCTCGCACACCGCCGCGTACGACACCGCCGTGTCGACCTGGTTCGCCGAAGGCACCCTCGCCGACGACATCGACCTGCCCGCGCACCTGACCATCCAGGCCGAGCGCCTGTCGACGCTGCGCTACGGCGAGAACTCGCACCAGCGCGCCGCGATCTACTCGCGCGTCGGTGGTCACGGCATCGCCCAGGCCACGCAGCTGCAGGGCAAAGAGATGTCGTACAACAACTACGTCGACGCCGACGCCGCGCTCCGCGCCGCCTTCGACATGGTGAAGCCGGCCGTCGCGATCATCAAGCACGCCAACCCGTGCGGGATCGCCGTCGCCGCGCCCAACGCCCTCGACCCCATCGCCTCGGCACACCTGCGCGCCCACGAGTGCGACCCGGTCTCGGCCTTCGGCGGCGTCATCGCCGCGAACCGCACGGTCACGCTGAAGATGGCCGAGAACCTGCGCGACATCTTCACCGAGGTCATCATCGCCCCCGACTTCGAACCCGAAGCGCTCGAGGTGTTCAAGCTCAAGAAGAACCTGCGCGTGCTGAGCCTGCCCGCCGACTGGCAGCAGGAGCGCATGGACGTGCGGCTCGTGTCGGGCGGCCTGCTGCTGCAGGACGCCGACCGCTTCCCCGACGACATCGAATCGGTCGCGAAGAACTGGGAGCTCGTCTCGGGAGAGCGTCCCGCCGAGGCCGACATGGAGAGCCTGATCTTCGCGTGGAAGTCGTGCCGCGCCGTCAAGTCGAACGCGATCGTGCTCGCCCAGGGGTCGGCCACCGTCGGGATCGGCATGGGCCAGGTCAACCGCGTGGATTCGTGCCGTCTCGCCGTCGAGCGCGCCGGTGACCGCGCAGCCGGTTCCATCGCGGCATCCGACGCCTTCTTCCCCTTCGCCGACGGCCCCCAGGTGCTGATCGACGCCGGCATCTCGGCGATCATCCAGCCCGGCGGCTCGGTGCGCGACGCGGAGGTCGTCGACGCCGCCCGCGCGGCCGGCGTGACGATGTTCTTCACGGGGGAGCGTCACTTCTTCCACTGAGCCCTCGCCTCACGGTCCACGCCGTCGCAGCTTCGGTTGCGGCGGCGTTGTGGCGTGTGGGGGCGGTGGCGGTGGGGCGGCGGCGCGGCGTGGGTGTGGGTGTGGGTGTGGGGCGTGGGCGGGGTGGCGTGGCGTGGGCGGGGTGGCGTGGGCGGCGCGGCGTGGGCGCGGCGTGGGTGTCGGGCGGCGGGTAGGCGCCCCCGACGCATAAACGCTATTTGTGCGCATAAACGCGCCGTCGCCGCGTTTATCCGCAGGAACAGCGTTTATGCGCGGGGCCGGTGTGGTGCGGGACGCGTGCCGGGCGCGGCGCGGTCGCGCGCTCGGGACGCGGTGTGCGCGCGGGCTGAGGCATAAACGCTGATTCTGCGCATAAACGCGCTGTCGCGGCGTTTATGCGCAGGAAGAGCGTTTATGTGCGCGGCCGGGGTGGCGCGGATGCGCGCGGCAGACGCGGGGCTGCGGGCGCTCGTCAGGCGCTCACCGCGATGAGCTTCGCGACGGTGTTGGCGTTGCGTGCGGTGCCGGTGACGCCGAGGCGTCTCTCGAACCAGCCCGCTTGCAGCTTCGACCCGCCGATGCCCTCGGGATAGCGCACGAAGACCTCTCGGCCGTCGAGCACCGCCTCTTCGGGCACGCCGACCGGCAGCTCGAGCCGGGCGGCGGGTCTCGCGTCGAGGAACACCGTCTGCACCCAGCGGCCCTCCGGGGCATCGGCGTAGGGGTTGCGGGCGCGGCTGGCGGCCAGCTCGGCGTGCGTGCGCACGATGACCGGCAGATCGAATCCGAACGCCCCGCGCACCGCCTGACGCACCACCGAGGCGATGTCGGCGGGGGAGCGTCCGGCGTCGTCGAGCACGACGTTCCCCGCGACCTGCAGCGTCTCGACCTCACCGAGACCCGCGGATGCCAACACCTCGCGCAGCGCGGCCATCTTCAGCGCCGTGGGACCGCCGACACCGCGGATGAGGGCGACGCTGCGGGACATGCAGCGACCCTAGCGCGACGCGCGTGAGCTCATCAGTGCGCGTGGAGCCCGGTGCACGCGAAGCCCGGCTCGCGGGAAGCCCGGCGCACGCGAGGCCCAGTGCACGCGAAGCCCCACCCGCGCGGGTCGGCGTCAGGCCGAGTCGCGCCCGAGCGTCTCGAGCAGCCGCAGCCAGACCTCGCTGACCGTCGGGTACGACGGCACCGCGTGCCAGAGACGCTTCACCGGTACTTCGCCGACGATCGCGATCGTGGCGGAGTGCAGCAGCTCGGCGATGTCGGGCCCGACGAACGTGGCGCCCACGAGCACGCCCCGGTCGAGATCGACGATCGCGCGGGCCTGGCCCACGTAGGAGTCGGACTGCTCGCTCGACCCGGCGATGCTCGCGAGGTCGTAGTCGAGCACCTTCACGTTCAGGCCCTTCTGCTCGGCCTTCTTGGCGGTGAGACCGACCGAGGCGACCTCGGGGTCGGTGAAGGTCACCTGGGGGACGGCGTCGTGATCGGCCGTGGCGACGTGGGCACCCCATGGGGCGTCGTCGACCTCGCCGCCCTGCGCCCGCGCCGCGATCACGTCGCCCGCCGCCCGCGCCTGGTACTTGCCCTGGTGGGTGAGGAGAGCGCGGTGGTTGACGTCGCCCACGGCGTAGAGCCAATCGAACCCGCGTACGAGCAGGGTGTCGTCGACGTCGAGCCAGGTGTCGGCCTCGAGGCCCACGGCATCCAGTCCGAGGTCGCCGGTGCGCGGAGTGCGACCGACCGCGACGAGGACCTCGTCGGCCGTGACGGTGGTGCCGTCGGAGAGATCGAGCACCGCGCGTCCGTCGCCGTCGCGGCGGGCTGCCGTGGCATCCGCTCCGTTCTTGACGGTCACGCCGCGGTCTCGGAGCGACGATGCGACCAGCTCTCCGGCGAACGGCTCGTTGCCACCGAGCAGGCCGGAGCGGGCGATGATCGTGACGTCGGTGCCGAGGCTCTGGAACGCGGTCGCCATCTCGGCGCCGACCACGCCTCCGCCGATGATCGCGAGCGAGCCGGGCACCTGCTGCACGGCGGTGGCTTCGCGGCTGGTCCAGGGCGAGATGTCGGCGAGGCCCGGGATGTCGGGCAGGAGTGCGGCGGTACCGGTGCAGACGGCGACGGCGTGACGCGCGACGAGATCGGTCGTGGAGCCGTCTTCGGCGGTGACGCGAACGGTCTTCTCGCCGGAGAGGCGGCCGTGTCCGCGCACGAGGTCGATCCCCGCGCCCTGCAACCATTCGACCTGACCGGAGTCGTCGTATCCGCTGGTCATGGTGTCGCGGCGGCGCAGCACGGCGGCGACGTCGAGGTCGCCGGTGACGGCCTGGCGGGCTCCGTCGACGTCGCGGGCCGCGCGCAGGGCAGCGGCGCTGCGCAGCAGGGCCTTCGAGGGCATGCACGCCCAGTACGAGCACTCGCCGCCGACGAGTTCGGACTCGACGATCGCGGCGGTGAGACCGGCCTGCACGGCACGGTCGGCCACGTTCTCGCCGACGGGGCCGGCACCGATGACGATGAGGTCGTATTCGCGTTCGCTCATGATCCTCACGCTATCGACGGCCACCGACATCGCGCAGGGGTTGCGCGGAGCGGCAGGCCTCCGCTTAACGTCGACAGGCCGCGCGCAGCGCCTCGCCAGCTCGGGCGTTCGTGCTCGTGCGGGTGCGGGGCCGGGGCGGTCGTCCTGCGCGAGACGGCGTCTCGCGACGGGGGCGCGTGGGGGCGGCGGGCGCGCCTCACGGCCGTGTCCGATTTCCGCCAGCCGATGTCGGAGGTCGGTGGCAGGGTGGATGCCATGACCCCCACCGTGGCCGACGCTCCGGGCTTCGCCGAGCGCTATCGCGTCATCCAGTCGCGCGACCGACGCTTCGACGGGCAGTTCGTCACGGCCGTGCGGTCCACCCGCATCTACTGCCGCCCGAGCTGCCCCGCACGCACGCCGAACGAAGAGAACGTCACCTTCTACGCCACGTCGGCCGCAGCCCACGAGGCGGGCTACCGCGCGTGCAAGAGATGTCTGCCCGAGGCCGCTCCCGGCTCGCCCCAGTGGGACGTGCGCGGAGACGTCGTGGCGCGCGCGATGCGTCTCATCGCCGACGGCGTCGTCGATCGCGAGGGTGTCCCCGGTCTGGCCCGGCGCCTCGGCTATTCGTCGCGCCATCTCACGCGTCTGCTCGCCGCGGAGCTCGGCGCCGGGCCCCTGGCCCTCGCCCGCGCGCACCGCGCACATACGGCTCGCACTCTGCTCGTGGGCACCGACCTGTCGTCGGCCGATGTCGCGTTCTCGGCGGGGTTCACGAGCATCCGGCAGTTCACCGAGACGATCGGCGAGGTGTTCGGCATGCCTCCGCGCGATCTGCGCGCTCGACGCTCGCACGCGTCCGGCATCGAGGCGTCGGCGGGCGAGATCGACCTCGCCTTGCCCGTGCGAGGACCGATCGACACGACCGGTCTCTTCGGGTGGATGAGGGCGCACGCCATCCCCGGCGTCGAGCAGGGCGATGACCGGTCGTTCGCGCGGGTCGTGCGGCTGCCCGGCGGTCCGGCCTGGTTCGAGGTGCGCCTCGCCGAAGACGGGCGGCTGCGTCTGCGAGCCCGGCTGTCGGCCCTGGCCGATCTCGGCACCCTCATCTCCCGCGTCCGGCGACTGTTCGACCTCGACGCCGATCCGCTCGCGATCGATGAGGCCCTGGCCCGGCATCCCGAGCTCGCCCCCGCCGTGGCCGCCATCCCCGGTGTCCGGGTGCCCGGGGCGGTCGACGCCGACGAGATGCTGCTGCGCGCCATGATCGGGCAGCAGATCAGCGTCGCCGCCGCCCGCACGATGCAGGGCCGTCTGTCGGCCGAACTCGGTGAGCGGGTCGCCGTCGGCCCCGAGGCGATGACCCTCTTCCCGACGCCGTCGGCGATCGCGGAACGGGGTCTCGAGGTGCTGCGCGGACCCGCCGCGCGCATGCGCGCCATCGTCGAGGCCGCCGCGGCACTCAGCGACGGCACCCTCGAACTCAGTGCCGGCGATGACGCCACGGAGCAGCGCGCCAGGCTCCTCGCCCGGCGCGGGATCGGGCCGTGGACCGCCGACTACGTGCGCATGCGCGTGCTCGGCGACCCCGACGTGCTGCTCCCCGGCGACGTGGCCGCCCGGGCCGGCGCGGCGGCGCTGGGGCTGCCGTCGGACCCCGCGGGCTTCACCGCGTGGTCGGAGCGCCTGGCGCCCTGGCGCAGCTACGCGATGGCGCACTACTGGTACGCCGCCCCGGTGACCCAGGCGTGGCGCTCCCCGGCCGAGACGGCCGCGGCGGCCGCCGTGACGCGCCCGCGTCGGCGGACGACGAGCACCCGCGCCGACGTCGGGGTTGTCGATGTGGTCCTTCCTTCTTCCCCTCCCGCGCCTGAAAGCGAGCGATCCGAATGAGCACCGCCACCCTCCAGTTCCTGGACACCCCCGACGGGTCGTTCGCGATCCTCGCCGACGACGCCGATCGGGTGATCGTCTCGGGCTGGACCGCCGACACCGACGCCGTGCTCGCGCGGCTCCGCCCCGAACGTCGGCCGGCCGACATCGTCGCCGGCGAGACCGCGGCGGCCGAGGCGGTGCGCGCGTACTACGACGGAGACATCGCCGCCATCGACTCCGTCGCCGTCGCCCAGTGGGGCACCGCGCTGCAGCGGACCGGGTGGGAGGCCCTTCGGCGCATTCCGGCCGGGACCCCGCTCACCTACACCGGCTTCGCCGCCGCCCTGGGGGCGCCGTCGGCGGTGCGCGCCGCGGCATCCATCTGCGCGCGCAACGCCGTCGCGCTCTTCGTGCCCTGTCACCGGGTGCTCCGCGGTGACGGAACGATGGGCGGCTTCGCGTGGGGCACGCCGGTGAAAGAGAGCCTGCTGGCGCGCGAATCGGCGGCCTGACGATCGAGGCCCGGAAGACACTCTTGCCCCCGAGCTTCGCTCAGGGATACTCTGGAGGGCTGCCGTCCCCCCGCGGTGGCTCACGCCGACCAAGGAGGATGCCATGTACCGAATCGACGCCCCCGTCGCCCCGGTTGCCGCGCCCTTCGTCGTCGCGCGCCCCGGCCGACCCGCCTAGGGCCCCGCGTTCCGCGCTCCGGCGCGTCCGTTCCGCCCCGCGCGACGATCTTCGTCGCGCCGCTTCACGGCTTCCCCCTCCGCGCCCGATCCCGGCGCCCGCTTCGACTCCTCGAGGATCATGACCACCTCCACGCCCCGCCCGCACCTCTCCACGCCGCGCGCCCTCGCGCGCCTTCTCCCCATCGCTCGCCCGGTGCTGCCGCGCCTCATCGCCGGTGCCGGCACCGCGCTCGTCGCGAGCCTGCTGGCCCTGGCGATCCCCCTCGTTCTCGAACAGATCGTCGCCGGTCCCATCGCCTCGCTCGACCCGACCGCGCTCGTGTGGGGCTCGCTGGCCGTGCTCGGCCTCGGCCTCGCCGAAGCCGCGATGGTGTGGCTGCGTCGCTGGTTCGTGCTCGGACCGGCCACCAAGGTCGAGTACGACCTGCGCCAATCGTTCTACTCGCGGCTGCAGCGTCTTCCGGTGGCGTTCCACGACCGGTGGCAGTCGGGCCAGCTGCTCTCGCGCATGATGCAGGACATCAGCATGCTTCGCCGCTGGCTCGCCTTCGGCGTCATCCTGCTCGTGGTCAACATGCTGACCATCGTCATCGGCGCCGTCCTGCTGTTCCGGTGGCACTGGCTGCTCGGCGCGCTGTTCCTCGTCACCTCCGCGCCCGTCATCTACGTCGGTTTCCGGTTCGAGAAGCGGTACGGCGCGCTGACCCGTCAGAGCCAGGATCAGGCCGGCGACCTCGCCACCGCCGTGGAAGAGAGCGTCCACGGGATCCGGGTCCTCAAGGCCTTCGGCCGGGGTCGGCACGCCCTGCAGAAGTTCACCCGCCAGGCCGAGTCGCTGCGCGAGACCGAGATCGACAAGGCACGCGCCGTCGGCTGGATCTGGTTCTTCCTGGTGCTGCTGCCCGACATCGCCTTCGCCGTGTGCCTGGGCGCCGGCATCGTACTGACGCAGCTGGGACAGCTGCAGGTCGCCGAGCTCGTCGCGTTCTTCGCGATGGCGACCGTGCTGCGGTGGCCGATGGAGTCCATCGGCTTCCTCTTCTCGTTCCTGCTCGACGCCCGCACGGCGACCGACCGCATCTTCGAGGTGTTCGACGAGCAGAACACCATCGTCGATCCCGAGAACCCGCGCACCCTGACCGCACCCCGCGGAGAGCTCACGTTCGAGGACGTGCACTTCCGCTACCAGGATGCGGCGGCCACCGAGCCCGATCTTCTCGACGGCATCGACCTGGTGCTGCGGCCCGGCGAGACCATGGCCCTGGTCGGACTCACCGGTTCGGGCAAGACCACGCTGACCACCCTGCCGGGGCGCCTGTACGACGTCACCGGCGGCCGCGTGCTGATCGACGGCGTCGACGTGCGCGACCTGACGCTCGCCGAACTGCGCCGTCACGTGGGCATGGCCTTCGAAGACGCGACGCTGTTCTCGCAGACCGTGCGCGACAACATCCTGCTCGGTCGAGAAGACCTCACTCCGGGGTCCGACGAGTCCGAGGAGATCCTGCGCGAAGCCCTGCAGGTCGCCCAGGCGCACTTCGTCTACGAGCTGCCCGACGGCCTCGACACCGTGATCGGCGAAGAGGGTCTCAGCCTGTCGGGCGGCCAGCGCCAGCGTCTGGCCCTCGCCCGCGCGGTCGCGGCGCGGCCCGCCGTGCTCGTGCTCGACGACCCGCTGTCGGCGCTCGACGTCGACACCGAGGCGCTCGTCGAAGACGCGCTCCGCGAGGTACTCAGCTCCACGACCGCCCTGGTGGTGGCTCACCGCCCGTCGACCGTGACGCTCGCCGATCGCGTGGCATTGCTCGAAGACGGCCGCGTCACCGCCGTCGGAGTGCACTCCGATCTGCTGCGCGAGAGCGACCACTACCGGTACGTCATCTCGAGCCTCGAAGAGGCCGAACGCGAAGCCCGCACCGGCGCCATTCCCGTCATCACCACGTCCGACGACGACGCCCTCACCGAGAAGGAGGCGACCCGATGAGCACCGCGACCGTCTCCGGCACCAGCGGCGAAGACCGCTCCGACTACACGAGCGCCGAGAGCCGCTCGATCCGGCAGCGCTCGCTCCGCCTGCTGGGCTCTCTCGTGTCGCCCCTGCGCGGGCAGCTGATCCTCGCGGCGGCCGTGCTCGTCGTGTCGACGGCGCTGCGCGTCGCCGGCCCCGCGCTCATCGCCTACGGCATCGACAACGCCCTGCCCGCCGTCATCGAGCAGAGCGATTGGATGCCGACCATCGGCGTCGTCGGGGTGTACCTGCTCGCCGGTATCGGCGGGGCCGTGCTGATCGGGTGGTACGTCGTCGTCGCCGCACGCCTCACCCAGGCCGTGATGCTGGATCTGCGCAAACGCATCTTCCTGCACACGCAGAAGCTGAGCCTCGAGTTCCACGAGTCGTACACGTCGGGCCGCATCATCTCGCGTCAGACGAGCGATCTCGACACGATCCGCGAACTGCTCGACGGCGGTCTGAACGAGCTGGTGTCGGGGGTGCTGTACGGGTTGTTCACGCTCGCGGCGCTCTTCCTCATCGATTGGCAGTCGGGCTTGATCCTGACCGTCATGGGCATTCCGATGTACCTGCTCATGCGGTGGTTCTACCGGCGGTCGCAGGTGATCTACCGCGAGTCGCGCGTCATCAGCGCCCAGGTCATCGTGAAGTTCGTCGAGACCATGACCGGCATCCGCGCCGTGAAGGCCTTCCGAAAGGAACCCCGCAACGACGAGGACTTCGGCGCCCTGTCTGGCGCGTACCGCGACGTCAACATGCGCTCGATCCGCCTCTTCGGCACCTTCGAGCCCGGCATCATGGCCGTGGCCGCGGTGTCGGTCGCCCTGGTGCTGCTCTGGGGCGGCGGCCGTGTCATCGCGGGTCCGCTCGAGATCGGTGCGCTGACGGCGGCGGTGCTTTACGTGCGTAACTTCTTCTCGCCCCTGCAAGAGGTGGCGTTCTTCTTGAACTCCTACCAGTCGGCTACGGCCGCCCTCGAGAAGGTGTCGGGCGTGCTCGAGGAGGAGCCGACGGTTCCCGACCCCAGCGACCCGGTCGACCTGTGGAACGCCCGGGGGCACGTGCGCTTCGACGAGGTCACCTTCGGCTACGCCGAAGGTCGCGTCATCCTGCCGAACTTCTCGCTCGACATCCCCGCGGGGCAGACGATCGCCCTGGTCGGCACCACGGGCGCCGGCAAGACGACGCTCGCGAAGCTCATCTCGCGTTTCTACGACCCCTCGCAGGGGGCGGTCACCCTCGACGACGTCGACCTGCGTCGGTTGCACCCGAAGGACCTTCGCCGCGCGATCGTCATGGTCACGCAAGAGGCCTACCTGTTCAGCGGGACCGTGGCCGACAACATCGCACTGGGCAAGCCCGACGCCACGATGGACGAGATCCGCGCGGCGGCGCGCGCCGTGGGCGCCGACGGCTTCATCGAGAAGCTGCCCGACGGCTACGAGACCGACGTCAACAAGCGCGGCGGGCGCGTCTCGGCGGGTCAGCGTCAGCTGATCTCGTTCGCGCGCGCGTTCCTCGCCGATCCCGCGGTGCTGATCCTCGACGAGGCGACGGCGTCGCTCGACATTCCGAGCGAACGCCAGATCCAGGACGCGCTGCAGACCCTGCTGGCCGACCGCACCGCGATCATCATCGCCCACCGCCTCTCGACCGTGGCGATCGCCGATCGCGTCCTGGTCATGGAGCACGGCCGCATCATCGAAGACGACGCCCCCGCGGCCCTCATCGCGGGCACGGGCAAGTTCGCCCAGCTGCACGCCGCCTGGCGCCAGTCGCTGGTGTGAGGCAGAGCCCTCGGGGCACGTTGAAATGACGGATGCCACGCCTCCCGCGTCGCGGGGAGCGTGGCATCCGTGGTTCGAGGTGCAGGCGGTGCCGCAGGCGTCAGACGCTGGTGCGTGCGATGACCTCGCCGTACTCGGTCTCGCCGACCGCCTCGAAGCCGACGCGCTCGAAGAAGGCCTCGGGGCCGCCGACGCCGGGTTCGTAGATGACGTCGACGTGATCCATCCCGCGGCCGCGTGCCTCTTCGAGGACGGCGGCGATCGCGTAGCTGCCGACGCCGCGGCCCTGCTCATCGGCGTCGACGTTGATGCGCCACAGCACGGAGCGGAAATGCTCCTCGTGGGCCTCGGGGTCGAAGTTGGCGCTGACGAAGCCGACGACCTCGTCGCCGTCGAGCACCACGCGCTGCCACGACGTCTGGGGATTGCTCACCGTCGCGGCGATGCCGTAGCTGACGGGAGCGAGGAACTGCTCCTGCCCGGGCTTGAGCGACAGGGTGTTCACGGCCACGATCGTGGCGGCGGACAGTTCGACGAGACGCAGGTCAGCCATGCGACCAGGCTAGCGGCCCGATCCCTCAGCCCCAAGGCCGGGGTGAACCAACGAGCACGCAGGGGGCTTGCGAAGTGCGCGCAGCCCCGGATTAGGCTTGTCGAATGCGTGTGGATTACGGACAGTTGGCCCTGTGCTCGCAGACGCTTCGCCGCCAAGGTGAGCAGCACCTCCCCGCGATGTCGCGGTACGTGCAGGACCGCGGCATCCTGACCCCCGCTGATACGGGGATGATCATGATGCCGTTCACGGCGCTCTCGCTCGCGATCGCCGTGGTGGGTGTTCAGATCGCCGATGGACTGGCGCAGGTGATGAACTCCGCGGCCGACAAGGTCGACGGCGCCGCGGCCGCCTATGCGGAGCAGGAGAAGGCTCTGCACGACCGGATGAACCGGATCCTCGCGCCGCTGGGCGGGGGGACGCCGTTCGTCGATCCGCGTTCGAACCCGCCGACCCTCCCGGCCGCGCAGGGCGGGGCGCCGGCGGGGCACGGCGATCCGGAGCCGTGGTTGTTCGAGCAGGCCTACGACGCCGGTCAGTCTCTCGTCAGCGGGGGCCGCGGCATGGTCGACGACATCTCGGGCGCCGTGGACTCCTGGTCGGTCGGGGCCACGGGCGTCGTGGAGCGGCAGGATCCCTCGAGCTTCCTGGTCGCGCCGAATGCCACGAAGAGCGAGGTCGAATCGATGCGCTGGGGCGCGGGTCCGCTCCTCGGAGGCGTCGACTGGGTCTTCGAGAAGATCGCCGGGTTCAGCCTTCTCGAAGACGTCATCATGAAGCCGTTCGCCGGCGACTGGACGGGGATCGAAGAGGTCTCGATCGCCTGGCAGTACCTGGGGCAGGCGAGCCGTGCCGTCGCCGACAACACGGCGGGCCTCGTTCAGCAGGGCGAGTTCTGGGACGGCGAGGCCGGCCTGGCGTTCCGCGGGGGGATGACGGCGATCGGCGGAACGATGTTCGGCGTCGGCGCGGCGTGCGACATCGTCTCGGCGAAGGTCGGCACGTTGGTGCTGGTGTCGAAGTCGGCGGCCGCGGCCATCGGCCTCATCCTCAACCAGATCTCGCAGAAGCTGCTGCGCATGGCGGCCGAGGCGACGGTTCCCGTGGCGGGCTGGATCGTGGCGGCGGCCGAGGGTGCGCACCTGGCGACCAAGATCTTCTCGCTCGTCCGCCTCATCTACACGATCGTCGACACCATCTTCGATGCGATCGAGGGTGCCGTGGAGGCGAAGGCCCAACTGGTCGAGACGGCCCTGTTGGTCGACGACCTGCTGAGATTCCTCGTCGACACCGGAAGGCGGGCGGCAGCATGAACGACGATCTCTTCGACCTCACCCGGCAGCGCATCGCCCGCATCGAAGCCCTCGTCGCGGAGGCACGCGCCCTCGACGACGACGAAGAACTCGACGCCGAAGAGGAGTTCGCCCGCCGCGCACGCGCCGGGGAGCTCGGCATCGATTGGCAGGTGCTGCAGGGGCGCATCGACCTGGGCGAGACCAGCCGCACCGCCATCTTCGACGGCACCGACGACAGCGTCGCCGCTCTCAGCGTCCGGGAGGCGGCGAACGCGGGTGTCGGTCTCTTCGGCGAGGAGGCGCGGGCGATCGCCGACGCCGAGGGAGAGCCCGACCCCGTCGCCGAGCTCGAGCTCGAGAGGGAGCGGCTCCTCGCCCGCGGGGCGGCGCTCCGTGCCCGTCTGTCCGATCTGATCGGCCCGACCGAAGGGATGCCGCGATGAGCGGGATGCGACTCGAGTTCAGTGCCGCGCACGAGGCGGCCGCGCGGATCGCGGCGGCGCAGTCGGGCATCGCCGAGCGTCTGAGCGCGCTCGAATCCGCGGCCGCCACGCTGTCGGGCGGGTGGTCGGGTGACGCACAGGCCGCCTACGCGTCGGCTCAGGCCGAGTGGTCCGCCGGAATGGTCCGCATGAACACCCTGCTCGACGGGACGCGACAGGCGCTCGACGACTGGGTGGGCGAGGTGGAGCAGCTCGAGGCCGACCTGGCCACCGGGTGGCCCTGATGAGCGCCGCCGCGCGCGCGGTCCCGCTCTGGCGCGAGTCGCTCGTCGGGGGCCACAAGATCCGCGCCGCGTGCCGTTTCACGGTCCCGCCCTCCGAGGCGACGGCCGGCACCGTCGCGGTGGGCGAGCTTCTCGGCCGGGCGGGTTTCACCCGCGCCGATGCGCCCGACGGCGTCATCGTCTTCCGCCGGGGGAGTGCCGTGGGCGACACGATCCTCAACGGCACGGGACTGTCGCTCCTCACCTCCCGTCTCGGCCCGCTGTCGCTGGAAGCCGTGGTCGTCGTCGAGGCGACGCCGCGCGACGATCTCACCGAGATCGTGGTGTCGATGGTCCTCGGCGACGAGTTGGCTCCGACCGTGGCCGAGGCCGTCGACGCGGTCATCGACGGCCTGGTCGCCCGCGGCGTCGCCGTCGGCGGCGCCGGCTGGGGCAGGGCGGTGGATCTGCCCGCCGAGAGTCTGGGCAATCCGAAGACCGCTCGCGAGCACGGCCTGCGCCGCTGACCGGCGCAGCGCGGGTCGGGGCAGGGCGTGGATGCCGAGAACTATCTCGACATCAAGAGACTTTGCCGCGGTGCGATAGGCTGAAACACAACCCTGGCCGCCTCTACGGAGAGATCTGACGTGCCCGATTCCACCATCATTTACACGTACACCGACGAGGCGCCGGCTCTTGCCACGGCGTCTTTCCTGCCCATCGTGCAGGCCGTCACGAAGCAGGCGGGCGTCGACGTCGAGACCCGCGACATCTCGCTCGCCGGCCGCATCCTCGCCGCCTTCCCGCAGCGCCTGACCCCCGAGCAGCAGGTGGGCGACGCCCTCGCCGAGCTCGGCGGACTCGCCACGCTGCCCGAGGCGAACATCATCAAGCTGCCGAACATCTCGGCATCCATCCCGCAGTTGAAAGCGGCCATCGCCGAGCTGCAGGCGCAGGGATACGACATCCCCGACTACCCCGACGAGGCGTCGAGCGTCGAAGACAAAGACGTGCGCGCCCGCTACGACCGCATCAAGGGCTCCGCAGTGAACCCCGTGCTGCGCGAGGGCAACAGCGACCGCCGTGCTCCGCTCGCGGTGAAGAACTACGCCAAGAAGCACCCGCACCGCAACAAGGCGTTCAGCGCGGGCTCGAAGACGCGCGTCGCCACCCTCGGGCACGACGACTTCCGCTCGAACGAGAAGTCGGTCGTGCTGGCCGACGACGACGTGCTGACGATCCAGCACGTCGCGGCCGACGGCACCACCACCACGTTGAAGGAGGGCCTCAAGGTCCTCCAGGGCGAGATCGTGGATTCCACGTTTCTCTCGGCCGCGGCCCTCGACGCGTTCCTCGCCGACACGTTGGCCGAGGCGAAGGCCGACGACGTGCTCTACTCGGTGCACCTCAAGGCCACGATGATGAAGGTCAGCGACCCGATCATCTTCGGTCACGTCGTGAAGGCCTTCTTCGCCGACGTGTTCGACCGCCACGGCGACGCCCTCGCGGCCGCCGGTCTCACGCCGAACGACGGCCTGGGCTCGATCCTCGCCGGTCTGTCGAACGTCGACGGCGGCGACGCCATCGCGGCCGAGATCCGCGACGCGCTCGCGAACGGCCCGCGCCTGTCGTACGTCAACAGCGACAAGGGCACCACCAACCTGCACGTGCCCTCCGACGTCATCGTGGATGCCTCGATGCCGGCGCTCGTGCGCAACGGCGGCAAGCTGTGGGGCGTCGACGGGGGAGAAGACGACACCCTCGCCGTCATCCCCGACTCGTCCTACGCCGGTGTGTACCAGGCGACCATCGAGGACGTCATCGCGAACGGCCCGCTGGATCCCGCCACCATCGGCTCGGTGCCCAACGTGGGTCTCATGGCCCAGGCCGCAGAAGAGTACGGCAGCCACGACAAGACGTTCGAGATCGCGGCCCCCGGCCGCGTGCAGGTCGTCGCCTCGAACGGCGACGTGCTGCTCGAACACGAGGTCGAGACGGGCGACATCTGGCGCGCGACCCAGACCAAAGACGTCGCCGTGCGCGACTGGGTGAAGCTCGCCGTCACCCGTGCCCGCGCCGCGGGTGTTCCGGCCGTGTTCTGGCTCGACGAGAGCCGCGCGCACGACAAGAACCTCATCGCCAAGGTGCACGAGTACCTCGCCGACCACGACACCGAGGGCCTCACCATCGAGATCCTCGAGCCGGCCGAGGCCACGCGCTACTCGCTCGAGCGCATCCGCCGCGGCGAGGACACCATCTCGGTGACCGGCAACGTGCTGCGCGACTACCTCACCGACCTGTTCCCGATCCTCGAGGTCGGAACCAGCGCCAAGATGCTCTCGATCGTGCCGCTGCTCGCCGGCGGCGGACTGTTCGAGACGGGCGCCGGCGGTTCGGCCCCGAAGCACGTGCAGCAGCTGCTCGAAGAGGACTACCTGCGCTGGGACTCGCTGGGCGAGTTCTTCGCACTGGCCGCCTCGCTGGAGCACCTCGCCGACACGACGGGCAACGAGAAGGCCCGCGTGCTCGCGCAGACGCTCGACGCCGCGACCGGCACGTTCCTCGAGAACGACAAGTCGCCCGGCCGCGCCCTCGGCACTATCGACAACCGCGGCAGCCACTTCTATCTCGCCCTGTACTGGGCGCAGGAGCTGGCCCAGCAGTCGACCGACGCCGAACTGGCCGGGGTCTTCGCCCCGGTGGCCGAGAAGCTGGCCGCCGAGGAAGAGACCATCGTCGCGGAGCTCAACGCGGTGCAGGGTCACACGGCCGAGATCGGCGGCTACTACCGCCCCGACACCGCCCTCGTCGAGAAGATCATGCGTCCCTCGGCCACGCTGAACGCGGTGGTCGACGCTCTGCGCTGAGTCGCTGACACGCTGACGGAAGAGGGGTGGATGCCACGGGCATCCACCCCTCTTCCGTTTCTCGGCGCGGGACCGGGGTCTGACCGGCCACGCCGCGTGTGCCTCGTGCACGCCCCCGGCACACCGGCGTGGGCCGCGGGCTGTGTCGCGGTTCGGCGCTGTTCTGCAGGAGCGTGCGCGGACACGTGCGCTCGCGCCGCGGCGGTGACGCGGTGCTAGGAACGACGAAGGGGCGGATGCCATCGGCATCCGCCCCTTCGTCGTTGCGGGCTCAGTAGTGGACCGAGACCTCGGTGCCCTTGTACGCCCAGTCGTAGAGCTCCTTGGCGTTGTTCACCGTGAGGTTGACGCAGCCGTGGCTCATGGGGGTGCCGAAGTTGTTGTGCCAGTACGTGCCGTGGAACGCCTCGTCGCCGTTGAAGTACGCGACCCAGGGGACGTCCTTCGTGCACCAGTCGTAGCCGGGAGCGCAGCCCATGTCCTGCATGGTGGTCTTCCAGCCGATGCGGTAGGTGCCCGTGTGGGTCTCCCACCCGCTCTTGCCCGACGACATCGACCAGTTGCGGTAGACCTGACCGTTCTCGTACAGGGTGACCGTCTGCGCGCTGAGGTTGACGTCGATACGACGCTCGGTCTTCGCGGTCTCGAACGGCGTCTCGGAGACGGCGAGGGAGTACTTGGCGTTGCCGTCGGCGAGCTGAGCGGCGAAAGCTGCGGCCACGCCGGCGGTGTCGCCCAGGGCACGACCGGTCTGACCCTCGGTGAGCGTCTTGATGACCTCTCCACCGCTGTCGACGATCACGTCGGCGTTCACGGCTCCGCGGTCGACGGCGCCGGGAAGACCGGCGACGGCCTGCTCGATGGCGGAGGTGTCGGCCGAGATGGCGAAGTCGCCCTTGCCGTCGGGGGTGACGGTGAGCCACGAGGCGGCGGTGGCGCGATCGACGGTGACGGTGCGCTCGTCGCCGACGTAGAAGCCGGCGGTGTCGAGCACGCCGTTGAGCGTGGCGACGGCCGCGTCGGCCTCTTCGGTGCTGACGGGGGCTTCGACCGGCACGAGCGCCGCGTCGACCGTGGTCGCGGGGGTGCCGGAGTCGAAGGCCGACTGCAGGGCGGCGGTGACGGCGGCGACGTCGATGCCCTCGCCCGCCTCGGCGGGGGAGGTGACGTACGTCTGCGAGCCGGCGTCATAGGCGACGGTGGCGTCGACGGGCGCGCGGTAGGTGCCGGGGGCACGGTCGCGCAGGGCCACGGCGGCGGCCGACGGGTCGACGGCGACGGTGACTCCGGTGCCCTGCGGGAACCACGACGAGGGCTTCCACATCGGGTTCTCGGAGAACGCCTTGTCGGCCAGGGCGGCCGCGTCGACCGAGGCACCCAGATCGGCGCCGGTGACGGTGACTTCTCCGGCGGGGCTCTCGACCGTGATGGCCGTCTGCGCCAGTCGCGTCGAGATGGCCTGCGCGGCGGCGCCGGCGGTCAGACCGCCGATCTGCACGCCGGCGACCGAGGCCCCGGGAGCGATGAGCACGAGCGAGGCCGCGATGAGGGCCACGGCCGTCGCGCCGGCGGGAATGCCGATCCACAGGCCGGAGCGGTTCTTGCGCTTCGTGGGCTCGGGCGGAGCCCAGGCGTAGATCGCGCCGTCGGTGCCGTTTGCGCCGTCGGTCATGTGTCAAACCCCCCAGTAGTCAGTCTTCCCATGGTAAGTGGGTCTGCTGCGCAATCGCCGGGAGCATTATCACGGTCTGGTCACGCCGCAGAAATGCAGGGGGCGATCACGGCGCGAAGACCTTGCCCGGGTTCAGGATGCCGAGCGGGTCGAACACCCGGGCGATGTCGCGCTGCAGCCGCCACTGGTCGTCGCCGAGCTCGTCGGCCAGCCAGCGGCGCTTGAGCACGCCGATGCCGTGCTCGCCGGTGAGCGTTCCGCCCAGGCGCAGGGCAGCGTGGAACAGCTCTTCGGCGGCCTGCCACACCACGGGCGGCACCTCGGGCCCCTCGAAGACGAAGTTGGGGTGCAGGTTGCCGTCGCCCGCGTGCGCGACGGTCGGGATGACTAGGTCGAACCGGCGCTCGATCCGGGCGATCTCGTCGAACATGTCGGGCAGGGCGCTGCGCGGCACCGAGACGTCTTCGATGAGGGCGGTGCCGAGGGTCTCCATCGCGGGGTGCATCGCGCGCCGGACGGCCAGCAGCTCCTCGCCCTCCGCGTCGTCGGCGGCGACGGACACGCGCCCACCCGCGGCCGTCAGCACGTCGGCGATCGCGCGGGCCTCGTCGGCCGCGACCGGTCCGTCGGTCTGGATCGTCAGCTGTGCCGCGCCCGCCGGCGGGGACGGCAGCGACAGCAGGCGGTGCACGGCGGCGAGGCTCGTGGCATCCATCAGCTCCATGATCGCGGGCTGGAGTGCGGATGCCGTGACCGCGGCCGAGGCGACCGCGGCGGCGCGCACGCCGTCGAAGAGGGCGGTGAGGGTGACACGCTCGCCCGCGATGAGGCGGCGGAGCTTGAGCGTGGCGCCCACCACGATGCCGAGCGTGCCCTCGGACCCGATCACGAGCGAGGTGAGGTCGAGCCCGGTGACGCCCTTCACGCTGCGGTGCCCCAGGTGCATCAGACGCCCGTCGGCGAGCACGAGGTCGACCCCCAGGACGGCGTCGCGCACGACCCCGTACTTGGCGCACAGCAGGCCGCCCGCGCCCGTGGCGATGTTGCCGCCGACGGTCGAGATCGCCCGACTGGCCGGGTCGGGCGCCCACCACACGCCGTGCGGTTCGAGCAGCGCATTGAGTTCGGCGTTGAGGATGCCGGGTTCGACGACGGCGAGAAGGTCGTCGGGGCGCACCTCGATCAGTCGGTCCATGGCGCGCAGCGACAGCGAGATCTCGCCGCCCCCGGTGTTGGCGCCGCCGGCGAGACCCGTGCCGGCGCCCCGCGGGACGACCGGGGTGCCGGTGGCCGAGGCGATGCGCATCACCGCTTGCACGTCGGCGACGGAGGTTGCCCGCACGACGGCGAGGGGGACGCCCTCGGCCGCGTGGCCGGACTTGTCGGCCCGGGCGGCCTCGAGGGCGGCGGGCGAGGTGTCGACGCGCGCGCCGAGCTCGGCACGGAGCTGCGCGACGACGTCGGCGGTCATGCCAGGCGCCGGCGACCGTTCAGCGCGCCCACCACGACGGCGACGATGGCGAAGACGAGGCCGATCGCGGCCTGGCCCATGCTCCACCACGCCACGGTCGCCGCGGCGTAGACGAACAGTTCGACCAGCGCGCGGATGAACGGGTGCACGGCGAGCACGGCGCGCGGCGAGACGAAGAGGGCCCACACGAGCACGGCAAGGGCGGGTGCGCCGATGCCGACGACGATGTTCCACGGGAACGGCCACGCGAGGAAACCCCAGACGGCCAGGGTGACGAAGGCGAACAGCCCGCAGAGCACTCCGACGATCTCGAGCGCCGACGGCCGCGGACGCATGCCGGGAGCGAGAGGCGCCTGGGCGCGGACGTTCGATGAGTCGGTCACCCCGTCATTTTACGTGGGCGCCGGGCCGCGGCATCCGGGGTCTCTCGGCATCGAGCGGAGAACGACCCTGTGGAGGACCGGTGGATGCCGGGACACGCGGGGGAGCGGACGCTTTACCCGCTAAAGTGGCACCGTCGCGACTGGCGTTGAGGTGGGCCACCACCGGGGAGCGACCGCTTGGCGGTATTCGACCGTACGCCTGGGTCGATGCGGTATTCACGCGGACTCGACCGAGCCCGCGGCATCCGGAAGCCATCGTCAAGGAGATCGCATGACCGATCAGTACTTCAACGCCCCCCTCTCCGAGGTCGACCCCGAGATCGCCCAGGTGCTCGAGCGTGAGCTCGACCGCCAGCGCAGCTTCCTCGAGATGATCGCCTCCGAGAACTTCGTGCCCGTGTCGGTGCTGCAGTCGCAGGGCTCGGTGCTCACGAACAAGTACGCCGAGGGCTACCCGGGTCGCCGGTACTACGGCGGCTGCGAAGAGGTCGACGTCGCCGAGTCGCTCGCCATCGAGCGCGCCAAGGCCCTCTTCGGCTCCGAGTTCGCCAACGTGCAGCCCCACTCCGGTGCCACCGCGAACGCCGCCGTGCTGCACGCGATCGCCCGCCCCGGCGACACGCTGCTCGGCCTCTCGCTCGACCAGGGCGGCCACCTGACCCACGGCATGAAGATCAACTTCTCGGGCCGTCTGTACGACATCGTCGCCTACGGCGTCGACCCCGAGACCTCGCTCATCGACATGGACGAGGTGCGCCGCCTCGCCGTCGAGCACAAGCCCAAGGTCATCATCGCCGGCTGGTCGGCCTACCCCCGTCAGCTCGACTTCGAGGCGTTCCGCGCGATCGCCGACGAGGTGGGCGCGTACCTGTGGGTCGACATGGCGCACTTCGCCGGTCTCGTCGCCGCGGGCGTGCACCCGAACCCCGTGCCGCACGCGCACGTCGTGTCGACCACGGTGCACAAGACGATCGGCGGCCCCCGCTCGGGCCTCATCCTCACCAACGACGCCGATCTCGCCAAGAAGATCAACACCGCGGTCTTCCCCGGCCAGCAGGGTGGTCCGCTCATGCACGTGATCGCCGCCAAGGCGACCGCGTTCAAGCTCGCGATGACCCCCGAGTTCAAGGAGCGCCAGGAGCGCACCCTGCGCGGCGCGTCGATCATCGCCGACCGCCTCACGCAGGACGACGTCACGAACGCCGGCATCGCCGTGCGCTCGGGCGGCACCGACGTGCACCTCGTGCTCGTCGACCTGCGCGACGCCGAGATCGACGGCAAGCAGGCCGAAGACCTGCTGCACGAGATCCACATCACGGTCAACCGCAACGCGGTTCCGAACGACCCGCGTCCGCCGATGGTGACCTCGGGCCTGCGCATCGGCACCCCCGCGCTCGCGACCCGCGGCTTCGGCGACGCCGAGTTCACCGAGGTGGCCGACATCATCGCCCTGGCCCTGCAGCCCGGCGCCGAGCTCGAGGCCCTGCGCGCGCGCGTGGCCGTGCTGGCCGACGCCTTCCCGCTGTACCCCGACCTGAAGCAGTGAGCCCGGCCGGGACGGCCGCCGTTTCGCGCGGCGGTTCGTCCCGGCACTCGCCCCGCGACGCACGGCGGCGGGGTCGCGGCATCCGCTGCCGCGTTCCTGCGCCGGGTGTGTCGCGACGTCGCGGGTCCGGCATCCCGATGCCTCGACCACCGACCCCCACGCATAAACGCTGTCCGTGCGCATAAACGCGCAGAGGGAGTGTTTCTGCGCAGCAATGCCGTTTATGCGTCCTCGAACACCCCCGCATGACGATGACCGACACCAGGAAGAGGGATGCCATGACGGCGACGATTCTCGACGGCAAGGCCGCTTCGGCGGCGATCAAGGACGAGCTCGCCGAGCGGGTCGCGGCCCTGCGCGAGCGCGGGGTCGTGCCGGGTATCGCGACGGTGCTCGTCGGCGCCGACCCGGCCTCGCAGCTGTACGTGGGGATGAAGCACCGGCAGTCCGAGGCGATCGGCATGAACTCGATCCAGGTGGAGCTGCCCGCCGAGGCCACGCAGGCCGAGGTCGAGGCCGTCATCGACCGGCTCAATGCCGACCCCGCCTGCCACGGGTACATCGTGCAGCTGCCCCTGCCGAAGCACATCGACACCGACGCGATCCTCGAGCGCATCGACCCGGCCAAGGACGCCGACGGCCTGCACCCCACCAACCTCGGTCGCCTGGTGCTGAACGTCAACGCGCCGATCACCACTCCGCTGCCGTGCACGCCGCGCGGGGTCATCGAGCTGCTGCTGCGCAACGACTACGACCTGAAGGGCAAAGAGGTCGTCGTCGTCGGCCGCGGCGTCACCATTGGCCGCTCGATCGGGCTGCTGCTGACCCGCCGCGAGATCAACGCGACCGTCACCCTCACCCACACGGGAACAGCCGACCTGGCGAAGCACCTGCGTCAGGCCGATGTGATCGTCGCCGCCGCCGGCGTGAAACACATCGTGCGCGCCGAAGACGTCAAGCCGGGCGCTGCGGTGCTCGACGTGGGCGTCACCCGCGAGACCGACCCCGAGACGGGCAAGTCGCGCGTCTTCGGTGACGTGCACCCCGACGTGGCCGAGGTCGCCGGGTTCGTCTCGCCGAACCCCGGAGGCGTCGGTCCGATGACCGTGGCGCTGCTCATGACGAACGTCGTCGAGGCCGCGGAGCGTGCCACCGCCCTCTGACGGTGAACCGCTCGGTGCCGCCGGTTGAACACACGGCGCGGCGTGCGCAAGAGGCGGGCGCGAAACCCGGCGACGTGGGATCGTAGAGACATGACTGAGTCAGTGCTGAACGACCTCCTCCGCCGCGTCACCGAGAGCGGTCTGCTCGACGACGCCCAGATCGACGAAGACAGCGTCATCGGCGTGGGGCACCTGGATGCCGCCGGCGTCGAGGTTGAGGTCGACCTCGACCCCGAGCTCGACGACGAGAGCGACTCCGACCTCGACGCGATCATGGTCGCGCTCAAGGACGTGCTGTCGGTGAGCGAGGACCGCTGGCGCGCGATCGTCGAAGAGGTCGCGAGCGACATCGAGGACGCCCTCGACGATGACGAGCTCAGCGCCGACATCGACCTGCGCACCGACCTCGAAGCGATCGGGGTGGGTGTGTTCGCCGACGCCATCATCGTCGTGTTCGCCGGCCAGACGTCGTTCCCCGACGCGCTCGTGCACGTGCAGCTGACCCCCGAGCTCGAGGTCGAAGACATCGAGATCATCGGCGACGACGAAGAAGACGACGAAGAGACCACCGAGGGCTGATCCTCGCGACGAGAAGAGGGACCGAGCCGCGCGGCTCGGTCCCTCTTTCGTTCTGCTCGGGCTGCGGTCAGACGATCGCGGCGCGGAGCGCGGCCGCGGCGGCGCCCACGTCGGGAGCGCTGTAGATGGCGCTGCCGGCGACGGCGACCTGCGCGCCCGACTTCTGCACGTCGGCGATGCTCGCGACGGTGACGCCGCCCGCGACCGAGAACGGTACCCCGGCCGCCTCGCCGTCGCGCAGCAGCGTGCCGAAGGTGAAGCCCTCTTCGGCCTGCTCGTCGAGGCCGGCGTGCATCTCGACGAACTCGGCGCCGAGGGCGATGACCTCCCGGGCGCGGGCGGGCTTGTCGGCAACCCCGATCAGGTCGACGACGACGCCCTTGCCGTGCTTCTTGGCCGCGGTGACCGCGCCGACGATCGTGCTGTCACCGGCCGAGCCGAGCACGGTGACGAGGTCGGCACCGGCGCCGAAGGCGATGTCGGCTTCGAGCTCACCGGCATCCATCGTCTTCAGGTCGGCGAAGACGATCTTGTCGGGGTGCGCCTTCTTGATCGCGGTGATGGCCGAGAGGCCTTCGCTCTTGATGAGCGGCGTGCCCAGCTCGAGGATGTCGACGTGGGGCGCCGCGGCGGCGGCGAGGTCGAGGGCGGCCTCGGTCGTGAGGGTGTCCATGGCGAACTGCAGCTTCATGCGGGTGTCCTTACTTTCTGCGGTGGGGAGGGAGGAATCATTCGAGGTTCGCGTGGCGCGGCCAGAGGTCGTCGGCCGAGAGTCCCGAGCGCTGCCACAGCGCGTCGAAGATCGCATCGCCGACGAGCACGACGGCCTGCTCGAAGAGACCGCCCGCGTACTGCGTCGAGGCGGCTCCCGAGCGGTCGAGCTTCGCCGCGGCGGGCACCACGACGAGCGCGTCGGAGGCGCGGCCGAGCGGCGAATCGGCGGCCGTGGTGATCGCGACGATGCGCGCGCCGACCTCGGTCGCGGTGTCGGCCGCGCGGACGATCCCCGCCGTCGTGCCCGAGCCGCTCGCGGTCAGGAGCGCGTCGCCGGGGCCGATGGCCGGGGTGGTGGTCTCGCCGACGACGTGCACGTCGAGGCCGAGGTGCATGAGGCGCATCGCGGTCATGCGCAGCGCCAGGCCCGAGCGACCGGCGCCGAAGACGAAGACGCGGTCGGCGTCGGTCAGCACGTCGAGGACGCCGTCGAGACCGGCGGGCTCGGTGACGAGACGGTCGACGACCGCGGTCAGCTCGCCGGAGATCCGGGCGAGGGAGTCCGCGATGCGGGCGTCGGAAGAGGTCATGCCTCCATGCTCCGCCTCGCCGGGCGTGACCGTCGCCGGTCGATGGCACGGGTCTACCTACCCGAACGGGTAGGTGCCTGCCGGTGGGCTAGGTTAGGCGCGTGAGTGAGTCACCCGAACTGTCGTCGACCGCGTCGCGCGCGCTCGTCATCGAACACGAGCGCATCGTCGCCGAACAGGCCGACCGTCACGCGGTGACCCTCGAGTCGATCCTGGCGATCCTGCGGTCGGCGCGGCTCGACGATCGCGCCGCCCGTGCCCTGGCCGTCGAGACCGCGGCCGCCGCCCTCGTCGTTCTGCGCACCTCGACCGACCAGCAGCGCAGCGCCCTGCTCGAACCCGTGACCGGCGCGTTCGCGCGGCTGCGCACCGACCTGCGCCCGCTCGTGCGACACGGCGACCTCGACGTGCAGTTCGTCGAGCCGCCCGCAACCGGACGCGCCCTGCCCGGCGAGGTCGCCCACGAGGCGCGGGCCATCGTGCGCAGCGCCGTGCTGGCCCTGCTCGACCGGGGGACGCCCCACCGCGTGCGCATCCAGTGGGACTGCGACGGACTCAACCTGCTGATCGGCATCCGCGACGACGGCGCGGGCACGCTCACCGCCCACGACGATTCGCTCGGACCGATCGTCGAGCGGGTGAGCGCCCTCAACGGGGCGTTCGACGTCGCGTCGACGCCCGGGTGGGGCTCCGAGCTGTCGGTCGTGCTGCCGCTGGATCCGCCGCCGCGGCCCGATTTCCTCGACGAGGCCGTCGACCTCAGCCCCCGCGAGAGCGAGGTGCTCAGCCTGGTCGTCGCGGGTTCGCGCAACCGCGCGATCGCCGAACGTCTGGGGATCAGCGAGAACACGGCCAAGTTCCACGTGTCGAACCTGCTGCGGAAGGCCGGCGTCTCCACGCGTGCGGAGCTGGCAGCGCTGGGGACGGCGCGCGCTCAGTAGCTCTCGCGCAGACCCCCGCGCGCGCTGACGAAGCGCGCGGCCAGGGCTTCCGACGCCCGCGCCAGCAGCGCCACATCGGCCCCCACCGCGACGAAGTCGGCGCCCGCGTCGAGGTAGGCCTCGGCCACCGCCGGGTCGAACGCGTTCACTCCGACCGGGGTACCGGCATCCCGCGCCGCGGCGAACACCGCATGCACCGCCGCCACGACCTCGGGGTGCGACTGCTGCCCCAGGAGCCCCATCGACGCCGACAGGTCGGAGGGGCCGACGAAGACGGCATCCACCCCCTCGACGGCGGCGATCTCGGCCGCGGCGGCGACACCCGCGGTGGTCTCGATCTGCACCGTCAGCGACACGTGCTCGGCGGCCTCGGCGAGGTAGCCGTCGATGCGGTTCCAGCGGGCGCTGCGGGCCAGGGCGCTGCCCACCCCGCGCACGCCCTGCGGCGGATACCGGGTCGCCGCGACGGCGGCCCGGGCCTCGTCGGCCGACGAGACCATGGGCACGATGAGGTTCTGCGCGCCCACGTCGAGGACGCGCTTGATGGTGACGACGTCGTTCGCGGGCACGCGCACCACGGGGGTGATCGGGTAGGCGGCGACGACCTGCAGCTGCACGAGCACCTGCTCGATCGACGTCGCCGAGTGCTCCATGTCGATGAGCAGCCAGTCGAGGCCGGAGCCGGCGGCCACCTCGGCGACGACGGGATTGCCCGTGCAGAGCCACATACCGGCGAGCGGACGATCGGACGCCGCCAACGCGGCCCGGAAGGTGGGGGTCAGACGAAGCGGCACGAGATCGTTCCCATCGGTCCGTAATCGCACAGCACGTCGTCGCCGCGCGACACCCACATCGGGCGCGTGAACGATCCTGCCAGGATGATCTCGCCCGCCTCCAGGCGCGCGCCGTGCTGGTGGAACTTGTTGGCGAGCCACGCGACGCCGGTCGCCGGGTGACCGAGGACGCCGGCGGCGACCCCCGTCTCTTCGATCTCGCCGTTGCGGCTCAGCACGCCGGGGACCCAGCGCAGGTCGATCTCGTCGGGGCGTCTGTGCACTTCGCCGAGCACCATCGCGCCGTACGCGGCGTTGTCGCTGATCGTGTCGACGATCGTGCGGCCCTCGAGCTCGATGTGCGAGTTCAGCACCTCGAGCGCGGGCACGGCGTAGTCGATCGCGGCGAGGGCGTCGTCGAGCGTGCAGTCGGGGCCTTCGAGCGGCGCCTTCAGCACGAAGGCGAGCTCGACCTCGATGCGCACGTTCGAGAAGTGGTCGACGGGGATCGCCGCGCCGGAGCGGTAGACGGTGTCGTCGAACATCACGCCGTAGTCGGGCTCGGTGATGCCCGTCGCCTGCTGCATCGCTTTGGACGTCAGGCCGATCTTGCGCCCCACGAGCGTGCGACCCGCGGCGATCTGCGTATCGCGCCAGCGGCCCTGGATCCGATACGAGTCGTCGACCGTGGCATCCGGGTACCTCGCCGTGATGCGCGGGATCACCGCGTGGGCGCGGTCGGCCTCGGCGAGCTCGGCCGCGATGGCGTCGATCTGTGCGTCGGTGAGCATGCTGTCTCCTGTCGATGGGGCACGGTCGGACGGTGCGTGTCCCATTTCGTGCGAGTTTCTGCCGTGATTTCCGCACGAAGTGGGACATGCCTGGCGGGGAGGCGTGGGGCGGGCGGTGCGTGTCCCACTTGGTGCGACGTTCGGCGGTGATTTCTGCACGAAGTGGGACATGCCCGGCGGGCTAGAGCTGGTTGCCGAGCTTGAACTCGGCGGAGGGGGTGGTGGATGCCGTGTCCTCGGGCGCGCGGGTGTAGCTGAAGCCGTCGGCGCCGATCGTCACGGCCATCTCGGACGAGTCCTCGCGGGCGCGGACCGGCTGCGGATGGCCGTCCAGGTCGAGCACGAGCGAGCCCTCGGTGTACCACGACGGCACGACGGGGTTCCCCCACCAGTCGCGGCGCTGGTTGTCGTGCACGTCCCACGTGATGACGGGGTTGTCGGGGTCGCCGGTGTAGTAGTCCTGCGTGTAGATCTCGACGCGGTGGCCGTCGGGGTCGCGCAGGTACAGGTAGAACGCGTTCGAGACGCCGTGGCGGCCGGGGCCGCGCTCGATGGCATCCGATCGGCGGAGGGCCCCGAGCTTGTCGCAGATGGCGAGGATGTTGTGCTTCTCGTGCGTCGCGAAGCACACGTGGTGCATACGAGGGCCGTCGCCGCCGGTCATGGCGGTGTCGTGCACGGTGGGCTTGCGGCGCATCCAGGCGGCGTAGACGACACCCTCTTCGTCTTGGATGTCCTCTGTCACGCGGAAGCCGAGCGACTGCATGAAGTTCACCGCGCGGGGCACGTCGGGGGTGATCTGGTTGAAGTGGTCGAGGCGCACGAGCTCGCCGGGGGAGTGCAGGTCGTAGCGCCACGAGAGGCGTTCCTGGTGCTCGGTGTCGAAGAAGAACTCGTAGGGGAAGCCGAGCGGGTCGACGACCCGCACCGAGTCGCCGATGCCCTTCGTGAAGCCGCCGGGCTCCCGGCGTACGTCGCAGCCGAGCTCCTCGTAGAAGGCGACGGCCGCGTCGAGGTCGTCGGACGAGCGCACGCGGTACGAGAACGCGGCGACCGCGGCGACCTCGCCCCGCCGCAGCACCAGGTTGTGGTGGATGAACTCCTCGGTCGAGCGCAGGTAGATCGCCTCGTCGTCTTCTTCGGTGACGTGCAGGCCCAGCACGTCGACGTAGAAGACCCGGGATGCCGCGAGGTCGGTGACCACGAGCTCCATGTAGGCGCACCGCAGGATGTCGGGCGCGGGGGAGGAGGGCGTGGGAATGGGGTTCTCGGAGACGATGGGGGCTTCCTGGGTCACCCAGAACCCCGAGGAGGTCTTCTGTTCTTCGGTGTGCTTTGCCATGGTGCGCGTCCTTGCGTATGACGAGTGGGGGATGGGGCGGGGCGGGGTCAGTGCGCCTTGCCGAAGGTGGGGTTGTGGGCACCGCCGAGCGTGATGTGCACGGCCTGCTGGTCGGTGTAGAAGTCGATCGAGCGGTAGCCGCCCTCGTGTCCGAGGCCGGAGGCCTTCACCCCGCCGAAGGGGGTGCGGAGGTCGCGCACGTTATTGCTGTTGAGCCACACCATGCCCGCCTCGACGTTCTGCGCGAACAGGTGCGCGCGCTTCAGGTCGTTCGTCCACACGTAGGCGGCCAGTCCGTAGCGGGTGTCGTTCGCGAGCGCGAGAGCCTCGGCATCGGTGTCGAAGGGCGTGATCGCCACGACCGGGCCGAAGATCTCCTCCTGGAAGATCCGCGCATCGGGGGCGACGTCGGCGAACACCGTGGGTCGCACGAAGTTACCCTCGTCGAACCCCTCGGGGCGGCCGCCGCCGGCGACCAGGCGCCCCTCGGTCTTGCCGAGCTCGACGTACGACATGACCTTGGCGTAGTGCTCGGGGTGCACCAGCGCCCCGACCTCGGTCGCGGGATCGTCGGGGTAGCCGACGGTCACCCGGTCGGCCTGCGCGGCGTAGCGCTCGACGAACTCGTCGTACACGGAGCGCTCGACGAGGATGCGGCTGCCCGCGGTGCAGCGCTCGCCGTTGAGCGAGAAGACGCCGAAGATCGTGGCGTCGATGGCGGCGTCGAGGTCGGCGTCGGCGAACACGATCGCCGGGCTCTTGCCGCCGAGCTCCATCGACAGGCCCTTGAGGAAGGGGGCGGCGTTGGCGAAGATCAGCTGCCCGGTGCTGCTCTCGCCGGTGAACGAGATGAGCGGCACGTCGGGGTGCTTCACGAGCGCATCGCCGGCGTCTTCGCCGAGCCCGTTGACGAGGTTGAACACGCCCTCGGGAAGGCCCGCCTCCTCGAAGATCCCCGCCCACAGCGACGCTGACAGGGGCGTGAACTCCGCGGGCTTGAGCACCACGGTGTTGCCGGTCGCGAGGGCGGGGCCCAGCTTCCAGGACTCGAGCATGAACGGGGTGTTCCACGGGGTGATGAGCCCCGCGACGCCGATCGGCTTGCGGTTGACGTAGTTGAGCTGGCGACCGGGCACCTTGAACGCGTCGTCGGTCTGCGCCACGATCAGGTCGGCGAAGAAGCGGAAGTTCTCGGCCGCCCGCCGCGCCTGGCCGAGGGCCTGGGTGATGGGCAGGCCCGAGTCGAAGCTCTCGAGTTCGGCGAGGCGCTCGTCGCGCGACTCGACGAGGTCGGCGATGCGGTGCAGCACGCGCGAACGCTCGCGGGGCAGCATGCGCGGCCACGGGCCCTCGGTGAAGGCCGTGCGCGCGGCGGCGACGGCGAGGTCGATATCGGCCTTCTTGCCGGCGGCGGCCGAGACGTAGGTCTGGTTCGTCACCGGGTCGAGCACGTCGAAGGTGTCGCCGTCGACCGAGTCGACGAAGGCGCCCCCGATGTAGTGCTGGATGCGCTCGGGCAGGTCGGCCGGGATGCGGCGGGTCATGGATGCTCCTTCGTTGGAGGGGCGGATGCCGGTGGCATCCGGAATCAGAAAGCGGGAAGGCCGAGCACCTGGTCGGGGTGCTCGTGGATCATGTACGCGTCGAGGGTGGCCGAGCGATGGCGCCGCGACGCCTTCTCGATCTCGGCGAGCGGGGCGCCGGTCTCGATGAGAACGAGGATGTTCTCGTGCTCGCGCACCGATTCGGCGGCGCGTCCGGGCACGAAGCTGAACGTCGAGTCGCGCAGGTGCCCGAGCCGCGCCCACTCGGCCTGCACCAGCTCGAGCATGCGCGGGTTGGCGCATTTCTCGAACAGGATGGCGTGGAACTCCTGGTTCAATGCGGTGAAGGCGCGGGGATCGAAGTGCTCGAGGGTCTCGACCATGAGCTCGTTGACCTGCCGCGCGCGACGCACGTCCTCGGTGGTGAGCGCCCGGGCCGACAGGGCGGTCGCCGCCCCCTCGAGCAGGCTCAGCGCCTGCATGCTGAAGCGGTACGCCGTGTCGTCGACCATCGAGACGCGGGCGCCGACGTTGCGCTCGAACATCACCAGTCCCTCGGCCTCGAGCTGACGGATCGCCTCGCGCACCGGCACGACGCTCATGTCGAGCTCGCCGGCGATCGAGCCGAGGACCAGGCGGTACCCGGGGGTGAACTCCTGCGACGCGATGCGCTGCTTGATCCACTGGTAGGCCTGCTGCGACTTGCTCTTCGTCGCCGGGGTCGTGACGTCTCTCATGAGCGCCCCTCGCTCTCGTAGCGCGCGCGCCATTCGGCGTTCATCGGGAAGAGCCCGTTCACGGGATGACCGGATGCCACCTGCCGGGCGACCCACGCATCTTCGGCCTCTTGCGCGAGGGCGGCGTCGACCACCTCTTCGGCGAGGGCGGGAGGGACGACGATGACGCCGTCGCCGTCGCCGACGAGGATGTCGCCGGGTTCGACGGTGGTGCCGCCGCAGCCGACGGCGACGTCGGTCTCCCACGGCACGTGCCGCCGGCCGAGGACCGCGGGGTGGGGGCCGGCGGTGAACACGGGGATGCCGACCGCGGCCACGGCCTCGGCGTCGCGGACGCCGCCGTCGGTGACGATCGCGGCGGCCTTGCGGGCGTGCGCGCGGATCGCGAGGATGTCGCCGAGGGTGCCGGAACCGGTTTCTCCGCGCGCCTCGATGACGATGACCTCGCCCTCTTCCACCGCGTCGAACGCGCGCTTCTGGGCGTTCTGGCCGCCGCCGTGCGCGGCGAAGAGGTCTTCGCGGTGGGGGACGAAGCGCAGGGTGCGGGCGGTGCCCACGAACCGGCTGCCCGGGGTCAGCGCGTGGACGCCGTCGATCGTGACGTCGTTGAGGCCGCGCCTGCGCAGCTGTCCGCTGAGGGCCGCGACGGGAACGCGCGAGAGCTTGTCGCGGAGGGCGGCGGTGAGGACGGGGGCGGCGGGGACGAGCCCGGCGGCCTCGGCCGAACCCCACGCCTCGGTGCGCTGGGTGTCGTCCACCGCCGGCAGTGAGCCGAGGGCGGCGTCGAAGGCGCGGTCGCCCTGGACCACCGCGGTGCGGAGTCGGCCGGTCGACAGGGAGCCGGCATCCACCTGCACCTCGACGACCTGGCCCGGCGTGACCACCGACGAGCCCGCGGGGGTGCCGGTGAGGATGACGTCGCCCGTTTCGAGGGTGAAGTGCTGAGACAGGTCGGCGACGATCTGGGCGAGGGGGAAGAGCAGTCCCGCGGTCGAGTCGTCTTGCACGAGGTCGCCGTCGACCCAGGTGCGCAGGCGCAGGGCGGCGGGATCGACGTCGCGGGCGTCGATCAGCGCGGGACCGAGGGGGGTGTAGCCGTCGCCGCCCTTGGAGCGGACGTTCGACCCCTTGTCGTTCGCGCGCAGGTCGTACAGACCGAAGTCGTTCGCGGCGGTGACGGATGCCACGTGCGCCCACGCGGCATCCGGAGTCACCCATCGCGCGGGCTCGCCGATCACGAGCGCGATCTCGCCCTCGAAGGCGAGGAGTTCGGTGCCGGCGGGGCGCACGATCTCGGATCCGGAGGCCGCGAGCGAGCTCGACGGCTTGAAGAAGTACGACGGGGCGGCCGGGCGGCGGCCGCGCTGGTCAGCGCGGGAGGCGTACGAGAGGTGGACGGCCACGATCTTTCCCGGGCGGCCGCCGAGGGCGGTGAACCGGGGGTCAGCGGTGTCGTTCATGGAGCTCCCTTGCGTCGTATCCGAAATCGTATACGATGACGAACGCCCCAGCAACACCACGCCTCGTCACCGACGACGACGTCCCGGGGCCCGACGATGACGTCTCGAAGGAGTCCCCATGTCCCGCTCTCAGCCGCAGGGCTTCACGCCCACCGGCACGATCTCCACCACGAAGGACCGCCGCCGCGTGGTCTTCGCCACCGTTGTCGGCACCACCGTCGAGTGGTACGACTTCTTCCTCTACGCCTCGGCCGCGGGCCTGGTCTTCGGTCAGCTGTTCTTCGCGCCCGCCGGCCCCGGCATCGCGCAGATCCTGGCGTTCCTCACCGTGGGTCTGAGCTTCCTGTTCCGGCCCCTCGGCGCCTTCCTCGCCGGCCACCTCGGCGACAAGTACGGTCGCCGAGTCGTGCTCATGCTGACCCTGATCATGATGGGCGCCTCGACCACGCTCATCGGCGTGCTGCCCACCTACGAGGTGATCGGCGTCGCCGCCCCCGTGCTGCTGATCCTGCTGCGCGTGCTGCAGGGCATCTCGGCCGGTGGCGAGTGGGGTGGCGCGGTGCTCATGGCCGTCGAGCACGCCCCCAAGACCAAGCGCAGCCTGTTCGGCGCCTCGCCGCAGCTCGGCGTGCCCCTCGGCCTGCTGCTCGCGAGCGGCATGCTCGGGCTGATGGCCCTGATCGCCCCCGGCGACGCCTTCTTCGCGTGGGGATGGCGCGTGCCGTTCCTGCTGTCGTTCGTGCTGATCCTCGTCGGCTACTACGTGCGCCGGAAGGTCGAGGAGAGCCCGGTGTTCGTCGAACTCGCCGAGCGCAAGGAGCAGACCCGCATGCCGATCGTGCAGCTGTTCCGCAAGCACTCGCTGCTCGTGGTCATCGCGGCGTTCGTCTTCGCCGGCAACAACGCCGTGGGCTACATGACCACCGGTGGGTACATCCAGCGCTACGCGACCAACCCCGACGGTCCCCTCGGTCTCGCCACCGCCGACGTGCTCGGCGCGGTGACCCTGTCGGCGGTGACCTGGCTCATCTTCACGTGGCTCGGTGGGTGGCTGGGCGACAAGATCGGCCGCCGCAACACGTACATCATCGGATGGATCTCGATGCTCGTGGCGATCGTGGCGCTGTTCCCGCTCGTCAACTCCGGCAGCATCGTGCTGCTGACGGTCGGCCTCATGCTGCTCACGGTCGGCCTCGGCCTGACCTACGGCCCCCAGGCCGCGCTGTACGCCGAGCTGTTCCCGGCATCCATCCGCTTCTCGGGCGTCTCGATCGCCTACGCCCTCGGCGCCATCCTCGGCGGAGCGTTCGCCCCGACCATCGCGACGGCACTGGTGGATGCCACGGGCACGACCGTGTCGGTGACGGTCTACCTCGCGATCATGGCGGTGCTGGGCCTCGTCGCGACGCTGCTGCTGCGCGACCGCAGCGGCATCCCCCTCGGCCCCGACCACGAGGCCGAGCAGGAGGTCAGCCCGATCCGCGGGCTCTCGCGCGTCTGACCCGGTGAGAGAACGGCCTCGTCGCGCACAGCCGCGGCGGGGCCGTTCGTCGTGCGGGTGCGGGGGAACGGTCACCGGATCGCGCAGGGTGCGGCTCACAGCAGCGCCGCCAGGGCCATCATCGCGGTCGATCCACCCATCGCGGCATGGTGCGCGCGATCCGCGCGTGATCCGCTCAGCGCCCGGTGCGCCGAAGCGACGACGTGCGCGACGGCGAGGGCCACGCAGAGCCACGCCAGGGTCGCGGAGCCGACAGCCATCCCGCCGTGGGCGTGGGCGGCGGCGGGGGCTGCGCCCGGGTCGCCGTGCGTGGTCGACGCGATCAGGGCGGCCATGACGACGAGCCCCGCGGGGGTGTGGATGCCGTGACCGCCGCGCCCCGAGCGCAGCCGGCGCCCCGCGCTCACGACGAGTGCGACCCCGAGGAGGACGGCCGCCCAGACGATGGGAGGGGCCACGTGCAGGACGGCGGAATCGATCATCGCGGCGGTCATGAGCGCCGACGTGGCGACCCGCTCGCGACGCTCCGCCGGGGGACCCGATCTCGCGCAGCACGCAGCGATCCCCGAGCAGAGGAGGGCTGCGCCGTGCGTCAGGAGCTCCATCGTTATCGCCCGACCCCGACCCGCGCGGCCCCGACCCGCGCGCCCGACGGCAGGACCGGGGTCCCGTGCCGTCGGATTCTGCGCATGACGCGAGCGTAGGAAGAGGGGCGCCCCCGCGACAGGGATGAGGATCGATCGTGCGCGCACAGCACATTCGCGTGCACGGGTGGGCGAGGGGTCGCGACGTCAGCGACCGCCGACGCGTCGAGAGCGCATCTGCCTCATCCGTAAAAGGTCGAGGGAACCATGTACACCGAGTCGGATGGCATCCGTGAGACCAGGAGGCTCGGACACGCGCGCTCGTCGGCTCCGGCGACGGAGGGCGGGGAGGAACCCGTGAACGTCACGGTCACTCCGTAACAGGTGAAGTACGCCGAGGACTCCCACGGCAGCCGGGCTCGCTGGCCGGGGGGACCGGGGCGCTCTCCCGACGAGAGGAAGACCCGGAAGGCGACCGCGTTCGTGTGCTCCTCGATGTCGTGGATGACCAGAGTGGGTCGGGAGAAGTCCAGGGCGTCCGCCCCCTCCGGGCTGCCATCCCATCGGTCGCCTTCGAGCGCGTCGAGAAGGGCCGTGACTGAGCCGGCCGTCGGTGAGTACAGCGCCCTGTCGAAGGGGTCCTCGACCGATGCCACCTGGCGCCAGAGGACGCCGTCCACGTCGGGGCCGTTCTCGTACTGGTGCCGAGCCCAGAGGTATGAGCCGGCCAAGACGACGGGGCCCATGATCAGGACACCGCACACCACCGTGATCCACCAGACGCGAGGCAACCTTCCCCTCGTCTCGAGGGTGCGCGGTTCGATCACGTGGGCACCCGGCGCATCAGCAGGCCCGCCGCGAGAACGACGATCCCCACGACGAAGGCCAACGCCGCCACACCCATCGCGGCGGCGTCGTTCGGGAGCATCGAGCAGCCCGCGGAGGTGTCTTCGTACTCGCAGCTCCGCCACGGCTGGAAGAAGTACAGCACCACCACGGCGCCGCTGATCATCGCGATCGCGGTGCCCGAGGCGATCAGGCGCGTTCTGGTCCCCATGCGTCACCACCGTACCGGCGGCCCGCGACGCCGGCGGGCCGGTCCGCCACGGGCGGTCGGCTCCGGGCCGTCCGGTCGCTAGATCGCCCGCCTCGGCGTCAGGATGCCGCTCGGGTCCAGCGCGGCCTTGACCGCGCGCTGCACGTCGAGGGCCACGGCATCCTGCTGCCAGGGGAGCTCGTGACGCTTGACCGAGCCGATGCCGTGCTCGCCCGAGATGGTGCCGCCGAGCGAGAGCGCCAGGTGAGTGATGTCGTCGATCACCAGCTCCGCGGCGGCGTACTCGGCGGGGCTGTCTCCCGCCTCGACCGTCGGATGCAGGTTGCCGTCGCCGGCGTGCGCGACGATCGCGATGCGCCGACCGTGGCGCTGTGCCAGTTCGCCGATTCCGCGGAACACCGTCGCCAGCTGCGAGACCGGGACGCCGACGTCGCACGACACCCGCAGCCCCTGCGCGGTGAGCGCCGGGTTGGCGAGGCGCCGGGCCTCGAGCAGGCTGTCGGAGTCGGAGACCTCGGTCTCGACGGCGCCGTGCGCGCGACAGATCGCGGTGATCGCCTCGGCGGCGTCGAGGGCGGTGAGCCCGACGGTCTGACCGACCAGCATGGCCGCGCCGGGGGAGGGGAGGCCGCTCGGGTGGAACGCCTCGATGATCTCGACGCTGCGCGCGTCGATCAGCTCGAGCACCTCGGGGGCGGCGGGGCCCGACACGATCGCGGTGACCGCGCGGCCGGCGTCTTCGATGTCGTCGAAGCTCGCGCGGAAGGTGCGGGGCTGCCCCGGCGGCACGGGCTTGAGGCGCACGGTCGCCGCCGTGATCACGCCGAGGGTGCCCTCCGAGCCGCAGAACAGGCTCGTGAGGTCGTAGCCGGTGGTGTTCTTGCGGGTGCGGGCGCCGGTGCGCATGATCCGCCCGTCGGCGAGCACCACCTCGAGGGCGGCGACGACGTCGGTGGTCACGCCGTGGGCGACGCAGCGCAGGCCTCCGGCGTTGGTTGCGATGTTGCCGCCGATCGTCGACCACTGCGCGCTCGCCGGATCGGGCGGGAAGAAGAGGCCGTGCGCGTGGGCGGCGGCATCCAGGTCGGCCGTGACGACGCCCGCCTCGACGTCGGCGAGACGGTTGTCGGCGTCGATCGAGACGATGCGGTCCATCGCCTCCAACGACACCACGAGCCCGCCCGCGTAGGCCACGGCCCCGCCGGAGAGCCCGGTGCCCGCGCCGCGGACGGAGACCCGGATGCCGCGGGCGTGCGCCCACGCCAGGGCGGTCGAGACGTCGCCGGTCGAGGTCGCCCGGACCACGGCGATCGGCAGGCCCTCGGGCTGTGCGCGCGAGCTGTCGACAGCGTAGGCGGCGAGACTCGCGGGGTCGTCGAGCAGGCGGGCGCCGAGGGCGGCGCGCAGCTCGTCGAGGACGTCGCCCGACTCGCCCGTGCCGCCGCTCGGCGCGTCGGGGCCGTCGCCCGGGTCGCCGGAGCCTCCCGGAGCGGCCAGCCCGACGATGCTCACGAGTTCACCCGGATGATCTCGCGCTGGTACGGCGCGATCACGGTGCCGCTGATGCGCAGGTCGAGCAGCAGGAACGGCCGCTCGGCGGGGTCGCGCCGAGTCCACTCGGCCAACGCCTCGAGGTCGGCGACCTCGCGCACCACCACTCCCTCGGCGCCGAAGCCGCGCGCGACGGCCGCGAAGTCGACCTCGGGGATGAGCATCGGCTCGCGGGCGAGGCCCTTGAGGCCGTACAGGTTGATCTCGGCGCCGTAGGCGGCGTCGTTCCACACGACGGCGATGCCGTGGCCGGCGGCCGTGCGTACCGCGCTCTCGAGGTCGGCGATGGCCATGAGTCCGCCGCCGTCGCCGGTCGTCAGCACGACGGTGGTGTCGGGACGGGCCGCGATCGCCCCGGCGACCGAGGGGAAGCCGAGGCCGATCGACTGGTATGCGGTGCCGATCATCATGACGCGGTCGGGTGAGGAGACGGGCCAGTACATGTTCGACCAGCCGAGGAAGTGGCCGCCGTCCGACACCACGACGCGATCCTCGGGGAGCAGCTCGCCGATCCGGGCGGCGGCGGAGCGCGGGTCGAGCCGGCCGTCGGGGGCAAGGCCCTCGCCGGTCTCCTGCTCGCGCAGCGGCGCCACGTCGACGCGGTCGCGCCAGCCCGACGACACCGCACCGCGGGAGCGCAGGCGGTTCCCGATCTCGTCGGCCGCCAGGGCGGCATCCGCCCGCACGAACCCGCCCACCTGCGCGTGCGTCGCCGTCGGCGCCACGTCGACCTGGAAGACCCGCGTGCCGGGGGCGAAGAGCTCGCCGAAGCGCATCGTGAACTGGTTCAGCCCCGCGCCGAAGACCACGGCCACGTCGGCCTCGCGCACGAGCTCCATCGCGCCCTCGGCGCCGAAGCCCCCCGTGACGCCGAGGTCGTGGGCGGTGTCGGGGAAGATGCCGCGGCCGAGGGCGGTGGATGCCGTGATCGCCCCGGTCAGCTCGGCGAGCCGACCGAGCGCGGGGCCGGCGTCGGCGAGCCAGGCTCCCCGTCCGGCCAGCAGGAAGGGGCGCGCGGCGCCGGCGAGGGCGTCGGCGATCCGGTCGAGTGCGGCGGAGGCCGCGGGTCCCTGCGGGGGCAGGGGGGCGGGGATCGTCACGGTGCCGGCATCCGTCAGCGGCCCCGCTTCGCGCATGACCACGTCGTACGGGATCGCCAGCACGACGGGGACGCGGTACGTGAGGGCGTGCTCGAGGGCGATGAGCACGGTGGCCGAGGCGTCGCGATCGCCGACGGTGTACGTGCGGACCCCGACCGCCGACGCGAGCGCGACCTGGTCGACACCCCACGGGCGCGGGCCCGACGTGGGCTCGTCGCCGACGACGAGGAGCAGGGGGATGCGCGCCTGGGCCGACTCGGCCAGAGCGGTGAGGGTGTTGGTGAAGCCGGCGCCGTAGGTGGCGGTGGCGGCGGCGATGCGCCCCGAGGCGCGATAGTGCGCGTCGGCGGCGACAACTCCGCCGGCCTCGTGCCGCATCGCGGTGAAGGTCGCGTCGGTGTGGCGGTGCAGAGCGTCGAGGAAGTACGCGTTGCCGTTGCCCATCACGCCGAAGACGTGGTCGAGGTGGCGGCCAAGGGTGTGGGCGACGTGCGCGGAGACGATGGGCATGACGAGCCTTTCGCGAAACAGGAACGGGAATGAGCCGTATGTGTCTCGCGCGGTTCTCGCGCTACGTGCCCTTTTTTCGAGCAGCGACGCACGACCTCGTGCGCCTGACGGGAGTGATCATATACGATCCGCGGGCGCGGGGCGACGGGGGCGTGCATGCGCCTCGGGCGGACGCGTCCCGTGACCCTCCGCGCGAGGGTCGTGTCCGGTCGCCGCACGTTGCGGGGCGACAGAAGATCGGGCAAGCGGGCGCGCCCGGTCATGGCCCGCGCACGCGCGGACAAGCGCGGTGCGGGCCCGCGGCGGAGGCTGACGGAAGACGGGCCCCTCGCACCACGGCCCGGGACACGAACCGAAGGAGCCGAGATGTCCGACCCCACCCCCGCCCTGGCCGATCCCGAGGTCGACGCCGCCGTGCCTGCCTCGGATCCGACGGCCGACGACACCGCCCTGCTCGCGCGCGTGCAGGCTCCCGAGGGCCAGGGGCGGGAGATCCCGGATGCCGCCACGCGCGAGGTGATCGGACGAGCCCCGGTGCACACGGTGGCCGATGTCGACGACGCCGTGGCCCGCGCCCGCGCCGCCCAGCCCGGGTGGGACGCCCTCGGACACGAGGAGCGCAGCGGCCTGCTGATGGCCGCAGCCGAACACATCGAGGCCCACGCCGAAGAGCTCGCGCGCCTGCTCTCGCGCGAGCAGGGCAAACCGCTCGACGGCCCCAACGCCCGGTTCGAGGTCGGCGCGTGCGCGGCGTGGCTGCGCACCGCCGCGAGCACCGCGCTCGAGCCCGAGGTCGTCGTCGACGACGGGCAGGTGTACGCGGAACTCCACTATCGCGCGCTCGGTGTGGTCGCCGCAGTCGGCCCGTGGAACTGGCCCATGATGATCACCGTCTGGCAGATCGCCCCCGCCCTGCGGATGGGCAACTCCGTGGTGGTCAAGCCCAGCGAGTACACGCCGCTGAGCGTGTTGGCACTGGTCGACGTGATCAACGAGGTGCTGCCCGACGACGTGCTCATCGCCGTCGCGGGCGACCGCGATGCCGGTGCCCGGCTCGTCGCCCACCCCGAGGTGGACAAGGTGATGTTCACGGGCTCGACCGCCACGGGGCGCAAGATCATCGAGAGCTCGGCCGGCAACCTCGCCCGCCTCACCCTCGAGCTCGGCGGCAACGACGCCGGCATCGTGCTGCCCGACGTCGACCCCGCGGCCATCGCCGAGGGGCTGTTCTGGGGAGCCTTCATCAACACCGGTCAGACCTGTGCGGCGCTGAAGCGCCTCTACGTGCACGACGAGGTCTACGACGACGTCGTCGAGGCGCTCGCCGGCTACGCCGCGAACGTGCCGATGGGACGGGGGCTCGACGAGGGGACGGTCCTCGGGCCGCTGCAGAACACGCAGCAGTTCGACATCGTCGCCCGTCTCGTCGACGACGCCCGGGCCGCCGGCGGTCGCATCGTGCTGGGCGGCGAGCCCGCCACCGACCTCGGCGAGCTGTTCTACCGCACGACGATCGTGGCCGATGTGGCCGACGGCGTGGCCCTCGTCGACGAGGAGCAGTTCGGACCCGTCCTGCCCGTCATCCGGTACACCGACGTGGAAGACGCCATCGCCAGCGCGAACGGCCTCGACGTCGGCCTCGGCGCCTCGGTGTGGTCGAGCGACCGCGATGCCGCGCGACGCGTGGCCGCGCGCCTGCAGGCGGGCACCGTGTGGATCAACTCGCACGGCGGGGTGCACCCGCTCATCCCCTTCGGCGGGGTGAAGGGCTCGGGCTACGGTCTCGAGTTCGGCGTCGAAGGGCTCAAGGCCCTGGGCGTGCCGCAGGTCATCAACGGCTGAGCCCCACCCGGGCGGGGCCGGTTCCGCACCCGGTCCCCGGGTTGTGCGTCCTGCGTCAACCCGGGGGCATCCGCGGTCAAGCACAGCGGGCCCGGGGCGCGCAGGATGTACTCACTCGCTCCACCCCGGCACCGTGGCATCCACCCGCCGGACCCGTTCCACCCTCACCGTCGTCGCCCTCGACGCCGCCGAACACCGGGAGCCTCATGACCGTCGCCGACCTCATCCTGCACGGCGCCGTGGTGCGCACGGCCGACCGCTCCCGCCCGCTCGCCACCGCGCTCGCCGTCGCCCAGGGGCGTCTCATCGCCGTCGGCAGCGACGACGAGGTGCTCGCCACGGCCGGCCCCGACTCCGAGGTGCGCGACCTCGCCGGAGCAACGGTCGTGCCGGGACTGGTCGACGTGCACAACCACCACCTCATGGCCGGCGAGGCCGACCTCTTCCAGCTCGCGTTCCCGCCCACCGCGAGCCTCGACGAGGTGCTCGAGGCCGTGCGCACCTGCGCCGCCGGGCTCGGCCCCGACGAGTGGGTCGTGGGCGAGGCGTTCGGCAGCGTCCTGCTCGACGAGTTCTCGCACGCCGAGACCCGCGCGCGCTTCGACGAGGCCGCGGGCGGACGCCCCGTCGTCCTCACCGACGACAGTCACCACAACCGGTTCGCCAACTCCGCGGCGCTCGAGGCCGCCGGCATCCACTCGGACACCCCGGATCCCGCGCAGGGACGCATCGTGCGCGACGCCGAGACGGGCGAGCCGACCGGCCTGCTCATGGAGGCGGCGACCCTCGCCGTCACCGAGGCGCTCGACCGCAACCTCGCACGCACCCCTGAGCGCTACCGCCGGGCGAGTGCCCGGGCGATCGAGATCCTGCACTCCTTCGGCATCACGGCGTTCCAGGATGCCGCCGCCACCGTCGAGATCATGGGCGCGCTGCGTGATCTCGACGTCGACGGCGACCTGCACGCCTGGGTGGTGTCGTCGCTGCTGTCGAGCGAGTTCCTCTTCGCGAACACCCCCGTGGGCGACGAGCTCGTCGCTCGGCGCGAGGAGTTCCGAACCCCGCATCACCGCCCCGACTTCGTCAAGGTCGCGCTCGACGGCGTTCCGCCCACCTACACGGGTGCGTTCCTCACCCCCTACCTGCCGAGCCCCGACCACGGGCACGCGCACTGCGGCGTGACCACCATGGACCCCGCTCACCTGACCGACTGGCTCACCCGCACCGCGGCGCAGGGACTGGGCGCCAAGATCCACTGCACGGGCGACGCCGCGGTGCGCATCGCGCTCGACGCGATCGCGGCCGTCCGCGCCGGCGGCGACACGACCAGCCGTTACCAGATCGCCCACGGGCAGTTCGTGCACCCCGACGACCGGCAGCGTTTCGTCGACCTCGACGTGTCGGCCGACATCTCGCCCTTCCTCTGGTTCCCGGGGGTCATCCCGGATGCCATCGCGCAGGTGCGTCCTCAGCCCGAGGCCGCTCACCTGCAGCCCAATCGCGACCTCGTCGATCGGGGAGTGCTGGTGGCGGGCGGGTCGGACTGGCCCGTCAGCGTCTCGCCGAACCCGTGGGAGGGGATCCAGGGCCTCGTCACCCGAGCCGACCCGCTCGGGCGCGCGCCCGGCACGCTCTGGCCCGAGCAGGCGCTCACCCTCGCCGAGGCGTTCGAGGTCTTCACCGTCAACGCCGCCACGGCGATGGGCCTCGGGGACGTGACCGGCTCGCTCGTCGTCGGCAAGTCGGCCGACTTCGTCGTCCTCGACCAAGACCCCTTCGCCGTCGAGATCGACCGCGTCGTGCACACGCGCGCGATCGAGACGTGGTTCGCGGGACGCCGGGTGTTCACCGCCTGACCGCGCGCCGACGCACTCCGCCCCCGGATCCCCGGGGGCGGCATCCAGCAACCCCTCGCACCACCCGCACCGCAGCAACTGCACACATCCCTGACCCGCAAGGAGCATCATGAAGCGCCGCCTCCGCCTGACCGCGATGGCCTCGGTCGTCATCGCCGGCCTCGCCCTCTCCGCCTGCAGCACCACCGCCGCCGACGACGCCGGATCGGGGCCCAGCGCGGCCCCGTCCGACCGCGGCCCGGTCACGAAGATCCTGTTCGACTACCCCTTCACCGCCCTGCCCGTCTACGGCGCCATCGTCAACATCGTCGAGCAGCGCGCGGCCGAGAAGGGCGTGGAGGTCACCTTCACCAACGACGAGATGGACCTGCAGAAGCAGGTCAGCCAGCTCACCTCGAACCTCACCAGCGACGTCGATGCCGTCGTGTCGTTCCCCGTCGACCCCGCGAGCCTGGAGTCGGTCGCGCAGCAGTACCGCGACGGCGGGAAGTACTGGGTGACCTACGGCGGCGACATGACCAATCAGGACGCGACGCTGCAGTTCAGCTTCTACCAGTCGGGGTACGACCTCGGGAAGGATGCCGCGGAGTGGGCCCTGAAGAACGTCGGCCCCGACGCGAAGGTGATCGTGCTCAGCGAGACCGAGCGGCAGATCGGTCAGGAGCGCACGCAGGGCCTGCTCGACGGTCTGAAGGAAGCCGGTCCCGACCTGCAGATCGTCGGCCAGCAGCAGGCCGTCACCCCCGATGACGGTCTGTCGGTCACCACCACGCTGCTCGCGCAGAACCCGGACGTCAACGTCGTCGTCTCGGCGGTCGGTGACGCCGCTCAAGGTGCGTACCAGGCGCTCGTCGCCTCGGGCCGCGCCGAGAACGACGCGAAGACGTACGTCGGCGGGCTCGACCCCAACCTGTTCCTCCTGCAGAAGATGAAGGACGGCAACTTCTTCCGCGCCGCCACCTACTTCTCGCTGAAGGACCTCGTCGACAACGTCATCGACATCCCGATCGCGCTCGGCGAGGGCAAGACGGATGCCAGCGTCGACCTGCCCGTGACCGTCGTCACGGTCGACGATCCCGACCTCTCGAGCTACATCACCGAGCTCGGCGGCTGATCGCCCGGCGGGAGCGGGGTGACCCGCTCCCGCCTCCATCCGACGAGAACGGAGAAGACATGACTGTCACCGTGCGCGGTCTGACGAAGCGGTACGGGGCCACCCTCGCGCTCGACGACGTCACCCTCGACATCCCCGGCGGGCGCATCCACGCGCTGCTCGGACACAACGGCGCGGGCAAGTCCACGCTCATCGCCTGCCTCGGCGGCGGGGTGGCGCCCACCGCCGGCACGATCGAGATCGACGGCACCACCCACGACTCCCTCACCCCGCGCACCTCGATCGCCGCCGGCGTCGCCGTGATCTACCAGCACCTCAGCCTGCTCGAGAACATGACCGTCGCCGAAAACCTCTTCATCGGGCAGGAGCGCACCACCGCGGGGCTCATCCGCCGCGGGGAACAGCGTCGCCTCGCCCGCGAGGCGCTCGACGCCGTGGGCGCCGGGGGCATCGACCCCGACGTGCGGGTGGCGACCCTGCCCATCGGACAGCGCCAGCTGGTCGAGATCGCCAAGGTGGTGCGCCGCGATGCGAAGCTCATCGTCTTCGACGAGCCCACGGCCGCGCTCTCGCGCGCCGAGGCCACCCGTCTGGGTGCGCTCGTGCGCGACCTCGCCGGTCGGGGTATCGCGATCCTGTACGTCACCCACCTGTTGGGCGAGGTGCTCGCGCTCGCCGATGCCGCCACCGTCATGCGCAACGGACGGGCCGTCTGGTCGGCCGAGGGCGCCGGGATCACGCGCGAGACGCTGGTCGCCGCCATCAGCGACGGCCACGGCGCCACGAACGACCGCCCCGCGGCTCCCCGCCAGGGCGAGACGCCGGTGCTCGAGGTGCGCGGACTCACCGCGCCCGGCCTCGGACCGATCGACCTCTCCGTCGCTCCGGGTGAGATCGTCGCCTGCTACGGGCTCGTCGGCTCGGGGCGGACGCGCTTCCTCGGCACCGTGTTCGGGCGCATCCCGCGCACCGGCGGCACGCTCCTGATCGACGGCGTCCCGCGCGAGACCCGCTCCCCGGCGCAGGGTCTTCGTGCCGGCATCGCCCTCGTTCCCGCCGACCGCGCGCGCGAGGGACTGTTCGCCGCCCTCCCCGCCCAGGACAACATCGTGATCGACGCGATGCGCCGGCTCGGATCGTGGGGAATGCGCTCGCTCCCCGCTGAACGCGGGGTGTTCGATCGCATCGCCGACGGGCTCGCCCTGCGCCCCCGCGCGGCGGATCTGCCCGCCGGACGCTTCAGCGGCGGCAATCAGCAGAAGATCCTGCTCGGCCGCTGGGTCAACGACGCCGCCCGCACGCGGGTGATCCTGCTCGACGACCCCACCCAAGGTGTCGACGTCGGCGCCCGCAAAGACATCTACGACGCCGTGAAGGCCCTCGCCGCCGAGAAGGGCGTGGGCGTGATCGTCGCCACCAACGAACCCGAAGAGGTCATCGACCTCGCGCACCGCTGCCTCGTCTTTTCGCGGGGGAGCGTGGTCGACGAGCTCGACGTCGCCGAGACCACGGCCGACGGCCTGCTCTCGGCCGTGCACACCGCCCCCACCGCCCTGACCGCCCCCACCGAAGGAATCCGCCCGTGACCGAGAACCGCTTCCTCCGCGCCATCGTCGAGGGCGTCGTGCGCACGCCGCTGCTCGTCGTGCTGATCGTGATGGTCATCGGCGTGCACCTGGCCACCGACTCGTTCTTCGGGTGGCAGAACATCCGCGGCATCCTGCAGGACAGCGCGGTGATCGCCATCGTCGCGATCCCCGTGGCGATGCTGCTCATCGCGGGGTACATCGACCTCTCGGTGGGCTCGAGCCTCGCGCTCGGCGGGGTCGTGGCATCCCTCGTCATGGACAAGGGCGCCGGTCAACCCGCCGTCGCGATCGTGCTCGCGATCCTCGCCGGGGCGGCGGTCGGGCTGGTCAACGCGGTGATCGTCACGGTGCTCGGGCTCAACTCCTTCATCACCACGCTCGGCACGCTCACCGCGGTGCGCGGGGTCGCGCAGCTGATCAGCCCGACCCCGCGCAACAACTTCGGCCCGGAGTTCGGCCTGCTGGGCGTGGGCACCGTCGCGGGTGTGCCGCTGTCGGTGTGGATCGCCGCGGTGCTGCTCATCGTGGCGGGCGTCTTCCTCGCGTTCACCCCGACCGGCCGGCACGTGTACGCGGTCGGAGTGAACCGTCAGGCCGCGTACCTCTCGGGCGTCCCCGTGCGGCGCCTGCCGTTCTCGCTCTTCGTGCTCTCGGGCGCGATGTCGGGCTTCGCCGGAACCATCGTCGTCGCGCGGCTCAACAGCGCCCCCGCCGGGCAGATCGGCGCGGGCTTCGAACTCGTCGTGCTCACCGCGGTGCTGCTCGGGGGCGTGGCCCTGACCGGCGGCGAGGGAACGATCTTCGGCGTCGTGGTGGGCGTGCTCTTCTACGGGGCGCTGAACAACTCGCTCGTGCTGCTGGGCGTCACCACCTTCTGGCAGGCGGTCGCCAGCGGCCTGGCCCTGGTGGCCGCGATCGGGCTCAGCGCCCTCACACACGTGCTGCGCGTCCGCCTCGCGACCGCTCGGGCGCGCAGGTTGGTGGCGCTGGCCGCCTGACGCTTCCGCTCGCTCGGAAAGCCGCGCTCCCGAGGGGGCGCGGCTTTCGCGCGTGTGCGGGGTGCTGGCGCCGGTTGCCTGGTGACGGGCGGAGGGCGTGGGGCGTGGGGAGGGTCCTCGCGGGGGTGGGGTCCTCCGCTGGTCCCTGGCCATCCGCTCGCCGCGCTGGGGCCGCCGGGGCGTGGCGGGCGGAGGGCGTGGGGTGAAGGGAGGACCCTCGCGGCGGTGGCATCCTCCGCTCGCCCCTGGCCCTCCGCTCGCCACACCGCCCCTCACGCAAACGCCCCCCCGCCCGCACGCCGAAGAGCCGCGCCCCCGAGGGGACGCGGCTCTCGAGAGGGACCGGCCTCAGCGCTCCAGCGGACGCGCCGGGTCGTACTCGAGCGGGTGCACGGTGTTCGACAGCAGGCGGCCGTGCGCGCCGAACGTGAAGTGCGTGGCGCCGCTGTTCGACTCGTCGGCGCCGAAGAGCACGCCGTGGGCGCGCAGGGCCTTCTGGTCGCGGTGGTCGGCGATCGTCACCGACCCGCACGGGATGACCTTCTCGCGCCACGTGAAGACGTAGATACCCGGACGCACGCGCCACACCGTGTTCTCGTCGGTGTCGGCGAGGCCCTGCTCGGGGCCGGCGAGGCAGTGCCACGAGTACCAGTGCGGCGAGAGGTACACGTGCTCGTACGCGTGCACGGTCGAGTACACCCACAGCACGCGGCGACCGATGAGCTCGTCGGTGGGCGCGGGTGCCTCCCCGTGCGCCTCGAGCTCGGCGATGCGCGCGGGCGTGAAGCTCATCTGCACCGCGGTGCGTCCGGGGGCAGCGCTGCCCAGCGCGCTCACGACCGTCAGCGCGTATCCGCTGCGCAGGTCGAGGATGAGCGTCACGGCGGTGTCGGGGTGCGCGGCGGGCGTGTACTGCGCGTAGTACAGCGCCTCGTCGACCTCGATGACCTCGACGTCGTCGCGGCCGCTCTCGGCCCCCGACTCCCACACCACGGCATCCGCGTCGAACCGGTACGCGGTGCGCGCGCCGTGCTCGTCGACGGTGGTGAACGTGCGGCCCGCGAGGTCGTCGGTGAGCTCGGCCTTGGCGGCGTCGAAGCCGGGAGCGAGCCCGTCGAGGGGCAGCCAGGTACGGGTGTCGGACAGGTTGAGGGTGTCGGTCATGCGATCTCCTTGCTGGGTGGAAACGGAAGGGGGCGGATGCCGGACCCCGGGCCCGTGCGGGGGTGAGGCCGGGGAGTGCGGCTGGGGCGGGCGAGCGGGGGCGGGGCCCGGCGAGCGGGGGCGGGGCCTGGCGAGCGGGGGTGAGGCCGGCGAGCGGGGCCGGGGTCCCGGCATCCGGGATCGTCGTTCAGAGTCCGGGAACCGGGTCTTTCCCCTGCTCGGCCGGGGCGACGTTGAACGCCTCGAGGTCGTCGGACAAGCCGGAGTAGATCGCGGGCTTGCGGCGGCGCAGGTAGGCGCCGTACCCGATGCCGCCGATGACGGCCGCCACGAGCAGCAGCGGCATCAGGCGGATGGCGGGTTCGCTGGATCCGGCGACGATGTCGAAGTTGACGACGGCCAGGACCACGATGATCGACAGCGCGAGGAAGCCGATGCCCGGCGCGATCAGCGTGCTCCACCAGCGGCGGTCACCGCGACGGCGGAAGAACACGACGATCGACAGCGCGGCCAGCGCCTGCAGCACGATCACGGCGAGCGTGCCGAAGCCGAGCATGGCGGGGACGAGGTTCAGGATCGGGTCGAGGCCCGCGAGGGCGAACAGGCCCGCGACGACGGCGGCGAACGCGGCCTGCACGATCCCGGCGAGCTGCGGAGCACCCGAGGAGCGGGTGCGGGCGAGCGCGAAGGGCAGCACGCGGGCGCGCCCGAGCGCGTAGAGGTAGCGGGTCGCCGAGTTGTGGAAGGCGAGCATGGCGGCGAACAGGCTCACCAGCAGCAGCACCTGCATCACGACCGTCAGCTGCGGGCCGAGGTAGGTGGCCGAGATGCTGAAGATGAGGTCGCCGGTGGCCAGGTGCTCCTGCGCGGTCGCCTGCGCCCGCGCGACCCCCGTGGCGCTGACCACGGCCCAGGTGGTGACTCCGAGGATGACGCCGATCGCGATGATGGCGGTGTAGGTCGCCCGGGGGATGGTCTTGAGCGGGTTGCGCGCCTCTTCGCCGAACAGGGCGGTGGCCTCGAACCCGAGGAACCCGGTCGCCGCGAGCAGCAGGCCGATGGGCAGCGATCCCGAGAACACGGCCTCGGGTGAGAAGGCTCCCAGGTCGTACCCGGTCTGCACGAGCACCGACACGTCGAACACGACGAGCATCAGCACCTCGAGCACCAGGGCGACGCCGAGCACTTTCGACGAGAAGTCGACGCCCGTGCGGGCCAGGACGAAGCACACGATGATCGAGAGCAGGCCCCACACGTACCAGTGCACGTCGAAGCCGGTGAGCCCGGCGATGATCGACTGCATGAAGAAGCCGCTGGTGCCGATCGTGCCCACGACGAAGAAGTTGTAGCCGAGGGTGGCGATGAGCCCCGCGATCAGTCCGCCCGTGCGTCCGAGGCCCTTGACCACGAACGCGTAGAACCCGCCCGCGTTGACGAGCTGCTTCGACATCTGCGCGTACCCCACGGCGAACAGCAGCAGGATGACGGCGATGATCAGGAACGACGCGGGCGTGCCTCCGCCGTTGCCGAGCGCGATCGCGAGAGAGGCGACCACGACGATGCCGGTCAGCGGGGCGACGGCGGCGAGCACGAGGAAGACGATGCCCGCGACCCCCAGGGCGCCGCGCTGCAGCGCCGTGGACGAGCCGGGGGAGGTCGAGTCGGTCATGGCGAATCCTTCGGGTCGGGTTCCGAGCGCACGTCGGCGCCCGTTGCAGCGATCTTGCTCCGCCCTCACCCGCCCGACTTGACCGCGGGCGAGAGGGCCTGTTGCGTCCGTGCAGGGACGGCTCGCCTCTCGCGCCGCCGCGTCCAGGATGGGCCGCATGGACCTTCAGCTCACCTCGCGCCGCGCCCTCGTCACGGGAGCCGCCGGCGGAATCGGCCGCGCGGCGGTGCGCGCGCTCGCCGCGGAAGGCGCGCGGGTGGGAGCGGTCGACCTCGACCCGCGCGTGCGCGAGCTCGGGGGTCCGGCCTTCGTCGTCGATCTCGCGGATGCCGACGCGGCCGCCGCCGCGGTCGACGCGTGCGCGCGGGAGCTCGGCGGGATCGACGTGCTCGTGCTGGCCGCCGGGATCTCGGGGCCGGTGGGCACGCCGCTGGGGGAGACGTCGATCGGGGCGTGGGAGCGGGTGCTCGCCGTGAACGTCACGGGTGCCTTCGTGACGCTGCGCGCGGCGCTGCCGTGGCTGCGCGCGTCCGAGGCCCCCGCGGTGGTCGTGGTCGCGAGCGACTCGGCCCTCGTCGCGAGCCCCGGCATGGCGCCGTACGGCGCGTCGAAGGCCGCGGTGCTGCAGCTGGCCCGTGCCGCCGCCGTCGAGCTGGCGCCCGAGGGGATCCGCGTCAACGCCGTGTGCCCCTCGATCGTCGACACCCCGATGAGTCGGGGCGACCTCGGGATGCCGGACGGTTTCGCCGACGCGGAGTACCCGGTGCAGACGGCGGCCGAGGTGGCCGACCAGGTCGTGCTCCTGGCATCCCCGCGCCTGCGACCGGTGTCGGCGGCCACGTGGGTGTCGGATTTCGGCGTCAGCGCCCGGTCCGGGTTTCCGGCCTGAGCGGACGAACGAGAGCCCCGTGCGTGCGCACGGGCGGAAAGAAGGACGAATGGATGCGGAATTGCACGGTCAGGTGGCCCTGGTCACCGGGGGAGGCACTGGCATCGGCGAGGCGGTCGCCCGGCGCCTCGCGCGCGCGGGCGCGCACGTCGTCGTGACCGGGCGCCGGCGCGAGCCTCTCGAACGCGTCGCCGCCGAGATCGGCGGTACCGCTGTCGCCGCGGACGCGGCGGACTCCGCGGCCGCCGCCGCCCTCATCGGCGGCGTCGTGGAGGCGCACGGGCGACTCGACATCGTCGTCGCCAATGCCGGCGGACACGGCTTCGCGACCGTCGCCGACACCGACGACGTGGCGTGGGAGACGGCGCTGCGCGCCAACGTCACCACGGCGTTCGTGATCGTCCGGGCGGCGCTTCCCGCGTTGATCGCGGCCCGGGGGCGGGTGGTGGTGATGTCGTCGATCGCGGGGTTGGCGGCGGGCCCCTCGGTGGCCGGCTACACCGTCGGCAAGCACGCGCTCATCGGGCTCACCCGCTCGCTCGCGCGCGACTACGGACGCCACGGCGTGCGGGTCAACACCGTTTGCCCCGGGTGGGTGGCCACCCCCATGGCCGATGACGAGATGGACGCCTTCGCCGCGGCGGCGGGCCTCGACGACCGCGCCGCGGCGTACGCCGCCGTCACCGCCGACGTGCCGCTCCGGCGCCCCGCGCAGCCCGACGAGATCGCCGCGGTCGTGCGCTTCCTCGCCTCGCCGGAGTCGTCGTACATCACGGGGGCGACGATCGTGGCGGACGGCGGGGCGCACGTGGTCGACGTGCCCACGATCGCGTTCGATCACGCGGGCATGTGAGGGCTGCCCCGCGCGAGCGTGCGGCTCGCCGGAGCGGGCGACGAGAGGGCCGCGACCCGGGCCGATCAGTGCGCGGCGCGGCACTCGCTCGGCGAGAAGCCGAACGCCGACTTGAACGTGCGACTGAAGTGCGCGGCATCCGGGAACCCCCACCGCGCGCCGATCGCCGACACCGACTGGTCGGCGAGCAGCGGGTCGGTCAGGTCGCGGCGGCAGCGCTCCAGGCGTCGCGTGCGGATGAGCGCGGCCACCGTCGTCCCCCCGCCCTGGAACAGCGTGTGCAGGTGCCGGGTCGAGATGTAGTGCGCGGCGGCGATCGCCCCGGGCGACAGCTCGGCCGAGGCCAGGTGCGTGTCGATGTGCTCCTCGACGCGGCGCCGGAGGGCGGCGTGCGGATCGCCCGCCGACACGTCGCTGCCCAGCTCGTGGGCGTAGACGGTGGCCAGCAGGTCGAGCGCGGTGTGCACCAGGCGCGATCCCGACGGGCTCGCCACCTGGTCGAGGTGCGTGCCCAACTGGGCGAGGAAGGGCGCCACGACCCCGCCGAGACCCCCGTCGCCGGGCACGCGCACGGCGGTGAGCTGCGCGAGTGCCGACGGCGGCAGGGGCAGCGCGCTGGGCGCGAACATCGTCACGATGGTGCGGAACTCGCCGCTGAAGCACAGCGAGTACGGCCGGGAGGTGTCGTAGACGGCGAAGTCGCCCGGACGCAGGAGCGCCTCGCGGCCGTCCTGGATCAGCAGGCCCGTGCCCGCGAGCATCAGGCTCATCTTCACGGCCGGGCCGTCGGCGCGAGCGATCAGGTCGGGGGTGCGTTCGACCACGTGGGCGGAGGCGGCGACGGTACTGACGTGGATGCCGTCGGCGCAGGCCGCCCGAATGGTGCCGCGGAAGCGGTCGGGGTCGGCGGCGGTGACGTGCAGAGGAACGAAGCTGTCGTCGACGGCCGCGCGGAACGCGGTGAGATCGGCGGCGTGGATGGCGGTGACGCCCGGTTGCGGGCGGGTGGTGGTGATCGACATGGGAGACCTCCTCGTTTCCCTCGACTCCTGAGCTCCCACGTCATTTTTATCCGACGCTTGTAGAGCCAAAGTTTCCCGAATGTTACACCTGGCGACCAGTTGTCGCGAGAGAGCCGTCAACGGAGCATGTCGACGAGGGCATCGACGGTGGCGAGCATGCGCTCTTCGCGCGCCGTCTCGGGAAACAGCACGCCATTGGCCTGCATCCCGTTCACCGCGTGCAGGATCGCATCGCTCACGGCCTGCACGTCGAGCCCCGCGCGGACCTCGCCGCGGTCCTGCGCCTCGGCCACCATCGCGACGAAGGCTTCCTGCCACTGCCGCATGAGGCCGCGGAACATCTCGGCGAGCGCCGGGTCTGCGGCGGCGTACTCGAGGAAGGCGATGACGATGCGCGCCTCGAGGGAGCGCTCCTCGTCGATCGGAGCCGCCTCCAAGAGGAAGGCGCGCAGGGCTGCGAGTCCCACGACGCCGGTGCGGGCGCGCTCCTGCGCGAAGCGCGCCGTGGTCGCGGCGAACACGTGCGCGAACGCGGCGGTGAGGATCGCGCTCTTGTCGGGGAAGTAGTGCGTGACGCTGCCGTTGGCCAGTCCCAGCTCGCGAGCGAGTCCGCGCATGGTCGTGGCCTCGATCCCGCGCTCCGCGATGAGGCGCCAGGTGGCCTGCACGATCTCACGTCGGCGGGCTTCGTGGTCGACGAGTCGGGGCACGGACGTCCTTCTTCTCGGGTCGCCGGGGATCGGCCCATTTTATCCGGCGGGCCCGCGTCGCCTGGCCGCCGCCGCCTCGCGCGGGCATAACCTCCGCGATGCGCGCAATCTCCGTGGCATCCGGGGCCCTGGGGCTGAGGTCGTGCACATCGCGGAGGTCATGACGGCGCCATCGCGCTCCCCGACGCCGGAACCGCTCTCCGTCAGTGCCCGCAGTGGCAGGCGTCACCCCCGCCGCAGCACCCGTCGCCGCCCGGCGCGTGAGCCTGCGTCGCCTCGGGCAGGTCGAGCGCGGGGTTGCGGTCGAGGAAGCCGTAGGGCTTCAACCAGAACCCGGCGTAGTCGACCGGCATGATCGGCCAGTCCTCGGGCCTCGGCACGTGCGTGAGACCGAACGTGTGCCAGAGCACGAGGTCTGCGCCGTCGATCGAGCGGTCGTCGGCGGTGTACGCCGGAAGCCCCGCGCCTCCGGCGTGGGCGTTGGGGTAGCGGCCGGCGGGCCAGCGCTCCTCGGGGTCGTACGCGGTGCCCCAGAGATGCTTGGTGGCGAAGGCGGCGCGGGCGGCGACGGTCGAGGCCGGATCCGCCATGAGCAGTGCCGTCGGCTCGGGGATGAGGTGGTAGGCGGTCGGCTTTCCGACGTGATTGGTGCGGCTGGTCGACTGCACCTCCCAGACTCGGGCGACCGAGGTGTCGGCCTCGCGCTGCGCCTCGAGCTCGGTGCGCAGCGGCGTGTGCGACCAGGTGAAGGCGTTGCCGAAGGGGTTGTCGTCGCCCATCGGAATGCGCACGGCATCCACTTCGAACAGCCGGTTCTCATCGCCGTCGATCGCCATGTCGAGCCGCGCCGAGAACAGGTGCTGGTGCACCGGGGCGAAGACGCCGGGCGCGATCTCGGGGGCGTGGCGGTTGGTCGAGCCGGGCTCCCCGCCGCCGACGAACACGATGCCGGTGGCCTTGGCCTCGACCTGGATCGAGCCGTCGAGGTAGAAGTACCAGAAGAAGCCGTAGTCGTAGTTGCCGATGGTGGCGAAGTACGACACCACCAGGCGGCGCGAGCGGCGCACGTGCGAGCCGACCGGGCCGGGCTCGGTGTGCTTCCACAGCACGCCGTAGTCCTCCTCGTGCATGCACACCGCGTTCGGGATGCGCATCGCGTGTCCGTGGTCGTCGGCGACGTGCCCGTCGAAGTAGTGGATGACGCCGAGGCAGTCGCATCCGAGTTCGAGGTGGTTCGCGTTCTTGCCGAGCAGGTACTCGCCGGCGTCGAAGTAGCTGATCCAGAAGCGCGTGTTGCTGGTGTCGCCGTAGGGGACGACCATCTCGGGCACGCTCGCGCGCGAGAGCACCGGGCGGTCGTCGAAGCGCACGTCGTGCAGCACCAGACCCTCGCGGGCGTTGAAGTCGACGCGCAGCGACCAGTTCTCCCACTGCACGTGCGAGCCCGACACGTGGAAGCTGGGTCCCTCGGGCTGTGTGATCTCGATCGGCTTCAGCGTCTCGCGGGCGGGGCCGGTGGCCTGCGGGTCGTAGCGGCCGCTGCCCGCGGGAACGGGCACGTCGCCCTCGTCCTCGATGCCGATCACGCGGTTCGCGGTGAGGTCGATGTGCACGATGAGCCCCTCGACGGGGTGCGCCCACGCGATGTCGTCGTCACTGTCACGCAGGAAGGTGAGCGAGCGGATGACGCGGCGTCCGACCTCGTTCTCGCGCCCGACGAAGCCGGGGGCGAGTGGTGTGCAGAACGCCAGGTCGATGCGGTCGGCGAGGCCCCGTCGCTGCATCGCGGCCCGCCACTCGGGCGAGGCCTTGACGAGCTCGGCGGCCCGCTCGTACTCCTCGAACAGGTACTGCGGCTGACCGTAGGGAGGGGCGTCGGCGGCGTACCGGCGGCTGCTCACCACCTCGCCCGCGGTGATCGCCACGATCGCCTCGGTCACCTCTCCGGTCGCGGTGTCGAGCAGGGTCACGTCGGCGCGACGGTCGAGGGGGTCTCCCGGATGCCAGGTCGCCACGGTCTTCTTGTCGGGTTCGGCCGGCAGCAGCATCGGCACGCGCACGCTCTCGCCGAGCAGCCCCGCCGCGACGAGGGCGTCGCGGGCGCGCTCGATCTCTTCGGCGCTCAGCGGATCGAGGGGATGCGTCGCCGGCGGGGTGTCGCCCGCGGTCTCGAGGTCGGGGTTCTCCATCGCCTGGTCGGGGACGGCGTGGGCGTGTTCGTGCATGGTGTGGCCTCCGGCATCCACTCTCACCCGGCGCGCGCGGTGGGGCGTTGTCTGCCCGTGCACACCGGATGCCTGAGCGTGCGCTTCCGTGCCGGGGTCGCCGGCTCCGGGGAGGGAGCGACGATGCCGACCCGTGACATCGCGTGCGGGCCCGCTCGGCCGCGTCGGCGCGGCCGCTCGGCCCGCCACGCGGGGCCCGGTGTCGGGCTGGACTACAGCGCCGAGCGGATCGCGTCGGCCGCGGCCGTCAGCCGCGCCGCGATCGCCGCGTCGTCGAGGTCGGTCGCCACGTGCACGGCGGCGACGGCGGCGGGCTCGCGCCCCTGCACGGCGAGGGGCACCGCCACGGCGCGGAACGTGGGGATCACCTCGTCGTGGCTCGTCGCCCACCCGCGCTCCGCGGCGTCGGCGACCTCCGCCGCGAGCCGCGCGTCGACGTCGTCGGGCCACCGGCGCGGGGGGAGCTGCGCGAGGATCGCGCGGCCGGGGGCGCCCCGGGTGACCGGATGTCGCGACCCGGGCCGCTGCGCCACGGCGGTGACCGTGTGCCGGGGCTCGACGCTGACGAGGGTCACGCATTCGTCGTGGTCGAGCACGACGAGGAAGCACGTCATGCCCAGGTCGTTCGCGGCGGCGGTGAGTTCGGGCAGGGCCTCGGCCTGCAGGTCGGCGGCGACGCCCGCGGCGAGGGCCGCCAGGCCCGTTCCCAGGCGCACCGCGCCCGCGGCATCCCGAGAGACGAGCCCGTGGTCTTCGAGCGTGCGCAGCAGCCGGTAGGTCACCGAGCGGTGCAGATCGACGCGCTCCGCGAGCTCGTCGATGGTGAGGGGGCTCCGAGCATCGGCGAGCTCTTCGAGCAGGCGGATGCCGCGACTCAGTGTCTGCGAGGCGGGGGAGGAGTCTTGCCGTGGGGGCATGGAGCGGCTAGCCTCTCGTTCGATAGCAGAACGCTGCGTTCGAATATAGAACACAAATGGATCTGCCCGCAAGCATCGCGAGGTCGCGGTGCCCCCGACACCGACGTCAGGAGTCTCATGCAGTTCCACCACCACGGTTACGTCTCGGGCGACCCTCGCGTGCAGAACGCCACCGGCACGGGCCTCGACCGCCCGGCGGAGCTCCCCGACGAGGTCGACGTGCTCATCGTCGGCTCGGGTCCCGCCGGCATGCTGCTCGCGGCCCAGATGTCGCAGTTCCCCCAGGTCACGACGCGCCTCATCGAGAAGCGCGAGGGGCGCCTGCCGCTCGGCCAGGCCGACGGCATCCAACCCCGCAGCGTCGAGACGTTCCAGGCGTTCGGCTTCGCCGACCGCATCACCGCTGAGGCGTACAACATCGGCTGGATGAACTTCTGGGCGCCCGACCCCGAGGACCCCGACCGGATCGTGCGCACGACCCGCACCGAGGACTACGGGCTCAAGATCAGCGAGTTCCCCCACCTCATCGTCAACCAGGCGCGCGTGCTGGACTACTTCGCCGAGGCCGCCGCCCAGGGCCCCGCGCGCATCGCGCCCGACTACGGCGTGGAGTTCGTCGGCCTCACGGTCGGCGAGGGCGCGTACCCGGTCGAGGTCACGGTGCGAGACGCCACGGGGGAGCGCACCATCCACGCCAAGTACGTCGCCGGGTGCGACGGTGCCCGCAGCGGCGTGCGCCAGGCCATCGGCCGTCCGCACGTGGGCGCGGCGGCGAAGCACGCCTGGGGTGTCATGGACGTGCTGGTCGAGACCGACTTCCCCGACTGGCGCATCAAGTGCGCGATCAACGCCGCCGCGGGCAACATCCTGCACATCCCGCGCGAGGGCGGATACCTCAGCCGCATGTACATCGACCTCGGCGAGGTCGCCGCCGACGACGACCACCGGGTGCGCCAGACGCCGATCGACGAGGTGATCGCGCGAGCGAACGACATCCTGCACCCGTACACGATCGACGTGAAACAGGTCGCGTGGAGCAGCGTCTACGAGGTGGGGCACCGGGTGACCGACCGCTTCGTCGACGACGCCGAGAGCCCCCGCGTGTTCCTCACCGGCGACGCCTGTCACACGCACAGCGCCAAGGCCGGCCAGGGCATGAACGTCTCGATGCAGGACGGCTTCAACCTCGGATGGAAGCTCGGGCACGTGCTCACCGGCCTCGCCCCGGTGGAGCTGCTGCGCACCTACAACGACGAGCGGCACCCCGTCGCCCAGCAGCTCATCGACTTCGACCGCGAGTGGTCCTCGCTCATGGCGCGCAAGCCCGGCGAGATCACCGACCCCGACGAGCTCGCGACCTACTACCTGGCGACGGCGGAGTTCCCCTCCGGTTTCGGCACGCGCTACGCCCCGTCGGCGCTGGTGTCCGACGCGCCGGCGCAGGAGCTGGCATCCGGATTCCCCGTCGGCAGGCGCTTCCACAGCGTCGAGGTCGTGCGGGTGTGCGACGGCAACGCCGTGCACCTCGGGCACCACGCGCGCGCCGACGGGCGGTGGCGCATCTACGCCTTCGCGGATGCCGACGGCGCGGCGCTGCGCGACTGGGCCGAGGCCGCGCGCCCGATCGTGGAGCGCTTCACGCCCGACGGCGCCGACCTGGACGCGGTGTTCGACGTGAAGGTCGTCTACCCCGGCCGCTGGGAGGACGTGACCGAGGTGCCCTCGCTGTTCCGCCCGCAGTCCGGGCCGCTGGGCCTGACCGACCTCGAGAAGGTGTTCGCCGCCGCGCCCTCGGCGTGGACGAGCGCCGACATCTTCGCCGAGCGGGGAATCGGGGCCGAGGGAGCCGTGGTGCTCGTGCGCCCCGACCAGTACGTGGCGCACGTGCTGCCGCTGTCGGCGCCCGAGGGGCTGGAGCGGTTCCTCGAGCGGGCGCTCCTGTCGTCGGGCCCCGCGTCTGCACCCCCTCTCGCATAAACGCTGTTCCTGCGCGTAAACGCGTCGGCTGAGCGTTTCTGCGCACGAACGGCGTTTATGCGTGGCGGCCGGCGTCGCGGCCCGTGCCGCTCACGGCGCCGAACGCCGGAGCCGGTGCCCGTGCCCGCGCCGCTCCCGGCGCGAAACGCCGGGGCCGGCGCCGCGGCCCGCTCCCGGCGCCGAACCCACCGGAGCCGCACCTCCCCGGCGGTGGTCGGCGGCCGACCGCCCGACGACACGGAGCCTCCACCGCGGCCATGGCAACACCCTGTTTGTACACGACGTATATCGGCCCCGCCCCGCGGGCTGAGCAGAATGGCGGGGAACCCCGCCCCGATCCAGGAGGACCCATGACCGATTCACGCGAGAGCGAGCTGCTGGCATCCGTACCCACCGGTCTGCTGATCGGCGGCGAATGGCGCGCGGCCACCGGCGGCGAGACCGTCGCCGTGAACGACCCCGCCACGGGCGAGGTCATCCGCGAGATCGCCGACGCCACCGTCGACGACGGGATCGCGGCGATGGATGCCGCGGCCGACGCCTTCCCGTCCTGGGCGGCGACCCCCGCGCGCGAGCGGGCCGAGATCCTGCGCCGCGCCTTCGACCTGCTGCAGGAGCGCAAGGAAGACATCGCGCTGCTGATGACGCTCGAGATGGGCAAGCCCCTCGCCGAGGCGCGCGGCGAGGTCGCCTACGGCGGGGAGTTCCTGCGCTGGTTCAGCGAGGTCACCGCGCACACGCAGGGCCGCTACGGCGCCAACCCCGAGGGCACCGGCCGCATGATCGTGTCGCAGCACCCCGTGGGCCCCTGCTACCTGATCACCCCCTGGAACTTCCCCCTCGCGATGGCGACCCGCAAGATCGCGCCCGCGCTCGCCGCCGGCTGCACGGTCGTAATCAAGCCGGCGACCCTCACGCCGCTCACGACGCTCTTCTTCGCGCAGATCCTGCAGGATGCCGGACTGCCGGCGGGCGTGGTCAACGTGATCACCACGACGAACACCGGCCCGGTCTCGGAGCGCATCATCTCGGACCCGCGCCTGCGCAAGCTCTCGTTCACCGGCTCCACGCCCGTCGGAGTGAAGCTGCTGCAGCAGGCTGCTCCCGGTGTGCTCCGCACCTCGATGGAGCTCGGCGGCAACGCGCCCTTCGTCGTCTTCGACGACGCCGACCTCGACAAGGCGGTCGAGGGGGCGATGCTCGCGAAGTTCCGCAACATCGGTCAGGCGTGCACGGCCGCCAACCGCTTCATCGTGCAGCGCAGCGTGGTCGAGGAGTTCTCGCGCCGCGTGACCGAGCGCGTGCAGGGCCTCACGATCGGCCGCGGCACCGACGAGGGAGTGCAGATCGGACCCCTGATCGACGACCGCGCCGTCGACAAGGCGCGCACCCTGGTGGGCGATGCCGTCGAGCGCGGCGCCACGGTCACCACGGGCGGGTCGCCCATCGACGGCCCCGGCACGTTCTTCGAGCCCACCGTGGTCACCGACGTGCAGCCGGGCAGCGACATCCTGCGCGAGGAGATCTTCGGCCCCGTGCTCGCGATCGTCCCCTTCGACGACGAGGACGACGCGGTGCGCATCGCCAACGACACCGAGTACGGCCTCGTCTCGTACGTCTTCACCGAGTCGCTCGCGCGCGGCCAGCGCATGATCGACCGCCTCGAGACCGGAATGATGGGCCTCAACGTCGGCGTCGTCTCCAACGCCGCCGCCCCCTTCGGCGGGTGGAAGCAGTCGGGCCTCGGCCGCGAGGGCGGCGACGAGGGCATCCACGAGTACCTGCAGACGAAGTACACGCTGACGGCGAACCCCTACGCCTGATCGGCCGAGCCGAGAACCCCGGATGCCACGACCCGGCGCCCCGTGAGGGCCCCGGTTCGTGGCATCCGTCGTCCTGCCCCTCCCCGACGCGGGCCGAACTCCTGAGTTTCTGCCGGCGTCGGCCGGGCGGACCAGTCGTGGGCGCGTTGTGAGGCGGGCGGGCGTCGATTTCTCAGGAGTTCGGCCCGGACCGCCGGGCGCGCGCGTCAGGCGCCGGCGGCGCGGACACCGGCGGCGCGGACGCCGGCGGCGCGGACAGATGACGGCGTCTGTGCGAACTCGCGCTTGAACGCGCGGGTGAAGCTGTCGATGTCGAGGAAGCCGCTGCGCCGCGCGGCCTCGCTCACGCTCGCGCCACCGGCCAACAGCGACCGGCTGCGCCGCAGGCGGCAGCTGCGGATGAACGCCGCCGGGGACTCGCCCTCGGTGGCGAACAGTTTCTGCAACGTGCGCACGGCGATGTGGAAGTGGGCGGCCACCCGTTCGGGCGTGAGATCGGGATCGGCCGCGTTCTCGTCGATCCAGAGTCGGATCCCCTCGGCCAGGAGCCGGGGGTCGGTTGCGGGCGTGCGGGTGTCGCGCCCGCGGACGACCGCGCGGAGGAGCCCGACGAGCGCCTCGCCGATCTCCTCCGCCTCATCGTCTCCGGGCTGCTCGATGGACGCGGCGAGCATCGTGAGGGAGCGCAGCTGCGCCGAGTCCGGCAGCTCCACGGCGGTCAGCCCCGCGAAGGTGTGCCCGGTGCGGGTGAGCGTGCGACGGGGGAGCTGCAGCACCACTTCGCTCATCGCCCCGGGGAACGACAGGGCGTAGGGCGAAGCCGCGTCGTACATCACTGCCGATCCGCACCCGAGCTCGGCGGTGCGCTCGTGCTGACGGATCGATCCCCGCCCGCGGCGGTGCAACGAGATGAGCACGTCGTCGCGAGGCTGGCTGCGGATGAGGTCCTGATCGCGGAACACCGTCGATGCCTCGCTGACCACCCGGGTCACCCGCACGGCGGGTCCGAGCCTGACCTGCGAGAGGCTGGCGCGGAAGGCCGGTGCCGCCGTGTGCACCCGCAGGGGGACGAAGGCCCCGCTGCACGCGCGCGTCCACTCCGCGACGGAGGAGACGGCCACAGGCGACATGCGGGGATGATACGCCCGGGGCCGCCTCGCCCGCGCGCCGTCGGGTGCGGGCGCCGGACATCGTGCGCGGATCGCCGGATGCCGCCACCCGCCCCGGCACCGGGGCGTGCAACGCCGGGCGGTGTGCGCGCGAAGCCGGGTGCGCGCGCGGCACCCCCTCCTAACGTGTGGGCACCGCGGGGTATCCGACCCCGCTCACCCGAAGGAGTCGTCATGCCCGACTACCGCAAGAGCTTCCGCGCCGCCGCCGTCCAGGCCGAACCCGTCTGGAACGACGTCGACGGGGGCATCGACAAACTGGAGTCCTACGCCCGCGACGCCCGGGCCGGCGGAGCCGACATCGTCGCGTTCCCCGAGGTGTGGATCCCCGGCTACCCGTGGTTCCTGTGGTTGGACTCCGTGGCGTGGCAGTCGCAGTTCGTCGTGCCGTACGCCGCCAACTCGATCGAGATCGGCAGCCCCGAGTGGCAGCGGCTCGAGGGCATCGCCCGTTCGGTGGGCATCTCCCTCGCGTTCGGCTTCAGCGAGCGCGCGGGCGGTTCGCTGTACATGGGGCAGGCGGTGATCGGCGCCGACGGCCGCACCCTCAACACCCGGCGCAAGCTCAAGCCGACGCACGTCGAGCGCACGCAGTTCGGCGACGGCGACGGCTCCGACGTCGTGGTGGTCGACACCCCCGTCGGCCGCGTCGGTTCGCTCAACTGCTGGGAGCACCTGCAGCCCCTGACCAAGTACGCGATGTTCTCGCAGGACGAGCAGTTGCACGTCGCCGCGTGGCCGAGCTTCTCGATCTTCGGCGGTGCGGTCAACGCCCTCGGACCCGAGGTGAACATCGGCGCATCGCGGCAGTACGCCGTCGAGGGGCAGGCGTTCGTCCTCGCCCCCTGTGCCACGGTCGGTCCGGCGGCTCAGGAGCTGTTCGCCGACACCGACGCCAAGCGCGCCATGCTCCCGCTCGGCGGCGGCTACGCCCGCATCTTCGGTCCCGACGGCAGCTCGCTCGCCGACCCGCTCGCGCCCGACGAGGAGGGCATCCTCTTCGCCGACATCGACTACGCCGCCATCCTCGCCGCCAAGAACGCCGCCGACCCGGTGGGGCACTACTCCCGGCCCGACGTCTTCACCCTCCACCACCGCGACACGGGCCGGCTGCCCAAGGTCTCGGCATCCGGTCGCGACATCCCGCCCGCGGCGTCGGTCGAGGCCGACGACCTCGTCGGCGTGGAGTGAACACCTGAGCACCGGATGCCACGACCCCGGCGCCCCGTGAGGGCCCGGGGTCGTGGCATCCGCCGTCGGCCGGCGCCGATGCACGACTCCGGCAGAACCGACGACCCGGTCCTCACGCGTACCGCTCGCTCGCCGTTGCCGGAGTCGTGCCGACGGCCGCGCGAAGACCCGCCTCAGCCGTCGGCGTGACGGTCGAGGAACGCGAAGACCTCGGCATCGTCGACGCCCGGGAACATGCCGCGGGGGAGCGGCGAGAACATGTACTGGTGCACTCGGGCGCTCGGCCAGGCCTTGCCCTGCCACCGCTCGGCGGCCTCGGCGTCGGGGCGGCGGCAGCACGATTCGTCGGGGCAGCGTGAGATGCCGCGCGTGCTGGTCTCGCGTCCGCGGAACCACCGGGCGTCGTCGAACGGCACGCCCACGGTGATCGAGAAGTCGCCGGCCGAGGTGCTGCCGGTCTGGGTCGAGCACCAGAAAGTTCCGGCCGGGGTGTCGGTGTACTGGTAGTGCTCGGTGGTGCGGTTGTGCTCGTCGAAGGCCGAGCGCGCCGAGAACTTCTTGCACACGATCTGCCCCTCGACCGACCCGGTGACGTCGGTGGGAAGGGGGAGGCCGTCGTTCTCGTACACGCGCGAGATCGCCCCGTCGCCGTCGACGCGCATGAAGTGCAGCCGAATGCCGAGGTGCGCCGTCATGAGGTTCGTCATGCGCATGGCCGCCGCCTCGTGGGTCACCCCGAACGCGTCGCGGAAGTCCTCGACGGCGAGGTTGCGGTCGCGCTTCGCCTGCGAGAGGAAGGCGACCGCGCTCGTCTCGGGCATGAGGCAGCACGCGGCGTAGTAGTTGATCTCGAGACGCTGCTGCAGGAAGTCGGCGTAATCGGTGGGTGGGCGGTGCCCCAGCAGGCGGTGCGCCATCGCCTGCAGAGCCATCGAGCGCAGGCCGTGGCCGCCGGGGATCGAGGCCGGCGGCAGGTACACGCGGCCGTTCTCGAGGTCGGTGACCGAACGGGCCGAGTGCGGCAGGTCGCTGACGTAGATGAGCTCGAAGCCCAGCTGCTCGGCCATGATGCTGACCGTGCGGTGCGTGAGGGCCCCCGTGGTGTGTCCGGCGGCCTTGAGCTGCTTCTCGGCGAGGCGCTCGATCTCCGGCAGGTGGTTGTCGGTGGAGCGCATGCGCAGGCGCAGCTCGGTGTTGGCGCGCCGGGCCTCTTCGGGGCTCGCGATCGTCTCGCGCTCGCGGCGCTGGAGTTCCCGGTGCAGGCCCAGCACGGCCTCGATCGTGTCGTCGCTGGTGCCCTTGGTGACCTTCATCGGGGGGATGCCGAGCTGTCGGAAGAACGGACTGGTCTGCGCCCGGTCGAGCTCGATCTCGAGGGCGGCCCGCCGGTTCGGCGGCTCGTTCGACAGCAGCTCGGCGACGTCGGTCTCGGTCGCGCCCGCGATCTGCTGCAGCAGAGAGAGCTTGGGTTCGCGTTTGCCGTTCTCGATGAGACTCAGCTGGCTGCCGGCGACTCCGACCATCGCGCCGAGCTCGTCGAGCGTGTATCCCCGGGCGAGGCGGTGGTGCCGGATGCGATGCCCCAGGGTGGTGAGTTCGAACGACGATGCCATTCCTTGACCATATCGAAAGAATGCCGATTCTTGCTGCTGATTTCGCCGGAAAGAACCCGCACGCACCCGCACCATGGAGGAAGACCACCGATTTCGCTCTCAACCGAGGAGAACGACATGGCACTCGCCGACATCTTCAGCTCCACCCCGCGCAACGCCGCGTCCCCCACCCGCGCCCCTCGTGCCGGTCACGGCGTGCGTCCGGCCGTCGAGGGCCCGGGTCTCGCCGCGCTGACCGCGTGGGTCGACCAGGTCGCCGCCCTCACGCAGCCCGACCGCATCCACTGGGTCGACGGCTCCGCCGCCGAGAACGACGCCCTGCTGCGCGAGATGGTCGACGAGGGCAAGCTCATCAAGCTCAACCCCGAGTGGCGTCCGGGTTCGTACCTGGCCCGCTCGCACCCCGGCGACGTCGCCCGTCTCGAGTCGCGCACCTACATCGCCTCCGAGAGCGAAGAGGATGCCGGGCCCACCAACAACTGGATCGCCCCGGCCGAGATCCGCGAGACGTTGAACGGCGTCTTCGAGGGTTCGATGCGCGGGCGCACGATGTACGTCGTGCCCTTCTCGATGGGCGCGGTCGGCGGCCCCCTCAGCCACATCGGCGTGCAGATCACCGACAGCGCCTACGCCGTGGCATCCATCGGTGTGATGACGCGCGTCGGCACGGCCGTCACCGAGCAGATCGCCGCCGGGGCCCCGTGGGTCAAGACCGTGCACTCGGTCGGAGCGCCGCTCGCCGCCGGTCAGGACGACGTCTCGTGGCCCTGCAACGACGAGAAGTACATCGTGCACTTCCCCGACACCCTCGAGGTGTGGTCGTTCGGCTCGGGCTACGGCGGGAACGCGATCCTGGCGAAGAAGTGCTTCGCCCTGCGCATCGCGTCGGTCATCGGCCGCGACGAGGGCTGGCTCGCCGAGCACATGCTGCTCATCCGCGTGATCGACCCGAAGGGCAAGGCGTACCACGTGGCCGCCGCTTTCCCCTCGGCCTGCGGCAAGACCAACCTCGCCATGCTCCGCCCCACCATCCCCGGCTGGCGCGTCGAGACCCTCGGTGACGACATCACCTGGATCCGTCCGGGAGAAGACGGGCGCCTCTGGGCCATCAACCCCGAGGCCGGCTTCTTCGGCGTCGCACCGGGCACGGGCGAGTCGACCAACGTCACCGCCATCGAGACGCTCTGGGGCAACACGATCTTCACCAACGTTGCGCTCCGCCCCGACGGCGACGTCTGGTGGGAGGGACTGACCGACGAGGCGCCCCCGCACCTCACCGACTGGGAGGGCAACGCCTGGACGCCCGCGTCGGGTCGACCCGCCGCGCATCCCAACTCGCGCTTCACCGTCGGTGCCGCCCAGTGCCCGCAGATCGCCGAGGACTGGGAGGCCCCCCAGGGCGTGCCGCTCGACGTCATCCTGTTCGGCGGCCGACGCGCCACGAACGTGCCCCTCGTGGTCGAGGCCACCGACTGGTCGCACGGCGTCTTCATCGGCTCGACGGTGTCGTCCGAGAAGACGGCCGCGCAGGAGGGCACGGTCGGCGAGCTGCGTCGCGACCCCTTCGCCATGCTCCCGTTCTGCGGCTACAACATGGGCGACTACTTCGGCCACTGGCTCTCCGTCGGCCAGAAGCTGCGTTTCGACCGCGCACCGCGCATCTTCCAGGTCAACTGGTTCCGCAAGGGCGACGACGGACGCTTCCTCTGGCCCGGCTTCGGAGACAACGCCCGCGTGATCGACTGGATCATCCGCCGCGTCGACGGTCAGGTCGATGCCGTCGAGAGCCCCATCGGTCGCCTCCCGCGCATCGAGGATCTGCAGCTGTCGGGTCTCGACCTGCCGGCCGCCGACCTCGACGAGCTGTTCTCGATCGACCGCGCTTCGTGGCTCGCCGAGGCCGACCTCACCGAGGAGTTCTACGACACGTTCGGCAGTCACCTTCCGGCCGCCCTGCGCGCCGAGCTCGCCGCGCTCCGCTACCGCTTGCAGCGCGCCTGAGCCCCCGCTCGTCCCGCGCCGCGAGACGAGCCCCGACTCCGATGCCCCTCCCGCTCTTGGCGCGCGCGAGGGGCATCGGCATGTGCGCGTGCCACGTGCCGGGGATGCGGGTAGAGGCCCGGGTGTCGGCGCCGGCGGAGCGCGCGCGCACCGCGCCACCGCGCGGAGGGCGACTCCGCTTCCGGCCGAGCCGCCGCCCTCACACCAGCAGCTGGTGTTTCGCCAGATCGCGGTAGAGCGGGGTGGAGGCCACCAGCTCGCTGTGCGTGCCCTGTCCGACGACCCGGCCGTTCTCGAGCACCACGATCACGTCGCTGTCGACGACCGTCGACAGACGGTGCGCGATGACCAGCAGCGTGCGGTCGGTGGCGACGGCGTCGATGGCTTCGCGCATGCGCTGCTCGTTGACGCCGTCGAGCGACGAGGTCGATTCGTCGAGCAGCAGCACCGGGGGAGCCGCCAGCAGCGCTCGCGCGATCGCGAGGCGCTGACGCTCGCCGCCCGAGAGCATGACGCCGTCCTCGCCGACGGGCGCGTCGACGCCCAGCGGATTGCGCTCGAGCACGTCGCCGAGGTTCACGGCGTGCAGCACGCGCTCGCAGTCGGCGTCGGAGGCCGACGGCGAGGCGAGGCGCAGGTTGTCGGCGATGGTGCCGGCGAGCGTCGGGGCGTCCTGCTCGACGTAGCCGAAGCGGGCGCGCAGCGCGTCGCGTCCCAGGTCGCGGGCGTCCACGCCGTCGACGAGGATCGCTCCGCCGGTGGGGTCGTAGAAGCGCTCGACGAGCGAGAGGATCGTGCTCTTGCCCGCGCCCGACGGGCCCACCAGGGCGACGCGTGCCCCGCGGGGCACGGTGAACGACACGCCTCGCAGCACCTCGCGGTCGGTGTCGTCGACCTCGGTGCCGGCGTCGGCGGTGGCGGAGTCGAGATGCACCTCGGCGAGCACCGAGCGCGCTTCTCTCGCCGCGGCCTCGCGGGCCTTGACGACGTGGTCGGGGTAGCGGAACCGCACGTCGCGGAACTCGATCGCCGCGGCATCCGCCACCGGCGACGCCCCGGCGGCGCGGTCGCCGTCGTCCTCGAGAGGCAGGTCGAGCACCTCTTGGATGCGTCCGAGCGCCCCGAGCGCCTGATTGACCGACGTGATGGCCCCGATCGCCGAGGCGAGGGGCTGCACGAGCAGGAACAGGAAGATGACGAACGTCACGAGGGCTGCCACGTCGATGGCTCCGGATGCCACGCGGAACCCGCCGACACCGAGCACGACGAGCAGCGACACCTGCAGGGCGATCCCCGCGACGGGCACGATGAGGGCAGAAACCTTGGCAATGCGCACGCCCGCGGCGTAGGCCTCGGTGGCGGTCTCGGTGACGGTGGCGGTCTCGCGCTCGGTGGCGCCCGCCGCGCGGATGGTGCGGATCGACCCGACCGCGCGCTCGACGCCCGACGACAGCTCGCCGACCTTCTCTTGCTGCACCGCCGATGCCGCGCGGATGCGCGTGCTCAGCCCGACGACCACCGCGATCGAGGCGCCGATCACGACGACGATGAGTCCGAGCAGCAGCGGGTCGATGAAGGCCATGGCGATGACGGCGCCGACCAGGATGAGGGCGTTGCCCACGGCATCCGCGAGTCCCTGCGTGAGCACCGCGTACAGCAGCGTGGTGTCGGTGCCCACGCGCGAGACGAGGTCGCCCGTGCGGCGCGCGTCGAACTCGCTGATCGGAAGGCGCAGGATGCGGGCGATCAGGCGCCGACGGCTCGAGTAGACCACGGCGGTGCCGGTGCGCTGCAGCAGGTAGTGCTGGTAGCCCGAGATGAGCGACGACAGCACCACGAAGCCGATGAGCAGCCAGACCAGCGCCCCGAGGGGCACGGTGTTCTGCACGCGTTGGATGACCTCGCCCACCAGCAGCGGCTGCACCAGGGTGGTGGCGGCGCCGAGCACGCTCAAGACGGCGACGACCACGAGGGTGCGCTTGTGCTCGAGAAGGAAGGGCAGCAGCTGCCGGAACGACGCGCGCGGGCCCTGGGGCACGCGGCGGCCGCGCCGACCGCGCGCGGGAGCGGGAACGGACATGCTCACCTCGGGAAGAAGAAAGGGATGCTTCGACCGTACCTCGCGCCACCGACACCGCTCGGCACCTGGTCTCGCCGGTGTACCAAACTCCTGAGATATCGGCCGCTCCCCCCGCGCACGGGTGCTTCCAGGTCCCGAGGAGCCGGAAACTCAGGAGTACGGCCCGCCCGGCCCGCTCGCCGGCCCGCCGCCCCGCCGCCCGCCCCGCGCAGCGACGACGGATGCCACGAGGCCCAGGCCCCGTGGCATCCGCTGTGCGAAGAACCGGCGATTACGGCGCGGTCGCTCCGGCGGCGATGTTGTCGTCGTAGTCGACGTCCTTGGTCTCGGGCGAGAGCACGAGCGCGATGAGCGTCAGCACACCCATGGCCGAGAGGTAGACGCCGACGAGCCACGGGTTTCCGTCGCCGGCCGCCCACAGGGCGACGGCCACGATCGGTGCCAGGGCCGCGCCGAGGATCGACGAGACGTTGTACGAGATCGCCGATCCCGTGTACCGCACGTTCGTCGGGAACAGCTCGGGGAGCACGGCGCCCATCGGACCGAAGGTCGCGCCCATGAGCAGGAATCCGACGATGAGGAACGACTGCACGAGCACGCGGGTGAACGCGGGGTCGGCGTGCGGCACGAGGAAGAACGAGAACGTCAGGCCGAACACGATGATCGCGAGCGTCACGCCGATCAGCAGGCGCTTGCGTCCGATGCGGTCGGCGATCGGGCCCGAGAGCATCGTGAAGATGCCGAAGAACACCACGCCGATGATCTGCATGATCACGAAGTCGGTGTAGCCGAAGCCCAACCCGGGAACGTAGGCGGCGGCATCGAACGGCGTGCCGGCCTTCTCGGCCGCGGCCTGCGCGCCCTCGAGGGTCGCCTTGGTGCCGTACGACAGCGTGAAGCTCGTCATCAGGTAGAACAGCACATACGTCGCCAGCATGATGAACGTGCCGAGGATGAGCTGCTTCCAGTTGCGGCGCAGCGCTTCGCCGAGCGGGAACTTCTTGATCGCGCCGGTCTTCTCGGCCTTGGCGAACGACTCGCTCTCGACGAGGCGCAGACGCACCCACAGGCCCACGATCACCATGACGGCCGAGAAGAGGAACGGCACGCGCCAGCCCCACGCGAGGAACTCGGCCGAGCGCTGCGCGGTGCCGTCGGGGTGCGGCAGGGCGAAGTTGATGAAGAGGAACACGCCGTTGGCGATGATGAAGCCGATCGGGGCGCCCAGCTGCGGGAAGGTGCCGAACAGCGCGCGCTTGCCCTTCGGGGCGTTCTCGGTCGCGACCAGCGCCGCACCCGACCACTCGCCGCCGAGGGCGAAGCCCTGGGCGAGGCGCATCACCAGCAGCAGGATGGCCGCCCACACGCCGATGTCGTTGAACGTGGGGAGCAGGCCGATGAGGAAGGTCGCGACACCCATCGTCAGCAGGGATGCCACGAGGGTGGCCTTGCGGCCGAACCGGTCGCCGAAGTGGCCGAACACCACCGCGCCGAGGGGACGCGCGACCATGGCCGCGCCGAAGACGCTGAACGACAGCAGGAGCGACGTGGTCTCGTTGCCGGTGGGGAAGAAGAGGATCGGGAAGACGAGCACCGCCGCGGTGGCATACGCGTAGAAGTCGTAGAACTCGATCGTCGTTCCGATGAGGCTCGCGGTGATGACCCGCGAGCGCGGGTTCGCCGGAGTCGAGGAGGAACGAGTGGAGGGGGAAGAGGTGGTCATGACAGCCTGACGGGAGGGTCGATCGTTCGCGTCCGAGGTGGGGCGCAGCGGTGGCGCGGAACGATCGCGGGGGTGTGCGAGATCGAGCGCGCGGCGGGGGCACCGGGAACGTCCCCGTGTGAGGGGCGTGAGGCGAACCAGTCTATGCGTGCGCTGAGCGTTCGTCGGGTTTCGCCTGGCAATGCGTCCCGCCCGTCGCGCGCTCAGCGCCGGATGACACCGTCACCGGCTCACACCGGGGCGGAGAATGTGCACCGGGGCGTCCGTTGACCGCCCCGGTGCACGTTTCGCGCCCCGAACCCGCGCCCGCCGCGCCCGCCGCGCCGGCCCGCCGCACCGCGTCAGCCGCGCAGCTCCCTCAGAACCAGGGCGGTGCGGATCGCCGCGTCGGCGGCCTCTTCGCCCTTGTCCTCCTTCGAACCCTCGAGCCCGGCCCGATCCAGACCCTGCTGCTCGTCGTCCAGGGTCAGCACGCCGAAGCCGACGGGCTTGCCCGCGTCGAGGGCGACGCGGGTGAGGCCGTCGGTCGCCGCCGACGACACGAACTCGAAGTGCGGCGTGCCGCCCCGGATGATCACGCCGAGGGCGACCACGGCGTCCGCGCCCCCCTCGAAGGCGGCCCGGGCGGCGACCGGCAGCTCGAAGGAGCCCGGAACCCGCACGACGCGGTACGTCGCACCGGTGGCATCCAGAACGCGCTTCGCGCCCGCGATCAGGCCGTTCGTGATGACCTCGTGCCAGGTGCCGGCGATGACGACGACGTTCAGGTCCGACGCGTCGATGCCGCCGGTCTCGGGTGCTCCACTGCCGGCCATCAGGCGCTCTCTTCCTTCATGTGCGCGAGGGCGTCGCGCAGGTCGTCCTCGGCGATGATGTGGCCCATGCGATCGCGCTTGGTCTCGAGGTACTGGTGGTTGTTGGGACCGACGCCCACGAGCAGGGGGACCTGCTCGACGACGTCGAGGCCGAGGGCGCGCAACTGCGACACCTTGTCGGTGTTGTTCGTCAGCAGGCGCACCTTGTCGACACCGAGGTCGGTGAGGATGCCGGCGGCGGCGGCGTAATCGCGGGCGTCGGCGGGCAGGCCGAGCGCGAGGTTGGCGTCGACGGTGTCGAGGCCGCGCTCCTGCAGGTTGTACGCGCGCAACTTGTTGATGAGGCCGATCCCGCGCCCCTCGTGGCCGCGCATGTAGATGACGATGCCGCCGTCGCGGTCGATCGTGTCGAGGGCGGCGTCGAGCTGCGGGCCGCACTCGCACTTCAGCGAACCGAAGGCCTCACCGGTCAGGCACTCGGAGTGCACCCGCACCAGCGGGGCCTGCTCGGTCAGATCGCCCGAGACGACCGCGAGGTGGTCGGTCCCGGTGACGCGGTCCTTGTAGGCGAGGAAGCGGAACGTGCCGTGCGAGGTGGGCACGTTCGACTCCGCCCGCAGGCTCACCCGGCGCCGCGCGGGAGCCGTGACCGGCAGCGGGTCGGTCTCGTTCAGGTAGCCGATGAGCTGCTCGATGGTGATGACCGGGATGCCGTCGCGCTCGCCGAGCTCGAAGAGTCCGGGCAGGCGCATCATGCTGCCGTCCTCGGCGACGACCTCGGCGATCGCGCCGACCGGCTCGAGGCCCGCGAGACGCATGAGGTCGACGGCGGCCTCGGTGTGACCGGCGCGCTCACGCACACCGCCGTCGACGGCCCGCAGCGGCAGCACGTGCCCCGGACGGATGACGCTGGTCGGCACCGACGCGGGGTCGGCGAGCACGTTGAGCGTGCGCGCGCGGTCCGAGGCGCTGATGCCGGTGGTCACGCCGGAGGCGGCGTCGACGCTCACCGTGTACGCGGTGCCCCGGGCGTCTTCGTTCACCGCCACCATGGGCGGCAGATCCAGGCGGTCGGCCCACTCGCCCGGCATGGGGGCGCAGACGTAGCCGCTCGACCAGCGGACGGTCCAGGCGAGGGCCTCGGGGGTCGCGAGCTGGGCCGACAGGATCACGTCGCCCTCGTTCTCGCGGTCCTCATCGTCGGCGACCAGGATCGGTCGGCCCTGACGCAGGGCCTCCAGGGCCTCGGGGATGGTGGACAGGCTCATGCGGAGCCCCTCTCGGTCGATGCGGCCGCAGCCGCGGGATTCTCGGTCGTACGGAAGGCGAGCATGCGCTGCACGTGGCGCGCGAGGATGTCGGTCTCGAGGTTGACGGGGGTGCCGGCCTGGGCGCGGCCCAGGGTCGTCGCCTCGAGCGTCTCGGGGATGAGCGAGACCTCGAGCCACGGGTCGGACTCCGCGGCGTCGCTGACCGCGCTGACGGTGAGCGAGACGCCGTCGATCGCGATGGAGCCCTTGTCGACGACCAGGGGGGCGAGGGGAGCCGGGATGCCGACCCGCACGACGCTCCACTGCGCGCCCGGACGCACCTCGCGCACCACCCCGGTGCCGTCGATGTGGCCCTGCACGATGTGACCGCCCAGGCGCCCGTGCGCGGCGGTGGCGCGCTCGAGGTTGACGGCGAGACCGGGGGCGACGCCGGCCAGCGTCGACATGTCGAGCGTCTGCTTCATGACGTCGGCGGTGAACCAGTCGTCGCCCTGGTCGACGACGGTGAGGCACACGCCGCTGACCGAGATCGAGTCGCCGTGGCCGGCATCCGATACCGACAGCGGCGCGCGCAGCGTCAGCCGCACCCCGTCGCCCGAGGGCTCCACGGCGGTGACGGCGCCGATCTCTTCCACGATTCCGGTGAACATCAGGATTGTCCCTCTCGATCAGAGCTGGGGTGGGCGACGATCAGCAGGTCGTCGCCGAGGTTCTGGATGGATGCCACGCTCAACCGACGGGCGTCGGCGATGGTCGGCACGCCCACGTCGCCGAGCGCGAGGCGCGATCCGCCGAGCAGCACGGGGGCGACGTAGACGAGCAGCTCGTCGGCGAGGCCCGCGCCGACGATCGCGCTCGCGAGCGTCGGACCGCCCTCGACGAACACGCGCTGGACGCCTCGCGCTCCGAGGTCGGCCATCACGGCGGTCACATCGTGGGTGGCGTAGAACAGGGGCTCCCGCGGGTGGCGGCGCACCGCGGCATCCGGGGCCGTGTCGCGTCGTCCGACGATCACGGGCGTGGGCTGCGCGTCGAGCAGCGAGCCGTCGTCGGCGCGGGCGGTGAGGGCGGGATCGTCGGCGTGCACGGTGCCGGTTCCGGCGACGATCGCGTCGGCGGCCGCGCGTCGCGCGTGCACGTCTCTCCGGGCGGCGGGGCCGGTGATCCACTGGCTCGTGCCGTCGTCGGCGGCGGCACGACCGTCGAGGCTCTGCGCCCACTTCACCGTGACGTGCGGGCGACCGGTGCGCGTGAGCGAGATCCAGTCGTGCACGACGGATTCGGCGGCATCGCGCTCGATCCCGGACTCGACGTCGACGCCCGCCCGGCGCAGGCGATCGGCTCCGCCCGAAGCCGCGTCGGTGGGGTCGTCGAGCGCGTAGACGACGCGGGTCACACCGGCGTCGATGAGGGCGAGCGCGCACGGCCCGGTGCGGCCGGTGTGATTGCACGGCTCGAGGGTCACCACGGCGGTCGCGCCGCGGGCCGCGCCCGGGGCGAGCTGCGAGAGCGCGTCGACCTCGGCGTGCGGGGTTCCCGCGCCACGGTGGAAGCCCTCCGCCAGCACCTCGCCGGCGGGGGAGAGGATCACGGCACCCACCTGGGGGTTCAGCCCGCGCGGGCCGCGCCGGGCGAGCTGCAGCGCTCGCCTCATGGCGTCGATCTCGACGGCGGATGCCATTCCCTTGTCCTTCCCGCGAAGTCGGGGCAGGGCCAGCGGGAAGGCGTGTCACGCCGTCCGTGCTGCCTCCTATCCGGACTAGCGACGGATACCCGTCGCATCACCGTCGGTCCCGGAATTCCACCGGATCGGCCCCACCACCGAGGTGGAGGGGTTCGCGGACTGTCACCGCCGGTTCGGATTCTCACCGACCCCGGAGCACGTTGTTGCTCTTCGAAGTCTAGTCAACGCAGCGTTTCGAGGTTCATTCCCGAAACGCAGGGACACGCGACGGGGGCTCCTCCGTGCCTCTACTTGAGCAGTCGCGACAGGCGCCGGTCGGCGAGGAGCTTGCCGCCGGTCTGGCACGTGGGGCAGTACTCGAGCGAGTTGTCGGCGAAGAACACACTGCGCACCTCGTCGCCGCAGACCGGGCATTCTTCGCCGCGCCGGCCGTGCACGCGCATGCCGCGGCGCTTCGCATCCTTCAGCTGGGCGGGCGGTTTGCCCCGAGCTTCGTGGATCGCCTCGGCCAGGGTCTCGGTCATCGCGGTGAAGAGGCGGTCGACCTCGTCGTCGGTGAGGGTCGCCGCCAGAGCATAGGGAGACATTCTCGCGGCGTGGAGGATCTCGTCGGAGTACGCGTTGCCGACGCCGGCGATGATCGACTGGTCGCGCAGCACGCCCTTGATCTGCGTGCGTCGCCCGGCGATCAGCGCGCCGAAGGCGGCGCGGTCGAAGCCCTCGCCGAGGGGGTCGGGGCCGAGCCGTGCGATGCCCGGCACCTCGTCGGGCGTGCGCACCGCGTACACGGCCAGCGACTTCTTGGTGCCGGCCTCGGTGAGATCGAACCCCGAGCCGTCGTCGAAGCCCACGCGCAGCGCGATCGGCGTCTTGCCGGGCTTGATGATCGTCGTCGGCAGGGCGTCGTACCACCGCAGCCACCCGGCCTTGGCGAGATGGAACACGAGATGGAGCCCGGCATCGGTCGTGACGTCGAGGAACTTGCCGTGACGATCGACGGCGGTGACCGTGGACCCCACCAGCGCGGTGAGCGGCGGGTCGTAGGTCTTCAGCGCGTTGATCGCCGACACGGTGGCTTTGTCGACGCGCAGCCCCGTGATGCGTCCGCGCAGGAACTCGACGAGTCCTTCGACCTCTGGCATCTCCGGCATGGGGCCATCGTGTCACGCAGCCCCGACATCGCGGGCGGGTCTTGCGCGCGGGCAGGATGCCGTGCGGCCGCTCCCCGCGGTCACCGGCGTCCGGTGACCGCCGCGTCGCTGCCGTCTCGCCGACGCGTGCGGGCGCGCACGACGACGAGTCCCGCGACCAGGCTCAGCACGCCGGCGCCGAGGGCGACGCCGTCGATCGACGTCCCGCTCTCGGCGAGCCGGCCCGGGGGAGGCGCCGCGGCCGGCGCGGCGGTCGGGTCGGGCGCGGGCACGGCCGTCGGTGTGGGCACGGACGTCGGCACGGGCGTCGGCGTCGGCGCGGGCGGCAGGACGGCCGCGACCGTCGCGACCGCGTCGGCCAAGCCGGCCCCCGAGAAGCGCGACGCCTCGAGCGTCGACGGCCACGGCGAGGCGAACGCGTCGGCGCGGGCACCGTCGACGAGCGCGGCGCGCAAGGCAGCCGGCGTCGTGCCGGGTGCCGCCTGCACAGCGAGAGCGGCGACGGCGGCGACCGTGGGAGCGGCGGCAGACGTGCCGAAGAAGAGGTTCTCCTCACCGTCCATCGGCAGACTCACGGGCAGTCCGTCGACTCCCGCGAGCGCGGGACCGGGCACCGTCGTCGCCGTCGGCACGCCGAACAGGGTGGTGGCCGGGCCGGCCGACGAATAGGTGCCGAGCGTGAGGTCGGAGGCGTTGACCGCGGCCACGGCCAACGTCGCGGGGTCGGCCTCGTGGCCGATCAGGCTCGCCCCGATGTCGTCGGTCTCGGTGGAGTGGAAATACTCCAGAGCGGCGACCGCGAGGAACCTCACGACGTTCGGCATCACGATGCTGACCGCCGGCGTCGACGCCTCGGGTGTCACCCGACGCACGATCGACACCTCCCATTCGGTCGGATCCGCCGATCCGAGGCCGGACAACGCCGAGGGAACGAGCGGCCGCTCCGGATCGGAGGCCCAGACGACCTTCAGCTCTCCGGTCGAGAGGTTCTTGACGCCCAACCCCAGGTGCGTCGTCACGGAACCCGCTTTCTGCGCCCAGTGCAGGTTGGACAGGGTGGCGAAGCCCGGCAAGAGCGTCACCCCCAGGCCCGGATCGCTCCCGGGGCCGGGGTCGACATCCATGCAGTCCACCGCGGTGATCTCCGGGGTCGAAGCGAGGGCGGACTGCTCGACATCGGCGGCGCAGGGCATCGGGCGGTACCGGCTCGACGACCATCCCGAGACCGGGTAGCCCGCGCTGGGGTATCCCTCCGCGCCGGGACGGCCGAAGTTCCCCGCGGCGGAGACGTACAGGACGCCGGCGTCCACGGCTCGCTGGACGGCGTATCCCGCCGCGAGACGCTCGTACGCGAGGTCGTCGTCGGCGGCGAGGTCGTCGACGATGATGTCGGCGCCCGCGTCGCGAAGGGCGTCGATGGCCACGGCGAGGCCCGCGTTGTCGCTCGTGGGGGGAGCGGCGAACATCAGTTCGGCCCCCGGCGCGATGCCGTGGACGAGCTGGGCCATCGCCCGGCCCTCGTCGCTCGCGCTCGTGGAATTCTCGAGCACCACCCGCGTGGGCGTGGTCCATCCGCAGGGGTTGCCCGGCCCGGGAAGCCATCCCGCTGCGACGTCGGCGGCGACCACGTCCTCGCCGGCCGTGCCGAACGAGTCCGAGATGACGCCCACTCGCACGCCGCTGCCGTCGACCCCGAACGTGCTCCAGACGTCACTGGCACGCAAGATGTCGGCCGCGGGCGTCGGCACGGGGCGACAGTCGGTGCGGGCGGCCGCCTGAGCGGTGGTCGGGACGCTCAGGCCGACCAGCGCGATCAGTGCGATGAGAGCGGCGCGGCGCGAGGACGTCGGCGAGGGCACGGGGACTCCTGTCGGGACGGCGTCCTGCCGTCGCGCCATCGTACCGTCGGCGTGGCGGCTCGAACGCGCCGGCTCAGCCGCGCCGCAGCAGCCCGATCTTGTCGTACACGTCGGTGAGGGTCTTCTCGGCGACGGATGCCGCCCGCTCGGCGTTCGTGGCGAGTACGCGGTCGAGCTCGGCGGGGTCGGACAGCAGCTCGAGGGCGCGCTCGCGCACCGGCTCGAACTCGTTCACCACGACCTCGGCGAGCCCCTTCTTGAAGTCGCCATAGCCGCGACCGGAGTACTCGTCTTCGATCGAGGTGATCTCGCGACCGGTGAGGGCCGAGTAGATCACGAGGAGGTTCGAGACGCCGGGCTTCTCGTCGCGGTCGAAGCGCACGGCTCCCTCGGAGTCGGTGACCGCGCGCATGATCTTCTTGGCGCTCACCTTCGGCTCGTCGAGCATCCACAGCACGCCCGCGTCGGACTCGGCCGACTTCGACATCTTCGAGGTCGGGTTCTGCAGGTCGAAGATGCGGGCGGTCTCGCGCTGGATCATCGGCTTCGGCATGGTGAACGTCTGGCCGAAGCGCTGGTTGAAGCGCTCAGCCAGATCGCGGGTGAGCTCGATGTGCTGCTTCTGGTCGTCGCCGACGGGAACGACATCGGTCTGGTACAGCAGGATGTCGGCGGCCATGAGCACCGGGTAGGTGAAGAGGCCGACGTTCGTGGCATCCGTGCCGTAGCGGGCCGACTTGTCCTTGAACTGCGTCATGCGCCCGGCCTCGCCGAAGCCGGTGAGGGTCGACAGCACCCACTGCAGCTCGGCGTGGGCGGGGACGTGCGACTGCACGTAGAGAGTCGAGCGCGAGGGCTCGATGCCGGCGGCGATGTACTGGGCCGCGGTGCGGCGGGTCTTCTCTCGGCGCTCGGCGGGGTCGCCGGGCTGCGTGAGCGCGTGCAGGTCGACGACCGAGAAGAACGCGTCGTATTCGTCCTGCAGCTCGCGCCACTGCAGCAGCGCACCGATGTAGTTGCCGATCTGGAGGCTGTCGGCGGAAGGCTGCATTCCGGAGTAGAGGCGCTGCTGAGTCACCCCTCGATCCTAGGCGTCGGTGCGGGGAGCACCGTTCGCGGGACGGTGTCGGCGGCAGGTGATGCCCCGAGCGCCACGCGGCGACGACGCGACGGCATCCGGATGCCGGTGGGACCGGCGCCGCTCAGGCGCCGGGCCTCAGGCGCCGAGCGTGTAGTCGACGATCACCGGAGCGTGGTCGCTCCAGCGGGTGTCGTACGAGGCGGCGCGCTCCACGTGATAGCTCGTGACGCGCTCCGCCAGGGCCGGAGTGGCGACGTGGTAGTCGATGCGCCAGCCGCTGTCGGTGTCGAACGCCTTTCCGCGCATCGACCAGAACGTGTACGGGCCGTCGACCTCGCCGACGGCGCGACGACCCACATCGACCCAGCCGAGGCCCGCGCCGGTGGAACCGTCGACGCCCCCGACCTGCTCGCCGGCCGGTCCGAAGAACCGGTCGAAGTACGCGCGCTCACGCGGGAGGAAGCCGGCGTTCTTGCGGTTGCCGCGCCAGTTCTTGATATCGAGCTCGCGATGGCCGACGTTGAGGTCACCCGTGACGAGAGCCAGCTCGCGCTCCGACGCCAGATCGGCCAACCGCTGCTCCATGGCATCGAGGAACACCCACTTCGCGTCTTGCTTGGGGGTGTCGACCTCGCCGCTGTGCACGTACGCGCTGACGATGGTGACGGTTTCGCCGTCGATGTCGAAGTCGGTCTCGATCCAGCGGCCCGAGGCGTCGAGCGGCTCGGGCCCGAGGTGGGTGCGCGTCGCGATACCGGGCAGTCGACTGATGATCGCGACACCGGCGCGGCCCTTGTGCAGGGCCTCGTCGTTGACGATCTGCCAGCCGGGGAGCGCCTCGGCCAGCTGTTCGGCGGTCGCCCGCACCTCTTGAAGGGTGACGATGTCGGCGCCGGAGGCGTCGAGCCATTCGGTCATGCCCTTGCGGACGGCGGCACGGATGCCATTGACGTTGACGGAGACGATACGTACGGAACGAGCCACCCGTCGAGCCTAGCCGCGGGGTCCGACATCGCCGCGGGTCTCGACGCCGCGCCGGAAGGCCGCCATCTCGCCGCTCTGCGTCAGTCGGGGATCAGCGACATGCGGCGGGGCGCGGGAACGTCCGCCTCGGCCCGGGCGAGGGTCTTCTCGGCCGCGGACAGCGCCCGCTTCGCGCGCCAGCGCCACGGCCACCGGGTGAGTGCCAGGGTCCTCTCGGCCTCGCGCACGCCCACCTGCGCCGCGATCACGAGGGCCGCCTGCTCCATGGCGCGACGGTCCTCGGGCGAGCGCAGGGGAACGTCGCGGTCGCCCGCCGCCACCGCGATCCACGCCGCCGAGACCAGGATGACGATCCCGATCAGGCGGAACCACAGAAGGAAGCCGATCAGGACCGCGAACGTGCCGAGCAGCGGGTTCGTGGGGGAGTACACGACGAGGAATCCCGCCCCGACCTGCAGCAGCACCATGCCGGTCGCCCCGACCAGGGCTCCGGGCCAGGCGCGGCGCCACGTGAGGGTCGTGCCGGTGAGGAACCGGAACAGCGCGGCGAGGGCGACGGTGTTCACGGCGAACGCGACGAGCAGCGAGACGACCCGCGCGCCGACGGACCATCCGAGTGTCTCCCGGTCCCACCCGATGAACCCGAACACCAGGTCGACGGCACCGGTCGTGACCGAGCCGAGCAGGGCGCCCACGAGCAGCGCCAGCCCGAAGAGGATCGAGGCGACGAAGTCGCGGGCCTTGAGCAGCACGTAGTTGCGCATGTCGAAGGGAAGGCCGAAGGTGTCGCGCACCGCGCGGCGTGTGAACGTGACGAAGCCGATGGCCGTCCAGACGACGACGACCACGGCGACGATGCCGGTGATGGTGAGAAGCCGTCCGCTCTCCTGGGCGACGGATTCGACCTGCTCGCGATCGACGAGGCCGTTCTTGCTGATGATGCCGGGGATGTAGCTGTTGATGATCCCGATGAGCCCGTCGATGGCGCTCTTGCTGCCGCCGAGCCAGATGCCCACCCCGGCGAAGGCGAGGTACAGCGCCGAGAAGACGGCGAAGATCCCCTGGTAGCTCATACCCGCGGCGAGCAGAAAGCCGTTGTGCTGCAGGAAGTGCCGCCACACCCGGATTGGGAACCAGCGCGCGATTCGGGCGGCGCGGGCGATGGGCTGATCGAGGCGGCTGCGCACGGCGCTCTGCGCGGCCTCGAGCCGATCGCGCAGCGACGTGTCATCCTCACGGACCGCGGGCAGCGGCCGCGGATCGGAGTGGGTCTCGGTCACCCGTCGAGCCTAATGAATGGATGCCGTGGCCTCGCCGCGCGCGGGGACGCACGCCCGTGACGGCCACCTCCGTCGACGCCGGGCGGAGCCGGGATCCGGGGTCGAACGCCGAACGGCGGGGCGCCGAAGCGCACCCGCCGTTCGAGGGGGAGGGGTCAGCGACCGCCGCGGAGGACGGCCTGCTTGACCTCGGCGATGGCCTTGGTGACCTCGATGCCGCGGGGGCACGCCTCGGTGCAGTTGAAGGTGGTGCGGCAACGCCACACGCCCTCTTTGTCGTTCAGGATGTCGAGACGCACGTCGCCGGCGTCGTCGCGCGAGTCGAAGATGAAGCGGTGCGCGTTGACGATCGCGGCGGGGCCGAAGTACTGCCCGTCGGTCCAGAACACGGGGCACGACGAGGTGCACGCGGCGCACAGGATGCACTTGGTGGTGTCGTCGAAGACCTCGCGGTCGACGATCGACTGCACGCGCTCCTTGCCGGCCTCGGGCTTCGAGCTCGAGATGAGGAAGGGCTGCACCTCGCGGTAGGAGGCGAAGAACGGCTCCATGTCGACGATGAGGTCCTTCTCGAGGGGCAGGCCCTTGATCGCCTCGACGTAGATGGGCTGCGAGATGTCGAGATCCTTGATCAGCGTCTTGCAGGCCAGGCGGTTGCGGCCGTTGATGCGCATGGCATCCGATCCGCAGATGCCGTGCGCGCACGAGCGGCGGAACGACAGCGAGCCGTCGGTCTCCCACTTGATCTTGTGCAGCGCGTCGAGCACGCGGTCGGTGGAGTAGAGCTCCACGTCGTAGTCGACCCAACGCGGCTCGTCGTCGACCTCGGGGTCGAAGCGACGGATGTTGAAGGTGACGAGGAACGACTGGATCCCGGTGTCCTCCGGGGTCTGCTCGACCTTGTCGGAGGTGTCGACGCTCTCGATGACGGTGGATGCCATCTCAGTACTTCCTCTCAAGCGGCGGGTAACGCAACTCGCCCGCCTCGTTCTTGGTGAACACCACGGGCTTCCAGCCCAGCTCGATGTGATCGGCCGGGTGCGACGAGTGGGGGTCGCCCGACAGGTACGCCATGGTGTGCTGCATGTACTTCTCGTCGTCGCGCGTGGGGAAGTCGTCGCGCATGTGACCGCCACGGCTCTCTTCGCGGTTCTGAGCCGAGTAGACGACGACCTCGGCGAGGTCGAGCAGGAAGCCCAGCTCGACCGCTTCGAGCAGGTCGGTGTTGAAGCGCTTGCCCTTGTCGTCGACGTGGATGTTCTTGTAGCGCTCGCGCAGGTCGGCGATCACGTCGAGCACCTTCGAGAGCGAGTCGTGGGTTCGGAACACCTGCGCGCCCTTGTCCATCTCGTCCTGCAGCGTCTTGCGCAGGACGGCGATGCGCTCGGTGCCGCTGTTGTTGCGAAGGCCCTCGATGAGTCCGCGCACCTCGGCGGCGGGGTCTTCGGGCAGGGGCACGAAGTCGGCCGTCTTGACGTACTCGACCGCGTTGCGTCCGGCGCGCTTGCCGAACACGTTGATGTCGAGCAGCGAGTTGGTGCCGAGGCGGTTCGAGCCGTGCACCGAGACGCAGGCGCACTCGCCGGCGGCGTAGAGGCCGGGCACGACGGTGTCGTTGTCGGCGAGCACCTCGGCCTTGATGTTGGTCGGGATGCCGCCCATCGCGTAGTGCGCGGTCGGCATGACGGGGACCGGCTCGACGACCGGGTCGACGCCCAGGTACGTGCGGGCGAACTCGGTGATGTCGGGGAGCTTGGTCTCGAGCACCTCGGCGCCCAGGTGGGTGCAGTCCAGCAGCACGTAGTCGCGGTGGGGACCGGCGCCGCGGCCCTCCGAGACCTCCTGCACCATGCAGCGCGCGACGATGTCGCGGGGCGCGAGGTCCTTGATGGTCGGGGCGTAGCGCTCCATGAAGCGCTCACCGCTGGCGTTGCGCAGGATCGCTCCCTCGCCGCGGGCGCCCTCGGTGAGCAGGATGCCGAGACCGGCGAGGCCGGTCGGGTGGAACTGGAAGAACTCCATGTCCTCGAGCGGCAGGCCCTTGCGCCAGACGATGCCGACGCCGTCACCGGTGAGGGTGTGCGCGTTGGACGTGGTCTTGAAGATCTTGCCGAAACCGCCGGTGGCGAAGACGACGGCCTTGGACTGGAAGACGTGCAGCTCGCCGGTGGCCAGGTCGTAGGCGACGACGCCGGCGACCTGGGTCGCGCCCGCCGCGTCCTTGACCGTGATCAGGTCGAGCACGTAGAACTCGTTGAAGAAGTTGATGCCGAGCTTGACGCAGTTCTGGAACAGCGTCTGAAGGATCATGTGGCCGGTGCGGTCGGCGGCGTAGCAGGCGCGGCGCACGGGCGTCTTGCCGTGGTCGGCGGTGTGACCGCCGAAGCGCCGCTGGTCGATCTTGCCCTCGGGCGTGCGGTTGAACGGCAGGCCCATGTTCTCGAGGTCGATGACGGCGTCGATGGCCTCTTTGGCGAGGATCTCGGCGGCATCCTGGTCGACCAGGTAGTCGCCGCCCTTGATGGTGTCGAAGGTGTGCCACTCCCAGGAGTCCTCTTCGACGTTCGCCAGCGCTGCGGCCATGCCGCCCTGTGCTGCGCCCGTGTGGGAGCGGGTGGGGTAGAGCTTCGAGATGACCGCGGTCTTCGCACCGGGTCCGGCCTCGATCGCCGCGCGCATGCCTGCGCCGCCGGCGCCGACGATGATGACGTCGAACTGGTGGTAGTGGACGCCGTCTTTGACGGTGGAGTCCGCGGTGGTCTGAGTGCTCACGTGTGCAATACCTCTGCTGTCGGTCGAAAGAAGGGATGCCGTCGGCTCACGCCGCCTGGCACACGTCCCACAGGGAGCTGCTCTCGGTCACGCCGAGGCAGGGGTCGAAGGTGAAGACCACGAGCGTGCCGAGCACGATCAGGAAGCCCGCCGACAGCCACAGCGACCACACGAGGATCTTGCGGACCGTGGCGTGGGTGACGTAGTCGTTGACGATCGTGCGCATGCCGTTGGCGCCGTGGATGAGGGCCAGCCACAGCATCAGGACGTCCCACCACTGCCAGAACGGCGAGGCGAGCTTGCCCGCGACGAACGCGAAGTCGATCTGGTGGATGCCGTCGCCCGTCATGAGGTTGACGAACAGGTGGCCGAAGATCAGGACGATCAGCAGCACGCCGGAGGCGCGCATGTAGAGCCAACCCCACTTCTCGAGGTTGGCGCCCTTCTTGCGCACACTGGGCGTGCGCGGAGCGGGGATCGTGGCGGCTTCTTGGGCGACGGACATCAGTGGCTCCCGGTGACGGCGCTGAAGACGTTGATCAGGTGGCGCGGCGTGAAGCCGAGCATCGTGACGACCCAGAGGCCGAGCACGCCCCACCACAGCTGGCGCTGGTGGCGCGTGGCCCAGGGCCAGAAGTCGACCAGGATGATGCGCAGGCCGTTGAAGGCGTGGTAGGCGATCGCACCGACGAGGGCGACCTCGCCGAGACCCATGATGGGGTTCTTGTACGTGCCGATCACCGCGTCGTACGCCTCGGGGGACACGCGGATGAGCGCCGTGTCGAGGATGTGCACGAGCAGGAAGAAGAAGATCGCCACACCGGTGATGCGGTGCAGAACCCACGACCACATGCCTTCGCGGCCGCGGTACAGCGTTCCGCGCGGCCTCTTCGAGGTGGTCGCTTTCACTGACGGCGTGGCACGTGCTGGTGCTGACACGGTCGTCCTCCCTGATCGAACACGAGGTGAGGCCGACACAGGCCTCGAGCGTCACACGGGCGCCATTGAATACTACGTCCGGGCTATGAACGGCGGGGATTAGGGGCGCCTAACACTCTCTCGATGTCGAGATATCTCCGGTGCTGCGCCGCGCGCCCGGACGAGACCTGCGCCCACCTCACCCGGGTGGCGCTGCGCACCGCTTCTCGGGGGTGCGGGCCCCCGACCGCTAGGGTCGGGGCCATGGCTGACCCCGCTATCGAAGACTTCTACGCCGTGATCCCCGCCGGAGGCATCGGCAGTCGCCTCTGGCCGCTCTCGCGCGCCGACGCACCCAAGTTCCTGCACGACCTCACCGGGTCGGGGCAGACGCTGTTGCGCGACACGTGGGACCGGCTCGCGCCGCTCGCCGGCGAGGACCGCATCGCCGTCGTGACGGGCCGCGCCCACCGCGCCGCCGTCGAGCGGGAGCTCCCGGGCGTCCCCGACCACAACGTGTTCCTCGAGTCGGAGCCCCGCGACTCGTCGGCCGCCATCGGCCTCGCCGCCGCGATCCTCGTGCGCCGCGAACCCGACGTCATCATCGGATCGTTCGCCGCCGACCACGTCATCCGCCAGACCCGGCAGTTCGAGTTCGCCGTGCGCCAGGCCGTCGCCGTCGCGCGCGAGGGGTACATCTGCACCATCGGCATCCAGCCCAGCGAGGCCTCGGTGGGCTTCGGCTACATCAAGCAGGCCGGTGAGCTCATCGTCGACGGCGCCCCCGAGGCCTACATGGTGGAACGCTTCGTCGAGAAGCCCGACCTCGACACGGCGAAGCAGTACTTCGAAGACCGCGCGTACCTCTGGAACGCCGGCATGTTCATCACCCGCGCCGACGTGCTGCTGGCGGAGCTCGCCGTCAACGAGCCCGAACTGCACGCGTCGTTGATCGAACTCGCCGACGCCTGGGACGACCGCGATCGCCGGGGTCCCGCGGTCGACCGCCTGTGGCCGAGCCTGAAGAAGATCGCCATCGACTACTCGGTCGCCGAGCCGGCCGCCGAAAAGGGGCGCCTCGCCGTGATCCCCGGCCACTTCGACTGGGACGACGTGGGCGACTTCGCCAGCCTGTCCAAGCTCAACTCGCACGGTGGCCGCAACGAGCTCGCCATCCTCGGTGAGGACGCCCGCGTGCTCTCCGACGCCTCGAGCGGCATCGTCGTCTCGCAGACCAAGCGCGTGATCAGCCTCATCGGCGTGCGCGACATCGTCGTCGTCGACACCCCCGACGCCCTCCTGGTCACCACCAGCGAGAACGCGCAGCGGGTCAAGGGCGTCGTCGACGCCCTCAAGCTCACGGGCCGCGGCGACGTGCTCTGAAACCGGATGCCACTGCTCGTGGCATCCGGTTCCGGTCCCCGTTGCTCGTGTGGCGGTCGCGTGACGCGAGATTGCGTCTTTGTAACCATTGGCGCGCACGGCGGCTCCCGGTGCGTGGGCACGACGACACAGTAGGTAACGTGACGGGATCGTCCCCCGAACCCGTTGGGGGCATCCGTCTTGGAGGACCATTCGTGAAGACCACGAAGAAGGCCGTCGTCAGCGGCCTCGCCATGATCGGCGCTGCCGTGCTGCTCGCCGGTTGCGGCGCAGCGCCCGAGAGCAACGGCGCGTCGGGCGGTGCCGGTTCCGGCGCCAGCGACTACCTGCCCTGCATGGTGTCGGACGCCGGCGGCTTCGACGACAAGTCGTTCAACCAGCTCGGTAAAGAGGGCGTCGACGCGGCCGCCACCGAGCTCGGCTCGAAGACCCCCATCGAGGTCGAGTCGCAGGCCGAGACCGACTACGCGTCCAACCTGCAGAACCTGGTCGACCAGGGGTGCAACACGATCGTCACGGTCGGCTTCCTCCTCGCCCCCGCGGCGCTCGAGTCGGCGAAGGCCAACCCCGACCTGCAGTACGTCTCGATCGACGACACCGTCGACAGCGACTTCGACGGCCAGACCGACGCGCCCAACATCAAGCCGATCATCTTCGACACCGCGCAGGCGGCCTACCTCGCCGGTTACCTCGCGGCGGGCACCTCGAAGACCGGCGTCGTCGGCACCTTCGGTGGCCTCAACATCCCGACCGTGAGCATCTTCATGGACGGCTTCGCCCAGGGCGTCGACAAGTACAACACCGACAACGGCACCAGCGTCCGCGTCGTCGGCTGGGACCGCGCCGCCCAGGACGGCTCGTTCACCGGTGGCTTCGAGGCGAACGACACCGCTCGCCAGACCGCGCAGGCGATCATCGACCAGAACGTCGACGTGCTCCTGCCCGTCGGCGGCCCGATCTACCAGTCGGCTGCCGTCGCCATCCGCGACGCCGGTCGCGAGATCGCCCTGGTCGGCGTCGACGCCGACGTGTACGAGACCGACCCCACCGTCGGCGACCTGCTGCTGACCTCGATCCTCAAGGGCATCGACGTCGGTACGAAGGACGCCATCGTCGCCGCCGGCAACGGCTCGTTCGACGCGGCTCCGTTCGTCGGCACGCTCGAGAACGAGGGCGTGGGCATCGCGGACTACCACGACTGGTCCGACCGGGTCCCCGCCGACCTCACGACCAAGATCGACGACCTCAAGGCCCAGATCGTCGACGGTTCGATCACCGTCGAGTCGTACCTCGCCGGCTGAGATCACGTACTGTCTCGGGGAGGCCGGCGCATGCCGGCCTCCCCTCCCTTTATGGCCGCAGTGACGGCCGCCCCCTGCTCGGGTCGCGCGCGACGCGGCCCTCCTGTCGAACGCCTGCGTCGCGCGGCGTCGAGAACTTAGGATCGGGAACATGAAGCTCGAACTCCGCGGGATCACGAAAACCTTCGGGTCCCTCGTGGCGAACGACCACATCGACCTCACTGTCGAGGCCGGAGAGATCCACTGCCTGCTCGGTGAGAACGGCGCCGGCAAGTCCACCCTGATGAACGTCCTCTACGGCCTCTACCAGGCCGACGGCGGAGAGATCCTGCTCGACGACGCCGTCCAGCACTTCTCCGGCCCCGGCGACGCGATGCGCGCCGGCATCGGCATGGTGCACCAGCACTTCATGCTCGTCCCCGTCTTCACCGTGGCCGAGAACGTCATGCTCGGGCACGAGCCGACGAAAGCCGGCGGTCGCCTCGACATCGCGGCCGCGCGCGCCAAGGTGAAGGAGATTTCCGACCGCTTCGGGTTCGACGTCGATCCCGATGCTCTCGTCGACGACCTGCCGGTCGGCGTGCAGCAGCGCGTCGAGATCGTCAAGGCGCTCTCGCGCGACGCGAAGGTGCTCGTGTTCGATGAGCCCACCGCCGTGCTCACGCCGCAAGAGACCGACGAACTCATGTCGATCATGCGGCAGCTCAAGGCCGCGGGCACCTCGATCGTCTTCATCACCCACAAGCTGCGTGAGGTCCGCGAGGTCGCGGATCGCATCACCGTCATCCGCCTGGGCAAGGTGGTCGGCGAGGCCGAACCCACCGCCTCCAACGCCGAACTCGCCTCGCTCATGGTCGGCCGCGCGGTCGAGCTCACCGTGCAGAAGGACGCGCCCACCCTCGGCGAGGTCGGGCTGTCGGTGAAGGGCCTGACCGTGGTCGACGCGATCGGACAGGTCGTCGTCAACGACGTGAGCTTCGAGGTGCGCCGCGGCGAGGTCCTCGCCATCGCGGGCGTGCAGGGCAACGGCCAGACCGAGCTCACCGAGGCACTCGTCGGGCTGCAGGACCGGGTCGAAGGCTCCATCACGCTCGACGGCAAAGAACTCGCCGGTTCGACCGTCCGCGCGGTGCTCGATGCCGGTGTCGGCTTCGTCCCCGAGGACCGCAAAGAAGACGGCCTCGTGGGGGAGTTCTCGATCGCCGAGAACCTCATGCTCGATCGTGCCGACGGAGCCCCCTTCGTCAAGGGGGGAGCGCTGCAGCTGTCGACGCTGGCGGGCTTCGCCCGCGAGAAGGTGGCGGAGTTCGATGTGCGCACGCCCTCGATCGAGACGCCCGTCGGAAAGCTGTCCGGCGGAAACCAGCAGAAGGTCGTCCTCGCTCGCGAGCTCAGCCGCGAACTGCGACTGTTCGTGGCGGCACAGCCCACCCGCGGCGTCGACGTGGGCTCGATCGAGTTCATCCACAAGCGCATCATCGAGACGCGCGACACGGGCGTGCCGGTGATCGTGGTCTCCACCGAGCTCGACGAGGTGACCGCGCTCGCTGATCGGATCATGGTCATGTATCGGGGCCGCGTGGTCGGCATCGTGCCCGGCGACACCACCCGCGACGTGCTGGGCCTGATGATGGCCGGCGAAACACCCCAGAACGAAGGAGTCGCGGCGTGAGCGATCCGCATAGCCCGCACGACCCGAATGCCACGCACGCGGACCGCGCCGCCGAGGTCGCCGATCAGACCTCCGCCGGTGCTGCCCTCGAGGGCGCTGCCGAGGTCGACTCGGCCGCCGGCGCGCGCGTGGTCGCCCCCGAGCCCGCCACCGAAGAGAACCGTTGGCGCCGCGCGTTGCGCGAGGTCGCCACCGGCAACGCCATCATCTCGGTCCTCGCCGTCATCCTCGCCCTCCTCGTCGGAGCGGTGATGATCGCGGCGACCGACGAGAACGTCCAGGCGTCCGCTGTCTACTTCTTCGCGCGCCCGGGCGACACCCTCGTCGCGATCTGGCAGTCCGTGTCGGGTGCCTACGCGTCGTTCTTCCAGGGCGCGATCTACAACTTCCGCCGCCCCGAGTTCGCGACCGGGATCCGTCCTCTGACCGAGACCCTGACCTTCGCGACGCCGCTCATCGCCGCGGGCCTCGGCGTCGCGCTCGCGTTCCGCGTCGGCATGTTCAACATCGGTGGTCGGGGACAGATGCTCGTGGCCGCGGCGGCCGGCGGCTACGTCGCGTTCGCCTTCGACCTCCCCTGGGGCCTGCACGCGCTCGTCGCGCTCGTCGCGGGCGTCGTAGCGGGTGCCCTGTGGGCCGGAATCGCGGGGCTCCTCAAGGCCCGCACCGGAGCGCACGAGGTGATCGTCACGATCATGCTCAACTACGTCGCGTTCTACCTCGTCTACTACCTGCTGCGCACCCCCGGCCTGCTGCAGGCTCCGGGATCCAGCAACCCCACCACGCCGGCCATGAAAGAGACCGCGGTCTTCCCCGACCTGTTCGGCCCCGCGTACAACCTGCACTTCGGGTTCCTCCTCTCCCTCGCCGCCGTCGTCCTGGTGTGGTGGATCCTCGAGCGCTCGTCGCTGGGCTTCCGTTTCCGCGCGGTCGGGCTCAACCCGAACGCCGCGCGCGTGGCCGGCATCAACGTCAAGTCGATGTACGTGGTCGCGATGCTGATCTCCGGCGGCCTCATCGGCCTCGCCGGCGTGGACCAGGTGCTCGGCACCGTGACGACGGGCTTCTCGAGCGGCATCGACGCCGGCATCGGGTTCGACGCCATCACGGTGGCCCTGCTGGGCCGATCCACTCCGGTCGGCGTGCTCGTCGCCGGCATCCTGTTCGGCGCGTTCAAGGCCGGCGGCTTCGCCATGCAGGCCGCGAACGGTGTGCCGATCGACATCGTGCTCGTCGTGCAGTCCCTCATCGTGCTGTTCATCGCCGCACCCCCGCTCGTGCGCGCCATCTTCCGTCTGCCCGCGCCCGGTGCGCGCGCGTCGAAGACCCGCGCCGCCAAGAAGAAGGAGGCGGTCAAGTGAGCACCACCGCACAGCACCACGGGGTGTCACCGCAGCCGGAGGCGCTCGACACGGCCGTCGTCATCAGCTGGAAGGCGCCGATCGTCTACGGCGTCATCACCGTGCTCGCCGCGGTGCTCTTCGTCGTGGCCCGCCAGGACGGCGACGCGGTGTTCCGCATCTCGAGCCCGGGGGAGTTCCTGCAACTGCCCGAGGTGGTGCTCGGAGGGGTCGTGACCGGCGCCGTCTGCACCGTCCTGCTCGCGCTCGTCACCGTCGCCAGCGTCCTGCTGGTGCGCGCGCACCGTCGGCCGCCGCTGTGGCTGGCCGTCATCTTCGCGCTGGTCTTCATGGTCGGCTTCCTCACCTGGGCCGCCGCCGGAGCCACCACCTCGGTGATCCCATTGACGGGCCTGCTCGCCGGTGGCCTCAGCCTGTCGGTCCCGCTGATCTTCGGGGCGATGGCCGGTGTCCTGAGCGAGCGCGTGGGCGTGGTGAACATCGCGATCGAGGGCCAGCTCCTCGCGGGCGCGTTCACCTCGGCGATCGTCGCCACCGCGACCGGAAACCCGTTCATCGGGCTGCTCGCGGCCGGCGTCTCGGGCGTGCTCGTGTCGTTCGTGCTCGCGGCGTTCGCGATCAAGTACTTCGTCGACCAGGTGATCGTCGGTGTCGTCTTGAACGTGCTCGTGGTGGGGCTCACGAGCTTCCTCTTCTCTCAGCTCCTCGCCCCGAACGCGGCGACGTTGAACGCGCCGCCGCGCTTCCCGCGCCTGCCGATCCCGTTCCTCGCCGACATCCCCCTCCTCGGGCCGATGCTGTTCAACCAGACGATCATCGTGTACCTGATGTACGTCACGGTGGCGCTGGTGTACGTGGGCCTCTTCCACACGCGCTGGGGTCTGCGTCTGCGCGCGGTCGGCGAGCACCCGCAAGCCGCCGACACGGTGGGCATCAACATCGCCAAGACCCGCTTCTGGAATGTGGCGCTGGGCGGCGCGATCGCGGGCGTCGGTGGCGCGTTCTTCACGCTCGGTTCGGTCGGAGCCTTCAACAAAGAGATGACGGCCGGTGCCGGGTACATCGCTCTGGCGGCGGTCATCTTCGGCCAGTGGGACCCGATCCGAGCGACGCTGGCGGCCCTGCTGTTCGGCTTCGCCTCGAACCTGCAGAACACTCTCGGCGTCATCGGGTCGCCCGTGCCGAGCGAGTTCATGCTGATGCTGCCGTACGTCGTGACGATCTTCGCCGTCGCCGGTCTCGTCGGGAAGGTCCGCGGCCCCGCGGCCGCCGGCAAACCGTATATCAAGGGCTGAACCCGCCCACTTCGCCTTCACGAGAGGACCCTGCACTCCACGATGACCGACATCGACTGGGATGAGTTGCGCTCCGCCGCGACCGACGCCATGCACCGCGCCTACGCGCCCTACTCCCGCTTCAAGGTGGGCGCCGCGGCGCTCGTCGCCGACGGCCGCATCGTCTCGGGATGCAACGTCGAGAACGCCTCGTACGGGGTGACGCTGTGCGCCGAGTGCGGGCTCGTCTCCGAACTGCACATGAGCGGTGGCGGCCAGCTCGTCGCGTTCGTGTGCGTCGACGGCGAGGGCCGCACGCTCATGCCGTGCGGTCGCTGCCGCCAGCTGCTGTTCGAGCACGCCATCCCCGGGATGCTGCTCGAGACCGTCAGCGGCATCCGCACGATCGACGAAGTGCTGCCCGACGCCTTCGGACCCCGCGAGCTCGAGGAGGCGGCACGATGACCACCGTTCACCCGCACGACGCGGTCGAAGTCATCCGCACCAAGCGCGACGGCGGCGCGATCTCGGAGTCCGCGTTGCGCTGGCTCATCGAGCACTACACCAAGGGCTACGTCTCCGACGCGCAGATGGCCTCGTTCGCCATGGCCGTGCTGCTGCGGGGGATGGAACGCGACGAGATCCGCGTGATGACCGATGCCATGATCGCCTCGGGCGAGCGCATGGACTTCTCATCGCTCGGCAAGCCGACGGTCGACAAGCACTCCACGGGCGGGGTCGGCGACAAGATCACGCTTCCGCTGGCGCCCCTCGTGGCCGCGTTCGGCGTCGCCGTGCCGCAGCTCTCGGGTCGCGGCCTCGGGCACACCGGCGGCACGCTCGACAAGCTCGAGTCGATCCCCGGCTGGCGCGCAGCGCTGTCGAACGACGAGATCATGGCGCAGCTCGCCGACGTCGGCGCGGTCATCTGCGCCGCGGGCACCGGGCTCGCCCCGGCCGACAAGAAGCTCTACGCCCTCCGCGACGTCACCGGAACGGTTGAGGCGATCCCGCTGATCGCGTCGAGCATCATGTCGAAGAAGATCGCCGAGGGCACCGACTCGCTCGTGCTCGACGTGAAGTTCGGCTCCGGCGCCTTCATGCAGGACATCGACCGCGCACGCGAGCTGGCCCGCACCATGGTGGCCCTGGGCACCGATTCCGGCGTCAACACCACCGCGCTCCTCACCGACATGAACACCCCGCTCGGCCTCGCCATCGGCAACGCCAACGAAGTGCGCGAATCGGTCGAGGTGCTCGCCGGCGGCGGCCCCGCCGACGTCGTGGAGCTCACGGTTTCGCTCGCCCGCGAGATGCTGACGCTCGCCGGCCAGCCCGACGCCGACGTCGAGGCGGCGTTGAACGACGGCCGCGCGATGGACGTCTGGAAGCGCATGATCCGCGCGCAGGACGGCGATCCGGATGCCGCCCTGCCCACGCCCCGCGAGACCCACACGGTCGTCGCCGACCGCTCGGGCATCGTCACGCGCATCGAGGCGTTGCCGTTCGGAATCGGCGCCTGGCGCCTGGGCGCCGGTCGCGCCCGTGCCGAAGACGCGGTCGTGCACGCCGCGGGCATCGACCTGCACGTCGCCGTCGGCCAGCCGATCACGGCCGGTCAGCCCCTGTTCACGCTGTCGGCCGATGACGGGGCCCGCTTCGAGCGGGCACTCGCCTCGGTCGATGGAGCGTGGGAGATCGGCGACACGGCGCCTGCGGCATCCCCGCTCGTGCGCGAGCGCATCACCGCGTGATGGCATCCGACCGAAGGAGCAGCACCATGGCCACCGACGACGTGCGCATCGAGGGTGTGAAGGTGCAGAGCCTGCCCAAGGTGTCGCTGCACGATCACCTCGACGGGGGACTGCGCCCGCAGACCGTCCTCGAACTGGCCGATGAGATCGACCTCGACCTCCCCGCCGACGACGCGAAGGGCCTCGAGGCCTGGTTCTCGGACCACATCGACGGCGGATCGCTCGAGGACTACCTCGAGAAGTTCTCGGCGACGGTCGGGGTGATGCAGACCCGCGAGGGTCTCGTGCGCACCGCGAAGGAGTTCGTCGAGGATCTCGCCGCCGACGGCGTCGTCTACGGCGAGGTGCGGTGGGCGCCGGAACAGCACCTCACCCGCGGTCTCAGCCTCGACGACGTCGTGGATGCGGTGCAGGAGGGCATCGAAGCGGGGGAAGACGCCGCCGACGCCCGCGGACAGGACATCCGCGTGGGTCAGCTGCTCACGGCGCTGCGCCACAACGACAACTCCCGAGACATCGCCGAACTCGCCGTCTCGTGGCGCGGTCGTGGCGTCGTCGGCTTCGACATCGCCGGTCCCGAAGACGGGTTCCTGCCGTCGCGTCACCGCGAGGCGTTCGACTATCTGGCCGAGCAGTTCTTCCCCACCACGGTGCACGCCGGTGAGGGGGCGGGGCTGGCATCCATTCGTTCCGCACTCATCGACGGACGCGCCTTGCGCCTCGGCCACGGTGTGCGCATCGCCAACGACCTCGACGTCGTCTCGCGCGAGGGCGAAGAGGTGCAGGTCACCTTCGGCGACCTGGCGCGCTGGGTGCGCGACCGCGAGATCACGCTCGAACTGTCGCCGACCTCGAACCTGCAGAGCGGCGCCGTGACGGCCTGGGGCGACACGATGGACGCCCACCCGTTCGACCTGCTGTACCAGCTCGACTTCTCGGTGACGGTGAACGTCGACAACCGCCTCATGAGCGCGACGACGCTCACCCGTGAGCTGGGACTGCTGGCCCAGGCGTTCGACTACGACCTGGGTGACCTCGAGGCGTTCCAGCTCAACGCCGCCGCCGGCGCGTTCCTGCCGGTGGAGGAGCGCGAGGAGCTCATCGAGATCATCTCGGAGGGCTTCCAGCCCTGACCCGACCTCGGGCGCGCGTCGATGCCGGCGTGCGCCCGTCGTCGTTCCCGGGCCCGTTGGCAGGCGCTCGGGACCGTGTGTCGGGCCAAACTCCTGATTTTTTCGCGCGCGAGGCCTGAATTTCCGCCACGGCGGCCCGGTGGCGCCGATTCCTCAGGAGTTTGGCCCGGGGTCGTCCCGGGACTGATCCGGCGTGTCCGGGCGCGCCGCCGGGCCGCGGGGGTCGCACTCGCCCCCGCGCCCGCGGCATCTGCGGGCCGAACTCCTGAGTTTCTGCCGGTGTGGCCGATCCCACGCCGTCGTGCGGCGCGGATGGCGAGGTTTCTCAGGAGTTCGGCCCGGGCGCGCCGCCGACGAGGATGCGCTCGAGCGCGGATCGGACCCGCTCCGGGTGATAAAGAACGTCTTCCGCGAGCAGGCGGATGGTCGTGTAGCCGCGCTCGAGGGCGGCCAGATCCCGCCGCCTGTCGTTCTTGTGCACCTCCCAGGTGCCGTGGAACTGCGCGCTGTCGCACTCGACGATGAGCCACCCGTCGACGAGGAGGTCGACGCGCCCCACCCCGTCGATCCGGACCTGCAGGTCGACGCGGCCGCCCAGGCTTCTCAGCAGCAGTCGCACGAGGGTTTCGGTCCCCGCTTCGCTTCGTCGGTCGAGCAGCCCGCGCAGTACGCGATACCGTTCCGGCAGCCTCGCGAAGACCTCCCCGATCCCCGCCTCGTCGACCAGGCCGAGATGCCAGGCGCTGTCGAGCGTGGCGACAGCCGATCGAGGTGCCTGACATCGCACCGCCCGAGCGAGCGCCTCGACGACGTCGACGACGGCGCTGTCGCGGGGCGACGCCGACGGCCGCCAGTGATAGCGGACGTCGCGCGGTGCGACCGGTCTGCGGCTGGCGAGCGGGTCCTGCTGTACGTGCAGTCCCGAGCGATGGTGCACGAAGACGCCGAGCAGCGCGAGCAGACTGACGCAGTCGAGCCTTCCGCCCCCGCGGGCCGCCTCGACGACGTCGGGGTGGGCACCGGCGACGAGGAACTTCCCTTGGCGCACGCGCAGGAGACTCCCGTCCTCGACCGCGCGAGCGAGGGCGCGCCTCGAGAGCCCCTCGCCGCGCAGGGCGTGAGTGGTCCAGACGACGGGGTGTGGCTGTTCGAGCCGCGAAAGGATGGATGCCACCGGCCCACCCTCGCGGCTTCTCGCAGACGCCGGGACGACAGCCAGCCGATCTGTGAGGGGGCTCCCCGTGCCGACCGGCTGTGGAGGAGGCGTGGGTGCCCGCCGCGGCCCGTGCCGAACTCCTGACTTCCTCCCCGTCTCACGTCCGGTGGCGCGGTAGAAGCCGTCGGGCCGCCGACTTCTCAGGAGTTTGGCCCGGTACGCGCGCGGCGCCGGGCCACGCGCGGCGCCAGGCCACGCGCGGCGTCGGGCCACGCGCGGCGGGGAACCAGCGCGCGGCGGGGCCGCGGCTCAGGGCCGAGGAAGGAAGCCGGCCAGCTGCTCGGCGATCACCCGGTCGACGTCGGCGGGATCAGCCGTGGGCGTGCCATCGCCCGGCTGGGGGCCGTACGCGCCGAACGAGGCATGCGATGCGCCGGGGATCTCGACGAACGTGGCGTTCGCGGGGAGCTCCTTCTCGGCATCCGCGATCTTCTGCGGGGTGCTCAGACCGTCTTCCGATCCCGAGAGGCTGAGGACGGGGAGTCCGGATGCCGTGAGGTCGTTCGCGCAGTACGAGGCGAAGAGCACGAGTGCGTCGGCGTCGGGTGCCAGCTGACAGGCACGGACACCGCCGAGGGAATGGCCGCCGACCGCCCAGGTCGACACCCCCGGGGCGAGGTCGGTGAAGGTCGACAGCGGCCGCGGGTCGAAGAACGCGAGGTTCAGCCACGGCCGGGTGATGACGACGGTGATGCCGTCGTCGACGACGGTGTCGGCGAACGTGGCGATATATCCCTCGGCCTCGACCTTGGCGCCCGGGATGAAGACCAGCCCCTGGCCCGTGCCGCCGGCGGTGGGCGAGAGCACGATCCCCGCACCGTCGTCGGTGATCGTCAGCGCGGGGTCCGCCTCGGTCTCGGCGAGGGGGCCGGGCTCGGCGCCCATGACGCCGACCTGGGTGTAGATCAGGATCCCGGCGATCAGCAGCACCACGAGAGCGCCGATGCCGCCGAGGGCCCAGCGCAGAACACGACGACGCCGGCGGGGCGCTCGGGGCGCTCCGCCGGCGTCGGACGGGGTGGTGTCGGTCACCTCACGAGCGTAACGCTGCGTGTCGTGAGGAGACCGGGGTTGTCACGCGGCCAGGGCTGCCTGCCGTGCGGCGACGATCTCGACGATCCGGGCGTGCAGCGGGTGCTCGGGAGTGAGCCCCGTCACCTCTGCCGTGAAGGCCTCGGCGTCGAGCTCGCGCAGCAGACGCTGCAGGTCGACGGCCTGGGTGTCCTCGGTATCCGAGAAGTCGAGGGCGGCGGACATGGCCGCGACCAGCGCGTCGACCGGGAGACCCCGCTCGATCGCCTCGGCGGCGGGCCCGACGAAGCGCTCGTGCCGCGAGAGCTTGCGCAGCGGCTGGCGACCCACCCGCCAGACGGTGTCGGGAAGGGCCGCGTTGCGGAAGCGGCGCAGGATCGTCGCGCGGTACTCGCCCTGCACGTCGGGGTCGAGCTCGTGCTTCTGGACCAGCAGGGCGCTGGTCTCTTCCAGCGCGGCCTCGACCCGTGCCGAGATCGCAGGGTCTGCCAGCGCGTCGGAGATGCGGTCGATGCCGGCGCGCGCGCCGAAGTACGCCGTCGTGGCGTGGCCCGTGTTCACCGTGAAGAGCTTGCGCTCGATGTAGGGCTCGAGGTCGTCGACGAAGTGCGCACCGGGGATGTGCGGAGGGGTGTCGCCGAAGGGCCCGCGCTCGATCGCCCACTCGTAGAACGGCTCGACGGTGACGTCGACACCGCCCTGCGCCTGGGCGGGAACGATGCGGTCGACCGCCGTGTTGGCGAACACCGCGCGGGCGGCCAGGGCGTCCCACGATTCGCCGGCCAGCTCGACGATGTGCTCGCGTAGCTGGTCGGTCGCGCCGATCGCGTTCTCGCACGCCATGATCTGCAGCGGGGCGAGCGAGGGGTCGCGCAGCGCGAGCCCCGCGACAATGTGCGGAGCCACGAACTTCAAGATGGTGGGACCGACGGCGGTGGTGACCACGTCGGCCGTGGCGATCTCGTCGACGAGGGACTCGGCATCCACCGAGCTGTCGATGGCACGGAAACCGGTGACCGTCTTGTCGACGCCGCCGTCTCCCACCTCGTGGACGGTGTACGACGAGGCGTCGTTGATGGCCGCGACCAGAGCCGCCGAGACGTCGGAGAAGACGAGCTCGTAGCCGCCCTCGTGCAGCAGCAGTCCGACGAAGCCGCGACCGATGTTGCCCGCGCCGAAGTGGACGGCCTTCATGCGTTGACGGACCCGGACAGGGCCTGGAAGAGCTCCTCGGGCGAGGAAGCCGCCTTCAGACGCGCGACGTCATCGTCCTCGGAGAAGAGGATGGCGATCTGCGACAGGATCTCGAGGTGCTCGTCGCCCTTGCCGGCGATGCCGATGACGAAGCTGACGGGCTCTCCGCCCCAGTCGACGCCGCCGTCGTAGCGCACGACCGACAGACCCGACTCGAGGATGGCCTGCTTGGTCTCGTTGGTGCCGTGGGGGATGGCGAGCTCGTTGCCCATGTAGGTCGAGACGGTCTCTTCGCGCTGCTGCATGGCGGCGAAGTACTCGCCCGTGACCGAGCCCGTGGCCTGCAGCAGGTCGGCCGCCTCTTTCATCGCCTCCTCGCGGGTGGCGCTCCCGGGGTGGATGCGGACGGATTCGATGCGGAGGACGTCGTGTGACATGGTTCTCGCCTTTCTCGTCGTGCTGTCCAGCCTCGCAAAGATCGGGCCGGACGGGAAGGCGGAGGGGCCGGCGCATGTGCTCCGGCCCCTCCGTGATAGTGGATTACTTCGCGTCGTGCTGGGCGCGCACCATCTCCACGACCTCGTCGTACTTCGGCGAGTTCATGAAGTTGTCGACCGAGACGTGGATCGAGTCGGGCGACTGCGACTTGGCGCGGTCGGTGAGCTGGTTCTGCGTGATGACCAGGTCGGCCGAGCCGTCGAGGTTCGCGATCGCCTGGTTGGTGACCGTGATGCCGTCGATGCCCGCCTTCTTGATCTTGTTGCGCAGGACGCTCGCGCCCATCGCCGACGAGCCCATGCCCGCGTCGCACGCGAACACGATGTTGTTCAGCTGCTTGGTCGCGACAGCGCCGCCCTCGAGGCCGCCCAGGGCGCCCTCGACGTCGCGGTCCGCCGAGGCGTTGACGTCGTTCGAGGTGCGGGTGCGCAGGGCCCCGAGCGTCGAGGACTCCTTGCCCTTGTTGGCCTGGGTCTGGTCGATGGCGGCGGCGAACTTGTCGTCGCCCCCCTCGGCGGCCAGGTCGCGCTTGCGCGAGGCCCGCAGGATGACGCCCGCGACAAGGAAGGTCACGGCGGCGGCGATGATCACCGAGAGGTAGACCACGAGCACGTTCGCGATGCCGCCACCGGCGGCCGCGGCCGTCACGGCGATGATGCTGCCGGGAGCGGCCGGGAAGAGCAGGCCACCGCCGAAGATCATGTTCGTGGCGACACCGGCAGCGCCACCGGCGATCAGGGCGAGGATCGTCATCGGCTTCGCGAGGGCGTACGGGAAGTAGATCTCGTGGATGCCGCCGAAGAACTGGATGATGATCGCACCGGGAGCCGAAGCCTTCGCCGCGCCGACACCGAAGAAGGTGAACGCGAGCAGCAGGCCGAGGCCGGGGCCGGGGTTCGCCTCGATGAGGAACAGGATCGACTTGCCCGACTCCGCCGCCTGCTCGATGCCGAGCGGGGTGAAGACGCCGTGGTTGATGGCGTTGTTGAGGAACAGCACCTTCGCGGGCTCGACGATGATCGACAGCACCGGCAGCAGGTTGAACTGCACGAGGAAGGCGACGATGCCGCCGAGGAAGGCGCTGATGCCGAGGAACACCGGACCGAAGGCGAAGAAGCCGACGATCGCGAGGATCATGCCGAGGATGCCGGCCGAGAAGTTGTTCACGAGCATCTCGAAGCCGGGGCGGATCTTGCCGTCCCACAGCTTGTCCATCTGCTTGGTGACGTAGGCCGCGAGCGGGCCCATGATCATCGCGCCGAGGAACATCGGGATGTTGGTGCCGGCGATGACGCCCATGACCGCGATCGTGGCGACCACGCCACCGCGCGCACCGTAGACGATGCGTCCACCGGTGTTGGCGATGAGCAGGGGCAGCAGGTAGGTGATCATGACGCTGACCAGGCCGACGTAGCCCTGGTAGGTGCCGGCGTCGCCCTCGGTGAGGGCGGTCATGGCGCCGGGCCAGCCGATCGTGGCGGCGTCACCGCCGCCGCCGAGGATCTCGGCGACCGGCTCCCAGTGCCAGCCGAACGGGCTGCGCGCCCCGAAGAAGCCGTCGGGGATGAAGAGCATGGTGATGAAGCCCCATGCGATGAAGGCCGCGATGTTCGGCATGATCATGCCGGAGAGGAACGTGCCGAATCGCTGTACCGCGACCCGTGCCCCTCCCGGCTTCTTGGTGGGTGACGTCGTCGTCATTGCTGTGTCTCCTTGGTGTGGTGCGCAGCGGGGGCCACGCAGTGGGGAAGCGGCTGGTGCCGCCGGTGTTCGAGGAAGCGACCGGGGTCGCTTCACGTGGTCAGGACGAGGCGGGAGCCGCTTCCCGGGCTGCCGAGACGGCCTGGGCCGCCTCTCGGGCGGAGGCCGCGTCATCGGCGGCCAGGGCGGCCTCGGCGATGCGGAGCGCATCGTCGAGAGTGTGGGTGAGCAGGGTGGCGCGCACGTCGGCGAGGGCGGTGGGGGCCATCGACAGCGTGGTGGCGCCGAGACCGACGAGCACGACGGCGAGCAGCGGGTCGGCCGCGGCCTCGCCGCAGATGCCCACGGGCTTGTCGTAGGTGCGTCCGGCGGCGCCGACCTCGCGGATGAGGCGCAGGACGGCCGGATGCCACGGGTCCTGGAACGACGCGACCGAGCCGAGCAGCCGGTCGGCGGCGAGGGTGTACTGCGTCAGGTCGTTGGTGCCGATGGAGGCGAAGTCGGCGATCTGCAGGATGCGGTCGGCCAGCAGCGCCGAGGAGGGGACCTCGACCATGACGCCGGTGGTCTTCAGGCCGTAGTCCTTGGCGAGCGCGGTGAAGTACCGGGTCTCTTCGACCGTCGAGACCATGGGGGCCATGACCCACAGGTCGGCGGGGCCCGCCTCGGTCTTGCGGGTCGCGGCATCCGCTTCGGCCAGGGCCGTGAGCTGCTCGCGCAGGATGTCCTCGCTCGCGCGCAGGGCGCGCAGGCCCCGAAGGCCCAGCGCCGGGTTCTCTTCGTGGGCGTCGTTGAGGAAGGGCAGGGGCTTGTCGGCGCCGGCGTCGAGCACGCGCACGACGACCTTCTTGCCGGGGAACGCCCCGAGCAGCTCGGTGTACGCGGCGCGCTGCTCCTCGACGGTGGGGGCGGAGCTGGAGCTCAGGAAGAGGAACTCGGTGCGGAACAGGCCCACGCCCTCGGCGCCCAGCTCGACGGCTTCGGCGGCTCCGCCGGGCTTTCCGAGGTTGGCCAGCAGGGGCACCTTGGTGCCGTCGGCGAGCGCGCCGTCGGTGATGGGGGCGGATGCCGCGGCGGCACGGGAGGCTGCGCGGGTGAGGGCGCGCGCCTTCTCGTCGTCGGTCGGGTCGAGGGTCACGACACCGGCGGCGGCGTCGACGATCACGGACTGGCCGTCGACGAGGTCTTTGGCGCCGGCCGCGCCGACGACGGCGACGATCGACTTCTCACGGGCGAGGATCGCCGTGTGCGAGGTGGGCCCGCCCTCGGTGGTGACCAGGGCCAGCACCTTGTCGAGGTCGAGCAGCGCGGTGTCGGCGGGGGCGAGGTCCTTGGCGACGAGCACGAACGGGTGGCCGGGGTCGGGGATGCCGGGGGCGGGGACGCCGCGGAGGCGGGCGATGACCCGCTGGGCGACGTCGTCGAGGTCGGCGGCGCGCTCGCCGAGGTAGCCGCCGAGGGCGACGAGCTGCTCACGGAACGAGGCGAAAGCGTCGTGCACGGCGAACTCGCCGGTCTTGCCGGTCGCGAGACGGCTGTCGACCTCGGCCTCGAGGGTGGGGTCTTCGGCGATCATCGCCTGCGCTTCGAGCACGTCGCGGGCGGCGCCGCCGGCCTGCGCTCCTCGGGCTTCGAGCTCGCGGGCGACGGCCGCGATGGCCTCGCGCACGCGTGTGGTCTCGGCCTCGACCGACTGCGCGCTCTTCTCGTCCTTCGGGGCGGGCAGGGGCTCGGCCATGCGCGCCACGGGTCCCTGGGCGACGCCCAGTCCGATTCCGACTCCACGGAGTTCCGTCATGGTGCTGTTTCCTTTACTCGGTGTCGTGGTCGGTGGTCAGCAGTTCGCTGAGGCGGTCGATGACGGCCTCGGCGCTGTCGCCGTCGGCGGTGAGCGTTACGTAGTCGCCGTACTCGAGACCCAGCGCGATGATGCCGAGGATGCTGGCGGCGTTGACCGCGGCGCCCGCGTCCTTGGCGATCGTCACGGGGATGCCGGAGTCCTTCGCGGCCTGGGCGAAGAGCTTCGCGGGGCGCGCGTGCAGCCCGTGCGTCGATCCGATGCGGACGGTGCGGGTGAGGTGGGGCATGGGGATCCTTTCCGTCGGTCTCAGATCGTGTCCGCGCCCGGGCGGGCGCGCAGGGCCTCTTCGACGAGCGCGAGCGTGCGGATGCCGCTGCGGTCGGTGAAGACGTCGTCGGGGAGCAGGGCGACCAGGACGTCCCGTGCGGCGGCGTCCTGCCGGATGCGCTCCAGGTCTGCGGCCAGGTGGGGTCCGACGAGCACGATGTCGGCCTGATCGAGGTCGATCGGCAACGAGCGGACGGTTCCCGCCGAGGCGGAGTAGGCGAGGCCCTTGTCTTGCGCAGCATGACGAACGCGTTGCGCGACGAACGTGCTCGACGCACCCGCTCCGCACACCACGAGGATCCTCATCGACCGGCCTTTCTTCCTCTCGATTGTCCGCACCGCGCTCCCAGCAGACAACCAGGTTCGTTTCCCACCCCCCGGAACATGGATGCCGCCCACCCGCGCCGGGGGAGGGGGTGCGTGGTTGGATGGAGGGAGCGCTGCCACACTCGGTGCGGCGCGGAGGACGGATCGTGACGACGAAAGCTCGCCAAGACCGCCTGCTGGCCCTGTTGCTGCGGGACGGGGAATGGTCGACCGCCGCGTCCTTGGCCGATGCGTTGGGCGTCACCCCGCGCAGCGTCCGGTCGTACGTGACGGCCGTCAACGCGCGCGTGGCGGGAGGCGCCGCCATCGAATCGGGCCCGCTCGGGTACCGCGCGGGAGCCGACGCGGCCGCTGCGCTGCGGGCGATCTCGGGATCGGATGCCGGAACCCCCCGCGACCGCCTCCACACCCTCGTGCGGCGCCTGCTCGACTCCGCCGACGGCATCGACGTCTACGCGACCGCCGATGCGCTGCACGTGAGCGCCGCGACCCTCGAAGCCGATCTGTCGCGCGTGCGCGGCCTGCTCGGCGGCACCGAACTGACCCTGGAGCGCTCGGCATCCACCGCCCGCCTCCGCGGCACCGAGGTCGCCCAGCGCCGACTGCTCTCGAAGCTCGCGCACGACGAGATGGATGCCGGGCACTTCGACCTCGACGCCCTGCGGCGCACGCTCGGGGAGCGTTCGGTGGGTGCGCGCGCCTTCGGACCCTTCAAGGCCGAGCTGGTGTCGGAACTCGGATCCCTCGGGTACTACGTCAACGAGATCGGCATCGGCGACGTCGTCATGCACATCGCCATCGCCGCCGACCGCACCACCCGCGACCGCGCGCTGGGATCTCCCGGCGGCGATTCGTCGGACGCCGCCGCCGCCGTGGCGGCGCTGCTCGACCGGTTGACGCTCAAGCACATCGGCGTGCAACTGGGCTCCGGCGACCTGCGCCATCTCGCGACCCTCGTGCTCACGCGCATCGTCGCCCCCGGATCGCCGGCCGTCGACGACGTGCGCTCGCGCCTCGACCCCGCGGTGGAGGTGGCCGTGCGGCGGGTCGTCGAGAACGCGGCATCCGAGTTCCTCGTCGACATCGCGCACGACGATTTCATCCTGCGCCTGGCGCTGCACGTGCAGAACCTGCTGCACCGCTCGCGCGAGCAGGCCTGGTCGCGCAACCCCCTGACCCGTTCGCTGAAGTCGACGTACCCGATGATCTTCGAGGTCGCCGTCTACATCGCCAAGGGACTGCAGGACGGCCTGGGCATTCCGATCCTCGACGACGAGATCGCCTACATCGCGATGCACGTGGGCGGGCGCCTCGAGCGCAGCCGTCGCGCCGACCAACTGCTGACGGCGACGATCGTGTGCCCCGGGTACTACGAGCTGCACGAGCTGCTGCGCTCCAGCGTCGACCGCTCGCTCGGGCAGGCCATCGAGGTCGTCGGCGTCGAGACGCGCATCGACCCGGCCTGGGACGCGATCGACACCGACCTGGTGCTCACCACGATCGACCCGCCGCGCCCCGGTGACCGCTTCGTGCGGATCCAGCCCTTCCTCACCGACGCCGACGTCGAGCGCGTGCAGGCCGCGGCCGGTCGCATCCGCCGTGGGCGTCGCCTGGCGCGGTTGCGCGCCGAGCTCGAGCGGTATTTCGCGCCCGGGGCGTTCGTGCGGGGCCTGGATGCCACCGACGGCGAGGCCGGCGTCATCCGGCTCCTCGGCGGGCTGCTGGTGGAGCAGGGGGTGATCGACGACGCCTACGTCGTGCGTGCCGTGGAGCGCGAGGCGATCTCGTCGACCGCGTTCACCGACGCCCTCGCCGTGCCGCACGCGATGGGCATGACGGCGACGCAGACGCGCATCGCGATCGGCATCGCCGACCCCTCGATCACGTGGGGAGAGGGCCGCGTGCAGGTCGTGGCGCTGGTGGCGTTCAGCGAGACCGACCGCGAGGCGTTCCAGACGGTGTTCGAGCAGTTCGTCGAGGTCTTCAGCGAGCGCGACAGCGTGCAGCGGATCGTGCGCAAGGCGACGAGCTTCCCCGCGTTCCTCGACGAGCTGGTCGCGGTGATCGACGGCTGACACGTCGGCCCCTTCGGCCATGCCGTGCCGTGCGGTGCCGTGCCGCCGCGCCGCGCCGTGCCGCGCCGTGCCGTGCCGTGCCGCCGTGCCGCGCGGCGTCGCCTGGTGTGGGGCGGGTTCGGTGCAACGGGGCGGTCATTGCGCGCCCCGGTGCACCGATCGCGCCCCGCCGCGCGGAGGAGTGATGCCGAAGGCGGCGAGGCGGAGGCCGAGCGTGGCCGCGTCGCCGAGATCCTCCCAGCCCCACCGGACGACGTGGCGCCGCGTGGTCCCGCGGATCCAGTCCTCCCTGCGTTTCTCTTCTTCGATGACGCGCTGAGCGGTCTTGCCTTCGGCCGCCGCGATACCCCGGTACTTCACGCGACCGTCGAACTCGCCCCACGCGGCGACATCGTCGAGGCCGAAGTCGACCCAATACGTGTTGCCGTGCGGCCCGGGAACCCCGACTTGGAGGGACGGCGGTGCGAAGCCGAGGTCGTGCAGCCGCAGACGGCTCACGCTTTCACCGGGCAGCTGGGCGCGCCCGTCGGCGAAGAGCAGGACCTTCTCGGCGGCGCGACGACCCCGGGGCGACGTGCGCGCCCAGCTCAACGCCTCTTCGCGGAGGCGCTCCGCGTCCTCGACGTCGTAGCGGCCGGGTGAGGGGAACGCCCGAGCTCGGAGTGCCGCATCGGCGATGCTGACCGAGACCTCCCGCGTCTCCGCGCGCGCGACATCCGCCATCGTTCGTGCGAGAGGCGTGCAGCGCAGCCCCGCCACCTCCACCAGCTCGGTCCCCTCGGCGAGGGAGCGATGGCGCACCACCCCCGCGCCGGAGCTCGGGCGAGATTCGGCCGTGAGGACGTGCAGACCGCCGTCGTCTCGCAGGCAGGGCAGCCCCAGCAGAGCCGCGGCGGTGAGTCCGCAGAACACCGGCGGGGACCCGCTCGTGCGGGCCAGCGCACGAGCCTTCACGACGATCTTCTCTTCGCGGCTGAGCCCATCCACGTCGGCCGCCCGGGCGTACATCCCCGGGCGGATGGAGCGCAGGAACCCGACGTCGAGTTCACGTCGGACGCGGCGGGAGTGCCATCCGCGCTCGACGAGATCGGCACGTCGAAGAAGCGGCACGGCGTGGGGGTCCATCGACCCACTGTGTCTTCTGCGCGGGGCTGCTCTCGCACAGATCGGGCCGTCTGGGGACGGGGCCGCAAACCTGCCCGCGGGGGAGGAACCGTGCGGAGCTCGGGATAGGGGCGCGATCAGTGCAATGGGGCGATCATCGACCGCCCCGTTGCCCCGATCGCGCCCCGTTCGCGCTGCGCCGTCGCGCCGCGCCGGCCCGGCCCCGCGCCCCTCAGCGCATCGACACCAACAACGCCTCCGCCCCCGCGCGCAGCGCGGCGAGGCGGCGGGTCGCCTTCTTGGCCGACGTGCCGCGCACATCGAGGTACAGCTTGAGCTTGGGCTCGGTGCCGCTGGGACGCACGATCAGGCGCGAGCCGTCGTCGAGCCACAGGCGCAGCACGTCGCCCGGCGGGAAGCCGTCGACGCCGTCGAGCAGGTCGTCGATGCGCGTCACCGCGGTCTCGCCGATCGCGGACGGCGGCTGGGCGCGGAGGGATGCCATGATCCCGCCGATCTCGCTCACGTCGCTGACGCGGATCGAGATCTGATCGCTCGCGAACGCGCCGAACGTGTCGCGGAACTCCTGCAGCAGGTCGGCGACGGTGCGGCCCTGGCCGCGGGCATCGGCCGCCATCTCGAGCAGCGCGACGGCGGCGGAGATGCCGTCCTTGTCGCGCACGGTGCCGGGGTTCACGAGGTACCCCAGGGCCTCTTCGAAGCCGAACACGATGCCCGGTGCCCGCGAGATCCACTTGAAGCCGGTGAGCGTGGAGTGGAAGTCGAGTCCGTAGTGCTCGGCGACCGCCTGCAGGCCCGGCGACGACACGAGCGAACAGGCGAGGGATGCCGGGGCCCCGGCGTCCGCGTCTCGGGCGTCGTGCGCCGCGCCGTCGCGCGCGGCAGCTGCGGCCCGCGCCGCGCGCCAGCCCAACAGCAGCCCGATCTCGTTGCCGGTCAGGCGGCGCCAGCCGGCCTCGGCGTCGGGGTCGGGGATCGCGACGGCGAGGCGGTCGGCATCGGGGTCGTTCGCGATGACGAGCTCGGCGTCCGCCTCGCGCGCGGTCTCGAACGCGAGGTCCATCGCGCCCGGCTCCTCGGGGTTGGGGAACGCCACCGTCGGGAACCGCCCGTCGGGGTGGATCTGCGCCTCGACGACCGTGGGCTGCGGGTACCCCGCCTCGGTGAGCACGCGCGAGACGGTCTCCCACCCGACGCCGTGCATCGCGGTGTAGACCCACCGCAGGCCCGCGGCCCCCGCGGGGGCGGGGGCGACGGCTGCGGTGGCCGCGACGTAGGCGTCGACGACCGACTCGGGGGCGTTGCCGTAGCCCACCGACCGGGGGAGCACGGTGACGTTGCCCTCGTCGGCGATCCGCTGGATGTGGGCGGCGATCTCGGCGTCGGCGGGCGACACGATCTGCGCACCCTGGTCGACGCCGCCGAGGTACACCTTGTACCCGTTGTCGTCGGGCGGGTTGTGGCTGGCGGTCACCATGACGCCGGCGTCGGCGCCTAGGTGACGCACCGCGAACGCGAGCACGGGGGTGGGTAGCATGCGGGGGAGCAGGATGGCGTTCAGCCCCGCTCCCGTGAAGATCTCGACCGAGTCGCGCGCGAAGACGTCGGAGTTGCGACGCCCGTCGTAACCGACCACGACGGTCGGCGTTCCGGGGCGATGCTCGAGCAGGTACGCGGCGAACCCGGCCGCGGCCTGCGCGACGAGCACGCGGTTCATGCGGTTGGAGCCGGCGCCGAGGGTTCCGCGCAGGCCCGCCGTGCCGAACGCCAGGCGGGTCGAGAAGCGGTCGTCCAGATCGGCCTCGGCCTCGGCATCCCCCGTCTCCACCCGGGCGATGAGCTCCGACAGCTCGTCGCGGGTCACGGCATCCGGATCCTGCGCGAGCCACGCGCGGGCCGCGTCGAGGTACGCGCTCACAGCGCGCCGATCACGCGCGCGAGCAGCGCCGAGATCACGGGCTCGGCCTCGCGACCGGCCTCGAGCACCTCGGCGTGGCTCAGCGGGGTCTGCTGGATGCCGGCGGCCAGGTTCGTGATGAGCGAGAAGCCCAGGATCTCCATGCCGGCCTGACGCGCGGCGATCGCTTCGAGGGCCGTCGACATGCCGACGATGTGTCCGCCGATAGTCTTCGCCATCTGCACCTCGGCCGGGGTCTCGTAGTGCGGACCGCGGAACTGCGTGTATACGCCCTCGTCGAGCGTGGGGTCGATCTCGCGCGCGATGGCGCGCAGCCGCGCCGAGTACAGGTCGGTGAGGTCGATGAAAGTCGCGCCCTCGAGCGGGGAGTCGGCGGTGAGGTTGATGTGGTCGCTGATGAGCACGGGCTGCCCGGGCGTCCACGTCTCGCGGATGCCGCCCGCGCCGTTGGTGAGGATCATCGTGGTCGCCCCCGTGGCGGCGGCCGTGCGCACGCTGTGGACGACCCGGCGTACGCCGTGACCCTCGTAGTAGTGCGTCCGCGCGCCGATGACCAGGACGTTCTTGCCGCCGGGAGTGCGGACGCTGCGGAGCGTGCCGACGTGCCCCTCGAGGGCGGGCTTCGAGAAACCGACGACCTCGGTGGCGGGGAACGACGCCGTCTCCTCGCCGATGAGCTCGGCGGCGCGTCCCCACCCCGACCCGAGGGTCACGGCGATGTCGTGGTGCTCGACCCCGGAGAGGCGGGCGATGTCGGCCGCTGCGGCCGCGGCGACCTCGAACGGGTCGACCGCCGGGTCAACGAGCGGGTGAGAAGTGCTGTTGGACATGCCTCCACTCTAGAAAGCGCGGAGGCTCCGGGGCCAGACGCGGGCACAACGGGTCGTTCGCGTGTCGCCGACGCGGACGACGCTGACACAATGGATGCCATGGTGCAGAGCTTCGAGCGCAAGCAGTCCGTCGCGATCGTCGGGGGCGGCCCCGGCGGCTACGAGGCGGCCCTGTCCGCCGCGCAGCTGGGCGCCGACGTGACCCTGGTGGAGCGCGCGGGCGTGGGCGGTTCGGCCGTCATCACCGACGTCGTCCCCTCGAAGACCCTCATCGCCACCGCCGATGCGGCCGTCGCGATCCGCGGGGCGAGCGACCTCGGCGTGCAGCTGTTCGCCCGCGACGACCGCGGCAAGCCCCTCACCCCCGAGGTGGCCATCAACCTCGCCGCCGTCAACCAGCGCTTGCTCTCGCTGGCCCGTCAGCAGTCCGACGACATGCGCAGCTCGCTCCTCGAGGCGGGCGTGCGCATCATCTCGGGTCACGGCCGGCTCGACGGCGGTTCCGCGGTGGTGGTCTCGACCGAGGCCGGCGGCACCGACTTCGACCGCATCGAGGCCGAGACGCTCGTCGTCTCGGTGGGCGCTTCTCCGCGCGAGCTCCCCTCGGCGCAGCCCGACGGCGAGCGCATCCTGACGTGGACGCAGCTGTACAACATGAAGTCCGTGCCCGCGCACCTCATCGTGGTGGGCTCGGGCGTCACGGGCGCCGAGTTCGCGTCGGCGTACATGAACCTCGGTGCCAAGGTCACGCTCGTCTCGAGCCGCGATCAGGTGCTGCCCGGTGAGGACCAGGATGCCGCGGCCGTGCTGGAGCGTGTGTTCCAGCGCGGCGGCATGACGCTGTTGGCGAAGGCGCGGGCCGAGTCGGTCGTCAACACCGGCGACGGCGTGCTCGTCACCCTCGCCGATGGACGCACGATCGAGGGCAGCCACTGTCTGATGGCGGTCGGCTCGATCCCCAACACCGCCGGCATCGGTCTCGAGCAGGCCGGTGTGCAGATGACCCCCGGGGGCAACATCCGCGTCAACCGCGTCGCGCGCACCTCGGTGCCGAACATCTACGCGGCCGGTGACTGCACGAACTTCGTGCCCCTGGCATCCGTCGCGTCGATGCAGGGGCGTCAGGCCATCTTCCACGCGCTCGGCGACATCGTCATCCCGCTCGAGACCCGCCGCATCACGGCCAACATCTTCACCGCCCCCGAGATCGCCACCGTCGGCTTCAGCGAGCAGGACGTGACCGAGGGGCGCTTCAAGGGCGTCGTGAAGAAGCTCCCCCTCTCGGCCAACCCGCGCGCGAAGATGCAGGGCATCACCGACGGCTTCGTCAAGATCATCGCCCGGCAGGGCAGTGGAACGGTCATGGGCGGCGTCATCGTCGGGCCCAAGGCGTCGGAGCTGATCTACCCGCTGGCGATCGCCGTGGAGCGCCGTCTCACCGTCGACCAGGTCGCTCGCGTCTTCGCGGTGTACCCGTCCCTGACCTCGAGCATCACCGACGCCGCGCGCGCGATGCACATCGTCGACCGCGACGATCCCGGCGAGGACTGAGCCTTCCGGATGCCGCGCTCCGCGGCATCCGTCCCTCGCTGCGCGCCGCGCGCCCCGCCCGAGCCCGCGCTCGTGCCGCGCGCAGACACGGATAAACGCCGTTCCTGCGCATAAACGGGGTGCGTGAGCGTTTCTCCGCAGGATCACCGTTTATGCGGATGGGGGACCCTCGCGTCACTCGCTCCGCGTACGTCGCGGCGGGGCGCACCCCCGCGCACCAACCGACCCCGCGAGGAACGACGACGCCGCACCCCGAGAGGGATGCGGCGTCGAACGGATGCGGTGCGTGTCAGCTGATCAGCAGCAGCTGATGCCCGGCCGACACCGTGGTGCCGGCGGTCGCGTCGATGCCGGTCACGGTTCCGTCTTTGTGGGCCTGCAGGGGCTGCTCCATCTTCATCGCCTCGAGAACGACGACCAGGTCGCCCTTGACGACCTGCTGGCCCTCTTCGACGGCGACCTTGACGATCGTGGCCTGCATGGGCGACTTCACCGCGTCGCCCGTGGCGCCGGCGGCGGGCGAGGCGGCGTGCGAGCGTCGAGACGGCGGGGCCGCGGCCGGGCGGCCCACCTGCGGGGCGGCGGCCGAGATGCGGTCGGGCAGGCTCACCTCGAGGCGCTTGCCCGCGACCTCGACGACGACGGTGTGTCGGCCGGCGGCGGTGGCGGGAGCCTCGAGCTCGCCGTCCCACGCGGGGATGTCGTTGTCGAACTCGGTCTCGATCCACCGCGTGAAGACGCCGAACGTGCCGTCCTCGGCGGTGAAGGCGGGGTCGCGGACCACCTTGCGGTGGAAGGGGAGCACGGTGGGCATGCCGGCGACCTCGAACTCGTCGAGCGCGCGGCGCGAACGCTCGAGCGCCTCGGCGCGGTCGCGGCCGGTCACGATGATCTTCGCCAGCAGCGAGTCGAACGCGCCCGAGACGCTGTCGCCCGCGGTCACGCCCGAATCGAGGCGGATGCCGGGGCCGCCGAACGTCTTGAAGACGTGGATCGGACCGGGCTGGGGCAGGAACCCGCGGCCCGGGTCTTCTCCGTTGATGCGGAACTCGATCGAGTGTCCGACCGGGGCGGGGTCGTCGTAGCCGAGCTCCTCGCCCTCGGCGAGGCGGAACTGCTCGCGCACGAGGTCGAGGCCGGTGACCTCTTCTGAGACGGGGTGCTCGACCTGCAGGCGCGTGTTGACCTCGAGGAACGAGATGGTGCCGTCGGCGCCGATCAGGAACTCGCAGGTTCCGGCACCGACGTAGCCGACCTCGCGCAGGATCGCCTTGGATGCCGTGTAGAGGATCTCGTTCTGCGCGTCGGTGAGGAACGGCGCCGGCGCCTCTTCGACGAGCTTCTGGTGGCGACGCTGCAGCGAGCAGTCGCGCGTCGACACGACGACGACGTTGCCGCGCGCGTCGGCCAGGCATTGGGTCTCGACGTGGCGCGGCTTGTCGAGGTACTTCTCGACGAAGCACTCGCCGCGGCCGAAGGCGGCGACGGCCTCGCGCGTGGCCGACTCGAACATCTCGGCCACTTCGTCGAGTTCGCGCGCGACCTTGAGCCCGCGTCCGCCGCCGCCGTAGGCGGCCTTGATGGCGATGGGGAGTCCCACCTGCTCGGCGAAGGCGATGACCTCGTCGGCGCCTGAGACGGGACCGGGCGTGCCGGGGGCGAGCGGGGCGCCCACCTTCTCGGCGACGTGGCGGGCGGTGACCTTGTCGCCCAGGGCCTCGATGGCATCCGGCGACGGACCGATCCACACGAGCCCCGCCGCGATCACGGCGCGGGCGAAGTCGGCGTTCTCGGCGAGGAAGCCGTAGCCGGGGTGCACGGCGTCGGCGCCGGAGCGCCGGGCGATCGAGAGGATCTTGTCGATGGAGAGGTAGGTGTCGGCGCTGGTGGCGCCGTCGAGGGCGTAGGCCTCATCGGCGAGGCGGGTGTGCAGGGCGTCGCGGTCCTGGTCGGCGTAGACGGCGACGGACGCCTTGCCCGAATCCCGGGCGGCACGGATGATTCGGACGGCGATCTCGCCGCGGTTGGCGACAAGGACCTTGGCGATCTTCGGCATCCTCCCAGCCTAGCGAGGGGTCCCCCCTCCCTTTTGACCCTCCTCGACAAGAAACGCCGAAAAACGTGTGCGGGAGTCTACGAACGGTTCCAGAGGTCCGTCCACGAGCCGCCGAGTTCGCGTACCAGTCGGCGCACGGTCGACAGTGACATCCCGACGACGGTCGACGGGTCGCCCTGCACCTCCCGGATGAACGCGCCCCCCAGGCTGTCGACGGTGAACGCCCCGGCCACCAACAGGGGTTCGCCGCTGGCGACGTAGGCCGCGATCTCGTCGTCGTCGACGTCGTCGGCGAAGGTGACCGAGGCCTCGGCGACGGCGGACGCCTCGGTGGGCGCGGCGCCGGGGGAGAGGCGGAACACGCTGTGCCCCGAGTGCAGCACCCCGGTGCGTCCGCGCATCGCCCGCCAGCGCGCGGTCGCCGCCTCGGGCGTGTAGGGCTTGCCGAGGATCTCGTCGCCGAGCTCGAACATCGAGTCGCCCCCGATGACGAAGCCCTCGAAGTCCGGGTCGTCGGCCCTCAGGCGCTGAGCGACGTCGGCGGCCTTGCGCCGCGCGAGCAGCAGCACGTGCTCGGCGGCGGGCAGGCGTCGCCCCTCGGCAGCTTCCACCTCGGCGATCACGGCCTCCTCGTCGACCTGCGGCGCGCGCGCCTCGGGTTCGATCCCCGCTTGGCGCAGCAGCATCAGTCGGGCGGGGGAAGTGGATGCCAGGCACACGCGCATGCGTCCACGCTACCCACGTGCGGGCCCACCGCCGGGCGGCACCCGACCCGTCGGGGCCGTCGCAACCGCCCCGGCCGTTCGACAGGCTCCCGGTGCTCCGTCCGCGGTGCCGGCGCCGCGCGGTGTCCCGGCGGCATGTGAAAGGCTCGGAGGATGCACGACGGCGACCTCATCGATCTCGACATCACCGGTATCGCGCACGGCGGCGTCTTCGTCGGGCGGCACGAGGGGCGCGTGGTGTTCGTCTCCGACACCCTGCCCGGCGAGCGCGTGCGCGCGCGCGTCACCGACACGCGCAAGAAGGCGTTCTGGCGTGCCGAGGCCGTCGAGGTGCTCGACGCCGCCGCCGACCGGCGACCGCACGTGTGGGCGGCGGCCGACATCGACGTCGATCCGGCAGAGCGTCCCGGCGGTGCGGAGTTCGGGCACATCGCCCTCGAGCACCAGCGCGCGTTGAAGGAGCGGGTCGTCCGCGAGTCCCTGGAGCGCGTGGGTCGCCTCGACCTGCCGGTCGAGGTGCGTTCCGCCGGCGATGACGCCGACCCCGAGTCCGCCGACGGCACGGGGTGGCGCACCCGCGTGAGCCTGCACGTCGACGAGAGCGGCCGCGTCGGCGCGTACGCCGCCCGTTCGCATCGCGTGATCGAGACGCCCGACCTGCCCCTCGCCACCGCCGAGGTCGCCCGCGCCGCCGCCGCGCTGCGGGGCAGCGAGCCGGGTCGCATCGATCTCGTCCAGCCGGCCGACGGCCGCGTCCGCGTGCTCGTGCGTCCCGACGGCGTGAAATCGCGTCCCGCGCCCGAGGTCGTCGAGGAGCGCGTGGGGGATCGCGTGTTCCGCGTCGACGCCGGCGGCTTCTGGCAGGTGCATCGCCTCGCGGCGCGCACCCTCACCTCGCTGGTCTCCGAAGAGATCGCGGCCATCGGCGGGCTCGATCCCGAGGCACTGCACCTCGACCTGTACGGCGGGGTCGGTCTGTTCGCCGCCACCCTCGGCGATCTCGGTGGCCCCTCGACGCGTGTCGTCAGCGTGGAGTCCGACCCGCGCGCCACCGAGCACGCGGGCGAGAACCTGGCCGAGTGGATCGGTGCGCGCGCCGAGACGGCTCGCGCCGACCGCTTCGTCGCGAAGCTCGCCGCCGACGCCTCGGAGCGCGAACGCGAGCGCCTCGGGCGCGGGGTGGTGCTGCTCGACCCGCCGCGCGCGGGGGCGGGCCGCGAGGTCGTCGAGGGCATCGCCGCACTGGCCCCCTCGACGGTGGTCTACGTCGCGTGCGACCCGGTGGCGCTGGCCCGCGACCTGTCGACGTTCGCCGACCTGGGGTACCGCGCCGATCGCGGAATCCGCGGCGTCGACCTGTTCCCCCACTCGCATCACGTCGAAGCCGTGGCCGTTCTTCGCCGATGACCCGCCGATCGGCGGGTCTGCAAGCCCTCGCACGACGACTCCGCATGGATACGATGAACCAATGACGCGCGTCGCCCTCATCGATGATCACGAGTCGGTCCGGCTCGGACTCGAAGCCGCACTGACGCGCACCGAAGCCACCGATGTGGTCTTCTCCGGCGCGAACGTCTCGTCCTACCTCGCCTGGCGTCGCGCTTCGGCCACGTCGCCGGCCGATGTCGTCGTGCTCGACCTCACCCTCGGCGACGGCACCACGGTGTCCGAGAACGTCGACCGCGTCGTGCGCGACGGCTCCAGCGTCATCATCCACAGCGTCGCCGATCGTGCCGCCGCGGTGCGCGAGGCGCTCGCCGCGGGAGCGGCCGGCATCGTGAGCAAGTCGTCTCCGACGCACGAGGTCCTGGGCGCCATCGCCGTGGTCGCCCGCGGAGAACTGCTCGACAACGTCGAGTGGGCCAGCGCGGTCGAGGGCGACCGCGAGTTCGCCGATGCCCAGTTGTCGGCGCGCGAGCGCGAGGTCCTGCGGCTGTACGCGGCCGGATTGCCGCTCAAAGCCGTCGCGGAGCGGCTCGGGGTGGCGTACTCGACAGCGAAAGAGAACATCACGCGCGTGCGGGTGAAGTACGTCGAGGTCGGACGCCCGGCGCCGACCAAGGTCGACCTGCTGCGGCGCGCCATGGAAGACGGCATCCTGCACGACGCGCCCGACGCCCCCGCGGGCCATGGGTGAGAACGACCGGTCGGTCCTGGACGAAGCGTGGGGGCGCATCCCCCACACTCGTGAGGTCCAAGCCGACACGGGTTCCTTCACGCAGACCCGCATCGAGCGGGTGCTCACGATCATCGTGGGACCGGCGTCCCTCGTCCTGGGGGCGCAGGCGTTCGTCGCCGCGTTCGTCCCGGGCGACGAGGCCGCGGGATGGCATCTGCCCCTCGTCGTAGGCGTGTTCGTGCCGCTCGTCGCCATGATCGTGGCGTGCGCGGTGGGGCGTTTCGCCCGCATCTTCTCGGGGGTCTTCGCCGTTCTCTTCCTGGTCGCGCTGGCGCTCTGGCCGGTGGCCACGGCCGGCGGTCCGACCCCCGTGCCCACCGAGAACCCGTGGATCTTCTACCTCGTCAACGTCGCGACGGTCGCCGCGGTCGTGGCCTTCCCGCTGCCGTTCCAGATCGCCTGGACGATCGCCGCACCTCTGCTGTTCGGCGTCGTCCGGCTGGTGCAGGCCGGCGGGCGGCCCGAGTTCATCGTGCCGATCCTGCTCGACGTGTCGTTCGCGCTGATCCTCGGCAGCGTGCTGCTCACCCTGGCGTGGATGTACCGCTCGATCGCGGCCAACGTCGACCAGGCTCGCACGCTCGCGGTGTCGAGCTACGCGACCGCGGCGGCCACCGCCGCCAGCGAGCACGAGCGCATCGCGGTGGCGGCCCTGATGCACGACAGCGTGCTGGGGGCTCTGCTGGCCGCGGAGCGCGCCGGCACCCCGCGGGAGCGGACCCTCGCGGTCAGCATGGCGCGTGAGGCTCTCACGCGTCTGGCCAACGCCGAGAAGGACGCCCTCGAGGGCAGCGACGAGCCGGTCCCCGCCTCGAGGCTCGCCGACGACATCGAGATCGCTGCGCGCGACCTGGGCGTGGAGATCGAGGTGGCGCGCCGCGTCGAGGAGGGCACTCCCCGCGTGCCCGGACGCGTGGCCCGTGCGCTCGTGCTCGCGGCGATGCAGGCCGTCGCGAACGCCGTGCAGCACGCCGACGCGCAGGGGCTGACCGTCCAGCTCACCGGTGATGCCGCGCCCGGAGGCGTCGCCGTGCGCGTGCGCGACTCCGGAGGCGGATTCGCGCTCGACTCGATCCCGCCCGATCGTCTCGGCATCCGGGGCTCGATCATCGCCCGTCTGACGGCGGTCGGGGGACGCAGCGACATCGAGTCGGGTCCGACGGGCACCACCGTCACGCTCGAGTGGGAGAGCGGTGACCGCTGGTGACCGTCCGTTCCATCCTCTCGGGGATCGCCCTCGCCTTCACCGCCTATCTCGCGGCGCGCGGTCTGCTGTGGACCGAGCCCGACACCGTCGAACGCGGGTGGCTGATCGTGGCCGCGCTCGTGCTGTACCTGCCGGTGACGTGGCTGTGGGTCTTCGCGATCGGGACGGGCACCCCCGAGCAGTCCGCCGAACCGCGGGTGGCGCGGCGCGTGCCCAACTGGGGCGTGGCGCTGGCGATGCTGGCGGCCGTCGTCGTCCCCAACGCGACCTTCTTCGCGGTGACCGAGGCGGGCCGGACGCAACCGTTCGTGACCTGGGTGATCGGCGCCATCGGCGCGTTGATGACCATCATCATGATCCGTCGGCGTCCGATCGTCGCGTGGGTCGGCATGGCGGTACTCACCCTGTCGGCGTCGTTCTGGCTCGGACCCCTCGCCGCCTTCAGCCTGGGTCTCGTCGGCTCGCTGGTCTGGGTCGCCGCCGCCCAGCTCGTGATGATTGCTCTGGATCGCACAGCCCGCGACGCCGACCATCTCGCGGAGCTGCAGCAGGCCGCGTCGGCCTGGCAGGCTTCGCAGAGCGGCCGGCAGCGGGAACGTCGTATCCACGTGCAGCGGGCGTTGCAGGCGGCCGGCCCCGTGCTGGCCCGCACCATCGAGTCAGGGGGCAACCTCCGGCCGTCCGACAAGGCCGCCGCGCGCCGCGCCGAGGCCAGTCTCCGCGACGAGCTGCGCGGCACACGCCTGCTCGACGACGGCGTCCGCGCCGAGATCGACGCTGCGCGCCGGCGCGGGGCCGTGGTGAACCTCTTCGACGAGGGTGGGCTCGCGGGGCTCGGCGCGGCCGACCTCGACGACATCCGCACGGAACTGGCATCCGTCCTCAGCGATGCCGTCTCGGAGCGCCTGATCATCCGCACGTCGCCGCACCACGAGGTGGCGGTGACGGTCGTCGGGCGCTCCCGCGGCGAGGGCGGCTCCGGCGACGACGATGAGGTCGACCTCTGGCGGGAGATCCGCCGACCCCGCTGACAGCCGGGGCCGGGGGCGGAGGGGGGAACCACCGACGCACGTGCACCGAGAAGACCGAGGGGTGAGGGGCGGCGTGATCGCCGACCCCTCACCCGGGCGGACAGTTACCCGAAAACTGCCCGCAAAGCCGGAACCGGCTCTCAGAGCGGTCCGACCGAACGCATGATGCGTTCCAGCTCCTCCAGTATTCGACAGCTGTCCCACCGTCGTCTGTAGGCATTTCGGGGGACACCTCCGAGGTTTAGGCGGTGAATCCGTTCCAGCCGGCGATGCGGTCGAGCGGCCGGCGCAGCCCGCGCGCCGAGAGCTCCCACCGCGAGCGCGTCGCGGTCTCGGGCACCGTGGCGTCGGCCACCTCGCGCAGGTAGGCCTCGCTGACCACGACGACCGCCGCAGCCAGCTCCTCTTCGGTGGGGGTGCCGCGGACGACCTCGGCAACGGCGCGCGGTGCGCCGGGATCGATCCCGGCGTCGGTGCTCGGCCGGCTCACAGCGGGATGTTCCCGTGCTTCTTGGCGGGCAGGCTCGCGCGCTTGTTGCGCAGGGCCCGCAGGGCCTTGGCGATCGACACGCGCGTCTGCGCCGGTTCGATGATCCCGTCGAGTTCACCGCGTTCGGCGGCGAGGAACGGCGATGCCACGTTGTACGTGTACTCGTTGGCCAGGCGCGTGCGCACGGCGGCAACGTCTTCGCCGGCCTCTTCGGCGCGTTTGATCTCGCCGCGGTACAGGATGTTGACCGCGCCCTGACCGCCCATGACGGCGATCTCGGCGGTGGGCCAGGCGAGGTTGATGTCGGCGCCGAGCTGCTTCGAGCCCATAACGATGTAGGCGCCGCCGTAGGCCTTGCGCAGGATCACCGTCACCAGCGGCACGGTGGCCTCGGCGTAGGCGTACAGCAGCTTCGCGCCGCGGCGGATGACGCCGGTCCACTCCTGGTCGGTGCCGGGGAGGTAGCCGGGGACGTCGACGAGGGTGACGATGGGGATCGAGAACGCGTCGCAGAAGCGCACGAACCGGCTGGCCTTCTCGCCGGCGTCGATGTTCAGGGTGCCCGCCATCTGCGACGGCTGGTTGGCGATGATGCCGACCGTGCGTCCCTCGATGCGGCCGAAGCCGATCACGATGTTCGGGGCGAACAGCGGCTGCACCTCGAGGAAGTCGGCGCCGTCGACGAGCCCGGAGATGACCGTGTGGATGTCGTACGGCTGGTTGGGGGAGTCGGGGATCACCGTGTTGAGCGAGCGATCGGCATCGGTCGTCTCGAACTCGAACGGGGTGTCGTACACCGGGATCTCGGCGAGGTTGTTGTCGGGGAGGTAGCCGATGAGGCTCCGCGCGTAGTCGATCGCGTCGTCCTCGTCGTCGGCGAGGTAGTGCGCGACGCCCGAGCGGGTGTTGTGCGTGTGCGCGCCGCCGAGCTCTTCCATCCCGACGTCCTCGCCGGTGACGGTCTTGATCACGTCGGGCCCGGTGACGAACATCTGGCTGGTCTTGTCGACCATGATGACGAAGTCGGTGAGGGCGGGGGAGTAGACGGCCCCTCCTGCGGCGGGGCCCATGATGAGCGAGATCTGCGGGATGACGCCCGAGGCCGCGGTGTTCAGGCGGAAGATCTCGCCGTACTTACCGAGGGCCACGACGCCCTCCTGGATGCGCGCTCCACCGGAGTCCAGGATGCCGATGATCGGGATGCCGCTGCGCAGCGCCAGCTCCATCACCTTGATGATCTTGTCGCCGGCGACCTCGCCGAGCGACCCGCCGAAGGTCGAGAAGTCCTGCGCATACACCGCGACGGTGCGGCCGTGGATGGTGCCGGTGCCGGTGACGACCGAGTCGCCGTAGGGGCGGGACTTGTCCATGCCGAAGGCGGTGGTGCGGTGGCGGACGTACTCGTCGAGTTCGACGAACGAGCCGGGGTCGACCAGCATCTCGAGGCGCTCGCGCGCGGTGAGCTTGCCCTTCGCGTGCTGCTTGTCGCGGGCGGCGGCTTCGGCGTCGACGACCGCCTCCTGGAACCTGGTGCGCAGGTCCGCGATCTTGCCGGCGGTGGTGAAGAGATCGGGCTGGTCGGTCACGCTGTCCACCCTAGCGACCGTGACGGCACCGGCGTTGGAGGGTACGCACAAGCGAAACCGCGGGGTGCTGTGGCATCCGTCCACCGCCGTCCCTGCCCGGTGACGCGCCGAGGCGCAAGACGGGTGCCCCGATCCGGCGGGATCCCTAGGGTGTGGTGCATGGCGATTCCCTCAGACGGTTACCCGCGTACCGCGGCCCGGAGCCCCCGTGTCCAGGTGGTCGAGACCACCGACTCCACGAACGCCGACGTCGTCGCCGCGGTCACGCACGATCCGGCCGGGTGGCCCCACCTGTCGCTGCTGGTGACCGACGACCAGCGCGCGGGGCGCGGGCGGCTCGACCGGTCGTGGACGGCGCCGGCGGGGACCGCGCTCGCGGTGTCGCTGGTGGTCGACGCCTCGACCATCCCCCTCGCGCTGCGCGGCTGGGTGCCCCTTGCGGCGGGCGCCGCGATGACGCGGGCGATCCGTACCCAGCTGACCGGTCACGGGGGCACCGCCGAGCTCAAGTGGCCGAACGACGTGCTCGTCGACGGCGGCAAGATCTGCGGCATCCTGGCCGAGGCCGTGCCGGGGACCTTCGACACGGTGGTGGTCGGCGCGGGGATCAACACGCGCATGAGCCGCGCCGACCTGCCGGTGACCACGGCCACCTCGTTCGCCGCGATCGGTGCCGAGTGCGACGACGACCGGCTGCTCTCCGACTATGTCGGGCACTTCGACGAGCTGCTGTCGCACCTGTCGTCGGGAGGAGCCGAGCGCGTGCACCGCGACATCGAGAAGCTGTGCACGACGATCGGGCGCGAGGTCACGGTCTCGCTTCCCGACGGAACGAGCGTGCGGGGGCGCGCGTCGCGCCTCGACGCGGATGGTCGCCTGGTCGTCGAATCCGGAACGATCGAGACGATCGTCTCGGCCGGCGACGTCGTCCACGTGCGCTGACGGGCACGCGCTGACGGGCACGCGCGCCGACGGGCGCGAGGGCGCACGGGCGATGACCCCGCCGCCGTTCCGCGTGTGCGACGGGTCTGACGCGGCTCACGCCGCACAATGAGAACGTGACCCAGCCGACCAGCTCGATCGGGCGCCCGCGCACGCCGGCGCCGGGCACCGCTGCGCCGGAACTGCGCATCGCGCGATTGCGGGCCCACGCGCGGCGTCTGACGTGGTCGGGCATCGTCCTGATCGCGGTCGCGGGGGCGACGGCCTACTTCTACGACAACCTCCCGGCGCCGTACGAGAACTGGATGCTGCTGACGACGGCCGGTGCGCTCGTGCTGCTTCTCGTGGTCATCCCGTTCCTCGTCTGGCTCTCGCACACCTGGACCATCACGACGCGCCGGGTGATCGAACGCTCGGGGCCGTTCGGGGCGAACCACCGCGAGATCTCGCACGTGCGGGGCTATGCGATCCAGATGCGGCGCGGCATCCTGCAGCGCCTGTGGGGCGCGGGCACCCTGTCGCTGTCGAACGGCGTGGAGCCGGCGCTGCGCATGAAGAACATCCCGAACGCGGTGCTCGTGCACGAGACCCTCGTCGACCAGGTCGAGGTCAACCAGATCCTGGCGCACCGCGATTCGCAGACGTTCGGCTCGGGCTCGGTCGACGTCTGACCCGAGCGGCGCCTCCCGGAGTGGGCGGCACCCGGCTCGCGCCCCCGTGACGGGCCCGACAGAATGGATGCCGACGGAAGGAGCGGCATGGTGCTGCGAGTCGGAGTGGTCGGTGGCGGACAGCTGGCGCGGATGATGATCGCGCCCGCCGTGGAGCTGGGGCTCGAGATCCGCGTTCTCGCCGAAGACGAGGGGATGTCCGCGGCGCTGGCGGCGACCGCCGTGGGCGACTACCGCGACGTCGACACCGTGCTGGCGTTCGCGCGCGACGTCGACGTGATCACCTTCGACCACGAGCACGTGCCGCAGGACGTCCTGGCCGCCCTCGTCGATGCCGGTGTCGCCGTGCACCCGGGTCCCGCCCCCCTGGGGGTGGCGCAGGACAAGCTCGTCATGCGTCGACGCATGGCCGAGCTCGGCCTCCCGCAGCCCGAGTGGGCGGCCGTCTCCGACGCCGCCGACCTGCAGTCCTTCCTCGACGACCACGGCGGTCGCGCGGTGGTGAAGACCCCGCGCGGCGGGTATGACGGCAAGGGCGTGCGCGTCGTGTCGGCCGCGACCGAGGCCGACGACTGGTTCGCCGCCCTGGCCGAGGACGGCAACGGGGGCTCGCTCCTGGTCGAGGAACTCGTCGACTTCACCCGCGAGCTCGCGCAGCAGGTGGCGCGGCGTCCGTCGGGCGAGGTGCGCGCCTACCCGATCGTCGAGACCGTGCAGCGCGGCGGCGTCTGCGCCGAGGTGCTCGCCCCGGCCCCCCGCGCGGCCGACCGAGTGCAGCGCGTTGCGGCCGAGATCGGCGTCGCTGTGGCCGAGGGGCTGGGGGTCACGGGCATGCTCGCGGTCGAGCTGTTCGAGACCACCGACGAGCGCATCCTCATCAACGAGCTCGCGATGCGCCCGCACAACAGCGGGCACTGGACCCAGGACGGAGCGGTGACGAGCCAGTTCGAGCAGCACCTGCGCGCGGTTCTCGACCTGCCGCTGGGGTCGACGGATGCCATCGCCCCGTGGTCCGTCATGATCAACGTGCTCGGCGGTCCCGTCGACGGCACCCTCGAGGAGCGCTTCGCGCCGGCCATGGCCGCCCACCCGTCGGCGAAGATCCACACCTACGGCAAGGCCCCCCGGCCGGGTCGCAAGGTGGGGCACGTCACCGTCATCGGCGACGACCTCGACGATGTGGTCTACGAGGCGCGCGGCGCCGCGGCGTTCTTCGACTGAGCCCGCGCTCGCGCGCCGTTCCGGCTTCTTCCAGCGAGCCGCCCTACCCTGGACCGGTGACCCGGCCGCTGCATTCCTCCGAGACGCCCGTGGTCGGCGTCGTCATGGGCTCCGACTCCGACTGGCGCGTGATGAGCGACGCCTCTCAGATGCTCACCGAGTTCGGCATCCCCCACGAGGTGGAGGTCGTCTCAGCGCACCGCACGCCTGACAAGCTCATGCGCTACGGCCGCGAGGCCCGCGGCCGGGGGCTGCGCGCGATCATCGCGGGGGCCGGAGGCGCCGCGCACCTGCCGGGGATGCTGGCGTCGGTCACCGCCCTGCCGGTCATCGGCGTCCCGGTGCAGCTGGCGACCCTCGACGGTCTCGACTCCCTGCTGAGCATCGTGCAGATGCCCGCCGGCATCCCGGTGGCGACGGTCTCGATCAACGGGGCGAAGAACGCGGGACTGCTCGCCGCGCGCATCCTGGGAACCTCCGACGACGCGGTGGCCGATCGGATCGAGTCGTACGCCCGCGACCTCGAGGCCCAGGTCGAAGAGAAGAACCGCCGCTTGAAGGACTCCCTGTGAGCGTGGCGGCCCCGCCGCGCCCCCGCCGGCAGGCGCCGCTCATCGAATCGCGCCCGCTGCGTAACCCCGATGCCTCCGATCCCGCGGTGATGACCCGCCGCGGCTGGTGGCTCGTCGTGATGAACTTCCTCGTGCCGGGGTCGGCCCAAGTGCTCGCCGGCACCCGCCGGCTGGGGCGCATCGGCCTCGGCGCGACCCTCGCGATGTGGGCGATCCTCGTGCTCACCGCCATCGGTGCAGCGCTCTGGCCGAGCGGATTCTTCGCCCTGGCGACGGGCTCGTTCATCCCCGAGTTCCTGTCGTGGTTCCGCCCGCTGCCGCTCACCCTCGTGCAGATCGCCCTGGTGGCCTACGTCGTGCTGTGGGTCGTGCTCACGATCGACACCCTGCGTCTGGTGCGCCTGGTCAAGGTCGGGCCCGTGGCGAGGATCGGCATGACGATCGTCTCGGTCGGCCTGCTCGTGCTCTCGGGCTCGGGGGCGGCGTGGGCCGCGCAGACCGCGGGCGCCACGCGCGACGCGTTCGCCGACATCTTCTCGCAGTCGGCGCCCGTCGTGCCGCCCTCCGACGGGTACTACAACATCCTCCTCCTCGGCGCCGACTCCGGCGAGGGTCGCGACTCCATGCGCTTCGACAGCATCTCGGTGGTCTCGGTCAACGCCACCACCGGCGCGACGACCATCACGGGCATCCCGCGCGACATGCCGGGCTTCCCCTTCGCTCCGGGCCCGATGCAGGACGAGTACCCCAACGGCCACGAGGGCAAGTTCGACCCGACCTGCGGGTGGGGGAGCGGCATCAATCAGCTGCGCACCGAGGTCGAGGTGTGCCAGGACGGCAACGCGCTGTACCCGAACGCCGTGTCGCAGGGCTCCGAGCCCGGCATCGAGGCCACGAAGGACGCGGCGGAGGGCATCCTCGGCATCCAGATCCCGTACTACGTGCTCATCGACATGAAGGGCTTCGCCGACGTGATCGACGCGCTCGGCGGAATCGACATCACCGTCAACGAGCGCCTGCCCAAGGGCGGCCCCGCCTACGACGGGCAGCCCGTCGACGACTGGGCGTTCGGCTGGGTCGAAGCGGGCGCGCAGCACATGGACGGCGACACCGCCCAGTGGTTCGCCCGTTCGCGCTACACGACCAGCGACTTCGACCGCATGGGTCGCCAGCGGCAGCTGCAAGAGGCGATCCTCGCCCAGTTCACGCCGCAGAACGTGCTCTCGCATTTCCAGGAGGTCGCGAAGGCGGGAACGAACGTCGTCGAGACCGACCTTCCGCAGGGCCTCATCGCCCCCACGCTCGTCGACCTCGCGCTGAAGGCAAAGGGACAGCCCGTCGGCACGCTGGAGCTGACCCCCGAGGGCGGCGTCGACGAGTTCGACCCCGACTACGCCCAGGTGCAGCAGATGGTGCGCGACAGACTGCACCCGCCGACCGAGACGGAAAGCCCCACCCCATGACCGTCACCCTGCGCGTCGTCCTCGACCAACTCGTCTCGCCGACCTCGCGCGACCTCGCCGAGGCCTCGGCGTCTCTCACCCAGGCGCTCGTCGACACCGCCCCGCGCGGCTGCGACGTGGCGGCGATCGTCCCCGCGCCCGGGCTGCCCGACGACGCCGGCGTGACCGGGCTCACCTCCGAGACGCGCCTGGCCGTGCGCCGTCGCGAGCTCGCGACCTCGTGGCAGCTCGGGGTCGCCCCCGGGATCGGCAAGGGCCTCATCCACTCGCCGACCGCCCTCGCCCCCCTCGTGCGCCACGACCGCGTCAACGAGACGCACCAGATCGTGGTGACCCTGTGGGATCTGCGCGCCTGGGAGACGCCCGACGAGCTGCCCAAGGCCGAGATCCTCGCGAGCCGCGCCCTGCTCTCGCGCGTCGCCAAGCACGCCGACGCCGTCATCGTTCCCACCCACGCGATGGCCGAGCGTCTCGCCGAGGTCGCCAAATCCAAGCTCGTGCAGAAGGTGCGCGTCATCGGCGGCGCCCCCGCCGCGGGCCTGCGCGTTCCCTCGGATGCCGTGGGACGCCTGCGCGCGCTCGATCTGCCCCTGTCGTTCCTCGCCGCCGCCGGAGGTGCCGCCGCCTCGGACGGACTCGCCGAGGTGTTCTCGGCCGTCGTCGCCTCGGGCTGGGAGGGCGACGTCGTGGTGTTGGACGTCCCCGAGGGGGAGGAACCGGCGATCGCCGACATCGCGGCGGCGGCGGGTCTCGCCGAGGCCCGCGTGCACGCGCGCGGCTCCCTCGACCGGTGGGACCGCGCGGCGGTGCTCTCGCACGCCGCGGCCTTCGTCACCGCGTGCGGACGCACCGATTGGCCGTGGCGCACGGTCGACGCGCTCGCCGTGGGCGTCCCCATCGTCGCCCTCGACACCCCCGTGCATCGAGAGGTGCTCGCCGACGCCGCGGTCTTCGCGGCCGCCGACGAGCTGGGCGCGGCCGTGGCACGGGCCATCGACGAAGACGCCGACAGACTGCGGGTCCTCGCCGGCGACCGGGCGAAGGGCTTCGCCTGGGAGGCCTGCGCCGACCGGGTCTGGGCCCTGCACGCCGAGCTGTGACCGCAGCGGACCACAGCGCGACGGCCCCCTAAGCTCGGACGCATGCCTGCACCCGTCGGGATCGTCGTCCGCACCCGTCACCGTCCCGGATTCCTCCGACGGGCGTTGACCGACATCGCTGCCCAGACCGAGACCGAGTGGCGTCTCGTCGTCGTCAACGACGGGGGAGACCCCGCCGAGGTCGACGCGATCGTCGCCGCCGCGGAGCTCGGCGAGCGCGTCGACGTCGTCCACATCGCCCCGGGAGACGGAGGGCGCTGCGCGGCGGCGAACGCCGGCATCCGCTCCCTGCGCACCGACTACGTCGTGCTGCACGACGACGACGACCGGTGGCATCCGGAGTTCCTCGCCCGCACCGGCGCGTGGCTCGACGCGCACCCCGACCAGGCGGCCGTGTCGACGGCGACCGAGATCGTCTACGAAGAGAACCGCGGCGGCGCGTGGGTCGAGGTCGGCCGGGTCCCCTTCTGGGCGGGCATGGCCCGCATCTCACTCGGCGAGATGATGTCGGTGAACCGCGCGGTGCCCATCTCGTTCGTCTACCGCCGGGCGCTGCACGACGAGGTCGGTGGGTACGACGAGACCCTCGACGCCGTCGAGGACTGGGACTTCTACCTGCGCATCCTGCGCGCGCACGACATCGGCTTCCTCGGCGGGGAGCCCCTGGCCTTCTGGACGCAGCGCCCCGACTCCGTCGGGCTCGACGCCAACAGCATGTTCGGCCTGGCCGCCGAGCACGCCCGCGACGACGCCGTCGTGCGCGACCGCGCCCTCGCCGAGTGGGTGCAGCGGGAGGGGGCCGGTCTGCCGCTGTACATGGCGTCCCTGCAGGCTCAACTCAGCGCTCAGCTCGACGGCGTCGCAGAGCGTCTGCGGGCCGAGATCCGCGACGATCTGCGGCGCGAGATCGACGCGCACCAGCCGGTTCTCTCGCGCCTGCGGGGGTGGCGCCGCCGCCTCGGGCGTCGATAACGGCCGCTTACCGATTCCACGCAATATTCCCATCCGTCACTCAAGCCACGCATAATGAACGCGTGAAGCACGCTTTCGACGCCGCCCGCCCGTCTCGCTCGAGGCGCGCGCGTGTCGCGCTGCCCGGCCTCCTGCTCGTGGCGGGTGTGCTGACGCTCTCGGCCTGCGCCACCCCGGTGGCGGGGGCCAGCCCGTCGCCGACCGCGTCGGCCACGGCGTCCGCCTCGCCGACGCCGACGGCGTCGCCGTCCGAGACCGCGGCTCCCGAGCCGACTCCCACCGAGAGCGCCACCGCCGACGCCCCGTACAACGGCGAGGTGCTCGTCATCACGTCCGAGGTGCGCGACGGCAACCTCGAGGTCACCGCGATGGTCCCCGGGGTGTCGGAATCGGGGGGAACCTGCACGCTGACGCTCGACGACACCCAGGCGTCCGTATCGGTCTCCGCCAACGAGGGGAAAGACGTCACTTACTGCGGCGTGATGTCGATCGCCGTCGACACGACCTCCGCCGACGTCGCGTTCCACGTCGGCTACTCCTCGTCGAACCTGCGCGCGCAGTCCGAGACGGCCACGATCGAGCTCGCGCCGTGAGGCAGCGGTCGCGCCGCCGCAGCGTTGCGGCGGTCATCGCCACGTGGGCCTGCGCCATCGCGCTGCTGGCCGCGGTGCCCGTCACCCTCCCCGCGACGATCGCCCCGGTCGAGTCGGCCGCCGCGGCCGACGCCCGCGACTTCAACCCGGGCAACATCATCGACGACGCGGTCTTCTACGACGGCTCGGCGATGGGCGCGGGCGAGATCCAGAGCTTCCTCAACGGCAAGGTCACCACCTGCCGGTCGGGCTACACCTGCCTCAAGGACTACCGGCAGAACACCGACGACCGCCCCGCCGACAAGTACTGCAACGGGTACGCCGGCGCGGCCAACGAGAGCGCCGCGACCATCATCGACAAGGTCGCGCGCTCGTGCGGGATCAGCCAGAAGGCGCTGCTCGTCCTGCTGCAGAAGGAGCAGGGCCTGGTCACCTCGACCGCCCCATCGGCCTGGAATTACTCCGCGGCCACCGGCCAGGGCTGCCCCGACACCGCGCCGTGCGACGCGTCGACCCAGGGCTTCTTCTACCAGGTCTACTACGGCGCCCGGCAGTTCGAGGTGTACCGCATGAACCCCAGCTGGTGGGGCTACCAGGCGGGCCGCTGGAACAACATCCTCTACAACCCCAGCGCGAGCTGCGGCACGGAGCGGGTCTTCATCGAGAACCAGGCCACGGCGGGGCTCTACATCTACACCCCCTACGTGCCCAACCAGGCGGCGCTGAACAATCTCTACGGCGAGGGCGACGGCTGCTCGGCCTACGGCAACCGCAACTTCTGGCGTACCTACTCCGACTGGTTCGGCTCGACGCAGGCCGGCGGCCGCCCCTTCGGCAACCTCGATGCCATCGAGGCGTACCCCGGCGGCATCCGTGTGCGGGGGTGGGCGATCGACCCCGACACCTCCGACCCGATCCAGGTGCACGCCTACCTCGCGGGCGACGCCACCGCGCTCACCGCCGACGGCGACCGACCCGATGTGGGCTCGGCCTATCCCGGCAGCGGCAGCAGGCACGGCTTCGATTCGCGCATTCCCGTGACCCAGGGGGGTAGTGGGCAGGTGTGCGTCTACGCCATCAACACCGCCCGCGGGTCCAACGTGACCCTCGGATGCCGCGACATGCCGTTCTACACCGGGTCACCGGTGGGCGCGGTCGACGCGGTCAAGGTCTCGTCGGGCTCGGTCACGGTCTCGGGATGGGCCATCGACCCCGACACGGCCTCGTCGATCGACGTGCACGCGTACGTCGACGGAGTCGGGACGGCCCTGCGCGCCTCCGGCTCGCGCACCGACCTCGCCACGCACTACCCCGTGCACGGCACGAAGCACGGCTACAGCGCGACGCTGAAGGTCCCGCTCGATGCGAAGCAGATCTGTCTGTACGGGATCAACACGGGTCGCGGCGACAACACGACCCTCGGCTGTCGCAGCATCATGACGCCGGCCTCGCGCGACATCGGTCGCGCGCCGATCGGCAGCCTCGATGCCGTCGACGTGGCGGGCACGTCGGCCCGCGTGTCGGGCTGGGCGATCGACCCCGACACGAAGAAGTCCATCCCGGTGCACATCTACGTCGCCGGAGCCGGTCGGGCCATCACCGCCGACGACTCCCGTCGCGACGTCGGTGGGGCCTACCCCGCGTACGGCAACGCCCACGGCTTCTCCGAGGTCGTCGACCTGGTGCCCGGCAAGAGCACTGTCTGCGTCTACGCCATCAACACCTCGGGCGCCAACACCACCCTCGGGTGCCGCGACGTCACCGCGGCCGATCAGGGGCGCGCGCCCATCGGGAACTTCGAGTCGGTCTCGGTCTCGGGGCGCAGCGCCACCGTGACCGGCTGGGCACTCGACCCCGACACCGTGCGTCCCATCGCGGTGCGCATCTCGGTCGACGGCAAGGTGACCCGCCTCACCGCCCAGGCCAACCGCCCCGACGTGGCCGGCGCCTATCCCGTGTACGGAGCGGCCCACGGGTTCTCGCGCGCGGTGGACATCCCCATCGGCCCCTCGAAGGTGTGCGTCACCGCCGTCAACACCAGTGGGCCCGACACCGATCTCGGATGCCGTTCGATCACCACGCGCGACGAGGGGCGCACCCCGATCGGCAGCGTCGACGAGGTGAGCGTCTCGGGCACGACCGCCACGGTGCGCGGGTGGGCGATCGATCCCGACACCGCGCGTCCCATCGCCGTCCACGTGTACGTCGGGGGTTCTGCCACGGCGCTCACCGCCGACCGGAGCCGGCCCGACGTGGGCGCGGCGTATCCGCCGTACGGTTCGGCGCACGGGTATCAGACGAACGTGCCGATCCCGGTCGGCACCTCGCGCGTGTGCATCTACGCGATCAACACCGCCGGCGCCAACCCTCTGCTGGGCTGCCGCACCGTGACCGGCATGGCCGGTGCCCCGGTGGGCCGTCTCGATGCGGCCAGCGGCGGGACCGGCACGGTGTCGGTGCGGGGCTGGGCGTTCGACCCCGACGTGAAGGGTCCCGTGACCGTGCGGGTCGCCATCGACGGCACGACGCGCGAGGTCCGGGCAGACAAGAATCGGCCCGACGTGGGGGCGGCCTTCCCAGCCGCCGGGTCGGCGCATGGTTTCGAGCAGCGGCTGACGGCCTCGAAGGGCAATCGGCGGGTGTGCGCGAGCGTCGTCGACGACAAGGGCGGCTCCCCCGTGTCGCTGGGCTGCACCTCGGTCACGGTCCGCTGAGGCAGGGCGAGCCGAACCGCTGAACGGGCCCGTCGATCGTCGTCGCGATCGACGGGCCCGTTCCGCGTTCGCCGGCTCTGTCGGCGTGCGTGCGGCCTCGCCTCGTCGGCGCAGCGGGGACCCTGCGGGGGCGAGCGTCAGCCTCGAGTGGCGCTCGCCGTATCGGGGAGGGCGGACACGTGCTCGCTCTCGTCGGCGCCGCGGACGATGAGCGCGCGGGTGAGCACGGCCAGCCCGCCGAAGAAGGCGATGCCGAGCAGGGGCACGGCCAGCGGGGGCGACCACTGCCACGCGGCGAGGAAGTCCGCGGTCTCACCGGCGAGGTAGCGGTGGGCCGTGCGGACGGTCGTGACGGTCACCCCGAGCACGAGGAACGCGGGGAGCAGCCACCGCAGCATCGCCACGAGCCGGTTCACGCCCGCGTCGAACGGAACGCGGTCGGGCCCGGAATCGACGGCGAGGGCCGCGATGACCAGCAGGGCGGCGACCAGCGGCATCGTGTAACGCCCCTGCCAGCCGTATCCCGACCACTGCAGGCCCGACAGGACGCCCGGGATGAGGGTCGCCGAGGCGAAGGCGAGCAGGATCGCCCACCGCGCCCGCCGGGAGGCGAGACCGAAGCAGAGCACGACGACACCGCCGAGCAGCAGGATCCACGACGTGGACAGGATGTTCGGGCTGCGCAGATCGAGCCAGCCGAGGTTGCCGTACATCTGGGTGACCTGCTCGTGGTAGTTCGAGTAGAACACCGAGATCCCCGCGAGCCCGTCGCCGAGGGTCGCCGGTTTCTGCACGCCCACGTAGTTCGTTCCGTGCAGGACGACCCACGCGACGCTGAACCCGGTGACCACGGCGATGCCGCCCGCCACGATCCAGGCCCGTCGATCGGTCAGCAGTCGGCGTGTGCGAGCCACCCCGGCCAACAGCAGCAGAGCCACGGCGGTGACGGCGAGGAACAGCGGCGAGAGTCCGCGCGAGACCACGAGCACGCACGACGCGGCGAGCAGAAGGGTGTGCTCCTCGCCCCAGCGGGTGGTTCGCGGACCGCAGGCCACGGCGAAGCCGGCGACCGTGGCGGCGAAGAGCGTCGCGATCTCCCAGGCGCTGGGGTTCAGCACCATGCCGACGTAGAGCGTCATCGGGGTGAGCAGCAGCGAGGCCGCGAGCAACGGCAGAGGGGTGCGCGCGGTGCGTCCGAGCAGCGACAGCCCCCACGCGAGGAAGAGGGCCGTGACGAGCGCCGCCAGACCGCGGGCCAGATACAGACCGTATTCGGTGGGAACGAGCAGGGTGCCCAGGCCCGTCCAGAGGTAGAAGACCGGGTTGTAGAGCCCGGCGTTGGTCTGTGCCAGCACCTCGGCGGTCGAGGTGATGCGCAGCGGGCCCTGGCAGGCCGCGGTCACGTCGGGCTGGAAGGCGATGCAGCCGGCGAGCAGGTCCATGTTCGCGAACCGCGCCGGCAGGGTGGGCTCGAGCATTCCCGCCTGCCCCCGCACGACGGCTGCGGCGTACACGTAGTGCGCCGCCTCATCGGCACCCGAGGCGATCGGCAGGAAGACCGCGCCGGACAGCAGCATCGCCAGCAGGGCGACGAAGATGACCGCGATGTGGGGCACACGGTGCCGGGGGAGTGACAGACGGAGGGGGAACGAAGGCATCGGGTGGATCTCTCTGGGGCCGACGTTCACCGGCATGGTGAAGGCGGCGACGGCCGGTGCGATCTTACAAGCCGTCTCCTCCACACCCCCTCGGCGTCCGTCGGGCGACGGCGGACCCGCTGGTACGATGATGCCGATGTCTGCGGCACGATCGAGCACTCTGGTCATCGTTCCCGCCTGGAACGAGGGCGAGAGCGTCGGTCCCACCGTGCGGGAGATCCGCGCTCAGCCCGAGGGGTGGGACATCCTCGTCGTCGACGACGGGTCCCACGACGACACGGCGCAGCGAGCCCGCGAGGCGGGGGCGACGATCCTCTCGCTGCCCTTCAACCTCGGTGTGGGCGGAGCCATGCGTGCCGGCTTCCGTTACGCGCAGCGCCACGGGTATACGCGGGCCATCCAGGTCGACGCCGACGGCCAGCACAACCCGCGCGACATCGCCGCGGTGCTCGACGGTCTCGAGTCCGCCGACATCTCGATCGGGGCGCGGTTCGCCGACGTCGGCGACTACGCCGCCCGAGGACCGCGCTGGTGGGCCATGCGCATGCTCGCAACGGTGCTCTCGCGCATCGCCGGCACGCGCCTCACCGACGTCACGAGCGGCTTCCGCGCCGCCAACGTCCGCGCGATCGACCAGTACGTCGTCTACTACCCGGCCGAGTACCTCGGCGACACGGTGGACTCCCTCGTCAACGCGCTGCACGCCGGTCTCACCGTCGTGCAGGTGCCCGTGGCGATGCGTCCGCGCGCCGCGGGGCGACCGAGTCAGAACCCGTTCGGCGCCGCCGTGTACCTGCTGCGATCGGTGTTCGCCCTGTCGCTCGCGATGATGCGGGGTTCCGCAACGAAGACCGGAGTGAGCGCATGATCGTCATCGCGGGAATCGCGTTCGCCGTCGTGGTGCTGACGATCATCGTCGTCCTGCTGCTGCGCCGGCAGCTCCGCGAGAAGTACGCCACCCTGTGGCTGCTGATCGGTTTGGCCCTGCTGGTGATCTCGATCTTCCCGGGGCTCCTTGTTCAGCTCACCCACCTTCTGGGCGTCGAAGTTCCCGCCAACCTGATCTTCGCGATCTCGATCGTTCTGCTGGTGGGCGTGGCGCTGCACCTGTCGTGGGAGCTGTCGCAGGCCGAAGAAGAGATCCGCGTGCTCGCCGAAGACGCCGCGATCAACCGGGCCGATATCGAGGCCCTGACACGACGCCTCGACGCGCTCGAGGGCGCCGGGTCCGTTCCGGGCCCCGCTCAGCCGTCCACCGAGGGTCCCGACCGCCCCTGACGCGGTGCGCGGGCCAGCCGCGACTCACGGCGTGGGCGACTCCGACGGGCGCGCCGGAAAGATCCAGTACCGGTAGGCGAAGTAGTTCCAGACGGTGGTCGAGCCCACCGCCACGATCTTGCCGACCACCCAGGGCAAGCCCAGGGCCGCGATGCCCGCGACGATGCCGGTCGTGGCGACGGTGTTGAAGGCGACGAGCGAGGTGTATTTCAGGGCGCTGGATGCCATGCCGGCGTCGGACGAGAAGGTGAAGGTCCGCTGCAGTACGAAGGTGACGGCGAAGCTGAGCAGGAAGGCCGTGGGGGTCGCGATGACCAGGGCCACCCCGAACACGTCGTGCAGCAGCGCCAGCAGGCCCACGTCGATGAGGAACGCCCCTCCTCCCACGACGAGGTAACGCACCGCGCTGTGCGACCAGACGCGGCGCACGGCGCGGGCGAGGGGACCGGAGTGGACCGGTCCCCGGCGCCCGCGGTCGCTCACGGGCGTTCGAGGTACTCGCGCAGTCGCACGCCGGCGTCGCCGAGCGGGACACCGGCGGCCTCTGTCGCTCGCGCGTCGAGCACGCTGTTCAGCGGACGGGGCGCCACCGGCCCCTGAGCGCCGGCGAAGTACTCGTCGGTGCTCACGCCGCTGACGCGCGCGGGGTCGTGACCGGTCAGCTCGAACACCCGGCGGGCGATGTCGAACCAGGTGGTCGGTTCGCCCTGGCCGGTGACGTTGTAGACGCCGGCGGGGGCGCGCGTGTCGAGCAGGGCGCGGATCGCGGCGGCGATGTCGACGGTGAACGTCAGGCGTCCCACCTGGTCGTCGACCACGCGCGGATCGATACCGCGTTCGGCGAGGGAGGCCATGGTGCGCACGAAGTTGTTGCCCTCGCCGATCACCCAGCTGGTGCGCAGGATGTAGTGGCGGGGGACCGCCGACACGAGGGCGTCGCCCGCGGCCTTCGTCTGGCCGTAGACGCCGAGCGGTGAGACGAAGTCGTCGGTCGCGTAGGCGCCGTCCTTCGTCCCGTCGAAGACGTAGTCGCTCGAGACGTGTACGAGGGTGATGCCGTTGGCGGTGGCGATCCGGGCGAGCGCTGCCACCGCGGTGACGTTCGCGGCCCACGCCTCGGTGCGCCCCTCCGGCGTCTCGGCCACGTCGACCTTGGTGTACGCGGCCGCGTTGATGATCGTGCCGTAGTCGCGCCAGCGGCGCGCGGTGTCGAGCTCGGGCGAGGTGAGGTCGAGCTCGGCGCGCGAGGCGTACTCGATCCACGGGTGGTCGCCGAACTCCGCGCGCAGCGCGAGGCCGAGCTGACCGTTCGCCCCGGTCACGAGGATCTTCTGCGGGGGCATGGGCACCACGTCGGCGAGGCGCGGGTGCTGGATGTCCTTGGCGCTGATCTCGACCTCGTCGAGGGGGATGGGCCACGCGATCGCCGCGGTCTCGTCGGCGAGGTTGAGGAAGGTGTACGTGGCGTCGGGCGACCAGTGGTCGTTGACGAGATACGTGTACGCGGTGTCGGGTTCGAGCGTCTGGTACGAGTTGCCGACGCCGCGCGGCACGAAGATCGCCGTCGACGGGTCGAGCTCGGTGGTGAACACGGCGCCGAAGCTGTCGCCCTCGCGCAGGTCGACCCAGGCGCCGAAGATCCGGCCGGTGGCGACCGAGACGTACTTGTCCCACGGCTCGGCGTGGATGCCACGGGTCGTGCCGACGGCGTCGTTGAACGAGATGTTGTTCTGCACCGGGCCGAAGTCCGGCAGCTCGATCCCGGCGGCCGTCATCTTCTCGCGCTGCCAGTTCTCTTTGAACCAGCCGCGGGCGTCGCCGTGGACCGGCAGATCGAGCACGACGAGCCCCGGGATGGGGGTCTCACGCACCGACAGGGACTTGCCGAACTCGATGGACACCGTGGTCACTGTCCCTTGCTGGCGTAGAAGGCTTCGACGCCGTCCTTGGTGGGCGCCCACCAGGCTTCGTTGTCGCGGTACCAGTCGACCGTGGCGGCGAGCCCCGACTCGAAGTCGCCGTAGGTGGGCTTCCAGCCGAGCTCGGTGCGCAGCTTGGTGGAGTCGATCGCGTAGCGCAGGTCGTGTCCGGGCCGGTCGGTGACGAGGTCGTAGGCGTCGGTGGGCTGGCCCGCGAGCTGCAGGATCAGTTCGACGACGCTCTTGTTGTCCTTCTCGCCGTCGGCGCCGATGAGGTACGTCTCGCCGATCTCGCCCTTGTCGAGGATCGTCAGCACGGCGGACGAGTGGTCGTCGGCGTGGATCCAGTCGCGCACGTTCTCGCCCGTGCCATACAGCTTCGGGCGAATTCCGCGGAGCACGTTGGTGATCTGGCGGGGGATGAACTTCTCGACGTGCTGGTACGGGCCGTAGTTGTTCGAGCAGTTGCTGATGGTCGCGCGCACGCTGAACGAGCGAACCCAGGCGCGCACGAGCAGGTCGGAACCGGCCTTCGTCGAGGAGTACGGCGACGAGGGGTTGTACGGCGTGTTCTCGGTGAAGCGCGCGGGGTCGTCGAGCTCGAGGTCGCCGTACACCTCGTCGGTCGAGATGTGGTGGAAGCGCACGTCGTGACGACGCGCCGCCTCGAGCAGCGTGTAGGTGCCGATGATGTTGGTGTCGAGGAAGGGGCGCGGGTCGTGCAGCGAGTTGTCGTTGTGCGACTCCGCGGCGTAGTGCACCACGGCGTCGGCCTCGGCGACGAGCGGGTCGACCACGGCGGCGTCGGCGATGTCGCCCACGACCAGGCGCACGCGGTCGGCGGGCAGCCCCTCGAGAGAGGCGCGGTTGCCCGCGTAGGTGAGCTTGTCGAGCACGGTCACCGTGTGGTCGGTGTGCGCGATGACGTGGTGCACGAAGTTGGAACCGATGAAACCGGCGCCACCGGTCACGAGAAGACGACTCATACCGACAGGTTACCGGGGCGCCCGGGCCGATCGCGGGGCACCCGGATTGGCAGGCGCCTCCGGATGGGGGAAACTGGACCTCATGCGCGGAATCATTCTGGCGGGCGGCACGGGCTCCCGACTGCACCCCATCACTCAGGGCATCTCGAAGCAGCTCGTACCGGTCTACGACAAGCCGATGATCTACTACCCCCTGTCGACCCTCATCCTGGCCGGGATCCGCGACATCCTCATCATCACGACGCCGCAGGACTCCGAGCAGTTCCAGCGGCTGCTGGGCGACGGTTCGCGCTTCGGGATCTCGCTCACCTATCGGGTGCAGCCCTCGCCGGACGGTCTCGCGCAGGCCTTCATCCTGGGCGAGGAGCACATCGGCTCCGACTCGGTCGCCCTCGTGCTCGGCGACAACATCTTCTACGGCCAGGGCATGGGAACGCGCTTGCGCCAGTACAGCGACCTCGATGGTGGTGTCGTCTTCGGGTACCGCGTGGCCGACCCCACGGCCTACGGCGTCGTCGAGTTCGACGCCGAGGGGCGCGTCGTCTCGCTCGAAGAGAAGCCCGAGCACCCCAAGAGCAACTACGCGGTCCCGGGCCTGTACTTCTACGACAACGACGTGATCGAGATCGCCCGGGCCCTCAGGCCGTCGCCGCGCGGTGAGCTCGAGATCACCGACGTCAACCGCACCTACCTCGAGCAGGGGCGCCTGAGCGTCGAGCTGCTCCCGCGCGGCACGGCGTGGCTCGACACCGGCACCTTCGACTCGCTCAGCGAGGCGACGGAGTTCATCCGCACGGTCGAGAAGCGTCAGGGGCTGTCGATCGGCTGCCCCGAAGAGGTGGCGTGGCGCATGGGCTTCCTGTCCGACGACGAGCTGCGCGAGCGCGCCGAGCCGCTGGTGAAGAGCGGCTACGGCCGCTATCTGCTCAGCGCTCTCGAACATGGCGCCGAGCGCTGAGCCGGAGCGGACGACACCTCTGACCGAGGAGACGTCCGCTTCCGCGCGTCCGGGTTCCGCGGGGCGCGCCGTGATCTACGCCGTGCGCGCGGCGGGCCGGATCGAAGAGACCAGCGTGCTCGCCCTCGAGGCGTTGCGCCGCGTGTCGACCGCGGTCGTCCTCGTGCACCCCGGGCCCCTGGCATCCGAGGTCCGCGCCCGCCTCGACGATCTGATCGACGACGTCATCGAGACCGACGGCGAGGAGTTCGACTCGGAGGCGTACGCCCCCGCGATGGAACGTCTGCGCCGCCGGTGGCCCGCGATCGACGAGATCGTGCTCACCGGGGACTCGTGGTTCGGTCCCGTGGCCGACCTGGCTCCGTTGTTCGAGCGCATGGCCGACAGCGCCGCCGACGTCTGGGACGTTCTGCCGGCGGCTCCGCCGCGCGAGGCCTTCCCGGGCGAGGGGTTCCCCGCCATCGCCGACCGGCCCTGGTTCTTCACCGTGGTCCGCCGCGCGCTGTTCGAGAGCGCCGCGTGGCACCGGTGGTGGGGGCCGACGTCGGCCCCCAGTGAACGGGAACGCTCGCTCGTCGCGGAGATGACCGCGGCGGGCTTCGCTCACGAGCGGGCCTTCGACACCACCCGCTTCCACGCGCACGACCCCGGGCTGTTCGCGCCCGAGGATTTGCTCGACGTCGACGTGCCCTTCGTCGACCGCGCGGTGTTCACCAGCTACCCGCCGTTCCTCGATCGTTTCGCGATCATCGGCAGCGAGATCGCCGCGATGATGGGCGAGCGCGGGTACCCGCTCGACGTGCTGCGCTCGAGCCTCGCGACGTGCGTGGCTCCGAAGGCGCTGAACACCACGCTGGGGCTGCTCTCGGTGCTGTCCGACGAAGCGGTCGAGCCCGAGGCGGGATCGTCGCTGTCGATCGCCGCGGTCGTGCACGTGAGCGACGTCGACGAGATCGACGAGGTCCTGCGCCGCTTGCAGTTCCTCCCGTCGGGCGCCTCCGTGTTCATCACGACGACCGAGGGCGTCACGGCGGCCCGCCTGGAGCGTCTGCTCGAAGCGTGGGCGACGACCAACGCGCACACGTACGAGCTGCGCGTGACCCCCCAGAGCCCCGGCCGCGACATGGCGGACTACTTCGTCGGATGCCGCGACGTCATCCAGTCCGACCAGTACGACCTGGTCGTCAAGCTGCACATGCGCCGCGCACCCTGGAAGACGATGAACCGGCTGCGGTACTTCCGCCGGTACCAGTTCGACAACCTGCTCAGCAGCCCCGGCTACGTGCGCAACCTGTTGTCGCTGTTCGAGAAGGAAGAGCGACTGGGCGTCGTCTTCCCGCCGATGATCCACGTCGGCTACGCGACGATGGGGCGCGGCTGGGCTCTGCTCGAACCCCACGCCGAACGGCTGAGCAAGCGCCTCGGCATCCGCGTGCCGCTCGACGCCGTCTCGCCGCTGGCGCCGTACGGGGGCATGTGGGTCGGGCGTCCCGCGGCCTTCCGCGTGCTGACCCAGCGTCGGTGGACCTTCGCCGACTACGGCTGGAAGGGCGAGCGGCGCTTCGGTCACCTCGCCCACCTGCAGGAGCGCCTGGTGAGCGCCGCGGCCGGGCAGGCCGGGTACTACTGCCGCACCGTGCTGAACTACGCGCACGCCGAGATCGGCTACACCGCGCTCGAGTACAAGGTCGACCAGATGTTCTCGACCACCCGCGGGTGGCCCGTCGAGCAGATCGGGTTCCTGCACAGGGCCGGCTACACCGGCTACGGCGGGACCGTCGCCCTCGTGCGCATGTACGTGCGCACGAATCATCCGCGGGTGGCGGACGCCTTCCGTCCCGCATACCGCGTGGCGCTGCGGGCCCACCGTGTGCTGTCGGCGGGTCGCCGTGTCGCCTCGCGTCTGCGCAGCGAACGGGGCGAGAAGGAGCGAGAGGTGTCGTCGTGAAGACCGCAGAGCTGATCGGAGACTGGACCCGTCCGGCCGACACATTCCCTCCCGACGGCAAGCGGCTGCTCATCTACGTCGTCTTCGACCGTCGCGGCGAGGTGGGCGACTTCGTGCTCTACGCCCTCGAGCACATGCGCGCGTTCTGCGACGAGATCGTGGTGGTCTCGAACGGTCCGCTCACCGCCCAGGGCCGCGCGCGGCTCGAGACGGTCGGCGACCTGGTCCTCGAGCGACCCAACGAGGGCTACGACATCTGGGGCTACAAGCACGGTCTGGACGCCGTCGGGGAGCGCGTGTCGTCGTTCGACGAGCTGCTGCTCGTCAACGACACCTGGTTCGGTCCCATCCGGCCGTTCGGCCCGATCTTCGAGCGCATGAACGCGCACCCCCTGCACTTCTGGGGCATGACGGACCACCTGCGGGTGGAACCGCACCCGTTCACGCAGGACGAGGACTACCTGCCGTACCACCTGCAGTCGTACTGGGTGGCCGTGCGTCGGAATATGTTCACCTCGCCCGAGTGGGACGCCTACTGGCGCGACCTCCCGGCGATGACGACGTACTCCGACGCGGTCACCAAGCACGAGGGGATCTTCACCCAGCACTTCACCCAGCAGGGTTTCTCGGGCGAGGTCGCGTTCCCGACGCTGACCGACAAGATCGAGAACCACGCGGTGCTCTACGCCGAGCAGCTCATCGACGCCGGGTGCCCGACGCTGAAGCGACGGCCGTTCTTCCAGTGGCCGGTCTTCCTCGACCGCGTCGCGGTGGTCGGCAAGTGGACCCTCGAGGCCGTGGAGCGCAACGGCTACCCGGTCGAGCTCATCTTCGACGACCTGGCACGCAACGTCGAGCCGCGCGTGCTGAACGCCGATGCCGCCCTGTTGCGCGTGCTCTCGCCCACCGACGACGGCTACGACCCGTCGAAGCCGATGCGCACGGCCGTGTTCGCGCACATCTTCTACGTCGAGATGACCGACGAGATCCTCGATCGCGCGGGTTACCTGCCCGGCGACGTCGACCTGATCGTGACGACGCCCGAGCGCGAGCGCGCCGACGAGATCGAGCGCATCATCGCCGCGCGGGGGTTCCCCGGGCGCGTCGAGGTGCGGGTGGTCGCGTCGAACAACGGCCGCGACCAGGCGGCGTTCCTCATCGGATGCCGCGACGTGCTGCTGTCGGACCGGTACGACCTGGTGGTCAAGATCCACTCGAAGAAGACGCCGCAGGACGGCGCGAACATGGGTCGTCACTTCCGTCGCCACCAGTTCGAGAACCTGCTCGGCGGCCCCCACGAGGCAGCGACCATCGTCTCGCTCTTCCAGCAGCAGCCGGGGCTCGGGCTCGCGTTCCCGCCCACCGTGCACCTCGGTCACCCGACCATGGGGCACGGATGGTGGGCGAACCGGCCCGGGGTGGCCGAGTTGTGCGCCGAGCTCGGCATCCGGGTTCCGCTCGACGAGGTCTCGCCCCTCGCGCCCTTCGGGTCGATGTTCTTCGCCCGTCCGCAGGCGCTGCGCCTGCTTCTGGAGCGGGAGTGGACCTACGACGAGTTCGGCGGTGCCGAGGCGTACGTCGACGGGGGACTGGCGCACATCCTCGAGCGGATGCCGGTCTACGCGGCCGGCGAGCTCGGGTACCACTCGATGACCATCGCCACCCCCGAGTACCTCTCGAAGAGCTACACCGCCTTCGACTACAACCTCGACCACATGTCGGCCACGATGCCCGAGGACACGCAGCACCAGGTGCAGTTCCTCCGACGCGCGGGCTACATCGGGTGGGGACGGTTCCGTGACTTCGTCGACATGTGGGTCCGGCTGCACCGTCCCTCGGCCGCCGACCGCATCGATCGGGCATTCACCTCCACCGAGCGTGTCCGCGGGGGCCTCTGGCGCGCGCGACAGCGACTGCGTCGTCGGTGAGTTCAGACCCCGTGCAGGAACCCACCAGTAGAATCGGTCCCCATGTCCAGTTCCTCATCCTCCGCGGATAACGCGCGCTTCGCACGCCTCGCGGAGATGCCGATGCGCTCCGTCGGCGTCACCCCCGGCTTGGGGTTCGCATCACTCTGGACGACGCTGCGCGACATCTTCGCTCGCCGCGAGATGCTCGACCTCCTCGTCAAGCGCGACATCAAGGCTCGCTACAAGGATTCCGCGCTCGGATTCGTGTGGGCGCTCATCCGCCCCCTCATCCTGCTGGGCATCTACTTCGTCGTGCTGGGCCAGTTCCTGGGCGCGGCGCGCGGCATCCCGGACTTCGCCATCTTCATCTTCACCGGCCTGACGGCGATGAGCCTGTTCCAGGAGATCGCCGTGGGCGGCACCGGGTCGATCATCGCCAACGGCGGTGTCGTGAAGAAGGTGTACATGCCGCGCGAGATCTTCCCGCTCGCGGCGACCGGATCGGCCCTGTTCAACTTCCTCATCCAGCTCGGCGTGCTGCTGGTCGCGACGGTGATCGCGGGCAAGCCGCCGCTGCACTGGCAGATCGTCTACGCGGTCCCCTCGCTGCTGCTCATCCTCGTCTACGGTCTGGCCTTCTCGCTCTTCTTCTCGGCGGTGAACGTGTACCTCCGCGACGTGCAGTACCTGGTCGAGGTCGTCACCATGCTCCTCATGTGGCTCTCGCCGGTGCTGTACGCCTGGCACCTCGCGAGCCAGATCATCACCAGCCCGACGCTGCTGGAGATCTACACGAACAACCCGCTGACTCTCGCCGTGCTCGGATTCCAACGAGCGTTCTGGCTCGGGGGCGACGGTCTGGAGCAGCCCGCCCACCTCGTGCTGCGCATGGCCGTCGCACTGCTCATCGGTCTCGTTCTGCTCGTGCTCAGCCACCGTGTCTTCGTGCGCCTTCAAGGCAATTTCGCCCAGGAACTGTGATCGATATGTCGTTTGACGTGACCCCCGCCCTGGCGCGCCCCGAGGTCGTCGTGCTCACCGACGTGTCGAAGCGGTTTGTCGTGCGCAAGGACACCTCCATCAAGGAGCGCCTCGTCACGCTCGGCCGCGCCGGCCGTCGCCACCGCCAGGACTTCTGGGCGCTCAGCGACGTGAGCCTCGACATCCGCGCGGGCAACACCATCGGTCTGATCGGGCACAACGGCTCGGGCAAGAGCACGCTGCTGAAGGTCATCGGCGGGATCATCCAGCCGACCTCCGGCGACGTGAAGCAGCGCGGGCGCGTGGCGGCTCTGATCGAGCTGGGCGCGGGGTTCCACCCCGACCTCACCGGTCGCGAGAACGTCTACCTGAACGCCTCGGTGCTCGGGCTCAGCCGGGAAGAGACCCGGGCGAGCTTCGACGACATCCTCGACTTCTCGGGCGTCGGCGACTTCATCGACACCCAGGTCAAGTTCTACTCGTCGGGGATGTTCGTGCGTCTCGCGTTCGCGATCGCCGTGCACACCGACCCCGACATCCTGCTCGTCGACGAGGTGCTCGCCGTGGGCGACGAGCAGTTCCAGCGCAAATGCCTCGACAAGATCAAGGAGTTCCAGCGCCAGGGACGCACGATCATCATCGTGTCGCACGCTCTCGACCAGATCGAGGAGCTGTGCGATCGGGTGATCCTCATGGACAAGGGCCGCGTCGCGTTCGACGGCCTCGCCGAAGCCGCCGTGGAGCGCTTCCGCGAGCTGCTCGAAGAAGGATCCGGCAAGGTGTCCGCGCGCCCCGAGCAGGTACTGCGTGCGGCGGAGATCGTCGCGGTCGACGTGCGCGCGGCCGACGGCACCCGGTCCAATGACTTCCAGACGGGCGAGTCCTTCCGCGTCGGTGTGACCGTGCGCGGCCTGCGCACGCTCGACGAGTGGGCGCTCGGCTTCAGCATCGACACCTCGTCGGGTCTGCTGGCCCTGGCGTCGAACACCAGCATGCTGGGCACCTCGCTGCCGGCCCTCCACGAGGGCGAGACGACGACCGTCGAGATCGACGTCGACAGCGCCCGCTTCAACCCGGGCAGCTACTGGGTCAACGCGAACCTGCACGGCATCAGCGAGTCGACCTCGCACGCCCTCATGCAGGGCGCGGAGTTCACGGTGCACGGCCGGTCGGACTCGCTGGGGTCGGTCCCCGCCGAGGTGCGCTTCCGCTGAGCCCCCGCCGACCCGCGTCCGCCGGTCAGCGTCGCGGCTGCGCCTCCGAGGCGCGCACGGCGGCGTCGAGCAGGGTGCGCGCCCGGGCGTCGAACGAGTGCTCGGCGCGCACCCGCGCGCCGGCCGCGGCCAGCGCGTCGGCGTCGGGGAAGACGGCATCCAGGTTTCCCGAGAGCATGCGGATGAGCTCGGGCACCTCGTCGTAGGTGGCGACGGCGCCGCCGAACAGCTCGTCGATCCCCTCGACCCGGTCGCTGATGGCCCGGCCGCCCGCGGCGACCACGTCGAAGAGGCGGTTGCCGATGAACCCCCGCTGCTGCATGGCGGGCCAGTGGTCGTTCAGCACCACACCGGCGCTCTCGTACAGGCCCGGCAGGTCGTCGTTCGACACACCGGTCGCGCGGATGTGCGAGGCCGGGATCCAGCCGCGCCAATCGGGACCGATGACGGTGACGGGTATGCCGGCGCGGATGGGCTCGACGATCGAGGGGCGAAGGATGCCGCGCGCCGTGCCCACGAAGAGGATGTCGTCGCCGCGCTCGCGCCCCTCGGGGCGGAAACGCGTCGCATCGGTGCACTGCAGCAGGGGCGTGATGGCGACGCCGAGCTCGGTGCCGGTGGCGGCGGCCCAGGGGGCGGAGGCCGCGAAGACCCGGTCGAAGCCCGCGACGTCCGTCGCGGTGATCTCGTCGGGGTGGCTGATGACCCACAGCAGGGAGACGCCGAAGGGGGAGGCCTCGAGGGGTTCGGGACCCCGCAGGGCGACCGTGACGTCGTCGAGGTGCCGCGTGGAGCGCGTGCGAGCGGCGTAGGAGTCGATCACGACCTCCTGCCCCAGCCGGCGGAGTGCCCCGGCCAGGGCGCGGGCGAAGTGCGTGTCGCCCCATCCCTCGGCCCGGACGCCGACCGGCGTCGCGGTCCGCAGCGCCCAGCGCAGCACGGGGACCTCGGTGCCGTCGGCGAGCTCGATCGTGCGCCCGGGGCGCCGCACCCGGGGGAGCGGACCGGAGAGCGTGCGTTCCCACCCCGCGCGGCGGAGGAGGTCGTCGGCACCGGCGAGGGGCCGCGGCGCCTCGGCAGACACCGCGTCGCGGCCGGCGGATGCGGGAGTGCGGGAGCCGGCATCCGGGGCCTGCGCGGTGGGGTCGGCGACGCGCGAGCGCGTACGCGTCTCGAGGTCGAGGGCGACGAGCGCGCGGGTGCCGAGGCGTCCCGCGGCATCCGGGCCCCGCAGCGCGGTGTCGATGTCGGCGCGACGGACGGCGACCGTGAGGCCCGCCAGGGCCGGGACCTCGAGCATCGTGGCGGGGATGAGGGCGGTGAGATCCTCGACGGGGTGCCCGGCGAGGAACCGCCCCTCGGAGGTCGCTCCGACCGCGGCGATCGTGCCGTCGCCGTCGCGCCAGACCGGGGCGACCGCGGTTCCCGACGGCTCCGCGGCGACGCGCGCCGCCAGGACGACCGCATCGGCGGCGGTCAGCGTCTCGTTCGGGCCGCGCAGCACCAGCACCTCGGCCGTCGAGGTCTGCACGAGCTCGTCGAGGGCGCGCGCGGCGTCGTCGTGCCGTCGCCGACCGATGCGGACGCGCGGGTGCGACGCGGCCATGATCGACGCGAGCGTCCAGTCCTCGGGGCGGTCGTCGAGCACGGCGATCGCCACTCCCTGACCGTCGACGTCGGCGAAGCGCACGGCCTCGGCGATCGACTCGTCGAAGTCCCACTCCTCGGGGCCGAGGGCGAGCAGCAGCTCTCGGGAGAGGGGAGTGCGACCCGCCGTCGCGGCGACCTCTCCGCCGACACGGGCGCGCGACGCCGCCGCGGTGATCGCGCGCGACAGCTCGGACCACGTCGCGACCGCGGGTTCCGCCGCGGGGCCGTAGGGCAGCGAGTGGGCCTCGCGTCGGCGCCACGCGTGTCCGACCGGTCCTCCCGGGGCGTCCCACGCGTCGGGATGACGGGTGCCGTACGCGACGGCATCCCACAGGGGGCTCACCTGCAGACCTCGCGGATCGGCGACGAGATAGGCGTACAGCGCGGGAACGCGCCACGCCTCGGGGAGGTGGTCGCCGACGGCGGTGTCGACGAACAGCGGCGACAGACGCAGGCCGTCGCGGTACCCGCCGTTCACGTAGCGGCGCACGGCGGCGGCCTCGGAGAGCGGCGAACCCGTCTGCGCGCGGACGTAGTCGAGGTCGACGATGCCCGCCCGCCGGATGACGCGCGCCCACCAGACGCGGTCGAGGCGCGCGACCAGGGGGCGCAGGGGGGCGAGGTCGCGCGCGGCGCGCACGCGCGAGCGGAGAGCGGACAGCATGCGTCCGATTTTACGGAGCGACCGGCGGTGCGGCCGACGGGGTCAGGCGCGCTCGGCCCAGTAGCCGTCGCCGCGCATGCGCAGCGAGGTGCGCAGATCGATCGTGGCGTCGACGGCGTCGAGCGGCAGGGGGAGTCGGGGCGCCTGCGCACCGCGACGCCATCCCTCGATACGGCCGCGCAGCGACACCAGGTCGCGCCGCAGCACGAGGCGCGCGACCGACACCACCGCTTCGACGACGACGGCACGCAGGCCCCACCGCGAACGCAGCACGCCGTACTTGCGCAGCAGGTAGCCGCGGGCGAACCCCGACAACCGGCGCTGGCGCTCCGACTCGGTGCCCGCGCTCGCCCCGCCGAGGTGCGTGCCCACCGGCTCGGTGATCGCGACGCAGCCCCAGCGCGCCGCGCGCAGGCGGAAGGCCAGGTCGAGCTCTTCGCCGTACATGAAGATGTTCGTGTCGAACGTGCCCACCTCGTCGAGCGCGGCGCGGCGGTAGACCGCGACCGCGCCGTACGGACCGAGCACGGGCGGAACGCTGGCGTGCACCGCCGAGAGGGGCGCACCGTGGAAGCGCACGAAGCCGGCGCCGGTGACGTCGGCGACGATGCCGTACGAGTCGACGGAGCCGTCGGGGGCGAGCAGCAGGGTCGCGGCGCTGCCGATGCGGGATGCCGGGTCGTCGGGCAGCGCGGCGATCGCCGCAGCGACCGCACCGGGCTCGAGCACGACGTCGCTGTTGACGAGCATGACCAGGCGCGCGTCTCCCGCCGCCATGCCCACGTTGCACGTGCGGGCGAAGCCGAGGTTGACCTCGTTGCGCAGCAGCGTGACCTCGGGGAAGGCCTTCTCGATGCGGTCGGCGGTGTCGTCGGGCGAGCGGTCGTCGACGACGATGACGCGTGCCGCGACGCTCTGGTCCAGCGCCGCGCGCACGCACGTGCGCACGAAGTCCCAGCCCCCGTACACGGGGATCACGATGTCGATCTCGGGATCGGCACTCATGCGCGACCGGCCTTTCGTTCGGACACCGGCACCCGGAGGGCAGCACGGGCGGGATGAGCCCCCAGTGTACGGCCGCACCCGTCGTCGACCCGGGTCGGTACGATGGGACCGCCTCCCCGCGCACCCGCCCATGACCCCCACCGACCCCGCCGCCGCCCCGACCGAGGGGTACATCGTGCTGGCGGCGTACCGGCCCCCGGCGGAGTTGTTCGCCCGACAGCTGCGCTCGCTCCAGGCGCAGACGCTCGGCGCGTTCCGCTGCCTCGTGGTCGCCGACGGCGGCTCCGACGCGGTGCGCGCGCAGCTGGTCGACGCCGTCGGCGACGACGACAGGTTCGAGGTCATCGGGTTCGAGGAGCGCGTCGGTTTCTACCGCAACTTCGAACGCGGACTGGCCGCCGTGCCCGCCGACGCCGCGTGGGTCGCCCTGAGCGACCAGGACGACGTCTGGATGCCGGACAAGCTCGCCACCCTCGTGCCGGCGCTGCAGGACGCGGCGCTCGTCAGCGGGCAGGCGCGGGTGGTGACGTATCCGGAGGGCGTGGTGGTCACGGCATCCACGGCGCGGCGCGAGGTGGACGCGGCCTCGCTGGTGCTGGAGAACCAGTTCTCGGGCGCTTTGTGCGTTCTGCGCCGCTCGCTGCTCGACGTGGCCCTGCCCTTCCCCGCCCTCCCCGGGCCCGCGCAGGTACACGATCACTGGCTGGCCGTGTGCGCCGCCGCGACCGACGGCGCCAGCGTGGTCGACCGGGTCGTGCAGGACTACGTGCAGCACACCGCAAACGTGCTCGGCGAGGCCGATGCCGCGCGCCTCGGCTGGCGCGAGACGCTGAGACGACGCCGCGCGGCGCTCGCCGCCGAGGGCGGAGGCCCGCGCGCCCTCGCCCGCTCGCTCTACGTCGTCAACGCCGGCTGGGCCGACGCGATGACCGACGCTCTGCGCGCTCGGGTCGACACCCCCGTCGCGCGCGCGCTCGCCGCTGCTTTCGGCCGCCGCCGGCGGGCCGGGGCGACGGTGCGCGCCGTTCTCGGGGCCGTCCGTCGCTCGGAGGCGACCCCGCGCACCGCCGTCGTTCATCTGCTCGGGGCGGCGCTCTGGAGCGTCACGGGCGGTCGGCGCGGGAACGCCGCGCGCTGAGCCGCCGCGGTCGGTGCGTCTGCCCGGGCCGTGCCCTCAGCCGCGGGAGAGGAGCCTGCGCTGCGCCTGGATCTCGCGGGTCGCGGCGATGCCGACGACCGTGAGCACCACGACCTCCGACACGGCCAGACCCCAGACGATCGCTGTCGCGCCGAGGGTCGCGCCGAGCACGAACATGGCCGGAAGGCCGACGCTCGCCGAAGCGACGATCGCCAGCAGCACGACGCGGTTGCGGCCCGCGGGCACCAGGACGTTGCGGATGAGCGGCGTCGTCAGCGAGATGATCAGGTACGTCACGCCGTAGGCGGGGAACATGGATGCCGGAGGGGCCACCGCCTCGCCGAGGAACGCCGCCGTGAGCCAGGGTCCGAGCAGCACGAGCACCAGCAGGCCGATCACGCCGACCACGAGGTGCAGCGCGAGCGCGACGAGGTGGCGGCGGGTGCGGCCGGCCTCCCACGAGGCTTCGAGCACCCACTTCTGCAGGGTGTTGCCCACGATGAGGATGGCCGTGAGGCCGACCCGGTACAGCTTGTCGGCCGAGGTGAGCTCGGCCGCGGCCTGCGTGCCCACGACCCCCTGCGCGATCGGCACCGGCGCGGTGGTGTAGCTGCCGCCGAGGCCGTCGGCGCTGGCGAGGGGCAGGTTCTCGCGGAAGCTGCGTCCGATGCCGCCGACGTGGAACGGGGGGACCACGCGGCCGTACATGTGCACGTGCAGCGCGGCGAGACCGACGAGCACGCCCGCGATCATCATGAGCGGATACGCCACCAGCTGACCGGTGAGCTGCATGATCGCGGCGCTCGCGGCCGTGAACACGGCCATGGGGATCGCCTCGAACCACAGCACCATCCGCGCCCGGCCGGTGCCGACGGCGTACCACGACATCGTCAGGCCGGTGAGCCCCGTCGCGAGCACCACGAGAGCGGCCACCCCGCCGAACGCCCCGCCGACGAGGGCCGCGGCGATCGCGGCCGTCACGCCGCCGACGACGGCGAAGACGGCCAGACGCGACCAGAAGCTGTGCGCGTAGACGTCGCGACGCGCCTCGTCGTGCTCGGCCATCGCGATCCGGGCGCCGCCGGCGACGTTCCAGCCGTAGCTCGAGATCATCGCCAACAGGCTGCCGAGCGCCTGACCCGTTCCGATCGCCGCCCATCCCTCGGCGCCCTGGATGCGCGCCGCGATCGGCAGCACGAGCAGCGGTACGACCGCGACGATCATCGGGGCGGTGCCGAAGCCGATCAGGCGCGCGAGCAGGACCTTCACCGTCGTCGCTCCCCGCGCGTGCGATCCAGCACCTCGGCGGTGGCGTCGGCCGCGTCGTCCCATGTGAAGCGCGACGCCCAGCGCTGTGCGTCGGCCCGCGTGGCGGCATCCGGCGGGGCCGCCAGCGCGGAGGTGATCGCGGCGCCGAAGGCGGCGGCATCCGTCGCATCGGCGTACCGGGCGGCGTCGCCGCCGACCTCGCGCAGCACGGGCACGTCGTGGGCGAGCACGGCGACGCCGCGCCGCAGCGCATCGACCACCGGCAGCCCGAAGCCCTCGACCAGCGAGGGGCAGGCGTACAGGTCGGCGACCTGGAACAGCGCCTCGAGCTGATCGTCGCTCACCCACCCGGGCAGCGCCACGTCGCGCTCGAGGCCGAGTCGCCGCACGTCTTCGGCGAGCGGGTCGGGCAGGCGGCTGCCCGCGACGACCACGACGGGGCGCACGGCCGGGTCGATGGTGGCGCAGGCGGCGAGCAGGCCGGGGAAGTTCTTGTGGGGCATGCGGTTGCCGACGCTCAGCACGATCGGCCGGTCATCGGGCAGGCCGAGCGGAGCCAGGATGCCGGCGGGATCGGCGACCGGTCGCGGTGCGGTGCTGCCGTTGTGCACGACGTCGATGCGCGTGGCGTCGACGTCGAGGTGCGCCGAGATGCTCGCCGCCGCCGCGTGCGAGACCGTGAGGACGCGGTCGGCGGTGCGGGCCGATCGGCGCATGAGCGTGGAGGTCACCGCGCGCTGGGTCCGCTGGGCCAGGCCGCCCGGCACTTCGTCGTAGATGGCGTCGTGCACGGTCACCACGCGCGGGACACCGCGGAACACCGGCCCGAAGTTCGCCGGCGCCCACACGAGGTCGGCGCGGCCGCGACGGGCGACGGGGCCGGTGACGGCGACGGCGCCCAGCGCCCACGTCGCGGGGTCGGCGCCCACCCACGGCACCGTCTGCACGTGCCCCGGGAAGAACGACGACACGCGCTCGGCGCCGACGCGGCCCGTCAGGGCGGCGAAGCGCACGTGCGGCAGGCGCTCCGCCAGGCGCGGCAGAAGCTCGCGCACATACGTCTCGGTGCCTCCGCGCGACCCGGTGAAGCCGAGCAGATCGACGAGGATGCGTCGGTCGGCCATCAGCTCTCGATGACGGCTTCGGGGCGCTGCTCGCGCCGGGGCGTGGTGAGCACGCCCGAGAAGAAGCTCATCATCACCGTCTGGAAGCCCAGGACGATCGTCAGCGCGCTGGGCACGGCGATGCGCACCGCCTGGGCGGCGTTCTGGGTGCCGAAGTCGAGGCTGCCCCACAGCGAGACCTGCACGATGGCGATCACGATGCCGAGCAGGAACAGGCCGACGCCGATGAGGAGCCCGCGCTCGGCGGACCACCTCGCCACGATCCGCCGATACCGCTCACTGGTGGGGAGGAAGCCCTCTTGCGTGGCGTAGAGCTTGGTCAGCCAGAAGAACAGCAGCGATTGGAACCCCGTCACGCACAGCGCGCTCGCGTAGACCATGGTCGTCACGTCGAACCCGACCCCGGCGATCTCGATGCCGCCGAACGACAGGACGCCGACGGTGATGGCACCCAGGAAGAACGCCACCAGGCCCGGGTAGACGAAGAGCCAGCGCGGGGCGAACAGCAGCAGGAACCGCAAGTGGCGCCAGCCGTCGTGCCAGCTGCGCAGGTGGGGAGGACGCGAACGCCCGTCCTTCTTCAGCGTGGTGGGTACCTCTTCGATGCGGTACCGCGCGAGCGACGCGCGCACGACCATCTCGGAGGCGAACTCCATCCCCGTGGTCTGCAGGTCGAGCTCGCGGATGCGCGCGCGGTTGAAGCCGCGCAGGCCGCAGTGGAAGTCGCGGATGCCCGGTCGGAAGAACAGCTGCCCGATGAACGACAGGACCGGGTTGCCGAGGTACTTGTGCAGCGGCGGCATGGCGCCCGGGGCGATGCCGCCGAGGAACCGGTTGCCCATCACGAGGTCGGCTCCGGCGCGCAGGCGCTCGACGAACGGCTCGAGGTTCTCGAAGTCGTAGCTGTCGTCGGCGTCGGCCATGATGACGTACTGCCCGCGCGCGGTCTCGATACCGTTGATGAGGGCCGCACCGTAGCCGCGCCGCGGCGCGTGCGAGACGCGGGCGCCCAGGCGCTCGGCGAGGGCCTGCGAGCCGTCGGTGCTGCCGTTGTCGGAGATCAGCACCTCGCCCCGGATGCCGCTGCGGGCGAGGAAGCCCTGCGCCTTGCGGATGCAGACCTCCAGCGTCTCGGCCTCGTTGAGGCACGGCATGAGGATCGTCAGCTCGACGTCCGTCGAGTCGGGAGTGGTCACGGGGTGTCTTCTTTCGTCTTCACCGCGGCGGGGGTCGGCAGCGGCAGTGCCGAGAGGATCCCTTCCACGGTGCGGCGGATGGTGCGGGTGCCCACGGCGGTGTCGTACCAGGCGCGCGAGGTGCGGCGCAGGTCGTCACCCCCGTCGGCGACGGCCCGGATCGCCCGGGCGAGGTCGTCGGGTCGGATGGAGGGGGCGACGATGCCGTTGACGCCGTCGTCGATGAGTTCGGTGGCGGCGTTTCCCTCGTCGGCCACGAGCACGACGGGCGTGCCGTGGGCGTTGGCCTCGACGACGACGAGCCCGTACCCCTCGCGACGCGACGGGTTCGCGAGGCACAGAGCGCCGTGCAGGAGCGTGTCGAGCTCGGCATCCGAGACGAAGCCGGGGAAGTCGGTCCACTCGTCGCCCCCGACGCGGTGCACCTCGGCGCGGACGGCGTCGGAGCTGGGTCCGGTGCCCAGCACGACCAGGCGCAGGTCGGGGATTCCCGCGCGGGCGGCGGCGACGGCGGCGGGCAGGGCCTCGACGCGCTTGTCGGGGATGTGACGACCGACGTACAGCACGTAGGGCGGCGTGGTCGCGGGGGAGGGGGCCGCCACGTCGACGGCGCCGTCGATGAGGCCCGGGCTCACCACGGGCGGGCGGCGGAGCCCTTCGCGCCGGAGGCGCGTGGCGCTGAGCTGCGAGTGACAGGTCGCGAGGGGCGTGATCGCGATCGCCGCGCGCTGCAGCACCCACGCGATCGTGCCGGTGACGGCGCCGGAGTACTCGACCCACTGGCGGCGGTGCCACACCTCGAGGTAGTCGACCACCAGGCGCGTGCCGGAGCCGAGCAGCGCCAGGCGCGCGGCGAAGACGTTGAAGATCGGCAGTCCGCTCACGATGACGGCGGCGTAGCGCCGGCGCCGACGCACGAGGGCGCGGAAGAGTGCGGCGGCGTAGCGCAGGGCCGCCGGGATGCGGCGCACGCCGTCGGCGGAGTACAGCGACAGGCGGCCGGTGACGGGACGGATGCGGAAGCGCTCCTCGACGGGGGTCGCGCCCTCCCACTGCACGGCGGTGAGGTAGTCGACCTCGAGGCCCCGCCGCCCCAGCTCGTCGGCGAAGGCGCGGTACTGCCGCTCGCCCCCGCCCGTGGAGTACGGGAAGAGGCAGTCGTAGGCGACGGCGACCGTCGAGGAGCGGGGCACCTCAGCAGCCCTCGATGCGGAACAGGCGTGCGGCGGGCCCCTGCTGGTCGACGAGCACGAGGTGCTCCGACGGGGTGAGGCCGTACAGTCCCTGGCGGTCGAGTCCGACGCCGGGGTTGTTCCACACGTTCTGCGCACCGAAGTCGAGGACGTAGTCGACGCCGAGGCGATCGACCGCCTCGCACACCCGGGGGTCGCTGTCGATGTCGCGCAGGGCGTTGTTGATGAGCTCCTCGTCGGGCCCGAACGCGCCGAAGACGTGCTTGCGCAGCACCTCGCGCTCGCCGATCGCGTAGGCGAGCGACGTGCCGGTCCAGGGGCTGCCCGCGATGACGGCGTCGGCGGGGGTGGTCTCGGGCAGGCGCTCGAGCAGGGCCTCTTCATCGGCCGTGAGCAGGGGCGAACCCGCGTCGAGCGCGTAGGCGCCGCGGGCGTCCTGCACCGCGCGGACGATGTTGGGGCTCACCCCGACCGAGAAGACGACGACGGCAGCGACCGCGGCGATGGCCACGCGCAGGCCGCGTGCCGCGCGGGCGCGCTGGAGCGATCGCGCCGCGAGGTCGACCAGCGTGATCGCGCCGAGCACCGCGACGGGGATCCCCGCGGCGGGGAGCAGTGCGGCCAAGCGGAAGGAGTCGTTGTACCAGGGGTTGGTGAGCAGCTCGCGCACCGGATTGCCCGCGGCGGTGCCCGACACCAGCACGAACAGCACGGTGGCGACCACCAGGGGGCCGGCGATCACCAGGCGGCGCGGGCGCCGGACGATCGCGACCACGCCGACGAGCAGCAGGAGCGAGATCGTCACGGTGACGGTGTAGCCGTGGGGGGACAAGAGCAGTGCCTCGCCGAGGGCCTGCGCGGTGGTCTGCCACGGCAGCCATCGCGACATCTCGGCGTTGGTGCGCATGACCCGCCACAGCACCGCGAGCACGAGCAGCAGTCCGAGCAGCATCGCCGCCGTCGCCATCCACCGGCGGCGGGTGGGGAACGAGATCGCCGTGGTCAGCAGCTCGACGACGACGATCGCCGCGCCGAGGGCGACCATGCCGAGGAACGCGTTCGGATGCGACAACCCGACCCCCGCCGAGGCGACGAGCAGCAGCACGGTGGCGCGGGCGCGGGCGGGCAGGCCGCGGCTGCGCAGCAGGTGCACCACGACGGCGACGCCGCCGGGCAGCACCGCGTAGCCCATGGCGTTGGGGTAGAGCACGCCGAAGAACATCAGCAGGATCGGGAAGGCGCCGAATCCGGTCGACAGCGCCGCGGAGCTCACCACGACCGCGGTGCGCTCCGACAGCAGGGCCGTGCTGAGCGCGACGACCGACAGCGGCCAGGCCACGGCCGACAGCGCGATGTTGGCCGCGTTGACGGCGAGGGGGACCGAGACTCCCGTGACGTTGGCCGCGAGGGCGGCGACGGTGTGCCAGCCGTTCGGGTAGAACCCGATGTCGGATGTCGCGCCGATGTGGAAGGCCGAGGCGTTGTCGGTGTCGATGGCGAAGGCGACGGTGTTGAGGTGGACGATCGCGTCGAAGGTCTGCGAGATGTGCGCCGGCCCGCCGAAGACGACGGCGAGCTGCAGCGCGATCACGACGGCCGCGATGCCGAGCGCCACCACGCCCCACACCGCGGTGGACGGAGGGGTGCGGTCGTCGCGTTCGGGGCCGACCCAGCGGCCCAGGCCGAAGGCGGCGGCGGCGGCGACGACCGTGAGGATCACCACCGGCAGCGGCGACCACCCCAGACCCACGAAGGGCGCCACGGTGGCGGAGACTGCCAGGATCGCGATCGACACGACCGGGGCCAGAGCCAGGATGCGCAGGCGACGCACGCCCCACCCGGCCGCGAGGACGACGATTCCGGGGACGGTGAGAGCGAGGATCGAGACGATGACGGGCATCACGATCACCGACCAGGAATCGCTCATGCACTCCCATTTCTCGCTGGATGACAGTCAGTCATGCTAACGGACGGTCCCTGACCCGCCCCTGAAGGCGTCGGCGAGGCCGCCGTTTAGACTGGACGGGTCGCGGCACCGTCTCCGCGCATCCGTCGACACGAAAGACGCTTCTCCGCATGGATCTTCTCATCGTCGGCTCGGGTTTCTACGGCCTGACCATCGCCGAGCGCGCGGCCGCCGCAGGTCGCAAGGTGACGGTCATCGACCGCCGCCACCACATCGGCGGCAACGCCTACTCCGAGAACGAGCCCGAGACGGGCATCGAGGTGCACCGCTACGGTGCCCACCTCTTCCACACGTCGAACCCGACGGTGTGGGAGTACGTCAACCGCTTCACGCGGTTCACCGACTACGTGCACCGCGTGTACACGACCCACAAGGGCGTCGTGTTCCCGCTGCCGATCAACCTCGGCACGATCAACCAGTTCTTCCAGGCCGCGTACACGCCCGATCAGGCGCGGGCGCTCGTGCACGAGCTCGCCGGTGAGTTCGAGGCCAAGGACGCCACGAACCTCGAGGAGCGCGGGATCGCGCTGATCGGCCGCCCCCTGTACGAGGCGTTCATCCGCGACTACACCGCGAAGCAGTGGCAGACCGACCCCAAAGACCTGCCGGCCGAGGTCATCTCGCGCCTCCCGGTGCGCTACACCTACGACAACCGCTACTTCAACGACACGTGGGAGGGTCTGCCGGTCGACGGCTACACCGCGTGGTTGGAGCGCATGGCCGATCACCCGAACATCGACGTGAAGCTGTCGACCGACTACTTCGACGAGTCGCAGCCGCTGAACAAGAAGGCCACCGTCGGCCAGGTGCCCGTGGTCTACACCGGCCCGGTCGACCGGTACTTCGACTACGCCGAGGGCGAGCTGTCGTGGCGCACGCTCGACTTCGAGCAGGAGGTGCTGCCGATCGGCGACTTCCAGGGCACCAGCGTCATGAACTACGCCGACGCCGACACCCCGTACACGCGCATCCACGAGTTCAAGCACTTCCACCCCGAGCGCGCCGACACCTACCCGACCGACAAGACCGTCATCGTGCGGGAGTACTCCCGCTTCGCCACGCGCGCCGACGAGCCGTACTACCCGGTCAACACGGCCGACGACCGCACCGGACTCCTCGCGTACCGCGAGCTGACCAAGGGCGAGCGCGACGTGCACTTCGGCGGACGACTGGGCACCTACCAGTACCTCGACATGCACATGGCGATCGGCTCGGCGCTGACGATGTGGAACAACCAGCTCGCGTGACGTCGCCGTGCCTCTGACCCTCGGGTCGCGCACCCGCCCGGCACGCGCCGGACGGGCGGACGAGGGGCGCTGGGCGTATCGGCCCGACATCGACGGGCTGCGGGCCGTGGCCATCCTGCTGGTCGTCTCGTACCACGTGTGGTTCGGACGGGTCTCGGGCGGCGTCGACGTCTTCCTCATGCTCTCGGCGTTCTTTCTCACCCGCGGTTTCGTCCGGCGGATGGCCGGGGATCACCCCGTGCGCCCGATCCGCCACCTGCTGGGAACCTTCCGCCGGCTCCTGCCGGCCGCCGCGGTGACCCTCGTCGGCGTGGTCGCGCTGGTGTGGACGCTGTACCCGCCCACCGCGTGGCGCATGGTGTGGGAGCAGACGTGGGCCTCGCTCGCCTACGTGCAGAACCGGGTGCTCGCGGCGGATGCCGTGGACTACTACGCCCGCACCGAGGTCCCGAGCCCGCTGCAGCACTTCTGGTCGCTGTCGGTGCAGGGGCAGGCGTTCCTGCTGTGGGTCGCACTGTTGGCGCTGTGCCAGGTGCTCGTCCGCCGCCGGGGGCTGTCGCCCGACCGCGTCGTCGGGGTGGTCTTCGGCGCGGTGTTCCTCGTCTCGTTCGTCTACTCGGTCATCCGCACCGCGGCCGCGCAGGAGGCGGCCTACTTCGACACCGGCGCTCGGCTCTGGGAGTTCGCGGCGGGCTCCCTGCTCGTGCTCGTGCTGCCGCACGTGCGCCTGGGCCGGGTGGCGCGCGCCGTCGTGGGGTGGACGGGGCTGGCGGGCCTGCTCGTGCTCGGCATGGTGCTCGATGTCCGCGGCGGTTTCCCGGGCTTCCTCGCGCTCTGGCCGGTGCTCTGCGCCGCCGCGATCGTGATCTCGGGCTCGGACACCGACGGGGAACGCGACCTCGGGCCCGGGCGGCTGCTGGCATCCCGACCGCTGCGGGCGGTGGGACGCGACGCGTATGCCCTCTACCTCGTGCACTGGCCGATCCTGGTGACCTTCCTCGTCGTGAACGACCGCGTCGATGTCGGGCTGGTCGGTGGTGCGGGCATCATCGTGCTGTCGCTGCTGCTGGCGCGCGCGCTCACCTGGGCCGTCGACCGCCCGGTCCGGGCGTGGCGGCGTTCCGATCCCTCGGCGCTCGTTCCGATCGCCGTGCTGGCGGTGGCCACCACCGTGGTCGCGGTGCCGGTGGCGAGCTGGCAGATCGCATCGTGGAGCGAGCAGCGCGTGATCGCGGTGCGCGCGGAGGTCGCCAACCCCGGCGCGGCCGTGCTCCGTGACCCGACCCTGCCCCGGACGCCCGCCGACGCGATGCTGCTGCCGCTTCCCACCCTGCTCGACGACGAGTGGACCCAGCTCGAGCAGGTGTGCTCGTCGTACCGGCTCGTCACCGAGCAGATCCTCGAGGGGACGTGCTTCGAGACCGCGGGCACCTCCCGCGCGTCGCGGACCGTCGCCGTCATCGGCGACTCGCACGCCCAGCAGATCACGGCCGCGCTGCTGCCGGTCGCCGACGCGCAGCACTGGGGAGTGGTGTCGCTGGTGAAGGGCGGATGTTCGATGGGCCTCGACGAGCCGGGGCTCGATCCGACCTGCGACGACTGGCGCGAGGCCGCCATCGCGCACGTCGAGCGGATCGCGCCCGACGCCGTGATGACGGTGGTCACGCGCTCCGACGCCGGCGACGACGACGAGATGGTGCGGGCCGGCATCGAGGGGTTCCTCGACCGCATGGGCGATGCCGGGATCGAGGTTCTCGGCATCCGTGACAACCCGCGGTTCGCCTTCGACATGTTCGGCTGCGTGAACGAGTCCGCCGACCCGCTCGAGTGCGCGGTTCCCCGCTCGGCGTCCCTCGCCGACCGCAACCCGGCCGACGACCTCGATCGACCGGGGCTGAGCCTGGTCGATCTCACCCCGTGGATCTGCCCCGACGACCTCTGCGTCGGCGTCATCGGCAACGTCGCGGTGTACCGCGACGACAACCACCTGACCCGCATGTACGCCCGATCGCTCGGCCCGTCGCTGGCCGAGCAGCTCCCGGCCAGGCTCGGATGAACGCCCCGCGTAGGATTTCCCCGTGACCCCCGCCGCCGTCGGCGCCCCCGGATCGGCGCGGCGCTCCCTCCACTCGCTGTGGCTGCTGTCGGCGCGCGATCTGCGCGTGCGCTACTCGACCAGCGCGTTGGGATACCTGTGGTCGGTGCTGGATCCCCTCGTGATGAGTGGCATCTACTGGTTCGTCTTCACCCAGGTCTTCCACCGCTCGGTGGGGGAGGAGCCCTACATCGTCTTCCTCATCACGGCCCTGTTGCCGTGGGTGTGGTTCAACTCCGCCGTGACCGATTTCACGAAGGCGTTCAAGAAGGACTCCCGCCTGGTGCGCTCGACCTCGATCCCGCGGTGGATCTGGGTGAACCGCATCGTTGTGAGCAAGGGCGTGGAGTTCCTCTTCTCGCTCCCGGTGCTCGTGCTGTTCGCGGTCTTCGGCGGGGCGCAGGTTTCGTGGGCGCTGCTGGCCTTCCCGCTCGCCGTGCTGCTGCAGACGACGCTCCTGGTGGGGCTCGGTCTGATCGTCGCCCCGCTGTGCGTCATGTTCGGCGACCTCGAACGCACCACTCGTCTGGTGCTGCGCGCCCTGTTCTACGCGTCGCCCATCATCTACGGCGTCGGCAACCTCCCCGGCGTCTTCGCGGACATCGCGGCGTTCAACCCGCTCGCGGGGATCTTCACGCTCTACCGCGTCGGGTTCTTCCCCGACCAGTGGGACACCCTCACGGTCGTGGTGGGTGCGGCGGTGAGCCTCGGCATCCTGGGTCTTGGCCTGGTGGTCTTTCCGCGGCTCGAGCGTCCGGTGTTGAAGGAGCTGTGATGGCCGGTCCCGCGATCGACGTCCACGGGTTGGGGGTGCGCTTCCGCCGCAACCGCCGGGGTGGCCGCAGCCTCAAGGACATCTTCGGCGGCACCGCGCGCCGTTCGCGGCCCGACGAGTTCTGGGCGCTGCGCGACGTGTCGTTCCGGGTGCAGCCGGGGGAGTCGATCGGCGTGGTCGGCCGCAACGGCCAGGGCAAGTCGACGCTGCTCAAACTCGTCGCGGGCGTCCTTCTCCCCGACGAGGGAGGAGTGTCCGTCGACGGCGGGGTCGCGCCGCTCATCGAGATCACCGGGGGCTTCGTCGGCGACCTCACCGTGCGCGAGAACGTGCGGTTGACCGCCGGGTTGCACGGGATGCCACGGGCCGAGGTCTCCCGACGCTTCGACGACATGATCGCTTTCGCCGAGATCGGCGACTTCGTCGACACCCCGTACAAGCACCTGTCGAACGGGATGAAGGTGCGCCTGGCGTTCTCGGTGGTCTCGCAGCTCGACGAGCCGATCCTGCTGGTCGACGAGGTGCTCGCCGTCGGCGACCGGTCGTTCCGCGAGAAGTGCTATCGCCGCATCGACGAGTTGCTCGCCGAGGGGCGCACCCTGTTCTTCGTCAGCCACAACGAGAAGGACCTGCGCCGGTTCTGCACGCGGGGGCTCTACCTCGACGGCGGCGAGCTGAAGCTCGACGCCCCGATCGCCGAGGTGCTCGACCGGTACAACGCCGACTACGCGACGGGCTGAGCGGGCTCCAGGGGAGGCATCGGCTTCCACGACGCGTCGCGGGTGATGCGGCGCCCGTCGCGGAGGCCGCGGAACAGGTGGCTCGTGCCGCGGAGCTTGCGCTCCACCACCACGAGGCGGATCAGTTCCTTCACGAAGGTCAGGGTGGTCCCCGCGCTGAACGGCAGGGCCCGGTAGACGCCGAGCTGGCGGTAGTACTTCTGCAGATACGCGCGGTTGCGCATGATGTAGTACCGGTACGCGTCGCTGGAGGCGTTCATGTGGCGGATGCCCATGTCCCACTGCTTGATCTCGCGGGTGCGGCGCAGCACGAACTCGTTCACGATCACCGAGGGCGTCTGACGCGAGGCGAGCCACCCGTAGAGCTGGTCGTCCCAGTAGATGAAGAAGCGGGGATCGGGCAGGCCGATCTTCGCCACGATGTCGCGGTGGATGAACATCCCCTCGAAACAGCCCGAGTTCATCGGCTTGAAGCCGGACTCGTCGAAGCCGGCGGGGGCGAAGGGGATGGGGATCGCCATCGACTCGGCGACGCGGTACTGCCAGTAGAACTCGCTGCCGTCGTAGTCGTAGCGCCGCCCCTGGATGCTGCGGAATCGCGGTGCCCATCGGCCCATGCGGGCGAGACCGTCGGAGACGACCTCGACGTCGTCGTCCATGAGCCAGATCCACTCGGATCCGAGCTCGTACGCGACGCGCATGCCCTCGCTGAAGCCGCCGGAGCCGCCCGTGTTCGTGTCGAGTCGCCGGTACACCAGCTCGGTGGGGAGGCGGTCCCGGAACGATTCGACGACGGCGGTCGTGTCGTCGGTGGAGGCGTTGTCGATGACGACGAGGTGGCCGGGCGCCGGCTCCATCTGCGTGATGCTCTCGAGCAGGCGCGTCAGCAGGTGCGTGCGGTTGTAGGTGACGACGACGATCGTCGCCGTGGCCGGGTCGAACGCGTTCACGAGCGCTCCTCGAAGGTCGCGCGCCACTGGGCCTCGGAGACGAGGTCGGGAAGAGCCCGGCGGTACTGGGCGGACAGGCGGGGCCACTCGCGCTGCAGGCGTCGGTGCAGGCGCACGCTGTCGACGAGCATGCGGCGGAACTGGGCGCGATCGCGGGTGTAGATGTTCTTGCCCGAGCCGTCGGCGGCGCTCACGAGCGCGCTGTCGTACGTCGGGATGCGCCACCAGTGCGCGTCGTTCTTGCCGAACTCGACCTCGGGCTGGTCGACGTTGGCCGGATCGGGGGTGTGGAACCAGTGCGAGAGCAGGGTGCGCACGGTGAAGGTGCGCAGGGCGAGGCCGCGCGGGCTGTCGAACTCGTGCTTCTTCAGACGCTTGAACACCTGCCGGCCGCGACGGGCCCGCAGCGGAACGCCCGAGTCCTTGTGAACGACGGTCTCGGGGTGCTTCCGGGCGACGGCGCGCGCGTCGGGCATGGCGGTGGCCAGGCCCGCGCGCATGTGCTCGGGGCCCGACAGGATGTCGCGCAGTGCCCGGTGCCGGAGTTCCACCGGGTAGTACTGCATCATCAGGAGGTGCTTCAGATCGACACGTCGACTGTGGCGGATGAGGGTTCCGCCCAGCGGTGAGCGGGAGTGCAGCAGGGCCGCGACGATGCGGTTGCGGGCATGGAAGTACGCCTGCCAGTCGATGGAATCGTCTTTGCCGATCCACGACACGTGCCACAACGCCACACCCGGCATCGACACGGTCGGGTACCCGGCATCCCGAGCCCGCACGCAGAACTCGGCGTCGTCCCACTTGATGAACGCCGGCAGCGACAGGCCGATGTCGCGCAGGATGCTCGTGGGGATGAGGCACATCCACCAGCCGTTGTAGTCGGCGTCGAGGCGCATGTGCAGCATGGGGCTCTGGCGCAGGTTGGCGACGCTGAAGTCGTGGGGGAGGCGCTCCTGGTAGAGCGCCCGCCACATGAAGGGGGCGTCGTCGACGACCTCGGCCCACGCGTGCAGCTTCGGGCGGTCGAGCAGATCGAACATGTGGGCTCCGACGATCGTGGGAACCGAGGCGTAGCGGCCGAACACCACCGAGCGGCGGATGGATTCCGGCTCGATGCGCACGTCGTCGTCGAGCAGCTGCACGAAGTCGCTGCCCGAGCGGGCGAGGGTCTCGACCATCGCCCGGGCGAACCCGCCCGACCCGCCGAGGTTGGGCTGACGCAGCACCTGCAAGGTCTCACCCAGGCGTTCCGCCACCGCGGGGTAGGCGTCCTGATCCTCGACGAGGTCAGTGCCCTGGTCGATGATGAACACGCGGTCGACGACGTCGAGCACGTCGGGGGCGTCGGCGAGGGCCTGGAGCGTCTCGACGCAGTAGTCGGGCTTGTTGTAGGTCGTGACGCCGATGCTGGCCTTGCCGCCGCGCGCCGGCTCCTGCTCGGTGGTCCACTCGGCGCCCTCGAACATCGCGTCCGCGCGATCGGCGGCGACGTCGAACCAGATCCACCCGCCGTCGCTGTACTGGTCGAGCACGAGGTCGAACGAGGTCGCGACCTCGTCGCCCTTCACCTCGCGGGTCTCGATGCGCTGCTTCGTGCCGCTGCCGTTCGAGCGGTACACCAGGATCGTGGCGTTGCCCGAGGTGTGAACGGTCAGGCGCACCTGGCGGACGGCCGTCCAGTGCTGCCAGTACGAGGCGGGGAAGGCGTTGAAGTACGTGCCGAACGACACGCGGCGCCCCGCGACGATGCGGGCGCGGTGGCGGTCGAGGATGTTGCTGAGCTGGGCGACGTTCGTGACGCGCACGGGCTCTTCGTCGATCGTCGACCAGGTCTCGGGGTCGACGTACAGCGGGAGAAGGTCGGGGTCGCGATCGAGCGGAAGCACGGCGTTCTGCAGGGTGTACGTCACGAAGAGGTCTTTCGTTCAGGGGCCGCGGCCGCGGGCGGCCAGCCAGCCAGCGGGAAGTCTACCCGGCGCGTCGCGGGCCGTCCTGAGCGTCGGCGTCGCCGTCGGTCCCGTCGCCGGGGTCGTCGGTGCGGGGGGTGCGCGGGCCCGCCGCGGGGTTCTCGCCGGCCGCAGCGCCCGGCGGTGCGGCGGCGGCCATGCGCTGGTCGAGCTGCTCGCGCCACGAGCGGGACTGCCCCGCCCGCACCGCGCACAGCGCGAGCAGCAGCCACCCGGCCCCCGTCAGCGTGAAGCTCTCGAACACCGAGACGGTGAGCAGCGCGACCAGCGTCAACGGGGCCCAGGCGTGCACGACCGCGCGGCGGGAGCCCGCGACGAGCCACCCGCGGGCCAGGCCGAGGCCGCCGAGCGCACCGAAGAGCAGCAGCCCCACCCACCCGAGCTGCAGCAGCACGTCGAGGAAGGCGCTGAGCGCGGAGGCATGCCACGCGCCGAGCGCCAGGGTGATCAGGTCGAACGGCACGATGCCGGGTACCCACGCCCCGAACCAGCCGAACCCCTGCACCGGACGCAGCTCGGCCACGTCGAGCACGCGCACCCACAGATCGGTGCGGAGCGAGAGATCGGCGCTCGCGCCGAGCGCGGCGACGAGGGGAGCGCGCAGCGCGAAGACCGCCCCCGTCGCGACGACGACGATCGCGCCCAGCAGCGTCTGCGCCGAGCGACGGCGAGCGGCAGGAACGCGTCGCACGGCCCACAGGGCGCCCGCGGCCAGCCCGGTCACGGCGGCGACGACGATGACGGTGGGCGAGCCGCTGAGCGCCGCGAGCACGCCGCCGAGCAGCACCGAGCCGATCGCGACCCCGGTCCCGACCGAGCGGGTGCGCCACTCCACGAGGAAGGTGATCAGGGCCACGACCGTGACGAAACCGAGGGCGTTGCGCGTTCCGAACACGCCCTGCACGGGGCCCAGGTCGGCGATCGCCCCCTGGATCTGCAGGAAGGGGATCGGAAGATCCAGCAGGATGCCGCTGAGCACCTCGAGCGCGAGCGACAGGCCCAGCAGCCACCGCAGCACGTCGCCGAGCGCCCGCACCGTCTGCACCGCGTCGCGCACGAGCCCGATGACCACCGCGAGGAACGCCAGTGCGGCGAAGGAGAGCCATCCGCCGAGCGCCTCGGCGGGGGCCGTGCTCCAGAACACGCTCGCCCCCGCCCAGGCCACGAGCAGCACGAGCGTCGTGGGGGCCAGGCGCACGAGGTCGATCTCGTCGCGCCGAGCCCACAGGATCGCGCCGCCGAGGGCGCAGAGCCCCGCGAACACCGTCGCGAGCGTCACCGACCCGGCGACCGCCGCGATCGCGAAGCCGCCGAAGGCGGCGGCGAACACCGCGAGGGTGAAGGCGCGGGCCAGGGCCGGGGAGGCGAGCAGGGGGAGCGGCGCGGCCGGCGCCGAGGTCACGGCGCGGGTCTCTGCAGCTCGCCGCGTTCGATCGACAGGCTCTGCTCGCTGGGGCCGACCCCCACGAGCGGAGTCTGCTTGATCTTCGCGCCGAAGAGCACGACGAACATCCATCCCCACAGCAGCAGCGGCCCGGATTCGGTCAGGCCGAGCACGACCAGCAGTGCTCCGATCAGGGTCGGGAGCAGTGTGAGGGGCGAGTGCGGGCGATCGGCGCGCAGGTCCCACCGCGGTCGATCGACGGCGAAGAACCACGAGCGCCAGACGTACGCGAGGTACACCAGCGCGAGCAGCAGGACGCCGATTCCCCCCAGCTGCAGATACGCGTCGAACCACATGCTGTGCGCCTGCACGACGGTCTGCCCGTGGTCGACGATCCAGCCGTCGATGAGCGGTTCCGAGGCGATCCAGGGCGTCGAGAAGCCCCACCCGATGATCGGGTGCTGGTCGGCGCGCGCCACGACGTCGGCCCAGATGCCCTCGCGGCCCGTGAGGTCTGCGCCGCGGCCGAGAAGCCCGAACAGGGCGTCGCGGCCGAACCACAGCGCGGCCCCCGCGCCGAGCCCGACGGCGGCGTACAGCAGGTACCACCGCGTGCGCTCGCCGGGGCGGCGGGCGGTGCGCATCACCAGCACCGTGCCGAGCACGAGGGCGACGAAGGCCGCCGCGATGAAGGCCGTCGCCGACCCGGCGCGGACGAAGAGGAAGGCGGCGACCGCCATCCAGCCGATGAGCAGCGTGCGGCGGGGGGCTCCGGCGGCGAGGCGCACCGCGAAGACGATGAGGGCGACGAGCATGACCGCGGCCAGCAGGTTGGCGTTGCCGAACACGCCCTGGATGCGGCCGCCGTCGAAGAGGTTGTCGCGCGACCAGTAGACGATCGGATCGACCCGTTCCGAGGGGACGACGAAGCCGGGCAGCAGCGGGCCGCGCACGAACACCGAGACCACGACCTCGAACAGCAGCGACAGGCCCACGATCCATTTGGCGGCCGACGCGACCGCGCGCACGACGTCGCGCCAGGTGAGCACGGCGCCGATGAAGAGCGCCTGGAAGGTCGTGATGGCCAGCAGCAGCCACGTGAGCACGGATGCCGCGGGCCATGCGCTCCACGAGATCGAGGCCGCCGCCCAGGCGACGTATCCGAAGGCGAGCCAGGGCAGGCGGCGCACCGCCACCGGGGGACGCACCACGATCCACACGATCGCCGAGACCACGGCGGAGCAGGCGACGACGATCGCGGCGATGAGCGGGCCGACCGCGTTGACGAGCCCCACGCCACCCAGGGCGAGCACGAGCACGAGCACGCACCAGGCGCGCAGCAGCAGGTGCCCGGTCGTCTCGCGCGGCGGTGCCGTCGGCAGCGCCGACACGGGGTGATTCGTGTACATCGCCATGGTGTGTTCAGGGTACCGGTCGGCATCCGGGGGCGCGGGGTGCTGCCACTAGGCTGACGCCCGTGCTTGTTGCGATCTCGAACACGCCCCGCGACTACGCCTGGGGCAGCCCGACGCTCATCGCCGACCTCGAGGGCCGCGAGCCCACCGGCGCCCCCGAGGCCGAGGTGTGGTTCGGCGACCACCCCGGCTCGCCCGCCGAGGTGCACGACGGCTCCGACCGCACGCTCGACGCCTGGCTCCCGGCCGAGGCCGCGGCGCACGGTGTCCCGGCGAAACTCCCGTACCTGCTCAAGCTGCTCGCCGCCGGCGCGCCCCTGTCGATCCAGGTGCACCCCTCGAAGGATCAGGCCGTCGAGGGCTTCGCCCGCGAAGAGGCCGCCGGTGTTCCCCGCGACGCGGGGTCGCGCAACTACAAGGACGACAACCACAAGCCCGAGGTCATCGTCGCCCTCAGCGACACGTTCACCGCTCTGGCGGGCCTGCGCGACATCGCGCGCACCCGGGCCCTGGTCGCCGCCCTCGGCGACGCGCCCGCGGTGACGGCGCTGCGCGAGCGCCTGGCCGCCGACGATGCGAGCGCGGCCCTGCGCTCGACGATCGGCTGGCTGCTGGGAGACGCCGATGCGGCGGAGATCGCCGAGATCGTCGACGCCGCGGCCTCGGCCCACTCCGACGAGTTCGCCGCCGAGCTGGCGTTGGCGGGCTCGCTCCACTCGGCGTACCCGGCCGACCCGGGCATCGTGGTGGCGCTGCTGATGAACCTCGTCGAACTGCGCCGCGGCGAGGCGATCTTCGTGCCCGCCGGCGTGCTGCACGCGTACGTCGCGGGTCTCGGCGTGGAGATCATGGCCGCCAGCGACAACGTGCTGCGCGGAGGGCTGACCCCCAAGCACATCGACGTCGCGGAGCTGCTCTCGCTCGTCGACTTCCGTCCCGCCGAGCCGCCGTTCCTGTCCCCGACCGTCGCGGACGGTGTCGAGGTGTTCGCCCCGGGGATCGCGGACTTCGCCCTCGGACACCTCGTGCCCGGCGCCGCGGCGGCGCTGGAGCTGCGCGGGGTGGCGATCGCCCTGGGTATCTCGGGTGAGACGGTGCTCACCGGCGCCGCCGGCGGCACGGTGACCCTGACGGCGGGTCAGGCGGCGCTCATCACGCCCGACGAGTCGCCGGTCTCGACCGACGGCGGCGGCGAGGTCTTCGTCGCGATGCCCGGCGCCTGACGACCCGACACGCCGTGGCGCGTCGTGAAGGTTCATCTCTGCCTTGAGGGTTTACGATCCGCGACTTGACCAAATGGAATGACACGGGTGTAATTACTTATGCGCGGCACCGCGCGTCACGGGTTCGAACCAGGCGGAGGACGATATGGCGACATCGCAGTACCGGTCCGGTGTCCCGGACAACTGGTTCGTCGATCCGGTCGATCTCGGTGTTCCCGGAGTCCGTCGCGACATCGACTCCACCGAAGAGAACACCCTCTCGTGGCAGACCGATGCGCTGTGCTCGCAGACCGACCCCGAGGCGTTCTTCCCCGAGAAGGGCGGCTCGACGCGCGACGCCAAGCGCATCTGCACCTCGTGCGACGTGAAGTCCGAGTGCCTCGAATACGCGCTGCAGAACGACGAGCGCTTCGGCATCTGGGGCGGTCTCAGCGAGCGCGAGCGCCGCAAACTCAAGCGCCGCGCCTGATCTCCGGCCCGCTTCACCCGTAACCGAGCGATCCTGTCGCCGACGGCGCGGCGTGCGTCATCGCGCAGGACCGCGCTTAGGCTGATCCGCGTCATGCCCGCTCGTGTACACGCCATCCTCGTCGTCCGCCCCGAAGGACGCACTCCCGCCGCGAACCATCTGCAGCGGACGCTCGCCGCGCTCGCCGCGCAGACGCGCCCCGTCGACGCCCTCACCATCGTGCTGTGCGGCGCCGATCCGGCACTGACCCAGCTCGCCGCCACCTCGGGCGCCGAGGGCGTGATCACCGCCCCCGCGGGAACCTCCTTCGCCGCAGCGACCGCACTCGCGACCCCGCGCCTCACCGGTGACACGGTGTGGCTGCTCGCGCAGGACACCGCGCCCGACCCCGACGCCCTCGTGCGACTGGCCGGTGCCCTCGAGCTGTCGCCCTCGCTCGTGGTCGCCGCCCCCAAGCTCGTGGCGTGGGACGAGCGCGACATGATCCTGTCGCTCGGCGTCAGCATGAACCACTACGGCAGCACCGTCGAGCTCGCCGCGGGCGAGCTCGACCAGGGCCAGCACGACGGCGACGCCGACGTGCTCGGCACTGACGTGCGCGGTGTGCTCGTCCGACGCGACGCGTGGACCTCGCTCGGGGGCCTGGATCCCGCCCTGGGCGGCGCCGACGAGGGGCTCGACCTGGGCGTGCGCGCCCGCCTCGCCGGCACCCTCGTCTCGGTCGTGCCCGCGGCCCGCGTCGCGGTCGCCGGTGACGGTGTCGCGGCGATGGCCCGCGGCCGTCGACGGGCCCGACGACGCGCCTTCGCCACGCGCACCGCGCAGTTGCACCGTCGTCTCGCCTACGCGCCGGCGCCCGCGGTGCCCCTGCACTGGTTGTCGTTCCTGCCGTTGGCGCTCTGGCGCACAGTGCTGCACCTCGTGACGAAGATGCCCTACCGGGTCCTTCCCGAGTGGGGCGCGACCCTGCTGGTCATGGCCCGGGTGGCCGCGGTCGCCCGCGCCCGCCGCCGCATCCGCGCCGTCCGCACGGTGGGGTGGTCGCGCATCGCCCCCCTGCGGGTCTCCCGGGCAGAGATGCGGCTGCGATGGGAGGGCGACGGGGCCGACCCCGACGCCCCCGTGCGCTCGGAGCTGCGCTTCTTCGTCGGCGGGGGCGCGTGGACGGTCCTCGGCGCCCTCGCGGTGTCGGCGGCGCTGTTCGCCCCCCTCCTCGCCTGGCCCGTGCTCGGCGGGGGCGCCCTCGTGCCGCTGCGGGCCAACATCGCCCAGCTCTGGCAGGACGCCGCCTGGGGAGCGCGCCCCCTGGGCCTGGATGCCGTGGGCCCCGCCGATCCGTTCTCGGCCCTCGTCGCGCTGATCGGCACCCTGTCGCCCGGCGACCCCTCGCGGGCCTTCGTGGTGCTGTGGGTGCTGGCCCTGCCGCTCGCCGTGCTCGGCGCGTGGTTCGCCGCCACGCGCGTGACCGAGTCGTCGCTGCTGCGCATCACGGCCGCCCTCGCGTGGGCGCTCGCCCCGACGTTCCTCGCCTCGCTCGTCGAGGGTCGCCCGGCCGGGGTGCTGCTGCACCTGCTGCTGCCGTGGCTGTTCTACGCCGCGAGCGTCGCCCACCGTTCGTGGGCGCCCGCCGGGGCGGCATCCGTTCTGCTGGTGGGCGTGCTCGCGTGCGCCCCCTCGCTCGCTCCGGCCGTGGTCGTGCTCTGGTCGGCGGCCCTGGTCGTCGTGGCCCTCGTCGCCGGTCGCGGCGTGGCGCGCGTGGTCTGGCTGCTGGTGCCCTCGATCGTCGTGTTCGCGCCGCTGGTGTGGACGCAGGTGCGCACGGGCAATGTCTGGGGCCTGCTCGCCGACCCCGGCGTGCCCTACGCCGGCGCCGAGGTCCCGTCCGATCCCCTCGGGCGGGCGCTCCTGGCCGTCGGCTTCCCCACCTCCGACCCCGGCGGGTGGGCGTCGCTCACCGGCGGTCCCGTCTGGTGGGTGGGTCTTCTCGTGGCCCCCTTGGCGGTCCTCGCCGTGCTGTCGGTGCTCACCCCGCGGTGGGTCACCGGCTCCGCTCTCATCGTCGTCACCGCCGCCGGGCTGGCCACCGCCTTCGCCGCCGTCGGCGTGGCCGTCTCGTTCGATCACGCCGTCGCGGTGCCGCTCTGGCCCGGCGCCGGCCTGAGCCTGGCGTGGGTGGGGGTGGTCGGTGCGGCGGTCGTCGCTCTCGACGCCGGCATCGTGCCGCGCGTCTCGGCGCTGCGCCCGATCGGCGCCCTCGTGGTGCTCGCCGCCCTGCTCGTCGCCGTCGCTCCCGCCCTGACGGCGCAGACGGGCAACGGCGACTCCGGGCGCTCGGTCGTCACCAACGGTCCCGTCTCGACCCTGCCGGCCTTCGTCGCCGCCGAGGGGCGCGGGTCCACCGACGTCGGGACGATCGTGCTCGACCCGCGCGCCGACGGGCTGCGGGTCGACGTCGTCTGGGGCGGAAGCGCGACGCTGTCGGGGCAGAGCACCGTGCAGTCCACGCGCACGACCCCCGGTCCGGGCGACGTCGAGCTCGCCGCCCTCGCGGCGGATCTCGTGTCGCCCTCGGCCGACGACGTCGTCTCGCGCCTGGCCGCGCGCGGCATCGGCTTCGTGCTGCTGGAATCCGCCCCCGCGGGGGAGGACGACGTTATCCGCGGGGCGCGCCTGGGGGCTGCCACCTCGCTCGACCAGCGCGATCTGCTCGACCCGGTCGGGGCGACCTCCCGGGGGGATCTCTGGCGCGTCAACGCCCCGCTGCAGCCGCGCGCCGAGATGGACGCCCACCAGGTCGCCCTGCAACGGCTGGTGACGTTCGGATCGATCGGCGTGCTGCTGGTCGCCCTGCTGCTCGCCGTTCCCACCGCCGCGTCGCGCCGCGTCGCGCGCCGCACGCCGCGCATCGTCGGCCCGACACCGGGAGGATCCCGATGAGCAACCGTCGCTTGGCCCGCGTGGCGGCCACCAGCGCCCGCGTCGTGGCCGGCGCCGCCGTCGCCACGGCGGCGGTGGTGGGAACCGTGGTCGGCATCGCCGCCCCCTGGCCCGAGTACACGGCCACTCCCGTGCGTGTGGAGGCGACGCCCGCTCCCTCCGACACCGCGCTCGCGTGCGACGGCCCCCTGCTCGCCCTGGGGCGCAGCGCCGACGCCGCCGGCAACCTCAGCGCCGCCGCCGCCCAGCAGGTCGTCAGCGGACCCGCCGACAGTGCCGCGGCGGTCACCACGCTCACCGGCGCCACGGCCGACGCGTCAGGCGACGCCGAGGCCCTCCGCGCGGCACCGCTCGACGAGACCCAGACCCCTCTGGCCGCCGCGGGGTCGGCGACCGCCGTGTCGGACGATCTGACCGGGTTCGCGGCATCCGCGTGCCGCGCCCCCCTCGCGGAGTCGTGGCTGGTCGGAGGCGCGACGACCACCGGCGCGAACGACCTGGTCGTGCTCGCCAACCCCGGCGAGGTTCCCGCGACGGTGCAGCTGTCGGTCTACGGAGCGCAGGGCGTGTCGACGCCTCCCGGCGGGCGCAACCTCGTCGTGCCCCCCGCCGGTCGCCGCGTGGTGCCCCTGGCGGGGCTCCTGCTGGGCGAAGAGAGCCCGGTCGTGCGCGTGGTCGCCTCGGGCGCTCCGGTGCACGCGTCGCTGCAGTCCGCCCTGACCCGCGTGCTGCTGCCCGGCGGGAGCGACCAGGTCGCCCCGATCGCGCAGGCCGACACGCGGCTGGTGATCCCGGGCGTCGAGGTGCTCACCACCGGTCAGGGGCAGGCCGGCACCGTGCTGCGTCTGCTGTCGCCCGGCGCCGACGCCACCGCCACGGTGACCCTGTCGCCGCTGGACGCCGCGGTCGCCGCCCCCGCTCCGAGTCAGGTCCCGCTGAGCGTCGGCAAACCCACCTCGCTCGACCTGTCGGGTCTGGCCGCCGGCGCGTACACCGTCGAGGTCGACGCCTCGGCTCCGGTCGTGGGCGCGACGTGGTCGACCACGGGATTCGGCGAGGGTGCCGACTTCGCCTGGTACTCCCCGGCACCGCGCTTCATCTCGGCGAGCACCATCGCCGTGGCTCCCGGCGTGGGCGCCGCGGTCGTGCTGACCGCCGAAGCCCAAGACGTCACGGTGACCCTCGCCCCGACCGACGGGGGAGCGCCGATCGTGGCGACGGTCGCCGCGGGAACGAGCGTCGCGGTCCCCGCGGCGGCGGGTGCCTATCGTCTCGAGACGAGCGCCGCGGTGCACGCCGCGGTGACCTACTCGGGAGCGGGCGCGCTCGCGTCGTACCCGCTGTGGCCGGCGGATGCCGCCGCCTCGGCGCTGACGATCCTGCCCTGACGCGTCGCCGCGACGTCGTGCTCGTTCGGCGTGCGCGCGTCGATCAGAAGAAGCGGAAGCGCTCGGGGCCGAGGTCCCACGGGTCACGGTCGAGGAACTCGGCCGCAGCGCGGAAGACGGCGCCCTCGATCACCATGCGGCGGTGCAGGTCGTCGTCGTGATGCGGATGCCCGAGGCGCTCAATGGGCACGCGGTAGAGGATGATGCGTTTCTCTTCGCGCAGCACCGTCCACCGGGGGATGCCATCGGTCGCGGCCGGCGGCATGATGCCGATCTCGAACGACACGTCGCGCAGCTCGGTCCAGGCCGAGCGTAGGAACTCCGCGGCGGCCCCCACGGCGACGTCGAAGCGCTCGACGCGCGTGTCGACCGGCGGCAGCGGCGGACGTACGACGGGACTGCGGTTCTCGCGCCCGTGGCGACCGTGCCGCGACGGACGGACGACCGGCCGGGCTTCGCGGGATCGTCGACGCACCATGCGTTCATCCTATGGTTGCGGTGCGCGACGTCGGCAGGTCCGTCGGTACCGTCTGCATGATCCGCGGGCACCGCCACCGTTCGTTTCGACGCATGAAGTCGACGCATAAACGCGGATCCTGCGCATAAACACGCCGCCGTCGCGTTTATACGCAGGATGAGCGTTTATGCGTGTGGGGGCGATGCGGGCCCGGCGCAGAGGGCGCGATGGTGCGGCTGTACCGCCGCTGTCGGGCGCGGCATCCGGGGGCGACGGCGCGGCGCGGCGGTCGCCAGGCGCCGGCTCTGTAGGCTGACCCGCGATGCGCGACAGACTCTGTTCGAAGGTGGCGTGCGCCCGCGAGGCGATGAGCACCCTCACCTACGACTACGGCGACCAGATGGCGGCCCTCGGCCCCCTCGGTCCCGTCGGAGACCCCCACGCGCACGATCTGTGCGCGATCCACGCCGATCGCCTGTCTGTTCCGCAGGGGTGGGTCGTCGTGCGGCACGAGACGCTGCGCGCCTGAGCCCGCCGCGTCAGACCCGCTCGGTGAGTGCGGCGGCGCGCTGATTCTCGAGCAGCAGCGCCCGGTACTCCCGGTCGCGCCGCACCGTCGACACGGCCCGCACGAGCGTCTCGGGGTCGGTCGGGGGCAGGGGCGACACGAACGGGCGGACCGCCTCGGCCAGCGCGGCGGCGACCCGCGCGCGCGAGGCCGGGTCGAGCGCGTCGGCCCCGCGCACGAAGGTCGACATGCGCGCCGCCAGTCGGTCGGGCAGGCGCGAGACATCGGCGATCGCGGCCCACGATTCGAGTCCCGGAGGGATGCCGGGGGCCGGCGGCGGCAGAGGACGCGTGCGCGTGCGCTCGCTCGAGGTGCCCGCGAGCAGATCGCCCAGGCGCTGGGAGCGGGGCGTGAACATCCCCACCACCGCCGCGATCGCCCCGAGGGTGAACCACAGCTCCAGCACGCCGACGAGGGAGCGGATGAACGCCTGACGGAACCCCGCGGCGCCGCCGTCGGTGCGGACGATGCGCCCACCGACCACGAGGCGGCCGAGGCTGCGTCCGCGCGACAGGGTCTCCACCGTCGTGGGCAGCGCGACCATGACGACGACGAGCAGGGTGACCACGGCGATCCCGACCGCGCTCTCGGGCAGCGTCGCTCCCACGACCATGGTCGCGATCAGCAGGCCGCCACCGAGCAGGAGCGCGAAGCCCACCACCATGTCGATGAGGCAGCCGACCGCCCGCAAGAAGAACCCGAGGGGTTGGACGTCGAGGGCGACGGCCTCGCCGGTGAGGGTCTCGTCCGCACCCGTGTGCACGAGTGCGACCGAAGGTCCGGGGGTCGACGACGATGCCATGCGTACAGTTGACCACATGGACCTCGACGCCCTCACGGCCGCCCGACGAGACGAGTGGTCCCGCCTCGACGATCTCGGCCGTCGGCGCCGGTTGAGCGGCCCCGAGGTCGACGAGCTCGTCACGCGCTACCGCGCGGCATCGGCCGACCTGGCCGACATCAAGACCTCGGCCGGACGCACGCCGCAGGGCGACTACGTCTCGCTGCTGCTCGCCCGCACGCGTCTGCGCCTGACGGGCGTGCGCGAGAACGTGCTGAAGCAGTTCCCGCGCTTCTTCCTGCAGCAGCTGCCCGCGGCGCTGTACCGGGTGCGGTGGATGACGCTGGCGGTGACGGTGTTCTTCGTCGCCGTCGCCACCCTCGTCGCCCTCTGGATCTCGAACGACCCCGCCGCGGTGGCCGCGCTCGGCTCGCAGAGCGAGCTGCAGAACTACGCCGACGAGCGCTTCGTCGACTACTACCGCGAGAATCCCAACGCGATCTTCGCCGGTACGGTCTGGACCAACAACGCGTGGATCGCGGCGCAGTGCGTGCTGTTCGGGGTGACCGGCTTCTGGCCGGCGATGGTGATCATGCAGAACGCCGTGGGCGTGGGGCAGTCGGCCGCGATCATGATCGCCTTCGACCGCGCCGACGTGTTCTTCCAGTTCATCCTCCCGCACGGCCTGTTGGAGCTCACCGCGATCTTCGTCGCGGGAGCGGCGGGTCTGCAGATCTTCTGGGCCTGGGTCGCCCCCGGCCGACGCACGCGCGCCGCGGCTCTGGCGGCGGCCGGACGATCGCTGGCCACGGTGGCGGTGGGGCTCGTGTTCGCCCTGGCGCTGTCGGGTCTGGTCGAGGGCTTCGTCACGCCCCGCGACTGGCCGTGGCCCATCAAGATCGCCATCGGCGCGCTCGCGCTGGGCGTGTTCCTGTTCTACATGCTGTGGGTGGGCCGGAGGGCTGCGGCCGCGGGCGAGACGGGCGATCTCACCGAGTACGAGGCGGGGACTCCGACCCTCACCGCCGGCTGACGGCATCCGGTCGTTCCCGACCGTTCCCCGGCGTGTCATTTTTGATTCACTCAAAAATAGCTAGGGTGGAGGCATGCTCGACAGTCAGCCGGACGCCACCGCGGATGCCCTCATCCGCGGCGCGGGTCTGCGGGTGACGGCGACACGCGTCGCCGTGCTCGAGGCGCTCCGCGCCCGGCCGCACGCCACCGCCGACGCGGTGTTCGACGGGATCCGGGGCACCCTCCCCGGAACCAGCAAACAGTCCGTGTACAACGCGCTCGGCGACTTCGCCGACGCGGGACTCGCCCGCCGCATCGAACCCGCCGGCCACGCCGGCACCTTCGAACTGCGCGTGGGCGACAACCACCACCACGTGGTGTGCACCGGGTGCGGACGCATCGACGACGTGGACTGCGTCGTCGGCGCGGCTCCCTGTCTGCACATGCCGGAGCAGAGCGGCTTTCTCATCGAAACCGCCGAGGTGACGTTCTGGGGCGTGTGCTCCGATTGTCGAGCGAAGTCCGAAGCCGAAAAACCGAGAGGATCCCGATGAGCGACGCTCTGAACGGGTGCCCCGTCTTCCACGATGGAGCCGCCCCCGACGACAACCGACTGCCCGTGGGCGAAGCCCCCGCCGACAGCGAGCCCGCCGGCGCCCTGCCCCATCCGACCCAGGGCTCCGCCAACCGCGTGTGGTGGCCCGAGTCGCTGAACGTGAAGATCCTCGCGAAGAACAACGCGCTGCGCGACCCGCTCGGCACGGACTTCGACTACCGCGCCGCGTTCGAGGCGCTCGACCTCGCCGCCGTCAAGAGCGACATCCAGCAGGTCATGACGACCTCGCAGGACTGGTGGCCGGCCGACTTCGGGCACTACGGCCCCCTCATGATCCGCATGGCGTGGCACAGCGCCGGCACCTACCGCGTGACCGACGGTCGTGGCGGCTCGGGCGCGGGCATGCAGCGCTTCGCGCCGCTGAACAGCTGGCCCGACAACGTCAACCTCGACAAGGCTCGCCGCCTGCTCTGGCCCATCAAGAAGAAGTACGGCCAGTCGATCTCGTGGGCCGACCTCATGATCCTCGCCGGCAACGTCGCGCTCGAGGACATGGGGTTCCCGACCTTCGGTTTCGCCGGCGGCCGCACCGACGTGTGGGAGCCCGACGACGACGTGTACTGGGGCCCCGAGACCACGTGGCTCGGTGACGAGCGCTACACGGGCAATCGCGAGCTGGAGCGCCCGCTCGCGGCCGTGCAGATGGGCCTCATCTACGTCAACCCCGAGGGCCCCAACGGCAACCCCGACCCGCAGCTGTCGGCCCACGACATCCGCGAGACGTTCGGCCGCATGGCTATGAACGACGAAGAGACCGTCGCCCTCATCGCCGGTGGTCACACCTTCGGCAAGACGCACGGTGCCGCGAGCGACTCGCACGTGGGCGTGAACCCCGAGGCCGCCGACATCAACGACCAGGGTCTCGGCTGGAAGAACAGCCACGGCACGGGCAAGGGCGACGACACCATCACCAGTGGTCTCGAAGTCACCTGGACCTACCACCCGACCCGGTGGGACAACGAGTTCTTCCACATCCTCTTCGCGTACGAGTGGGAGCTCTTCCAGAGCCCGGCGGGCGCCCACCAGTGGCGTCCGAAGAACGGTGGCGGCGCCGACATGGTGCCCGAGGCGCACTCCGACGGACGCCGCGAGCCGCGCATGCTCACGAGCGACCTGGCGCTGCGCGTCGACCCGGCGTACGAGAAGATCTCGCGCCGCTTCGCCGAGGACCCGGCCGCCTTCCAGGACGCCTTCGCCCGCGCCTGGTTCAAGCTGACCCACCGCGACATGGGCCCGCGCGAGCGTTACCTCGGCTCCGAGGTCCCCGCCGAGGTGCTCGTCTGGCAGGACCCCGTGCCCGCCGTCGACCACGCGCTCATCGACGCCGCCGACGCGGCGGCGCTGAAGCAGCGGATCCTCGACAGCGGCCTGACGGTGCCGCAGCTGGTCACCACGACCTGGGCCGCCGCCTCCACCTTCCGCGGCAGTGACAAGCGCGGTGGCGTGAACGGCGCGCGCATCCGCCTCGAGCCGCAGAAGAGCTGGACGGTCAACAACCCCGAGCAGCTGGCATCCGTGCTCTCGGTGCTCGAGAACATCAAGGCCGACTTCGACGCGCAGGCGGCGGACGGCAAGAAGGTCTCGATCGCCGACCTGCTCGTGCTCGCCGGTAACGCCGGTGTCGAGCAGGCCGCTCGCGCGGGCGGTGTCGAGGTCGAGGTGCCCTTCACCCCGGGCCGCACCGACGCGACGCAGGAGCAGACCGAGATCGAGTCGTTCCGCTGGCTCGAGCCGGTCGCCGACGGCTTCCGCAACTACGCCTCGCGCGACGCGCGGCTGCCCGCGGAGTTCCTGCTGCTCGACAAGGCCAACCTGTTGACGCTCACCGCGCCCGAGATGACCGTGCTGGTCGGAGGCCTCCGGGCCATCGGCGCGAACTGGGACGGCTCCGACTGGGGCGTCTTCACGGACACCCCCGGTGCGCTGACGAACGACGTGTTCGCGAACCTGCTCGACCTCGGCACGACGTGGAAGCCGCTCGACAGCGGCAAGCACGCGTTCCAGGGCACGAAGGACGGCTCGGGCGAGACGGTCGGGATCGGCACCCGCGTCGACCTGGTGTTCTCGTCGAACTCCGAGCTGCGCGCGCTCGCCGAGGTCTACGCCTCGGACGACGCGAAGCAGAAGTTCGTGCGCGACTTCGTCGCCGCCTGGCAGAAGGTCACCGAGCTCGACCGCTTCGACCTGGTCTGACCACCCGTCCCCGCTGCGGCGGGGCGCGCTGCGGCTCGGTACCCGCGGCATCCGGAAGGCCCGTCCCCTCGCGGGGGCGGGCCTTCCGTCGTGCGCGCGGCGCTGCTGCGTCCGCCGGTTTCTCGCCGCCGCCCGCGCTGCCGTCTGTCGTCACCGTCGTCTCTGCCGGGGGGATGTCCCACTTCGTGCAGGTTTGTGGCTCTGTTGCTGCACGAACTGGGACATGCCGGAGGCGGCGGCGGCGTCTGCCGGGGGGATGTCCCAGTTTGTGCGGGTTTGCGGTGCGGGGGCTGCACGAACTGGGACACGCAGGGTGCGGGCGACTGACGTGCAGAGGCGGCGCGTGAGGCGGTGTCTGCCGGGGGATGTCCCACTTCGTGCAGGTTTGCGGCTCTGTTGCTGCACGAAGTGGGACATGCGCGAGGTGGCGACGGTGTCTGCCGGGGGGATGTCCCACTTTGTGCGGGTTTGCGGCACTGGGGCTGCACGAAGTGGGACATGCAGGGCAGGGGCGACCGCCGTGCGGGGGAGGCGCACGAGGGGCGTGCGGGAGAGGGGGCCGGGCTCAGGCGAGCGACAGGCGGCGCAGACCCTCGTCGAGAGAGACCGCGGGCGTCCAGCGCAGGTCGCGGCGGATCTCGGTCTGGTCGAACCAGTGCGCGGTCGACAGTTGCTCGGCGAGGAAGCGCGTCATGGGGGGTTCGTCCTCACCCGGGCGCACGGCCCACACGCGCTCGACGAGGGCGCCGGCCGCGCGAGCCAGCCCCGCCGGCACGCTGAACCGCGGCGGTTCGACGCCCGAAGCGCGGCAGATCCCGGCGAGCAGGTCGCCGACCGGGCGCGGCTCGCCGTTGGTCAGCACGTACGCGCGACCGCTCACCTCGTCGACACGGTCCAACGCGGCGACGATCCCGGATGCCGCATTGTCGACGTACGTGGAATCGATGAGCGCGGTTCCCCCGTTGAGCAACGGGAGTCGACCCCGGCGGGCGCGGTCGATCACGCGGGCGATCAGCTGGGTGTCGCCCGGCCCCCACACGAGGTGCGGGCGGATCGCGACCAGGGCGGTGTCGCCGCCCGCGCGCGAGAGGGCGATCAGCTCGGCCTCGGCCTTGGTGCGGGCGTACTCGCCGTGCGCGGCTTCGGGGTCGGCGGGCTCGGCCCCGACGCCGGCCAGGGCGTGACCGGCGTGTGCGACCGACGGCGACGACACGTGCACGATGCGCCGGACACCGGCGGCCGACGCGGCGTCGAGGAGCGTCCGCGTGCCCTCGACGTTGACGGCCCGGAACTGCGCGGGGTCTCCTGCCAGCGACACCTTCGCGGCCAGATGCACCACGCCGTCGACACCCTCGAGGGCGGATGCCACGGCATCCGGATCCGTCACGGAACCGAGACGATCCTCGGCGCCGTCGACGCGCGAGGGGCGCCGCTGGAGCGTGCGCACCTGATGACCGGCATCGTGCAGGGCACGCACGACGGCGCCGCCGAGAAAGCCGGACGCGCCGGTGGCGAGGACCCTCACGGCGCCGTCGGCTTCGCGCCGGCGAGCAGACGCTCGGCCCACGCGGCGAGGCGCGAGCGGTCGATCTTGGAGTTGTGGCGGATGTCGGTGGGCAGCGCCGGCACCACCAGCACCGCGGCCAGCGACTGCGCCGTGGAGGCGCGGACGGCCTCGGTCAGTTCCGGCGTCGCCAGCCCCGGGCGCCGCGCTCCGGCCTCGACCACGGCCACGACGACCTGTCGACCGACGGGGCCGACCCCGACCGCGGCCGCGCGTTCGACGGCGGGCACGGTCTCGGCATCCTGCTCGATGCCGACCGGGGTGACGGGACCCTCGGCGGTCGTGATGACGTGGGGGAGTCGCCCCTCGATCCACAGGCGTCCGTCGGCGTCGAGGTGACCCACGTCGCCCGTGCGGTGCCAGCGGTCGGCGACCCCGCGGCGGGCCTCGCGGTCGGTGAGGTAGAGGCGGAAGTACCCACGCTTGAGGTGCGGGGCCGAGATGACGACCTCGCCCGTCACTCCGGCGTCGGTCGACGGCTCTCTCGTGGCGCGGCCGTCGTGGCCGATCGCCGAGATGCGCACCTGGCCCGTGCCGAGGGGGCGGCCGACGCAGACGCCGCGGTCGCCCGTCACTGCCGCGCGCTCGATCTCGGGCAGGGTCACATCGGCGACGAGCAGGCACTCGGTCATGCCGTACGGGGTATGCGCGGTCGCCCGGGGCATGAGCTCCTGCGCACGGCGCAGCAGGTCGATGCCCACGGGGGCACCCGTCGAGAGGAAGGTGTCGACGCGGGCGAGGGCGGCGCGGTCGTCGGCGTCGAGGGCATCCGAGGTGGCGACGACGTTGTGCACCGCGGCGGGCGAGAGGAACACGATGCGGGCGTCGGAGGCGCGGACGGCTGCGGCCACCGCCGTGGCGGTGAGGGTGCGCGGCGCCGAGACATCCATGTCGGGGGTCGCCGAACGCGTACCGAGCGCCGGGCCCAGCAGCGCGAACGGCGCGAAGCCCGTCACCAGACCGGTGTCGGCCGTGACGCCGAAGTGCGCGGCCAGGGTGTCGCGCAGGGCGGTGAGTTGCGCGTGCGTGTACACGACGCCCTTCGCCGGTCCCGTGGACCCCGAGGTGAACAGGATCGCCGCCAGGGCATCGGCGTCGGGGGCGGCGGGCAGCGCGCGTCCGCGGCCGGCGCGCGCGAGGTCCGACAGGCTCGCCTCGACGCCGAGAGCGCGCGAGGTCACCGACGGCAGAGAGGCGGCCGACACCCGGCGCCCCGGCCATCCGAGCGCGCGGGCGGCGGCGAGACCGGCGACCTCGCCGATGACGACGTCGGGAACGGCGCCGCGCACGGCACGCGACAGACCCCGGATGCCGAGACCCCGGTCAGCCACGACCACGACGGCGCCGATGCGCAGGCACGCATACAGCGCCGCGGTCAGGGTGGGTCCGGGTGGCACCAGGAGCGAGACGCGATCGCCCGCGCGCACGCCGAAGGCGTCGAGACCGGCGGCGAGCTCGTCGACGCGGGTCGACAGCTGCCGCCAGCTCACGCGCAGCGGCGCCCCGTCGCGCGCGGTGCTCATGTCGATCACGGCGGTGTCGTCGTCGTCGCGGCGGGCGACGAGGGCGTCCCACAGTCGACCGGCGGGGGCGGTGTCGCTCGCGTCGTCGAGCTGCTCCTGCGCGCGTGCCGCCTTGGCGCGGCCCGCACGGGTCTCGGCGGGGGCCGCGTCGGCGGGGGTCGCGCCGGGGAGAGCGACGACCTTCTCGTCGAGCCAGTCGAGCACGACGTCGGCGTAGGGGCGCTCCTCGGCGATGAGGTGCCCGGCGCCTTCGAAACGGTGCACGTCGGCGTGCGGCATCCGCTCGGTGAGGTCGTCGAGGTGCCCTTCGCCGAACACGGGGTCCTTCGGTCCGCGCAGGAAGAGCGCGGGGACGTCGAGGTCGCGGAGCCCCGTCGACATCCGACGGAGCGCCGGAGTGCTCTCGTCGGTCGCGGTGGCCGGGATGTCGGCCACGAACCCGCCGATGCCGCGGCGACGGGCCACGGTGGCGTACGGGGAACGGAACGCCGCCCGCACGGCCGGGTCGAGATCGGCCAGCGCGAGGGTGGTGTCGAGGAACGCCGTGGTGCCGGTGGTGCCCGCGGCGAGCATTCCGCGCGCCGTCGCCACCCGCAGGGCGAAGGGCAGGGGGGCACCGTCGGGGTGATGCACGGCGGTGTTCAGCGCGATGACGGCCGCGAGGCGATCGCGGTGCTCGACGGCCCAGCCGAGCGAGACGGGTCCGCCCCAGTCGTGGCCGATGGTGACGACCGGACCGGCGAGGTCGAGCGCCGTCACAAGGGCGTCGAGGTCGGCGATGCGCTGCGCGAGCGTGCGGCGGAGTGTCGTGCGCTCCGAGAAGCCCATCTCGAGCTGGTCGACGGCGACGACGCGCCACGGGGTCGCCCCGGTCTCGGCGCGGTGGAGCGAGGCGTTCACCAGGGCACGCCAGAGGTACGACCACGTCGGGTTGCCGTGCACGGCGACGATGTTGCCGCGGGGCTCGATGCCGCGTTCCGCGAGGGCGGGGCCGGTGTCGAGCACGTGCCAGGTGCGCGTACGCCCCGCGTCGGCGGCGGCGCCGGGCACCTCGACCAGTCGAGAGAGCGACGGATCGAGCCCGGGCAGTCCCGCCGGAGGAAGCGTGGCGGCGGGGGCGGTGACCCTCACCAGGCCAGCTCCAGCATGCCGGTGTTCAGCCCGGAGCCCACCCCCATCAGCAGGACGCGATCACCCCGGCGGAGCGTGTGCTGCTCGTCGGCGAGGGTGATCGGGATGGATGCCGGACCGACGTTGCCCAGGTGGGGGTACGTGACGGGCACGCGGGTGCGGTCGAGCTTCGCTGCGCGGACGATCGCGGAGGTGTGCACGGACGAGACCTGGTGCGTGATGTACCGGTCCATCCCCGTCCACGAGAACTCGCCCTTGGCTTCTTTCCACGCCGAGACGACGAGGTCGAGTCCGCCCTTGAGCAGGGCTTTGGCGTCGGTGAACATGCCGTCGACGCTGCCGACGCAGAGGTCGTAGAACTCGGTCGCGGCGCGGGTGACGCCGCCGACCAGGCGGTGGCCCTCGGGATGGTCGCTCGCGCGTCCGAGCACGGCGGCGGCCGCGCCGGAGCCGAGGGTCAGCGACGCGAACTCCTGCATGAACGCGTCGCGATCGAGGTCTTCGCGCACGAGCCGGTTGATCGTGTTGACCTGGATCTCGTCGGCGTCCTCGCCGTTGACGATGAGCGCGTAGCGCACCTGGCCCGACTGGATCATGCCCGCGGCGAGGCTCATACCGTTGATGAAGCCGAGGCACGCGTTGGCCACGTCGAAGTTGATGGCGGAGCTGGGCAGACCGAGGCCGTGATGCAGGCGGACGGCGACCGAGGGCTCCAAGTGCTTGCGGGTGACGGAGGTGTTGATGATCAGGCCGATCTCGCTCGGATCCACGCCCGCCTCGGCCAGTGCCTGCTTGCCCGCGGCGATGGTCGCCTCGTCGGAGGACTCGCCCGCGGCCCAGTTGCGACGCTCGTTGACGCCGGCCACGCGACGGAGCAGACCGGGCTTCAACTTCAGCCGGTGCAACGCGGGAGCGAGCCGATCCTCGATGTCGTCCGACGTCGTGACCCGGCCGGGCAGAACGCTCGCCACCGATACGAGGGCCACATCGTCGAAGCGTGTCGTGGCGTTTCCTGGCAAGAGTTCTCCCGCATCCTGTGCGTAGACGGCGCAGCCGGGCGCGGAGGGGACGCGCCGACGGCTCGAAGGGTACCCCCCAGGATAAGCCGCGTCGTATGTCTCCGGCTGCATGGGGGCTGGGTGTGCTACAGCCGCCCGGCCGCCTTCAGCGCGAGGTAGCGGTCGGCGACGAGCGGCGGCAGATCGTCGGCCGACGCCGAGACGGCGTCGCCCCCGGCGCGGACCACGGCCGCCCGCACCCGGTCGGCGTCATGCCGCGCGCGCTCGATCGCGGCGGCGGCGTACACGTCGGCGGCGTCGCGGTGGGCCGGGGCGTCGCCCGGGCCGTCGGTCGCCGTCGCCACCAGCAGCCGCGATCGCGCCGCGACCGCCGGGAGCGACGCGAGGAACGCGCGTGCGGCTTCGGGGTCGTCGGCGGCCGTCAGCAGCACGACCAGCGCGGGGCGCACCGAGAGGCCCCGCACCTGCGCGAAGGCGGCGTCCCAGTCGGTGTCGATGAGTTGCGGGTCGACGGGCGCCATCGCCTCGACCAGCGCGGGCAGCAGCTGCGCGCCATCGGTGCGGGTGACGCGCGCGCGGGTCACGCGGTCGAACATGAGGAGGTGCACGTGGTCACCGGCGCGCGTCGCGAGCACTGACAGCAGCAGAGCGGCCTCCATCGCGGCATCCAGCCGCACGCCGTCACCCACGCGGGCGGCGGCCGTGCGTCCGGTGTCGATGACGATGACGACGTGCCGATCGCGCTCGGGACGCCAGGTGCGCAGCATGGTCGTTCCGGCGCGCGCCGTCGCCCGCCAGTCGATCGAGCGCACGTCGTCGCCCCGCACGTACTCGCGCAGGCTGTCGAACTCGGTGCCCTGCCCGCGCACCTGCAGCGAGGTGTTGCCGTCGAGCTCGCGCAGGCGGGCGAGTCGCGAGGGGAGGTGTCGCCGGGAAGTGAACGGGGGCAGGACGCGCAGACGCCCGGGGGCGTCGACCACCGCCTGTCGGCCGGCGAGCCCCAGGGGACCCGCGGCGCGCACGGTGACGAAGGCGCTGCGCAACTCGCCCCGGCGCCGCGGGAGCAACGACAGCGCAGCTCCCCGTCGCTCGCCGGGCGGCACGGTGAAACGCTGCCGCTCGTCGGGCGCCCCGGCCGTCGGCTGCCACGCGTCGCGCACGACAGCGCGCAGCAGGCGGGTACCGAGGTTGCGCACCCGCAGTTCGCCGGTCACCGGCTCGTCGCGCAGCGCCCGCTCCGGCAGCGTGCGAGTGATCTCCACCCGGCGCGGGTCGGCGGCGAGGGCGATGTCGATCGCCGCGAGCACGACGCACAGAGCCACCCATCCGCTCGCGACCGCCCACGCCGGAGCCCCCGCGGTGCTGAGCAGCACGAGGGGCCCGACGCCGAGGGCGACGAGCAGGGCGAGACGGCCGGAAACGAACATCAGATGGGGACGCGCGTCTGCTGCAGGACCGACGTGAGGATCGCGTCGACCGAGACGCCCTCGATCTCGGCCTCGGGCCGCAGGCGGATGCGGTGACGCCAGACGGGCACGAGCATGGTCTGCACGTGGTCGGGCGTGATCGCCGGGTAACCGCCGAGCCAGGCCCACGCCTTCGCGGCGGCGAGCAGACCCGTGCTGGCGCGCGGGCTCACGCCCAGCAGCACCGACGGGCTCTGACGCGTGGCGCGCGCGAGGTCGACCACGTAGCCGAGCAGGTCGTCGTCGACGGCCACGGATGCCGCGGCGCGCTGTGCCGCCAGGATCTGCGACGCGGTGACCGCCGGCGTCACCCCGGCCTCGTCGAGGTGCCGAGGGTCGAATCCTCCCGCGTGCCGGCGGAGCACGTCGACCTCGGCGTCGCGGCCCGGCAGGTCGACGACGAGCTTCAGCAGGAAGCGGTCGAGCTGGGCCTCGGGCAGGGTGTAGGTGCCCTCGTGCTCGACGGGGTTCTGCGTGGCGGCGACGAGGAACGGGTCGGGAAGCGCACGGCTCACCCCATCGGACGACACCTGGCGTTCTTCCATGGCCTCGAGCAGTGCCGCCTGCGTCTTGGGGGGCGTGCGGTTGATCTCGTCGGCGAGCAGCACGTGCGTGAACACCGGGCCCGCGCGGAACTCGAACTCCCCGGCCCGCGCGTCGTAGACCAGCGAACCCGTCACATCTCCGGGCATGAGATCGGGGGTGAACTGCACGCGGCGGGTGTCGAGACCGAGCGCGCGGCTGAAGGAGCGCACCAGCAGCGTCTTGGCGACGCCCGGAACGCCCTCGAGCAGCACGTGTCCCCGCGAGAGCAGGGCGATCAGCAGCCCTGTCACGGTGCCGTCCTGGCCGACGACGGCCTTGCCGACTTCGAGGCGCACCTGGTGCATGGCCTCGCGGAGGGCCGCGTGGTCGTCGGCGCTCGCGGTCGTGGTGTGGGGAGCTGCGGAGTTCTCGGGGCTGTCGGTCATCGGGTGGTCCCTTCGGTTCGGACGGCGGCGCGCACGCTCGCCTCGAGATCGCGGAGTCGGTCGGCGGCCGCGACGAGGTCACGGTCGGTACGGGGTGAGTCGTCGACGAGGATGCCGCGGACCATGCCTCGGTCGGCGCCCAGGCGTTCGGCGACGGCATCGGAGGTGTCGACGGGGGAGGTGCGCGCCGCGAGGCCCAGCAGCCGACCGAGCCGGGCGCGGCTCGCGCGCCGCAGCTCGTCGAGCGCGTGCCCCGCGTCGGCCGAGGCGGCATACAGTCGCGCGCGGCCCTCGGTGGTCTCGTTCGCCCGCACCGTGACGGGGAGGCGCTCGGTGACGAGCGGGCCGAACCGACGGCCCCGCCAGACGGCGGCGGTGAGCGCGGAGGCGAGCAGCAGCAGGATCGCCGGTGTCACCCAGGGGGGTGTCAGGTCGGCGAGGGTGGGGGCGGTGGTGCCCTGGTCGGCGTCGGAGGGGGAGGGCACGTACCAGACGAGAGCGTCGGTCTGTCCGAGGACGCCGATCGCCAACGCGGCGTTGCCGTCGGCCGTGAGGGTGGAGTTGGTGAGCACCGACAGGCCGTCGAGGGCGGTCACCGTGCGTCCGCCCTGCTCGTCGGTCAGCAGGGCGTATTCGTCGCCGACGGGGTAGCAGCCCTGCACGCCGTCGCCCGGCACGAGCAGTTCGCCCACGCGGGCGTCTCCGGCGCCCCGTGCCGCGGGCACGTCGCACGCCGGACCCGTCGTCGCGTCGTCGGCGAAACCGCCCAGCGCCGAGCCGTTCAGCAGCACGCCCAGCGCCCGCGAGCGCGGTTCGACGAGCACGGTGTGCCGTGCCCGTTCCGCGAGGTCGCTCAGTGCGTCGTCGGAGAGCATCGGGGCGTCGCGCAGCACGAGCGTGGCGTCGCCTCCGCCGAGCGCGCGTTCGGCGGCCTGACGGTCGCGGGCGACGGTGACGCGGACGCCCTGCTGCTCGAGGATGCGCACCACCGCTCGGGTGCCGTCGGGGCCGGCCGACTCGGGGTCGAGCACCGCGCGCTGCTGGTAGCCGCCGTACACGAGGGAGCCGCCGACGAGCGCGACGAGCAGCAGGGCCACCACCAGCGCGATCCACCCCAGGGCGGCGCGTCGGCGGGGGTGTGCGGAGCGCGAGGCCGATGCGGGGCTGGCGACACCCGAGGGGGCGCTCATGAAGGGGCCGCCGCGCGGTCGGTGACGGCGCTGTCGGTGACGGCGCGGGCTCGGACGGCGGCCTCGTCGAGATCGGCGATCGCGCGATACCCGTCCGCGGTTCCGGGGCGGCGCAGATAGCGCACGTCGTCGAAGCTCGCGGCGGCGGTGTCCATCGCGGCGGCGAGTGCGGGCAGGGCGACCCCCGCGGCACGGCCGAAGGCGCGCGCCGTCGCCCCCGGCGGCGGGTCCACGAGGCCGCGCTCCGACAGACCCCGCGCGACGGCGCGGAAGCGCAGCACGATCGCTGCGTCCCATGCCCCGCGGGCGGCGGCTTCATCGGCCTCGCGCCGCAGTTCGTCGGCCGATCGCCCGTCGTCGTCGTCGAAGAGCGCGCGCGCCGCCGGCTGCGCGCGCACGAGACGGCGCGGGCGCCCCCAGATGAGCAGAGCGACGATGATGCCGACGGCCAAGAGCACGGCCAGCACGATGAGGGCCGAGGGCCCCCAGTCGGCGTTGCCCGACGGCCGCAGCAGGTCGCCGATGAACGAGGCGACGGCCTGCGCCACGCGGTCGATGAAGGTCGGCTCGGACGCCTGGTACGACGGGTCTTCGAGCTCGCGCTCCGCCCACTCCCGCGCCTGGTCGGGATCGGGGAGGAGCGGGAACACCGCGGCGGCGGCGGTCGCGAGAGCGGCGGCCGTCATCGATCGGTCGGCGACCCGGGCGCGGCCCACGAGGTGGGTGCCGCGGGCGGGGCCGCGTCGGGGCCTGGCGGGGCGGGCGGCGGGGGAGTCGCCGGACCCGAGACCGCCTCGTCGGCGGACCGATCGGCGGGCGTGGCCGACCCGGGCGCGGGTGCGTCCGAGGCGGGAGCGGGGACCGGGGGAGCACCGTACGGCGCCGGGGCACCGTATCCGGCGGGGGCGCCGTACGCGGCCTGAGCGCCGTATCCAGCCGGGGCGCCGTAGCCGGCGTAGGGCGGTGCCGCCCCGACGGGCGCGGGGGCGGGCCGCTCGACGACGCGACCGACGCCGACGAGGTACGGATCGGCGAGGTCGGTGGCCCCGGCATCGCGTGCCTCGACGTAGGTGTGCAGATCGTGGTCGAGACCCTCGACCCGCATGCGGGCGTCGACGTAGACCAGCGCGGCCGAGGTCGACTGCACGACCAGCGCGATGCACTGCACGAGCAGGATGCCGAACTGGCCGATCACCTGCACCACGATCATTCCCACGACCGCCCCGACCTCGTCGGTGCCGGTGGGGGCGAGGATGCCCGGAACGATCCCCGCGATGAGGCTGAAGGGCACCGAGATGAGCTGGGCGAGCACGCTGAAGCCGAACGAGATGATCACGATCACGCCGAACGTCGACCAGAACCGCCGGCGGGTGAGCCGCCACGAGCGGGCGATCCCCGCGCGGATTCCGGCGCCTTCGAGGATGATCGCCGAGGGCACGAGGAAGAGTTTCGTCGTCAGCCAGGCGTACAGCGGGATCAGCCCGAGTACGAACAACACGCCGACGAGGATGCCGAGCCACAGCACCGAGATCACGAGCAGCGTCACGATGCCCGCGAGCACGCCGACGACCACCAGGCTGGCGAGAACCACCAGGGCGCTGTAGCCGATGAGCCGCCAGATCACCGGGCGCACGCGGGCCCAGACGGCCTTCAGGGTCGGCTTCTCGGCCACGACCGCGTGAGCGACCTCGGAGACGACGACGCCCTGCACCACCACGCTGAGCGCCCCGACCAGCAGGCTCAGCACGAGGGCGGCGGCGCCCGTGATGACGGTGGATCCGGCGAAGATCGCGCCCCAGTCGTCACCGCCGTAGGCAACGGTGTCGAGGCGCGAGAAGCTGGCGACGGCGATGGCGCCCACCGCGGCGGCCAGCACGATGTAGGCGACGGCCTGCACGACGAGCGCGAAGCCGAGCAGCACCTTCGGGTTGTGCCGTAGGGCGACGAACGAGCGGCCGAGGATCGTGCCGAAGCCGTACGGGTGCAGCGGCACTATGCCGGGTCGAGAGGCCGGGGTCCAGTTCGGATACGCGGTCACGGTGACGCCTCCTCGTTGCACGGCAGTGTCTTCATCGTGTCACACACCCCCGACACGCTCGGCCTCATCTCACCCTCGTCGACTACTCTCGGAGGAACGCGCCCTCACCCCGGGCGTTGTGCCCGTGCCGCACGGGTTCGAGACGGAAGACGTACCCCCGAATGACTTCACGGATCCTGGTGGTCGACGACGACACCGCGCTGGCCGAGATGATCGGCATCGTGCTGCGCACCGAAGGATTCGACACGGTCTTCTGCGCCGACGGCGCCCAGGCCGTCGACGCGTGGCGCACCGAGCGACCCGACCTCATTTTGCTCGACCTCATGCTGCCGGGGGTCGACGGCATCGAGATCTGCACGCGCGTGCGCGCCGAGTCCGGCGTGCCGATCATCATGCTCACCGCGCGCACCGACACCGCCGACCTGGTGAAGGGCCTCGAGTCGGGCGCCGACGACTACATCATGAAGCCGTTCAACCCGAAGGAGCTGGTGGCTCGCATCCGCACGCGTCTGCGGCCGTCCCAGGCTCCGGTCGACGAGACGCTGCGCATCGGCGACCTCGTCGTCGACGTCGCCGCGCACGAGGTGCGCCGTGGCGACAGCCCGATCGCGCTGACGCCGCTCGAGTTCGAACTGCTCGTCGCCCTGGCCGAGAAGCCGCAGCAGGTGTTCTCGCGCGAGATGCTGCTCGAGCAGGTGTGGGGCTACCACTACAAGGCCGACACCCGTCTGGTGAACGTGCACGTGCAGCGTCTGCGCGCCAAGATCGAGGCCGACCCCGACAACCCGCGGATCGTCACCACCGTGCGCGGCGTGGGCTACCGCGCCGGCGCGGTGGCCTGAGCGCGCGATGACGGACGCGGTGCGGACGCTCCCGCCGCGGGTCAGCAGCTGGCGCGATTGGCGGGCGGTCCGCGATCGCCTGGCGACGCTGTGGCGACGCTCCCTGCGCTTCCGCACGATCCTCATCACGGTGGCCCTCACCGCCGTGACCATCCTCGTCACGTGCGTGGCGATGGCCCTCGTCATCCAGAACGAGCTGTTCACCGCCCGCAAGGACCAGGTGCTCCTCGAGGCCCAGCGCGCGACCGCGTCGGCGCAGGCCACGCTCGACGCGGCCGTCGACTCGACCGATCCGGCCGCGGCGCAGACGCTCATGAACGGCATCGCGACGCGGCTGTCGCAGCAGTCCTCGAGCGATCTGATCGCGCTGTACCGCATCGGTCCGCCCTCGCCCCTGGCGCCGCAGCCGTTCATCTCGCCCGCGTTCGAGTCGGGCCTCGTCTCCGACGCGCTGCGCAAACAGGTGCAGTCGAGTCCCGATCTGCAGTGGTGGCAGTCGGTGGCGTTGCCTTCCGACGGGGGCCGTGACGTTCCCGGCATCCTGGTCGGTCATCAACTGCGCTTCCCGGCCGAAGACGGGGTCGATTCCTACGAGCTGTACATGGGGTACGACCTCATCAGCGCCTCGCAGACCCTCGCGTTCGTCCAGGTGCTGCTGTGGGTGGTGGGTCTGATCCTGGTGGTGCTCATCGGTTCGATCGCGTGGTTCGTGCTGCGCTCGATCACCACGCCCATCGCGGATGCCGCCGAGACCAGCGCGAAGCTCGCGGCGGGCGATCTGGGCGTGCGTCTTCCCGTGCGCGGCGAAGACGAGCTGGCGACGCTGAACCGGTCGTTCAACGCCATGGCCGACAGCATCGAGTCGCAGATCAAGGAGCTGGCCGACCTCTCGCTCGTGCAGCAGCGCTTCGTGTCCGACGTCTCGCACGAGCTGCGCACGCCGCTGACGACGATCCGCCTCGCCGCCGACATCATCAACGACCAGCGCGAGGAGTTCGATCCGGTGACGGGGCGCGCGGCCGAGCTGCTGCACGCGCAGGTGCAGCGCTTCGAGGTGCTGCTCACCGACCTGCTCGAGATCAGCCGGTACGACGCCGGCTCCGTGCAGCTCGAGCTCGAGGCGACGAGCCTCGCCCACCTCGCCGAAGACGTGATCCTCTCGATGGAGCAGCTCGCCGAAGGGCACGGCTCCGACGTGCGCCTGGTCGCACCCGGCGGGTACACCCCCGTCGACATGGACGCCCGCCGCGTGCGGCGCGTGGTGCGCAACCTGCTCGGCAACGCCATCGAGCACGGCGAGGGGCGGCCGATCGTCGTCTCGGTCGACAGCAACCGCGACGCGGTGGCGCTCGGCGTGCGCGACTTCGGTCTGGGTATGAAGGCCGACGACGTCGAGCGCGTGTTCGACCGGTTCTGGCGGGCCGACCCGTCGCGGGTGCGCACGATCGGCGGCACGGGTCTGGGCCTGTCGATCGCCCTGGGCGACGCGCGGCTGCACGGCGGCACCCTGGCGGTGTGGTCGGAACCGGGCCGCGGATCCAACTTCGTGCTCACCCTGCCCCGAGACGGACGACCCGTCGGCGCCTCGCCCCTGCCCCTCGTCCCCGACGACGAGCAGGGCGGGGCCCTCGAGGCGCTGGGGCTCACCCAGCCCATCTCGCTCAACCGCTCGAGCTTCGGGAGGATGCCGTGAGACGCGCCCTGGCCCTCGTCAGCCTCGCTCTCGTGCTCGCCCTGACGGCGTGCACCGGATTGCCGACCACCGGGTACGTCAACCCCGGCCGCGGCCCGCAGAGCGACGACGCGCAGGCGTTCGCGTTCGTGCCCGACGGTCCGCAGGACGACGCGTCGCCGGCCGAGATCGTCGAGGGGTTCCTGCGCGCGGGCTCGGGGCCGGCCGACGACTGGGCGACCGCGAAGCTGTTCCTGTCGCCCGGTGCCACGTGGGACCCCCGCGCCCGCGTGACGATCGACACGCTCGCCGCCCGCCGCGCCGCGCCCTCCGCCGACGGCTCGGTGGTGACGGTGTCGCTGTCGACGGTGGCGGGGGTGGATGCCGACGGCGCCTACGCCCCGGCCGCCACGGGCAGCGCCCAGACCCTGTCCTTCGCCCTCGCGCAGGTCGACGGTCAGTGGCGCATCACCTCCGCCCCCGACGGGGTCGTGCTGTATGAGGAAGTGTTCCCGACGGTCTACCAGTCGGCATCCATCGCGTACTTCGACCCGACGTGGAGCTTCATCGTCCCCGACGTGCGATGGTTCCCCCGTGCGCTGGTGGCCAGCCGCGTCGCGACCGCCCTGGTCGACGGTCAGCCGAGCTCGTGGCTGTCGGGCGCCGTGCGCAACGCCTTCCCCGAAGAGCTGTCGCTCGTGGGGCGCTCGGTGACGCTGTCGTCGGGGGGAGTCGCCCAGGTGCAACTGCCGCGGGCGGCTCTGAGCCTGGACCGCACGACCCTCGACCGCATGCAGACCCAACTGGCGCGCAGCCTCTCGTCGGCCGGCATCAGCGAGGTGCAGATGACGGTGGAGGGCACCCCGGTCACCGCCTCCGAGGTCGCCGTGCGTGTGACGCGCATCGATCCCTCGCCGGCGGTGCTCACCTCGCTCGGTGTGTTCGGTGCCCTCTCGGGCGACCAGGTCGAGTCGATCCCGGGTCTGTCCGACGCGATCGAGTCCCTGGCGCCGACGATGGTGGAACTCGAAGCCGACCGCAGCCTGGCGGCGGTGCGCACGCAGCAGGGAACGGTGGCGAGCGCTCTCGCCGACGGTCGGACGTTCCTGCTCGACGACCGCCCGGGCCTCATCGCCCCCACGATCGACGCCGAGGGAGCGATCTGGAGCGTGCCGAGTGCGGCCCCCGCGCAGCTGCACGTCATCACGCCCGAGGGGGTTCCCCGCGACGTCGGCAATGCGTGGCCCGATGCCTCCGAGATCACCGCGATGCAGATCTCCCGTGACGGCACGAGGGTGGCGGCCATCGTCACCGTGTCGGGTGCGCGCGAGGTGTGGGTCGCCGGCATCCTGCGCTCGGCGGGCGAGATCGACCTCGGCCCGCCGCACGTGCTGTCGTTCTCGCAGCAGGGGGCGTTCGATATCGCATGGCTCGACGACACCACCATCGGCGTCCTCTCGTCGGTCGACGGTGTCAGCCGCTTGAGCGAGCTCAGCGTGGGCGGGCGCGGCACCGAGGCGCAGGCGCCCGAGGGGGCGCGCACGCTCGCCGCGGGAAGCACGAGCGTCCGCGTGCTCGACGACCAGGGGCGCCTCTACAGTCGGCGCGGAAGCTCGTGGACCCTGGTGGCCTCCAACATCCGGGTGCTGGCGGCGCAGCAGGGCACCACGTCCTGAGCGGGCGCGGCTTCTCCCCAGCCCGGTCGGTGCGGCATCCGTCCACGGTTGGGGCATTTCGCCCTGCGCCCGAGCGGGGGCGTCCGGAACGATGGCCCGCATGTCTCGTCCTGCGCTCGTCGACACGATCTCATCGGCCCTCTGCGATGCCCTGACCTTCTGGCTTCCGCTGGCGTGCGCCGGCTGCGGCGCGCTCGATGAGTCCCTGTGCTCCGGATGCCGCCGGGCTCTGGCCGCGGTCCCCGTCCCGCGCGAGGTGGCGCCGGGGGTGCCCGTGCTGTGCGCGCTCGAGTTCTCGGGGGTGCCGGCGCGGGTCCTGCGCGCCCTCAAAGAAGAAGGTCGCACCTCCCTCGCCCGAGATCTCGCCCCCGCTCTCGCCGATGTCTTGCGTGCGGCGGCGGTCTCCGGCGCCCTCGTCGTCCCGGTGCCCTCGTCGGCTGCGGCCTTCCGGCGCCGCGGCTATCGACCGGTCGAGCTGCTGGTGCGTCGGGCGGGGTTTCATCCGGAGCGCGTGCTGCGGGTGCGGCGCACGCCGGCCGATCAGCGCGGCCTGGATCGCATCGCCCGACAGCAGAACGTCGGGGGAGCCTTCGCCGCGCGGTCCGTCGTCGGGCGCAGGGTGGTCGTCGTCGACGACGTGGTGACGACCGGGGCCACGCTGCTCGAGGCGACGCGGGCCCTCCGAGCGGCGGAAGCCGCCGAGGTGAGGGCCGTCGCGCTCGCGTACACGCCGCGTCGCAGCGCATCAGAAGGTGAATCGCAGGTGATTGCTACGTGACAGGGCGGTGGCGTCGGACTAGCGTGGGGATGACTGAAGGCGACGGATGTTCCGCCCTTAGACCGGGCGGAACCCGGAACAAGGAGGTCACTGATGGACACCAACATCGTCGGAGTGGGAGTCGGTATCACCGATCGTTTCCGCACCGTGGTTGAAGAGAAGGTCAGTCGCATCGAGCACCTGGCGCCCCGCGCTCAGACTCTCGAAGTCAAGGTCACCCACCGCTCGTACCGCAACGGGCGCATGGAAGACGACACCGTCGAGCTGACCCTCGACGGCAAGGGCCCGGTGGTCCGAGCCGAGGCCACCGATGCCGATAAGTTCGCCGCTCTCGACCTCGCGGTCGACAAGATCTCCGAGCAGGTGCGGCGCGCGAAAGACAAGCGCGTCGACGCCCGAAACCACCCCCGCGGGGCACGCTTCGAGAAAGGCACCGGCGAACTGGCGGGCATCGACGTCGAGCCCGCTTCCGTCGAGGTGCTGCGCGCCGTCGCCACCGGTGAGGTGCCGGTCCAGGATTCCGATGTCGACGAGGCGGAGTACTCGCCCGTCGTCATCCGCCAGAAGGAGTTCGGCGCCGAGTGGATGACGGTCGAGGACGCCGTAGACCGCATGGAGCTCGTCGGCCACGACTTCTTCCTCTTCATCGACGCCCGCACCGACCACCCCAGCGTCGTCTACCGCCGCAAGGGCTGGGACTACGGCGTGATCGCGCTCGCCGCGCAGGCCCCACCGGCGGAGCAGATCGCGTCCTGACGCACCCTGCCGCATGACGGAGCCCCTGTCCGGAAGGACAGGGGCTCCGTCATGCGATCTGCCGGGGATCAGCGGATGAAGAACATCTTGGCGCCTCCCCTGTTGCGGGCTTGGCCGATCGTGGGGGTGCCGCCGAGGCCTTGGACCGTGACGGCGGTGTTGGTGTTGGTGGTGTTGCCGATGCCCAGTTCTCCCTGGGGGTTGTTTCCCCAGGCGTAGACGGTGCCGGTGTTGTTGACGGCGTACCCGCTGAAGTAACCGGCGTCGATCTGGGTGATGCCGGTGAGTGGGTCGAGTTGGTTGATGCCGGTGCGTTGGTAGACGGTGACGGGGGTGTTGCTGTCCGTGTTCGTCCCGTTGCCGAGCCCTCCGTTGGCGTTGTATCCCCAGGCGCGGACCTGTCCGCCGACGAGCGCGTAGCCGGTGGAGAGTCCTGCGGCGATCTGGGTGGCGCCGGTGATGTTCTGCACAGTCACGGGGACGGAGCTGCTCGTGTTCGTTCCGTTGCCGAGCGCCCCGACGGCGTTGGAGCCCCATGCCCGAATCGCTCCGCCACCGACGAGGGCGAATCCGCTGAACGAGCCCGCGGCGATCTGGGTCGCGCCGGTGATGTTCTGGACGGCGACGGGTGTGGTGCTGTTCGTGGAGGAGCCGTTGCCGAGCTGGTTTCGATCGTTGAGGCCCCAGGCGCGCATCTGCCCGCCGGCGACGATCGCGTAGGCGCTCCCGCTGCCTGCGGCGATCTGAGTGGCGTCGGTCAGGGTGCTGACGGTGACGGGTGTGGTGCTGTTCGTGGTGGTGCCGTTGCCGAGCTCGCCATTGACGTTGGACCCCCAGGCGCGCACCTGGCCGTTGGATAGCAGGGCGTACCCGCTCCTCGACGCGGTGGCGGCGATCTGTGTGACCCCCGACAGGCTGGGAATCTTCGCCCACGTGGTTCGGGTGGTGGTCGTGCCGTCGCCGAGTTGTCCGAGGGAGTTGTCTCCGATGCTCCAGACGGTGCCGTCATGGAGCAGGGCCAAAGAGAAGCCGGACGCGGCGGTGAGGCTCTTCACGGGGGAGGGGAAGACGAGCGACAGCTGGGCGGGTGTCGAGATCGTCGTGGCCGAGGAGCCGGTGCCGAGGGAGGAATTGTCGTTGTTGCCGGTGGCGTAGGCGTTGGCGCCCAGCACCGTGAGGGTGGCCGTGCCGGTGACGCCGGTGCTGGCCGCGGTGAGCTGCAAGGAGCTGCCGGGTGTGGCCCAGGTGTCGGTGGTGGTGAGGGTTGTGATGGCGATGCCGGAACCGTTGGTCGTGGCGGTGGCGGGCGAGAAGCTGGAGCCGGCCGGCCCCGTGAACGTCACGGCCTTTCCGACGAGAGGCTGGTTCGCGCTGTCGCGAAGCACCGCGGTGACGACGGTCGTACCCGCGGCGACGACCTGCATGTTCGATGTCGTGACGCTGAGGGTGTCGCTACCGGTGCGGAGGAAGAACATCCTGGCTCCTCCTTTGATGCGGGCTTTGCCGATCGTGGGGGTGCCGCCGATGCCGGGGACCGTGACGGCGGTGTTGGTGGTGCTGGGGGTGCTGCCGATGCCCAGTTCTCCCTGGGCGTTGTTTCCCCAGGCGTACACGGTGCCGGTGTTGTTGACGGCGTACCCGCTGAAGTTGCCGGCGTCGATCTGGGTGATACCGGTGAGTGGGTCGAGCTGGTTGGTGCCGGTGAGTTGGCAGACGGTGACAGGGGTGTTGGTGCTGCTGCCCGTGCCGTTGCCGAGCGCCCCGTTGCCGCTGTTTCCCCAGGCGCGGACCTGTCCGCCGACGAGCGCGTAGCCGGTGGAGAGTCCTGCGGCGATCTGGGTGGCGCCAGTGATGTTCTGCACCGTCACCGGGATGCTGCTGCTCGTGTTCGTCCCGTTGCCGAGCGTCCCGACGGCGTTGGAGCCCCATGCCCGGACCGTTCCGCCGACGAGAGCGAATCCGCTGAACGCGCCCGCGGCGATCTGGGTGGCGCCGGTGATGTTCTGGACGGTGACGGGTGTGGTGCTGTTCGTGGTGGTGCCGTTGCCGAGCTGGCCTTGATCGTTGAGGCCCCAGGCGCGCACCTGTCCACCGGCGACCATCGCGTAGGCGGTCGAGGTCCCTGCGGCGATCTGGGTGGCGTCGGTCAGCGTGCTGACGGCGACGGGTGTGGTGCTGTTCGTGGTGGTGCCGTTGCCGAGCTCGCCGTTGACGTTGGAGCCCCACGCGCGCACCTGGCCGGTGGACAGCAGAGCGTACCCACTCCTCGACCCGGCGACGGCGATCTGTGTGACTCCCGACAGGCTGGGAATCTTCGCCCACGTGGTTCGTGTGGTGGTGGTGCCGTCGCCGAGTTGTCCGAGAGAGTTGTCTCCGATGCTCCAGACGGTGCCGTCCTCGAGCAGGGCCAGGGAGAAGCCGGGCGCGCCGGTGAGGCTCTTCACCGGGGAGGGGAAGACGAGCGACAGCTGGGCGGGCGTCGAGATCGCAGTGGCCGAGGAGCCGGTGCCGAGGGCGGAATTGGCGTTGTTGCCGGTGGCGTAGGCGTTGGCACCGAGCACGCTGAGGGTGGCTGTGCCCGTGATACCGGTGCTGGTCGCGGTGAGCGTCAGGGAGCTGCCGGGCGTGGCCCAGGTGTCGGTGGTGGTGAGGGTTGTGGTGGCGATGCCGGAACCGTTGGTCGTGGCGGTGGCCGGCGAGAAGCTGGAGCCGGCCGGCCCGGTGAACGTCACGGCCCTTCCTGCGAGGGGCTGGTTTGCGGTGTCGCGGAGGAGCGCGGTGACGGCGGTCGTGCCCGCGGCGACCACCTGCATGTTCGGCGTCGTGACGCCCAGCGTGCCGAGCTCGCTACCGGCCGCGTAGGCGGGAGCAGTGGTCATCACGACGATCGCGGGAACGCTCCAGGCCGCTCCACCGAGGAGTACACGGCGGGACGGTCCGGACGCCGTGACGGGGGCGACGGAATCTGAGGGGGTGATGTTCATGCTGGCGCGCTCCACTCGGGAAGGTGGTTCGTTCGGGGCGACCCTGATGAGTCGAATTTTCACCCTTCACGTCGCCGCCCGTCGAGATCGGATGCCGCACATCATCCCGGTACCGGGTGAAGTCGCCTTGATCCGGCAGAACGTCAGCGGTCGCGGGGGAGCGCGGCGCCACCGTGCCATGCCGGGGATCACCCGGCGGGTGATCTCGGGAGGAACTGCTGTCGCGCAGAGGCGCCCGCGGGTTCGCACAGCCGCACCCCGCAGCGGGGCAGCTGCGTCATCCGCCGCACGAAGCGGATCCGGCCGCGCTCAGCCGTCGAAGATGTCGCCGAGCAGCGAGCCGATGACGAGACCGCCCAGCATGCCACCGACCATGTTGCCGCCGCCCATTCCGCCGCCGCCGCGGCCGTAACCGCCGCCGCGCCCGCTGCCGTCCCATTCACTGGGTCGGGACTGCTCGATGTCGCGCTGGGCGATCTGCAGCGATTCCGACGCGAGCGACCCGGCCCGGCGGGCGGTGGCCAACACCGTCTCGCGATCGTCTTCGGCGACGGGCCCCAGGGGGAGTCCCGCGCGCAACCGCTCGGCCTCGACGAAGCGCGTCCGCGCGTCGGCTCCGATCCACCCGCGGTGGCCGGTGATCAGGCCGCGGGCGACGGCGAGCTGACGGTCGGCGTCGTCGATCGCATGCTCGACCTGTTCCTGAGAGGGGACGGGACGTGAGGCGCGCTCGCGCGCGTGGTCGAGAGCGGCGTTGGCCTGCCGCAGGGACGACAGCGCGGCGAACGGGTCGGTGCGGGCTCCGGATGCCGGTAGTGCGGCCAGAGCACGTTCAAGGTCGGCCATCGCCTGCGTGACGGCGGGGGTCTGGGCGCCGCGACGGGCTTCGGCGAGGTCGCCGCGCGAGTCCTCGACGACGGCGGCGAGGGTGGACTCCGCGCGGAGCGCTTCGATCTCGAACATGTCGACCGCGTCGAGCAGAGACTCCGCGCGCCGTGCCGATTCGGTGGCGGCTTCGAGGGCGACCGAAGCCTGCTCGCGCTGCCCGGCCTCGCGGCGACGCTCCGAGACCGCGGCGGTGTGCACGGCGAAGTCGAGCAGCTGCTCGATCTCTTCGGGATTTCCGCCGATCTGCTGCAGGGCGGAGTCGCTGTAACGGCGCGACAGCCGCTCGACGACCTCGCGGGCGTTCGGGACGCGCTCGGCGAGGCGGTCGCGGTCGGCGCGTACGCGAGCGATCGTCTCGGGTGCGCGGCGCACGGCGTCGATCTTGGGCTGGAGAACCTGCGTGCGCTCCTCGAGCAGGTCTTCGGCCCACTGCGACAGCTGGATGATGCGCGCGTTGCGCGTGCGCAGCTCGTCTTTGGTGTCGGGGATCTCGTCGTGGTTCAGCTGGTGCAGCCGGAACGCCTCGGCGAGGTGCGTGCGCACCGACTCGAGGGCGGCCGCGAGATCTTCGGTGGCCTTGTCGCCGAGCTCGGCGCGGGCGAAGTCCAGCTCGTCGGAGGTGAGGCGCACGCGCTCATCGGCGGCGACGATCGCGAGCTCCGCCCGGCGGGCGAGATCGGCGTCCGCTGCGTCTTGCTCTTCGCGCTTCCTCTTGCCCCAGAAACCGGCCATGCGTCGATCCTAGGCCGCGGGGTGCGCGCCGTCGCCGAGTGTTCGCTTTGGGCGCGAGTGCCGACTTTCGGATTGCGGCCGCCTCGCAGGTCACGAACGGGTAACACGGATAACATGGGCGATGTATGCCTGTTCGCAGGCCGGTGCCCACGCGGGCGCCGCACCCGACAGATGGAGATGCTTCGTGGCCAATCCGCTCGAGAAACTGCTGCGCGCCGGTGAGGGGCGCATCCTCCGCCGTCTGCAGGGCGTGGTCAAAGCGACCGGCGCGCTCGAGGAGGACTACGAGCAGCTCACCGACGACGAGCTGCGCAACGAGACCGTCGAGCTGCGCGCCCGCTACAAGGCCGGCGAGACGCTCGATCAGCTCATGCCCGAGGCCTTCGCCGCCGTGCGCGAGGCGGCCAAGCGCACGCTGGGTCAGCGTCCCTACGACGTGCAGGTCATGGGCGGCGCAGCCCTTCACCTGGGCAACATCGCCGAGATGAAGACCGGTGAGGGCAAGACGCTGACGGCGGCCCTCCCCGCCTACCTCAACGCCATCGCCGGCGAGGGTGTGCACGTCATCACCGTCAACGACTTCCTCGCGAGCTACCAGTCCGAGCTCATGGGCCGCGTCTACCGCGCTCTCGGCATGACGACCGGAACGGTCGTGGCCGGACAGACCCCCGAGGTGCGTCGGGAGCAGTACGAGGCCGACATCAGCTACGGAACGAACAACGAGTTCGGATTCGACTACCTGCGCGACAACATGGCGTGGCGCAAAGAAGACCTCGTGCAGCGCGGTCACTTCTACGCGATCGTCGACGAGGTCGACTCGATCCTCATCGACGAGGCGCGCACCCCGCTGATCATCTCGGGTCCGGCATCCGGCGAGGCCAACCGCTGGTTCGCCGAGTTCGCGAAGCTCGCCCGCACCCTCGAGGCCGGCGTCGACTACGAGGTCGACGAGAAGAAGCGCACGATCGGCGTGCTCGAGCCCGGTATCGAGAAGGTCGAGGACTACCTCGGCATCGACAACCTGTACGAGTCGGCGAACACGCCCCTGATCTCGTTCCTCAACAACTCCATCAAGGCGATGGCGCTGTTCAAGCGCGACACCGACTACGTCGTCATGAACGACGAGGTGATGATCGTCGACGAGCACACCGGTCGCATCCTCGTCGGGCGCCGCTACAACGAGGGCATCCATCAGGCGATCGAGGCCAAAGAGGCCGTGCCCGTCAAGGCCGAGAACCAGACCCTCGCCACCGTCACGCTGCAGAACTACTTCCGCCTGTACGACAAGCTCGCGGGCATGACCGGTACCGCCGAGACCGAGGCCGCCGAGTTCATGTCGACCTACAAACTCGGTGTCGTGCCCATCCCCACGAACCGTCCGATGGTGCGCAAGGACCAGTCCGACCTCGTCTACAAGAACGAGACGGCGAAGTTCGCGCAGGTCGTCGAAGACATCGTCGAGCGCCACGAGAAGGGCCAGCCGGTCCTCGTCGGCACCACCAGCGTCGAGAAGAGCGAATACCTTTCGCGCCTGCTGGCGAAGAAGGGCGTGCGCCACGAGGTGCTCAACGCCAAGAACCACGCGCGAGAGGCCGAGATCGTCGCCCGCGCCGGTCGCCTGGGGGCCGTGACGGTCGCCACCAACATGGCCGGCCGTGGGACCGACATCATGCTCGGCGGCAACGCCGAGTTCCTCGCCGTGCAAGAGATGAAGGCGAAGAACCTCGACCCCGTCGAGACGCCCGAGGCCTACGAGTCGGAGTGGGACTCGGTCTACAAGGGCACGCGCGACACCGTCGCCGAAGAGGCCGCCAAGGTCGTCGAGGCCGGCGGGCTCTACGTGCTGGGCACCGAGCGTCACGAGTCGCGCCGCATCGACAACCAGCTGCGCGGTCGTTCGGGTCGACAGGGCGACCCCGGCGAGAGCCGCTTCTACCTGTCGCTGACCGACGACCTCATGCGGCTGTTCCAGTCGGGTGCGGCCGAGGCGATCCTCGCGCGCACCAACTTCCCCGACGACGTCGCCATCGAGTCGGGGCTGGTGTCGCGCGCGATCAAGAGCGCGCAGTCGCAGGTCGAGGCGCGCAACGCCGAGATGCGCAAGAACGTCCTCAAGTACGACGACGTGCTCAACCGTCAGCGCGAGGCCATCTACGCCGACCGCCGTCACATGCTCCAGGGCGACGACATCGCCGACCGCGTGCAGCACTTCATCGAAGACGCCATCACCGCGGTGATCGACGACCACACCGGCTCGGGGCACACCGAGTCGTGGGACTTCGACGCCCTGTGGACCGAGCTGAAGACCATGTACCCGGTGAGCGTGTCGATCGACGAGGTCGTGGCCGAGGCCGGCGGGAACAAGGGGCGCATCACCCCCGAGGGGCTCAAGCGCGAGATCATCTCCGACGCCCGCATCGCCTACGAGAACCGCGAGAAGAGCCTCGGTGAGCAGGCTATCCGTGAGCTCGAGCGCCGTGTCGTGCTGCAGGTGCTCGACCGCCGCTGGCGCGAGCACCTCTACGAGATGGACTACCTCAAAGACGGCATCGGCCTGCGTGCCATGGCTCAGCGCGACCCGCTGATCGAGTACCAGCGCGAGGGCTACCAGATGTTCCAGTCGATGATGGGGCAGATCAAGGAGGAGTCGGTCGGATACCTCTACAACCTCGAAGTCGAGGTGAAGAAGGTCGAGGGCGACAACGCCGAGGTCGAGGCCAAGGGACTCACCGTCAGCCCCGTCGAGACGCAGCGCCTCGAGTACTCCGCGGCGAACGATGCGGGCGAGGTCGAGGTGCGCAACGACCGCGGACAGGTGCAGCAGGCAGCCACCAACCGCCTGCGTCAGTCCGGACAGGCCGCCGCTCCCGCGACCGAGACGGCTCCGGCCGCGGCCCGCGGGGCGTTCGGGCAGCGGACCGACGGCGAGGAGCCGGCATCCGGGAACCGCGCCGACCGCCGCGCCGCCGGAAAGAAGAAGTAAGAACGACCCCGGATGGCGCGCCCCCACGTCGGGGCGCGGCATCCGTCGTTTCACCAAAGAGGTGCAGGAGCGGTCCACCGGGTGTCGATTGGCTGGATACCGGCGGGGATATCCTGAACCGATGAGCCCGCTACGCCCCCTCGACCAGTCCTCGAAGCTGAAGGATGTCCTCTACGAGATCCGCGGCGAGGCCCTCGTCGAGGCCGACCGACTCGAGGCCGAGGGGCACTCGATCCTCAAGCTCAACACGGGCAACCCCGCCACGTTCGGTTTCGAGGCTCCGCACCAGATCGTGCGCGACATGATCCAGTCGATCCCCAACGCGCACGGCTACAGCGACAGCCGCGGCATCCTGTCGGCGCGGCGCGCGGTGGTCTCGCGATACGAGGAGGAGCCCGGGTTCCCCCACCTCGACCCCGACCACGTGTACCTCGGCAACGGGGTGTCCGAACTCATCACCATGACGATGCAGGCGCTGCTCGACGAGGGTGACGAGGTGCTCATCCCCGCGCCCGACTACCCGCTGTGGACGGCGATGACGAGCCTCGGCGGCGGCACCCCGGTGCATTACCTGTGCGACGAGCAGCGCGAATGGCAGCCCGACCTCGACGACATCCGTGCGAAGGTGACCCCCCGCACCAAGGCGATCGTCATCATCAACCCCAACAACCCCACGGGCGCGGTCTACTCGCGCGAGGTGCTCGAGGGGATCGCCGACATCGCCCGGGAGCACTCGCTGCTGCTCCTTGCCGACGAGATCTACGACCGCATCCTGTTCGACGATGCGGTGCACATCCCCATGGCCACGGTCGCACCCGACCTGCTGTGCCTGACCTTCAACGGCCTGTCGAAGACCTACCGCGTCGCGGGCTACCGCTCGGGGTGGTTGGCGATCACCGGGCCGATGGACCACGCGCAGGGCTTCCTGCAGGGCATCAACCTGCTGGCATCCACGCGTCTGTGCCCCAACGTGCCGGCGCAGTTCGCGGTGCAGGCGGCGCTGTCGGGCGTACAGTCGATCGACGCGCTCATCGCCCCGAGCGGTCGTCTGCACGAGCAGAGGGATGCCGCCTGGCAGGGCCTCGAAGCGATCCCGGGTGTCTCGTGCGTGCTGCCCCGCGGGGCGCTGTACGCCTTCCCGCGGTTCGACCCCGAGGTGTACGAGATCCCCGACGACGGCAAGTTCGTGCACGACTTCCTCATCGCCGAGCACGTGCTGCTGGTGCAGGGGTCGGGCTTCAACTGGCCGGCCACCGACCACGTGCGCATCGTCACGCTGCCGGAGGCCCGTGTGATCTCGGATGCGATCGAGCGGTTGGGGAACTTCCTGTCGTCCTGGCGGCCGTGATCGAGGCCGGGCGCGGAAGTTTCCTGCACGTTTCTACGTAGATTCTGGTCTCGGCCTTCGCCGTCGACTACTCCGTGATCATTCTCGTCACGAGTGCGATCATGACGTCTTTTTCCTTCGGGTCGCTCATTGCAACGAGTAGGGCGGTCGCCGCCAGAGCATTGTTTGATATCCGCCTTGTGCCGCCCGCTTTGTTCAGGATGCCGTTCCTGGCGAGGAAGGTGACGAACAGGGCAGCGGCGGTGCGTTTGTTGCCGTCCACGAGCGGATGATCTTTCACGACGAGGTAGAGCAGATTGGCTGCCTTTTCCTCGACGGTCGGGTAGAGGTCGTGGCCGTCGAAGCTCTGGTAGAGCGTTGCGATGATTCCGGTGAGTCTGTCGCCGCGTTCTCGTCCGAGTAGCGTGTCGGCGGGGAACTCCTTGCGGAGTTGCGTGACTACGTGGTGTGCGTCATCGAGGGTCAGTTCCCACGCGGGCATGACGGACGATTGGGCGTCAATCTTTCCGTCGTCGTAGTCGCGGAGGAGTGTGAGTCCGGGGAGGTAGCTCTGGAGGACGTCAGCGACTCCGGACAGGAGTTCATCCGTTGAGCGGTGCAGGATGTGGACGATCGCGTCGAGTTGTTCGAGGCGCTGCTCGTTGACGACGTATCCGCGAACCAGGTATTCGCGTAACTGTCGGGTGGCCCAGATCCGGAACTGCGTGGCCGTGGCGCTCTTCACGCGGTAGCCGACGGAGAGGATGGCGTCGAGATTGTAGAAGGGAAGCTCGCGCGCTACGCGGCGTGGGCCCTCAACGCGAACCTGTCGGAATTTCCGACAGGTTGCCGCCTCGTCGAGTTCACCCTCGTCGTAGACGTGCTGGATGTGTTCGACGACGTTCGTACGTGACGTCTGTAAAAGTTCCGCGATCTGCTGCTGGCTCAACCAGACGGTCTCCGCGTCGAATCGGACGTGGAGGGTCGGAGCACCATCCTCACGGTGGTACAGGATCACTTCGCCGGACGGCTGCGCGTCCGTCATGCGGTGTGCTCGCGACCTTGCAGGTCATCATCTCGGCCTGAGATCTCCCCGATGCGTCGAGAGTGCAGCGTATGGTTCCGACGCCGGGATGACGGTGCCCACGGCGGAAGAGTGATGGGCGTGAACATTGCGCCCATGTCGGGGCACCTCTGGGGAACATCGACCTTCGTCACAGCAGCGCCAACGCCGTCACACGCCATCGCCCGTCGAGGCCCTCGAGGCGCAGGGCGATGGCGCGCGTGCGAGCGCGGGCGGCCGCGGTGACGGTGGCCTCGACGACCCCGTCGGCGGGCTGCGAGAGATGGACGTTGCGGATCTCGTGCACATCGCGCAGGGCGGCTACGCGCCGCGCGCTGCGGGCGCGGGCCGCGAGGTTCGCTCGCACCGACAGGGACCGGTAGACCTCCTCCGACAGCCAGCGCGCGAGTTGTTCCACCTCGCGAACACCGGCCAGCACCTCGAGCACGCCCCGCACGATGTTGCGGATGAACGTCTCGGGCGGGGGAAGGGCGTCCGCCGACGTCTTCTGCGGGCTGAAGAAGTCGTCGTGGCGGGCGGCGGTGCCCCCGGTCGTGGTCGAGCGTGTGAGCGGCAGCGTCATGCTTCCCTCCGTCGTCATGAATGGCGCCAACGAGCGGGGGGATGAGGCCGAGAGTAAGCCAGCGGGGGAACACCCGCCGAGGCATTCGTCGACTCTGTGGACGAAACGCGAGAAGGGTGAGGTGGGGAGGGGGAGTGGATCCGGAGCGGGTTCAGTCGTCGTGGCGGATGTCTCCGCGTCCCCACAGTTCGGGGAAACTCGCCGCCTGCGACTGCCGCCAGAGAGCCGCCCGGCGAGCCGTCTCGCTCCGTTCGTCGAGGTAGGCGTCGACGCTGTCGAGGGCGATCCGCCATCGTGGCGGTTCCCCGATCTCGACGCCGCGCAGCTGCCCCTCGCGGGCGAGCGCGATGACGTCGGCGACGCCTAAGCCCAGCGTCCGAGCGACCTGGTCTGCCGGGACGAATCGCTCGCGGGGTGAGGACGCGTCCGTCATCCGGTCAGTATGTCCCCATTTCGGTGGGCACACGAGAATCACCCGTGAGACGCGAACGAGAGGTGCGGCGTAACCCGTGCAGCGATGTGCGGGCGTTTCCGCGCGTCGGTGATGGTCTGTCGCTTCGCCCGCCCGAAGGAGACGGCCTGGCGAAGTTCACCTTCGAGTTCACCCACGCCCGGGGTTCCCGCGCCGGCGCGGTGAAGACCCCGCGAGTCCCGCCGGACGAGCCCTCTAGTCTGGAGGGGTGTCGACACTCAGTGAACTCGTCTACGCCCAGGGCCGCTCGAGCGAAGCCGATGTGGAGTGGCTGCACCGCCTCGCCGGCGATGGACAGTTGCTCGCCGACCTGGCCTTCGCCGACATCGTGATCTGGGTACCCACCCCCGACGACTCGTTCGTCGCCGTCGCGCACACGCGTCCCGGGGGAGCGGCGACGCTGTTCTACCGCGACATCGTCGGCGATCGCGTACGTCCCCAGTGGCGCACGCAGGTGCGCGAGGCGTTCCAGAGCGGGCGCATCGTGGATTCGGCCTCGCCCGACTGGTTCGAAGAGACACCCACCCGCGTCCGCGCCGTGCCGATCGTGCGCGAGCTCTCGCGCGAGGGTCACGCCGTGACCACCGTCGGCGTGCTGACGCGCCACACCAACCTGGGCGAGACGCGCACCCCCTCCCGCCAGCAGATCACCTTCAACGACTGCGCCGACGACCTCTTCGGAATGATCTCGTCCGCCGAGTTCCCCGACCTGACCGCCCCCACCGCTCCGCGGCGTGGAGCGCCCCGCGCCTCGGACGGCCTCATCCGCCTCGACGTCGACGGCATCACGACCTTCGCGAGCCCCAACGCGCTGTCGGCGTTCAACCGCATGGGCTTCGACGACGAGCTCGAGGGCGAGTCCCTCGCCGAGGTGACCGCGCGCATCCTCCCCGCCAAGCGCCAAGACGTCGACGAGTCGCTCCCCGTCGTCGTGAGCGGCCGGGCTCCGTGGCGGGCCGACATGGAAGCTCGCGGCGTGCAGGTGTCGCTGCGCACCATCCCGCTGCGCGACCGCGGCACGCGCATCGGCGCGATCGTGCTCAGCCGCGACGTCACCGAGATCCGCCACCAGGAGCAGGAGCTCATCACCAAGGACGCCACGATCCGCGAGATCCACCATCGCGTCAAGAACAACCTGCAGACGGTCGCCTCGCTTCTTCGCATCCAGGCTCGTCGAACCCACTCCGACGAGGCCCGGGACGCCCTCAGCCAGGCGATGCGTCGCGTCTCGGCGATCGCCGTCGTGCACGACACGCTCTCGGAGGGACTGGCGCAGAACGTCGACTTCGACGACGTCTTCGCGCGGGTGCTGAAGCTCGTGGCCGAGGTCGCGGCGGCGCCCAACACCCGCGCGCGCACCCGCAGCACCGGCAAGTTCGGCACGCTGCCGAGCCAGTTCGCCACGCCGCTCGCCCTCGCTCTCACCGAACTCGTGACCAACGCCGTCGAGCACGGGCTCGCAGGGCAGGAGGGCGACGTCGAGATCGCCGCCGAGCGCGGCGACGAGATGCTCGAGGTGAAGGTCCGCGACACCGGAGTGGGGCTTCCCGAGGGCCAGGTGGGTCGCGGCCTCGGCACGCAGATCGTGCGCACCCTCATCCAGGGAGAGCTCGGCGGCACGATCGACTGGCACACGCTCATGGGCAGTGGCACCGAGGTGACCATCGAGATCCCGCTGCGCTACATCGGTGGCTCGTCGGTCTGAGCGCAGGCCGAGGGCGCGCGGGGCGGACCGGAACGCCGAGAAGGCCCACCCCAGAGGGATGGGCCTTCTCGGTGAAGACGTCAGGAGGCGCGGCGGGCGCGCGCGGCGCGGCGCTTGAGGGCGCGACGCTCGTCTTCGCTGAGGCCACCCCACACGCCCGAGTCCTGACCGGACTCGAGGGCGTACTGCAGGCAGACCTCGGTGACGGTGCAGCGCGCGCAGACCGACTTGGCCTTCTCGATCTGGTCGACCGCGGGGCCGGTGTTGCCGACCGGGAAGAACAATTCGGGGTCGACGGTCAGGCAGGCTGCTTTGTCGCGCCAATCCATAGGGGTGCTCCTTGTAACAGAAAAATGATCGATTCGGCACCGAGATTCGGGTCCGGTACCCTGGTGGGAACGCGAGCGATTGCTCGCCCCACTTCGCTGTGGGAGCACACGGCTTGTTCCATGCTCCCATAGCGTTTCCGCCTGATCAAGAGGTAACCGGTAGGTTTCCGGAACGTAACGGCGCCGCTGCGCCGTCGGGAGGGCCTGTTCGATGCCTGTTCGTCTCACGGCCGCCGCTCTTCTGGCTCTCGAGGCCGTCGGCATCCTGGCCCTCGCCGGCTGGCAGATCGTGGCGTTGCTCGGGGGTGACACCGACTCGATCGTCAGCTCCTTCGCGCTCATCGTGCTCACCGTCATCGGCGCGGCCATCGTCGGCGCCTTCGCCGTCGCCACCGCGCGCGACGTGTCGGCCGGGCGCTCGGGCGGAATCGTCACCCAGCTGCTGATCCTGTCGGTCGCGATCGGTGCGATCACGGGGGAGTGGGCGGCGCCGGGCATCGCCCTGCTCATCGCGGTCCCCGGGGTCGTCGGCCTGGTTCTGCTGGTGCTCGCGGTGCGGGCCTCGGCGCCGCGCCGGCGCGACGACGAGTCCTGAGCGCTCCGCCCGGCACCCACGCGAAGACCCCGCCGCCGCCGGAGCGGGACGGGGTCGTGGCAGCGCGGGTCAGGCGGCGGCGAGACCGAGGGTCTTGCGCAGACGTGCGACGTGCCCGGTGGCCTTGACGTTGTAGAGCGCCTCGGCGATGGTGCCCTCTTCGTCGATCACGAAGGTCGAGCGCAGCACACCGGTGACGGTCTTGCCGTAGTTCTGCTTCTCGCCCCACGCGCCGTAGGCCTCGTGCACCGCGTGGTCGGCGTCGCTCAGCAGCGGGAAGGTCAGCCCGTCGCTGTCGCGGAACGCCCGCAGCTTCTCGGGCAGGTCGCGCGAGAGGCCGAGCACGGTGTATCCGGCGCCCTGAAGCGATGCGAGGCTGTCGCGGAAATCGCAGGCCTGCGTCGTGCAGCCGGGAGTCTGGGCCGCGGGGTAGAAGTACAAGATCACGCGGCGGCCACGGAAGTCGCTCAGCGAGACGGGGTGCTCGTCTTGATCAAGCAGGGTGAAATCGGGCGCAGTGTCGCCCTTCGCGAGGTTCGTCACCCCTCCAGCCTAGAACGCTCGATGGCCTGGAACGTGGTCAGCAGGCGATGCAGGGAGTCGAGGCGCGCCGCAGCCCCGGGACCCAGGCGACCGGATGCCACGGCATCGGCGATCGCGCAGTCGGGCGCGTCGGGAAGGTGCGTGCAGCCGCGCGGGCACTCCTCGGCGACTTCGGCGAGGTCGGTGAAGGCCCCCAGCACGTGCGCGGGGTTGACGTGGCCGAGGCCGAAGGAGCGGACGCCCGGGGTGTCGATGACCCACCCCGACCCCGCGGGACCGCGATAGCGCAGCGACACCGCCGACGACGAGGTGTGCCGCCCGCGTCCGGTGACCACGTTGACGTGACCGATGGCTCGCTCCGAACCTGTCAGCGCGTTGACGAGGGTGGACTTGCCGACGCCGGAGTGTCCGACGAAGACGGTGGAGTGCCCCGCGATGGCTTCGCCGATGGCGTCGAGGGGCATCGCCCCCTGCGCGCTCGTGAACACGCGCAGGTCGATGCCATCGAAGTGCGACAGGAACTCGGTGGGGTCGGCGAGGTCGGTCTTGGTGACGACGAGCAGGGGACGGATGCCGGCGTCGAGGGCCGCGACGAGATAGCGGTCGACGAGGCGCTCGCGGGGCTCGGGGTCGGCGGCGGCCACGACGATCAGCATCTGGTCGGCGTTGGCGACGATCACCCGCTCCACCTGATCGGTGTCGTCGGCACTGCGGCGCAACAGAGACGTGCGCTCCTCGAGACCGATGATGCGCCCGAGGGTGCCCTCGTCACCCGACTGGTCGCCGACGACGCGGGCCCGGTCGCCGTTGACGATGGGCTGCTTGCGCAGCTCGCGCGCCCGCGTGGCGAGCACGCGTCGTTCGTCGGGCCCGTCTTCGTCGATCAACACGGTGTAGCGGCCGCGGTCGACGCCGAGCACCCGGGCGATCTGCGCGTCGGCGTGCGCGGGTCGACGCTTGGTGCGCGGCCGGTTGGCCTTCGGGTTCGGGCGCGTTCGGATCGACGACTCGTCGTACTCCAGGTCGTCGTCGTCGCTGTCGTCGAGCCAGCTCACGCGTCAGCCCACGGCATCCGTCGATCCGTCCGGATCGAGCATTGCGCGCCAGAGCGCGGCGAACTGGGGGAGGGTCTTGGCGGTCGTGCCGATGTCGTCGACCTGCACGCCGGCGACGCGCAGTCCGAGCAACGCGCCGGTCGTCGCGAGGCGGTGGTCGTGGTGGGCCTTCCACTCGCCGCCGCGCAAAGTCTGCGGCACGATGCGGATGCCGTCTTCGAGCTCGTGGGCCTCGCCCCCGAGCGAACGCAGGTTGCCGACCAGCGCCGCGATGCGGTCGGTCTCGTGACCGCGGATGTGCCCGATGCCGTGCAGCGTGGTGGGACCGTCGGCGAAGGCCGCGAGACCGAAGAGGGTCGGCGCGAGCTCGCCCGCGGCCGAGAGGTCGAGCTCGACCCCGCTGATGCCCTCGCCCGCGGCGACGGTGAGCGCTCCCGCCCGGCGGCTGACGCGCGCGCCCATCTCGGCGAGGATGTCGCCCAGCAGGGCCCCCGGCTGGGTGCTGTGCAAAGGCCAGCCCGTGACGGTGACCGAGCCCCCGGTGACCATCGCGGCGGCGAGGAACGGTGCGGCGTTGGAGAGGTCGGGCTCGATCGCGACGTCTTTCGCGCGGACGGGTCCGGCGGGCACGATCCACTCGCCGGGCGCCGGGCGCTCGACGTGGATCCCCCGGTGGGCGAGGGCCTCGACCGTCATGTCGATGTGCGGGATGCTGGGCAGCCGCGAGCCCACGTGACGCAGGTGCAGCCCGACGTCGAAGCGCGGGGCGGCCAGCAGCAGGCCCGAGACGAACTGGCTGGACTGGCTCGCGTCGATCTCGACCTCGCCGCCGCGCACGTGGCCGTGGCCGCGGACCGAGAACGGCAGCGCCCAGTGCCCGCCGTCGTCGATGTCGACGCCCACCTCGCGCAGGGCGCGGATCATCGCGCCCATGGGGCGGTGCAGCGCGCTCTCGTGCGCCGTGACGTGCACGTCGCCGCGGGCGAGGCCCGCGAGGGGGGCGACGAACCGCATGACGGTTCCGGCTTGGCCGCAGTCGACGGTCGAGTCGCCCGTGAACGACGCGGGCGGGGTGATGAGCAGGTCGGGCCCGAACGGGGAGTCGGTCTCGACCTCGTCGATGCCGACTCCGAGGGCCCGCAGCGCATCGATCATGCGCGCGGAGTCGTCGGAGTGCAGGGGCGCGTGCAGGGTGCCCGGGCCGTCGGCGATGGCGGCGAGCACGAGTTCGCGGTTGGTGAGGGACTTCGACCCGGGCACCGTGACCGTGGCATCCACGGGATCGGTGGCGGTGGGCGCGTTCCACGCACCGCGGGGAGTGGCGGTTGAAGGGGAATACCCGAGGGGAGTCATCGGTTCCTAGCCTAGTGAAAGGGGACGACACGTGACCGCACTTCTCGAGCGCGAGAGCAGGGCAGGGGCCACTCCGGTGACCCTCGCGATGCCCGACGTAGACTGGCGCGCAATGGACGACACGGCGAACGCGAGCCCACTCCACGTGGAGCCTCGCGAACAGTTCGAAGAGCAGGCGCTGCCCTTCATGGATCAGCTCTACGCGGCGGCGATGCGCATGACGCGCAATCCCGCCGATGCGGCCGATCTCGTGCAGGAGACCTTCGTGAAGGCCTTCGGCTCGTGGGCGTCGTTCACGCAGGGCACGAACCTGAAGGCGTGGCTCTACCGCATCCTGACGAACACGTACATCAACACGTACCGCAAGAAGCAGCGCGAGCCCTACCAGAGCGCCATCGACGATCTGGAGGACTGGCAGCTCGGCGGTGCCGAGTCGACCACCGCGAGCAGTTCCCGTTCGGCGGAAGCCGAAGCGATCGACCACATGCCGGCATCCGTGGTCAAGGACGCGTTGCAGTCGATCCCCGAGGATTTCCGGATGGCGGTGTACCTCGCCGACGTCGAGGGCTTCGCCTACCAGGAGATCGCCGACATCATGAAAACTCCGATCGGCACGGTCATGAGCCGTCTGCACCGCGGCCGGCGGCTGCTGCGCGACCTGCTGTCGGACTACGCCAGAGAGCGCGGCATCCAGACCGCCACGGGAGAGACGAAATGAGCGACTGCGGCTGCGACCAAGCACGACGCGACCTCGAAGAGTACCTGCGCAACGAGGTCTGCAAGACCCAGCACAAAGACATCCGCGAGCACCTCGAGAGTTGCCCGGGATGCCAGGACGAGGCCCTCGTGGCCCGCACGCTGACCGACGTGGTCGCGCGTGCGTGCAAAGAGACCGCGCCCGACGAACTGCGCGACCAGGTGCTCTCGCGCCTGCGGGCGATCCAGGCGACGCACTGACCGTTCCGGGCCCCGGCTCGGCGCGTGTCGGAGGCCGTCCGTAGGCTGGGGGCATGGCGATCATCGACACGCTCCCTCTTCCCGCGGATGCCGAGTCCTCGGCGACCCTGTCCGACTCCGGCTTCGACTACGCGGTGGTCGACCCCGACGGGTCGGGGTTCGTCGACTTCCTGAGATCGGTCTCGCGCGGTTTCCTCGGTGAGGAGCCGTCGGACGACGAGGTCGAGAGCGCCCGTCGCGCGCTGCGTTCGCGTCGACTGGTCGGCGTGTTCGACCCCGCCGGCTCAGAGCCCGCCTCGCCGGTGGCGACGGTGGACTCCTGGCCGGCTGAGTTGACCGTGTCTCCGGGGCGCATCGCGCCGCTGTACTCGATCAGCGCCGTCACCGTCGCGCCGACCCACCGCCGGCGCGGCATCGCGCGCGCCATGCTGACCGGCGAGCTGCGCACCGCGGTGTCGGCCGGGTACGCGATCGCGGGGCTCACCGTCACCGAGGCGACCATCTACGGGCGCTGGGGCTTCTCGCCCGCCGCCTGGGCGAGCGACGTCGTCGTCGACACCCGGCGGGCGCGATGGACCGGCCCCGTGGCCCCCGGCCGTCTCGACTTCGTCCCGCGCGAGAGCCTCCCCGAGCGGTTGGCTGCGGTGCACGAGCGCATCCGTACGCGTCGGCCCGGATCCGTCGCCGGGTGGGAGGGCCGCTGGCGGGGGATGGCGGGACTCACCCCCGATGCGAAAGACGGCAAGAAGGTGCGGGCGGTCGCGTATCGCGATCTCGACGACGTGGAACGCGGCATCCTGGTCTACACGATCGGCGAGGATCCGGGCGACGACTACACGGCGCACGAACTCAGCATCCGCGCCCTCTTCGCAGACGGTGACGAGGCGTACGCGGCGCTCTGGCGTTACGCGATCGAGCACGACCTCGTCGCGCGCGTGACGGCATCGCTGCAGGCGGTCGTGCCTCCGGTGCAGTGGATGGTGTCCGATCGTCGGGCTGTCACCGCCACCCTCACCGACCATCATTGGCTCCGCATCCTCGACGTCGCCGGCGCGCTGACCTCGCGCCGCTACGCCGGAACGCTCGATCTCGTGCTCGCCGTGCACGACCCGCTCGGTTTCGCCGACGGTTCGTGGGCCGTGCGCATCGATGAGTCCGGAGAAGCGACGGTCGCCCCGGCCGGCGACGACGCCCCCGACATCGAGCTGAGTGTGGGGGCCCTCTCGTCGTTGCTCCTGGGTGGCGTGCGCGCGACCGAGCTGGCGGCCGCGGGAACGGTGCTCGGCGACGCAGAAGCCCTCGCCGCCCTCGACGGTGCTTTGACCCCCGAAGCGACCCCGCTCCTCGACATCTGGTACTGACCCCTCGTCCATAGCCTTTCCCCGTAAAATCCGGGGCGATGTCCGAACCCTCCCCACCCCTGTCCGCTGAGCGGGCGCCGTCGCGCCTCCGCGCGCGGCTGCGCACCCTCGGCGCGGTGTCCCGCCGGTACGTGCGAGACCACTCCGTGTCGCTCTGCGTGGTGGTGGCCGTGCTCGCCACCGCGGCCGCGACCGGGTCGCTCTGGGGCGAGGACGCCCTCGTCTGGGGGGCGGGTCCGCTCGCCACCTTCGCCAACGGACGGTGGTGGACCCTGGTCACCGCGCTGGTGGTGCCCGACTCGACGATCGACGCCGTGTCGTCGGTGCTGCTCGCGCTGACGGTGCTGGCGTACGCCGAGCGCCTGCTGGGCTCGCGCCGGGCCGGTCTGCTGCTGGTCGTGCTGGGACTGAGCGGTCTCGTGGTCGGGATCGGCCTGCACGCGGCGGCGTGGACGGTGACCGATCTGCGTCCGGTGGTCGCCGCCGAGGTTCCCGTGCTCGATCCCACGACCCCCATCGCCGGGGTGGTCATGGCGGCATCCGCCTTCGCCCCGACGCTCTGGCGTCGACGGCTGCGGCTGGTGGGCTTCGCCCTGCTGGCGTTGTTCGCGCTCTACGCGGGCGACGCCGACTCGTGGTACCGCCTGACCGCCGCGGTCATCGGCCTCGGCGTCGGCGCCGTGCTCGCGCGGGGACGAGAGCGCCGCTCGTGGCATCGCAGCTCGACACGCGAGACCCGCACGCTGTTCGCGATGCTCGTCGCGGTCGTGGGCAGCGGCCCTCTCGTGGCCCTCGTCAGCGGCGGTGGTCGCGGACCCCTCTCGCTCGTCGTCGAGGCCTACACCCAGTACGACGATGCAATGCTCAGCCGATGCGGCCGGGTCGCCGAGGCGGTGTGCGACGAACAGATCGCCCTCCTCATGACCCGGGGCGCGGGCCCCGCTCTGCTGGCGATCGTGCCCCTCGTGCTCCTTCTGATCGCGGCGTGGGGCTTGCGCCGAGGGCGGCGGGCGGCGTGGGTCCTCGCGATGCTGGTGCTCGTGGCATCCGCCGTTCTGCCGGTGATCTCGCTGCTCGACGGCCGCCTGCAGATCGACCCGTGGGTCGACGGCAGCGGCGCCGAATACGTGCTCTGGGCGATCGCGACCATCGTCATCCCGCTCGTTCTGGCGGCGGCTCTCGTCGTCACCCGCGCGCGCTTCTCGGTGCGCGCCACGCGCAAGGCCGCCGCAGTGGTCGCCGCTGTCGTCGCCGTCGCGTTCGTCGCCTGCGGGACGACGTTCTTCGTCGTGGAGTCGCTCAACCGCCGCTCGTTCAACCGCGACCTGTCGCTTCCCGAGATGCTCGGCCTCACCCTGCGGCGCTTCCTGCCGCCGTCGTTCACCCACCCCGGCGGCTCGTCTGCCTTCCCGCACCCGGGTCCGGCGCTGTTCGTCTACCAGTGGATCGGGGTGCTGTTCTGGGCCGTCGTCGTCGCCGCGATCCTCTGGCTCTACCGTCGTGCCCGCCGTCCCGTCGCGGGGGGACACGCGCACTACCGCGAGCTGCTGCGGCGCGGGAGCGACACCCTCGGCTTCCTCGGCACGTGGGAGGGCAACCGCCACTGGTACTCGGACGACCGAGAGTGCGCCGTCGCGTACCGGCTGACCGGTGACGTCGCCCTGGCCGTCGCCGATCCTCTGGCCCCCGCGGGGCGCCGGGTCGAGGCGCTGCGCGGGTTCACCGACTACTGCCTCGAGCACGGCTGGATCCCCGCCTTCTACAGCGTGCACGGCGACACCCTCGACGACCTCGTGAGCCTCGGGTGGCGGCACGTGCCCGTCGGAGTCGAGACGGTCATGGACCTCGCGGGTCTGACCTTCGCCGGCAAGACCTGGCAGAAAGTGCGCCAGCCGCTCACCCGCGCCGAACGCGAGGGCTACACCGCGGTGTGGACGCGGTGGCACGAGCTGACAGTGGGTCAGGCGTCGCAGGTCGTCGCGATCGATGAGGAGTGGGTGGCCGACCGCGCGCTGCCCGAGATGGGTTTCACGCTCGGCTCCCTCGACGAGCTGCGCGACCGCGAGGTGCGCCTGCTCCTCGCTGTCGGCCCCGACGACCGTGTCGAAGCGGTGACGAGCTGGATGCCGAGCTGGACCGACGGTGAGATCACCGGATGGACCCTCGACTTCATGCGCCGTCGCACCGACGGACCCAACGGCATGATGGAGTTCCTCATCGCGAAGGCCGCGTTGCAGCTGCAGGAGGAGGGTGCCACGGTGCTCAGCCTTTCGGGCGCTCCGCTCGCCGACGACCCGGCGGAGCCGGTCGACGGCGACCCCGCCCCGCTGCGGGCATTGCTGCGCTGGCTGGCGGAGGTGCTCGAGCCGGCGTACGGCTTCGCCTCGCTGTTCCGTTTCAAGGGCAAGTTCCGCCCCCGGTACCGTCCGCTCGCCCTGGCGTACCGCGACCCGCTCCAGCTCCCCGCGATCGGGGCCGCCGTCGGACGCGCCTATCTTCCCGACGCCTCCCGTCATGAGATGGTCGCTCTGGCGAGGAGTGCGTGGGAGGGCCGCCGATGAACCGTTTCCTGCTGTCTTTCGAGCTGATCGACAGTCCGCTGCTGGTCGTGTGCGCGATCGTCGCCGGGGTGGGTGCGCTCGCCGTGGTGTCGTGGACTCCGCGCCGCGTGGTCCGCACGCTCGTCATCGGCGTCGCCGCGGGGGTGGTGATGTACATCGTCGCCCACATCCTCGAGGCCATGAACCTCTTCCAGGGTCCGCTGCCCGCCGGGGCCGCCGTCTGGGCGGCGAGCGGCGTCGCTGCGGCCGCGGTGGGCGTCGTGGGCATCTGCCGCCGCCCGTGGGGGCGTCGGGTCGCCGGTTCGTTGACGGTGGTGGCGGCTCTCCTGGCCGCCGCGCTCGGCGTCAACACCGCCTACGGGGTGACGCACAACCTCGCCGCCATCCTCGGCGTGCAGGCGCTCGATCCCGCGTCTCTTCCCGCGCAGGCGGCCGTCGCCGGGGATCCGGCGACGCTCTACGAGACCTGGGAACCCCCCGCGGGGATGCCGACGCAGGGGGCGCTGAGTGCTCTGTCGGGGAACGCGAAGATCCCCACCGGGCAGTTCGCGGCGCGAGACGCCTCGCTGTACCTTCCGCCCGCAGCACAGGTCGCGAACCCGCCGGCCCTCCCGCTGCTCGTCTTCATGATGGGGCAGCCCGGTTCACCGGATCCGACGGCGCTGGCCAAAGCGCTCGATGCTTTCGCGGCGAAGAACAGGGGCCTCGCCCCGATCGCCGTCGTCGTCGACCAGCTGGGGGCTCCCGACCGTGATCCCGCGTGCGTCGACTCCGCGAAGTACGGCGCCGTGTCGACCTACATCAATCAGCTCGTGCCGCAGTGGGCCGAGAAGAACCTCAACGTCGTGAAGGACCACCGGTACTGGACCATCGGGGGCTTCTCGAACGGTGGCTCGTGCGCCGCGATGTACGGCTCGAAGTACCCGGACGTGTGGGGGCAGATGCTCGACGTCATGGGCAATGAGTTCCCCGGATCCGAGCACGTCGCCGAGACCGTGGCCGACACGTACAACGGCGACGCGGGAGCGTTCCAGGCCAACAAGCCGTCGGTGATCATGGCGGACGCCCCCGCGGGGACCTACACCGGCCACCTGGCGATCTTCACGTGGGGAAGCGCCGACACCACGTACGGTCCGGGACAGCAGGCCAACTCCGAGGCCGCGCAGGCCGCCGGGTTCACCGTGCTGACGCACATCGTCGAGGGCGCGGGCCACACCGGCGAGGCGCTCGACGCGAGCCTCGAGTTCGCCATCCCCGCGCTGGCTCCGGCCCTCGGGCTGGCGCCGCCGGCATCCTGACGCGTCGGCGGTCTCGGCATCCTGTCGCGAGGAATCCGCCCACGCGAAAGGGCCCGGTCGACGATATCGACCGGGCCCCTCAACGTACGGATCAGCGCGCGAGCGCCTCCGCCATGATGGCGGCGTGCTCGTTGGCGTGCACCTTGGGCGAGCCGGTCGCGGTCGACGCCGCGGAGGCACGCGAGATGTTGCGGATCGAGCGGCCACCGAGCTGGTCGGCGATCTCGAGCGCGATGAACGGCCACGCGCCCTGGTTCTCGGGCTCGTCCTGAACCCACACCAGTTCGGCGTTCGGGTACTGATCGAGCACGCGGGTCAGCTCTTCGATCGGCGCCGGGTAGTACTGCTCCAGGCGCACGAGGGCGATGTTCGGGTTCGGGTTCTTGTCGAGCTCGGCGCGCAGATCCCAGTGGATCTTTCCGGCGTGCAGCAGCACGCGCGTGACGGCGCCGCGGTCGATACCGCGGTTGTCGTCGAGCACCGGCTCGAAGCGACCCTCGAGGAAGTCCTCGACCGGGCTCGTGGCTCCGCGTAGACGCAGCATGGCCTTCGGGGTGAAGACGATGAGCGGACGACGCGGACGCTGGTACGCCTGGCGGCGCAGCAGGTGGAAATACGAGGCCGGCGTCGACGGGCGCGCGACGATCATATTGTCCTGCGCGCACATCTGCAGGTAGCGCTCGATGCGGGCCGACGAGTGGTCGGGTCCCTGGCCCTCGTAGCCGTGGGGGAGCAGCAGCACGACACTCGACTGCTGAGCCCACTTCTGATCGGCCGACGAGATGAACTCGTCGATGACCGACTGCGCCCCGTTGGCGAAGTCGCCGAACTGCGCCTCCCACAGCACCAGGGAGTCGGCGCGCTCGACCGAGTAGCCGTACTCGAACGCCATGGCCGCGTATTCGCTCAGCAGCGAGTCGTAGACCCAGAAACGTCCCTGGTTCTCGCTGAGGTTCGCCAGCGGCAGCCATTCCTGACCGTTGTCGCGGTCGTGCAGCACCGAGTGGCGCTGGACGAACGTGCCGCGGCGCGAGTCCTGACCGGCCAGGCGCACCGGGGTGCCCTCCATCAGCACCGAGCCGAAGGCGAGGAGCTCGCCGAAGGCCCAGTCGATGTTGCCGTTGCGGCTCATGTCGAGACGCTTGTCGAGCAGCTGCTGCAGCTTGTTGTGCACGGTGAAGCCGTCGGGCTTGTTCACGAACGCGTCGCCGATGTGCTGCACGACCTCGCGCGAGACGCCCGTGGTCTCGGGCGCGCCCGTGGGCACGTCGTCGACCGCGTCGGCCGTGACGACGGGGGTCGTACCGGTCTCGGCTTCGTGGGTGTCGGCGAACGCGACTTCGAGACGGTTCTGGAAGTCCTGCTTGGCCTGCTCGTACTCGTCTTCGGTGATGTCGCCGCGACCGACGAGCGACTCCGTGTACAGACGGCGCACCGAGCGCTTGGCCTCGATGAGGTTGGTCATCAGCGGCTGCGTCATCGAGGGGTCGTCGCCCTCGTTGTGGCCGCGTCGGCGGTAGCAGACCAGGTCGATGATGATGTCGCGGTGGAACTCTTCGCGGTACAGGAACGCCAGCTCGGCCGCGCGGACGACGGCCTCGGGGTCGTCGCCGTTCACGTGCAGCACGGGGGCCTGGATGGTCTTGGCCACATCGGTGGCGTACACGGAGGTGCGCGCGTCGGTGGGGGTGGTGGTGAAGCCGACCTGGTTGTTCACCACGACGTGGATCGTGCCGCCGGTGCGGTATCCGCGCAGCTGCGACATCTGCAGCGTCTCGACGACGACGCCCTGACCCGCGAACGCGGCGTCGCCGTGAACGAGGATGGGCAGCCACGAGAACGTGCCGATGGGCTTGCGGTCCTGCTTGGCGCGGACGATGCCCTCGAGCACGCCGTCGACGGTCTCGAGGTGCGAGGGGTTGGCCGCCAGGTAGACGGGGAGCTCATCGCCCTCGTCGCCGACGAAGGTGCCCTCGGTGCCGAGGTGGTACTTCACGTCGCCCGAGCCGCGCTTGCTGCCGGTGGCGACCGCACCCTCGAACTCGCGGAAGACCTGGCCGTACGTCTTGCCACCGATGTTGGTGAGCACGTTCAGGCGACCGCGGTGGGCCATGCCGATCGCGGCTCCGTCGAGGCCCTTGGACGCCGCGCCCTGGAGGATCTGGTCGAGCAGCGGGATGAGCGACTCGCCGCCCTCGAGGCTGAAGCGCTTCTGGCCGACGTACTTGGTCTGCAGGAACGTCTCGAACGCCTCGGCCTGGTTGAGCTTCGACAGGATGCGCAGCTGCTCGTCGTGCCCGGGCTTGGTGTACTTGACCTCGATGTTGCTCTGGAACCACTGACGCTGGATCGGGTCCTGGATGTGCATGTACTCGACACCCATGGTGCGGCAGTACGAGTCGCGGAGCACGCCGAGGATGTCGCGGAGCTTGGCGACGCGCTTCGTGCCCAGACCGCCGGTGACGAACTCGCGGTCGAGGTCCCAGAAGGTCAGACCGTGCGACTCGATCTCGAGGTCGGGGTGGGTGCGCTGCACGTATTCGAGCGGGTCGATGTCGGCCATGAGGTGGCCGCGCACGCGGTACGAGTTGATGAGCTCCTGCACGCGGGCGCTCTTGTCGATGCGCTCCGAGAGGTCGACGCTGATGTCGGCCGCCCAGTGGATGGGCGCGTAGGGGATGCGCAGCGCCGCGAAGATGTCGTCGTAGAAGCCGCGCTGCCCGATGAGCAGCTCGTGCACTTTCTTGAGGAACTCGCCCGACCCCGCGCCCTGGATGACCCGGTGGTCGTAGGTGCTGGTGAGCGTGATGGTCTTGCCGATCGCCAGCTCGTTGAGCGTCTTGTCGCTCGCGCCCTGGAACTCGGCGGGGTAGTCCAGCGCACCCGCGCCGATGATGGCGCCCTGACCGCGCATGAGACGGGGGACCGAGTGCACGGTGCCGATGCCGCCGGGGTTCGTCAGCGACAGCGTCGTGCCCTGGAAATCGCCGGGCGTGAGCTTGTTGCCGCGTGCGCGACGCACCAGGTCTTCGTACGCGTCGAGGAATTCGCTGAAGCTGAGGGTGTCGGCGCGCTTGATGCTGGGCACCAGCAGCGCGCGGGTGCCGTCGGGCTTGGGCATGTCGATCGCGATGCCCAGGTTGATGTGCGCGGGGGCCACCACCGAGGGCTTGCCGTCGATCTCGGCGTAGTAGACGTTCTGGCTCGGGAACTCTTTGAGCGCCTGGATGAGGGCCCAGCCGATGAGGTGCGTGAAGCTGATCTTGCCGCCGCGCGTGCGCGACATGTGGTTGTTGATGACGATGCGGTTGTCGATCATCAGCTTCGCGGGCACGGTGCGGACGCTGGTCGCGGTGGGGACCGTGAGCGAGTCGTCCATGTTGGAGGCCAGGGCCTTCGGCATCCCCTTGAGGACGGTGACGCGGTCCTCTTCGGTGCTCGGGGCTGCGGCCGCGGGCGTCGAGGCGGGGGCCTGCGCCGGGATCGGCTGCGGCTTCGCGGGCTTGGCGGTGGTGCGCGCGACGGGGGCCTGACCGACCACCGGGATCGGCGCGGTGACCGGCTTGGGCTCCGAGGGCGGCGCTGCCGCGGCGGACCCGTCGACGACCGGGTGGTACGCCTCCAGGATCGGCCACCAGGCCTTGTCTACGGAGTGCTTGTCGACTTTGAACTGCTCGTAGAGTTCGTCTACGAGCCACTCGTTCGCGCCGAACTCGCCCTCGCTCGAAGTACCGACGCCCGCCACCTGGCTCGACACAGTCGATCGCCTGCTTTCCTCGATGAAGATTCCTGTGGATACGCGCGAACGTCACCGTCCGGCGCGTCGTCAAGCCTAGCCGAGGTTCCTGGGCGGTCTGCGGGTCTTTACGTTCCCTTGATGTGGTGAGGTGGATGCCATGGAGTTCTCCGGCGCTCAACCCGATGTCGATCTGACCTACTCGGACGTGTTCCTGGTCCCGCGTCATTCCGAGGTGCGCAGCCGCCTCGACGTGGACCTGGCACCCGGCGACGGGAGCGGTGCCACCGTTCCGCTCGTGTCGGCGAACATGAACTCCGTCACGGGAACCCGACTCGCGGCGACCCTGGCGCGTCGCGGCGGCCTCGGCGTGCTCCCGCAGGACCTCGCGCTGCCCGACCTGCTCGACGCCGTCGCCTGGGTCAAGGCGCAGCCGACGGCCTGGGACGCCCCGCTCGTGCTGCCCCCGACCGCGACGGTCGCCGACGCGCGTCTGGTGCTCCCGCCGGTGCCCGGGCGCGGCATCGTCGTCGCCGAGACCCGCGACGACGGGGTCGTCGCCCTCTCGGCCTTCCGCGGGATCGTTCCGGCCACGCGCCTCGCGACGGCGCTCCCGGATGCCACGCTCGGCGACATCGCGCGGGGCGATGCCCCGGTGGTCTCGGTCGATCAGCTGGGGGATCCCCGTGCCGTCTTCGCGCTGGTGGGGGAGGCCGACATCGTCGCCGTCGTCGACGCGGACCGCGTGGTGGGCACGCTGTCGGCGCGGAGCGCCGTGCGCGACTCGGTGTACCGCCCGGCGGTCGACGCCGAGGGACGCCTGATCGTCGCGGCCGCGGTGGGGGTCAACGGTGACGTCGCCGGCAAGGCGCGCGCCCTCGCCGACGCCGGCGTCGACGTCCTCGTCGTCGACACCGCCCACGGTCACCAGGCGCAGATGCTCCGGGCGCTGCGCGAGGTCGCCGCGCTGGATCTCGGCATCCCGATCGCCGCCGGCAACGTCGTCACCGCCGAGGGCGTGCGCGACCTCACCGACGCGGGTGCGACGATTCTCAAGGTCGGGGTGGGGCCGGGGGCGATGTGCACGACCCGCATGATGACCGCCGTGGGGCGGCCGCAGTTCTCGGCCGTGCTCGAGACGGCGGAGGCCGCGCGCAGCGTCGGGGCGCACGTCTGGGCCGACGGCGGAGTGCGATATCCGCGCGACGTCGCCCTGGCGCTGGCGGCGGGTGCGGCATCGGTCATGGTCGGTTCGTGGTTCGCCGGCACGATCGAGTCGCCCGGGCGCCTGCGTGCCGACGCCGACGGCCGCACGTACAAGGAGTCGTGGGGCATGGCCTCGACCAAGGCCGTGCACGGGCGCTTCGGGGCACTCGACCCGTTCGAGCGGGCCCGCAAGGAGCTCTTCGCCGAGGGCATCTCGTCGTCGCGCATCTACCTCGACCCGCAGCGCCCCGGCCTGGAGGACCTGCTCGACATGATCACGTCGGGCGTGCGCTCCTCGTTCACCTACGCCGGCGCCGCCACCGTCGCCGAGTTCCACGAGCGCGCTCGTGTGGGCCTGCAGTCGGCGGCCGGGTACGACGAGGGCAAGGCGCTTCCGGTCAGCTGGTGAACACCCGCTCGAGGTCGGCCGCGGCCTCGAGCGTGATCCACGCCCCGACCTGCACCGACAGATCGAGGTCGTCGCCCTCTGCGCGCGCGGGGCGGCGGGGATCGGCCGGGAACAACCCGCCGCGGCGTGCGTCCCAGAGCGCGTCGGCGTTGCGCTGGACGAGGCGCCGCGCGGTGCGCGAGAGGGCATCGCCCTCGGCGTCGCCGCTCTCGGCGAGATCCATCGCCGCCTCGGCGAGATAACGCGCCAGGATCCCGGCGAACAGGCCGCCGTCGCCCCCGCCCGCCGCGGGGAACAGTCCGTCGTCGGCGGCGCACCACCGTTCGACCGCGGCGACGAGAGCCCGGGCACGCTCCACGTGCGCCCACGCCGGGTGCGCGTCGTCGGCCAGGGCCCGCTCGCCCAGCAGCAGGGCGAGCCCCAGGGCCGCGCCCTGGTTGTACGTCCACAGTTCGCTCCGCACGACGCCGTGCTCGACGCCGTCGCGGACGAGGCCCGTGTCGGACTGATCCAGGGTGGATGCCATCCACGCGTCGAGTGCGACGGCCTCGGCCCGGTGGCCGGTCAGAGCGAGCACCATGGCGCCGGGCGCGTTCGCCGGAGCGTTGAAGAGGTCACTGCCGACGCACCAGGGCAGTGCGCCCACGCGCGGATCGATCGCCCGGTGCAGCACCCGCGAGATGCGGCGCAGGGCGCGGGCGTTCAGGTGCGTGCGCGCGAGCGCCAGGCCCATCCAGGCGATGTCGTCGTAGTACGGGGTCGTCCACCGGCCGATCGTGCGCAGGGTCACCCCCCGGGCGAGGCGCCGCATCATCCGCCGACGGCGCGCGTCGGGCCGGTTGCGCTCGGCGTCGCCGAGCACGTGCAGCACGTGCGCGTGCCACCAGTAATGCCACGTGCGCTCGCCGGTGGCGCCGGGCAGTGCCGCCCTCGCCCAGGCCACCGGGCCGTAGCGGTGCACGAAGCGGTCCGTCACCTGACGTTCAGCGGTGGCGGCGCGCTCGCCGGCCGTGGTCTCGGCATCCATGCACCCATCCTCCCCAGGTGCCGGGATGCGCAGAATCCGGATGCCAGGGGCCCGGGGCTGCAATAGAATCGTGCGCACGATGGACGACCCTCCCAGTTGTAGACCCAGGCCCCGACGCCGCCCCTTCGACACCGACCCCCGGTCGAGCGGAGGTGATGCCTGATGGATTACGTCATGCTCGGCGTGGGGCTCATCCTCACCGTCGGAACGGGACTCTTCGTCGCCAGTGAATTCGCCCTGGTGAACCTCGACCGCGCCGACCTCGAAGCCCGCCGCGAGGCGGGCGAGACGCGGCTCTCGCTCACGATCGATGCGCTGCGAATCACATCGACGCACCTGTCGAGCGCCCAGCTCGGCATCACCCTGACGACGCTCCTCACCGGTTACACGATGGAACCGGCCATCTCGAACCTGCTGCGGCCGGTCTTCCAGGCGTGGGGACTGCCCGAGGCGGTCATCGTCACCCTCGCCGCGATCATCGGCGTCGGTTTCGCCACCGTGCTGTCGATGATCCTGGGCGAGCTCGTTCCCAAGAACTTCGCCCTCGCGATCCCGCGGCAGACGGCCAAGCTCGTCCTGCCCTTCCAGATCGCGTTCACCGCCGTGTTCAAGCCCGCCATCCTCGTGCTCAACGGCAGCGCCAACGGGGTGCTCCGCTCCATCGGCGTCGAGCCGAAAGAGGAGCTCTCGGGCGCCCGTTCGGCCGAGGAGCTCTCGAGCCTCGTCAAGCGCTCGGCCAGCGCCGGCATGCTCGAGAAGGACACCGCCTCGCTGCTCGATCGCAGCCTCACCTTCGCCCGCCTCAGCGCCGCCGACGTGATGACCCCGCGTCCCAGCGTGCACGCGCTCGCCGCCGGCGACCCCGCCGACGACGTCGTGCAGTTGGCCCGGCGCACCGGGCACAGCCGCTTCCCCGTATACGGCGAGTCGATGGACGACATCATCGGCGTCGTGCATCTCAAGGCCGCGATCGGCGTGCCGCGCGACAGGCGCGGCGACGTGCCCGTGGCCGCGCTGTCGACGGAGCCGCTGCGCGTCCCCGAGACGGTGCACCTCGACACCCTCGTCTCGGAGCTGCGTTCGCGCGGCTACCAGATGGCGATCGTCGTCGACGAGTACGGCGGGACCGCGGGCGTGGTCACCCTCGAAGACCTCGTCGAAGAGATCGTGGGCGAGGTGCTCGACGAGCACGACCGCTCCCGCGCCGGGGTGGTGCGCTCCGCGGCATCCGTGATGTTCCCCGGAGACCTGCGACCCGATGAAGCCCTCGACCGCGCGGGCGTGCGCGTGCCCGAAGGAGAGGTCTACGACACCGTGGGCGGCTTCATCATGGCCGAGCTCGAGCGGATCCCCGCGGTGGGCGACACCGTCGAGACCGACGAAGGGGTCCTGAGCGTGCACCGCATGGACGGCCGTCGCGTCGACCGCGTGCAGTTCACCCCGAAGCCGGTGGAGCAGAACGTCGGCGACCTCGTGCGCGCGGCGAAGGGCGGTGATCAGCGATGAACGATTGGGCGGGAATCGCCTGGCTGGTCGTGCTGCTCGTGGCCAACGCCTTCTTCGTCGGCGCGGAGTTCGCGGTGATCTCGGCGCGGCGATCGCAGATCGAACCCCACGCCGACCGCGGCTCGCGGGCGGCGAAGACCGCGCTGTACGCGATGGAGCACGCCACGCTCATGTTGGCCACGTGCCAACTCGGCATCACGATCTGCTCGCTGCTGATCCTGAACGTGTCCGAGCCCGCCATCCACCACCTGCTGGCGGGGCCCCTCGGCCTCACCGGTCTGCCCGAGGCGGCCGTCGACGTGGTGGCGTTCATCGTGGCGCTGCTGATCGTGTCGTACCTGCACGTCGTGTTCGGCGAGATGGTTCCGAAGAACCTGGCGTTCTCGCTGCCCGACCGCGCGGTGCTCATGCTCGCGCCGCCCCTGGTGGCCGTGTCGAAGGCGTTCTACCCGATCATCGTCGCCCTCAACTGGACGGCGAACCACGTGCTGCGCCTGTTCCGCGTCGAGCCGAAGGACGAGGCCGCCTCGACCTTCACCCTCGACGAGGTCGCGACGATCGTGAGCCAGTCACGGCGAGAGGGCATGCTCGACGACGCGTCGGGAACCGTCAGCGCGGTGGTGGAGTTCACCGAGAAGACCGCCGCCGACGTCGCCGTTCCCATGAGCGACCTCGTGACGCTCCCCGCCCGGACCACTCCGGGCGAGATCGAGCGTGCCGTCGCGCAGCACGGATATTCGCGGTACGTGATCGTCGATGACACCGGCAACCCCACCGGGTACGTCCACCTCAAGGACGTCCTGCGCGCGGCCGACGGGACGGCCGCCGACATGGCGCGTCCAATCCCCGCCAAGCGCATCCATCAGATGGTGTCGGTGCTCGAGACGACCGATCTCGAAGACGCCCTGGCGCTCATGCGCCGCTCGGGTCGCCACCTGGCGCAGGTGCGCGACGAGAGCGGCGACGTGAAGGCCGTGCTGTTCCTCGAGGACATCATCGAGGAGCTCGTCGGCGAGGTGCAGGACGCCACCGAGCGCCGTCGCTTCGTCTGAGGCCTGACACACCGGATGCCACGGCCCCGAGGGGTCGTGGCATCCGGTGTTCTCATTCGCGGGGGTGAGTGCTCGCCGATCCGCCGTCGGGCGGGACCCGGGTCAGGACGTCGCGGCGCGGCTCAGTACGCGCGGGTGTACTGGGCCGGCGCGGGGGAGTCAGCGCCGAGCGCGGCGGCGGCGCGCAGGCCGTAGTGCGGGTCGCGGAGCCACTCGCGGCCCGACAGCACGGCGTCGGCCCGGTCGTCGGCGACGATGTTCTCGGCCAGGGAGGGGTCGTCGATCATGCCGACGGCGGCGACCCGCAGTCCCGTCTCGCGGCGCACGGTCGCGGCGTACTCGACCTGGTAGCCGGGGCCTGTCACGATGCGCTGCTGCGGCACGAGGCCGCCGCTGGAAACGTCGATCAGGTCGGCGCCGACCGCACCCACCAGCCGTGCGGCGGCGACGGTGTCGGCGACGCTCCAGCCGCCGTCGGCGGCGTCCGTCGCCGAGAAGCGCACGAACAGGACGACGTCGGGGATGGCCGCGCGCACGGCCTCGGTCACGCGCACGAGCAGGCGCACCCGGTTCTCGAACGAGCCGCCGTACTCGTCGTCGCGGTGGTTCGTGAGCGGTGACAGGAACTGGTGCAGCAGGTAGCCGTGGGCCGCGTGCAGCTCGACGACCTCGAACCCGGCCGCGACGGCCCGGCGGGCGGCATCCGCGAAGTCCTCGACGACCTTCTCGATGCCCGCGGCATCGAGGGCGACGGGCTCGGCGAACGTGTCGTACGCGAGCGCCGAGGGGGCGAGCGTGGTCCAGCCGCCGGCCTCGGGCGCGACGGTGCCGCGGCCGCCGGTGAGCGGGGAGGTGGTCGACGCCTTGCGGCCGGCGTGGCCCAGCTGCACGCCCGCGACGGCGCCCCGCGCGCGGATCGCCGCGACGATGGGGGCCCAGGCCTCGGCCTGCGCGTCGGTCCAGATGCCGGCGTCTTCGGGCGAGATGCGGCCTTCGGGCGACACCGCCGTGGCCTCGGCGATCACGAGGCCGGCGCCGCCCGCGGCGAACTGGGCGAGGTGCACGTGGTGCCAGTCGTTCGGCACGCCGTCGACCGCGCTGTACTGGCACATCGGCGAGACCCAGAGCCGGTTGCGCATCTCGATACCGCGGATGGACAGGGGTGTGAAGAGGGCACTCATGGAAGACCTTTGCGCTTTAGGGTGACGCCATGACGGCGAAGGACTGGACCGGGCGCGATGCCGGTCGCACACTGCGGTGGCCAACGGCCCACGACGACAAGTATTCCCGCGGGGTCGTGGGGATGCGTACGGGGTCCACCCGCTATCCGGGCGCGGCGATGCTGGGAGTCGAGGCCGCGTGGCGCACCGGAACGGGCATGGTCCGCTACCTCGGACCCGAGCGCGCGCAGAACCTCGTGCTGCAGCGTCGCCCCGAGACGGTCACCGCCGATGGGCGGGTGCAGGCGTGGGTGATGGGGTCGGGAACGGATGCCGCGGAGCGCGACGCCGCCGAGACCGCGGCGCTGCGCGGCATCCTGCGCGCCGACGTTCCGGTCGTCGTCGACGCGGGAGCCCTGGACCTGGTCGCCGGGGCCACGGCACAGGTCATCGTGACGCCGCACGCGCGAGAGCTCGACCGACTGCGCGAGAGCCTGGGCCTCGGAGCGGCCGATCCGCGAGACGACGACGCCCGCGAGGCGGCCGCGCGCGAGACCGCCGAGGCCATCGGCGCGGTGGTCCTGCTGAAGGGCGCCGTCACGATCGTCGCCGCCGCGGGCGGATGGACCCGCCGCGTGACGACGGGCACGCCGTGGCTCGCCACCGCCGGTACCGGCGACGTGCTCGCCGGCGTGCTCGGCGCCGTCACCGCCGGGTCGGTCGCCGCCGATCGCACCTCGCTCGACCACCTCGCCGCGTGCGCGGCCACCGCCGCGTGGCTGCACGGAACGGCCGGCACACGGGCATCACAGGCCTACGGCGGCCTCGGCGGGCCGATCACCGCGCTCGACATCGCCGGGGAGCTGCCCTCGGTCGTGGCCGGGCTGCAGGCGGACTCGATCGGGTAACGGTTGTCGTCGCGACCCGCGCGACGGCGGGGGAGCCGGAGCCACGCGTCCGGGACGCTCAGGGGCGCCCGCTTAGGATGATGCGGTGGTGAGGCGTGTCGTTCCCTTGTTGATCGCGTTCGTCGCCGTACACGTCGTCGTCGGCATCCTGGGCTATCAGCAGCCCAACGAGCCGATGGGCGATGTGTACCTGGTGTACGAACCCTGGTCGCGCTGCGCGCTGTTCGGCGGCATCGACGTCACCTCGTGCACGCGCTCCGACGCGTGGGCCTGGCCGGGCATCACTGAGAAGTGGATCTATCCGCAGCTCGCGTTCCTGCCCATGACGTTCGCCTGGCTGTTCGCCTGGGCCGTCGGGTACACGCCCGCCTGGGTCATCACCGTCGCGCTCGCCAACCTGGTCGCCTTCGTCGTGCTCGTGGGCAAAGGGCGCTCGCGCGGTCGTGTGATCGCCGCCTGGTTCTGGCTCGCGGCCATCCTGCTCATCGGGCCGGTCGGCCTGTACCGCATCGACGGCATCACGGTGCCGTTCGCGATCCTCGGCAGCATCTGGCTGCTGCGCCGCCCGTTCGTGGCCTCCCTGCTGCTGTCGATCGCCGTGTGGATGAAGGTGTGGCCCGCGGCGATCCTGGCCGCCGGTCTCATCGCCGCCCGCCGTCGCCTGGCCCTCATCTGGGGTGCCGTTGCGGTGTCGGTGACCACCGTCATCGCGGTCGTCGCCCTGGGCGGTGCGCCCTACGTCTTCGGCTTCGTCGGCGACCAGACCACCCGCGGCATCCAGATGGAGGCCCCCGTCGGCGGGTTGTACATGTTCCTCGCCGCCTTCTACGTTCCCGGCTCCGAGGTGTACTACGACGGCGGCGTGCTCACCTTCCAGGTGACGGGACCCGGCGCCGACCCCCTCATCGCCGCGATGACGCCCATCATGCTGCTCGTCATGGTCGGGATCGCCATCGTCGGCATCGTGAAGCTGCGGCGCGGGGCGACCTTCGTGAGCCTCTTCCCGCCGCTCTCGCTCGCTCTCGTCACCGCCTTCATCGCGCTGAACAAGGTCGGCTCGCCGCAGTACTACGTGTGGCTCTTCGCCCCCGTCGTGCTGGGGCTGATGATCGATCGCCGTCGCTGGTACGGATTCGCGGGCATGACGCTCGTGATCGCGGCGCTCACGCAGTGGATGTACCCGCTGCTGTACGACGGGCTCATGGCGACGCACCCGAACCCGTTCCCCGTCTTCGTGCTCGAAACGCGGAACCTGCTCGCCCTCGTGCTGCTGGTGTGGGCCGTCGTGCGCGTCGTCCGTGCGCCGATCGACCGCGTCCGTCCTCCCGCCGGGCTGCACGAGATCGTGACCGGGCGGCGTCCGGCGCGAACGCGGATCGCTCCGCGCGGCTGACCCGGGGTTCGCGTCTGGGCGCGGTGCTGCCGCGAGACGGTGCGCCGCGACCGGAGTGCACGCGGCGTCGTCCGACGGAGACACGCAGCGCTTCACTTCGCGGTGCGGCGCGTCGCTGCGCAGCGCTGTGCGGCGCGGTGGCGACGCGGCCCGTTCCGCCGAGGCCGCCCGCGGCCTAGTCTCGAATCATGCTCATCGCCTTCTCTGTCGCTCCCTCGGGTGTCGGAACCGTCGCCTCGGAGAACCCCGACGCGTCGGTGCACGACGCCGTCGCCGCAGCCGTCGCCGTCGTGCGCGCCTCGGGTCTGCCGCATCGCACGACCTCGATGTTCACCGAGGTCGAGGGGGAGTGGGACGAGGTGTTCGACGTCGTCAAACGGGCGACGGATGCCGTGCTGCCCTACGGATCGCGGGTGTCGCTGGTGCTGAAAGCCGACATCCGCCCCGGACGCACGGGCGAGATCGACGGCAAGATCGAGCGACTCGAGGACGCGCTGGAGCGTCACGTCGACTGAGCCGATCGGCTGAGCCGTGACGGGACAGCGGTCGACGGTTGCGCGAAGGGGTGCAGCTGCGGCGGGTTCACCCGGCGGGCGGGTCGTTCCAGATGCGCCTGGTGATGGCGGTGACGTCGGCGTCGATGCGGGCGAGGTCTCCGCGCAGGCTGCTCTCGACGCTGTCGATCTTGGCGCTCAGGCCGGCTTCGACGGTGTCGATCTTGGCGCTCAGGCCGGCTTCGACGGTGTCGATCTTGGCGGTGAGACCGGCTTCGACGGTGTCGATCTTGGCGGTGAGACCGGTCTCGACGGTGTCGATCTTGGCGGTCAGACCGGCTTCGACGCTGTCGACCCGGGTCCTCGTGACGTGGATCTCGGCCACCGTCTCGTAGCGAACGGCGTCGAGGCGTGCCTCGATCCGGTCAGTGTTCGCCGTGATCACCTTCGTGAGCGACCCCATGATGAGGTTCGTGCTGAACGTCATGCCGCCCAGAACAGTCGCGGCGAAGGTTCCGATGAGCACCCATACTTGCGGTTCCGTCACGTCCGGCATCCCTTCAATCCGCGCTGAGGGGATCCAGACTGTCAGCATTCCGTGGGGGTGGAACCGCTCGACCGCGGAGATCGGGAGAAGTTCACCCGCGGTGCGGGTGGGGAGGAGCGGTCCGCGGGGTGCACGGTCGACCGTGACGCCGACCTCACCCGCCGCAGCCGGCCCTCGAAACGATTCGACGCTCGCGGCCGCGCGGACTACCATCGCAAGGTGACCTCTTCGACTTCCTCGAGAGGTGCGGCGATGCGGGCGCTCCTTTCTCTCGCCATCGGCAGCTTCGGCATCGGCATGACCGAGTTCGTGGTGATGGGCCTGCTGCCCAACATCGCCCGCGAGCTCGTCCCCGGCGCGTGGGCGGCCTCGCCCGACGACGCCATCGCCCAGGCCGGCTGGCTCATCTCGCTCTACGCCCTCGGCGTCGTCGTCGGAGCGCCGACGATCGCCGGCTCCGTGGCACGGTTCCCGCGCCATCGCGTGATGATCGTGCTCGCCGCCGCGCTGGCGTTCTTCACCCTGTTGACCGTCATCGCCCCCACGTTCGAGCTCGTCGCGGCATCCCGATTCCTCGCCGGACTTCCGCACGGCGCCTACTTCGGCATCGGCGCCCTGGTGGCCGCCGATGCGCTCGGCCCGGGCAATCGCGCCAAGGGCGTGGCGTTCGTACTCACCGGGCTCACGATCGCCAACGTCGTCGGTGTGCCGCTGGGCACCCTGCTCGGCCAGCAGGTCGGCTGGCGCGCGGCGTTCGCCGTGGTGACCGGGATCTTCCTGCTGGCTACGATCTGCATCGCCCTCTTCGTACCGAAGCACCCCGGTTCGCCCGGTCGTCGATTGCGTGACGAACTGCGTGTGTTCCGCATCGGACAGGTCTGGTTCGCCCTCGGCATCGGCGCCGTCGGGTTCGGCGGATTCTTTGCGATGTACAGCTACATCGCGCCCATGATCACCGATGTCGCGGGCCAGCCTGAGTGGGCCGTCTCGCTCGTACTCGTGCTCGTGGGGATCGGCATGACGATCGGCAACATCGTCGGCGGCGCGCTCGCCGACAAAGACCTGCGGTTCTGGTTGTACGTCGGGCTCATCGCCCTCGGTGCGGCATCGGTGGGCCTGGCTCTCACGGCCGGGTGGATCGTGGCGCTGGTGCTGTTCGCGTTCCTGGTGGCGTTCTGCGGTGCCGCCCTGAGCCCGGCGATCCAGACGCGACTCATGGACGTCGCCGAGGACAACCAGTCCATCGCCGCGGCGTTGAACCACTCGGCGCTCAACATCGGCAACAGCCTCGGCGCCTTCCTCGGCGGCCTCGCCATCGCCGCGGGCCTCGGACTCGTCGCCCCGGCGTGGGTCGGAGCGTTGCTCGCCCTGGGCGGACTGGTCGTCGCCGTGGTGTCGTACCGCGTCGAGGACCGCAGCGGACGCCACCCCGAACATCGGGTGCCGGCGGCCGAAGCCGCGCAGACCGCGATCACCGGTTCGATCCCGACGCAGCGCTGAGCGCGCGTCGTGTCGACCACGGGCCGGCGGCTGACGCGGCGCTGAACGTTGGCGCGAGTGTCCCGGACACGCCGCCTTGGGGTCCGGGGATGCGGAGTGTCCTGGACACTCGACGGTGTGTGCGGGCGGTCGCGGCGACGGCGCGCCGCTCGGGTATGCGTCCAGGTGCCGGCTCGCCGCGGCGGCGGCGCGGCCAGACCACGAAACGCGCGACCTCGTCCCCGACCGACGAGGGGCCGGAGGAAACGGATGCCGCGGTGCCCGGCATCCGGAATCGTCAGGTCGCGAAGAGACGACGCAGGTGCAGGGCGACGGCGGCGGTCTCGATGAGGAAGCCGTCGTGGCCGAAGTCGCTCGAGAGCACGACGGCGTCGTCTCCGTCGAGCGTGTTCGGGATGCCGCGGGCGATGCGGTGCTGCCCGTCGATGGGGAACAGGCGGTCGCTGTCGATGCCGAGCACCAGGGTCGTCGCCGTGACGCGTGCCAGGGCGTCTTCGACGCCGTCGCGGTCGCGGCCGACGTCGTGCGAGTTCATGGCCTCGACGAGGGTGAGGTAGCTGTTCGCGTCGAAACGGCGGGTGAACTTGTTGCCGTGGAAATCGAGGTACGACTCGACGGCGAAGCGTCCGCCGCGGCCCAGCGGGCTCACCCCCGACTGCCATGAACGTTGGAATCGCTGGTTGAGCTCGGTCGGGCTGCGGTAGTTCAGCAGTGCCATGCGCCGAGCGAGAGCGAGTCCGCGGTGCGGGCCGTCGCCGTCGCCGGCGTCGTAATACTCGCCGCCGGCGAAGCGGGGGTCGATGCGCACGGTGTCGAGCTGCACCGAGTTCAGGGCGATCTGGTCGGCGGTCGTGATCGGCGGGGCCGAGAGGATCGCGGCGCGGGCGACGCGGTCGGGGTGGCCGACGGCCCACTCGATCGCGTGCATTCCGCCCATCGACCCGCCGACCACGGCGAACCACCGCTCGACGCCGAGCTCGTCGGCGAGCAGGGCCTGAGCCTCGACCTGGTCGCGGATCGTGAGGTACGGGAAGCGCGAAGCCCACTCGTAGCCGTCGGGGGCGATGCTCGCCGGTCCCGTCGAGCCCTGGCATCCGCCCAGCATGTTGGGGGCGACCACGAACCAGCGGTCGGTGTCGATGGCCGCACCGGGGCCCACGAGGTCGCTCCACCACCCGGCGGTGGGGTGTCCCGGACCGGCGGCACCGCGCACATGGCTGTCGCCGGTGAGCGCGTGGAGGATCAGCACGGCGTTGTCGCGGGCGGGGGAGAGCTGTCCCCACGTCTCGTACGCGAGACGCACGTGGGGCAGCGACTGCCCGGTCTCGGTCGCGAACGCGCCGAACGAGGCGAATCGGCGGTCCCCCGCGGGGTCGCCGTCGCGCCACGCGCCGGTCGCCGGGGGGCGTCCGAGCAGCGATCGGGCATCGGCCTCCGTCACCGGGGCCGAGGGCACCGTGTCTTCGGAGATCTGCCAGTCCATGGCATCCATTCTCGTCGGTCGCCGGCGGCCCGACCGGACTGTTACGTCGATGTCGGAGACCGCGCGTACGATTCGGCGCATGGGTGCATGGAGCGCAGAACCGTTCGGGAACGACACCGCCGCCGACTGGGCGTACGAGCTCGAAGGGCAGACCGACTGGAACGTCGTGCGCGACGCACTGCGCGTCGCCGCCGATACCGAGGGCTCGCAGCTCGACTCCGACGCCGCCACGGTGGCGATCGCAGCCGCCGAGGTCGTCGCGCGGGGGCTGGGGCGGGTGCCCGGCCGGGCCTTCTCCGACGCGGTCACGGCGTTCGTGGCGCGCGCGTCGGCGCCGTCCGCCGAGTTGGTGTCGTTGGCCGACGCCGCGGTCGTCCACGCGACCTCTGACGACGGTGAACTGGCCGAGCTCTGGGAGGACGACCCCGACTGGCACGCCGAGAACGAACGCCTGCGCGTAGCGCTGACCACCGTCTGACCTCCTTGTCCAGCCCCCGCTTCCGGCGCGGAGGGCTCGTCAGAATCGCCGCATGGCGACCTTCCTTCTCATTGCGGCCTCGAGCGACATCGGCGGGGCGACCGCGACCCGACTGCGCGACGCCGGTCATCGCGTTGTCACGACGGCGCGGGATTCCTCGGTCATCGAGCCCGACTTCGTTCTGGATGCCACGGACTTCGACGCCGTCGACCGCGTGGTCGGCGAGGTGGGTGAGCTCGACGGCATCGCGGTGTTCGCGGGCTCGATGCTGCTCAAGCCCGCGCACCTGACCTCGCGCGAGCAGTACGACGGCCTCATCGCCGCCTCTCTGACCACGTCGTTCGCCGCCGTGCGCGCAGCCGGGACGCACATGCGCGACGGTGGCTCGGTGGTGCTGGTGTCTTCGGCCGCGGCCCTGGCGGGACTGCCGAACCACGACGGCATCGCCGCCGCGAAGGCCGGAGTCATCGGGCTGACGCTGTCGGCCGCCGCCAGCTACGCATCGCACGGGCTGCGGGTGAACGCCGTCGCGCCGGGCCTGGTTCAGACTCGGCTGACCGCGAAGCTCACGTCGACCGACATGTCTCGGAAGGTGTCGGAGGCCATGCACCCCCTCGGACGCCTGGGCGAGCCCGAGGACGTGGCTCGCGCGGTGGAGTTCCTGCTCTCGCCCGAGAACGCGTGGATGACGGGCCAGATCATCGGGGTCGACGGGGGCCTCGGGAGCCTGCGGCCGCGCCAGAAGGTCTGACGCGGGCGTCGCGCGGTGCGCGGCGTGTGATCAGCGGAGCGTCAGGGACGGGGGAGGGTCGCCATGCGGCGTGGGTCCTCCTGGCATCCCTGGTCCTCCGCTCGTCACCCGACGCCGCGCTGCGCGCGCCGCGCGACGCCGAGCTGCCCGCGCGCTGCGCGACGCGACGCGCCGGACACGAAGACGACACGTCCCTCGACGCCGCGAAACGCCCCGACCCGGGTGTCCGGGTCGGGGCGTTTCGTGAGAGGGGGTCAGACGCGCGAGGCCTCGGACAGTCGCCGCGCGGCGGCGAGGGCCTGGTCGAGGTCGGCCTTGAGGTCGGCGATGTTCTCGAGACCCACCGACAGGCGCACGAGGCCCGGCGTGACACCGGCGGTGAGCTGCTGCTCGGGCGTGAGCTGGGAGTGCGTGGTGGATGCCGGGTGGATGACGAGCGAGCGCACATCGCCGATGTTGGCGAGGTGGCTGAACAGGCTGAGCGAGTTGACGAATTCGCGACCTGCCTCGACACCGCCCTTGAGCTCGAACGAGAGCACGGCACCCACGCCCTTGGGGGCGTAGTTGTTGGCGGCGGCGTACCAGGGCGAGGTGGGCAGGCCCGAGTAGTTCACGGTCGCGACATCGGGGTGCGACTCGAGCCACTCCGCGATCTCTTGAGCGTTCTGCACGTGACGCTCGATGCGCAGCGACAGGGTCTCGATGCCCTGGATGAGCTGCCAGGCGCTCTGCGGCGCGATGGAGGCACCCAGGTCGCGAAGCAGCTGCACGCGCGCCTTGATGATGTACGCGAGACCGTCGCCGACCGCCTGCGTGTAGACGGCGCCGTGGTACGACGGATCGGGCGTGGTCAGGCCGGGGAACCGGTCGGAGTGCTCCGACCAGGGGAAGGTGCCGCCGTCGACGATGACGCCGCCGATCGTGGTGCCGTGCCCGCCGAGGAACTTGGTCGCGGAGTGCACGATGATGTCGGCGCCGTGCTCGAAGGGACGGATGAGGTAGGGCGTCGCGATCGTGTTGTCGACGATGAGCGGCACGCCGGCCTCGTGCGCGACATCGGCGACCGTGCGGATGTCGAGCACGTTGATCTTCGGGTTTCCGATGGTCTCGGCGAAGAAGAGCTTGGTGTTGGGACGCACGGCGGCACGCCAGGCGGCGGGGTCGTCCTGGTTCTCGACGAACGTCGTCTCGATGCCGAGCTTCGCGAGGGTGTACTTGAAGAGGTTGTAGGTGCCGCCGTAGATCGAGCTCGACGACACGATGTGGTCGCCGGCCTGCGCGATGTTGAGCACGGCGATGGTCTCGGCCGCCTGGCCGCTGGCGACGAGCAGAGCGCCCGTGCCGCCCTCGAGCCCCGCGACGCGCTGCTCGACGACGTCTTGCGTGGGGTTCTGGATGCGCGTGTAGATGTTGCCGAACTCGGCCAGCGAGAACAGGTTCGCGGCGTGGTCGGCGTTGTCGAACACGTACGAGGTGGTCTGGTAGATCGGCGTGGCTCGGGCCTTGGTCACCGGATCGGGCTGGGCACCGGTGTGGATCTGCTTGGTCTCGAAACGCCAGTTCTCGGATGCCGACATGGCCGCTCCTCAGCTCGGGTGGCCTGGGCGGTCGCCGTGGCCTGATGCGAGCGTAGACACCGCCTCCGGCACCGACAACAGGGGCGGACACGGGCCGTAACACCCGTGTCGGAGGGTGCCGGTAGCGTGGATGCCATGACGCGACGTGCAGTGGTGACCGGGGCCAGTTCGGGTATCGGAGAGGCGACGGCGCGACTGCTGCGCTCGCGCGGGTGGGACGTGGTGGGCGTCGCCCGCCGGGCCGAGCGGCTCGCTGCGCTCGAGGCCGAGACCGGTGTCGTCGCCCGCGCGGCCGATCTCACCGTCGCCGACGACATCGCCGACCTGTCGGCCTGGCTCGCCGAGACCGGTGGCGTCGACGCGCTGGTGCAGGTGGCCGGTGGGGCGCGCGGCACCGACCGGGTCGAAGACGGCGACGCCGACGACTGGCGCTGGATGTTCGAGGCCAACGTGCTCTCGTCGCAGCGGCTCGTGGCATCCCTTCTCCCGCTCCTCCGTGAGGCCGCGACGCGCGTCGGGCACGCGGACGCGCTGTTCGTCACCTCCACCGCCGCGCAGACGGCGTACCCGGGCGGGGCGGGGTACAACGCCGCCAAGGCGGGCGAGGCCATGCTCGTGAACTCCCTGCGGCTCGAGCTCAACGGCGAACCGATCCGTGTGATCGAGATCGCGCCGGGCATGGTGCGCACCGAGGAGTTCACCCTCAACCGCGTGGGCGGCGACCACGATGCCGTCGACAAGCTCTACGAGGGCGTCGAGGCCCCCCTGGTCGCCGACGACGTCGCCGACGTCATCGCCTACGCGCTCGATGCACCGGGGCACGTCAACCTCGACCTCGTGACGATGCGCCCCGTCGCGCAGTCGGCGCAGCACCTGCTCGCGCGGGGGCCGCTGCGCCCCCGTCAGAGCGAGCGCCCGGAGTAGCCGAGAGGCCGTTCCCGGCAGAGCTGGCGCCCGGAGTAGCCGAGGGTCCGTGCCCGGCAGGGCGAGCGCCCGTGTCGCCGAGGGGCCGTCCACGTCGGAGCGAACGCAAGGAGCAGCCGAAAGGCCGTCACCGTCGGTCTCTCCGCCGCGATCACCGCCGGCCCGTCGATCCCCGGCCGTTCGAACCCGAGGTCGTCGCTCAGGCCACCTCGCCGCGTGCGGCGTGGGCGGCGGTCTCGGTCTCGGCACTGTCGGCGAACGCCACTTTCGGCACGAAGAACAGCAGCACGGCCGCGGCGAATCCGCCCGCCGCGCAGATCGCCCACACCGTCAGGTAGCCCGCGAGCGGTGCGGCGGTGGCGGCCACGGCCGCCCCGGCTCCACCGGCGAGGACCACGCCGAAGACGGCGGACGACATCGTTCCGCCCACGGTCTTGGTGGTGTTGGTGAGGGCGGATGCCACCCCCGTCTGCCCGCGAGGAGCGGCGGCGGCCGCGGCCGCGGGCATCGCCGCGACGAGGGCGCCCGAGCCCATCCCGGCGATCGCGAGGCACAGCAGCACCTGCCAGAGCTCGACGTGCAGGGGGAGCAGGAGCGCGTATCCCGCGCCCACGAGCGTCGCCGCCCCGATCAGCATCGCTCGCGGACTCGCCCACCGCGAGGTCACGGCGAACAGCACGGCGCCGACGATGAGCGAGACGAGATAGACGCCGATGACGTTCGACCGGTCCGCGGCGTCGAGTCCCAGGCCGTAGCCGAGCGCGCGGTCGGTGCCGGCGTAGGTCGCGAGCGGGCCCTGCGCTCCCAGCAGGCTGATGCCCACGAGGAAGGCCGTGGCCTGCACCGGCCACATCTCGGGCCGGCGCAGCACGCGGATGTCGATGGCCGGGTCGCGTTGGCGAAGCTCGAACAGCACGAAGACCACGCCCAGCACGAGGCCCGCGGCCAGCAGCCCGACGATCGCGATCGGACCCGGGCCGTCGGGGAGCCGCACGAACGACAGGGCGCCGGTGACGCAGAGCAGGGCGCCGGCGAGGATCGTGAAGCCGCCGAGGTCGAGGCGGCGGTCGCTCGTCGACGGCTCGGACTCGGGCACGCCCCACCAGATCACCAGGCAGATGAGCGTCACGACGATCGCGGGGACGGCGAGCGAGAGTCGCAGATCGCCCCCGGTCGCGGTGAAGAGGCGCCCCGCGGCCAGGGCGCCGATGATCGCGCCGGCCTGCAATCCCACGACGAGCAGACCTGCGGCGCGGCGGGTCTGCGACACCCCCCGCTGCTGCCGGCGTCCACGGTCGAAGATCAGGGCGATCTCGAGCGGCAGCCACACGACGTAGAAGCCCTGCAGGGCCCAGGCCAGCAGGAACGTCGTGAACGAGTCGGCGAAGACGAGCCACCAGCTCGCCGCCGCGGTCGCGATCGCCGAGAACAGCAGCACGCGCTTGTGCCCGAACATGTCGCCGAGTTTGGCCAGCACCGGCAGCACGAGCGCCGACAGCAGAAGCTGCGCGGCTTCGAACCAGTTGACGTCGGCGTCGCGGATCCCCAGGTGCGTGACGATGTCGGGCAGCAGGGGGACGTAGAACCCCTGAAGGATGCCGCTGGCGAGCTCCACCAGCACGAACCACCCGATGAGCCCCGCGGTCACCCCGAGCGCCGAGGTGCGCACCCGTCCGACCGCACCCGAGATGCGCGACATGGCGCGACGATAGCACCGCCGCCGTCCTCGGCATCCGCAATCGACTCCCCGCCGGGGTGCCACGATCGCACCGGGCACCCCGCGATGAGGCGGCATCGGGCGCGGCGGCGTCTCGATCACGCCCTAGGGTGAGACGAGTCGACGAGAGGAGTCCGGTGTGACGGACGAGCGCGAGCGGTTGAGCTGGGACGATTTCGGGGTCGCCACGCGCGACATCTCCCGGGCGATCGTCGCCGACGGGTTCCACCCCGAGGTGGTCGTCGCGATCGCCCGAGGCGGACTGCTGCCGGGCGGCGCCATCGCGTACGGACTGGGTGTGAAGAACTGCGGCGCTCTCAACGTCGAGTTCTACACCGGCGTCGGCACCGTCCTCGATGCGCCCGAACTGCTGCCCCCCGAGCTCGACCTGTCGTACCTCACCGGACGACGGGTGCTCCTCGTCGACGACGTCGCCGACAGCGGTCGCACCCTCGACCTCGCCGTGAAGCTCCTCGGCCGGCACGGCGCCGAGACCCGTTCCGCCGTGATCTACACGAAGCCGTCGACGATCATCACCCCCGACTACGCGTGGAAGGACACCGATCTCTGGATCGACTTCCCCTGGTCGCACCAAGGGTCGGTGCACGAAGAAGACGCCGCGTGAGCGGCAAGACTCTCGCGCAGCTCGCCGATGCCGGCCTGATCGACGCGTCGTGGGTGACGCCCCTCGCCCCCGTCGCCGACGACATCGCGGCGCTCGGGGAGCGCCTGCGCACCGAGGGGCAGCCGTACCTCCCCGCCGGTGACCTCGTGCTGCGTGCGTTCCGCACGCCGATCGACGCGGTGCGCGTGCTGATCGTCGGCCAGGATCCGTACCCCACCCCGGGGCACCCGATCGGCCTGTCGTTCGCGGTCGACCCGCACGTGCGGCCCGTGCCGCGGAGCCTGTCGAACATCTACCGCGAGCTCTCCGACGACCTGGGGATCGCCCCCGCGTCGCACGGCGACCTCTCGGCCTGGGGCGCGCAGGGCGTCATGCTGCTGAACCGCGTGCTCACCGTGGCGCCGGGTTCCCCGGCATCCCATCGGGGGTGGGGGTGGGAGCGCGTGACCGACCACGCCATCCGCAGCCTCGTCGCCCGCGAGGCGCCGCTGGTCGCGGTGCTGTGGGGGAAGGATGCCATGAACCTGGCCCCCCTGCTCGGTGACACCGCCATCGTGTCGTCGCCGCATCCGTCGCCCCTGTCGGCCAGCCGGGGGTTCTTCGGCTCGAAGCCGTTCTCGCGGGTCAACACCCTGCTCGAGGAGCAGGGCGCGGACCCCGTCGATTGGCGTCTCCCGGCCTGACGACAGCGCCGCGCGGCCCGGGGTCACACGCTCGAAACGCCGCTGTGCGTAAAGTGTCGAGCGTGCTGGAAGAGGAGTACGAGAAGGCCCGCCGTCGGTTGCCCACGCACCTGCGGCGTGCGCCGGAGCCCGAACGACCGTTCACGTATGAGATCCGCCCGGCCACCGAGGCCGACATCCCCCACATCCGCGAGATCTACAACTATTACGTGCGCAATTCCGTCGTGACCTTCGACGAGAAGGCCTGGACGATCGCGAAGTGGCGCGACAAGTTCGCCACGTTGAACAAGCTCGGACTGCCCTTCCTCGTGGCGGAGTCGCCCAGCGGTCAAGTGCTCGGGTACGCGCTGGTGCAGCCCTGGCAGTCCAAGTCGGCGTACCGGTACACGGTCGAGAACTCGATCTACCTCGGTCAGGCCGCGGCGGGCAAGGGACTCGGCCGCGCCCTGCTGGAGGCGCTGATCTCCGCGTGCCAGGAGCTCGGCATCCGCGAGATGGTCGCCGCGATCAGCGACAAGGGAGCCGACGCGTCGATCGCCCTGCACGAGAAGCTGGGGTTCACCGAGGTGGGTCGCATGGGCCGCGTGGGCTTCAAGTTCGGCCGCTGGCTCGGAGTCGTGTACCTGCAGAAGAGCATCGTGTCGAAGAAGAAGCGTCGGAGGCTGTTCGGCTGACGCGAGCCGCGCGCCCCCGCGCCTCTCGGGTCAGCGCCGCCGCGGCGTCGACGGCGCGGCCCGGCGCACCTCGTCGACGAGCGTGCGCCAGGGACCGTCGACCTGACCGTCGCCCAACCGCGCTCGCCGCACGGCGATGCCTCCGCGATGCACCTCGATGCGCCACTGATAGCGGTCGGCACCCGGCGACGCCGAGGGGGCGGCATCCCACGGGCAGCTCTCGACGAGTTCGCGCCACTGAGCAAGACGCGCCGGGTCGGGCTCGGCCCGCCACTGCTTCTGCAGCCCGGCGAGGCCGCCCGAGCGCACGACGACCACGGCGAAGCGCTCGTCGTTCGCGGCGTCAGGCTGCGGCATCCTCCTCGACGCCGACTGCGACCCATGCGGCGCGGACGGCGGCGACCTCCTCGGACTCCTCACCGTACTCGCTGGCGGCGGTGGCGCGCGTGGCGGCGGCGAAGGCGGCGAAGTCGGCGGTGGGGGAGAGGGTGCCCGCGGTGAGGGTGCGGTACCAGATGAGTCCGGCGCGCTCCCAGGCGAAGCCGCCCAGTGTCGTCGCGGCGACGTGGAAGGCGCGGTTGGGGATGCCGGAGTTGATGTGCACGCCCCCGTTGTCGTCGTCGGTCTCGACGTAGTCGCGCATGTGCCCGGGCTGCGGGTCGGTGCCGAGCACGTCGTCGTCGTAGGCGGTACCGGGTGCCTTCATCGACCGCAGCGCCTCGCCCTGCACGTCGGGCGCGAAGATGCCCGCGCCGATCAGCCACGACGCTTCGTCGGCGCTCTGGCCGAGCCGATGCTGCTCGGCGAGGGCGCCGAACACGTCGGACAACGACTCGTTCAGGGCGCCGGACTGCCCCTGGTACTCGAGACCCCCGGCGGCCTCGGTCACCCCGTGGCCGAGCTCGTGCGCGATGACGCTGAGCGAGCGGGTGAACCCGACGAACACCTCGCCGTCGCCGTCGCCGAACACCATGCGCTCGCCGTTCCAGAACGCGTTGTCGTAGTCGTCGCCGAAGTGCACCGTGGCCAGCAGCGAACCGCCCGCCGCGTCGATGCCGTCGCGTGCGAAGGCGTCCCAGAAGAAGTCGTACGTGGCACCGAGACCGTCGTAGGCCTCGTCGACGGCGGCGTCGCCGACGGGCTCTTCGTCTTCGCTGCGCACGCGTCGACCGGGCAGATTCTCGCTGTTCTGCGCGTCGGAGATGATGCGATCGGGGGCGGGAACCGCCTCGGCGACGAGCGCGTCGCCGTCGATCGACAGCCGGAGCCGGGTGCGGGTGGGCCGCGGCGGCCGCGGTATCGCCAGGGTCTTGCGTGCCGCGGCGGCCGCGCGTGCGAGCCGCGGGTCGTCGGTGGACGCGAGCCGATCGAGCAGGAACGGGGGAACGATGCCGGGGTACATGCGCCGAGGTTAGCGCCGACCTCCGACATCGCGGCATCCCTTGCTCACCCGCACGACGGCGCTCCGCAGCGCACGGGATGGGGCCATCCGCGCGAAGACCGCCACGCCGAGGCCCGTTCTCGCGGCGGCGGCGAACTTCAGCGCGGCAGGGTCGGGATCGACGCCAACAGCTGCCGCGTGTACGACGCCTGGGGCTGCAGCAGCACCTTCTCGGTCGGGCCCTGCTCGACGACCTTGCCGTCCTTCATCACCATGACCTGGTCGCACACGCTCTGCACGACGCCGATGTCGTGCGAGACGAGCACGAGGGTCAGGTCTTTGTCGGCGCGCAGGCGCGCGATGAGGCGCAGGATCTGCGCGCGCACGGTCACGTCGAGGGCCGAGAGCGGCTCGTCGCCGACGAGGATCCGCGGGCGGTGCACGATGGCGCGCGCGAGCGCGATGCGCTGGCGCTGACCGCCCGAGAACTCGTGGGGGAAGCGCGAAGCCATGTCGGCATCGAGGCCGACCTGCACGAGCACGTCGCGCACCCGGGCGCGCCGGTCGCCGTCGACGCCCAGGGCCCAGAGGGGTTCGCCCACGATGCGACCGACGTCCATGCGCGGATCGAGCGACGCGTACGGGTCTTGGAAAACCATCCCGGTGGTGCGGCGCAGCCAGTGCAGCGAGCGGGCGGAGCCGCCGGCGACGACGGGGCGCCCCGTCACCTCCACGGTGCCCGCCGACGGGGTGTCCAGGCCCAGCAGCAGCCGGACGAGCGTGGACTTGCCCGATCCCGACTCGCCGATGATCCCCACCGCCGAGCCCGCGAGCACCGACAGGTCGACGTCGTCGAGAGCCGTCGTGCGTTCGGGCCGGGCGAAGCCCTTCCGCGGTGCGGGATAGGTGCGCGAGAGCCCGCGCGCATGGATGAGCGTCTCGGTCATGGCGTCTCCCCACCGGTCGGCGCGGCGTCGGAGGCGGCGGCGGTCGCGCCGGACCCGCCCGCGTCGCGCTGCGTGGGCTCGACCGGCACGCCGGCCGGGGCCGCGGCATCCTGTCCCGCGGTCTCGGGATGCCAGAGCGTCGCCGTCGCGTCACGCAACAGCGCTCGCGTGACCGGCGACGACGGTGCCCGCAGCAGGTCGGCGACCGCTCCGTGCTCGACCACGCGGCCGTGCTCGAGGACCACGGCGTGGGTGGCGACCTGCGCCAGCACCGCGAGATCGTGGGTGATGAAGACGAGGGACATCCCGGCGTCGTGGACCAGGGACCGCAGCAACGACAGGATCCCGGCCTGGATGGTGACGTCGAGGGCCGTGGTCGGTTCGTCGGCGATCAGCAGACGGGGACGGCACGCGAGCGCCATCGCGATCGCGACCCGCTGGCGTTGACCGCCCGAGAGCTGGTGCGGATAGCGCGCGACGATGCGCTCCGGGTCGGGAAGGGCGACGCGTTCCGCCTCGAGCACGGCGCGGCGGGCCGCCTCGCGGCGGGAGACGCCCTCGTGGATGCGCACCGATTCGCCGATCTGGCGTCCGACCGTGCGGATGGGGTTGAGGGCGGTCCGCGGCTCCTGGAAGACCATGCCGATGTCGTCGCCGCGCAGGCGCGCGAGCTCGCGGTCGTCGAGACCCAGGATCTCGCGGTCGTTCCATCTCACGCTTCCCGAGGCCCGGGCGTCGTCGGGCAGCAGCCCCAGGATCGCCAGGGCGGTGAGGGACTTGCCCGAGCCCGATTCGCCGATGATGCCCACCCGCGCGCCGTCGGGCACCTCGAACGACACGCCGTCGACGACGGCGCGGCCGCCGATCTCGATGCGCAGGTCTTTCACGACGAGGCTCATGCGACCACTCCCGGAACGTGGGTGCGGGCGGCGGGTGCACGCTGGGCGAGCGTCGGGTCGGCGGCTTCGCGCAGGGCGTCGCCGAGCAGGTTGAGCCCCAGCACGGTGAGGGTGATCGCCAGCCCCGGCCAGACGACGGTGAGCGGGTGCACCGAGATGTACGACTGCAGATCGCTCAGCAGGACCCCCCACGACGGTTGGGTGACCGGGGCGCCGAAGCCCAGGTACGACAGTCCGGCCTCGGCGAGCACGGCGACCGCCATGCCCCACGACAGCTGCACGATGAAGACGGGGGCGACGTTGGGCAGCAGGTGCCGGGTGAGGTTCTGCCAGGGGGTCAGGCCGCTGGCACGCCCCGCGAGCACGAAGTCGCTGTGCAGCACGCGACGCAGTTCCGGGCGCGTCACGCGGGCGATGTTGACGCCGAAGCCGATCCCCACCGACCAGATGACCACGGCGAGGGAGCCGCCCCAGACGGCCGAGATCATCATGGCGATGATGAGCACGGGGAACGCGATCAGGATGTCGACGAGCACGGCGATGCTCTCGCGGATCCACCGCGCGGTGAGCGAGCCGAGGGCGGCGAGGGCGAGGCCGAGCACCGACGCGACGATTCCGGCCCCGACGGCGACGACGATCGTCGTGCGGGCCCCCGCCATGAGCAGGCTCGCGATGTCGCGACCGTTGTTGTCGGTGCCGAGCACGTGCGGCCACGAGGGGGAGAACCAGCGCGCACGCGCGTCGACGGCGGCGGGATCGAACGGCGTCCACACCAGCGACACCACGGCCGTGATCACCAGGAGCACGACGATCAGGATGCCGAACCGGCCGGTGCCCAGATTCCACAGGCGTTTCAGGGTGCTCACGAGGCCTCCCGCTGGCGGGGATCGATCAGGCGGTGCACGAGGTCGACGACGAAGCCGACGAGCAGCACGAACCCGGTGAGGGCGAGCAGCTCGCCCTGCACCTTCGGGAGGTCGCGCGCCGCGACGTCGGCGACGAGCATGCGGCCGACGCCGGGAAGGGTGAACAGCTGCTCGATCACGACGGCGCCGACGATGATGCCGGCGATCTGCAGTCCGAGCACCGTGATCACCGACAGTCCGACGTTCGGCAGTCCGTGGCGCACCAACGCCCGCGTGCGGGTCAGTCCCTTCGCCGCGGCCGTGCGCACGTAGTCCTGCCCGAGGGCTTGCAGGGTGGCGCTGCGGACGAACCGCAGGAGCATCGCGCCCTCGACCACGCCGATGGTGAGCGCGGGGAGCACGAGGGCGCGGAACGCCGCCCCGGGGTCGTTCCACCCGGCGCGAGGAAACCCCTGCGGCGGCAGCCAGCCCAGCCAGACGGCGAACACGACCACCAGCAGCATCCCCGCCCACACCACCGGCACGGCGGCCAGGGCCTGCGACGCGACGCTGAGGGCGGTCCCCCCGGCGGTGCGCCGGCCGAGGGCCGACAGCACTCCGAGCGGGATGCCGATGAGCAGGGCGACCGTGAGTGACATGACCGCGAGGGGCACGGTGACCCGCGCCTTATCGAGGAGTTCGGCCGCGACCGACTCGCCGGTGACCAGGGAGGTACCCAGATCGCCCCGCAGCAGCCCGCCGATCCAATCGAAGTACTGCGTCCACAGCGGCACGTCGAGGCCCAGGCTCTCGCGCAGGGCGGCGACTTGCTCGGGGGTCGACTGCGTTCCGGCGATCAGCTGCGCGACGTCGCCGGGGAGCACCCGCAGCGACAGGAAGATCAGCGCGCTGGCCACGGCCAGGCCCAGGAGAAGCAGGCCCAGCCGTGTCAGCGCGTAGCGGATCACTCCGATGAGACCGTCACGCCCGCGAGGGGCAGGCGCACGTTGAGCGAGTTCTTCGGGAAGTTCGCGACGTTCGTGCCGACCGCGGTGCGCGGGGTGGCCAGGAGCAGCCAGTCGGCGGCATCCTCGTCGTCGACGATGCGGGCGGCCTCGGCGAGCAGGTCGGAGGACTGCTGTTCGTCGGTGGTCGCCTGGGCCTGCGCGTACAGGCTCTGCACCGTCGCGTTGTCGTACCCGAAGTAGTACGTGGGGTTCGCCCAGTTGCCGAAGTCGCGCGCCTCGACGTGACGCACGAAGCTCAGGTCGTAGTCGTGGTTCGTGTAGACGTCTTGCAGCCAGGTCGAGAAGTCCACCGATTCGACCTTCAGGGTGACGCCCACGTCGGCGAACGACGACACGAGGAACGTCGGGATCGACGTGGGGTAGACGTTGGGGATCGTCAGCGTCAGCTCGAGGTTTTCGGCACCGGCCTGGGCGAGCAGGTCGCGGGCGCGGTCGGGGTTGTACGACACGCTGCCCGTGAGGTCTTCGTACCCGGGGTCGAGCGGGGGGATCGGACCGTTCAGGGTCTGCGCGGCGATGACCGTCTCGACGAGGGCGTCGTGGTCGATGGCCAGACGCAGGGCCTCGCGCACCCGCTGATCGGTGAGGGGGGCGCGCTGGTTGTTGAACGCCAGAGTCGCCTTGTCGGTGGTCAGGCCGGTGTCGATGGTGAAGTTCCCGGTGCCCTCGACCTGGCTCTGCAGTTCGGGGTCGACCTCGAGGGCGACGTCGAGGTCGCCGCTGACGGCGGCGTTGACGGCCGCACTGCGGTCGGGGATGTAGTCGAGGACGACCTCGGCGACGCCGGCCTTGTCGCCCCAGTACCCGTCGTATCGCGCGAGCGTGAGGCTCTGACCGGTGTTGCGCGACGCCACCGTGAACGGCCCGGTGCCGTTCGCGGCGGTCTGGAAGTTCGTCGTGTCGGCGTTCTTGAACACGAGTCCGGCGCGGCCGGTCAGGGTGAACAGGAAGTCGATGTTCGGCTGCGCGAGCGTCAGCACGACGGTGGACGCGTCGGGCGAGGCGATCGAGGCGACGTTGGCGAGGTCGGCGCTGTTCTGGATGGTCGCGTCGTCCTTCGCCGTCTGCAGCGAGGTGACCACGTCGTCGGCGGTCATCGCGGTGCCGTCGTGGAAGGTCACGCCCTCCCGCAGGGTGAAGGTGTAGGTCAGCCCGTCGGGCGAGATGGTCCACTCCGTGGCCAGGGCCGGGACGATCGCGTTGTCGTCGTCGCCGTTGCGGGTCACGAGACCCTGGTAGACGTTGTCGACGAGGGCCTGCTCGAGGGCGGCTCCGCTGGTGTGGCGGATGTCGAGGTTCGACGGTTCCAGCGACAGACCCACCGTGAGGGTGGCGTCGGGGTTGACGTCACCGGTCGGGGCGGGTGAGGTGCCGGGTCCGGTGCAGGAGGTGAGCAGGAGGGCTCCGATCAGGAGCGCGCTCGTGGCGAGGGCGGTGCGGCGCAGCATTGCGGGGATGTCCTTTCGCAGGCCGAGGGCATCCGAGTGCTGTGGATGCCGTGCATGGGGTGGGAACAGCCTACTTTCACCCGCATTCCCTCCACGTCCTTCATGACGGTGCGCGACGCCGTATGACGAGGAACCCGCCTTCGGGTGAGCCCCGCGGGCCGCGCCGAGGCTCAGGCGGGGGCGGCCGCGTCGCGGATGATGTCGGCGAGCGCCGCCGGGTCTTCTTCCTGCACGTTGTGGCCGGTGGGGAGCACGCGCACGGCGGCACCGGGCACCCGTTCGACGAACTGGTCGGCGTCGGCCGCGGTGACGAAACCGCGTTCCCCGCGGATCAGCGTGATCGGGGCGACGACACCGGCCACGTCGTCCCATCCGGTGCTCGAGAGCACCGCGCGAACGGCATCCGGGGTCGTCGCGTCGGCACCGGCGTTCGCCGCCGCTGCGGCGAGGTGGGCGAAGTGATGCTTCCACTCGACGCGGCCGTCGTCCCGCACGCGGGAGTTGAGGAAGACCCCGCGTTCCGCGGCGTCGCGCGTGCCGCCGAGCCCGAACGACACAGCGCGGTCGACCAGCTCGTCGCGCGACGCCCAGTCGGTGGGGCCGGCGAAGAACGCGCGGATCTGCGCGGGTCCGGCGCTCGGATCGACCCCCGGGGTGATGTCGACGACCACGAGACGCGCGATGAGCTCGGGACGGGACGCCGCGACGGCGGCCGCCGTGAGCCCGCCGAGCGAGTGTCCGACCAGCGTCTGCGGGCCCTCGGTCCAGGCTTCGAGGGCGATCGCGACGTCGGGGGCCAGCACGCGCGCCACGTAGGCGGCATCGTCGCGCCACGAGGAGTCGCCGTGGCCCGGCAGGTCGAGGGCGAGGGCGGGGATCCCCAGGTGGAGCAGCGTCGTGTCCCACGTGTGGGCGTTCAGCCCGGCGCCGTGCAGCAGGGTGACCTCGGGCGGAGCATCGCCCCACCGCAGGCCGCTCAGCGTGCGTCCGTCGGGCAGGGTGAGCTGCACCCGCTCGACGGAGGGGACGTCGAGGCCGAGATCGTCGGCCTGCGCGGGAAGGAACGAGAACTCGTCGACCTCGGGCATGACAGCCACCCTGTCATCGAGGGCGCGGATGCCGCCACCTCGGCGCCTCGCGGCGTCACGGTGGGCGTCACGGTCGGCGCCGGATCGACGGCATGACGCGACCGGTGGGTCGGCGAACGCGGCACCGGTCGCACCCGCCCGCCGTAGGCTGTCGCCATGGGCGAGGAACAGCGCGTGCACCTGTCGAAGAAGGCTCCCGAGGCCTATGCGGCCCTGCGGTCGTTCTCGACCACGGTCGGCCGGATCGCCGCCGAAGCCGGCATCGACGCGCGGCTGCGCGAGATCGTGCAGATCCATGCGTCGCAGCTCAACGGCTGCGCCTTCTGCGTGCGCGTGCACGTCGACGCGGCGGTGAAGGCCGGCCTCGACGCCGACGTCATCGCCCAGATCGCGACCTGGCGCGAGTCGGGGGTCTTCGACGAGCGGGAGCGGGCGGCGCTCGAACTGACCGAATCGTTCACGTTCATCCACGAAGACGGCATTCCCGACGAGGTGTACGACCAGGCCGGCGGCATCTTGAGCGAGCAGGAGTACGTCGCTCTCAGCTGGGTGCTCGTGGCGATCAACGCCTTCAACCGCGTGGCGATCGCGGGTCGGTACCCCGTTCCCCCGCGCGGGGGGTCCGCCGGGGGCGTCGTCGACGGCCCCGCCCCCGCCGCCCACCTCCACGGCGAGGACCCCGCGTGACCGGGTCGTCCGCGTCGCGATCGTCCGCGTCGCGATCGCTCGTGTCGGGTGCGACGAACTTCCGCGACGTCGGAGGTCTGCCGACCCGAGAGGGACGCACGCGTGAGGGGGTGCTGTTCCGCTCCGGCAACCTCGTGCACCTCGACGACGCCGGGGTGCAGACGCTGCGTGAGCTCGGCATCCGGCGCGTGATCGACCTGCGCGACGAGGCCGAGGTGGCCCACGCGCCCAGCCGCTTCGACGACGTGCCGGTCGACGTGCAGCACACCCCGCTGTTCCTCGGATCGGTGGCGTCGTTCTTCGCGCGTGATCTGAGCCTGGCCGACATGTACGACGGCATCGTCGACGACTCCGCCGACCGCGTCGTCGAGGTGGTGCGCGGCCTGCTCGACGCCCAGCCCGTGCTCGTGCACTGCACCGTCGGCAAGGACCGCACGGGGGTCACGGTCGCGATCGCGCTCGCCGCGGCGGGGGTGGATCGCGAGGCCGTCATCGCCGACTACGCGCGCACCGAGGCTCTGCTGCCCGTCGAACGCAACGCCGCCGTGCTCGCCGCGATCCGCGCGGTGCATCCCGGCAACGTGCACGTCGAGGACTTGGCGACCCGGTCTCCGGCGCCGGTGATGCGTGCACTGCTCGACCGGCTCGACCGCGAGTACGGCTCGCCGGCGGGCTACTTGCGGGCGCACGGGCTGAGCGACGACGAGCTGCGTCGGCTGCGTGCGGTGCTGGTGGGCTGAACCGCGGGGGCCTAAGCCCGCCGTCTCGTCGACGTCGAGATACAAAGGGGGAACTCAGGTTAGGCAACCCTTCACTCGCGGTATAGTGGGAGCCATCATGACCACCTCCACCGAGCACAACGACGCCGCGTGCCGCACGTCGCGGCACACCCGCGTGCAGCACCTGGTGACCGCCGACGAGACCTCTCTCGTCGAGCTCCAAGCTCTGCTCGCGACCTTGCCGATCTGCTCGACCGGGCGGGTGTTCGTCGAGGTGCCCGATGAGTCGTGGATCGGACGCATCGCCGCCCCCGCGCGCATGACGCTCTCGTGGTTCGATCGCTCGCGCCGTGGCGGCGCCCCCGGCACCGGCCGCGGTTGCGCTCCGGGCGAGGCCCTGGCACGGGCCGTCGCCGGCTGGTCCGGCGAGATGCTGTGCTGCGACGACGACGCCACGCGCGTGTTCCTGCTGGGCGGCTACCTGGGTACCGCCGAGATCGTCGACGACCTGGTCGCGCGTCACGGCGTCGACGCGCAGTCGATCCACACGCCCGAGCGCTTCGGTCTGGCGACCGCACGCTGAAGCGGGCCTCGCGGCGTCGCGAGGACCCCGCGGCCGTCGACACCGACGGTGACGGGCAGGTTCAGCTGCCCCGCGGCACGTAGTTGCCCTCGATCAGGCCCGCCTCGATCTCGAAGCGGTTGCCCAGGGGATCGCGGCCTGCGAGCGCGTAGAGCACGGGCATGAGAAAGCCGTAGCGACGCCACTGGCGGTGATGTACGGCTTCGTGTCCGAGGACGACGTCGGTGGGCCGCACGTCTCCGGTGAGGAAGCAGCCCCCGACGCACACTCCGCCGCGCGGGAACGCCCACGAGGGCAGGCCGCGGAACACCCAGAGGCCCTGCCGCTTCTCGATGCGGCCGGTGCTCCACAGCGATCCCCACACCCACCCGACCGTGCAGCCGTACCAGTAGCCGACGCGGCTGACGGGGGAGTCGAGCAGCACGGGGGGAATGAAGCGGTCCCAGACGCGACCGCGCGCGACGGCGCGGTCCGCGCGCTCGCGCCAGCCGGCCGGAGGGGGCGGGAGGGGGCTCATGCCAGGGCTCCGATCAGTCGAAGGATCGTCCCGAGGTCGTCCACGGCGGCGGCGGGCGACGACGGCGAGAACTCGGTCAGGGTCGCCCCCGCCATCGGCGTCCGTTCTCTCAGACGACGAATGGATGCCACGACGTCGGCCGTGCGCGCACCGAAAGGCACGGGGTGGGCGACGCCGGAGATCTCGGCGGGATCGAGGACGTCGAGATCGACGTGCACGTAGACGCGCGAGGCCCCGGTGGCGACGACCGCGTCGGCCAGGGTGTCGGGGTCGGCCAACGCGTCGGCCGAGACGACGCGCACGGCGTTGTCGTCGACGTAGCGCTGCTCCTCGTCGTCGAGCGATCGGGTGCCCGCCAGCACGAGACGCGAGGCGGCGATGCCGGGGTGCAGGCGCAGAGGGTCTTCGCCCTCGCCCGTGATCGCGCGCAGCACCATGCCGGTGAACGCGCCGCTGGGGGAGGAGGCGGGGGTGTGGAGGTCGGGGTGCGCGTCGATCCACACGACGGCGAGGTCGTCGTCGGCCACGGCCGCCACCGCGCCGAGGGCGACGCCGCAATCGCCGCCCACCACGATCGCCGGTTCGGCGGAACCGCGTACGGCGTCTTCGATGCGCTCGCGCATGCGCCAGAGGGCGGTGAGCCGGTGGATGCGCGTGCCCTGGGCGTCTCCGGCCTCGGTCGGGGCCTCGAGCACCGTCGTCGAGGCGCGGGGCAGGTCACCGGCGATGGCATCGGCGCCGTCGATGAGCTGCATCGCCCGCGACGACGACGAGCCCTGCCACTGCGGGGCGACGATGAAACGCGTCATGGGTGTTCCTCGCGAAGAGACGAGAGTGCATCGCCCGGCGGGCCGGGCGATGCACTCTCGGTGTCGATCAGAGGTCGGGGCTGGGCGCGTCGATCGCGGCGCGCTGGGGGCCGCCGACCTTCAGCGCGGCGAGACGTGCCTCGACCTCGGTGAGCTCGCCCACGTCGTCGAGCGCGTTGAACTGGGCGTCGATGCTGGAGGCGGCGAGCTCCTGCTTGCCGGCGGCGAGGGCTTCTTCGCGACGGATCTTGTCTTCGAAACGGCCGAGCTCGCTGGTGGGGTCGAGCACGTCGATCGACTTGACGGCATCGTGCACCTTGTTCTGGGCCTCGGCGACCTTGGCGCGGGCCAGCAGCTCGCTGCGCTTGGAGCGCAGCTGCTCGAGCTTGCCCTTCATGCCGTTGAGGCCGTCCTTGAGCTTGTCGACGACCTCGGTCTGCGACGCGATCGTGGGCGCGGCCGACTTCGCCTCGCTCTCGGCGGTGATCTGACGCTGCAGGGCGATCTTCGCGAGGTTGTCGAACTTGTCGGCTTCGCTCGCGTTGCCGGTGGCGCGCAGCTCGTCGCCCTTACGGCTGGCGGCGAGGGCCTTGTTGCCCCACTCGGCGGCCGCCTGCACGTCTTCTTGGTGGTCGCGCTCGAGCAGACGCAGGTTACCGATGGTCTCGGCGATGGCCGACTCGGCGTCGGCGATCGAGTTCGAGTAATCGCGCACGAGCTGGTCGAGCATCTTCTGCGGGTCCTCGGCCTGATCGAGGAGCGAATTGATGTTCGCGCGAACGAGGGTCGAGATGCGACCGAAGATGGACTGCTTGGCCATGCGGGGTGTTCCTTCCTGAGGGCGACGATGTCGAGTCTGGTGTCGGATGCTACGAATTCTCTGTGATCGGCCCGGTCGCCGATAGGGGTGGATCAGCGTCGATTGACACGTCCTCCGCCGGAACGGCTGCGTCCGCCGCCGCCCCCGGCCCTGCCGCCTCCGCTGCGGGAGCGCCCGCCGCCGCCGAAGCCCCCGAACCCGCCCGAGCCGCCGCTCCGTCCGCCGCCGCCGAAGCCGCCGAGGCCACCCAGGCCGCCGCCGCCGAAGCCGCCGCGTCGGCCACCGCCGCCGAGCAGAGAGTTGATCGCGATCCCGCCGAGCAGAGCGCCCATCATGTCGCCGCCCCCGCCCTGACCCCCGCCGCCGCCGAAGGCGCCGACGTCGTTCTGGGCGAGCGACCCCGCCTGCGAGCCCAGCTGCGCGGCGCGCTGGGCGAGCGACAGCGCCGCCGCCGGGTCGGTGGAGCGCGTCTGCTCCGCCTGCACGAGGGCGGCGCCGGCCTCGGCCAGGCGCGTGCGTGCGGTGGGCCCCACGGCTCCGCGCCGTGCCGAGATGAAGTCCTCGGTCGCCGACACCTGGGCGCGGGCCTGGGCCAGCGTGCCGTCGAGTTGGCTCTCGGCGCGGCGGCGTCGCTCGGCGGCGTCACGGGCTTCGTCGAGCACGGCGTCGATGGTCGCGTTGGCCTGCTGCAACCCCTCGAGGGCGCGCAGGGGACTGGGGCGCGGGGGAGCCAGAGTCGCGCGGGCGGCGTCGAGCTGCGATCGCGCCGAGGCGGCCGCCCCGGCGATGCGTCCGTCGGTGTCGGTGAGCTGCGCCGCCGCCGCGAGGTCGCCCTCGATCTCGGCGACGAGTGCGCTCGCCCGCTGCTGCGCGTCGGCGAGGTCGGTGCCGAGGGTGGTGATCGCGCGCTCCAGCACGTCGGCCTGGGCGACCGCGGCTTGGGCGGCGCGGATGGCGACCGCCGCCTCGCCCGTGCGCCCGGCGCCGAGGGCCGCCTGCGCCGCGGCCGTCTGCTCAGCGGCGAGGTCGAGTCGGGCGCGCGCCTGCACGGGGTTGTCGGCGACGGTGGTCAGGGCGTCGTCGGCGTACTGCGCACGCAGACGCGCGAGATCCGCCTCGGCCGCAGCCAGGGCCGCCGCGACGGCCGTCTGCTGCTGCGTCGTGGCGGCCAGGGCGGCGGGGGCGTCGGCCTCCAGCGCCCGCAACTCGTCGAAGGCCGCGGTCTTGGCATCGAGTGCCGCGTCGGCGGCGGCGCACAGGCGCAGGATCTCGGCGTACCCGGCGCGCTGCTGCTCGGGGGTCTCGGGGGTCTCGTCGTCGAGCTGCTGCTGGATCGAGAAGGCCGCGTCGAGGTCGGCCTTGGCCTTGGCCAGCACCTCGACGAATGGTGCGGCGGCGGCGTCGCCGAACTGGGCGCGGGCGAAGCCGAGCTCCTGCTCGCTGGTCTTGACGGCGTCGTCGGTGGCGACCAGCGCCGACCCCGCGCGCCGGGAGAGGTCGTCGATGCTCTCGGCGGGGCCTCCCGCGGCGCCCGCCGTCGCGCGCCGACGGCGCAGGCCGAACCACACGAGTCCGCCCGCGATGGCCACGAGGAGCAGGCCCACCACCACGATGGGTCCGATCGCCGGTCCGCTCTGCGTGGCGGGAGTGGGCGGGGGAGCGGGCTGGTTGCCCCCCGCTTCGGAGTAGGCGGCGCGGATGCCGTCGGCCGCCGAGATCGCCGCCCCCGCGTCGTCGCCCGCGGCGAGCAGGGGCTGCACGCGTTCCTGTTCGATGGCGCCGAGCTGAGCGGCGCTCAATGCGCCGTCGTCGACGTCGCCCGAGAGGTAGAACGTGGCGGCGCCGTCTTCGATCGCGACGGCGAGCAGGTACTGGTGGGGTCCGAGCTGGTTGCGGTTGGCCGTCTCGTTCGCCCAGTCCTCGGCGGCGGGCGGGTCGGTGAACCCGTCGACGTACACGACCCACAGGTCGAGCCCCGTCTGCGTGGACAGCGTGATCATGCGCGACTGCACCTGCGCCTCTTGCGCATCGGTGAGCACGTCGGCCTGGTCGACGACGTAGCTGGAGCCCAGCGAGGGAGGGGGAACGGCGAGGGCCGCGAGAGGCCCGCCGAGGATTCCCCCCACGGCCAGCAGCAGAGTCGCCAGCACGTGTGCCGCCTTCGGCTTTCGCATGCCTCCCCTTTCGACGACTCGAAGTCCCCAGCCTATAAACGACCGCCGACACCGGGGAAGGACCGGCGCGTCCGCTGTCAGCGCACAATCGCGCCGCCTAGGCTCGAGCGTTCGGAGGTACCCATGGACGACCGTTACGGCACCGATGTGCTCGCCCGCGGCTGGCGCGACGCCGGACGCACCCCGCCCGCCCGCGTCGCGGCATCCGCAGACCTGGTCGTCGAAGTGGTCGGCGACGGATTCTGCGGGGCGGTGACCCGCGTCGACGGCATGAACGTCGAGCTCGAGGACCGCTTCGGCAAGCGACGCCTGTTCCCCCTCGGCGGCGGCTTCCTCGTCGACGGCGCCCCGGTCGTGCTCGACGCGCCGGCGGCGGCCCCGAAGGGACGCACGCGCACGGCCTCGGGCTCGTTCGCCGTCGCCGATCAGCGCGCCCGCACGGCCCGCGCGAGCCGCATCTTCGTCGAGGGCAAGCACGACGCCGAGCTCGTCGAGAAGGTCTGGGGCGCCGACCTGCGCGCCGAGGGCGTGGTCGTGGAGTTCCTCGAGGGCGTCGACCTGCTCGAGCAGGCACTGGATGCCGAGCCCCCCACCGCCGAGCGTCGCTACGGCGTTCTCGTCGACCACCTCGTGCCGAACTCCAAGGAGTCGCGGATCGCCGACAAGATCGCCCGAGGCCGCCACGGCGCGCACGTGCGGATCGTCGGCCACCCCTTCGTCGATGTCTGGCAGTGCGTCACGCCCCGCGCCCTCGGCATCGCCGCGTGGCCGGAGGTGCCCCGCGGCATCGAGTGGAAGGTCGGCGTCTGCCGCGCCCTCGGCTGGCCCGCCGAGGAGCAGGCCGACACGGCCCGCGCCTGGCAGCACATCCTGTCGCGCGTCACCACGTTCCGCGACCTCGAACCGGCCCTGCTCGGCCGCGTCGAGGAACTCATCGACTTCGTGACCGTCCCGTGAGCGGCCGCAAGCGTGCCACCTCGCGAGAGTCGCCGGAATCTGTCGCTCCCGCCGACGAGAAGCGACAGAATATGGCGACTCGCGCGGCGGATAGCCTGGGTGCCATGGATGCCGCGCCCGTCTTCCGCGACAAGCCCGTGTCGTTCGTCCGGCGCAGCGGACGCATGTCCGAGGCGCAGGACCGCGCCTGGGCGGAGTTCTCGCCGACCTACCTGCTCCCCGTCGAGCGGGGCGCGGCCACCACGAGCGTCAAAGAGGGATCGGCGATCGACCCGGTCGAGGTCTACGGCCGTCGGGCCCGCCTGACCGTCGAGATCGGTTCGGGCCAGGGGCACCAGATCGTGTCGGCCGCCGCCGCCGATCCCGACAACGACTTCCTCGCGGTCGAGGTGTTCACCGCCGGCCTCGCCCGCACCATGCTCGACGCCGACCGCGCGGGGGTGAAGAACCTCCGACTCGCCGAGGCCAACGCCCCCGAGGCGCTGGAGCACCTGCTGCCGACCGGCTCCGTCGACGAGCTGTGGGTGTTCTTCCCCGATCCCTGGCACAAGAACAAGCACACCAAGCGGCGACTGATCGCCCCCGATTTCGTCCGCGTAGCCGCCCTGGCGCTGCGGCCCGGGGCGACGCTGCGCCTCGCGACCGACTGGCAGGACTACGCCGACCAGATGCGCGAGGTGCTCGACGAGGCGCCCGAGTTCTCGCGGGCCTTCTCGGGCGACTGGGCGGAACGCTTCGAGGGCCGCGTGCTCACCGCGTTCGAGCAGAAGGGGCTGCGGGTGGGTCGCGACATCCGCGACCTGACGTACACGCGGGTGGCGCCGTGACCGCGCACGCCGCGGTCGCCGAGCGCGAGCGCTCCACGCTCTCGCTGAAACTCGTGCCGGCGCTGCTGGTCTGCCTCGCCGCCCCGGCGCTGTTCGTCGTACAGGTCATCTGGCTCGGCTGGCTGCTGCTGGCTCTGGCCGTGGCATCCGGAATCCTCGTCGACCGGCGCGCCGGCGTCGCCGTCCTCCCCGGTCGCGACCCCGAGCCGAGCATCGCCCGCGACGTCTCCCTCGTCGCCCTCGGTCAGTTCATCGTCAGCCTCATCCCGCTGCAGGCCGAGCTCGACAACGCCGCCTTCCTGCGTTTCACGCTCGCGCTGGGCGGGGCCGTGCTCGTGCCGTACGTGATCTCGAGGTTCGTCTACCGCGACCACGCGATCCGTTTCCCGTGGCGGGGCGGCGGGCGGTGGACGTGGTGGCAGTGGGCGTGGCTGGGCGGCGTGATCGTGCTCGGCTACCTGATCCTGCCGTTCTACTTCATCACCTCCGGCGTCTACATGAACTGGCCGGTCGTCAACACCCCCGAGATGATCGCGCGCCTGTTCGTCGGCGTGGGCGCGGTGGGGATCTGGGACGAGCTGTTCTTCATCTGCACGGTGTTCGTGCTCCTGCGCCGGCATTTCCCCGACCTCACGGCCAACCTGCTGCAGACGATCGTGTTCGTGTCGTTCCTATGGGAGCTCGGCTACCAGGCCTGGGGTCCGGCGCTGACGATCCCGTTCGCCCTCATCCAGGGCTTCCTCTTCTTGAAGACCCGTTCGCTCTGGTACGTCGTGACGGTGCACCTGCTGTTCGACGCCGTCGTCTTCGGGGTGTTGGTGCACGCCCACAACCCCGGCGCGGCATCGATCTTCCTCATCTGAGGTCGATCCCGGATGCCGGGCCCCGGCGTCGTTCGCGTCGTCCGACCCGTGCACGGGTGCTGCCCAGGCGCGCTCGCTAACCTGAGGGTCGGACGCCTCCCGCGTCCCCGGACGACGGATCAGTACCCGGACTGCGACAAGACTGGCCAAGGAGCACAGCCATGTCGTGGATCGTCCTCATCGTGTCCGGTGTCCTCGAGGCCGTCTGGGCCACCGCCCTCGGGCGTTCCGAGGGCTTCACCAAGCTCTGGCCGAGCGTCGTCTTCGGCGTCGCGCTGGTGGCATCCATGGGCGGGCTCGCCTATGCGATGCGGGACATCCCCACCGGCACGGCGTACGCGGTGTGGGTCGGCATCGGCGCCGCACTGACGGTGGTGGTCGCCATGATCAGCGGCGCCGAGGCGATCTCGGTCGTGAAGGTGCTGCTCGTGCTGGGCCTCGTCGGGTGCGTGATCGGCCTGAAACTGGTGGGCGACGCCCACTGACCAGGGCATTTCCTGAAAGTCAACCGCAGGGAACGTTCGGGTTGATCCGCTACTATCTGGCTTCACTGCACCTGTCCGGGCCCGACACCGTCGTCACTCGCCCACATCTTCCCCTGTGAAAGGTTCCGAGTGAGCGCACCGCCGAGCGAGCTTGCCTCCCCGACGCGTCCGTCGCGCGTCATCGAGCGACCGAGTCGACTCGACCGCTTGCGCGACTCCCGAGTGGGTCGCGCACTGCGTCAGTACGGGCACGACGTGCTGCGTACACCCGAGGGCATCGTCCCGGTCGAGCGCGGCGCGTTCACGCGCGTGCTGCTGCTGTGGGCCATCGCCCGCGCGGTCAACTTCGGTTTCCTGTGGGGCTTCTACTCGATCGCCAAGGCGGCGCGGTGGGGCTTCGGTCCCGACAGCGAGCGCCTCGGCACGTTCTTCGACTACCTGACCGGGTGGGACGCCGACCGCTACGGCCAGATCGCCGCGCAGGGCTACCCCACCTCGCTGCCGATGAACGTCTCGGGCGACATCCTTCCGAACAACTGGGCGTTCCTGCCGGTGTTCCCCACGATGGTGCGCGTGCTCTCGGGCGCGACGGGCCTGGGGTGGCAGCCGGTCGCGATCCTGCTCAGCCTGGGCGCGAGCCTGGGTGCGACCTGGCTGCTCTTCCTGCTGCTGCGCACGGTCACCAAGCCGCAGCCGGCGTGGTGGGCCGTGGTGTTCTTCTCCTTCGCCCCGATGTCGTTCCTCTTCGTGATCGGCTACAGCGAGGGCCTGTTCATGCTGCTGATGTTCGCCGGCATGCTGCTGGCGATCAAACGGCGTTACCTCTGGATCCTGCCGATCGGTCTGATGACGGCGTACACGCGTCCCGGGGTTCTGGCCCTGGGGTTGGCGCTCGGCATGGTCTTCCTGGTGCGGTTCTTCCGACGCCGGGTCGACCCGTTCCCCGTGCGCGAGTGGGCCTCGCTCATGGCGAGCGGGCTCGTCATCGCCGCCGCGGGACTGTCGTGGAACCACATCGCGCAGCACTTCACGGGCACGCACAACGCCTACATCCGCACCGAGCTCGGATGGTGGCTCGACTACGTCGGAAACGACGAGTTCACCCCGTTCACGCCGTGGTTCCGTCAGGCGGGAACGCACCTGGGCGTCGTGGGCATCATCCTGGTCGTCGCCCTGATCGTGGCCTTCCTGGCCCTGATGTGGTCGCGTCCCGTTCGCCGCATGGGCCTCATGGTCGTCACCTACGGCTTCAGCTACGGCATCTACATCCTGGCCGTGTTCCTCCCGCAGCAGAGCACGTTCCGACTGCTCATGCCGATGGCGCCCCTGATGGGCGACGAACGGTGGTCGTCGACGCCCCGGCGTCGCACGGCGATCCTCGTCGGATGCCTCGTGTTGCAGGTCGTGGCGATCCTGCTGCTGTGGACCCGCGGCAACCCGTGATCCGCTGACCTCTGAACGACGAAGGGGCGACGCCGTGACGGCGTCGCCCCTTCGTCGTTCTCACGGGCGTCAGTCGGGTCGGCCGGCCGGATCGATGGCGTCGATCATGTCCTGCTCGACGGCGTTGTCGGCATCCATCTCGGCGGTGCCGACCGCGCCGCTCTCGTCGTCGGCGAAGGCTCCCGCGGAGTCGTCGTCGTGACCGGCCGGTGCGGGCGCGGTCTCGGGAGCGAGCGGCACCGTGGGTTCGGCGGGGGTCGGGACCGTCGGTTCCGACGGGGTCGGAGCGAGCGGTTCGTCGGGAATCGACGGGGTTCCCGGGTCGGAGGGAGCCTGGGGGAGGGGGGTCGGGGTGCTCATGCCCCCACTCTGGGTGCCGCGTGCCGATCGGGCGACCCCCTTTCCGCCGGACCCCGCGGGGTGTACCGGCGCTAGGCTCGACGACGGGGGAACGACGTGAAGGGAAAGACGTGTCCACGGCGCACGATGTGACGCGACGCGAGGCGATCGCGCAGTACCGACTTGTCGGCGAACCATCCGAGCCCGATCTTCAGGGGCTCGTCGAGCTCGCGGCGACCATCTGCGGGGTTCCCACCGCGGTGATCAACATCATCGACGATCGCATGCAGCACCAGATCGCGGCGGTCGGCATCCAGGCGGCGTCGTGCGCCCGCGAGGACTCCATGTGCGCCGCGGTCATCAGCACGCCCGGACGCGTCGTCGTGCCCGACGCGCGTCTCGACGAACGGTTCGCGCGGAGTGGTTTCGTCACGGGCGAGATTGCCCACGTGCGTTTCTACGCGTCGAGCCCCCTGATCACCCCGGCCGGTGTCGCGATCGGAACGCTGTGCGTCTTCGACGACGTGGTCGGAGAACTCTCGGATGCCAGCAGCCGCGCCCTCGATCTGCTCGCCCACCAGGTGATCGACGTGCTCGAGCTGCGTCGCGTGCAGCGCGACCTGATCGAATCGAACGCGTCGCTCGAGCACTTCGCCGTGCAGGTCAGTCACGACCTGCGCAACCCGCTGACGGCGCTGACGGGCTTCATCGAGCTCGCCTCGGACAGCCCCGAGATGGCGGCCGCGCCGCGCGCGGCGCAGTCGCTCGTCCGCGCAGAGGCCGCCGCCGGACGCATGACGTCGATGGTCACCGACCTGCTCGACTTCGCGCGCATGGGGGGCACGCGCCCCCACCTCGTCGAGGTCGACGTCGCCGACACCGTCGATGCGGTGCTCGAAGACCTCGACGGCGCTCTCGTGCGCACCGGCGCCGAGGTGACCGTCGACGCCTCGGCCCGGGTGATCGCCGATGACACTCTGCTCCGCGTGCTGCTGCAGAACCTCATCGCCAACGCGGTGAAGTTCACGGTGGCCGCCGAGAAGACGCCGACCATCCGCGTGAGCGTCGAGGTCCTGCCCGACGGCTGGCGCATCAGCGTCGACGACAACGGCGAGGCGGTCGAGCCCGAGCTGCGCGAACGCGTGTTCGAGCCCATGCAACGCGGCCACGGCGGCGAGGTCCCGGGCATCGGCATCGGCCTGGCGACGTGCCGGCGCATCGTCGACGCACATCGGGGATCGATCGGACTCGACGCCTCGCCCGCCGGAGGTACCCGGGCCTGGTTCGTGCTCCCTCTGCAAGACGCCGCCTGACCGATACCGGCCGCAGCCGTCGGACGCAACCATCGCGACACGGTGCCGCGTGAGCCGTAGCGTGGGCCCATCGAGACGCGGCGGCCCCGTCATCCGTCTCGCCCGAACCCCGCCGCCGAGGAGGAGCGTCCCATGGCCCGCAATGTGCGACTGATGCGCTGCACCCCCGACGACGTCTTCCGCGTTCTGGCGAACGGGTGGCTCTACCCCCTGTGGGTGGTGGGGACCTCGCGGATGCGCGACGTCTCCGAGGCCTGGCCGGCCGAGGGCTCCACGCTTCACCACTCCTTCGGGTCGTGGCCCGCCCTGATCAACGACACCACCACCATGCGCGTGTGGGAGCCGCCGTATCGCGCGGTGCTCGAACCGCACGGCGGTCCCATCGGTGTCGCCCGCGTGGCGATCGACGTGAAGGCGCGCGGTGACATGTGCGTCGTCCGTATTCAGGAAGAGCCGGTCACCGGTCCGACGACCCTGCTTCCCGATACGGTCTTCGACGCGATCACGCGCTGGCGCAACGCCGAGACCCTGCACCGCCTCGCCTACTTGGCGGAGGGGGGCGCCCCCGGAACACAGGGCGGAGCGTCGGCCCTCGGGCACGAATCCACCGCTCAGAGGGAGCCGATCGACCGATGAGCGAGACCTACGACGCGATCATCGTCGGATCCGGACCCAACGGCTTGGCCGCGGCGGTCACCCTGGCGCGCGCGGGGTTGTCGGTCGCGGTGTACGAGCGTTCGACGACCTTCGGGGGCGCCGCCTCAACGGCCGAACTGACCCTGCCGGGTTTCCGGCACGACGTGGGCTCGGCGGTTCATCCCCTCGCCCTCGAATCGTGGTTCTTCCGCGAGTTCGGTCTCGATCGGCGCGTGCCGCTCATCGTTCCCGAGATCTCGTACGCGCACCCCCTCGACGGCGGACGCGCCGGGCTCGCCTACCGCGATCTCTCCCGCGCGGCCGAGGGCCTGGGCGTCGACGGTCCCGCCTATGAACGCCTCATGCGTCCCCTCGTCGATCACCTGCGCGGGGTCGCCGACTTCACCGGCAACGCCCTCCTGCGTGTGCCGGGGGACCCCCTCGCGGCCTTCTTCTTCGGCATCCGCTCTCTCGAGCAGGGCGGGCCCTGGTGGAACGCGCGGTTCCGCGAAGACGTCGCGCCGGCGCTGGCCACCGGTGTCTCCGCGCACACGATCCTGCACCAGCCGAGCCTCGCGGCGGGCGGCGCCGGTCTCGTGCTCGCCACCTACGGGCACGGCCGCGGATGGCCGATCCCCGTCGGCGGCAGCCAGTCGATCGCCGACGCGATGATCGCCGACATCCGCGCGCACGGGGGCGTGTTGCACGCGGGCGTCGAGGTCACCGCTCTCGAGGAGTTGCCGCCGTCGCGGGCGGTGCTGCTCGACACGACGCCGCGGGCATTGATCCGCCTGGCCGGTGACCGGATGCCGGCGGGGTACCGCCGCGCCCTGCAGCGGTTCCGCTACGGCGGGGGCGTCGCGAAGGTCGACTTCGCGCTGAGCGACCCCGTGCCGTGGACCCATCCCGACATCGGCGACGCCGGAACGGTGCACATCGGCGGGACACGAGCCGAGATCGCCGCGGCCGAGAACGCCGTCGCGCGCGGCGATCTGCCCGACGCGCCGTACGTGCTCGCCGCGCAGCCGACGCTCTTCGACCCCACCCGCGCGCCCGAGGGCAAGCACGTGCTCTGGGCGTACACGCATGTGCCGGCGGGAAGCCCCGCCGACCGTGAGGAGGCGGTGGTGCGCCAGATCGAGCGCTTCGCGCCCGGCTTCCGCGACACGGTTCTGGCCTCGTCGTCGCGCACGGCCGTCGACATCGCCGCGTGGAACCCGAACTTCCCCGGCGGCGACATCTCGGCGGGCGCGCCGACGCTCCCTCAGCTGCTGGGGCGGCCGGTGTACAGCCCCGACCCCTGGCGCACCCCGATGAAGGGCGTGTACCTGTGCTCCTCGTCGACGAGTCCGGGGCCGGGGGTGCACGGCCTCGCCGGGTGGCAGGCGGCCCTCAGCGCCCTGCGGCACGAGTTCGGCACGCGCCTGCGGCCCGACCTCGCCCCGCGCGCCGACCAGGTCTTCACCTCGGCGCCCTGACGGTGCCCGAGGGTGACAGTGTTCTGCGCCTGCGTCGGCGGTTGGATGCCGCGACGCGCGGGGCGCGCGTGGTCGAGGGCGAGCTGCGCTCCGGTTCGGCGGCCGGCAGGTCGCTCGCGGGGCTGCGGATCGAGGGGTACGACACCCACGGCAAACACCTGCTCACCCGGTTCGACGATGCCACGACCCTGCACACGCACCTGCGCATGCAGGGCAGCTGGACGATCACGCGCGCCGGTCGCCCCCTGCCGACGGCCGAGCGCGAGCGGGCGCGCGTGCGTCTGCGGTTCGACGACGGCCGGGAGATGTGGGGAATCGACCTCCCCGTCGTCGAGCTCGTCGCCACGGCTCGCGAGCGCGACGTGATCGGTCACCTGGGCCCCGATCCGCTGCGCGACGACTGGGATGCCGCCGAGGCGGTGCGCCGGCTGTCGGTGCGGCCGGAGCGCACGTTCGTCGCCGCCCTGCTCGACCAGACGCGCATCGCCGGTCTCGGCAACCTGTGGGTGAACGAACTCGCCTTCCTGCGCGGCATCCATCCCTTCGCGCCGATCGGGGCGACGGATCTGCCCGCGCTGGTGGCCCTCGCCGCGCGGTGCCTGCGGACGTCGGCGACCGTGCCGGGGATGTACCAGGTGACGACGGGCGACCGACGCCGTGGTTCGTCGCACTGGGTGGCGGGCCGTGCGGGGCGCCCGTGTCTGCGGTGCGGTACCCGGGTCCACGTGCGCGCCGAGGTGGCCGACGACCCCGAGCGACGGCGCACCTGGTGGTGCCCGCGGTGCCAGCCGGTGCCCTCGGGCGCCGAGGTCGGATCACCGGGGTAGAACAGCGGCCGCCGAGAACGAGAACCGGCTGCGCGTCACGGCGCGGTGTCGGTACCGCCGAACGCCGGGGCTGTCGCGACGCCGGCGGCCCTCGTCGCCGAGGAGCCGCCGGACCGTCGCGTGCGGTACGCGATCAGGAGATGTCGCCGGTGGGGGAGTCCGCGGTGTTCGAGGCGTCGTCGGCGTCCTTCTGGGCCGCCGCCCCCTCTTCGGGGGATTCGCTTCCCGCGCCGTTCGAGTCCTGGTCGGGGGCGTCGTCGGTGCGTCCGTCGATGTCGGTCATGTCATCTCCATCCGTCAGGGGTCGTCGTGTCGACCCGGGCCGACGCTGTCACGCGTCGACGTACATGTCCAGGGGGTCGACGAGGGCCGGGCGCCCCTGCGCGCGCCGCGGCATGCAGACACGGGCATGGCGGGGGAGCCCGGTTTCACTCACAGGAACGGGGCGAGGGCGCCAGCCGTCAGCGCGAACGCCAGGGCCGTGCCGCCGACGACCGTGGCCGCGGTGGCAGTCGCACGTTCGGCGCGGTGACGCCGGGCCGTGTTGGCCGGGTGCGTCGTCGAACGCAGAGAGGATTTCGCGGCGGAGAGCTCGTCGTAGCGACCGACGGGGATGCCGTGCGCGTCGCGCGAGACGTATCCGCCGGTGACCTGGTCGACGCAACCGAAGTACTCGCCGCCTCGATGGGCGACCCAGAAGCCGGTGTCGACCTTCGCCCAGAGGACACGGGTGGAGGCGAGCGCGCTGAGAGGCGCGAGGGAAGCGGTGCTCATGTCACGCCGCCACCGACAGGCTGGGGCGCCGAGCAGCGGGCGCTGTTCCGCGCGTCGCTGTGGCACGGGCGGGTGCCTCGGCCGTGGGGATCTCGGCGTCCAGATCGACGACCAGACCGGCCGACGAGTTCGCCATGTCGGCCATGTCCTTGAGAACGCGGGGGTTCAGGGACTCGGGCTCGGCCGAATCGAAGACGAAGCGCATCGCGATCGCCGGCTGCAGCCAGATCGTCGATCGTCCCGGGGTGCCGTCGACGTGGGCCCAGCTCAGAGTGAAGCTCTCGCTGCGGCGGAGTTTGGTGGTCGCAACGACTTTCAGGTGCGACAGCAGGCGATCGGGGATCTGGATCGACTCGCTCGTCGTGCCGTAGAACAACTGCCCCATGGGGTTCTCCTCTCGCAGCGGTTTGCTGGTTCACAAACATACTCGACTAGTAACTAGTTTGTCTAACTATTGGTTTGGCGATATAGTTTCTCCATCAGGGAGGAGTGTGTCGTGACCGATGTCCACGTCGCGCCTCGCGCAAGCGCCCTTCCGGCCGACTCCGCCGAGCCGAGCTACTGGTACGGCGACGAACCCGCCGACCGCCGCCTGCGCAGTAAGGCCGTCCTCGAATCGCTCCGGTTGTACCGCGCGGCCGAGGTCGCGATGCGTCGCCGCACGCGCGACTCGATGTCGATGGGTGAGAACGAGCTCCTCGTCCTGCGTTACCTGCTGCGCGATTCCGCCCGCCGCGTACGACCGGGGGAGTTGACGAAGTACCTGGGTCTATCGACGGCGTCCACCACGGCCATCCTCGACCGGCTGGAGCGATCCGGGCACCTCACCCGCGCCGCCAATCCCGACGATCGCCGCAGCATCTTCGTGCAGGCGACACCGCGCGCCGATGCAGAGGTGCGGCAGACCCTGGGCACCATGCACGACCGCATGCTGGCCGCGGTGATCGACATGACACCCGAAGAATCAGCGAGCGTCGTCGCCTTCCTCCGGCGGATGAGCGACGCGGTCGACGGCGTCGCGGTCGAGACCCCGGCGGTCGACTCCCCGTGATCTACGTGCTGGTCGGCGGCCCCCGCGACGGACAGCACGTGGATGATCTGCCGCGCGGCTACCGTCTGTCTCTGAGCGACCCGCAACCTGAACCCTTCGGGGAGTTCGAGACGGTTCGAGCCGTCTGGTTCGAGCTCGACGAGGCGATGTTCCGCACGGTGCAGCGACGCGACTGATCGGTACCTCACGTCGGCAAGCCCGGCAACCCGCCCCCCTTCGGGCGACGGTGACCCGCAGTCTGTCAGCATGCGCTGTGTCACCTACGCCGGAGAAACCGTCCTCACCACCGACGACGTCGCGTCGTCACTGATCCTGTTGACGGCGGCGGTGGCGAAGGAAGGCCAAGCCGAGGCCGTCAGTATCCCGATCGTCACCGACGACAAGAAGGTGGCCCAGGCGGAACTCGTCATCGGGGTCGGCAACGACGTGTTGTCGGCACCGGTGGACTGGACCGACGAGGAGCCGGACTTCTCGCACGCGGCCCAGGAGCTGAAGGACCACCGTTTCTTCCCGCGAGCGCACCTGCGCGCCGTCGAGCCCGCGGAATCCGACGAGGGCGACGACGAGCCCATCGACTGGGACTTCGACCAGCCGACACAGGCCTGACGCCTCCACGGGTGAGGCCCGGGCTCCGCAGGGTGGGAGTCACGCCGCGAGCCTTGCGTCGGGTTCGCGGCGTCCGCTATGTTCGCAAGTCCGTGCCGACCGGCACGATGAGCCGAGGGGACGACACGATGACCGCGATGCGCGATCTTCGTCAGGAGCAGCAGGACGCATACCTGCCGTTCCTGCTTTCGTCGTACCCTCCGGTGCCGGCCGCCTAGACCTCGTTCTCTCGCGCCCCGCCCGTCAGGTCGGGGCTTTTCTCTTTCCACCGTGTGGGGGAGTGCTCCGACCGGAGCTCACCCCAACCGCGCATCCGCGCACCACACGAAGGAAAGGATCCATGCAGAAGCTCACCGAACGACTGGTGTCGTGGGCGAGCCTGATCGATGACAAGACCATCGAGCAGGCCCGTACCTCGTCGCGCATGCCGTTCATCTACCCCCACCTCGCCCTCATGCCCGACGCCCACCTGGGCCTGGGCGCGACGGTCGGGTCGGTCATCCCGACTCTCGGAGCGATCATGCCCGCGGCCGTCGGGGTCGACATCGGCTGCGGCATGATCGCGGTCAAGACGCAGTTCACGGCTGCCGACCTGGCCGGCCGCGACCTCGCGGAGCTGCGGCAGCAGATCGAGCGGGCCATCCCGCTGTCGGCCGGTCGCGACAACCGCAAGATCGTCGCCACCGCCGAGCCGCGCGTGGCCGAGCTCGAGTCGCTCGCCGAGAAGGCCGAATTCGACCCTGCCAAATACGCCGGTCACTGGCGGCACCAGCTCGGTTCGCTGGGCAGCGGCAACCACTTCATCGAGATCTCGCTCGACGAGAACGACGACGTGTGGATGTTCCTGCATTCCGGCTCCCGGGGTGTCGGCAACCGCATCGCGCAGCACCACATCAAGGTCGCGCAGCGTCTGGCGAAGCAGTGGTGGATCGAGCTCCCGCATCCCGACCTGGCGTACCTCGTCGAGGGGACCCCGGAGTTCACGCGCTGCATCCGCGAGCTCCGGTGGGCACAGCACTTCGCCCTCCTGAACCGTGAGGAGATGATGGATCGCGTCGCGAATCAGCTCGGACGCTTCCTCGACACGACCGTCGAGGAGCGGGAGCGCATCAACTGCCACCACAACTTCACGGAGTCCGAGCGGCACTTCGGCAAGCGCGTGTGGGTCTCGAGGAAGGGTGCCATCATGGCCGACGAAGGTCGGCCGGGACTCATCCCCGGGTCGATGGGCACCGCGTCGTACGTCGTCGAGGGGCGCGGAAATCCTGTCGCGCTGAACTCGTCACCGCACGGAGCAGGCCGGGAGTACTCGCGCTCGGCGGCCCGCAAGACCTTCACGCACGAGCAGTTGCGTGACGCGATGGCGGGCATCGAGTATCGCGACACCGACGCGTTCATCGACGAGATCCCGCAGGCGTACAAGCCGATCGATCGGGTCATGGCGGACGCCGCCGACCTGGTGAGCGTGCGACACACGCTGCGGCAGATCGTCAACGTGAAGGGCGACTGAACAGGATGCCACGGGCGCGGCCGACGTGCCCGTGGCATCCTGCTCCGGCCGGTGGCGTTCGCGGGGTCGCTCTCGGCGGGTGATTCCACCGACCAGCGGGGGGAGATACACCTCTGGGAGGATGCGGCCACTTCCCTCGGTTCGACAGCATGGGGTCAACGTCTGCCGCACCGCGCAGGCGTCGAATGCCCCCGGAGCGGAGAACCCATGCCCCCGACCGCCGACTCGGCTCCCGTGCCGACCGTCGAGCGCCCCGTCGACACCGCAACGCTCGAGCGGCAGAGAGCCCGCATCCGCGCGGCGCAGGCCCGTCTGGCGGCATTCATCGCCAGTACGGCTGCTGATGTCGACGAGGTCGCCGGCGAGGCGGAGGCGGCGCTGCGTGCTGCCGTGTCGTCGGGCGCGGGCGTCGAGCGCGTCTCGGCCGAACTGGAACTCAGCCCCCGGGCGCTGCGCGCGATCGTCGACGGGTCGGTCCGGCTTCGCAGTCTTCACCCTGACGAGCGCCTGAGGTCGGTGTAGCGCGGACACACGCGAGGGCCCCGGCGAGCACGCGCCGTGTGCGCTCGCCGGGGCCCCGTGGTGGCATCCGACCCGGGTCAGCTCAGACGCTCGGCGCGGTACTTGTCGCCGCTGAAGCCGAGGATGAGGTAGCCGATGACGTGGAACACCACGAGCAGAACGAGCGAGAAGAACCACCCGTGGCCGAAGGCGCGGCCCACCCGCAGCGACACGATGATGTGGAAGACGAAACCGACGATCGGCACCAGGTAGAGCAGCGCGAACCAGCCCGAGAACCCGGCGATCTTGGTGAGGTAGACGACGTTCACGAGGGGGATGATCGCCAGCCACCCGGCATACCCCGCCTTGGTGAAGACACGCCAGAGCGCGACGACCAGCACGACGTACACGGCGATGGCGAGGAGCGAGTTGGTCGCGCTGAGCGCGAAGAGCGAGGTCTGCTCGGTGATGGAGGACGGGCTCGAAGTCAGCATGGGCTCATCGTAGGGCGTTGCCAGGGAGTTCTCAGGGTCGGCGTCCCCGCGCCGGAACACGCCGCCGGGATTACGCTCGGTGCAGGTCGAGCGATGGCGGAGGCGGACGGCATGGGCGAGAGCCGATTCGAGTGGGGCGGCCTGAGCGCCGGCCGGGGCGACTTCGTCACCGCGCCCGAGGCCCTCGCGATGCTCGAGGTGCTGGCGATCGCGCACACCGACCTCGAGGTGTCCACCGAGCTGCGCGATGGCGCCGCCCGCGCGCGATTCGCCCGAGGCGCGCGGTGGGCCGTCGTCTCGACCCCCGGTTCGCGGTGGTTCTCGGTCGAGACCGACACCGGTCACCGCACGGAGCTCATCGACGCGACGTCGTCGAAGGACGAGAGCGCGCGCCTGCTCGCCGCGTACGTGGACGTCGCCGAGGCCTACGTCCGCGGCGATGCGGTGCCCGCGCAGGGGCACGGGTTCGGGGGGTCGACCGTGACCCTCGACATCGACGGCCGACGCGTGGTCCTGACGCAGCCGCTCGGTCGTCGCGTGCGCGGGATGTTCGGACGCTAGGCCTCCGCCGCCTCCGCGGTCAAGCCGTTGGGGCCGAGGCCCCCTCGTTGAGAGGCTGGACCGGTACGCGACGAAGGGAACACCATGAGCGACCCGCAGAACTCCGCCCCGGCCGACGCCGCAACCGACCTCGGCGACGACCCGACGGTCAAGCCGAGCCAGGAGACCGACCCCGACGAGGGCTCGAAGGCCCCCACCAAGGACGACCCGAACGCCGACCACCAGGCCACCGGCATCGGGATCATCGACGTCGAGTGAACCGGATGCCGTGGGGTCGGAGCGCGAGTCCTCGCCCCCGCCCCACGGCGTCGGGGATGCCGCGGACGCGGTGATAACCTGGACCGGTCCGCCTCCGTAGCTCAGGGGATAGAGCGTTGGTTTCCGGTACCAAAGGCCGCTGGTTCGATTCCAGTCGGGGGCACCAGGCGAGACAAGGGATCGCGGGTCATTGAGACCCGCGGTCCCTTTCGTCTAGCGGCGGGCCTCGTCGGAGCGTCATCGTTCGCGCCGGGTGAGATCACGCGTTCGTGGCGAGATCACACGCTATGTGGCGTGATGTCGTGCGTAACGTGTGCGTTCGCGCCGGGCGTGTGCCGTCGCGCCGTGCGACGTGACGCCGCTGCCAGCCCGCGTGCGGCGATGCTGTCCTTCACCAGAGACGCCGGTCCGAGCGAATCGTCGAGCAGCAGCGGCCCGATGGAGGCTCTGCGCTACTCCGGGAGCGCCACTCCCTCATCGCAGATCTGCGCGATCAGAGCGTGCCGTGGTCTTCTCTGGGGATGCGCACGGGCCTCAGCCGCCAGGCGCTGAGTGAGCGCGTTGTCGGCGCCGACAGATAGGGAGCCACGCGTCATCGCCGGCCCGGTTTGTCGGCTGGAAGTTCCTGCGCCGTCCAGATTCGACAGCTCTGGAACGGAGCGACGGATTGACGTAGAATATGACTCTGAAATCATACTGCGATGGAGGGTGCAATGACTGCCTCGACGCTCATCCGCGCCGCCCGCAAGAGCCAGCGACTCACTCAGAAGCAACTCGCAGACCGCACTCAGATCGACCAGAGCCGCGTTTCCCGGTCAGAGGGCGGGCGAGATACCGAATTCGGCACGGTGGAGCGACTGCTCGCCGGCGCAGGGCATCGGCTGTACTCCGCACCGACCCAGCGTGACGACGCGGCGACTGCGGCTGAAGAGATTCGGCATCGGCTAGCGGAAGGGCAGAGGGACCGCGCTCTTCGCGCGCTCCTGCAACTCAACGACAATCTTCTCGCCGAGCGAGGGTTGGTGCGAGGGATTCTCGGCTTGGCCGAGCCTGCATCGACGCTGGATCGAGCGTGGGATGCTGCGCTCGCGGGTCTCGTCGCCTGGCGGCTGCGAGAGGGAGGACTCCCCGCACCCGAGTGGGTTTCAGATCCGAGCCGGTATCTCCGTGCGCCCGCGACGCTCGACGTCGACCCGGCCGACCCGACTCCGCCCCCGTCGGAGGTGCCAGACGAGTTCGCCGAGCGCGGTGTGCTCGTCTGGCGTGACACCTTCGCGAGCGTGTGAGCGTGGCGACGACGCTCGACAGAGAGGACATCCTCGACGGGCTCAGGGCCCTCATCGCTGAGCTGCACGACTCACACCAGGTCGCGGGTATCCGGATCGTCGGTGGAGCAGCTCTCGCGCTCCGCTACTTCGACCGTGGCACGACGCAGGATCTCGATTCGCTCCACATCGAGCCGGGAAGTGACGCCGAAGTCGCAGCAGCCGCGGCGAAGGTAGCCCAGTCCCGCGGGTGGGATCCGGGCTGGCTGAACTTCGGCGTCGAGAAGGCCGATGCGCTTCCCACGTTCGGTCGTAGATCCGTCGAGTGGGAGACCATCTACGACCACGACGGCATCGTTATCCACGTCGCCGCTCAGGAAGCGATGCTGGCGATGAAGCTGCGCGCCAACCGGCCCGGCCGCGATACGAACGACATCCGGCAGCTTCTACGACTGTGCGACGTCACCACACTCAACGACGCCGAGGAACTCTACGAGGACTTCTACCCGGGGGATGCGCTCTCGGACCGCGCCGTGAATATGGTCGCCGCCATCCTCGAGGGCGGGCTGCCAGACGAGGTCCCCTCGCCGGGGCCGATCGAACTCTAGCGACGCGATCAGGAACACACCTCGATTAGTGCTCCGACGGCAAGGCGATAGTGGTCGAGCGCGGCTCCGTTCCCATCGCTCGCTCTTTTCAGACTTCGCGCTCCGCGCTGCGCTCACCAACCGCACGTGCCGGTCGCTGGTCCGATTCCCGTCGGGGGCACGTGTCAGCAGAGGGCCGCGAGTCGTTCAGACTCCGCGGCCCTCTTCTCGTTCGCCGACGCGTGCACACCCGGCGACTCACCCGGTCGTAAGGCAAATTCACCCGCATCGGCGGTGAGCGCCATCCGTCGTCGGTCGAGGGTGAATGGCCGCCCGGCGTGGTCGCGCGGCGGGTGCTCAGCCGGGATCTTCGGTATGAAGCGGCCCCGTGAGCAGCCCCACGTCGAGCAGCGAGTCGAGAGTCTGCCGAACCGACGCCCGCGCGTCGCCCCCGTCCGGTGCCCCATGGGTCTCCACGGCGGCGGTGACGAGTTCGTCGAACGAGGCGCCGTCGGCGGCGAGCCACACGGTGGGGCCGATCCCGTCGAGGAGGTGCACGGTGGTCTGGTCGTCGGGAGCTCTCGTCAGCAGCGCCAGACGCCCGTCGAGCTCGACGGCATCCTGAACCGGCGTCCGGCGGAAGGGGTGCACGTCGGTGCGATGGCGATTGTTCCGGGCGAGGGGAACATTCAGCGCGATGGCACCCGGCAGGGCCGCCCGCTCGGTGTCGAATAGGGCTCGCACGAGGGGGAGTACCTCTTCGGCCTCGCGATAGCGCAGGCCGAGCGCGCCTCCCGTCCCCTGGATGTGGCCGATGAGGGTCTGCAGGGGCGCCGTGAGCTCGCCGAGATAGCTGCACTGCGGGGCGAGGGCGGCGACGGCCTCGTCGACGGGAAGCTCGACGAGTCGCGGCGGCGCGTCGTCGCTCAGGCGATCGAGAGCCACGATGGCGTGCAGCCGCAGAGGTGCGTCGGGCAGATCCCGCAGCCCCAGGCTGCGCGGAGACAGCTGTCGCTTGGCCCGCGCGACATCGTCGATGATCGACAGCGGCTTGCGATAGGCCAGCACCCCGCCCTCTGCGGTGACGCCGACGCTCTCGTCGCTGACGTAGGCGTACTCGCGTGCGAGACGCGACATGAGCGTGGTCTTGCCCATGCCGGACCGACCGGAGAAGAGGATCACGCGGCCCCGGTCATCGGCGATGGCTCCCGCGTGGACCATCCAGAGGTGACCGCGTCGGGCAGAGAGCGCGGCGTGGGTCACCTGGGTCGTCAGATCGGCGACGGTCGCGTCGAAGTGGAAATGCGCCCGGGGAGCCACCGTGGCGACGGGCGACCGCGGATGCGCCGGGCGAGTGCCCGACCAGGCTTCGCCCAGCAGATCGCGGTCGGACGGGGGGAGCCCTGCGATCGCCATGCGCACGACGACCCCGAGTGCCTCGATGTCGAGATCGGCGTCGGCGGTGGTCGGCACGGACATGAGGCCCTCCCCGTGCCGTTGCGGGGGCGACACGGCTACCGAGTGTGCGAGGTGGTCGATACCGGCAGTGTTCGCCGAGCGCGATGGCCGACCGGGTGAAACCGTCGGCGCCCGCGGCGGAATCGCGCGCGCCGGCCCTTTGTCAAGACCGGTCGACGCATTCGTCACCGCTTGCGATGCTGGACCCACCTTGGAAAGGGGTCTGTCATGAGTATCGGAGCCGGCATTGCGCTCTTCGTCATCGGCGCCATCCTCGCGTTCGCGGTGAACCTGCCGAACGAATTCGTGGACCTCAGCATGATCGGGTACATCATGATGGGCGCGGGGGCGGTCGTGTTCGTGATCGGGCTCGTGCTGCTCGTTCGCCGCCGTCAGACTGACACCGTCACCCGCACCGAGGCCGCGGGCGGCGCGCAGGTCACCCGTTCCACCACCCGCTCCTCGAACGACGACCTCGTCTGATCGCTCTCGGGGGCATCACCCCGAGGGACCCGCCATGACCGAACCCCCTCCCACCGTCGCCGACGATTCCGCTGTCGGCGGCCTCTTCGACGGTCGGTACCGTCTGGGCCGCGTGCTCGGACAGGGTGGGTACGCCCGCGTGTACGAGGCTGTGGATACGAGTCTCGGGCACACCGTCGCGCTGAAGGTGATCGACGCAGGCAGCGCCGACCCGTCAGACGCCGCGCGCGTGCGCTCCGAGATCCGCCTGCTCGCCTCGCTGTCGCATCCCTCGCTCGTCACGCTCTACGACGCGCGTCTCGCCGCCGAACCGGCCTACCTGTCGATGGAGCTGATCGCCGGCCCGACGCTCAGCGAGCTCATCGCCCGTGGCCCCCTCCCCGGCCCCGACGTCGCCCGCACGGGGCGCGAGATCGCCGAGGCGCTCACCGTCATCCACTCCCGCGGCATCGTGCACCGCGACGTCAAGCCGTCGAACATCCTCGTGCGCCCCGCCGCCCACGCGGGCGAGAGCCCCCGCGCGACGCTGGCCGACTTCGGGATCGCGTCGCTGGTGGGCGCGACGCGCCTGACACGCGCCGACACCGTCATCGGCACCGCCGCGTACCTCAGCCCCGAGCAGGCGCGGGGCATGCCGGCGGCCCCGCCCAGCGACGTGTACGCCCTCGGCCTCGTGCTGCTCGAGGCGCTGACGGGAACGCGCGCCTTCGCCGGCCGCACGCCGCACGAGGCGCTCGCCGCGCGTCTGGTCGCGGCCCCCGAGATCCCGCCGTCGATCCCCGACCGCTGGCGCACGGTGCTGCAGGACATGACGGCCGTCGACCCGGCGAAGCGACCGGATGCCGCGGGCCTCATCGCTGTGTTGCGCCCCCTGTCCGACCTCGAGACGTCGCCGGCCGCGTCCTCTCCGCGCACCGCGCCGCTGCCCGACGCGACCGGGCCCACGCGCATCCTCGACTCACCCGCGTCGACGTCTCGTCGCCCCTCGCGTCGGCTCGTGATCGTGGCGTCCGTGCTCGCGGTGCTCCTCGCCGCCGGAGCGGTGACGGCGGCCGTCGCCGTGTCGAGCGCGGGATCGAGCGTGCAGCCCGAGCTCCCGTCGCTCCCGCAGCCGCTCGACCAACACGTCGATGACCTCTGGAAGGAAGTCGCTCCATGAGGCGCCGTATCGCTCCCGCCGCCGGTCTCGTCTTGGCTGCGGTCCTGACCCTCTCGGCGTGCACGCCGCCCGCGGCCGAGCCGACCGCGTGGCAGTCGACGGTCGAGACGGTCGCCGCGCAGGCGTCCGGCGGTGACTACGCCGCCGCCCTGGCGACGCTCGATGCTCTCGAGGCCGAGGTCATCGCTCGTCGCGACGCCGGAGAGCTCCCCGCAGACGAGGCCGAGGCGATCCTCAGCCGCATCGCCACCGTGCGCGCTGATCTCACCTCCCTCATCCCCACCCCGACGCCGGAGCCAGAGCCGGCGCAGACGAGCGAGCCCGTGCAGCAGCAGCCGTCCGTGCCGGAAGAAGACGAATCGAGCGATGACGGCACCGAGGTCGACCCGGGCGAGCAGGATCCGGGCAACGCGCCGTCCGACCAGGCTCCGGGCGGCAACGGCAACGGCAGCGGGAACGGCAACAACGGGAACGGCAACAACGGGAACGGAAAAGACAGCGGGGGCGGACCGGGCAAGAAAGACGGCTGAGTCCGCGTGAGGACCGCGGCGGCGGCCGTGCCCGCATAGAGGACGGTCGCGGGAGTCGGCCACGCAACGATCTCGACCCCGGACGACGACGCCCCATCGTCTCGCGCGGCCGCCGAATGGCATCCATTCATCCGCATTCGCCGGTCGCGAGCCGTCGTCCCCGTGCGGCGTGCGAGGATGGCCCGGTGCCGCGCCGAGTGACCGCTGAACTCGACCTCGATCTGGGGTCGTCCGTCGACCTGATCTTCCAGATCACCGCCGCCCAGGGGGTGCCCCTCGTGAGCGAGACGTTGACCTTCTCGCAGGGCGATCGCGTGTACACGCCGACCGAGATCGTCGACCAGTCGGGCAGTCGCTTGCACCGTCTCACGGGGGAGCAGGGCCCGCTGTCCGTTCGGTACGAAGCGCGGGCGAACGGCCCGTCGCAGAACCCCCGCACGAGCGACCTCGAGACCATCACGTACCTGCGCCCCAGTCGGTACTGCCAGTCCGACGAGGTGTTCGCCCAGGCTCGCCGTCAGTTCCGCGGGCTCACCGGCGCGGAGTTGGTCTCGGCGGTCTCGAGCTTCGTGGCGTCCACCGTCACGTACACCCCCGGGCTGAGCCTCGGGACCGACAGCGCGGTCACCACGCTGATGACCGGCCAGGGTGTCTGCCGCGACTACGCGCACGTCGTCATCGCGCTGCTGCGGGCCATGGACATGCCCGCCCGCTACGCCGCGTGCTACGCGCCGGGACTCGAACCGATGGACTTCCACGCCGTCGCCGAGGCCTACCTCGACGGCGCCTGGTACGTGATCGACGCCACCCGCCTCGCCGACCGGCGCTCGCTCGTGCGCATCGCGACCGGACGCGACGCGTCGGACTGCGCGTTCCTGAGCTTCTACGGCGGCTATGTCGGCCTCGATCGCCTGCACGTCGACGCGGTGCTCGAGAACGAGGTCCCGGATGCCGCGACCCCCGACGACCACGAAGCCCTGGTGCAGATCGCCTGAGACCCCGCGCAACCGCAGACACGGCGTCGGACTCCGCGCGTCGTCGCCCACGGCCGCGACTCTCGCATCGTGCGCGCGGGGAGCGTGCAGCCGGCTCGGCCTAGAATTGCAGGGCTATGGATCCCGCTGCCCTCTCTGCTGCCCTGCTCGCCGTCATCGCCCCGCTCGCGGAGGCGCGACGAGAGGGCTCTTCGGCGGGGATCACGGCCGCCGACCTTCCGCTCGAGCGCCCGAAGAACCGTGACCACGGCGATTGGGCCTCCAACGCCGCGATGAAGCTGTCGAAGGTCGTCGGCGCCAACCCGCGGGAGTTCGCCGCCCACATCGCCGCGGGTCTCGAGGCCGTCGACGGCATCGCCAGCGTCGAGGTTGCCGGTCCCGGCTTCATCAACATCCGCCTCGACGCGGCTGCCGCGGGTGCGCTCGCCAAGACGATCGTCGACCAGGGCGCGGCCTTCGGGACGAACGACTCCCGCGCCGACGAGATCATCAACCTCGAGTTCGTCAGCGCCAACCCCACCGGGCCCATCCACCTCGGCGGCACGCGGTGGGCCGCCGCCGGCGACGCCCTCGCCCGCATGCTGTCGGCGCAGGGCGCCCAGGTGACGCGCGAGTACTACTTCAACGACCACGGCGCGCAGATCGACCGCTTCGCCCGCAGCCTCGTCGCCGCCCACCAGGGCGACCCGACGCCCGAAGACGGCTACGGCGGCGCCTACATCGGCGACATCGCGCAGCGCGTGGTCGAGGCGTACGACGGTGACATCGACGCCCTCGACGCCGAGGCCAAGCAAGAGGCCTTCCGCGAGCTCGGGGTCAACCTCATGTTCGGCGAGATCAAGCAGTCGCTGCACGAGTTCGGCGTCGACTTCGACGTGTACTTCCACGAGAACGACCTGCACGACTCGGGCGCCGTCGAGCGCGCGGTCGCTCGCCTGCGCGAACTCGGCCACATCTTCGAAGCCGACGGGGCGACGTGGCTGCGTTCGACCGAGTTCGGCGATGACAAAGACCGCGTCATCATCAAGTCCGACGGGCAGCCCGCCTACATCTCGGGCGATCTGGCGTACTACCTCGACAAGCGCGAGCGCGGCTTCAACCGCTGCATCATCATGCTCGGCGCCGACCACCACGGCTACGTCCAGCGCCTGATGGCGATGTGCGCGGCCTTCGGCGACGAGCCGAACGTCAACCTCCAGGTGCTGATCGGCCAGATGGTCAACCTCGTGCGCGACGGTCAGCCCATGCGCATGTCCAAGCGCGCCGGCACCGTGGTCACTCTCGAAGACCTCGTCGAGATCGTCGGGGTGGATGCCGCCCGCTACGCCCTCACGCGCAGCTCGGCCGACTCGAACCTCGACATCGACCTCGACGTGCTGCAGAAGCGCACGAACGACAACCCGGTCTTCTACGTGCAGTACGCGCACGCCCGCACGCACAATGTGGCGCGTAACGCCGCGGCATCCGGGGTCGACCGCTCCGAGTTCGCGCCCGAACTGCTCGACCACGAGACCGAGTCGGCTCTGCTGGGTGCTCTGCAGGAGTTCCCGCGCATCGTGTCGTTCGCCGCCGAGGTGCGCGAGCCGCACCGCGTCGCGCGGTACCTCGAGGAGCTCGCGGGTCTCTATCACCGCTGGTACGACAACTGCCGCGTCATCCCGCTGGGCGATGCGCCCGTCGAGTCGGTGCACCGCACGCGCCTGTGGCTGAACGACGCCACCGGCCAGGTGCTGCGCAACGGCCTGACGCTGCTGGGCGTCAGCGCTCCGGAGCGGATGTAAGCGATGACGGATGCCACGACGCAAAGCCGTCGGCCCCGTCGCCGGATCGCGGTGATCGTGGTGGTCATCGTGCTGCTGGTGGCGGCCGTGGTCGCGGCGGAGTTCATCGCGCGCTCGGTCGTGACCGGGACGGTGCGCTCGCTCGTGGTGGAGAACGTCGGTATTCCCGACGACCAAGACGTCGATGTGCAGGTGTCAGGTCTCGTCCTCCCGCAGGTGATCGGCGGCCGTCTCGACGACGTCACCGTCGCCTCGGACGACGTGGAACTCGGTCCGCTCGCCGGCGACGTGTTCGTCGAGCTGCGAGGCGTTCCGGTGTCGGGCGATTCCGCCGCGGACGGCGGAGTGGCATCTGTCCGGCTCGATCAGAATCAACTGCGGTCTCTGCTCGGTCAGATACCCGACATCCCCGTGGGGACGGTCACGGTCGCCGCTCCCGACGTGACCTTCGAGACGTCGCTGTCGCTGTTCGGGATCGCGATCCCCGTCGGCGTCGCCGTGACTCCCGGTGCCGCCGACGGCGACCTCACGCTCACGCCCGCGTCGTTCGCGGTGGCGGGCAACGCGCTGGACGCCGACACGCTGCGCGGCCAGTTCGGGGGCGTCGCCGACGGGTTGCTGCAGACATCGACCCTCTGCATCGCTGACCGTCTGCCCGCGGGACTCACCCTCACGTCGGCGACCGTGCAGGGACAAGATCTGGTCGCCACTTTCGACATCGCGGGCGGCATTCTCAACGACGCGGCTCTGCAGCACGACGGCTCCTGCGGCTGACGCCGCCCGGCGACGCGTCGTCCACCGCGATGGCGGACCCGCGCGGTTCACTCTCCCGTACCCATATTTCACCTGCGCATGTGAGCGTGCCTTTCGCGATCGATGGGGGAGTGCTCGTCGTAGCGTGACGACGTCGTTGGCCTCGGCTCGAGTCGGGTCGGCGACGTTCATCGTCCACGTCGCCGTCACGGCGCGTCGTCACGTACGGGAGCACCCACCTCATGAACGACACCAGTTCGATTTCTTCGATCCTGGAATCCCCTCCGGCAGGGTCACCCGCCGGCGCGGGTCTCTCGCGCCGGTCCGTCGTGACGGCCGGCGTCTTCGCCGTTCCGGCCGTCACCCTCCTCAGCCAGTCCCCCGCGTTGGCGAACTCGGTTCTGCCCCAGGTCGCGATCGAGGCGGCCGGGGGCGTCATTCCGGCCGCGGGACCCGTCGCCATCACGGTGACCGTCCGCTCGCTTGCGGGCGCCTTGCTACCCGGGCAGGTGGTCTCTCTGACGGGTCCGCCCGACTCGAACTTCGCCTCGAGCGATGGAACCACCGACGGCTCGGGTCGGTTCACGACGACCTTCTGGCTGGCGAAGCCGTGGATCACCCCCGGAACGACGGTCACGATCACCGCTGTCTCCACCGGAACGAGTGCGTCACAGGCGTTCACGGTGGTCGGCTCCAACGTGCTGGCGACGGGCCCGAACACGTGGGGTCAACTCGGCACCGGGGCCCCCGGCGGAGGATGGACGACGCCGGCGCAGACGCTCCCCGTGTTTTCCAGCCCGGTGGTCCAGGTGGCCAGCGGTGAGCAGCACACGGTGGCGCTGCTGGCCAACGGGACGGTGTGGACGGTGGGCAACCCCGCCAACGGGCGCCTGGGCCGCGACACGTCCGCGGTGCCGTACACGCAGTTCGGTCAGGTGCCCGGATTGTCGGGTGTGACGCAGATCGCCGCACAGTGGAACGGCGGCTACGCACTCGTCTCGGGTCGGGTCTACGCGTGGGGGTGGAACAACTGGGGACAGGTCGGTGATGGGACGACGGTGGATCGGGACCGCCCGACCCTGGTCAGTGGTCTGTCAGACGTCACATACCTGGCCGCGGGCCGGGTGAACGGACTGGTGATCCTCGCCGACAAGACGGTGCGGGCGTGGGGCGCCGCGAACGAGAGCGGGCAGGTAGGCAACGGCAGCACGACCGACCAGCTCACCCCCGTGACGGTGACCGGGCTGTCCGACATCGTGCAGGTAGCGGGAGGGGCGGACACCCACTCCGCGTTGCGCGCAGACGGGACGGTGTGGGCGTGGGGGGCGAACGACCGGGGCCAGGTGGGAGACGGCACCACGATCACGCGTCTGACGCCGTCGCAGGTGCTGCAGGTGCAGCAGATGCCGTACTCGGCGATCGCGCGCGGTGGAGACACCGGGTACGCCATCCGCGCGGACGACAAGGCGGTCGTCGCCTGGGGGAGTAACTCCTCGGGTCAGGTGGGGGCCACGGGCACATCGTTCGAGATTCGCCCTCTCCTGGTGCAGGGCATGACGAACACCGTCCTCTTCGGCGCCGGTGTCTCCAGCGCCTACGCCAAGAAGGCCGACTCCACGGTGTTCGCGTGGGGCGCTAACGCGAACGGTCGACTCGGCACCGGCGACACGAACGACCGGAACACCCCGACGCCCGTCGCCGGGCTCTCGGGGCGGTTCATCAGCGCGATCTCGTCAGGCGCGAGCATGACGGCGGCGTACTTCGCCGCCGAGGCGGCGACGGTATCCGTCGATGTCGGCGCGCAGGTGACCGCCGGTGCCATGAGCGCCGTCATCGCTTCGGTCGTCTCTCCGTCGAGCGCGGTCGTGAACACTCCGCTGATGTTGTCGGCGAGCGGGAACGCCGTGCTGGGTGCCACGTCGGGAACGACCGACGGCGCGGGCATCTTCCGCACCACGGTGACCCCGAACGTGTGGACGCGGCCGGGCGCGGTCTTGCGGGTGACCGCGTCGTGCGACGCCGGGACGGCTTCCGACACGTCCACTGTCTTGGGCGCCAACCTGCTGCGACTGGGGCAGGGAGGTACTCGTACGTCTGCACCTTTGCCGGTTCAGGACGACCGCGTCTTCCCTCATCCGGTCACGAGGGTGACGATGAGCCACAACGGGGCCGCGGTGATCTTGGCCGACGGCTCGGTCTGGACGCGGGGCGCCGGCAATCTTCTCGGCGACGGTTCCACCGCCGCTCGAGACGCGTGGGGACCGGTGCCGTCGCTCTCGAACGTCGTCGACCTCTGCATGGGCTTCACGCACGTCGTCGCCCTCACGGATGACGGCGGGATCTGGGCGTGGGGGGACAACGGCCGGGGGCAGCTCGGGCTGGGAGACACGGTCAGCGTCGGCGTGCCGACGAGAGTGCCGTATCTCAGCGGATTCGCGGGGGTGTCGACGGGACGATTGGTCACGTTTGCGTGGAAATCCGACGGGTCGGTGTGGTCGACGGGATGGAACTCCAACTTCCAGCTCGGCACTACGGGCGGCGACCGAACGAGCTTCGCGAAGATCGAAGGACTCGACAACGTGGAGCGGGTGTCGGGAGGGTTCCTCATGGGCGGGCTCGCGCTCAAGAAAGACGGGACGGTCTGGGCCTGGGGCGGCAACGCGCAGGGGCAGCTCTGCGACGGCACCACCACCGACCGGGCCACCCCCACGCAGATCCCGGGTCTGTCAGGTGTGAAGAAGGTGCAGGGTGGGTGCTCCGATGGATACGGCGAGACCAGCGGGTACGCGCTGACCTCGGCGGGCGCGCTGTGGTCCTGGGGGGTCAACACCTACGGCCAGTTGGGTGACGGCAGCAAGGTCACTCGAACAGCCCCGGTGAAGGTCGGCGACGGCTACGTCGATGTCGCGGCATCCACCAAGGCGGTCTATGCCCTGAAGTCCGATCGCACGACTCTGGCGGCATCCGGTCTCACCGCGATCTCGACCATCGGAGACGTCACGACCCCCGGCACGATCGATCTCGGGCGGCCGGTCGTCGATCTCAGCGAGCAGACCTACGTCGCATATGCGAACCAGCAGGTGTACGCGATCACCGCGGATGCCACGGTGTCGGTCGACGTCGATGCCCAGGTGTCGGCGGGATCGGCGGGGGTCGTGCAGGTCGCCGTGACGTCGTCGTCGGCGCCCGTGCCGAACACGTCGCTGACATTGTCGGCGACGGGGGGTGCGGTGCTCGGCTCGGCCTCGGGATCGACCAGCGCCGCCGGTGGGTACCAGACGACGGTCACCCCCGACAGCTGGACGACGCCGGGTTCCGTGCTGCGGGTCACCGCGAACAGCGACCTCGGTTCGGGGTCCGACACGTACACCGTGCTCGGGGCGAACGTGCTGCACGCGGGGTATTCGCTCTGGGCCGCCGGTGGCGACGGCACCTGGGACGACCACCTCGTGGCGACGCAGTCGTTGCGGCAGTTCCCCTCCCCGGTGGTGCAGGTCTACACGGGCTTCATCTTCGCGGTGGCGCTGCTCGCCGACGGGTCGGTGTGGTCGGTCGGGCGCAACGATTACGGCCAGCTCGGCGATCCGTCCATCCCCGTCTATGACGGGGGTGCGTCCTCGGGCCCGTCGATGCAGGGACGCTCGACGTGGGGTCGCGTGCCGGGGCTTCCGTCGAACATCGTTCAGATCTCCGGTGGTCGATCGACGGTGTACGCCCGGACGGCGGGCGGCGACGTGTATGCGTGGGGCTGGAACGGCGATGGACAGGTCGGTAACGGCAGCTCCGTTGACCAGATCGGCGCTCTCAAGATTTCTGGTCTGACGGGCGTGAAGAAGATCTGCGGGGCGTATCGTTCGGCGTTCGCGATCATGGCGGACGACTCGGTCGTGGCGTGGGGCGGCAACGGCAGTGGGTCTTTGGGGCTCGGTCATGCCTCGCCCCAGGAGCTGACCCGGATCGCAGTCCCCGCCTGGGGCAGCGTCAGCGACATCGGTGGCGACAACCAGCAAACCGTTGCGCTGCGTACCGACGGAACCGTCTGGACGAGCAGTTCGACCAGCGGAACGCTCGGAAACGGCACCTCGGCGACCAGCGCGTCGCCCGTGCGGGTCGCGAGCCTGTCGAACGTGTCGGCTCTCGGCTTCGGTTTCGGGTTCTTCCACGCGCTGCGGTCGGATGCCACCGTCGTCGGGTGGGGCGCGAACGACGCCGCGCAGCTCGGCATCACCTATGCGTCGCCGCCGGTGCTGAGTCCGACTCCGCTGTCGGGGCTGGCCGGTGTGTCTCAGATCGCCAACGGCCGCAGCGGTGGCTACGCCCTCCTCGCCAACGGGCAGGTGTGGGGCTGGGGTCAGAACAGCAGCGGCGAGCTCGCCGACGGCACCACGGCCCTGGGCAAGGCCCCCGTGCAGATGACCGGAATCGACGGGCACACCGTCGTCCGCGTCGACGCCGGCATTTCGGCTTCGGGGTGCTACGTCGTCACCTCGTAGTCGCAGAACGGCCTGACAAAGCCCCGCGACCTGCGCATGTGCGGGTCGCGGGGCTTTCGTCGGGTCAGGCGGTGAACGTCACCAGGCCGGCCTCGATGAGCGCGGCGAGCGCGGAGCGCGTCGCCGACGTCGCATCGGGCACCCGGTGGCGCCGGGCGACCGCGTCGACGAGATCGTCGAGGGGGGTGTCGTCGGCTGCCAACCAGAGCTGGGGGGCGACTCCCGCGAGAACCCGCAGTGTGCCTTCGCCGCTGGTCTCGGCCGTGAGTACGGCGAGGAGCCCGTCGTCGAGGCGACACCAGTCCGTGGCCGGCGCCCGTCGAAAGAGCTGGGTCGCCGAGTACACCGTCGGACCGCCCTCGTCGTCGCCCCGCGCGAGGGTGCTCGCCTCGGGGCGGGCGACCGGCACGTGAGCCTCGCTGGCGTCGGCACCTGGCGGTGAGGGGGCGCGAGGGGCGTGGTGTTCGTCGAGGAGGGCCACCAGGTCACGCGCCTCGGTGTACTGCGCGCGCACGGCGCCCCCCGTTCGAGCGAGGAGCCGCACGATGGTTTGCAGGGGGCGGGTCATCGAGGTGAGGGCGCTCGAGTGGCCGGTGAGGTCGGCGAGTGCGTCCACGTCGGCAAGCGGAATCAGCCGCGCAGCAGACGGCCCGGGTTGCCGATCCAGAAGCACGAGGCGTGACAGGCGCAGGGGAGCGTCGGGCACGGGTTGCAGGCCGAGGTCTTCGGGCGCGCGCTGCACCTTGAAGCCGTAGCCGTCGGTGATGACCGAGAGCGGCTTTCTGTACGGGTGCACGGTGCCGTCCGCGTCGATGCCGACCGTCTCGTCTGAGACGTAGCCCCACGTCCGTGCGAGGAACCTGGTGGCGGTGGTCTTGCCGGCGCCCGAGCGACCGACCAGCACCACCACGCCGCCGTCGGTGCGTGCGAGTCCGGCGGCATGCAGCATCCATCGGTCGCTGGGGGCGGCGGTCACGGCGGCGCGTGTCACCGCGCCGGAGAGGTGCGCGAGCGTCTCTCCGGTTTCGGCGAAGCGCTGCGGCGCGATGACGCGATCCGGCTGCGCCGGCGAGGCCGAGACGGCGCTCCGCCAGGCCGAGCGCACGGCCACGCGCTCCGGTGGGTCGAGGAGAGTGAGATCGATGGCGATGCGCACGCCGATGGCATCCACCGTGACCGCGTTCGTTCCGGGGGCGGGTGCGAGGTGCGACACCGCCTCACCGTAGACGACGGATGCCGAGACGCCCGGCCCCACCGTGCGCCCTCCGGCGCGAGAACAGACGCGGGCCGCGGAAAGTTCACCTTGCGCCTCGTCCGGGGCCGCCCACGGCGATCTGACGCTCGCGCTCGCTTTTCGCCCGCGGTCACCCATCGAGAGAGACGGTCGGACCGGTCACGAGGCCGGCGAGACGCAGCTGTTCCATTGCGAGAGAGACCGCGGTGCGTGCGTCGATCACGGCCGCGTTCGCGTGTGACCGGCGGGCGACCTCGGTCAACGTCTCGAGGTCTGCGTTCTCGGCCGCGCGCCACAGGGCGGGGCCGATACCGTCGAGAACGTACAGCGTGCTCTCGTCGTCGCCCGTACGCAGGAGGAGCATGCGACCGTCGTCGAGTTCGACGGCGTCGATGACCGACGTGCGCGTGTACAGGTCGGTGGCCGTGGGCGCGGCAGGAAGGTTCGTCACGCCCGCTCGTCTCGTCGGCGCGGGGCGCGGGGGCCTGGGGGCGAACAGCTCGTGAACGAGGTGTTCCACCTCGGCGCCGTCGCGGTAGCTCATCCGCACGGCGCCGCCGACGGCGGCCAGATGAGTACGCACCGTCGTCAGAGGATGGGGGATCTCAGCGAGGTAGCTGCTCTGAGGTGCGAGGGCGCTGAGCGCCTCGGCGTCGTCGAGGATCTCGATGCCGGGACGCGCGTCGTCGCGTCGATCGAGCACCACCACCGCGTGCAGTCGTAACGGGTGAAAGGGCAGGCGCCCGAGCCCCAGCGACGAGGGGGAGCGTTGCGTCTTGGTGAGCCCTCGGGGCGTGATGATCGAGAGCGGCTTGCGGTACGGCAGCACGGAGAGGTCGGGAGCGATCCCCACGCTCTCATCGGTCACGTAGGCATAGGTGCGTGCGAGGCGCGTCATCAGGGTCGTCTTGCCCATTCCCGACGGTCCGGCGAACAGCACGACCCGTCCGTCGCGGTCGGCGATCGCACCCGCGTGCACCATCCACAGCGCACCGCGCTGAGCGGCAAGAGCCGCGAGCGTCACTCGCGTCGATAGGTCGGCGAATGCCAGGTCGGGTGGCTCGGTGAGCTGCAGAGTCACCCGCTCCACGGGCGTGATCGGCGCGCCGGTGGAGCGGGCGTCCGACCAGATCTCGCGGAGCGTCGCGCGGTCGTCGGGTGCGAGGGCCTTCACATCGATGCGCACGGTCACCCCGAGGGCGTCGACGTCGAGATGGTGGTCGGTGGTCAGTGGGTCCACGGAGGGGGGTAGTCCTTCTGCTGTCGTGGTGACGCGCGGCGGGGTTCGATCCTCGATACTGAGCGCCGCCCGCGGCGTGGACACAATGGCAAGTGCGGCGCGGGCGGGAGACCCTAACCCTCGCCGCACTTCCGACCGGAATGGTGTGGTTACTCCGTGATGATGTAGCAGCGGCCGATGAAGTTGTAGATATCGCGGTCGGGGTTGCCGAGGCGGGTGATGGGTCGGGCGGTGGTGTAGGGGTTCGGGGTGGAGGCTCCGCCGCCCCAGGTGAGAACGGTGCGGTCGCCCCTGAGCGCCAAGACACGGGAGTTTGACGAGGTGGTGATTTGGGTGACGCCGGAGAGGCCGCTGATTTGAATGGGGGTGAGGCTGCTGGTCGTGGTGTTGTTGCCGTAGGCGCCGCCGCCGTTGTAGCCCCAGGCGTGGACGGTTCCGCTACTGCTGATCGCGAACATGGTGTAGCTGGGCGAGCTGGCGCCACTGACGCTGCTGGTGACGGAGGAGATGTTGGCGAGGGTGGTCAGTTGGACGGGGACGAGGTGATCGGTTGTGGTGCCGTCGCCGTTGTAGCCGTAGGCTCCTCTGCCCCACACCCAGACGGTTCCATCGGTCTTCACGAGTAATCCTCCGCCTTCCTTTCCCGCGACATCAACGACATCCGTTCCGTTGACGACTTGGGTGAGGGGAATAACGAGGGTGGTCGAGCCGACACCGCAAGCTCCGCTGCCGCCGTTTCCGCCGACAGCCCACAGCGTCCTGTCTGACTTCAACGCGAAGAGCGCGCCGTTTCCGGCGGAAATCTTGGTCACCCCGGAGAGGTTTAGCACCGGAGCCGGCGTCTGCCGGTCCGTTGTCGTTCCGTCGCCGAGCTGGCCGTAGAGGTTGTTGCCCCATGCCCAGACGGTTCCGTCTTTCTTCAGCACATAGAACGCCTCGAGGACGGCGACGGCGAGGTCGGCGCCGTCGCTGATACCGGCGACTTGCGTGTAAGGACCATTGGAGCCCCGGGCCCGCGTCCAGAGGGTGCCGTCTTGCAGGAGCACTAGTTCGTCGTAGGGACTAGTTTGTGCGCGGACGATGGGTGAGGAGAACTGTCTGGGCGCTTGCGTGGCTCCTCCGTTCTCCATGATCATGTTCGCCCCCAACACCGTGAAGGTGTCGAAGCTGGTGCCCGTCTCATCGGCGGCGGTGACGCGGGCGACTGTGCCGGGAGTCGTCCAGGCGTCGGGAGTGACGGTCGTCTGGAACACACCCGACGAATTTGTCGTCCCCGAGGTCGCGGCCAGGGTGCCGACGTTGGTGGTGAGGGTGACGTTGGCGCCGGCGACACCGGACGATTCGGTCGCGACCGTGGCGCCCACGACGGCCGCGGTGCCGGCGGCGACGCCTGCGGGGGTGTCTACCGGCTGCAGCACCTCCACCGACAACGTCGTTGTCGCCGTGATGAGGTAGGCGCGGGCTGCGGTGGAGCCCTCGTTGTTGGCGTTGCCGAGGCGGGCGACGGGTCGGCTGGCGGTGTAGGGGGTGGGGGTGGAGGCTCCGCCGCCCCAGGCGAGAAGGGTGCCGTCGTTCTTGAGGGCGTAGACATCGCCGTTGTTCGAGGTGGTGATCTGGGCGACGCCGGAGGTGCCGCTGATCTGGACAGGGGTGGGGCTGGCGGTGGTCGTGTTGTTGCCGTAGGCGCCGCGGGCGTTTGAGCCCCAGACGTAGACGGCCCCGGTGTCGCTGATCGCGAACAGCGTCCAGTCAAGCCCACCCGTGGCGGTCATCCCGCCGGCGAGAGAGGTGATGTTGTGGAGGTTGTTGACCTGGGCGGGGGCGGGTTGGTCGGCGGTGGTGCCGTCGCCGTTGTAGCCGGAGGATCCTTGGCCCCACGCCCAGACGGTTCCATCGGTTTTGACGAGTACCCCTCCGCCCTGTCTTCCCACGACATCGACGACATCCGTTCCGTCGCTGACCTGGGTGAAGGGAATGGGGCCGCTGGCCGCGCCGATACCGGCCATTCCGCCGAAGTTGTTATACCCGACGGCCCACAGCAACTTGTCTGACGTCACCGCAAACAGCGTGCCGTTGGCCGCAGAGATCTTGGTCACCCCCGAGATTTGCGCCTGAACAGGCGTCGACCGGTTGGCCGTCGTCCCGTCGCCGACTTGGCCTCCTTCATTGGCGCCCCACGCCCAGACGGTTCCGTCTTTCTTCAGCACGTAGAACGTTCCGCCTGAGCCGCTGGAGACGGCGAGGTCGGCGCCGTCGCTGATACCGGCGACTTGCGTGTACGGATTGTTGGAGCCGGTGTTGCGTCTCCAGAGGGTGCCGTCTTGCAGCAGCACCAGTTCGATTCCGGGGCCATTCTGAGCGCGGACGATGGATGACGAGAACTGCGTCACTGTCTGCGTGGACAACGTCCCTTGCTGAATCAGCATGTTCGCCCCCAACACCGTGAAGGTGGCGGATCCCGAGCCGGATTCCGAGACCGCGGTGATCACCGTCGATGAGCCGGGGGCCGCCCACAGCTTGTTCAACCTGAACCTCGTGGTGAACGTGCCCGCGCCGTTGGTCACGCCATCGGCCGGGGTGAACGTCGACCCGCTCGGGCCGACGAGCGAGATGGGACGAGCGGTGAGGGGGGTGCCGTTCGGGGCGAGCACCCTCACCGTGACGATCACCTGTCCGTTCGCCGGAACAGTGCCCGAGGGGGTCGTGATGGTGAACGTGCGCGCATCGGAGGCAGCCGCGTACGCGGGAGCGGCGGAGAGCATCGTGACGGCCGGTACGGCGATCAGACCGGCCCCGACCACCGTGCGACGCGACGGCTGAAGGACGGAGGGCGGGGCTGGGGCGGGCGGCGAGGGAACGACCATGGCGACTCCTTGGGGAGGTGAAAGACGAAACTGCGACACGGGGATGCGAGAGAGGAGTGGAGTTCTCCACACTCGTGCCCGGACAAGGGCCACCCACGCGCGCAATGGGGGATTCACCCGCTGGGGCACGAGAAATGGTCCGGCGTGCCTTGCCCTCTCGGCGCGGCGCCGAGCTGGATGAAGCGCCCCGGGTTCGATGGAGAATCGCGACACGCCACCGCATCCGAGTGGCATCCGCCCGCGGCCCCACCGTCCGCTCGTCGTCACCCGGTTCTCGCGCGAACGTTCCTCGCTCGGCGTGCATGGCGGCGCATCGCGCGAGGGTTCGTACCCCGGTGCCCTAGACTGCAGGGACTACCCGCCGCGTGACTCTCCGCGCGGGTGGGAGCCGTGATCCGCGGCCGTCGCGTCGCCGCAAAACCCGATTGGTTCTCCTGTGTCCGCCTCGCACTCCGCGCTCGTGCCCGAGTGGCTCACCGCCCCGGCCGAAGCGAATGAACTCGTTGCCCCCGTCTGGCCGTCGTCCGCTCGCCGCGTCGACGACGGTTCCGTCGAGATCGGCGGCGTCTCGGTCTTCGACCTCCGTGACCGCTTCGGCACCCCGCTCTACGTCCTCGACGAGAACGAGGTGCGTGCCCACGCGCGACGCGCACGCGACGCGTTCGAGGCCGCGGCGGCTCGTCATGGCATCCGGGCTCGCGTCTACTACGCGGGCAAGGCGTTCCTGTCGACCGAGGTCGTGCGCTGGGTGGTCGACGAGGGACTCGCCGTCGACGTCTGCACGCGCGGTGAGCTCGAGGTGGCCCTGGCCGGCGGCGCCGATCCCGCGCGACTGGGGTTCCACGGCAACAACAAAAGCGTGGGTGAACTCGAGCGCGCGGTCGAGGTCGGTGTCGGCTCGGTCGTCGTCGACAGCCCCATCGAGATCGAGCGTCTCGCTGCCCTCGCCGACCGTCGCGGTGCGGTGCAGTCGGTGCTCGTGCGCGTGCGCACCGGCGTGCACGCTGAGACCCATGCCTTCCTCGCCACCGCGCACGAAGACCAGAAGTTCGGCTTCTCGCTCGAGGGCGCGGCCGACGCGGTCGCCCGCATCCGCGAGCTTCCCAGCCTGCGCTTCGTGGGCCTGCACGCGCACATCGGCTCGCAGATCTTCGACTCCTCCGGCTTCCGCGAATCCGCCGCCCGCCTGGTCGACCTGCACGCCGACCTGCTCGCCGGGGGAGAGATCCCCCTGCTGAACGTCGGCGGCGGCTTCGGCATCTCGTACACCTCGGTCGACGACCCGAAGCCCCTCGAAGCGATTGCCGACGGCATCCTCGACGCCATCGCCGACGAGTGCGCGGTGCGCGGCATCCCCATGCCCGACGTCGCGTGCGAACCCGGACGCATCATCGTCGGTCAGGCCGGCGTCACCCTGTACGAGGTCGGCACCGTGAAGACCGTCACCGCGGGCGAGAACCTCGACCGCACCTACGTCAGCGTCGACGGCGGCATGAGCGACAACGCCCGCCCGGCGCTCTACGGCGCCGATTTCTCTGCCCGCATCGTGTCGCGCAGCAGTGCCGAGACCCCGGTGCTGTCACGCGTCGTCGGGCGGCACTGCGAGTCGGGCGACATCGTCGTGGATGCCGAATACCTGCCGGGCGACGTCACCCCGGGCGATCTGCTCGCCGTGCCCGCGACCGGCGCCTACTGCTTCTCGCTCGCGAGCAACTACAACTACACGCCGCGTCCGCCCGTCGTCGCCGTGCGCGACGGTGCCGCCCGCGTGATCGTGCGCGGCGAGAGCATCGACGACCTCCTCTCTCGCGACGTCGGCGTTCCGGCATCCACCCTGATCGACACACCCCACGGAGACACCGAATGACCGACTACCGCACGCTCCGCGTGGCGCTCCTCGGCGCCGGCGCCGTCGGCTCGCAGGTCGCCGACCTGCTGCTCAAGCACGGCGACGAGCTCGCCGACCGCGCGGGCGCCAAGCTCGAACTCGCCGGCATCGCCGTGCGCAACCTCGACGCCAAGCGCGAGGCCGACCTGCCCCGCGAACTCTTCACCACCGATGCCGAGACGCTCATCGTCGGCTCCGACATCGTCATCGAGCTGATGGGCGGCATCGAGCCGGCCCGCACCCAGGTGCTGCACGCGATCGCCTCGGGGGCCGACGTGGTCACCGCCAACAAGGCGCTGCTCGCGACCCACGGCTCCGAGGTGTTCGAGGCCGCCGACCAGGTCGGCGCCGAGGTGTACTACGAAGCCGCCGCGGCCGGCGCGATCCCGATCATCCGACCGCTGCGCGACTCGCTCGCCGGCGACCGCGTCGTGCGCATCATGGGCATCGTCAACGGAACGACGAACTACATCCTCGACCGCATGGACACCGAGGGCGCCGACTTCGCCGACGTGCTCGCCCAGGCGCAGGCCCTCGGCTACGCCGAAGCCGACCCCACCGCCGATGTCGAGGGCTACGATGCAGCCCAGAAGGCCGCGATCCTCGCGAGTCTCGCCTTCCACACCACCGTGCCGCTGGATGCCGTGTACCGCGAAGGCATCACCTCGGTCGACGCCGCGATGATCGAATCGGCGCGTCACGCCGGCTACGTCATCAAGCTGCTCGCCGTGTGCGAGCGTCTCGCCGCCGAAGAGGGCGGCACCGAGTCGATCTCGGTGCGCGTGTACCCGGCGCTCGTCGACCGCAGCCACCCCCTCGCGAGCGTGCACGGCGCGAACAACGCCGTCTTCGTGCAGGCCGAAGCCGCCGGCGACCTCATGTTCTACGGCGCGGGCGCCGGTGGCGTGCAGACCGCGTCGGCCGTGCTCGGCGACGTCGTGTCGGCCGCGCGCCGCCACATCGCCGGGGGAGTGGGCGTGGGCGAATCGACCCGCGCGAACCTCCCCGCCGTGCCCATCGGTCACGTCATCACGCGGTACCAGATCACGCTCGAGGTCGACGACAAACCGGGCGTTCTCGCCACCGTCGCCGGCATCCTGAGCGAGGGTCGCGTGTCGATCGCGACGGTCGAGCAGACCGTCATCGAGGCCGACGAGAACACTCAGACCGGCGGCTCCGCCCGTCTGGTCATCGGAACACACAAGGCCCGCGAGCAGGACCTGAGCGAGACCGTCGAGCGTCTCGCCGCGAGCGGCGTCGTCGAGCGCGTGGTCTCCGTGCTGCGCGTGGAAGGGAACTGAACATGGCACACCTCTGGCGCGGAGTCCTCCGCGAATACGCCGACCGTCTGGGCGTCACCGACGCCTCCACTGTCGTCACCCTCGGCGAGGGCGGCACGCCGCTCCTCCCCGCCCCGTCGCTGTCGCGCCGCACCGGCGCCGACGTCTGGGTGAAGTTCGAGGGGATGAACCCCACCGGCTCCTTCAAGGACCGCGGCATGACGGTCGCTCTCTCGCGCGCCGTCGAGCACGGCGCCAAGGCCGTCATCTGCGCCTCGACCGGCAACACCTCGGCGTCGGCGGCGGCCTACGCCGCGCACGCCGGCATCACCGCCGCGGTGCTCGTGCCCGAGGGCAAGATCGCCATGGGCAAGCTGAGCCAGGCCGTCGCGCACAACGGCCGCCTCATCCAGATCCGCGGCAACTTCGACGACTGCCTCGAGATCGCCCGCGAGCTCGCCGACCACTACCCGGTGCACCTCGTCAACTCGGTCAACCCCGACCGCATCGAGGGGCAGAAGACCGCCGCCTACGAAGTCGTCGAGGTTCTGGGAGACGCCCCCGACTTCCACTTCATCCCCGTCGGCAACGCGGGCAACTACACCGCCTACTCGCGCGGCTACCGCGAAGAGGCCGCCCGCGGCGCCGCCACGACCGTGCCCCGCATGTTCGGCTTCCAGGCCGCCGGCTCCGCCCCGCTCGTGCGCGGCGAGGTCGTGAAGAACCCCGAGACGATCGCCAGCGCCATCCGCATCGGCAACCCCGCCTCGTGGGATCTCGCCCTCGAAGCGCGCGACGCCACCGACGGATGGTTCGGCGCGATCGACGATGCCCGCATCCTCGAAGCGCAGAAGATCCTCGCCGGTGAGGTCGGCATCTTCGTCGAGCCCGCCTCGGCGATCAGCGTCGCGGGACTGCTCGACCGGGCAGAGGCCGGGGTCATCTCCGCCGGCGCCAAGGTCGTCCTCACCGTCACCGGGCACGGACTCAAGGACCCGCAGTGGGCCCTCCGCCAGCCCGACGGCACCGACGTGCAGCCCACCGTCGTCGACGCCACCACCTCGGAGGTGGCATCCGTCCTGGACCTGCGGCCGGTGAGCGCGTGACTGCAGGCCCCGGCCGTCGGGTCGCGGTCCGCGTTCCCGCCACCAGCGCGAACCTCGGACCCGGCTTCGACACGCTCGGCCTCGCGCTCAGCGTGTACGACGAGCTCGTCGTCGAACAGCTCGACGGCGACCGCCTCGAGATCGAGGTCGAGGGCGAGGGCGTCGCCGACGTCCCGCGCGACGCCTCGCACCTCGTCGTGCGGGCCATGGCGCACACCTACGCCTCCGTCGGGCGCGCCCTGCCGGGGCTGCGGCTGACGGCGCGCAACGTGATCCCGCACGGGCGCGGCATGGGATCGTCGGGGGCCGCCGTGGTCGCCGGCATCCTCGCCGCGAAGGGACTGCTCGAGGGCGAGGCCGACTTCAGCGACGTCGACCTGCTGCGCCTGGCCACCGAGCTCGAGGGGCACCCCGACAACGTCGCGCCGGGCCTGTTCGGCGGGCTCACCATCGCGTGGATGGACGCCGAAGGCCCGCAGCACAAGCAGCTCATCGTGCACCGCGGAGTGTCGCCCCTGGTGTTCGTGCCGAGCTTCACCATGTCGACCGCGGTCGCCCGCAGTCTGCAGCCGCTGCAGGTGCCCCGCGAGGACGCCGTGTTCAACGTCTCTCGCTCGGCGCTGCTCATCGCCGCGATGACGCAGAGCCCCGAGCTGCTCATGGCCGCCACCGAAGACAAGCTGCACCAGAATTACCGCGCGCAGGCCATGCCCGAAACCGACCGCCTCGTGCGGGCGTTGCGGGCAGAGGGCTACGCGGCGGTCGTGTCAGGTGCGGGGCCCAGCGTGCTCGTGCTCGCCGACGGTCCCGGACAGCGACTCGCCGCGGCGGATCTTATGGCATCCGTGGTCGACACCCCGTGGCAGGCGCTCATGCTCGCCGTCGACGTCAAGGGTGGTACAGTGAAAAACGCAGAGGGTTCCGCGTAACTTCGCGAATCTGAGCCTCTGCACCACCTGCGAAATCCGCAACACATCGCGAACCCGGTATCGGCTGCAGTCTCCCGAACCGCTGGTGTCTCTTCGTCTGCGTTCTGCACGGCGAAGCGCGATCTGATCACGTAGCACTTCAGAGGAGCACTCGTGGAGTCCATCTCCGAGACCCAGCCCATCGACGCGCCCGAGGGCGCCGAGACCCCCGCCGAAGAGCAGCCCACGGCTGCGACGCCGGGCACCGACACCGCGCAGGCCGAGGCCGTCGCCGAGACGACGGATGCCGAGGGCGTCGACGCTCCGGATGCCGCCGCCTCCGCCGCCGCGACCGACGCGGCGCAGCCCGAGGCGCTGTTCACCGACGAGGCGCTCGCCTCGGATGCACCGGCCGCCGAGGCCGCGTCCGACGTCGCGGAGCCCGCCGCCGCGGAGCCCGCCGCCGCGAAGCCCGCCGCCGAAGCGCCGGCCGAGGAGCCCGCACCGGTCGAGAAACCCGCCCGGGCACCGCGCAAGCGCGCACCTCGCCGCGCGACGACGGCCACCGCCAAAGAAAAGGCTGCCGCCGAGGCCGCTGCGGCCGAAGAGAAGGCCGCGGCTGACGCTGCAGCCACCGAAGCCCCCGCCGCCGACGAGGCCGCAGCCGACGCTGCGGCCGCCGAGGCGCCCGCCGCCGAGTCCGTCTCGGACGACGCCGCGACCACTCCCGTGACCACCGCGGCCGATGTCGCCGACGAGGTGGCCGCCGCCGAGGCGACCTCGACCGTCGAGGCCGACGCCCCGACCGCTGACGCGCCCGTCGCCGATGCACCCGCCGTCGACGCCCCGGCCGCCGACGAGGCCGCTGACGCGTCCGCCTCCGACGCCGACGGCGCAGACCAGGCCGACGAGACCCCCGCCCGCGGCCGTGGCCGCAGCCGGTCGCGCAACCGCAACCGCAACAAGCCCGACGCCGCGGACAAGCCCGAGGCGCAGACCGCGGCCGCCCCCGCCGACGAGGCCGAGGCCCCGCAGCAGGGTGGCCAGCGCGACAACCAGCGTGACGGTGGTCAGCGCGACAACCAGCGCGACTCGAACCAGCGTGACAACCAGCGCGAGGCGGGGCAGCGCGACAACCAGCGTGACTCGAACCAGCGTGACGGCAACCAGCGTGACGCCGCGCAGCGTGACGGCAACCGTCAGAACGGCCAGCAGGCCCAGCAGCAGCAGGACGGCACGAGCAACCGCAACCGTCAGCGCAACAAGCGCCGCGGCCAGAACACCACTGGCGACGAGTTCGAGACCGAGATCGGCGAGGACGACGTGCTCGTCCCGATCGCCGGTGTGCTCGACGTGCTCGACAACTACGCCTTCGTGCGCACGACCGGCTACCTCTCGGGCCCGAGCGACGTCTACGTCTCGCTCGGCCAGGTGAAGAAGTACAACCTGCGCAAGGGCGACGCCGTCGTCGGCGCGATCAAGCAGCCCCGCGAGGGTGAGCAGCAGGGGCGCCAGAAGTACAACGCGCTCGTGCAGGTCGACTCCATCAACGGCCTCTCGGTCGAAGACGCCGCGACGCGCGTCGAGTTCAACAACCTCACGCCGCTCTACCCGCAGGAGCGCCTGCGCCTCGAGACCGGCCCCGAGAAGCTCACCCAGCGCATCATCGACCTGGTCGCCCCGGTCGGCAAGGGCCAGCGCGGTCTCATCGTGGCGCCGCCCAAGGCCGGCAAGACGATCGTTCTGCAGCAGATCGCCAACGCGATCGCCACGAACAACCCCGAGGTCCACCTCATGGTCGTGCTCGTCGACGAGCGTCCTGAAGAGGTCACCGACATGCAGCGGACCGTTCGCGGCGAGGTCATCGCCTCGACGTTCGACCGCCCGGCCGAAGACCACACCACGGTCGCCGAACTCGCCATCGAGCGCGCCAAGCGTCTGGTCGAGCTCGGTCGCGACGTGGTCGTGCTGCTCGACTCGATCACCCGTCTCGGCCGCGCCTACAACCTGGCCGCGCCCACCTCGGGCCGCGTGCTCTCCGGTGGCGTCGACGCGTCGGCGCTGTACCCGCCGAAGCGCTTCTTCGGTGCCGCGCGCAACATCGAGAACGGCGGATCGCTCACGATCCTCGCCACCGCGCTCGTCGAGACCGGCTCCAAGATGGATGACGTGATCTTCGAGGAGTTCAAGGGCACCGGCAACAGCGAGCTGCGCCTGAACCGTCAGCTCGCCGACAAGCGCATCTTCCCGGCGGTCGACGTCAACGCGTCGAGCACGCGTCGCGAAGAGATGCTCCTGTCGAACGACGAGGTCAAGATCACCTGGAAGCTCCGCCGCGCGCTGGCCGGTCTCGAGCCCCAGCAGGCCCTCGAGGTCGTGCTCGGCAAGCTCAAAGAGACCCAGTCGAACGTCGAGTTCCTCGTGCAGATGCAGAAGTCGATCCCCGCGCCCGCGCGCGGCGGTGACGACAACAGCATCCGCTGATCCGACCGGGAGTCGCGATGTCGGTACCCGCGATGTTCGAGTCGGTGCGCAGCCTGCTCGACGAGCACAAAGCCGTTCAGGAGGAGCTCTCCGACCCGGCCGTGCACGCCGACGCGGTGCGCGCGAAACGGGTCAACCGGCGTTACGCCGAGCTCAGCCGCATCGTGCACGCGTACGAGTCCTGGGTCACGGCATCCGATGATCTGGAAGCCGCCCGGGAACTCGCGCGTGAGGACCAGGCGTTCGCCGACGAGGTGCCGGCACTGGAGGAGCGCGTCGTCGAGACGCAGGAGCGTCTTCGGCGCCTCCTCATCCCGCGCGATCCCGACGACGCCCGCGACGTGATCATGGAGATCAAGGGCGGCGAGGGCGGGGCCGAGAGCGCCCTGTTCGCCGCCGACCTGCTGCGCATGTACCTGCAGTACGCGGCATCGATGGGGTGGAAGACCGAGATGCTCGAGCGCACCGAGTCCGACCTCGGCGGCTACAAGGACGTGCAGGTCGCGATCAAGGGGTCGTCGAGCGATCCCGCGCAGGGTGTGTGGGCGCACCTGAAGTATGAGGGCGGCGTGCACCGCGTGCAGCGGGTGCCGGCGACCGAGTCGCAGGGGCGTATCCACACCTCGACGACCGGCGTGCTGGTGTTCCCCGAGGTCGACGAGCCCGAAGAGGTCGGCATCGACCCCAACGATCTGAAGATCGACGTGTTCCGCTCGTCGGGACCGGGCGGCCAGTCGGTCAACACGACCGATTCGGCCGTGCGCATCACGCATGTGCCGACGGGGATCGTCGTGTCGATGCAGAACGAGAAGTCGCAGCTGCAGAACCGTGAGGCCGGCATGCGCGTCCTGCGCGCCCGCCTGCTCGCCAAGCAGCAGGAGGAGCGCGACGCGGTCGCCGCCGACGCGCGCAAGTCGCAGATCCGCGGCATGGACCGCTCCGAGCGCATCCGCACCTACAACTTCCCCGAGAACCGCATCGCCGACCACCGCACCGGGTACAAGGCCTACAACCTCGACCAGGTGATGGACGGTGCCCTCGGCCCGATCATCGAGTCGGCCATCACGGCCGACGAAGAGGCGCGTCTGACGGCGCTGGCCGGCGAGTGACGCCACCGCGTCGCGGCCCGAACTCCTGACGAATCGGCGATCTGGCGACTCCGCTCCCGCCGGGCGCTGGTGCGAGACGAGAGTCTCAGGAGTCCGGCTCGCCCGCGGGCCCCGAGACGCTCAGGCCTCCCACACCGGCGGGTGGGGGAGCGCTCCGCGGCGGCCCTCGAGCTGAGCGGCGAGCGACAGCAGCGCGGCTTCGCCGCCGGGGCGACCGACGAGTTGCACCGAGACGGGGTGCCCGGCGGCGTCCGTCGTCACCGGCAGCGTCAGGGCTGGGAGCCCTGCGACGTTGACGAAGCTCGAGTACGGCGCGTACTCGACCTGCATCGCGAAAGTGCGTTCGGGATCGTGCCCCGCGTAGGAGCCCACGGGCTGGGGAGCCTGCGCCAACGCGGGGGTGAGCACCGCGTCGAACGCGGCGAAGTCGGCGATCGTGCGCCGTTCGAAGGCGCGCGCCGAGGCGAGACCTCCCAGCAGGTCGAGCGACGACAGTCGGCGCCCCTCGCGCACGAGCCAGGCCGTCAGCGGCTCGACCAGTGTCATGTCGTCGTCGCTGAGGGGGATGCGCGCGGCGCTCGCGCGCCACAGCACGTGGAAGAGCGACGCGTAGCCGAACGGATGCCAGTCGCCGCCCTCGACGTCGTGCCCGGCGTCGGCGAGCCACGCGGCGGCCGTGTCGTAGGCGGAGCGCGCAGCGGGATCGAGGGTGATGTTCTCGTCGTCGTCCCACGGCGAGACCGTGGTGACGCCAATGCGAAATGTGCCCGGATCGCGACGTGCGGCGTCGACGAACGGACCCGTGCCGGGGGCGGCCGTGGCGTAGGTGAACGGACCGAGTCCCACCAGGGCGTCCAGCAGCAGTGCCGCGTCTTCGACGCTCCGCGCGATCGGGCCGGTGACCGACAGCCCGTCGGGGGAATCGAAGCCCGAGCCGATCGGCAGCCGTCCGCGCGAGGGCTTGAGCCCGACGACGCCCGTCGTCGCCGACGGGATACGGATCGATCCGCCGCCGTCGGACCCCACCGCGGCGGGCAGCAGCCCCGCGGCGACCGCGACGGCGGCCCCGCCGCTCGAACCGCCCGCGCCCGCCGAGAGGCGCCAGGGATCGCGGGCCGGCGCGTGGATGAGGGGTTCGGTGAAGCCGGTGAGGCCGAACTCGGACGTGCTCGTCTTGCCGAGGTTCACCGCGCCCGCGGCGTCGAGCGCCTCGGCCAGCGGATCGGACGTCGAGGGGACGAGATGGGCGCGGGAGCGCGAGCCGTACCGCGTCGGCACCCCGGCGCGGGCGACGAGGTCCTTGTCGGCGAGGGGGATTCCCCACAGCGGACCCCGGGTGGGGGAGGCCGTGACCTCTCCGGCTCGGCGGAGCGCGGCATCCGGGGTCACCTCGGCGAACGCCCCCAGATCCGCGAACCGCCGGATGCGGGCGAGGTAGTGGGCAGCGAGGTCGGTGGGCGAGAGATCGCCCGCGCGCAGCGCTGCGACCTGCGCGGCGAGGGAGAGATCGTGCAGCCGCGTCATGAGTGGAGGCACCGCGTCAGATCGAGTACTCGGGCGCGGTCAGCAGGGCGCGCGTGTCTTCGCCGCCCCGTCGCGAGCGCGCCGTGGCGGGAACACCGACCAGCACGCTGTCGGCGGGGGCGTCGCGCGTCACGACGGCGTTGGCCCCGACGACGCTGCGCGCACCCAGGGTGATCGGGCCGAGGACCTTCGCTCCGGCTCCGACGGCGACGCCGTCGTGCAGGGTGGGATGCCGCTTGCCCCCCTCGCGCTGACGACCGCCGAGCGTGACCCCGTGATACAGCATGACGTCGTCGCCGACCTCGGCCGTCTCGCCGACGACGACACCCATGCCGTGGTCGATGAAGAAGCGTCGGCCGATCGTGGCGCCCGGGTGGATCTCGATCCCGGTGAGCCACCGCGTCACCTGCGACAGGGCCCGCGCCGGGAAGCGCAGGCCCTGTCGCCACAGGCGGTGCGAGACGCGGTGCATCCACACCGCGTGCAGGCCCGGGTACAGCAGGGCGATCTCGAGCCCGCTCCGGGCTGCCGGATCACGGAGTTTGGCGGCGGCGACGTCTTCGCGGATGCGGGAGATGGCCCCCACGTCAGTCTTCGCGCAGGTGCTCGTACAGGGCCGTCGAGAGGTACCGCTCGCCGTACGAGGGGATGATCACGACGATGTTCTTGCCGGCGGCTTCGGGGCGGCGGGCCACCTCGAGAGCCGCCCAGATGGCGGCACCCGACGACATGCCGACCAGGATGCCGTCTTTGGCCGCGGTCTCGCGGGCCAGACGGATCGCGTCGTCGAACTCGACGTCGATGACCTCGTCGATGATGTCGCGGTCGAGGATCGCGGGCACGAAGTTGGGACCGATGCCCTGGATCTTGTGGGGGCCGGGGTGGCCCTTGGTGAGGACGGGGGAGTCGGCCGGCTCGACGGCGACGATCTGCACGCCGGGCACGCGCTCTTTGAGCACCTGGCCGACGCCCGTGATCGTGCCGCCCGTGCCGATGCCGGCCACGAAGTAGTCGACCTTGCCGTCGGTGTCGCGCAGGATCTCTTCGGCCGTCGTCTTGCGGTGGATCGCCGGGTTCGCCTCGTTCTCGAACTGGCGGGCCCAGACGGCTCCCGGAGTCTCGGCCACGATGCGCTTGGCCTCGTCGACGGCGTGCGACATGCCCTTGGTGGGGTCGGTCAGCACGAGGTCGGCGCCGAAGGCCTTGAGCAGGATGCGACGCTCTTTCGACATCGACGCCGGCATCGTCAGGACGACCTTGTACCCGCGGGCGGCGCCCACCATCGCGAGGGCGATGCCGGTGTTCCCGCTGGTGGACTCGACGATCGTGCCGCCCGGCTTCAGCTCGCCCGAGGCTTCGGCCGCGTCGACGATGGCGATGCCCAGGCGGTCCTTCACGCTGGAGGCCGGGTTGTAGAACTCGAGCTTGGCGAGGATCTGCGCGTCGGTACCCTCCGCCACGCGGTTCAGTCGTACGAGTGGCGTGTCGCCGAACGCAGAGGTGATGTCGGAGTGGATGCCGGGCATGGCTTGCCTTTCGCCGTCGATCAGAACCCCCTCATTTTAGGCGAGGCCACCGACATCTCCGGCCGTATGACGCCGCGCGACTAGGCTGGGCTCCCGTCATGCCAGAGACCGTCCCCGCCCCCGCCCCGTCGTCGGTCGCCGACCTCGTCCGCGACACCGCCCGGCGCTTCGGTGCAGCCGGAGTCCCCGACCCGCAGGTCGACGCCGAGCTGCTCGTCGCGCACGTGCTCGACTCCTCTCGCGGGGGAGTGCAGGCCGCCGCCATCCGGGGCGATCGGATGCCACCCCCCGCCGTCGCGGCCCTGGCGCCGCTCGTCGACCGACGCTGCGCGCGCGAACCGCTGCAGCACCTGACCGGTCTCGCGCCCTTCCGCTCCCTGGAACTGGCGGTCGGGCCGGGCGTCTTCGTGCCGCGACCCGAGACCGAGATGGTGGCGCAACTGGCGATCGATGCGTTGCGCTCCGTGGCATCCGAGAGTCCGATCGCCGTCGACCTCGGCACCGGCAGCGGCGCGATCGCGCTCGCGATGGCCACCGAGGTGTCGCACGCGCGGGTCTTCGCGGCCGAGAACTCGGTCGACGCCTACATCTGGACGAAGCAGAACGTCGCCCGCATCGGCGCGCGCAACGTCACGCTCGCCTTCATCGACCTCGCCGACGCGTTCCCCGAGCTCGACGGCACGGTGTCGGTCGTGGCATCCAACCCGCCCTACGTGCCCGACGACGCGATTCCCCGCGACCCGGAGGTGCGGTTGTTCGATCCGCCGGCGGCGCTCTACGGCGGACCCGACGGATTGGATGCCGTGCGGCAGCTGAGCCGCGTGGGTATGCGTCTCGCCCATCCCGGCGGCTCGATCGTCATCGAGCACGGCGAGTGGCAGGGAGCGGCCATCCGCGACATCCTCACCGCCGACGGCTGGCGCGCGGCGGCGACGCACCCCGACCTCACCGCCCGGGACCGCGCGACGACGGCCGTACGCCCCTGACCATGATCGGCCGCGCGCGCGACTAGACTGGCGCGCGTTATGTCACCCGTCTACGACTGCCGTGACGAGTCGCAGCTGCTTCCCGGAATGCGCCACGCGCGTCAGGCGATCGGCCGAGGCGAACTCGTCGTGCTCCCCACCGACACCGTCTACGGAATCGCCGCCGACGCGTTCAATGCGCGCGCCGTCGCGGGACTCCTCGAGGCGAAGGGCCGCGGCCGCCAGCAGCCGCCGCCCGTGCTCGTCGCCGGCGTCGGGACGCTCCGCGCCCTCGTCGCCGAGATCCCGCCCGCGGTCGACGACCTCGTGCGCGAGTTCTGGCCCGGGGGTCTGACCATCGTGCTGCCCGCGCAGCCCTCGCTCTCGTGGGATCTCGGCGACACCCACGGCACCGTCGCCGTGCGCATGCCGGCCCACAAGCTCACCCTCGAACTGCTCGAAGAGACCGGTCCCCTCGCCGTCTCGAGCGCCAACCGCACCGGCATGCCCGCCGCGGTGAACATCGACTCCGCGCGCGACATGCTCGGCGACAGCGTCGCGGCCTACCTCGACGCCGGGGTGAGCGAGACCGGCATCGCCTCGACCATCGTCGACGCGACCACCCTGGTCGGGGGAGCGGAGCCCCGGGTGCGCGTGCTGCGCGAAGGGGCGATCTCGCGCGAGCGCCTACGCGAAGTGCTCGGAGACCTGCTCGAGCCCGACCCGGTCGACGACCGCGACGTGACCCCGTCCGCTCCCGTGTCGCTCGACACCCCCTCGTCGTCCGACCCCGCGCCGCGGGCCGACGCTCACGAGACCCCGGATTCCGAGGCGCCGGGTCCGTGACCCAGTACCTTCTCACCATCCTCTTCACGGCAGCGGTGACGCTGGCGCTGTCGTGGGTGGTGTGGAAGCTCGCCCTGCGGTTCAAGCTGTACCCCGGGATCCGCGATCGCGACGTGCACAAGACGCCGACTCCGCGCCTGGGCGGGGTGGCGATGTTCCTCGGCGTCGTGGCCGCCTTCGCACTGTCGAGCCGCAACCCCTACTTCTCGATCTTCTGGACCGACCCGGTTCCGGTGCTCTCGCTGCTGGGTGCGGTGCTGCTGATCGTCCTCGTCGGTGTCGCCGACGACCTGTGGGACCTCGACTGGATGATCAAGCTCGGCGCGCAGTTCATCGCCGCCGGGATCATCGCCTGGTTCGGCCAGTTGCAGATCCTCTCGCTGCCGATCGGCGCCCTCACGGTCGGGTCAAGCTGGGTGAGTTTCCTGCTCACCGTCTTCGCCCTCGTCGTCGTCATGAACGCCGTGAACTTCATCGACGGGCTCAACGGTCTGGTCGCGGGGGTCTGCCTCATCGCCAACGGGGTCTTCTTCGCGTACTCGTACCTGCTCGTGCGCGACACCGGCGCCAGCACCTACTTCAACCTGGCGTCGTTCATCGCGGCGGTGCTGGTGGGGGCCTGTCTCGGGTTCCTCCCGATGAACTGGACGCCCGCCAAGCTCTTCATGGGCGACGCCGGGGCGCTCATGCTCGGTCTGCTCATGGCGAGCTCGGCCATCGCGATCACCGGGCAGCTCGACCCCGCCGTGCTCGACCCCGAGAAGATCGGGCGATCGCAGCTGCTGGGTGCGTTCATCCCCATCCTGCTGCCGGTCGTGATCGTGCTGCTTCCCCTGCTCGACTTCGGGCTCGCCGTCGCGCGGCGCCAGTGGGCTGGACGCTCGCCGTTCTCGCCCGACCGCAAACACCTGCACCATCGCATGCTCGACATGGGTCACACCGATCGCGATGCCGTGCTCATCTTCTACAGCTGGACCGCCGTGGTGAGCCTGGCGTTCCTGCTCATGTACATCGGCACCCAGCAGAGCTGGCCCGGCGACTACGCCTTCGGCATCGTCTTCGGCATCGTCGGCGTCGCCGCCTGCGTGGTGCTCACTCTGCTTCCGTCCCGGCGCTTCGCGCGTCGCCCCGTCCGTGAGGAACCGTCATGACCGCCCCGCTCTCCAGCACCCCCGTTCTGCGCGCCGCCCTGATCTGGTCGGCGGTGGTCGCGGTGGTCGTGCTCGTCGTCGCCGTCGGGGTCGGCGCTCTCGTCGCCGGGGGTGACGGAGCGCTCAGCGGGGGAGTGGGAGCCGCGGTGGGCGCCATCTTCCCGGCGCTGACGGCCGTGAGCATCCTGGTCGCCAACCGCTTCTACGGCCACCCGTCGTGGCTGCAGATCTTCTTCGGCGTCGTGCTGGGCGGGTGGCTGCTGAAGTTCGTGCTCGTCATCGTGGCCTTCCTGGTGCTGCTGCGCCTGGAGTGGGTGGTGGCGCCGGTGTTCTTCTTCGCGCTGCTGGCCACGGCCGTCAGCTCGCTCGTCGTGGACCTCGTGGTCATCTCGCGCATGCGTCTTCCCGCGGTCTCCGAGACCGTCCTGCCGACGCACAGCGATCCCAATGAGGTCTGACCACACTCGGATGCCGCAAATCCACCGATCTTTGATACTGTGTTCATACGCACCTCGGCCGGTGTGCGGCGGTAACGCCGAGGCCCCGGGGAGAGACGTTTCCCACCCTCCCCGAACCGCTTCGTTGCGGCTCGAGAAGCTGGAGCCACCCCGTTGACTCAGGCGAATACGATCGCGCACATCGTTGCTGACGCGAACACATTCCACCCCCCGTCCATCTCGGACTTCTTCCCGCCCGAACTGCTGTTCGCCGGGACGCCGTTCGCGGTCACGCGCATCACCGTCGTGCAGCTGCTCGCCACCGCGGTGATGGTTCTCATCATCGTCGTCGGCACGCGCCGCATGACCGTCGTGCCCGGTCGCTTCCAGAGCGTGATGGAGCTCGGCTTCGGATTCATCCGCGAGCAGATCGCCTTCCAGGTCCTCGGCGAGAAGGACGGCAAGCGCTTCCTTCCGCTGCTGACCGCGATGTTCTTCACGATCCTCGCGCTCAACCTCACCGGTGTCATCCCGTTCCTGAACATCCCGGGAACGTCGGTGGCCGGTGCGCCCCTCGTGTTCGCATTGACGGCGTACGTCGCCTTCGTCTACGCGGGCATCCGGCGCCACGGTGTGGGTCACTTCCTGAAGAACTCGCTCGTGCCGAGCGGTGTGCCGGTCTACCTCGTGCCGATCATCGCGATCGTCGAGCTGATCTCGGTCTTCATCGCGCGGCCCGTGTCGCTCTTCCTCCGACTGCTGCTGAACATGATCGTCGGGCACCTCATGCTCGTCCTGTTCTTCTCGGCCACCCAGTTCTTCTTCTTCAGCTTCAACCTGCTCACGCCTCTCGCTGCGGGAACGCTGGCCCTCGGGTTCGCGTTCACCCTCTTCGAGGTGTTCGTGGCGCTGCTGCAGGCCTATGTCTTCACGATCCTCACCGCGGTCTACATCCAGCTCGCGGTGGCGGAAGAGCACTGACGACCAGCCGCCCGGCTGTTCGCCCTACGAAAGGAAACCCTCAGTGGACGCAACGACGATTCTCGCTCAGGTCACGGGCAACATCGCGACCGTGGGCTACGGTCTCGCTGCCATCGGCCCGGCCATCGGTCTCGGCATCATGATCGGCAAGACCATCGAGTCGACCGCCCGTCAGCCCGAGCTCGCCGGCCGCCTGCAGACCACCATGTTCATCGGTGTCGCCTTCATCGAGATCCTCGCGCTGATCGGCATCGCCACGCCCTTCATCTTCGGCGCGCTCTGATCCACCCGATCCCCGAGTAAGGAGACAGGATGCTTCAGGCTCTTGTCACGGTCGCAGCCGAGGAAGGCTCCAGCGGTAACCCGCTGCTGCCCGCTGTCTACGACATCGTTTGGTCGCTCGTCTGCTTCATCATCATCGCCTTCGTCGTGTGGCGCATCGCGCTTCCGCGCGTCGGCGCGGTGCTGGACCAGCGCAGCACGGCCATCGAGGGCAACATCGCGAAGGCCGACGAGGCTCAGCGCAAGGCCGAGGCCGCTCTCGAGGAGTACACCGCGCAGCTCGCCGCCGCTCGTAAAGAGGCCGGCGAGATCCGCGAGTCCGCTCGTGAAGACGGTCGCAAGATCGTCAACGAGGCCAAGGACACCGCGTCTCTCGAAGCGGCTCGTCTGACCGCCGCGGCGCACACGCAGATCGAGGCCGAGCGTCAGACCGCTCTGGTGTCGCTGCGCGCCGAGGTGGGCACGCTCGCCGTCGACCTCGCCGGCAACGTCATCGGGGAGTCCCTCTCCGACGACGCCAAGGCGCAGGCCGTGGTCGACCGCTTCCTGGCCGACCTCGAGGCATCCGAGAAGGCGGCCAAGTAATGGGCAGCGCGACCACTCAGGCGCGGGCAACCGTCGCCGGCGCCCTCGGCGCCGCGAGCGGTGTCGACCTCGACGTCACCCGCGAGCTCTTCGCCGCGGCACGCACCGTGGACTCGTCGTCGCACCTGAGCGGCGCGCTGGCCGACTCGTCGGCGCCCGCCTCGGCGCGGGCCGACGTGGTCACGGCCGTCTTCGGCCCGTCGTTCGCTCCGACGACGGTGGCGCTGCTGCGCTCCGTCGTCGAGCAGCGCTGGTCGAGCGTCAGCGACCTGATCGACGGGCTCGAAGAGCTCGCGATCCGTGCCGCCGCCGTGGCCGACACGCAGAGCGACGTCGAGGGGGAGCTGTTCCAGTTCTCGCGCACCGTCGCCGCCAACGGCGAACTCGAGCTCGCGCTCGGCAGCCGTGTGGGCGAGCCCGCTGCGAAGGGCGCGCTCGTCGCGTCGCTTCTCGAGGGTCGCGTCAGCGCCGCCACGGTGTTGGTCGCCTCGTCGCTCGTGCAGCAGCCCCGTGAGCGTCGCGTGCGTTCGCTCCTGCGGTGGGCCGAGCGACTCGTCGCCGAGCAGCGCGGTCGCGTCGTGGCCACGGTGCACGCCGTCGCCCCGCTCAGCGAGGCGCAGGCGACCCGTCTGCAGAACGCCCTCGGCGCCCGGTACGGCGCCGTCGTGACCCTCAACACGGTCATCGACCCGACGGTGGTGGGTGGACTGCGCGTGCAGATCGCCGACGACGTCATCGACGCGAGCGTCTCGGCGCGTCTCGCCGACCTGCGGCAGCGGATCGCAGGCTAAGACTTCCCGCCTGAACGGGCGGAGATCTGGGGGCCGATGGCCCCACGAACGAAGGAAGACAATGGCAGACCTCTCTATCAGCCCCGACGTCATCCGTGACGCGCTGAAGGACTTCGTCAACGCCTACGAGGCCACTGGCGCCGCGGCGAACGAGGTCGGTTCGGTCGTGGATGCCGGTGACGGCATCGCTCACGTCGAAGGCCTCCCCGGTGTCATGGCGAACGAGCTCGTGCGCTTCGCGGACGGCACGCTCGGCCTGGCGCAGAACCTCGACGAGAACCAGATCGGTGTCGTCGTGCTCGGCGAGTTCTCCGGCGTCGAAGAGGGCCAGCCGGTCACCCGCACCGGCGAGGTGCTCTCGGTCGGCGTCGGCGAGGGCTACCTCGGCCGCGTGGTCGACCCGCTCGGCAATCCGATCGACGGCCTCGGCGAGGTCGCGACCTCCGGCCGTCGTGCCCTCGAGCTCCAGGCTCCGGGCGTCATGCAGCGCAAGAGCGTGCACGAGCCCCTGCAGACCGGTATCAAGGCCATCGACGCCATGATCCCCGTCGGCCGTGGCCAGCGTCAGCTGATCATCGGCGACCGCCAGACCGGTAAGACGGCCATCGCGATCGACACGATCATCAACCAGAAGGCCAACTGGGAGTCCGGCGACGTCAACAAGCAGGTGCGTTGCATCTACGTCGCCATCGGCCAGAAGGGCTCGACCATCGCTTCGGTGAAGGGCGCGCTCGAAGAAGCCGGCGCGATGGAGTACACCACCATCGTCGCGGCCCCCGCGTCGGACCCCGCCGGCTTCAAGTACCTCGCTCCTTACACCGGTTCGGCCATCGGCCAGCACTGGATGTACGAGGGCAAGCACGTCCTGATCATCTTCGACGACCTGTCGAAGCAGGCCGAGGCCTACCGCGCCGTATCGCTGCTGCTGCGCCGCCCGCCGGGCCGCGAGGCGTACCCCGGCGACGTCTTCTACCTGCACTCGCGTCTGCTCGAGCGTTGCGCGAAGCTGTCCGACGAGCTCGGCGCCGGTTCGATGACGGGTCTGCCCATCATCGAGACCAAGGCCAACGACGTGTCGGCGTACATCCCGACCAACGTGATCTCGATCACCGACGGCCAGATCTTCCTGCAGTCCGACCTGTTCAACGCCAACCAGCGTCCCGCGGTCGACGTGGGTATCTCGGTCTCGCGCGTCGGTGGTGACGCCCAGGTGAAGTCGATCAAGAAGGTCTCGGGAACGCTGAAGCTCGAGCTCGCTCAGTACCGCTCGCTCGAGGCGTTCGCGATGTTCGCCAGCGACCTCGACGCGGCGTCGCGTCGTCAGCTCGCCCGCGGTGCGCGCCTGACCGAGCTGCTCAAGCAGCCGCAGTACTCGCCGTACCCCGTCGAGGAGCAGGTCGTCTCGATCTGGGCCGGAACGAACGGCAAGCTCGACACGATCGAGGTCTCCGACGTGCTGCGTTTCGAGCGCGAGCTGCTCGATTACCTGCGTCGCAACTCGACCGTGCTCGACACGCTGCGCGAGACCAACGTGCTGGGTGACGACACCGTCGCCGAGCTCACGCAGAAGGTCGACCAGTTCATCCTCGAGTTCCAGGCGGGCGACGACCAGGCTCTGGTCGGCACCGAGAAGGTCGAGGCCGCCGAGGCCGAAGACGTCAACCAGGAGCGGATCGTCAAGGGCCGTCGCTAAAGCGACGACACGAGAACGGAATCATGGGCGCACAACTACGGGTCTACAAGCAGAAGATCAGTTCTGCTCAGACGACCAAGAAGATCACGAAGGCGATGGAGCTCATCGCTGCGTCGCGCATCCAGAAGGCGATGGCGCGTGTGCGCGCGGCGTCGCCCTTCGCGCGTGCCGTGACCAGCGCGGTGTCGGCGGTGGCGACGCACTCGAGCGTCGACCACCCGCTGACCACCGAGCGTGAGACCATCCGTCGCTCCGCCGTGGTGATCTTCACCTCCGACCGCGGACTCGCGGGCGCGTTCAACTCGCAGATCCTCCGTGAGGGTCTCGAGCTGAGCGAGCTGCTGCGTTCGCAGGGCAAAGAGGTGGAGTACTACCTCGTGGGTCGCAAGGCCGTCGGCTACTTCCAGTTCCGACGCATGGCCAGCAAGGCCCAGTGGACCGGCGACACGGACACGCCCCAGTTCTCGACGGCCGAAGAGATCTCGGCCGCCGTGCTGGAGTCGTACCGCCGCTCCGGCGAGAACGACGGCGTCGATGAGATCCACCTCGTCTACAACCGTTTCGTCAGCATGATGACGCAGTCGCCCGAGACGGTGCGCCTGCTTCCTCTCGAGGTGGTCGAAGCAGATACCGCCGCGGCCCCCGCGACCGTCTACCCGCTCTACGAATTCGAGCCGGACGCCGAGACCGTTCTCGACGCGCTCCTGCCGGTGTACGTGCAGAGCCGAATCTTCAACGCCCTCCTGCAGTCGTCGGCGGCAAAGCACGCCGCCACGCAGAAGGCCATGAAGTCGGCCAGCGACAACGCCGACAAGCTCATCACCGACTACACCCGCCTGCGCAACAACGCGCGTCAGGCGGAGATCACGCAGCAGATCGCCGAGATCGTCGGCGGCGCCGATGCTCTGGCATCCGGCAAGTAAGTCCCAAGGAGAGAAGAAGCCATGAGCCTCACCGCCGAGAAGAGCGACGCGACCGTCGTCGGGCGCGTCGCGCGCGTCACCGGCCCGGTCATCGACATCGAGTTCCCCCACGACTCGATCCCCGAGATCTACAACGCGCTGAAGACGACGATCGTCATCGACGGCGTCTCCAACGAGATCACGCTCGAGGTCGCCCAGCACCTCGGTGACGACCTCGTTCGCGCGATCGCCCTGAAGCCGACCGACGGTGTCGTGCGCGGCCAGGAAGTGCGCAACACCGGCGGCCCCATCTCGGTGCCCGTCGGCGATGTCACCAAGGGCAAGGTGTTCGACGTCACCGGCGAGGTGCTCAACGCAGCGCCCGGCGAGACCGTCGAGATCACCGAGCGCTGGGGCATCCACCGCAAGGCGCCGAGCTTCGACCAGCTCGAGTCGAAGACCACGATGTTCGAGACCGGCATCAAGGTCATCGACCTTCTCACCCCGTACGTGCAGGGTGGAAAGATCGGCCTGTTCGGTGGTGCCGGCGTCGGCAAGACCGTCCTCATCCAGGAGATGATCCAGCGCGTCGCGCAGGACCACGGTGGCGTGTCGGTGTTCGCCGGTGTCGGTGAGCGCACCCGTGAGGGCAACGACCTGATCCACGAGATGGAAGAGGCGGGCGTCTTCGACAAGACCGCCCTCGTGTTCGGCCAGATGGACGAGCCGCCGGGAACGCGTCTGCGCGTCGCCCTGTCGGCGCTGACGATGGCGGAGTACTTCCGCGACGTGCAGAAGCAGGACGTGCTGTTGTTCATCGACAACATCTTCCGCTTCACGCAGGCCGGTTCCGAGGTCTCGACGCTGCTGGGCCGCATGCCCTCGGCCGTGGGTTACCAGCCCAACCTCGCCGACGAGATGGGTGTGCTCCAGGAGCGCATCACCTCGACGCGTGGCCACTCGATCACCTCGCTGCAGGCCATCTACGTGCCCGCCGACGACTACACCGACCCGGCGCCGGCGACCACGTTCGCCCACCTGGATGCCACCACCGAGCTCTCGCGTGAGATCGCGTCGAAGGGTCTGTACCCCGCCGTCGACCCGCTGAGCTCGACCAGCCGCATCCTTGACCCGCGCTACATCGGTGCCGACCACTACCGCGTGGCCACCTCGGTGAAGCAGATCCTGCAGAAGAACAAGGAACTCCAGGAGATCATCGCCATCCTCGGTGTCGACGAGCTCTCCGAGGAAGACAAGATCGTCGTGTCGCGTGCACGCCGCATCCAGCAGTTCCTCTCGCAGAACACCTACATGGCGAAGAAGTTCACCGGCGTCGAGGGCTCCACGGTCCCGATCAAGGAGACCATCGAGTCGTTCGACGCCATCGTCAAGGGTGACTTCGACCACGTCGCCGAGCAGGCGTTCTTCAACGTCGGCGGCATCGGCGACGTCGAAGAGAAGTGGGCGCAGATCCAGAAGGAGAACGGCTGACATGTCGTTGCGTGTGAGCCTGGTCTCGGCCGACGCCGAGGTGTGGACGGGAGAAGCCTCTCTCGTCGTGGCCAAGACCGTCGAGGGCGAGATCGGCTTCATGCAGGGTCACGAGCCGGTGCTCGCGATCCTCGCTCAGGGTGAGGTGCGCATCACGCGGACCGACGGCACGAAGATCCTGGCCAACGCCAAGGACGGCTTCCTGTCGATGGCCGACGACGAACTCACCATCGTCGCCGGTAACGCCGCCCTCGTCTCCTGACGACTTTTTCGATCACGACGCGCGTCGCCCGGTTCGCCGGGCGGCGCGCGTCTTTCCCGTGCAAGGGTGTTCATGCTGGTCCTGCTTCCCCCGTCGGAAACCAAGCGCCCGGGCGGTGACGGCACCCCGCTCGACCTCGGGGCGCTCGCTTTGCCGTCGCTGCGACCGCACCGTGCGGCCGTGGTCGACGCGCTCGTGGCTCTGTCGTCGGACGAGGACGAGGCCGCCCGCGTGCTCAAGCTCAGCGCGAAGCGCCGGCACGAGGTCGCCGACAATGCGGCCCTGCGCTCGGCGCCGACCCTGCCGGCGATCGACCGGTACACCGGCGTGCTCTTCGATGCGCTGGATGCCGGGACCCTGAACGCCGAGCAGCGCTCCTGGCTCGGCGCGCACGTGCTGGTGCACTCGGCGCCCTTCGGGCCGGTCGGCGCCCTCGACGGCATTCCGGCGTACCGGTTGGCCGCGGGGACGTCGGTGCCGGGGCTGCCGGCGCTGCGCCGGGTCTGGGCCGAGGCGGTGACGACGGCGTTGTCGGCGCGGGGCACGTCGTTCGTGCTCGACCTGCGCTCGGAGGCGTACGTGGCACTCGGGCCGGTGCCGACGGGGGTCGACGCGGCGTACGTGCGCGTGGTGACCGAGGGCGAGGGGGGCGCGGTGCGCGCGCTGAACCACTTCAACAAACATGCCAAGGGTGATCTCGTGCGCGCGCTGGCCCTGTCGGGCCCCGACAGCGCGACGCGCGCCGACTTCCTCGCGTGGGCGGGCGGCGCGGGGTGGATCGTCCGGGAAAAGCCGGCGGGTGAGATGGAGCTTGTGGTCTGAGCCCGGCGTGGCCCTGTCAGGAAAGTCTCAGCTTCGCTAGCATGTGACTCGCACGGGGCGCACGGACGCTCCGCCGCGCATTCGCCTGGAAAGGAATCCGCAATGGATGACTCCTACTACTACTCAGACGACGGCGGCTTCGCAGCGCTGGCGTTCCTGGCCATTCTGATCCCCATCCTGCTCTTCTTCGTGGCCATCGCCTACGTCGTCTCGTCGTTCCTCTACATGAAGATCTTCGAGAAGGCGGGTGTGCAGGGCAAGTGGCGCGCGTGGGTGCCGATCTACAACACCCTGGTCGCCGCGAAGCTCGGCGATCTCTCGCCGTGGGTCTTCCTCATCGCCGTCGTCGCTTCCAGCGTCCTCTCGAACATCCCGGTGATCGGCTGGATCCTGTCGCTCGTGCCCCTCGCCGCGGGTCTCATGTACTCATACCGCATCGGGCTCAAGCTGGGTAAGGACTGGCCCCTGCTGTTCCTCTGGCTCATCCCGGGCATCGGTGGCTTGATCTGGCTGGCGATCGTCGCCTTCAGCAGCAACCGCTGGAACCCCGAGGTCGGTCCCTCGCCGTGGGCGAAGACGTTCCTGGCAGACAAGACCGTCTGGAACGGCATCCCCGTTCAGCCCTACCAGGACGTCTCGGGTGGCGCAGGCGGTGCCGGTTACGGCTCGCCCGCCGCGGGGCCGGGCTACGTGCCGCCCACCGCTCCTCCGGCGCAGGGCTACACGCCCCCGCAGACCCCGCCCGCGGCAGGCCCGACGCCGCCGCCCCCGGCTCCGCCGGCCGGTCCGCAGGCCTGATGCCGCAGGTCTGATTTCGCAGAGGGCCCTCCGCTTCGGCGGGGGGCCCTTCGCTTTGCTCCTTCGCGGTGCGCCGGGATGCCGAGAGCCTTCACCCGGCCGGAGCACGCGGGGTTCGGGTCCCGGTGTCGTCGGTCGGGGATAGCGTGGAGGGATGACATCCCCCGCGCTTCCCCTTCGCTCCGTCGGTCGCTCCGGTCTGCGTGTCTCGGCCGTCGGGCTCGGCTGCAACAACTTCGGCCGAGCCGGCACCGCCACCGAGACCCTCGACGGCACGCGCGCCGTGCTGGGCGCCGCGATCGACGCGGGGGTCACGTTCCTCGACACCGCCGACGTGTACGGCCGCGAGTTCGGGTTGTCCGAGACCCTCATGGGCGAGGCGCTCGAGGGGCGCCGCGACGAGGTGGTGCTCGCGACGAAGTTCGGCCACTCGCACCTGGCGCCCGCGCTCCCCGGCGGGTCCAAGGGTTCTCGTGCGCACATCCGTCGTGCCGTCGAGGGCTCGCTGCGGCGCCTGCGCACCGACTGGATCGACCTGTACCAGCTGCACACCCCCGACGACTCCACGCCGATCGACGAAACGCTCGACGCCCTGGCCGACCTCGTCCGCGAGGGCAAGGTGCGATACATCGGCCACTCCAACTTCGCGGGGTGGCAGATCGCCGAGGCCGAGTACGCGGCATCCGGAGTGCGGTTCGTCTCGACCCAGAACCAGTACAGCCTGCTGGCGCGCGCGGCCGAGCGCGAGGTGCTCCCCGCGGCCGAGCGCTTCGGGCTCGGGCTGCTGCCCTTCTTCCCACTGCACAACGGACTGCTCACCGGCAAGTTCACGCGCGAGGGCGGTCCCGAGGGGAGCCGCATCATGCGTCAGCGTCCCCACCTGTGGCGCGACGCGCCGTGGGACGCCCTCGAGCGCTACCAGGCCTTCTGCGACGCGCGCGGCATCAGCATGCTCGAGGCGACGTTCGCCTGGTTCCTCGCGAACCCCCACGTGGCGAGCGTCATCGCCGGGGCGACCAGCGCCGACCAGGTGCGGGCCAACGCCGCGGCCGCCACGGCCTGGACCCCCGCCGCCGCCGACCTCGACGAGATCGACGGCATCTTCGCCCTCCCCGCCGATCCCGCGGCGGGATGATGGGGCGCGGCGCGTCCCCGGGCGATGCCGGGGTGTCCACTAAGATGACAGAGCCGTGCGTTTCCGCCGGCGCAGCTGTCGGCCAACCGGAGGATCTTTCGTGCCCGAGGTGACCACCCACACGCGTACCGTTCCCCTCGGCGCGGGCGACGTCGAGCTGTCGTGGGCGGCGAGCACCGACACGGGCCGCCGTCGCGAGGTCAATCAAGACGCCGTGCTCGCCGAGTATCCGCTGTTCGTCGTCGCCGACGGCATGGGCGGACACCTGGGCGGTGAGATCGCCAGTGCGAGTACCGTCGACCGGCTGAGCGCCGTCGTCGCCACCGGATCCGTCTCGTCGAAGAGCATCGAGAAGGCCCTGTCGCGCGCGGTGAAGGACATCATCGCCCACCCCGAGACCACCGACGAGGGCACCGGCACGACGCTCACCGGCCTGTATCTCGAGACGCACACCGACGAGCCGCACTGGGTCACCCTGAACATCGGCGATTCACGCGTCTATCTGCTGCGCGACGAAGAGATCGTGCAGGTCACCACCGACCATTCCGTGGTGCAGGAACTCATCGCTGCAGGACGTCTCAGCCCCGAAGAGGCCGAGAACCACCCCTACGGCAACGTGATCACGCGCGCCGTCGGCCCGAGCGAAACCGTCAAGCCCGACTACCTGCGCCTCGACGTTCTCGACGGCGACCGTTTCGTCATCTGCTCCGACGGGCTCACGAAAGAGCTGACCGATTTCGGCATCCGGCACTTCCTCGAGGCCAACGCCGATCCGGCCGCAGCGGTCGAAGCCATGATGGCGGCGGCACTCGAAAACGGCGGTCGCGACAACATCACGATCGTCGTGCTCGACGTGGCCCGCCGCTCCGCCTGAGAATCTCCTCTTGACCGCGGTGACCCGCGGATTCTACGTTCGGCATATGACCTCCGCTCCCGAACGGACGTCGGGCAAGGGATTGGCCAGCGGGACGCTCGGACTCTGGGGTTCGACCGTGATCGGACTGGCCTCCACTGCTCCCGTCTACTCCCTCGTCGCCACCCTCGGTTTCGTCGTGCTCGCCGTCGGCGCCTCGGCGCCGATCGCCTTCGTGCTCGCGTTCATCCCGATGCTGTTCATCGCCTTCGCCTACCGCGAGCTGAACAACGAGATGCCCGACTGCGGCACCACCTTCACGTGGGGGACCAAGGCCTTCGGCCCCTGGATCGGGTGGATGGGCGGCTGGGGCGTCGCCGTGGCGGGCATGGTCGTGCTGGCGAACCTCTCGCAGATCGCCGGCATCTACCTCTGGTCGCTGATCGGCGACGGCTCGCTCGCCGAGAACGTGCCCCTGGTGACGGCGACGGGCGTGGCGTTCATCGCCGCGATGACCTACATCAGCTACCGCGGGGTCGAGATCGGCGAGCGGATCCAGAACATCCTGCTCGCGGTGCAGTACCTCGTGCTGGTGCTGTTCGTCGTCGTGGCCCTGTGGAAGTTCTTCGACGGCACCGCACCCAACCCGACGCCGTTCGACCTGGCGTGGTTCAACCCGCTGGGGTTCACCGACTGGCGCGGCTTCACCGAGGCCGTGCTGCTGGCGCTGTTCATCTACTGGGGCTGGGACACCTGCCTCGCCCTGAACGAAGAGACCAAGGACCCGAAGCGCATCCCGGGCCGCGCCGCCCTGCTGACCACGGTCATCCTGCTCGCGACCTATGTCACCGTCACGGTGGCCGCCATGATGTACGCCGGGGTCGGCGAAGACGGCGCGGGACTCGCGAACGCCGAGAACGCCGACGACGTGTTCCTGGCGCTGAAGGACGACCTCTTCGGCCCCTTCGCGTGGGTGCTGATCGTGGCCGTGCTGATCTCGGCGGTCTCGTCGACGCAGACGACCATTCTGCCCACGGCGCGCGGCACGCTCGCGATGGCGGCGTACAAGGCGCTGCCCGAGCGGTTCCGCACCGTGCACCCGCGCTTCCACACGCCGTCGTTCTCGACGCTGGTGATGGGTATCGTCGCGAGCGTCTACTACGTCGGAATGACGCTCATCAGCGACAACATCCTGCAGGATTCGATCCTGTCGCTCGGGCTGGCGATCGCGTTCTACTACGCCATGACCGGCTACGCCTGCGTCTGGTACTACCGACGTGAGCTGTTCCGCTCGGGCAAGAACCTCGTGTACCGCGGCATCCTGCCCCTGCTGGGCGCGCTCATGCTGACCTACGCCTTCGTGCAGTCGGCAATCGACATGTGGGACCCGGAGTACGGCAACACCGTGCTGTTCGGCATCGGTGGCACCTTCGTCGTCGGTATCGGCGCGCTGGCGATCGGCGTCGTGCTGATGGTCGCGTGGTTCCTCGTCCCCGCGTCGAAGCCGTTCTTCCGCGGCGAGAGCCTCAACCGCGAGACCGAGGTGCTCGTGCCCGACGAGCCGATCGCGTACCCGCGCTCGGTCGACGGCGGTATCTAGGCCGCGTTCCGCTCGGCCGGGCCGCGCGTCGGGGAGACGTGGCGTCGTGCCGGCCGGGCGCGCGCACCCACGAGAGCACACGTTGCGCGTCTGGTCTCGCGACGGATCGATCGCGCCGCGGGGCGGGTCAGACCGCGGAGCGGATGGCGCCGACCTCGCGGCCACCGCCCGAGATGCTCAGGGGCAGCAGGGCGAGCGTGTCGGCGACGGCCTCGGGGGACAGGGCTCCGGCGCGCTCGAGCAGGCGCAGCGCGACGGCATGGCCGGCGCGGTTGGAACCGTCGAGCATCTTCAACGCCACGGTGGTGCCGTCGGGGGCCGTCATGACCTGCACGCCCTCGGCGCCCATCTTCGAGAAGACGCCGAGACGTTCGATCACCACGGTGTCGGGGCGACCCGGGCCGTCGATCGTCCACGGGTGCTCCCGCACGGCGCGCACGAGGGTGCCGGCGCTGCGGTGCAGGGCGAAGGGGGAGCGCTCCGACGAGGTCGCGATGCGCTGGATCGCGCGCGCGAGGCCGATGAGGCTCATGGCGTAGACCGGGGCGCCGCAGCCGTCGATCGCGGTCGTGGTCATGCGCTCGCCGACCAGTCGCTCCAGCACCTCGCGGATGTGCACCTGCAGGGGGTGCTGTTCGTCGAGGTAGTCGGCGGTGGGCCAGCCGTTCGCCACGCACGTGAGCAGCATGGCCGCGTGCTTGCCGGAGCAGTTCATCCGCAGGGGTGAGGGGGCACCGTGATCGCGGACGAGCTCGTCGCGCGCGGCGGTGTCGCTCGGCCACGCGGCGGGGCAGCCCAGGTCGTCTTCGGTCAGTCCGGCCGACTGCAGGATGCCACGGGCCACCTCGACGTGACGCTCGGTGCCGCAGTGGCTGGCCATCGCGATTGCCAGACGCTCACCGGACAGGTCGGCGCCCGCAGACAGGCAGGCCAGCGCCTGCAGCGGCTTCATGCTCGAACGCGGGAGGAACGACGCGGACGCCTCGCCCAGAGTCAGCTTCTCGGAACCGTCGGGGGCGAGCACGACGGCGACGCCGTAGTGGCGGGACTCGACGAATCCGCTGCGTTCGATGACGGCGAGCTCGACGGAGGCGGGGGGCGTGGCGGGCATCCCTCCATCGTATCCCCGCGGCCCCCTCGTATCCCGGGCCCGCCACCCGCGTGAGGTGCCGGTATTCGTCGCTTCGGCCGCGGCCGAAGCGACACATCCTGGCACCTCACGCCCGAGGGGAGCGGGGGGCGGCAGACTGGAGAGCATGAACGGAGAACACCACTACCGCCTGCGCTCGACCTGGACCGGCGACCGGGGGAGCGGGACGAGCGGCTACCGCGACTACGACCGCTCCGTCACGCTCCACGTCGATGGCAAGCCCGAGGTCGCGGCATCCGCCGACACGCCCTTCCGCGGCGACCCCGGCAAGTGGAACCCCGAAGAGCTGCTGCTCGCGGCACTGAGCGAATGCCACCTGCTGTCGTACCTGCACGCCTGCGTCACCACCGGTGTCGTCGTCACCGCGTACGTCGACGACGCGTCGGGCACGATGCAGGAGGATGGCAACAGCGGCGGGGCGTTCACCGAGGTGGTGCTTCGTCCTCGCGTGCAGGTCGCGGAGGAGTCGATGGTCGAGGCCGCCCGCGCCGCACACCGGCAGGCGCGCGAGTGGTGCTTCATCGCGAACTCGGTGAACTTCCCCGTGCGTCACGAACCCGAGATCACCGTCGGCTGAGCCGTCCGCTGCGGCGGCGCGCGGCGGCGTCGTACAGTGAGCGCATGCAGTTCGAACCGGCCCTCCGCCGCCTCGACCGGATCGCCGGCGGACGCCACGCCGATCATCGCGTCGCCGTCTCCGACGACCCCCGCGTGGTCCGGGCGTTCCGCTCGGTCACCGTCCTGCTGGCGATCGGCTTCGTGCTGGGGATCGCCACGGTGGTCGTCGCGCTGGTCATGACGCTCAACGGGGCCGACGTCGGCTTCGCGGTGTGGATGCGCTGCCTCGTCGTGCTCGCCATCACCACGACGCTGTTCTACTTCCTCTGGCGCGCCCGGGCCGGGTGGTACTGGGCGTTCCGCCGCCTGCAGCTGTTCAGTCGGATCTTCCCCATCGTGGCCCTGGTGCTCGCGGCCATCCCCGGGTTGTACCCGTTCTGGGTCGTCACCGAGCAGATCCTCTTCGCGGTGCTGCTGATCGGGGTGTCGGATTACCTGCAGTCCGATGTCATGCGGGCGGCGTATCCGAAACCGGAACGCTGAGTTCTCGGCATCCGGATGCCGGAAACCTGGCGTGATCGCGGGCACCGCGGCGAGCACGCCTCCGGCATCGTGACCTCGCGAGGGGCCCTTCGCGCTCCGAGCGAGGGCTGTGCAGGAGTCGTGCGTGCAGCCGCCGGGAGCCCCGACACGGTGGGCGCCGCCGGCGACGTCGGGGGCGCTCGGTCGCACAACGGAAAGGACCCCGCCGGCGGCGCGAGGCCGACGGGGTCCGTTTCGTGAAGAGGGTGCTCAGCGCACGTCGTCGTCGACCCAGTCCATCGACTTGGTGACGGCCTTCTTCCACAGGCGCAGCTCGCGGTCGCGCTCGTCGGAGTCCATGTCGGGCTCCCAGCGCTTGTCTTCCTGCCAGTTGGCGCGGAGGTCGTCGAGGTTGTTCCAGAAGCCGACGGCGAGGCCCGCGGCGTAGGCGGCACCGAGGGCCGTCGTCTCGGCGACGACGGGACGCACGACCGGCACGCCGAGGATGTCGGCCTGGAACTGCATGAGCTCGTCGTTGGCGGTCATGCCGCCGTCGACCTTGAGCTCGGTCAGGTCGACGCCCGAGTCGGCGTTGACGGCCTCGAGCACCTCGCGGGTCTGGAAGGCCGTGGCCTCGAGGGCCGCGCGGGCGATGTGGCCCTTGTTGACGAAGCGGGTCATGCCGACGATCGCACCGCGGGCATCCGGGCGCCAGTACGGCGCGAACAGACCCGAGAACGCCGGGACGAAGTACACCCCACCGTTGTCGTCGACGGTGCGGGCCAGGGCCTCCACCTCGGGAGCCGAGGAGATGATGCCGAGCTGATCGCGCAGCCACTGGATGAGCGAGCCGGTGACGGCGATCGATCCCTCGAGTGCGTAGTGCGCGGGCTGGTCGCCGAGCTTGTATCCGAGGGTGGTCAGCAGCCCGTTCTTCGAGCGGACGATCTCTTCACCCGTCTGGAAGATGAGGAAGTTACCGGTGCCGTAGGTGTTCTTGCTCTCACCCGGGTCGAAGGCGGCCTGGCCGAAGGTCGCGGCCTGCTGGTCGCCCAGGATGCCGGCGATCGGGGTCTCGCGCAGCAGCGACGAGGACTCGACGGCGCCGTACACCTCGGACGAGGAGCGGATCTCGGGCATCATCGAGCGCGGCACACCGAAGTCGGCGAGGATGTCGTCGCGCCATTCGAGGGTCTCGAGGTCCATGAACAGGGTGCGGCTGGCGTTGGTCACGTCGGTGGCGTGGACGCCGCCGTCGATACCGCCGGTGAGGTTCCACAGCACCCAGGTGTCGGTGGTGCCGAACACGAGGTCGCCGGCTTCGGCCTTCTCGCGGGCTCCGTCGACGTTCTCGAGGATCCAGACGATCTTCGTGCCCGAGAAGTACGTCGCCAGGGGAAGACCGACGACGCTCTTGTAGCGCTCCGGGTCGCCGTCGGCGAGACGGTCGACGATCGACTGCGTGCGGGTGTCCTGCCACACGATGGCGTTGTAGACGGGCTTGCCGGTGTTCTTGTCCCAGACCACCGCGGTCTCGCGCTGGTTGGTGATGCCGACGGCGGCGATGTCGTGGCGGGTGATGTCGGCGCGGCTGAGGGCCAGGCCGATCACCTCCTGGGTGTTGCGCCAGATCTCGAGGGGGTCGTGCTCGACCCATCCCGCGCGCGGGAAGATCTGCTCGTGCTCCTTCTGCCCGACGGAGACGACGCTCCCGGACTTGTCGAAGATCATCGCGCGCGTTGAGGTCGTGCCCTGGTCGATGGCGAGGACGTAGTCGGCCATGGAAGGACTCCTTTGTCTAGTTCAGTGTGAGGAAGGGGTGAAGACGGGTGCGGGGGCGACGCGCAGTCGAGGGGCGAGTCGCCCCCGCGGGAGTGTCAGTTGCCGAGGCTGAGCAGCACGGGGGCCAGCAGACCCGCGAGCAGACCACCGACGAGGGGACCGGCGACCGGCACCCAGGCGTAGCCCCAGTCGCTGGAACCCTTGCCCTTGATGGGAAGGATCGCGTGCGCGATGCGGGGGCCGAGGTCACGGGCCGGGTTGATGGCGTAACCGGTGGGACCACCGAGCGAGGCGCCGATGCCGACCACGAGCAGGGCGACGGGAACGGCCGCGAGACCGCCGATGCCACCCGGAACGCCGATGTCGGCCACGCCGTAGTCACCGAAGCCGAAGATCACGAAGACCAGGACGAAGGTGGCGATGACCTCGGTGAGGAAGTTGAAGCCGTACGAACGGATCGCGGGGCCGGTCGAGAACACGCCCAGCTTGGCGGCCGGGTCGGGCTCGTCGTCGAAGTGCTGCTTGTAGGACGCCCACGCGAGCACGGCGCCGATGATGGCACCGACCAGCTGCGCGGCCACGGCCACGAGGAACTGGACGAAGGCGATCTTGCCGGCCACGAGGAGGCCGATCGAGACGGCCGGGTTCAGCTGCGCACCGGAGTACGCCGAGACGATGACACCGGCGAAGACCGCCAGGCCCCATCCCCAGTTGACCATCAGGGTGCCGCCGGCGTTGCCCTTGGTCTTGGCCAGGGCCACGTTGGCGACCACGCCACAGCCCAGCAGGATGAGCATCGCGGTGCCGACCACCTCCGAGAGGAAGTACAGCCCCAAGTTGACTTCTTGCATGTCGTCATCGACCTTTCTTCTGTCACCCGGACAACTTCGGCACGGGTGGTGTTATGCGGCTCGGTGCTCCGAACCTACGGCGAGCGTGCGGGCGCGCAACAGGCGGCGCGCCCGCACGTTCTCTCAGATTCGCGCGACGCCGGCCGACGCCAGGTCGACGCGGTGGGCGGAGCGCAGGATCTCGGTCGTACGGTTCACTTCTTCGTCGACACGGGCGGAGTCCCAACCGAGGGGCTCCGCGATCGTCTCGGCGACCTCTCGCAGCGTGCGCTCGGTCATCCCGCCCACGAAGGCGAGGTGGGTGCGGCGCAGCAGCACGTCGATCAGGTGCACGACCTGCTCGTTCTGGGCGATCCAGACCAGCTCTTCGCGGTAGTAACCGGCCGCGTCCGCCAGGGCGGTGGGCTCGGCGGGGAGAACCGCGAGGATCGCGTCGGCGCGCGTGCCGTACCGCTCGAGCATGGCATCCACGAGCTCGGCCGAGTGCGCATTCGTGCGCGTGGCGATCCAGCGGCGCCGCTGCTCGGGGGTCGAGGGGAAGCCCGCGCCGCCGCCGATGGGCAGGCCCTGCGTGCTGATGCGGTGCGGACGACGCAGCTTCTGCAGCGTTTTCATGCTCAAGTGCTCGGCCAGCGCGCGGAACGTGGTCCACTTGCCGCCGACGAGGCTCATCGAGGGGACACCGGCGACCTCGTCTTCGACGATGCGGTAGTCGCGCGACACGAAGCCGGGCGCGGTGTCGTCGTGGCGGGGGAGCGGACGGATACCCGAGAAGGTGTACACGATCTGCGAGCGGTCGACGGCGACGCGGGGGAACACATGGCCGATCAGGTCGAAGAAGTAGGCGATCTCGTCGTCGGTGCACACGACCGGCTTCGACGGGTCGGCGTCGATGTCGGTCGTGCCGACGAGGACGCGGTCCTTGAGCGGGTAGATGAGCACGATGCGGCCGTCGGAGTGCTCGAAGAAGATCTCGCGCCCACCGGTCGCCGCGAACAGCTCCGGGTTGTCGAGCACGATGTGCGAGCCCTTGGTGCCGCCCATGAACTGCGTCGTGAGCCCCATGGCGGAGTTCGCGAGGTCGGTCCAGGGGCCGGCGGTGTTGAGCACGACCTTCGCCTTGACCGAGAACTCCTCGCCCGAGACCTCGTCGCGCACGCGAACGCCGTTCGCGTCGGCGCCGACGGCCGAGACGTAGTTGACGGCCTGGGTGCGACCGGCGCCGGCTTCGATGCCATCGCGCAGCACGTCGAGCGCGATGCGCTCGGGGTCGTGCATCGAGGCATCGAAGTACGTGGCCGTGTAGGCCAGGTCGGGGTTGAGCTGGGGGAGCTCGGTCAGCGACTTCTTCTTGCCGAGGAACTTGTGGCGGGGAACGGAGCCACCGTCGCGCGAGAAGGTGTCGTACATGATGAGGCCGACCTTGATCAGCAGCGCACCACGCTCGTTGGGCTTTCCGCGGCCGTGGGTGACGAGCAGGCGGAAGGGCGCCGACAGGATGCCGGAGAACGTCTTGTAGATCGGGATCGTCGTCTCGAGCGGCTTGACGTAGTGGGGCGCGGTCTTGAGCAGGTCGTTGCGCTCGGTCACGGCCTCTTTGACGAGGCGGAACTCGCCGTTCTCGAGGTAACGGATACCGCCGTGCACCATGTGGCTCGACGCCGACGAGGCGCCCGACACGAAGTCGCCGCGCTCGACGAGGGCGACGCTGACGCCCTGCAGGGCGAGATCGCGGAGGGTGGCGAGGCCGTTGATGCCCCCGCCGATGATGAGGACGTCGAGGTTCTCGGCGTCGCGGAGCGCCTGGACGTCGGCGCGGAGCTGTGTTGCGGGGGACGACATGTCGACTGCGACCTTTCGTTGTTGGTACGAAAGTCACAATGCGCCTGTCTGCACGTTGTTGCAAGCCCCTTGAACAAACGTGCACAATGGTGTTCATGGGAACGCAACCATGGTGACGCAGGCGGAAGAGCGGTCCCGTGACGCACTGCGCGCGGCGCAGCTGTACTACATGCAGGACCTGACGATGGACGCCATCGCGCACGAGATGCGCGTGTCACGCTCGTCGGTGTCGCGCCTGCTCCAGCACGCCCGCGACGTGGGTCTCGTCACGATCTCGATCAGCCCGCCCGACGACGCCCGGGGCCAGATGGCACAGCGCATCGCCGATCGATTCGGCATCACCGCGCACGTCGTGCCGACCCCGGCCCGCACCTCCGAGGCTGAGCGCCTGGAGCGCACGGCGCTGACCGCGGCGCGCATCCTCGCCGAGCGGGTGGAGTCGTCGATGACCGTCGGCGTCGCCTGGGGGTCGACCCTCTCGGCCGTCGCCCGTCACGTGCCGTTGAAAGACGTGCATGACACCCACATCGTGCAGATGAACGGAGCCGCGAACGTGCGCACCTCCGGCATCCCGTACGCCGGCGAGATCCTGTCGAAGTTCGGCACCGCCTGGTCGTCGTCGGTGCACCAATTCCCGGTGCCCGCGCTGTTCGACGACCCGCGCACCAAGCAGGCGATGTGGCGGGAGCGCTCGGTGCGCTCCGTGCTCGAGATCCAGCAGCGCGTCGGCCTGTTCGTCTTCGGACTCGGCTCGCCGCACGCCGACGTGCCCTCGCACGTCTACAGCGGCGACTACTTCGACGAGCGCGACCGCGCCGTCATCGAACGCGAGGGCATCGTGGGGGACTGCGCGACGGTGTTCTACCGCGCCGACGGCTCGAGCGACGTCCCCGAACTGAACGCGCGCTCCAGCGGGCCCGACCTCGACACGGTCCGGCGCATTCCGCGCCGCTTCTGCGTCGTGTCGAGCCTCTCGAAGCTCGATGGCCTGCGCGGGGCCCTCGCCGCCGGTCTGATCACCGAGCTCGTCGTCGAGGAGTCGCTGGCGCGCCGCCTGCTGAGCGTGACCCGCTGACCCGCCTCGGTCAGCGCTCGCCGAAGCCCTCGTCGATCAGGGCGCGGAGCTCGTCGAGGGCCTGACGGGCCTGCGGGCCACTCGCGCTCACCCGCACCCGTGCACCCTGCCGGACGCCGAGCGCCATGAGGGCGAGGAGGCTCCGCGCCGACACTTCGTCGGAGCCCGCGTCGAGGTCGGCGATACGCACCTCGGCGTCGTACCGCGACGCCGCCTTGACGAACGTGGCCGCCGGGCGCGCGTGCAGGCCCGACGGGTTGACGACCACCGTCTCGAACGAGATCGCGTTCCGGTCGTCAGCGGGTTCCGAGGCCGGGGAGTCGGTGCCGTGCGCCGTCGGTTCGTCGTCGTGATCCGCGGATGCCGTGGCCTCGTCCTCGCCGAGCTGACGCTGCTTCGCCGCGCCCGCGCCCCGTACCTCGGCGGCCACGGCGTCGAGATCGGCGCCGCCGGCCGCGGTGACCACCGCGGCCACGAGCCCCTCGACGAACGGCGCGGAGCTCAGCCTCACCCGGTCGGGCGCGGCGACGAACTCGAGGGCGGTCTCGGCGCTGAGGATCGCGGAACCGAGGTCCATCAGCACGAGCACCCCGTCGCCGGAGTCGGCGTCGTCGATCGCGGCGGCGATGGCGACGGCATCCGTGCCCAGATCGCCGTCCGGACCGCCCGCGGCCACGCGCACCCCGGGCGGCTGCTCGCCGCCCATCTGCAGGGCCAGGTGCACGGCGGCATCGGCCAGCGCCCGGCTGTGCGAGACCGCGACGATCCCGATCACTCGGCCGCCGCCAACGTGTCGCGCAGGGCCTCGAGCAGCATCGTCGCCGAGGTCGCCCCGGGGTCGAGGTGGCCGGCGCTGCGCTCGCCGAGGTAGCTCGCGCGGCCCTTGCGGGCCACGAGCGGCTCGGTCGCGTCGCGACCGCGGGCCGCCGCCTCGGCCGCGGCCCGCGCGGCGGCGGCGGGTGTCGCCCCGGCGGCCGCGGCGGTGTCCCAGGCGTCCACGGCGGGCCAGAGCGCGTCGATCATCGTCTTGTCGCCGAGCTCGGCCTTGCCCCGGGCGACGACCCCCTCGACGCCGGCGCGCAGGGCGGCGCCGAGGGTGGTGGCATCCACCTCTCCCTCGCTCAGCGCGGGCCCCATGCGCAGGAAGAGGGTGCCGTACAGCGGACCGCTCGCGCCGCCGACCGACGAGACGAGCGTCATTCCGACGGTCTTGAAGAGGTCGGTCGGGTTGGCGGGAACGGGGTCGAGCCGCGCGACGACGGCATCGAGACCGCGCGCCATGTTCGAGCCGTGATCGGCGTCGCCGATGGCCGAGTCGAGCTGCGTCAGCTCGTCTTTGTGCTGCTGGACGGTGTCGCGGAACGCCCGGATCCACGACACGAGGTCGTCGACCGCGACGGTGCCGCTCATGCGCCCCACCGCAGGCCCGGGGTCACGACCGGCGCATCCCAGAGGCGCAGCATCTCGTCGTCGGCCTTCACGACGGTGAGCGAGGCGCCGGCCATGTCGAGACTCGTGATGTAGTCGCCGATGAGGACCCGCTGCACCTCGACGCCGGCCGCGGCCAGCAGCGGAGCGATCTCGCCGTAGAGCAGGTACTGCTCGATGAGGGGCGTTGCGCCCAGACCCGACAGCAGCACGATCGCGGGTCCCACCGGCTCGCCGAAGTCGTGGACGATCGGGTCGACCAGGAGGGCGGCGATCTCGTGCGCGGATGCCAGCTTCACGCGCGAGCGGCCCGGTTCGCCGTGGATGCCGACTCCGACCTCCATCTCGTCGTCGGGCAGCTCGAACGTGGGGCGACCGGCGGCGGGCACCGTGCAACTCGTGAGGGCGACGCCCATCGAACGCCCGGCGGCGGCGACACGTCGGGCGAGATCGGCCACGGCGGCGAGGTCGGCGCCTTCTTCGGCCCGTGCCCCGACGATCTTCTCGAGGATGACGGTGGTGCCGGTCCCGCGGCGTCCGGCTGTCCAGGTCGAATCCTGCACGGCCACGTCGTCGGCGACGAGGACCGACTCGACCTCGACGCCCTCGGCGGCGGCGAGCTCGGCCGCCATCTCGAAGTTCAGCACGTCGCCGGTGTAGTTCTTCACGATGTGCAGCACGCCGGCTCCCGCATCGACCGCCTGCGTGGCGGCGAGGACCTGGTCGGGGGTGGGGGAGGTGAAGACCTCGCCCGCGGCGGCGGCGTCGAGCATGCCCTGCCCGACGAACCCGCCGTGCATCGGCTCGTGACCGGACCCTCCGCCCGACACCAGCGCCACCTTGCCCGCGCGCGTGGGTTCCGCCCGCAGGATCACCCGGTTCTCGGCATCCACCCGAACCTCGGGGTGCGCGGCCTGGATCCCTCGCAGAGCTTCGGCCAGAACGTCGGCCGGGTCGTTCACGAACTTCTTCACGGGTGCCTCCTCGTCGTGGCGTCGACGGCTCGGGGCCGTCACTCCCGACCCTGCTCGCCGTGCGTCGCCGCGTCAAGCGGCAAAGGCTCAGAGGCGCTCGTGCGGCAAGACCTGCTTGATGCGCTCGAGGGGGTTCTGGGCCGGAGCCTCGTTGTACGCGTTCGCGAGCTGCTGCTCGCTGAGCGCGTGGATCGCGGCCATGATCTCGTCGGTCGCGAGTCGACGGGCGCGGCCCGAGGACGCGGGGCCGTGCGGGGAGAGGTCGAGGGGCGTGCCGAAGCGCACCGTGATGCGCTCCTGGGTCGTCGGGATCTTCGCGCCCACGGGCATGACCTTGTCGGTGCCGATGAGACCGACCGGAACGACGGGGGCCCCGGTCTGGAGCGCGAGGAACGCGACCCCCGTGCGCCCCTTGTACAACCGGCCGTCGAGAGACCGCGTGCCCTCGGGGTACAGGGCCACCGCGCGGCCGTCGTCGAGCAGGGCGCGTTGCTGATCGAGCGCGTCGAGGGCCTTCTGACCGGCGCCGCGCTCGACGGGGATGGCGCCGATGGCGGTGAAGAACTGCCGCGAGGCCCACTTCTCGAAGTACGACGACTTCGCCATGAAGTGCACGGGGCGGGGAGCCGCGACCGGAATGGCGATCGAGTCGATGAACGACAGGTGGTTGCTGGCGAAGATCACCGGGCCCGTGCGCGGCACGTTCTCACGGCCCTCGATGCGCGGGCGGTACACGGCCCGCGCCAGCGGGGCGATCAGGAATCGGCCGAGGCCGTAGGCCGCACCCATCTGCTGCGGCGCGGCGGCGGGGGTCTCGGCGGCGTCGGAACTCACCCGTCGAGGTTACTCGCCGCCGCATGCCGGGTCGCGCATGCCCGCCCGCGTGTGCGCACCCGCGTCTACGTGCCCGGGCGCGACGGTGTGCGCGCGGGGACTCCCAGGATCGACAAAGCCGGGTGCGCCAGGATGGACGTTCCCCGTTCTTCTCGAGAGGTCTCCCGTGCGCTTCCGCCCGATCGCTTCCCTGTCCGTCGCCGCCGCCGCGGTGCTGCTGCTGGCCGGATGCACCGGTTCGCCCGATCAGGCGCAGACCCCGGATGCCAGTGCGACCCCGGATGCCGGAGCGTGCCAGACCCCGTTCACCGGCGAGGTCCCCGCCGGGCTCGAGGTGTCGGGTGACTTCCAGGGCCCCGTCACCGTCACGCGTCCCGACGGCTTCACGCCGACCGACGTGCAGCGCACCACCCTCATCGAGGGCTCGGGCGCCGAGATCGCCCCCGGCGACATCGTCAAGGCGAACTACACCGTGATCGACGCCGCCAGCGGCGCGGTCGCGCTCGACTCCCTGACGACCGATCCCGCGGGCATGGACATGGTCGTCAACGCGCAGCAGATCTTCGGCGCGGCCCTGTCGTGCGTGCCGATCGGCTCGCGCACGGTGTCGACCTTCCCCGCCGGCCTTCTCGGCGACGGGTCGCCGGCCTACGTGCTCGTGGCCGACGCCATCGAAGAGCTGCCCACGCGCGCCACCGGCACCGAGGTCCCGCCCGTCGACGGCATGCCCACGGTCACGCTGGCCGACAACGGCGCTCCCACCATCACCGTGCCGACCACGCCCGCTCCCACCGAGACGCGCATCGAGAACCTGCGCCGAGGCGACGGCGACGTGGTCAACCCCGGCGACCAGGTGATCGTGCAGTACACCGGCGTGCTCTACGACGGCGGTACCGTGTTCGACTCCAGCTGGGACAAGGGCATGCCCACCGAGTTCCCGACCACGGGTGTCGTCGCGGGCTTCCGGCAGGCACTCGAGGGCCAGACGGTCGGCTCGCAGGTGCTCGCCGTCATCCCTCCCGCCGACGGCTACGGCGACCAGGAGCAGGGAGCGATCCCGGCGAACTCGACCCTCGTCTTCGTGGTCGACATCCTCGGCGTCCAGCACGCTCCCGCAGCCGCTCAGTAGGCTGACGGGATGCGCCGCGTCCTCATCCTCGGTTCCACCGGTTCGATCGGCACGCAGGCGCTCGACGTCATCCGTGCCAACGCCGACCGCTTCGAGGTCGTCGGCCTCGCCGCCGGCACCGACCGCGCCGGCCTGCACGCGCAGGCCGAGGAGTTCGGCGTGGAGCATACGGCGCTCGGCGCGACCGACGCCGAGCAGCTCGTCCGCGACGTCGAGGCCGACGTGGTGCTCAACGGCATCACCGGCTCGGTCGGCCTCGGCCCCACGATCGCCGCGCTCGAAGAGGGCCGCACCCTCGCCCTCGCCAACAAGGAGTCGTTGATCGTCGGCGGTTCGCTCGTCACCGCGCTCGCCGCACCGGGCCAGATCGTGCCGGTCGACTCCGAGCACTCCGCGATCGCGCAGGCGCTGCGCTCCGGTGAGGCGCACGAGGTGCGCCGGCTGGTGCTCACGGCATCCGGAGGTCCGTTCCGCGGGCGCTCGCGGGCCCAGCTCGCCGACGTCACCCCCGCCGAGGCGCTCGCGCACCCCACCTGGGACATGGGCCGCGTGGTCACCACCAACTCCGCCACCCTGGTCAACAAGGGCCTCGAGGTCATCGAAGCGCACCTGCTGTTCGACGTGCCCTACGACCGCATCGACGTCACGGTGCACCCGCAGTCGATCGTGCACTCGATGGTGGAGTTCGTGGACGGCTCCACGATCGCCCAGGCGTCGCCGCCCGACATGCGACTGCCCATCTCGCTCGGGCTCGACTGGCCGCACCGCGTCGCCGGCGTCGGCGCTCCCCTGGATTGGACGCGCGCGTCGCAGTGGACCTTCGAGCCCCTCGACGAGGAGGCCTTCGGCTCGGTCGCCCTGGCCAAGCGCGTCGGACGCGCGGGGGCGACCTACCCCGCCGTGTTCAACGCCGCCAACGAGCAGGCCGTCGACGCGTTCCACGAGGGGCGGCTGAGCTTCCTGGACATCGTCGACCTCATTGAGCGCGTGGTCGACCAGCACGAGCCGCCGTCGACGCTCACGCGGGAGTCGCTGGCCGAGGCCGAGGCCTGGGCACGCCGCACGGCCGACGAGATCATCGCCGCGCGCTGACGACGGCTCGCGGGTGCCCGCTCCCGCGGGGCTTCGCGCGCGGGGTGGCAGCGCCGTCCTCACGCGCCGGGCGGCGTCGGCCCGCGGATCCGCGGGACGGGCGGGCGTCAGGCCGGGAAGTCGACCGGGCGTTCGGGATCCGACGACGGCGTCCGGTCGGCGGGGTACGGGACGGGCCACTGCGGATCCGGCACGGCCCAGCCGGCCGCGCGCAGCGCGCGGCGCGAGAGCTCACGCGCCGAGTACGGGGTGCGAACGCCCCGGATGTCGCGGTAATCCTGGTGGCCGGGGCCGGCCCACAGGATGGCGTCGCCCTCGCCGACGAGCTTCACGGCCTCGAGGATCGCGCGCTCGGGCGGGGTGAACTCGTGGACCTCGGCGTCGGGACGGGCACGGCGTGCGCCCTCGACGAGCACCGTGCGAATGGCATCCGGGTTCTCGTGACGGGGGTGGTGGTCGGTGACGATGAGCACGTCGCTGCCCAGGACGGCGGTGCGGCCCATGTCGAGACGCTTGGTCGCGTCGCGATCGCCGTCGGCGCCGAAGACCATGACGACTTTTCCGGGCGTCACGCGGCGGACCGCCGCGAGGGTCTTCTCGAACGCGTCGGGGGAGTGCCCGAAGTCGACGTAGACCGCGGGTCCCTCGGGGCCCGAGACGAGCTGCGTGCGGCCGGGGAGCGAGGCCTCGATGCGCTCGCCGTCGAGGGTGCTGAACAGGTGCTCCCACGTGTAGCCGGTCTCGAGCAGCATGACGATCGCCAGACCCGCGTTGGCGGCCATGTGCCGGCCGATCACCGGCACGACGGTGGTGAGCGAGCGGCCCGCGCGATCGCGCAGCGTGAACTCGGTACCCTCCTGACGCTCGTCGACGATCTCGACGACCCAGTCGGCGTGTTCCGCCGCGGCGGCGTCGTCGGCGATGGCCGGTGTCGCGATGGTCACGACCGGGATCTCGGCGCGGGCCGCGATCTCGGCACCCGAGGCGGAGTCGAGGCAGACGACCCCCCGTCGTGCGCGGTCGGGACGGAACAGCGGGAGCTTGGCCTCGAAGTACTCGCGCATGTCGGCGTAGTCGTCGAGGTGGTCGTGGGTGAGGTTGGTGAAGCCGGCGACGTCGAAGACCAGACCGTCGACGCGGTGCCGGGTGAGCGCCTGCGCGCTGACCTCGACTGCGACGGCCTGCACGCCGCGCTCGCGCATGAGGGCGAGCAGGGCGTGGAACTCCGAGGCCTCGGGAGTCGTCAACCGCGACACGATGACGTCGCCCGCGATGTGACGCTCGGCCGTCGACGACAGACCCGTGACGACCCCGAGCTGCCCCAGGATCCCCTCGAGCAGGTGCGACACGCTCGTCTTGCCGTTCGTGCCGGTCGTGGCGAGCAACTGGGGGAGCTCGTCGTCGGGACCGGTGCCGTAGACCCAGGCCGACAGGTCGCCCAGCAGGGCGCGGGGATCGTCGACCACGACGATCGGAAGACCCGCGGGGCCTGCGATCTCGGCGCCGTCGGCATCGGTGATCACCGCGACCGCACCGCGCTCGGCGGCGGTCGCGCTGAACTCGGCACCGTGGCGGTTGACTCCGCGGATCGCGACGAAGGCCTCGCCCGCGCGCAGATCGGCGGTGGCCAGCGTGATGCCGGTGAGGGTCGTGCCGTCGACGTCGCCGGAGCTGCGCACGCCGAAGCGGCGGGCGAGTTCCGCGAGGTCGCGGCGGGGCGGACGCTCCGGCCGGAGCACGGGCGGGAGGTTCGAGGGCGCGTGGGTCGGCATCTCGTCCATTGTCGCATCCGGTGTCGCACAGACACCGCATCGCGGCCGCACGGGCGGTTCAAAGGGATGCGGCGGTATCGTCGGCGGGTGACTGCGATCGCGTTCCTCCTCGGCGTCATCGTGCTCGTGCTCGGCCTGGCCGTCTCGATCGCGTTGCACGAGGTCGGGCACCTGGTGCCCGCCAAGCTCTTCGGCGTGCGCGTCGGGCAGTACATGATCGGCCTGGGGCCCACGCTCTGGTCGAAGCGCATCGGCGAGACCGAGTACGGCGTCAAGGCCCTGCCGCTCGGCGGGTACATCTCGATGGCGGGCATGTATCCGCCCGCCCCCGACGAGGACGAGCCCGGCACCCGCCGGTCGCGCTTCTTCGCCACGATGGTGCAGGACGCCCGCGACGCCAACGCCGAGACGCTCGTCGCCGCCGACGATCGCGTCTTCTACAAGCTCCCGGTCTGGAAGCGCGTGATCGTCATGCTCGGCGGCCCGCTGATGAACCTCGTGCTCGCCGTTGTGCTGTTCTCGATCGCGCTGAGCGGCATCGGCGTGCAGCAGGGCACCACCACCGTCGCGTCGGTCTCGCAGTGCGTGATCCCGGCGAGCCAGCAGCGCGACGCGTGCACGTCGGCCGATCCCGTCGCCCCCGCCGCCGCCGCGGGCATCGAGCCGGGCGACACGATCGTGTCGATCGACGGGACGCCGGTGGCGACGTTCGCCGACGCCGCGGCGATCATCCAGCGCTCGCCGGGCACGCCGCTCTCGGTCGTCATCGAACGCGATGGGGCGCAGCAGACCGTGCAGTTCACCCCGCAGACCACCGATCGCGCCGTCACCGACGCCCAGGGTCGCCCGGTCGTCGACGCGTCGGGTGCCCCCGAGTTCGAGACCGTCGGCTTCGCCGGCGTGACCGCGCAGCAGTCCCTCGTGCCGCAGCCCCTGTGGAGCGGTCCCCAGGCGACGATCACCCAGATCGAGGCGGTCGGCCGGATCGTGGCGACCCTGCCCGTGCGCATCTACGACACCGCGGTCGACACCCTCACCGGTCAGCCCCGGGACCCCACCAGCCCCATGAGCGTGGTGGGTGCGGGCCGCCTCGCGGGCGACATCGCCGCGGTGGACGCGCCGATCCTCGACCGAGTGCAGTCGATCATCGCCCTCCTGGCGGGTCTGAACGTCGCTCTCTTCGTCTTCAACCTCATCCCGCTGCTGCCGCTCGACGGCGGCCACATCGTCGTCGCCCTCTGGGACGGTCTGAAGAAAGTCCTCGCGCGCGCTCGCGGGCGCATCGCCAAGCCGGTCGACGCGACCCGCCTGGTGCCGGTGACCTTCGTGGTGGTGATCCTGCTCGTCGGGATGGGCGGCGTGCTGTTCCTCGCCGACATCTTCAACCCGGTGAAGCTGCTCTAGGCGGACGCGGCGCTCTCGTCGCCGGCGCAGTGCTCCGGCACATCGACGCGGCCGCACCCGGAACGGGGGCGGCCGCTGTCGCTCATGCAGGAGGCGTGCCGTTCGCCTCCGGCCTCAGAGCACGTGGGCGATGAGACGCTCCAGCGTGCGCATGCCGTCGCGCGACAGGATCGACTCGAGGTGACCCTGCACCGAGGCGTAGCCCGGGCCGCGGAGCGCGTAGACGTCGCCCGTCTCGGCATCCGCCGCGACGTCGGTGACGGTCTGCGTCGTGCCGCCCGCGGAGCCGACGGCGAGGCCGCGCTGCGTGTCTCCGGCAGCCACCCGCGCCGTGAACGTGTTGTAGAACCCGATCGAGGCGGACTCGCCGAACAGCTCGACACTCTTCTGCAGGCCCTGGTGCGGCCGGGCGAGGGGTTCGAGGTCGATCCCCAGCGAGTCGGCGAGGATCTGGTGGCTCAGGCACACCGCCAGCAACGGCGTCGATGCGGCGCGGCGGCGTCCGACGACGTGGCGCATCGCGCTCATGCGCGGGCTGTCGTCGCGCGGGTCGCCGGGGCCGGGGCCCGAGACCACCAGGTCGGCGGCGTCGAGGTCGTCGTCGGAGACCCCGGACCAGTGCACGATACGGGTGTCGAGACCCAGGTGGCGCAGCTGGTGCGCGAGCATCGTGGTGAAGCGGTCCTCGGCGTCGACGACGAGCGCCGTGCGGCCCGCGAAGGGACCGGAGCCGTCGGGATCCTGCGGGTTCATCCAGAACGGTGCGAGGCGGTCGTTGCGGGATGCCAGCAGCTCGGCGATCGCGGGATCCTCGCCGAGGGGACGGCGCGGGGCCGCCGGTGCGTCGGGATCGGCGTCGGCGGGAGCGGCGGGCGTCGTGTCGCGGGGGATCGCGCCGATCGCGCCGAGCACGCCAGCGGCCTTGCCGTGGGTCTCGCCGACCTCGCCGTACGGGTCGGAGTGGCGCACGAGCGTCGCACCGACCGGCACGCGCAGCCGCCCGTCGACCAGATAGGCCGTGCGGATGAGGATGGGCGCGTCGAGATCGTGCGTGGGTCCCTCGGTGGCGCCGTTGGGTGTGAAGAGGGCGGCGACCCCGGAGTAGTAGCCGCGGGGGGTCGTCTCGTGGCGCGCGATCACCGTGCACGCGTTCTGCATGGGCGAGCCGGTGACGGTGGGCGCGAACATCGTCTCGCGCAGGATGTCGCGCGGGTCGAGGTCGCTGCGCCCGCGCAGCATGTACTCGGTGTGCGTCAGGCGCGACATCTCTTTGAGGTGGGGACCGGTGATGCGTCCGCCGTCGCTGCAGACGGCGCTCATCATCTTCAACTCCTCGTCGACGACCATGAAGAGCTCTTCGGTCTCTTTGGTCGAGCGCAGGAACTCCGCGAGGGTCTCGGCCGTCGCCCCGCCCGCCGGGTGGCGGAAGGTGCCCGAGATGGGGTTCATCGTGACGATGCCGCCCTGGGCGCTGACGTGCGCCTCGGGGCTCGCGCCCACGGCGATGTGCCCGTCGGTGACGACGGCAAAGGTCCAGTAGGCGCCCTTCTCGTGCTCGAGCAGCGCGCGGAACCAGGTGAGCGCGGCGATCCGCGGGTCGACGTCGACCCCGGCGACGAAGTCGCGACGGATGACGAAGTTGGCACCCTCGCCGCGGCCGATCTCATCGGCGATGACCTCGCGCACGATGTCGGCGTAGTCCTCGTCGGTGATGTCGAAGCCGGCGTCGTGCAGGGGGATCGCGGTCGTCGGCAGGGATGCCAGTACCTCGGCGCGGGGGAGCGAGACGCGCTGGTCGATGACGAGGCATCGCAGCGGCGCGCCGTCGTCGTGGCAGACGAAGCCGCGCTCGCGCACCTGGCGGTACGGCACGAGCGCGAGCACTTCGCGGGGTGTGCCGGCGTCGTCGACGAGCGGCACGTCGGCCAGCAGGTCGACGTCGACGACGTCGCCCGTGAGGACTTCGACCGTGACGCCGTCACGGGCGATCACGGCGAAGGGAGCAGAACCTGCGGCGAGGTCGAGGAGCAGGGAGGAGGGGTCGGGCCCGGTCATCGAGATAACTTCCGTCTGTGAGCGAGGGTCCAAAGCGGCCGCCGAAAACACGAAGACCGCCCGGGTTCCCCAGGGGGAGGGCGGTCTGTTGCATGCGAGCGCACCGCCTAGACGGTGTGCCACCAGGATGTGTGCGCGCGCATGGCGCCGAACCTACCACAGGGCACCTTCAGCCCCCGTCCGGGTACCACGGCGTAGGCTGAGTCCGTGCCTGCAGTGAACATCGGGATGCCCCGCGTGCCGGAGGTCCTCGCGCCTCGTCGCAAGACCCGCCAGATCAAGGTGGGCAAGGTGCTCGTGGGCGGTGACGCCCCCGTGAGCGTGCAGTCGATGTGCACGACTCCCACCACCAACATCAACGCCACCCTTCAGCAGATCGCCGAGCTCACGGCATCCGGCTGCGAGATCGTGCGCGTGGCCGTGCCGTCGCAAGACGACGCCGACGTGCTGCACATCATCGCCAAGAAGAGCCAGATCCCGGTCATCGCCGACATCCACTTCCAGCCGAAGTACGTCTTCCAGGCGATCGACGCCGGCTGCGGCGCGGTGCGCGTGAACCCGGGCAACATCCGCAAGTTCGACGACCAGGTCGGCGCGATCGCGAAGGCGGCCAAGGCCGCGAACGTGTCGCTGCGCATCGGCGTCAACGCCGGGTCGCTCGACCGCCGCCTGCTCGAGAAGTACGGCAAGGCCACGCCCGAGGCGCTCGTCGAGAGCGCCGTGTGGGAGGCCTCGCTGTTCGAGGAGCACGACTTCCACGACTTCAAGATCTCGGTCAAGCACAACGACCCCATCGTCATGGTGAAGGCCTACCGACTGCTCGCCGAGCGGGGCGACTGGCCCCTGCACCTCGGCGTCACCGAGGCGGGCCCCGCGTTCCAGGGCACGATCAAGAGCGCCACGGCCTTCGGCATCCTGCTGTCGGAGGGCATCGGCGACACGATCCGCGTCTCGCTCTCGGCCCCGCCCGCCGAAGAGGTCAAGGTCGGCCACCAGATCCTGCAGTCGCTGAACCTCCGCGAGCGCAAGCTCGAGATCGTCTCGTGCCCCTCGTGCGGCCGTGCGCAGGTCGACGTCTACACGCTCGCCGACGACGTCACCGAGGGCCTCAAGGACATGACCGTGCCGCTGCGCGTGGCCGTCATGGGCTGCGTCGTCAACGGCCCCGGTGAGGCGCGCGACGCCGACCTGGGCGTCGCTTCCGGCAACGGTAAGGGCCAGATCTTCGTGAAGGGCGAGGTCGTGAAGACCGTCCCCGAGTCCGAGATCGTGGCGACCCTCATCGCCGAGGCCAACCGCCTCGCCGCCGAGATGGGCCCCGACGCCGCCACCGGTACCGCGCAGGTCATCACGGCCTGACGCGGCGCTCACCCGGCCGCCGCGCGCAACGGCGTCGCCGGCGCGCTGTGGGGTTCCGCTAGCGTCGGCATCGTCATGACCGAGAATCCCGCCGCCTCCCTCACCCGTCCGCTCATCGCCGGGGTGGTCACCGCCCTCGTCGGCTTCACCAGCACCTTCGCGGTCGTCCTCACCGGTCTTCGGGCCGTCGGGGCGACGGCGGAGCAGGCGGCCAGCGGACTGCTCGCCATCACCCTCGTCGTCGGTGTCGGGTGCATCGTTCTCGCGGGGCGCTACCGCATTCCGATCACCGTCGCGTGGTCGACCCCCGGCGTCGCACTGCTCGCCGCCACCGGCGCGGTCGACGGCGGATGGCCAGCGGTGGTGGGCGGCTTCCTCGTGTCGGCGGCGCTCATCCTCTGCACGGCGCTGTTCCCCCCGCTCGGGGCCCTGATCGCCCGCATTCCCGCCTCGATCGCGCAGGCGATGCTGGCCGGCGTGCTGCTGCCGCTGTGCGTGGCCCCGTTCCTCGGCCTGATCCAGGACCCGTGGGGCGTGGCGCCGGTGCTGATCGTCTGGCTCGTGGCCTCGCGTCTGCTGCCCCGCTGGGCCGTGCCGCTGGCCTTCCTGGCCGCCATCGTCGTGGTCGCCGTGGAGCTGGCGCGCACCGGCGTCGACGCGGATGCCGCGACCCTGCTGCCGCGGCTGGAGTTCACCGTCCCCACGCTCACCGTCGGATCGGTGGTGGGCATCGCGCTGCCGCTGTTCGTGGTGACCATGGCGTCGCAGAACGTCCCCGGCGTCGCCGTGATGCGCAGCCTCGGCTACACGATCCCGTGGCGCCCCGCGATGCTGGTCACCGGCCTCGGATCGGCCGCCGCGGCGGGCTTCGGCGGACACGCGATGAACCTGGGGGCCATCAGCGCGGCGATCGCCGCCGGCCCCGACTCCCACCCCGACCCGAAGAAGCGCTGGGTGGCGGGCGTCTCGGCGGGCAGCACCTATCTCGTGCTGGGCGCGCTGTCGGCGGCCTTTGCCGCGATCGTGCTGCTGGCCCCGGCAGGCGTCATCCCGGCGGTGGCGGGCGTCGCGCTGTTCGGCGCCTTCGGCTCGGCGGTGCAGCAGGCCATCGATGATCCCGGCGAGCGGCTCCCCGCCGTGGTGACGTTCCTGGTCGCGGCATCCGGGATCGCGGTGTTCGGGGTGAGCGCGGCCTTCTGGGCGCTCGTGGCGGGCCTCGTCACGCGCGCGGTGCTGCACTTGGGGCGCCGCGCCGGCTGAGCCCGGGGGCTGCGCGCGGCCTCAGTGCAGGGTGCCGGCCGACACGGCGAGATCCGTCGGCACGTCGATCGCGGCGCGCACCGCGCTCTCGAGCGCGCGCACGATGTCGGCCAGCGGGAGCGACGGGGCGCCGACGGGGGCGTCCTCGCTCGCGTACGGGACGTGCACGAACCCCGCGCGCGCCCCCGGCGTCGACGCCGTCGCGTGCAGGGCGGCGAACATCACCTGGTTGCACACGAACGTGCCCGCCGAGTACGACACCGCGGCGGGAATGCCGGCCTCGCCCATCGCCGCCGCCATCGCCTTGACCGGGACGGTCGCGAAGTACGCCGCGGGCGCGCCCTCGACGATCGGGCGGTCGACGGGCTGGGCGCCGTCGTTGTCGGGGATGCGGGCATCGGCCAGGTTGATGGCCACGCGCTCCGGGGTGACCTGCGTGCGACCGCCGGCGAGTCCCGTGGCGATCACCACGTCGGGTCGATACCGGTCGATGAGGGCCCGCAGCTGCGCGTCCGCCCGGTCGAAGGTGACCGGCAGCACCTCGACGATCAGCTCCTCGGGGCCGCTCCAGCCCGCCGAGACGGCGCGCACCGCATCACCGGAGGGGTTGGTGGCGTCACCGGCGAACGGCTCGAAGCCCGTGAGAAGCACCGTGGTCATCGTTCCAGGCTACGGCGCGGGGGCTGCGTCGACGATGCCCGCGGCGCGGGCGCCGCACACCCGGCATCCGGCGCGCCCGTCGACGCCGATCGGCGATGTCGTTACCGATTCGACATCGAAAACATTCCCCGCGAGGGAACCGATGGGCGGGATGTGGACACTACTGAGTGTGGATGACGACGACGCCGGGCTCTGGTCCCGGGTATGCCGAGGGGACGAGCTCGCGCTCGCCGCGCTGTTCGATCGGCACGAAGCGCGGCTGTTCCGCCACGCCACGAGACTGCTCACGCACCGCGAGGACGCGAAGGATGCCGTGACGGTGGCGTTCTTCGAACTCTGGCGCAAACGCGCGTCGGTGCGTCTGGTCGACGGGTCTCCGCTGCCGTGGCTGCTGACGGCGGTGGCGCACTGCGCACGCAACCTCGAGCGCTCGGGGAGGCGGTACCGCACCCTGCTCGAGCGTGTGCCCGCGGCACCGCCCGTTCCGGCGCCCGACGTCGACGACGGCGCCGTGCTGGGCGCCCTGAAACGGCTCCCCGAACGGGAGCAGGCCGTCGTCGTGCTGGCGGTGCTCGAGGGCTACGCCGAACGCGAGGTGGCCCAAGCCCTCGGCATCCCCGCGGGAACGGTCAAGTCGCGTCTCGCCCGCGCGAAGGCGAAGATGCGCGACGACCTCGCGCCGGAAGGAGCACGGGCATGAACGACGAGCTGACGCCCGATGAGCGAGCGGCGATGCGCGCACGCATCCTCGGCGGTGCGCGGGGGATCACCCCGACGGGCGCCCACCGGGGCACCTGGATCGCGGGATCGGTGGCGGCGGCTCTGATCGTCGCGATCGCCGGGGGAGTGGCGGCGACGTCGACGCTGAGCGCGCCCGAGATCGCGACCTCGCCGTCGCCGAACGCGACCGCGCCGACGCCCCGCTTCACCGCGACGCCGACGCCCACCCTGAGCCCGACCGCTCCCTCGCCGACCCCGACCGCGCCGGCTCTGGCTTTCGGCGGCGACTGTTCGACCGTCTTCGACGACAGCACGGTCTCGGCTAACGCGGGCGTGGAGATGCGGCTGTCGCGGGAGCCGATCGTGTGGGATGCGAGGTGGCTCGGCGGGATCTCGTGCCAGTGGCGCGCCCAGGACCCGGCCGAATGGCAGGTGGTGAACCTCACCGTTCTGCCGTGGTCCGTCGTGCCGGACGAGGTCCGGTCGCGGGTCGGCGCGGCACCCGTCTGCGACGGGGGTGGGCCCTGCGACTACTCGGAGCGGTTCGGCGACGCGTGGGTGGTCGTCGGTTCCGACGACGGCGCCACCGCGGTACGTGCGGTCGCGGAGGCGGGTGCGCGCGCAGCCGTGTCGCCGGGGACCGAGCGGCCCCTCTCGCCCGGCGCGTGGCGCCTCGCCGACTGCGGCGAGCAGCTTGAGGGGGCGGTGGAGGGGGCACTCGGGCGTGACGATCTCGGACCGCTCGGAACCGATAACGTGCCGCAAGGTCAGGCCTGGGAGGTTCTCACGGCCCGGGGCGCGGCATCCTGGTGCACGTTCGTCCCGGTCTCGTACGACGAGACGAATCCTCCCAGCCTGCGGGTCAGCCTCGCCGCGGGTGCGCGATCCGATCCGGGCGAGGGGGAGCAGTCGGGCGGCAGCCCCGTCGAGGTCGGCGGAGCGCAGACAGCCTGGTGGATGCCCGCAGCAGACGGCAACGGCGGGCGCCTTCTCGCGAACGCCGCCGGAGGGGTCGTCGACGTCAGCGGCGAGAATCTGTCGAGGGAACAGCTGCGAGCTGTGACCGCGGCGATCATCTCCGCTCTCGGCTGAGCTCTCGGCATCCACCTCCCACCCGCCGCGACGGCACGCACCGCATCGCCGGAGGGGTTGGTGGACGACGACGCCGGGCTCTGGCCCCGGGTATGCCGAGGCGACGAGCTCGCGCTCGCCGCGCTGTTCGATCGGCACGAGGCACGGTGTTCGGGATGAGCGCGGCCTTCCGGGCGCTCGTGGCGAGTCTCGTCACACGCGCGGTGCTGCACGTGGGGCGCCGCTGACGGGCGGGGCGTCGGCGGATGCCGTGCTCCCACTCGGTGGGAGAGACCAGTGACCAGGTCTGGTTGACCAAGCTCGCACGGCGGTGAGAGGATTCCGGCATGAAGACCTCCCACGTGAAGGTGCAGTACGCCAAAACGCATCTCTCGGCTCTCATCGCCTCGGTGCAGCGCGGTGACGAGGTCGTCATCGCGCGCGGCGACACGCCGGCGGCGAAGCTCGTCGCCGTCGATGCTCCGTCCCGTCGAGAACTCGGGTTCGTCGCTTACCAGGTGCCTCCCGGCTTCGCCGATGCGCTCCCCGACGACGAGCTCGCCGCATGGGAAGACGGGGCGTGAGGTTTCTTCTCGACACGCACACTCTGTTGTGGGCGTTGACCGCTCCCGAGCGACTCGGACCGCAGTCGTCGTCGGTGATCGCCGATCCGGCATCCCGACTGACTGTCTCGGCGGTGTCGGCCTGGGAGATCGCCACAAAGAACCGGATCGGAAAGCTACCCCAGGCGGACGCGCTCGTGGGCGGCTACGAACGTCATCTCGACCGCCTCGGCGTCGAACGGCTTGCCATCGACGAGACGCACGCGCTTCTCGCGGGTTCGATGCGGTGGGACCATCGCGACCCCTTCGACCGGATGCTCGCGGCGCAGGCGATGGTCGAGTCGCTGACGCTCATCACCGACGACGCCGCCTTCGCCGGTCTCGCCGGGTTGGCGGTGCTCTGGTGATGCGTCTCGGCTGACCCCTCTTCCTCTCGACGCATCGTCGCACGGGCGCGGGTCGCGCGGAGTGACGGTGGTGGCCGCCATGGGCTCCGCGGCGCGTCTTCGGATGGCCGGGGGTTGAGCCGTTACCCGACTCCGATCGTCGCCCCGCACGTGCGCCGGCTCCTCGCCACCGACACAGGCACGTTCTACGCAGTGATCGGGACCGTCTCGAAATGGTGGAGAGTCAGAGGGTGCGTGAGGAACCTGTCTTCTTCTGGGAACGTCACAGGATCCGATTGCCACCTCTCACCGGCATAGTTCACAAGTGCCGCCTCGTCGGACCAGACGCTCAGATATTGCACCCGGAGTGGATCGCCTCGATCGATGAGAACCTCATGGCGAACAAGGCCTCGGTAGCGCTGGGGAAATTCGGCCACCATGTTCACCAGGAGCGTCAGGAACTCCGCTTGCAGCCCCGCATGAAGGCGGGCCTCCGACACACGAACGATCATGTCGATCACGGTAGCTGCCGCTCCTCGTGGCCGCCGTCGAGTACCTGCCAACGATGCTGCCCAGGACTGACAGCCCGATCCGACTCAGCGCCGGCGCGCGGTAATCGTAGGTCTCCGCACGGGGCGACACCGCCGCCGGGCTCTGCACGGCCGGTGACGGACACTGCACCGCCCGTACGGGCCGTGTCGCTCGCTCAGCGGCGCGCATCGCGCTGCGCGATGGCGGCGGTTCGGTCGAGCCACGCGCGACGCTCTGCGTCGTCGGACCTGCGCACCGACGGGAAGTGCGTCGTCCGCACCGAACGGATGCCGCAGAAGCGCAACGTCTGATTACGGACCTGTCGGAGGGTCGGGTCTCCCGTGTACGCGAGGAACCATCGCGGAGAGTCGCTGGTGAGCAGGAGTCGCCCGGTGCGGGCGTTCAGCAAGCCCTGCGGCACGCCGTTCGCCCCGTAGCGATAGGTGCGCTGCGGGAGGAGAACGCGATCGAAGAAGCCCTTCAGCAGTGCGGGGGTGGAGGCCCACCACACCGGCGTCGCGACGACGACGTGCGACGCGGCCAGCAACGCGTCGAGGGCGTCGGCAAGGTCGGGCTCCAGGTCTTGCCTCTGCCGGTATCCCCGCTGGAGGACCGGGTCGAAGTCGAGGTCGCGCACGGCGAGGAGCCGCGCGTCGCCGTGCGCGTCGGCGTAACGCCGAGCGAGGGCGGAGGTGAGCGAGTCGGCGGAAGGGTGTCCGTCGAGGACGAGCGCGGTCATGGGTCTCCTAATGTGGACAGTGTCCAGAATCTGGACGATATCAACATAGCTAGAATCTTGCCCGTGTCAACATCGTCGAAATACCACCACGGCGATCTCGGCCCCGCTTTGCTCGTCGCTGCGGACGAACTCCTCGCCGAGAGCGGTGTCGGCGTCTTGAGCCTCCGTGAAGTCGCGCGGCGCGCGGGGGTCAGCCACAACGCGCCCTACCACCACTTCGCCGACCGACGTGCGCTCCTCAAGCGCCTGTCGGAGCGCCATATGGCGCAGCTCCTCGAAGGCCAACGACGCGCCGTCGCCGAGGTGACGCCCGGAGCGCCGGCCATTCGCGCCATCGCCAGCGCGTACGTCGACTACGCCGTCGCTCACCCGCAAGGCTTCGCGCTGGTCTTCGACCCCGAGATCTGCATCCCTGGTGCACCGTCCGCCGAGATGGCCCCGCTCATCCGTGCAAATGAGGACCTCATCGCCCAGGCGATCGTCGCCGTCGATCCGACTCTGAGCGGAGAGCGTCTGGAGGCCACGGTCGCGGGCGCCTGGTCGCTCGCTCACGGCATGGCGACCCTCGTCGTCGCCGGCCACCTGCCGCAGGACGCCGTCGTATCCGGCCTCGATGCGCTCGTCGCTTTCGTCCGACAGATGCCCACGGCGTGAGCGAGCCGCGGCATCCGCCGCCCTAGACTCGACTCTCGTGGTGACCCGTCTGTCGAACTTCTTCCTCCGCACGCTCCGTGAAGACCCCTCCGATGCCGAGGTGGCCAGCCACCGCCTGCTCGTGCGGGCCGGCTACATCCGCCGTAACGCGCCGGGCATCTTCGCCTGGCTGCCGCTGGGCCTGAAGGTCAAGGCCAAGATCGAGGCGGTCGTGCGCGAAGAGATGGCGAACGCCGGTGCCTTCGAGGTGCACTTCCCGGCGCTCCTGCCCCGCGATCCGTACGAGCAGACCGGTCGATGGGAGGAGTACGGCGACGCGCTGTTCCGCCTGCAGGACCGCAAGGGCGCCGACTACCTGCTCGCTCCCACGCACGAAGAGATGTTCACCCTGCTGGTGAAGGACCTGTACTCGTCGTACAAGGACCTGCCGCTGACGCTCTACCAGATCCAGGACAAGTACCGCGACGAGGCGCGCCCCCGCGCCGGCCTGCTGCGCGGCCGCGAGTTCACGATGAAGGACGCGTACTCGTTCGACGCGACCGACGCCGGACTCGACGTCTCGTACCAGGCGCAGCGCGACGCCTACGAGCGCATCTTCACGCGCCTGGGCCTCGAGTACGTCATCGTCGCCGCCGACGCCGGTGCCATGGGCGGCTCGAAGTCAGAGGAGTTCCTGCACCCGACCCCCATCGGCGAAGACACCTTCGTGCGCTCCGCCGGGGGCTACGCGGCCAACGTCGAGGCGTTCACCACGGTCGTGCCCGAGGCGCTGCCGATCGAGGGCCGCCCGGATGCCGTGATCTTCGACTCCCCGAACACCCCCACCATCGCGACCCTCGTCGACCACAGCAACGCCCACCTCGACGCGCCCGCCCCCGGTATCGCCGGCCCGGCGACCGACGGGGCCACCGAGTGGACCGCCGCCCACACGCTGAAGAACGTCGTGATGGCCCTCACCCACCTCGACGGCACGCGCGAGCTCGTCGTCGTGGGTCTTCCCGGCGACCGCGACGTCGACGACAAGCGCGTCGAGGTCGCCTTCGCGCCCGCCGAGGTCGAAGCCGCGACCGAAGCCGACTTCGCCAAGCACCCCCTGCTGGTCAAGGGCTACATCGGCCCCTGGTCGCCGACGGGCGCCGTGCTGGGCGAGGAATCGGCCACCGGCATCCGGTACGTCCTCGACCCGCGCGTCGTCGACGGCACCGCGTGGATCACCGGCGCCAACGTCGACCAGAAGCACGTGCACTCGCTCGTCGCCGGCCGCGACTTCGTCGGCGACGGCTTCGTCGAGGTGTCGACCGTGCGCCCCGGAGACCCCGCTCCCGACGGCTCGGGCCCCGTGGAGCTCGCGCGCGGCATGGAGATCGGTCACGTCTTCCAGCTCGGTCGCAAGTACGCCGAGGCCCTGGGCCTGAAGGTGCTCGATGAGAACGGCAAGCTCGCCACGGTCACGATGGGCTCGTACGGCATCGGCGTCACCCGCATCCTCGCGATCATCGCCGAGCTCAACAACGACGCGAAGGGCCTGATCTGGCCCGAGTCGGTCGCCCCGTTCGACGTGCACGTCGTCGCCACCGGTCGCGACGCGGCGGCGTTCGAGCTCGCCGAGTCGGTCGCCGCCCAGCTCGAGGCTGCGGGGCGCGACGTGCTCTACGACGACCGCCCCAAGGTCTCGCCCGGCGTCAAGTTCGGCGACGCCGAGCTCGTCGGCATCCCGCGCATCCTCATCGTCGGCCGTGGCGCCGCCGAGGGCCAGGTCGAGCTGTGGGACCGCCGCACGGGCGAGCGCGAGACGCTCGCGGTCGCCGACGCGGTGGCGGCGCTCACCCGCTGATCGATGTGCCGGAACGGCACCCCGCCGACGCGAAGTCGACCGGGGTGCCGTTCCGCCTTTGACCGACCCGGTAGGTGCGCGCGCCGGTAGCGTGGATGCCATGATCGCCGCCCCCCGCCTGTCGCTGTCCGACGGCTCCACGATCCCGCAGCTCGGCATCGGCACCTACAAGGTGCCCGCCGACGTCACCGCCGACCTGGTCGCCGGCGCGCTCGCCGCGGGCTACCGTCACGTCGACACGGCCGCGCTCTACGGCAACGAGACCGAGGTCGGCGAGGGACTGCGCGCGTCGGGCCTCGACCGCGACGACCTGTTCGTCACGACCAAGGTGTGGAACGACGACCAGGGGTTCGATGAGACGCTGCGCGCGTTCGACGCCAGCAGCGCACGGCTGGGCCTCGACCGGGTCGACCTGTACCTGATCCACTGGCCCATCCCCAGCGCGGACCGCTACGTCGACACCTGGCGCGCCCTGCTGCGCCTGCGCGACGAGGGCCGGGCCACCTCGATCGGCGTCAGCAACTTCGCCATCCCGCACCTCGAGCGGCTGCGCGATGAGACGGGCGTGCTCCCCGCGGTGAACCAGGTCGAGCTGCACCCGCGCTTCCCGCAGAACGACCTCGTCGACTGGGACTCCGCGCACGGCATCGTCACCGAGTCGTGGGCGCCGCTGGCGCGCGGCGGGCTGCTCGACGAGCCCGTGCTCAGGCGGATCGCCGAGCGCTACGGCAAGACTCCGGCCCAGGTCGTCGTCCGCTGGCACCTCGACCGCGGCCTGGTCGTGTTCCCCAAGTCGGTGTCGCTCGCGCGTCTGCGCGAGAACGGCGACGTCTTCGACTTCACCCTCGACGCCGACGACCACGCGGCGATCGCCACGCTCGACACGGGGGAGCGCACCGGGCGCGACCCCGCGCTGGACTGACGCTCAGACGTCGAGCCGCGCGTAGCGGGCGCGGAACACCGTGAACACGCCGTAGGCGATGAAGCCCAGGCCCACGAGGAACGCCAGCACCGGCCCGGTGGGAAGCGCGATCAGCGCCGACACCGCGCCGTCGAGGCCGCCCGCGGTATCGGGCTCGACGGTCACGGCGGCCACCACGAGCAGCACCCCGACGATCCCGAGCGCGACGCCCTTGGCGAGGAAGCCCACCACCCCGAGCGCGCTGAGGGCGTGGCCCGCCGGTCCGTCGGGGATGCGCACCTTGGAGTGGAACGAGCGGCGCAGTCCCATCCACACGAAGCCGATGCCGACGCTCGCGACGACGACTCCGGTGGTGCCCAGCAGCAGCCCGCCGAGGGGGAGGGTGAGCACGGCGGCGCTGGCGTCTTCGGCGGCCTGCTCGGCGCGGGGGCGCGCGCCGAGCGCGACTGAGGCCGAGAGGATCCCGATGACGACGAAGACGAGGCCCTGCGGCGCCTCGGCGGCGATCCGCGCGAGGCGGCGCCATCCCGACAGGTGACGGGGAGCGACGGCCTGCAGCAGGTGCCAGCAGCCCAGGGCGACCAGGCCGATCGCCAGAGCCCAGAGGGCCACGGCACCGAGCGGCACCGCCGCGAGGGCTCGGAATGCCCCGGTCTGGTCGGTGTCTTCGGCCGCACCGAAGCCGACGGCGAGCACGAGGCCGCCGATGAGCAGGTGCAGGATGCCGTTGGCGACGTATCCCGTGCGCGCCGCGACGCGGAAGGCGGGGTTGGCCTCGGCATCGCGCGCGGCTGTTCGGGCGGAAGACGGCACGGACGAACCGTATGCCGCGGTGCGGGAATCCGGTAATCGCGTGTGCCGTGTCCCTTGCGTCGTGTGCAGCGCCGTGCGTTCGCCCGCGCGCCCGCGTGGCCGCGCCCGTCGCGCGTCGTCTCGCGGCATCCGCGGAGGCGCGAGCCCCTCGCCCGATTCGCGCGGTGCCACGTTGCCTAGGATTGCCTGATGCCCGCACCCCGCCGCCCGCGCCCGCGCCGGTGGAATGCGCTCCCGGTGCTCACCCGCCACGCCCCGCCGCGCGTGCTGCTGATCGTCGGGATCGTCGTGGTGGTGCTGGGGGCGTTGATCGTGTCGCGGCCGCTCACCTCGCTGGTCTTGCTCGGCATCTACGTCGGTGCCAGTGCCGTGGTGATGGGCATCGTCGAGTTGGTCGCGCGCCCCGCCGGATGGTGGGCGCGGTCGGTGGCCGCCGCCTGGATCGTCGCCGGTGTCGCTGTCCTGGTCTGGCTGGGGCGCAGCCTCGAACTGCTGCCGCCCGTGCTCGCGGTGCTGCTCGTCATCGGGGGGCTCGCGTCGGTGGGACGTGCCGTCTCGTCGGGTGAGGTCAGCGCCCGCGTGCTGTCGTTGGCCTGGGGTGTCGCCCAGATCGCCCTCGGACTGCTGTCGTTCACCTGGCCCGATGTCACGGTCCTGGTGCTCGCGGTGGTGTTCGGGGTGCGCACGATCGTGTTCGGCGTGGGGGTGTTCGCCCGCGGAGTCCGCGGCATCCGTCGTCCGCACGCGCCGCGAACGCCGTTCGACGCGCCGCGGGCCGTTCGACGTCGCCGGACGCGGCTGCGCTGGGCCGCCGCCGGCCGCTACGCCCTCTCTCTCGTGCTGGTCGCGACCGCCGCGGGCGGGTGGTGGCTGAACGACTGGCTCAACGACGGCGCCCCGGTCGTCGACGCCTTCTACGACGCCCCGGCCGAGGTGCCGAGCGGTCACGGCCGTCTCATCCGCTCCGACGCCTACCTCGGCCGCCTTCCCCAGAACGGCGACGTCACGCGCATCCTCTACACGACGAGGGATGCCGTGAGCCGGCCCGCCGTGGCGAGCGCCCTCGTGATCATGCCCAAGGACCCGCCCCCGGGACCCCGTCCCGTCATCATCTGGAACCACGGCACGACGGGGGTGGCCCAGGGGTGCGCACCGAGCCTGCGCGACGCCTCGGCGACCCGGTGGTCGATCCCGGCCCTCGAGCAGGCGCTCAAGGCCGGCTGGGTGGTCGTCGCCTCGGACTTCTCCGGCCAGGGTGCACCCGGCACCTACCCCTACCTGATCGGCCGGGGCGAGGCGCGCTCGTCGCTGGACGCGGTGCTGGCGACGGCGGAGCTGCGCACCGATGTGACGCTCTCGCCCGACACGGTGGTCTGGGGCCACTCGCAGGGCGGACACGCAGCGCTGTGGACCACCGCGATCGCCGAGGACTACGCCCCCGGGATCGACGTGCTCGGCACGGCCGTGGTCGCCCCCGTCGCCGACCCGCCCGCCCTGGCGCGCGAGCTGCTGTCGGGACCGCCGAACGCCATGCTCTCGGTGATCACCTCGTGGGTGCTGGTGCCGTACGCGCAGACCTACGCCGACGTGCACCTCGACGACTACATCGCCGAGGGCTCGCGCTCGATCGTGCTCGAGATGACCCAGCGATGCCCCACCGAGCCGGGCGTCGTCGTCTCGGTGCTGACGGCGCTCGGGGTGTCGGAGGACCGCCCGCTGTACAACGCCGACCTCACCGACGGCGCCCTCGGACGCCGACTCGCCGAGAACGCCATGACCGAGCCGCTCGGCACGCCGATGCTCGTGGCCTGGGGAGCCGACGACGAGGTCATCCCGCCGAGCCTGCAGCGCGACTACGTGCAGAAGCTCTGCGCCGAGGGGCAGCCGGTGCGGTGGGCGACGTACGCGGGCTACGACCACCTGCGCCCCATCCTGCCGAAGTCGCGCTTCCTGCCGGTCCTCTACACCTGGACGAAGAATCTCATCGAACGCAAGACGCAGGTCGTCGACGGGTGCGGTCTGCGCTGACCGCCGGCATCCGGCATCCAGCCCCCGGTCGTCGTGCGGCGCGGTGGTGAAGATCATGTGTCGTTCTCGGTGAATCCTGGCAGGACGGGGTCGTTCTGATTACGGTCGGAGGGTGCCCGAGAACACCTCAGAGCTTCGTCCCACCCACCCGCTCGCGATCGCGCCCGTCGTGGCGCCCGCAGCCTCGGTCGACGGCTTCACGAAACAGTTCCTGCAGAACCTGAACTTCGACCAGGGCGTGACCCTGTCGGCGTCCGACGTCAACGACCAGTACCTGGCGCTGGCGTTCACGGTGCGCGACTACCTCATGGCGCGCTGGTTCGACGATCGCGCCCAGCAGAAGAAGCTGCAGGCGAAGACCGTCTGCTACCTCTCGGCCGAGTATCTGTTGGGCCGTCAGCTCGACAACAACCTGCTCGCGGCGCGCCTCACCGACATCGCCACCGAGGCGCTCGCCCAGTGCGGCATCGACATCGACGCCGTGCGCGCGGTCGAGATCGAGCCGGGCCTCGGCAACGGCGGCCTGGGTCGTCTGGCCGCCTGCTTCATCGACTCGCTCGCGACGATGAGCGTGCCGACCATCGGGTACGGCATCCGGTACGAGTACGGCATCTTCCGTCAGGCGTTCGCCGACGGGCAGCAGATCGAGCAGCCCGACGCGTGGCTGCGCATGGGCTCGCCGTGGGACTTCCCGCACCCCGAGGCCGCGCAGACCGTCTCGTTCGCCGGCACGACCGAGACGTACGACGACGACGGCGTCGAGCGCACCCGCTGGGTCCCCGAGTGGAACGTGCTCGCGGTGCCCTACAACATGATGGTCCCGGGCTATCACAACGGCCGCGTCAACACCCTGCGCCTGTGGCGTGCGGTGGCCACCAACGCCTTCGACCTGCACACCTTCAACTCGGGCGACTACGTCGAGTCGGTGCGCGCGCAGACGTTCGCCGAGAACATCTCGAAGGTGCTCTACCCCGAGGACTCCACGCCCCAGGGCAAGGAGCTGCGCCTGCAGCAGCAGTACTTCTTCGTCGCGGCCTCGATCGCCGACTTCATCGAGAACGTGCTGCCCGACGACTTCGACATCGAGGCACTGCCCGAGCGCGTCATCTTCCAGCTGAACGACACCCACCCCGTCATCGGTGTGCCCGAGCTCATGCGCGTGCTCGTCGACGAGAAGAAGCTCGAGTGGGATGCCGCCTGGGCCATCACGCAGAAATGCTTCGCCTACACCTGCCACACGCTGCTGCCCGAGGCGCTCGAGGTCTGGCCGGTCGACCTGCTCGGCCGCCTGCTGCCCCGCCACCTCGAGATCATCTACCGCATCAACGACGAGTTCCTGCTCGAGGTGCGCGAGCGCTTCGGCGACGACGAGATGCTCATCCGCAACATGTCGATCATCGGCGAGCACCCCTCCCGCTCGGTGCGCATGGCCTACCTCGCCACCGTCGCCGGTTCCAAGGTGAACGGCGTCGCCGAGCTGCACTCGCAGCTGCTGCGCGACAACGTGCTCAAGGACTTCGCCCAGATGTGGCCCGACAAGTTCACCAACGTCACGAACGGCGTGACCCCGCGCCGGTTCCTGCGCCTGGCGAACCCCGACCTGTCGGCCCTCATCACCGAGGCCCTCGGCGCGGGCTGGACGGTCGACCTCGAGCGGCTGCGGGGGCTCGAGGCCCTCGCCGACGACGGCGACTTCCGCGAGCGCTTCGCCGCGGTGAAGCTCGCCAACAAGCGGCGCCTCGGGCGGGTGCTCGAGTCCCGCGGCGACGCGCCCCTCGACGACACCCACATGCTCGACGTGATGATCAAGCGCCTGCACGAGTACAAGCGGCAGACGCTGAAGGTGCTGCACATCGTCAGCACGTACGAGGGGATCGTGTCGGGGCGCCTGCCGATCGACGAGGTGCAGCCGCGCACGTTCCTGTTCGGGGCGAAGGCCGCACCCGGGTACGGCATGGCCAAGCGCATCATCCACCTCATCAACGCCGTGGGCGAGGTCGTCAGCGCCGACCCGCGCGTCGAGGGCAAGCTCCAGCTGCTGTACCCGGCGAACTACAACGTGACGTTGGCCGAGAGCATCATCCCCGCCGCCGACCTGTCGGAGCAGATCTCGCTCGCGGGCAAAGAGGCTTCGGGCACGGGCAACATGAAGCTCGCGCTCAACGGAGCGCTCACCATCGGCACCGACGACGGAGCGAACGTCGAGATCCGCCGCCTGGTCGGCGACGACAACTTCTTCCTCTTCGGCATGAGCGAGCCCGAGGTCGAGGCGCTCTGGAGCGAGGGCTACCGCCCCGCCGACCACTACCAGGGCGACGAGCGGCTGCGCAGCGCCATCGACCTCATCGCCTCGGGAGCGTTCTCGGACGGCGACCGCACGGTGTTCGAGCCGCTCGTGTCGAACCTGCTGTACGAAGACCGGTTCATGGCCCTCGCCGACTTCTCGTCGTACCTCGACGCGCAGGAGCGGGTCGACGCCGCCTACGCCGACCAGGACGGCTGGGTGCGCTCGGCGATCCTCAACGTCGCGCGCAGCGGGTACTTCTCGTCGGACCGCGCGATGCGCGACTACCTCGAGCGCATCTGGCACGCGTCGCCCGTGAGCTGAGCGGTTCCGGATGCCGCGGCCCCCTCGGTCGCGGCATCCGCGTTCCGTGACGTGTGCGCGACGCACGACCGGCGTGCCGCTCGGGGCCCCGCGGGGTGCCCCGCTCTGGCAGGATGCCTTCGGTCGCTGACCGGAGCGGGTCTGTCGGCGCCGGGCGCGCGGCGGAAGAGTGAGGATTCACCCGACCCCGGAGGCCCCGTGCAGATCGCCGACATCCCCGTGCCCGACACTCTCGCCGCGCGCGGTGCCCTCGAACTGGCGACGCAGTACCAGTCGCCCGCGATCACCGCGCACGCCCTGCGTTCCTGGCTCTGGGCCGAGGCGTTCGCGCGCGTCGACGGCATCACCGGCATCGACCACGAGCTGCTGTACGTCGCCGCCGTGCTGCACGACGTCGGCACGGTCGCCGAGTACGACAACCACACCCTCTCGTACGAGCACGCGGGCGGCCACGTCGGCATCGCTCTGACCACGGGGGCGGGGTGGGAGCCCGCGCGGCGCCAGCGCGTGCTCGAGGTGATCGTGCGGCACAACTGGCCGAGCGTCGACCCGGCGATGGATGCCGAGGGCCACCTGCTCGAGACGGCGACGGCGCTCGACATCTCGGGCGCCCGCCCCGACGCGCTGCCCGAGGACTTCCGCCGCGAGGTGCTCCGCGCCCATCCGCGGGGAACGCTCGCCGCCGAGTTCGGCGCCTGCGTGCTCGACCAGGCCGCGCGAAAGCCCGACACCGCGGCGCGCCGACTGGCGGAGGGGGGAGTGGTCGCGAAGCTGGCCGCGAACCCGCTCGAGCGCCTGTGACGCAGGCTCCCGTGCGTCGGGCTGCCCGCCACCGGCCCTCCCGTGCAGAACTCCTGAACTTCGCGACGTCGCGCGGGCTGAGGTGCCGAGATCCCGCGTGTCGGCGGGGAGGCGGCGGGCGGATCACAGGAGTCGTGCGCAGCCCGGGCGTCGGCCGAATCGCTCGCCGGGTCGCGGGGCGGGTGGCATCCCGGGTATCGTAGGGGGGTTGTCGGCGCCGGTCGCGTCGACGAGAGCTGAATAACGGAGGGCCCTTGTGGACATCGATCTCGCACTTCTGAAGACGATCGAACGCGAGAAGGAGATCCCCTTCGATGAACTCGCGCGCATCATCGAGCAGGCGATCCTGACCGCCTACGCCAAGCACATCTCGCCCACCGGCGAGATCCCCGCCGGCGCCCGCGTCGAACTCGATCGCAAGACCGGACACGTCGGCGTCTTCACGCCCGTGACCGACGACGAAGACATCGTCATCGGCGAAGAGGAGCAGTCCTCCGACGACTTCGGTCGCATCGCCGCCTTCGCCGCCAAGCAGGTCATCAGCCAGCGTCTGCGCGACATCGCCGACGACGCGGTGCTGGGGGAGTTCCGCGGCAAAGAGGGCGACATCGTCGCCGGCGTCGTGCAGCAGGGCCCGAACCCGCGCATGGTGCACGTCGACCTCGGAACGGTCGAGGCGATCCTCCCGCCCGAAGAGCAGGTTCCCGGCGAGACCTACGCGCACGGCTCGCGTCTGCGCGTCTACGTGACGAGCGTGTCCAAGGGCAACAAGGGGCCGCAGATCACCGTGTCGCGCACGCACCCGGGCCTGGTCCGCAAGCTCTTCGCCCTCGAGGTGCCCGAGATCGCCGCGGGCCTGGTCGAGATCGTGTCGCTGGCCCGCGAAGCCGGTCACCGCTCGAAGATCGCCGTCAAGGCCAACGACCCGACAGTCAACGCCAAGGGCGCTTGCATCGGTGAGCTCGGCCGCCGCGTGCGCGCCGTCACCGAAGAGCTCGCGGGCGAGAAGATCGACATCATCGACTACGACGCCGAGCTGCCGCGCTTCGTCGCGAACGCGCTGTCGCCGGCCAAGGTCACCTCGAGCTTCGTTCTCGACGCCACGACCAAGGCCGTCCGCGCGCTCGTGCCCGACTACCAGCTGTCGCTCGCGATCGGCAAAGAGGGGCAGAACGCGCGTCTGGCCGCCAAGCTGACCGGCGCCAAGATCGACATCCAGCCCGACAGCATCCTCGAAGACAACTGAGCGTCCGTCGCTGCGGCGACGGCGAGGTGTACGATGGAACCAGTACGAACGTGCGTCGGATGCCGCGCACGCGCCCCCCGATCCTCGCTTCTGCGTGTGGTCGCCGACGGATCTCAGCTCGTCCCCGACGAGCGGGCGGTCCTGCCGGGCCGGGGTGCGTGGGTGCACGAGACGGACGCGTGCGTGAGAAAAGCTCTCGCGCGTCGCGCCTTCGTACGAGCATTGCGTGTGTCAAGCCCGCTTGACACGCAGACCTTCGAATCACACCACCAGCGAAAAGGCTGAACGGCTATGGACACGAAGTGAACGGCTCGAAATGAGACCCGTCCGCAAGTAACGGTCTGCCCTGTCCGGGGTAGGCCCTCAGACAGGAGAATTGTGGCAAAACCACGCGTGCACGAGATCGCTTCCGAGCTCGGCGTCGACAGCAAGGTCGCGCTTGCGAAGCTGAAGGAGCTCGGCGAGTTCGTCAAGAGCCCCTCATCCACCATCGAGCCCCCCGTGGCTCGTAAGCTCCGCGCCGCCCTCGCGGCCGAGAGCTCCTCCGGATCCTCGGATGCCAAGCCCGCCGCCGCTGCGGCGCGCCCCGGCGCCCGTCCCGGCCCCGCTCGTCCGGCAGCGACCCCGGGCGCCCGCCCGTCGGGTCCGACTCCGGGCCCCGCCAAGCCCGCAGCTCCCGCCGCCGCCCCGGCTCCGGCCGAGGCCGCTCCCGCGGCAGCGACCCCCGCGGCATCCGCTCCCGAGGCCTCCGCCCCGGCCGCGGCGACCCCCGCTCCCGCAGCTCCCGCGTCCGGTGACGCCGAGGCGTCGTCGTCGGCGACCCCCGGTGCCCCCAAGCCCGGCCCGAGCTCGCCCCCGCGTCCGGGTGGCGCGCGTCCGGGCAACAACCCGTTCGCGTCGGCGCAGGGCATGGGCCAGCGTCCCGCCGGTCCCCGTCCGGGCAACAACCCGTTCGCGTCGGCGCAGGGCATGGGCCAGCGCCCGACGCCCGGCAACATCCCGCGCCCGCAGGCTCCGCGTCCCGGTGCCCCGCGTCCCGGCGCTCCCCGTCCCGGCGGCGCCGGTCGTCCCGGCGGTGCCGGTCGTCCGGGCGCCCCGTTCCAGCAGCGTCCCGGCGGCCCCGGTCGTCCCGGCGGTGCCGGTGGCGGCTTCCAGCGTCCCGGTGGCGCACCCGGTGCGGGCGGCGGCGGTTTCGCCGGTCGTCCCGGCGGTGGTGGCGGTCGTGGCCGTGGTCCCGGCGGTGGTACCGCAGGTGCCTTCGGTAAGGGCGGCGGCAAGTCGAAGCAGCGTAAGTCGCGTCGGGCGAAGCGGCAGGAATTCGAGATGCGGTCGGCGCCGGTCGTCGGCGGCGTCAACGTCTCGAAGGGTAACGGCGAGATCATCCGCCTTCGTCGCGGCGCATCGATTTCCGACTTCGCGGACAAGCTCGAGGCCCTGCGCGGCTACAACGTGCAGCCCGGCACGCTCGTGACCATCCTGTTCAACCTGGGCGAGATGGCCACCGCGACCGAGTCGCTCGACGAGGCCACCTTCGAGGTTCTCGGCGCCGAGCTCGGCTACAAGATCCAGATGGTCTCGCCCGAGGACGAGGACAAAGAGCTCCTCGAGGGCTTCGGTCTCGACCTCGACGGCGAACTCGAAGCCGAGAGCGAGGACGATCTCGAGATCCGTCCTCCCGTGGTCACCGTCATGGGCCACGTCGACCACGGTAAGACGCGACTGCTCGACGCCATCCGCCAGACCAACGTCGTGGCGGGCGAGGCCGGCGGCATCACGCAGCACATCGGTGCGTACCAGATCTGGACCGAGCACGACGGAATCGAGCGCGCAATCACCTTCATCGACACCCCGGGTCACGAGGCGTTCACCGCCATGCGTGCCCGCGGTGCGCAGGTGACCGACATCGCGATCCTCGTGGTCGCGGCCGACGACGGCATCATGCCCCAGACGGTCGAGGCGTTGAACCACGCCCAGGCGGCCAATGTGCCGATCGTGGTCGCGGTCAACAAGGTCGACAAGCCCGACGCCAACCCGGCCAAGGTGCGCCAGCAGCTCACCGAGTACGGTCTGGTCGCCGAGGAGTACGGCGGAGACGTCATGTTCGTCGACGTGTCGGCTCGCGAGAACCTCAACATCCAGGCTCTGCTGGATGCCGTGCTGCTCACCGCCGACGCGGGTCTGGACCTCACGGCCAACCCGAACAAGGCGGCCCGCGGTGTCGCGATCGAAGCGAGGCTCGACAAGGGCCGCGGCTCGATCGCCACGGTGCTCATCCAGTCGGGAACGCTGCGCGTCGGAGACGCGATCGTCGCCGGAACGGCCTACGGCCGCGTTCGCGCGATGATGGACGAGAACGGCGACGCGGTCGACGAGGCCTACCCCTCGCGTCCCGTCTCGGTGCAGGGCCTCAACTCGGTTCCCCGCGCCGGCGACGTCTTCATCGTCACCGAAGAAGACCGCACCGCGCGTCAGATCGCTGAGAAGCGTGAAGCCGCCGAGCGCAACGCCCAGCTGGCCAAGGCCCGCAAGCGCATCTCGCTCGAAGACTTCACCCGTGCTCTCGAAGAGGGCAAGGTCGAGTCGCTCAACCTCATCATCAAGGGTGACGTGTCGGGTGCCGTCGAGGCGCTCGAGGAATCGCTGCTCAAGATCGAGGTCGACGACAGCGTCCAGCTGCGCATCATCCACCGCGGTGTGGGGGCGATCACCGAGTCGGACATCAACCTGGCCACGATCGACAACGCGATCGTGATCGGCTTCAACGTCCGTCCCGACACGAAGGCCCGCGAGCGTGCCGCCCGTGAGGGTGTCGACGTGCGGTTCTACTCGGTCATCTACAACGCGATCGACGATGTCGAGCAGTCGCTCAAGGGCCTGCTCAAGCCGGAGTTCGAAGAAGTGCAGTCGGGTGTCGCCGAGATCCGCGAGGTGTTCCGCTCCTCGAAGTTCGGCAACATCGCCGGTGTCATCGTGCGATCGGGAACGATCACGCGAAACGCCAAGGCTCGTGTCATCCGCGACGGTGTCGTGCTGGCCGACGGCCTGGCCATCGAATCGCTGCGTCGCTTCAAGGACGACGTCACCGAGGTGCGTACGGACTTCGAGGCCGGTATCGGTCTCGGCAAGTTCAACGACATCCAGATCGGTGATGAGATCGAAACGACGGAACTCATCGAGAAGCCGCGAGGCTGATCCACGGGGCGGGGGTCGCGCTGTTCGGCGCGGCTCCCGCTTCGGCCTGCGGGGGTGTGCATTCCCCCGAGCAGAGCGGGGCCCCTACCCCGATGCTCGGGAGAATGCACACCCCCTCCGGCCTACGCTGGGTGCAGCGGCGAACGGCGCCACCTCACCCGGCGGATGAGCCACGGGGCGCTCGACTCGCGGCGGTAGTGAAACAAAGGAGAAGGCAGTGGCAGGAGAGCGACAGGCACGAGTGGCGGACCGGATCCGCGTGGTGCTCGCCGAACGTCTCGAGAAGGGGCTGCGCGACCCGCGGCTCGGTTTCGTGACGATCACCGACGTACGCGTCACGGGCGACCTGCAGCACGCGTCGGTGTTCTACACCGTCATGGGCGACGAAGCGCACCGCAACGACACCGCGGCGGCGTTGAAGTCGGCGACCGGACTGCTGCGCAGCGAGGTGGGAAAGAACCTCAACACGCGCCTCACCCCGTCGCTGGAGTTCATCCTCGACGCCATTCCCGAGAACGCCGACCACATCTCGGCGCTGCTGCGCGAAGCGCGCGAGCGCGACCAGTCGGTCGCGGGTCTCGCCGCCGCGGCCACGTACGCCGGCGACGCCGATCCGTACGTCAAGCCGCGCGAAGACGACGCCGACGACGAGCTCGACGGAACTGACGAGGACGCCGACGACGACGCCCCCGACGACGAAGACGCACCGCGGGCCTGAGCCCGCGCGACGACACGGCCGGACGCCGCCCCTCGGGGCTGGTGTCCGGCCGTTTCTCGTGTCGCTCGCGTGCCGAACTCCCGGGCGGGACTCAGGATGCCGGGTGGCCCGGCAGGTGCAGAAGGCCGTCCGATGCCTCGGCGAGGCCGTCGGCGATGAGCGAGTCGATCGCGCGGTCGCGCTGAACGGCATCAGGCCAGTCGGGGACGACGGCGAACAGGGCGACGGGCGCGGGGGCGGCCTCGCGCAGCACCCTCAACACCGCGCCGCGCGCCTGCCGGTCGCTGCCCTCGTACTTCGCCTGACGTCGGCGGCGGTCCTCCGACTCGGGGTATCCAGCCGCGCGCCAGGCGCATTGCGCCGCCAGCGGGCAGACCTCGCATCTCGGTGACCGAGCCGTGCACACGATCGCGCCCAGCTCCATCGCCGCCGCGTTGACGATGGCCGACTCGACGATGTCGTGGGGCAGCTCGGCATCCATCCGCGCCAGGTCGGCCTTGTTCGGGGATCCCGGCTGCGCGCGCCCCTCGACGGCTCGGGCGAGGACGCGCCGCGTGTTCGTGTCGACGACCGGATGCCGATCCCCGTACGCGAAGACCGCGACCGCGCGCGCCGTGTAGTCACCGATACCGGTGAGGGCCAGCAACGCGTCGACGTCGCGCGGAACCACGCCGTCATGACGATCGCGGATCTCGACCGCCGCGCGGTGCAGCCACAGGGCCCGCCGCGGGTAGCCGAGATTGGCCCACTGCGTCACGGCGTCGGCCGGGGGAGCAGCGGCCAGGTCCGAGGGCGTCGGCCATCGGGTGAGCCATGCTTCGAGGTGGGGGATGACCCGTGCGACCGGGGTCTGCTGCAGCATGAACTCGCTGACGAGCGTGCCCCACGCGCCGAACCCCTCGCGGCGCCACGGAAGATCGCGCGCTGCGTCGCGATACCACTCGATGAGCGGGGCGGCGAGTGCGGGCATCCGTTCAGCCTAGAACGCCGCGGGCGGGCGGAGCGTGCGGGGAGGTCGCGAGAAACGCCGATCGTGCCGAGACACGCGGTGTCGCGCCGTGTCTCGGGAGGATCCGCGTTTCTCGCCACGCGCGGGCCGGATACGCCGGGGGTGAGAGCCTCGGGCGGGGGTGCGATGTCGGTGGTCGACCGTAGGCTGGAGGCATGTCGTCCGAGAACACCGCCCCCGAATTGCCGCGGAGCCTGCGCGATCTGATGCGGCAGAACAACCGCGCGGGGCGCGTCGTCGTCGCCGTCGACGGGCTCGACGCCGAGGCGGCGGGCGCCTTCGCCGATGCGTTCGCGGCGGCTGTCGACGAGGAGGGCACGGCGATCTTCCGCGTCGGCCTCGCCGATGGGGCGCCGCGCGCCCGTGAGCGCCTGATCGCGCCCTTCCGAGCGGGCGAGTCGTTCGGGCCGGGCGAGGTCGCCCCCGCCGACGCGGTGCTCGTCGTCTCCGGACGCTTCCTCCACGCCTCCGAGGTGCGCGGACTCTGGAACTTCTCGATCTGGCTCGAGAGCAACCCGCCCATCGGCACGCCCCGTCCGGAACTGCCCGAGGCCGAGAAGCACTACCTCCGCACGGCGCGACCGAAGGCTGCGGCATCCGTCATCGTCGAGAACTCCGACCCCGCCCACCCCGTGCAGGTCTTCGGAGACTTCTGCTGATGGTGCGCCCCGGAATCCTCCTGGTCGACAAACCGGGAGGCATCACCAGCCATGACGTCGTGTCGCGGGCGCGCAAGGCGCTCGGCACCCGCAAGATCGGGCACGCCGGCACCCTCGACCCGATGGCGACCGGCCTTCTCGTGCTGGGCGTCGAGGGGGCGACGCGCCTGCTGACCTACATCGTGGGCGCCGACAAGACCTATGAGGCCACCATCCTGCTGGGTGTCGCCACCGACAGCGACGACGCCGACGGGATCGAGACGGCCCGAGCGGATGCCACGGCCCTGGCCGCCGTGACCGACGCGGCCATCGCCGCGGGCATCGCCGACCTGACCGGCGAGATCGAGCAGGTACCGAGCACGGTGTCGGCCATCAAGGTCGACGGGCGCCGCGCCTACGACCTGGCCCGCGCGGGGGAAGAGGTCGTGCTGAAGGCCCGGCGCGTGACGGTGTCGCGCTTCGCCGTTCGAGAGACCCGCCGGGGTGAGGCGACGATCGAGCTCGACGTCGTCGTCGACTGCTCCAGCGGGACCTACATCCGCGCCCTCGCCCGCGACCTGGGTGCGGCCCTCGGGGTGGGCGGGCACCTGACGATGCTGCGCCGCACGCGGATCGGCTCCTTCGACGTCGCCGTCGCGGCACCCGTCGACGACATCGCCGAGAACGAGCTCGTGCCCCCCGCGACCGCCGCGGCCGTCGTCATGGGGGCTTTGGCCGTGGGCGCCGACGAGGCCCGCGACCTGCGACACGGCAAGCGCATCGACGGCGGCGGGCGCCTCACCGGAGCCGTGGCCGCGGCCATCGACCCCGACGGAGAGCTGATCGGCGTCGTCGAGAAGCGCGGCGCGCAGCTGAAGAGCGTCATGAACATGCCGACGGAGGCCGCCCGATGATCCTGTGGTTCACCCTCGCGCAGGTCGGCATCGCCGTGCTCGCCGGCCTCGTCGCCGTCGTGGCGGGGCTCGCCGGTCGCCGCCCGGGAGACGTCACGGTCGGCTCCCTCGCCCTCATCGAGCTGCTGCTCATCGTGCAGATCGTCGTCGCGATCATCGCGCCGTTCGCGGGAAACCCGCCGTCGGGCAGTCTGCTCGAGTTCTGGACCTACCTCGTGTCGGCGGCTCTCGTCCCCGTGGCCGGCGCCGCGTGGGCGCTCATCGAGCGCAGCCGCTGGAGCACGGTGATCATGGGCGTCGCCGCCCTCGCCGTCGCGGTCATGGTGTGGCGCATGCACGTCATCTGGACGGTGCAGATCGCCTGAGCGCCTTGGCCGACGATCCGGCCGAGCCGCCGCGCGCACCAGGCATCGCGCCATCAGGGTGCCCGACGGGCTCGGCGACCTCGCGCGGAGCGCATCCATGCCGGCGGCGGAGCCGTGCGGCGCGACCCCTCGACGGGCTCGAGCAGGCCGCGGCGGGGGAGCGCCGCTCGACGGCGGCGCGAGCGAACTAGAATCGTGGGGTCATGGCATCCACCACTCCCACCCGCTCCCGGGGGATGACCGGCATCGGCCGTGTCCTCGTCGTCGTCTACGGCATCATGGCGCTCGCCGCCACGGGCCGATCGTTCGTGCAGATCGTGCGCGAGTTCGACGACGCCCCGCTGGCGTACTCGCTGTCGGCGCTCGCCGCGGTCGTGTACATCCTCGCCACCCTCGCCCTCATCTTCTCGGCGCGGCCCGCGTGGTACCGCGTCGCCTGGATCGCGATCGGCTTCGAGCTCGTCGGCGTGCTCGTCGTCGGGACGCTCAGCCTCGTGCTGCCGGCGCTGTTCCAGCACCCGACGGTGTGGTCGGTGTACGGCTACGGGTACCTCTTCATCCCGCTCGTCCTGCCCTTCCTCGGCCTGTGGTGGCTCACGCGCCACCGCCGGATGGCACCGTGATCGTCTTCCGCGATCCGGCGGAGGTGCCGGCGGGGTTCGGCCCCTCGGTCGTCGCGATCGGCAAGTTCGACGGCGTCCACACCGGGCACCGGGCCGTCATCGATCGCGCGCGGGTCGATGCGTCCGACGGCGCCCGCGTCGTCGCCGTCACCTTCGACCGCAACCCGCTCCGCGTGCTGCGACCCGATCTGTGCCCGACCGACGTGATCGGTCCGCACCAGAAGCTCGAGCTGCTCGAGCGCGCGGGGGTGGATGCCACCCTGCTGCTGACCTTCGACGAGGCGCTCGCCGCCCTTCCCGCCGAGGAGTTCGTCCGCCGCATCATCGTGGACGCCCTGCAAGCGCGGACGGTGCTGGTCGGCAGCGACTTCCGCTTCGGCGCCGGGGGAGCGGGCGACCCCGCACTGCTCACGCGCCTGGGGGGTGAGTACGGCTTCCGCGTCGACGTCGTGGACGACGTGCGCGCGGTGCACGCCGACCGACGGGTGTCGTCGACCTGGATCCGCGAGGCGCTGTCGGCCGGAGACGTGACCACCGCGGCTCGACTGCTCGGCCGTGCGCCGTCGGTCTGGGGCGAGGTCGTGCACGGCCTGAAGCGCGGGCGCGAGCTGGGGTATCCGACGGCCAACCTGTCGAGCGACCTCGAGGGCTTCGTGCCCGCCGACGGCGTCTACGCCGGATGGCTCGTCGATGTCGAGGGCGGCCGGCGCATCAGCTACCCCGCCGCGATCAGCGTCGGCACCAACCCGACGTTCGACGACGTGCACTCCCGCCAGGTCGAGGCGTACGTGCTCGACGAAACCGACCTCGACCTCTACGGACACCACGTCGAGGTGCGGTTCGTCGAGCGGGTGCGCGAGATGACGGCGTTCGACGGCATCGACGCGCTGCTCGTGCAGATGGCCGACGACGTGGAACGGACGCGCGCGATCCTCGCGTGAGGCGGCCGGGGTCGGGGCGGCGCGCTGCGGACGTGAGCGCCGGGTGTGGCCCCGGGGTGTGGGGTAGGGCCGCGCGGCCACCCACAACCGAGCGGATCCGGCCGTCAGTCCTGTCGCGACAGGTGATTGCGGATGCCGAGGAACGCGGCCGTGGCGCCCAGCACCATCAGTGCGGCGGTGACGACGGCCGCCCGGTGGAAGCCGCCGAGATCGAGCGCGCCGCCCACCACCGCCGACACGCCCGCGATGGCGAGGAGACCGGCGACGCGGGACACGGCGTTGTTGACCGCCGAGGCGATGCCCGAGCGCTCGGTGTTGATCGCGCCGAGCACGGCGGCGGTGAGGGGCGAGATCGTGGCGGTCAGCCCCAGGCCGAACACGACGATCCCGGGCAGCACCTGCGTCCAGTAGTCGAAGTCCTCGCCCACGGTGAGCAGCAGCAGCGAGCCGGCGGCCATCGCGAGCGGGCCCAGGGTCATGAACAGGCGCGGTCCGAAGCGTCCGGCGAGAGCGCCCATCCGGGAACTCAGCGCGATCATGAGCAGCGTGCTCGGCAGCGACGCGAGACCCGCGAGCGTGGCGGGCAGGCCCGCGCCCTGCTGCAGGTAGACGCTCACGACGAAGCCGTTCAGCGATAGGGCCGCGTACACGAACGCGGTGGCGAGGTTCCCGGCCCAGAAGTTGCGGGCGCGGAACAGATCGAGCGGCATCATCGGATCGCGCGCCACGCGCTGACGCACGAGGAAGCCGACGAAGGCTGCGGCGCCGATCACCCCCGGCATCCAGATCACCGGTGAGGTCCACCCGAGGTTCGGCTGTTCGATGAGGGCGAAGACGACCCCGCCGAGACCCGTTGCGCAGAGCACCGCGCCGAGGATGTCAACGCGGGCGCCGGGGCGACGATGGTCCCGCCGGCCCAGACGGGTGAGCAGCCACATCGTCACCGCGATCGGCAGCACGTTGACCAGGAACACCAGGCGCCACGACAGGGTGTCGACGAAGACGCCGCCGATCAGGGGACCCGCGATCATGGCGACGGTGGTGGCCCCGGTCCAGATGCCGATCGCGCGGGACTGCGCGGGTCCGCGGAAGGTCGAGGTGATGAGGGCGAGAGAGCTCGGCACGAGCAGGGCCCCCGCCACGCCCTGCAAGGCCCGCGCCACGATGAGGAACTCGGCCGTGGGAGCCGCGGCGATCGCCACCGACGTGATGCCGAAGCCGATCAGGCCGACGCGCAGCACGACGACGCGGCCGAAGACGTCACTGAGCGAACCCGCGACGAGGATGAACGCGCCGAGGGTCACCAGGTACGCGTCGACCACCCATTGCTGGGTCGACAAGCCCCCGCCCAGCTCACCGGCGATGGCGGGGAGGGCGACGTTGACGACCGTTCCGTCCAGGAACGACACGAACGAGGCCAGGACCGCGATCGCGAGAACGGTGCGCTGCTCGCGTGTCATCGGCTCGGCCATGGCTCCAGCGTAGGGTCGCGCGGCCGGGGCGGGTCCGGTTCGGCCGCGTGGCGGGCGGCCGGGGGAAGGAGCCTCGTGTGGGAGTGCCCGTCTGCGGGTGGGCTCGGGGTGCGGGGCGAACTGCCGCATCGTGTCTGAGCGACCCCGCGGAATACCCCCAGGGGGTATCCTGTTATCCCGGGGGACACGAGGAGGAGCCATGCGCGAGAACACGGATGCCACCGCACCCACCGCCGAAGCGGTGCTCGACATCGACGGCATGACGTGCGCGAGCTGCGTGGCACGCGTCGAGAAGCGCCTGCGCCGCGTCGACGGCGTCGAGGCGGCGGTGAACCTCGCGACCGAGACGGCGCGCGTGAGCTACCCGGCCGAGCTCGACCCCGCCGCGCTGGTCGACGCCGTGCGGGCGGCCGGGTACGACGCCCGGGTGCGCACGCGCGGCGCGACGGCAGCACCGGCCCCTGTGGCGGGGGCGGCGCCCACCCCCGTCGTGACGGCAGCGACCGCCCCCGTTGCGGCGATTGCCGTGCCCGCCCCGGGGGGAGAGATCGACGCCGTCACCGGTCGGGACATCGTCGCGCCGCACGGTCACGCGGCGTCGACCCCTGCCGGAGTCGAGACCGCCCGCGACGCCGCCACCGTCGGCCCCGACGCTCACGACCACGCTGGCCCCGATGCCTCCGCCGGCCCCGATGCTCACGATCACGGCGCCCCCGGCGCTCACGCCCACGACCACGCCGACGCCGCCGGCACCACGCCCCTGCGCGTGCGCCTCTGGGTCTCGCTCGGCCTGGCGGTTCCGGTCGTCGCCCTCGGAATGGTGCCCGCGTGGCAGTTCCCCGCCTGGCAGTGGGTCTCGCTCGTGCTTGCCACGCCGATCGTGCTCTGGGGCGGGTGGCCCTTCCACCGCGCGACCCTGCGCAACGCGCGCCACGGCGCGGCGACGATGGACACGCTCATCACCCTCGGCACGTTCGCGGCCTACCTGTGGAGCGTGTGGGCGCTCGTGTTCGGGACGGCCGGGCGCATCGGCATCCGGCACGAGGTGATGCTGTTCGGTCCCGTGCACGACTCCACCTCGGTCGTCTACTTCGAAGTCGCCGCGGCCGTGACGGTGTTCCTGCTGCTGGGTCGCGTGATCGAGCAGCGATCGACGCGTCGCGCCGGGGCGGCGCTCCGCGCTCTGCTCGACCTGGGTGCCCGTGAGGCCGAGCTGGCCGACGGTCGCCGCATCGACGTCGACGCGCTCGCCGTGGGCGACGAGTTCGTCGTGCGCCCGGGCGCCACCGTCGCCACCGACGGCGAGGTGCTCGAGGGGCGCGCCTCGGTCGACGAGAGCATGCTGACCGGCGAGTCGGTTCCCGTCGAGGTCGGGCCCGGGTCGCGGGTCACCGGCGGCACGATCGCGGCGGGCGGTCGCCTGGTCGTCCGCGCGACGGGTGTCGGCGAGCAGACGCGCCTCGCCCGCATCGCGCGCCTCGTCGAAGACGCCCAGCTCGGCAAGAGCCGCGTGCAGCGCCTCGCCGACCGCATCTCGGGCGTCTTCGTGCCCGTGGTCATCGTGCTCGCGGTGCTCACCCTCGTGGCGTGGCTCGTCGCCGGCCAGCCGGTCGCCGCCGGATTCACCGCGGCCGTGGCCGTGCTCATCATCGCCTGCCCGTGCGCGCTGGGTCTGGCGACCCCGATCGCCATCCTCGTCGGCACGGGGAGGGGCGCGCAGCTCGGCATCCTGGTGACGGGTCCGGCGGCACTGGAATCGGCCGAGCGCATCGACACGATCGTTCTCGACAAGACCGGCACCCTGACCTCGGGCCGCATGAGCGTCACGACCGTCACGGTCGTCGACGGAGGGGATGCCGCCGAGGCCCTGCGGCGCATCGCGGCGGTCGAGCGCGGGTCGGAGCACCCCGTCGCCCACGCGATCGTGGCGGCCGCCGGTGACGGACCCGTCGCCGGCGACCTCGAGGCGCTCCCCGGTCGGGGGATCGTCGGCGTCGTCGACGGGGTGCGCGTGTTCGCCGGGCGTCCCGCGCTGGCTACCGACCTCGGTGCCGCGCTGCCGCCGGCGCTCGCCGCGGCGGTCGAGGCGGGCGAGCAGCGCGGAACGGTGATCGTGGCCGGATGGCCCGACGATCTGGGCGTCGTGCACGCCCGCGCCGTGATCGAGGTCGCCGACACCGTGCGCCCCGAGAGCGCCGAGGCCGTCGCCGAGTTGCGCCGGATGGGTCTGGAACCGGTACTTCTCACCGGCGACAACCCGCACATCGCGCGCGCGGTCGCCGCGGAACTCGGCATCGAGCGCGTCCGCGCCGGGGTGCTTCCCGAGGGCAAGGTCGCCGAGATCGCGGCGCTGAAGGCCGAGGGACGCACCGTCGCCATGGTCGGTGACGGGGTCAACGACGCCGCCGCCCTGGCATCTGCCGATCTGGGGATCGCGATGGGCGGGGGAACGGATGCCGCGCTGCACGCCAGCGACGTCGCCCTCATGCGCGACGACCCGCGCGGGATCGTCACCGCCGTCGCGCTCAGCCGTCGCACGATGCGCGTGATCCGCGGCAACCTGTTCTGGGCGTTCGCGTACAACGTCGCCGCTCTGCCGCTCGCCGCGCTCGGACTGCTCAACCCCATGGTCGCCGGGGCGGCGATGGCGTTTTCGAGCGTCTTCGTGGTGCTCAACAGCCTGCGCCTGCGCCGCGCGTCCTGAGCCGAGGCCACTCGCGTGGGGTGCCCATATTCGTCGCTTCAGCGGGCTCCGAGGCGACGAATATCGGCACCTCACGCGAGGAGGCGGTCGGGACCGCTAGAATATCGATGACCTCGTCATCCGCTTTCTCGCGAGCCGTTCCGGCCGTAGACGCGTTGCGGGTCGCCGACACCGCCTCTTCGGCGGCGGTTCGCGCGACGATTCCCGGGGTCACTGATCCACCGGCATTCGCCGGACGCTCCGGACTGTCATCCGGACGACACGCTCAGGAGGAGCATGCCGACCACGGCAACCGCCGCCCGAGGCTCGAGCCAGCGGCGCAGGAAGACCACGTCATCCCGACGCGACGAAGAAGCCCCCGTCATCCCGATCCTCGCCCGCAAGGTGCGCGAGATCGAGGCCAAGGCCCAGCGCGGAAAGCTGGGGCCGACCAATCGCATCAAGTTCCAGGTCATCGCGTTCCTGGTGCGCGAAGAGCGCGCCCGGGTCAAGGCCGACACCGAGATCACCGACGCCGCGCGCGCCGAGCTGCTCAAGCGGCTCGACGGTGTGGCGACGATCCTCGCCAAGACCGCCGCGCGCGACACCTCGCTGATCCAGCTGCTCGAGGTCGACCAGACCACCTCGCCCGTCGCCCGGCGCATGCGCCGCGACTGGCTGATCGAGTCGGGCGCCGAGCTGCCGCCCGACGAGCTGATCATCACCGACACCGCCCCGCAGGTGACGCCGATGGTCTCGGCGGCTCTCGCCGAGAAGCAGGTCGTGCCGGCATCCATCGAGGCGCGCCAGATGGCGAACCCGTTCCTCGCCCCCGACCTCACCCCCCGCGCGACCGGTGACGCCCCGCGGCGCCGCCTCGACGGCTGGGAGCTCATGGGCCCGCTGTACAAGGCGTTCGAGATCGGCGCCGGTGGCTCGGCCGCCAGCATGGAGCTGCCGCCCGTGCCCGAGTTCGACCGGCTCTCGCCGCGCGGACTCGAGGTCATGCCGCACCAGTCGCGCTTCCTCGAGGCCGTGCGCGAGGGGCACCGCTCCTTCCTGCTCGCCGACGAGCCCGGCCTCGGCAAGACGGCCGAGTCGGTGCTCGCGGCCTCGGTGGCCGACGCGTACCCGCTGCTCGTCGTGGTGCCCAACGTCGTCAAGATGAACTGGGCCCGCGAGGTGCAGCGCTGGACTCCGCAGCGTCGGGCCACCGTCATCTCGGGCGGTGGAGCCGACATCGACGCCTTCGCCGACGTCTTCATCGTCAACTACGAGATCCTCGACCGTCACCTGTCGTGGCTGTCGTCGATCGGCCTGAAGGGCATCGTCGTCGACGAGGCGCACTTCATCAAGAACCTCACGTCGCAGCGCTCGCAGAACGTGCTGGCCCTGGCCTCGCGCGTCCGTCAGCAGACGCGGGACCCGCTCATGCTCGCCCTCACGGGTACGCCGCTGATCAACGACGTCGAGGACTTCGACGCGATCTGGCGGTTCCTCGGCTGGACCAACGGCGAGAAGCCCGGTCCCGAGCTCATGGAGAAGCTGGATGCCACGGGCCTGACGCCCGCCGACAAGGCGTTCTACCCCGAAGCGCGTGAGGCCGTCATCTCGATGGGCATCGTGCGGCGCAAGAAGAAAGACGTCGCCGCCGACCTGCCCGACAAGCTCGTGGCCGATCTGCCCGTCGAGCTCGACGACGAATTCGGTCGCTCGATCCGCCAGGCCGAGCGCGAGCTCGGTGCCCGCCTCGCGGCGAAGTACCGCCGCATCATCGAGGCCCGCGGCGATCGCGGACTCGCCGCCGGCGAGATCGACGACGACATCGTGCGCCTCGTCGCCCACGGCGAGCTCGAAGAGGCCAAGGCCGCCGGTTCCGGCAGCGAGAACGTCTTCACGATGGTCCGCCGCATCGGTCAGGCCAAGGCGCACCTCGCGGCCGACTACGCCGTCCAGCTGCAGCGCTCGGTGGGCAAGGTGGTGTTTTTCGCCAAGCACATCGACGTGATGGATGCCGCCGAGGCCCACTTCAAGGCATCCGGGCTCAAAGCCGTGTCGGTGCGCGGAGAGCAGACGTCGACGGCCCGCCAGGCCGCGATCGACGCCTTCAACACCGACCCGAGCGTCGGCATCGCGGTGTGTTCGCTCACCGCCGCCGGCGTGGGGCTGAACATGCAGGCGGCGTCGAACGTCGTGCTCGCGGAGCTGTCGTGGACCGCGGCCGAGCAGACGCAGGCGATCGACCGCGTGCACCGCATCGGTCAGGGCGAGCCCGTGACCGCGTGGCGCATCATCGCCGCGCACACGATCGACACGAAGATCGCCGAGCTCATCGACTCGAAGGAGGGACTCGCCCAGCGCGCCCTCGACGGGCAGTCGGTCGAGGCCGGCTCCAGCGATTCCGTGCAGCTCTCGGCGCTCATGCACCTGCTGCGTCAGGCGCTCGGCGCGGCCTGAGCCGTCGCTTCTCGCACGCCCCGGGGCTTCGGCCTCGGGGCGTTCGTGCGCGGCGGCGCCCCCGCCGTGTGGCACCGCTCCCGTCTGCGGCGATAGGGTCGGAGACGGCAACGGCGCCGACCTCCACCCGAACCACAGCACTTGAGGACTCTGCCCATGAAGATCGGCATCCTGACCAGCGGCGGCGACTGCCCCGGGCTGAACGCGGTCATCCGTGGCGTCGTGCTCAAAGGCACGACCAACTACGACATCGAATTCGTCGGCATCCGAGACGGGTGGCGCGGCGTCGTCGACGGCGACTTCTTCCCCCTGACGCGTCACGAGGTGAAGGGGCTGTCCAAGGTCGGCGGCACCATCCTCGGCACCAGCCGCACCAACCCCTACGAGGGCGCGCGCGGTGGCGCCGAGAACATCTCGAAGACCATGTACGGGCACCGCATCGACGGCATCCTGGCCATCGGCGGCGAGGGCACGCTCGCGGCGGCCGACCGCCTGTCGAAGGACGGCATCAACGTGCTCGGCGTCCCCAAGACGATCGACAACGACCTGCGCGCGACCGACTACTCGTTCGGCTTCGACACCGCCGTGAACATCGCGACGGATGCCATGGACCGCCTGCGCACGACCGGCGACTCGCACCAGCGCTGCATGGTGGCCGAGGTCATGGGTCGCCACGTCGGCTGGATCGCGCTGCACGCGGGTATCGCCGCGGGCGCGCACGTCATCTGCATCCCCGAGGTGCCGATGTCGATCGACGAGATCGTCGAGCAGGTCACCCGCGCCCACGACCGCGGCCGCGCGCCGCTGGTCGTCGTGTCGGAGGGCTTCAAGCTCACCGGCATGGACGAAGCGTTCAGCGACAAGGGCCTCGACGCCTTCAACCGTCCCCGCCTCGGCGGGATCGGCGAGCTGCTCGCGCCCGAGATCGAGCGCCTCACCGGCATCGAGACCCGCTCCACGGTGCTCGGCCACATCCAGCGCGGTGGCTCGCCGTCGGGCTTCGACCGCGTTCTCGCGACGCGCCTCGGCCTGCACGCCGCCGACGCGCTGAACGAAGGCGCCTGGGGTCAGATGGTCGCGATGCGCGGCACCGACATCGTGCGCGTGCCGTTCGCCGACGCCCTCGGCGAGCTGAACAGCGTGCCCCTGTACCGCTACGAAGAGGCCGCCGCGCTGTTCGGTTGAGCCGCGCTCGTTCGTCGCCCCGTCCCGCTCGCGCGGGGCGGGGCGACTGCGTTTCGTCGAGGCGCGTGTCCCACTTCGTGCAGCTTTACGGTCGCCTTCCTGCTCGAAGTGGGACATGCCCGTCGCGAGGCGACACGCCTCACGATCTGCGGAGACGGTGATCTGGCCGCCTACCGGCCATGTCCCACTTTGTGCAGTTGAGGCGGAGGAAACCTGCACGAAGTGGGACATGCGAGCTGTCACTCACGCCAGCCCGCGCGTTCGAGCGCCTCCCGTACCTTTTGAACCGCCGGAGCACCGTCGGACCGCATGTGGTGGAAGAGGATGCGCACGTGCTCCCAGCCGCAGGCTCGGATGGCGTCCCATCGATCGGCATCCCGTGCGAACTGCCGCATGTCTTCGGCGTGGACGCGGCCGTCATACTCGGCGCCGACCTTCCACTGGGGATAGGCCAGGTCGAGCTCGGCGACGAAGCGGCCTTCGGTATCGCGCAGCATCCAGGAGATCTCCGGCTCGGGCAGACCGTTGCGCACGAGCACCAGGCGAAGGCGGGTTTCGGCCGCCGAACGCGGTCCGTGACGGCTGAGCGCGAGCGCGCGGGCGAGCGCCTTACCCTCGCTATCGCCCATGCGGGCGATCTCGGCGCGAAGGTCATCGGCATCGACCCGCGGGCGCAGTTCGGTGAGCAGGAAGTCGGCCGCTGCGACGAGGTCGTCGATGCGCCAGAGAGTCGCGCACTGTCGCCATGCCCTGACGGGGTCCTCGACGGGCCAGCCCTCCGGTGTGTGCGCGGTGGCCGCGTCGCGCGTCTGAAGTCGATGGCCGCGGACGCCGCCGATGCGCGGCTCGCGTTTCGGGCGATGCGCCGACACATGGATGCCGGGATGCCAGGGAAACGGAGGCAACGGAACGCCGAGCAACCCCAGCGCGGTTTCGTGGCTGAAGAACTGTCCGTCGCGAAGGCGCGGCGCGTACTCGGCGGCGCGGGCGCGCAGATCGTCGGGAGGCGCAGGCGCAGCGATGGAACGAACGCCGCGGTACGGCATCCGCATGCCGACGTGGCGCAGAGCGAAGCGCGAGCGCCCCGACGCCACGGCATCGCGGACGGAGAAGATCAGCGGATCGTCGACCATCACTCGAGGATGCAGGCACCGCGACTGCGGTCACGAGTACGAGGGGCGTTCTGTGGATGGTTGCGCGGATCGGCGCGCGGGGAGGACCGTCCCCGCCCGACGGTGATCAGCAGGCGGTGAGCGGCCGCCGTGAGCCCGTGTCCCACTTCGTGCGAGATTCAGGCGCGATAGCTGCACAAACTGGGACATGCCCACGGGGGCGACGGCAGGCGGCCACCGCCTCGGTCGACGGCGAGCGGTCGCCGTGAGCCCGTGTCCCACTTCGTGCGAGATTCAGGCGCGATAGTCGCACAAAGTGGGACACGCCCTGCAGCCCACAACGCCGAACGCCCCGCCGCACGAAGCGACGAGGCGTCCAGCACCGAGGCGTCCCGCGGCGGCTCGGCCTACTCCGCCAGGCCCAGCACGTCGAGCAGCCACGCGATCTCGAAGGCGCGCTCGCGCCAGGCGTTGTAGCGGCCGCTGACGCCGCCGTGGCCGGCGACCATCTCGCACTTCAGCAGCGCGTCGGCGCCCACGTCGCGCAGGCGCGCGACCCACTTGGCGGGCTCGACGTACAGCACGCGGGTGTCGTTGAGCGACGTGACCGCCAGGATGCGGGGGTACTCGACGCCCTCGCGCACGTTCTCGTACGGCGAGTACGACTTCATGTACGCGTAGACGTCGGCGTCGTGCAGCGGGTCTCCCCACTCGTCCCACTCGATGACGGTGAGGGGGAGCGAGGGGTCGAGGATGGTCGTCAACGCGTCGACGAAGGGCACATCGGCGAGGATGCCGGCGAACAGCTCGGGCGCGAGGTTGGCGACGGCGCCCATGAGCAGTCCGCCCGCGCTGCCGCCCTCGGCGACGATGCGGTCGGGCGTGGTGTACCCGGCATCGACGAGGTGACGGGCGGCGGCGACGAAGTCGGTGAACGTGTTGCGCTTGGCGCGCATCTTGCCGTCTTCATACCACTGCCGACCCATCTCGCCGCCACCGCGCACGTGCGCCACGGCGAAGACGACGCCGCGGTCGAGCAGCGAGAGACGCGGCACCGAGAAGCCGGGCTCGATGGAGTGCTCGTACGACCCGTAGCCGTACAGGTGCACCGGACGCGGAGCCGCACCGGGCTCGCCGAACGAGCGCTTCCACACCAGCGACACGGGCACCTGCGTGCCGTCGTCGGCGGGGGCCCACACCCGTGCCTGACCGTAGTCGTCGGGGTCGAAGCCCCCGAGCACGGGCTGGCGCTTGCGCAGCAGCAGCTCGCCGGTGGCGACGACGTAGTCGAACACGGTTCCGGGGGTGACGAACGAGCCGTAGCCCAGCCGCAGGACCGGGGGAGCGTACTCGGGGTTGCCGCCGGTGCCGACGCTGTACAGCGGCTCGTCGAAGGCGATCTCGGTCACCGCGCCATCGGCGTACGACAGCATCCCCAGGCGCGCGAGGCCGTCGCGACGGTAGCCGACCACGCCCCAGTCGCGGAACGTGTCGACGCCGAGCAGCCGCTGACCGGTGCGGTGGGGGATCACCGTCTCGCGGGGGCCTTGGGGATCGGATGCCGAGACCCGCACGAGTTCGAAATCGAGGGCGCCGTCGTTGTGGAGCACGTAGAGCACGTCGTCGCCGTCGACGACGGCGTGCGACGAGGAGTACTCGACGCCCTCGCGTCGCGGCCACACCACGCGGGGCTCGCCGCGGAGGTCGTCGGCGTCGAGCAGCCATTCCTCGGAGGTGATCGAGGAGCCCATCTCGATCACGAGGAAGCGATCGCTGCGGGTGAAGTCGGCACCGACCCAGTAGCGGTCGTCGGGCTCGTGGAACAGCTTCACGTCGGCATCCACGGGGGTGCCGATCTCGTGCAGCCACACGGTGTCGGGACGCCAGGCGTCGTCGACGGTCGTGTAGACGATGAAGCGCCCGTCGGGCGAGAAGGTCGCCCCCGAGAAGGTGTCGGGGATCTCGTCGGCCAGCGTCTCGCCGGTGGTCAGGTCGCGTACGCGCACGGTGTACCGCTCGTCGCCGGCGACGTCGACGCCGTAGAGCATGCGGGTGCCGTCGTTCGAGATCTCGAAGCTGCCGAGCGAGAAGAAGTCGGTGCCCTCGGCCTCGACGTTGCCGTCGAACAGCACCTGCTCGCCGGCGACGGGGGTGCCGGGCGAGAGAGTGGGCGGGGTCCAGTCGTCGGGGGAGTCCAGGGGCGCCCGGCACTGGATGCCGTACTGCGCGCCCGCGACGGTGCGGCCGTAGTACCACCAGTCGCCGCGGCGCGCGGGGACCGAGAGGTCGGTTTCGAGGGTGCGGCCCTTGATCTCGCCGAAGATCGTGTCGCGCAGGCCCGCGAGGTGCCCGGTGCGGGCCGTCGTGTAGGCGTTCTCGGCCTCGAGGTGCCCGACGACCTCGGCGTCGTCTTTCGCGCGCAACCACTCGTACGGGTCGTCGAAGGTGTCGCCGTGGTGCGAGCGCGAGACGGGCCGGCGGGCGGCGACGGGTGGGGTGGGCTGAGGGTCGAGGTCGGTCACCGTTCCACGGTAGTGCGCTCCTCCGACGCGGGCTTCGGAGAACGCTCAGCGAGCCGCGCGCGTTTGACCCCCGGGGTCCCCGATGACAGGATGTGGACGCGACCCCGGTGAACGGGTGTCGAACTCCAGGTGAACTCTTCGTTCGTCGCGCCGATCCCGTCGGCATCCCTTCTTCCTTCTCACGGAAAGCGAACGGTGGAGAGCGCAGCCCTCATCATCGTGCTGGTCATCGCGCTGGCACTGTTCTTCGATTTCACCAACGGATTCCACGACACCGCCAACGCGATGGCCACCCCCATCGCCACCGGTGCGTTGAAGCCGAAGGTCGCCGTCCTCTTGGCGGCCTCGCTCAACCTGGTGGGCGCGTTCCTGTCGACCGAGGTCGCCAAGACGATCTCGGGCGGCATGATCCGCGAAGACCAGTTGAGTCCCGACATCTTCCCGCCCATCATCTTCGCCGGTCTGATCGGCGCGATCACCTGGAACATGCTGACGTGGCTGCTGGGGCTCCCCTCGAGCTCCTCGCACGCGCTGTTCGGCGGCCTGATCGGCGCGACGCTCGTGGGCGTCGGCGCCTCGGCGATCGACACGGGCGTGGTGCTGAGCAAGGTGATCCTGCCGGCGTTGATCGCCCCTCTGACGGCCGGCGTCATCGCCTTCACCGTCACCAAGATCGCCTACGGCATCACGCGCCGGTACGACATGAAGGCCGACGGGCGCGACGGCTTCCGCTGGGGCCAGATCTTCACCTCGTCGCTCGTGGCTCTGGCGCACGGCACCAACGACGCGCAGAAGACGATGGGCGTCATCACCCTCGCCCTCATCACCGTCGGGTGGCAGTCGTCGGCGAACCCCGACCCGCAGCTGTGGGTCGTCTTCGCCTGCGCGATCACGATCGCGCTCGGCACCTACATGGGCGGCTGGCGCATCATCCGCACGCTCGGCAAGGGGCTCACCGACGTCAAGCCCGCGCAGGGCTTCTCGGCCGAGACCTCCACGGCGGCCACGATCCTGGCATCCAGCGCCCTCGGCTTCGCGCTGTCGACGACGCAGGTGGCCTCGGGATCCGTCATCGGTTCGGGCCTCGGCCGCCGCGGCTCGACCGTGCGGTGGAACACCGTGGGCCGCATCATGATCGGCTGGGTGCTCACGCTGCCCGCCGCCGGCGCCGTGGGCGCCGCCGCGGCCCTGATCGTGGTCTGGCTCGGCGGATGGGGCGTGGCGGTGGATGCCGTGATCGCGGTCGTCATCGTTCTCGGTCTGTTCCTGCGCTCCCGGCGCGACTCGGTGACCTCGGCCAACGCGATGAGCGAGGTCGCCGACTCCGGCGCCGCCGTGAAGGTGCCGCGCAAGCCCGAGCCCACGCGCGGCCAGCGCCGCCACGACGACGCGAGGAAGGACCGCGCGTGAGCATCGACTGGGAAGCCTTCCTGCACGTCTTCGTCGCCGCCCTGCTCGGGGCGACGGTGGTCGTGACGTTCTACGCCCTGGGTTTGCGCCTGCTGGTGCGCGGTGGCCGTCCGCCGCTGGTGGCACCGGCCGAGTTCACCGACGCCATCACCGTGCTCACCGACAAGCAGAAGCGTCGCGCCGAGAGGGCGGTCGCCAAGGCCGCCGCGCGCAACCCGCTGAGCGAGGGGCAGAAGCGCCTCTCGCTGGTCGCCGCGTACCTCTGCTTCGCCGTGTGCGCCGCAGTCGTGCTCGGCGCGCTGCTGCTGATCCTGCTCAACCACTGATCCTGCTCAACCACTGATCCTGCTCGCCCACGGAGGCGCCCGGGGAGCGGTGTCGGAGGCCCCTCGTAGGCTGGGGGCATGGCATCCGTGCAGTTCGGTCAGCATGCGCCCGCCGCGCGCGTGATCCTCCACCTCAGCGACACGCACCTGCTGGGCGGTGACCGGCTGCTCGGCGATCGCTACGACACGGCGCAGCACCTGCGCCGCACGCTCGCGGCCGCCGAGGCGACCGGGGTACGACCGGATGCCGTGGTCTTCACCGGCGATCTGACCGACCTCGGCGAGCCCGAGGCCTACCGGGCGCTGCGCGCCGAGGTCGAACCGTGGGCGGCGCGTCTGGGGGCGCCGGTCGTCTGGGTGGCCGGCAACCACGATGAACGGCCCGCGCTGCGCGCCGAGCTGCTCGACGGCGAGCCGAGCGAGGAGCCCGTGACCGGGGTGTACGACCTCGGGGGACTCCGGCTCATCGCGCTCGACTCGACCGTGCCGGGGTGGCACCACGGCGACCTCGACGCCGCCCAGCTCTCGTGGTTGCGCGCCGAGCTGGCCGAGCCGGCGCCGCGGGGCACGATCCTGGCGCTGCACCACCCGCCGCTGCCCTCGCACATCCCGTTCTTCGACATCCTCGAGTTGCGCGACCAGCGCGGTCTCGCCGACGCGATCGCGGGCACCGACGTGCGCGCGATCCTCGCGGGCCACCTGCACTACTCGACGTCGGGGACCTTCGCCGGGGTGCCGGTGAGCGTGGCCGCGGCCTCCTGCTACACGATGGACCTCGCCCGCCCCGCCGATGAGGTCAACGGAATGGACGCCGGGCGCGCGTTCCACCTCGTGCACGTGTGGGACGACACGATCACCCACGCGGTGGTCCCGGTCGTCGACGCGCAGGCCACGGGCTTCTTCACGCCCGAGTGGACGGCGCGCATGGCGGCGTTGAGCCCCGAGGAGCGACTCGAGGCGTTCTCGCGCAAGCGGTGACGCCGCCGCGCGATGCCGCCGTGCGCCGGCCGCGGCGTTCGCTATACGCGCAGGAGCGTGTCGGTCGGGCGACAGGCCGCGGCGTCGAACGACCGCGACAGGACCGGTGGCTAGGCTCGTGGCATCCCTGCTCGCCGTGACAACCCACGAGGACACCACATGGCTTTGGACGCAATGACGCGCACCCGTACCGAGACCGATTCCCTGGGATCCCTCGAGATCCCCTTCGAGGCGTACTGGGGCATCCACACCGCCCGCGCGCTCGAGAACTTCCCCATCGCGAAGCGGCCGATCTCGGTCTACCCCGATCTCGTGCGAGCCCTCGCGATGGTCAAGCAGGCCTCGGCCCGCGCCAACCGCGAGATCGGCGTGCTCGACGCCGCGAAGGCCGACCTCATCGACCGCGCCGCCCAGCGCGTGATCGACGGCGAGTTCCACGACGAGTTCACTGTGGGCGTCATCCAGGGCGGGGCCGGCACCTCGACCAACATGAACGCCAACGAGGTCATCACCAACATCGCCCTCGAGCTCGCCGGCCGCGAGAAGGGCGACTACGGCTTCCTCTCGCCCATCGACGACACCAACCGCAGCCAGTCCACCAACGACGTCTACCCGACGGCCATCAAGATCGGGCTGGCGCTCACCCTGCAGAGCCTGCTCGAAGAGCTCGCGTTGCTGCGTCAGTCTTTCCTGACGAAGTCCGAGGAGTTCCACGACGTCCTCAAGGTCGGCCGCACCCAGCTGCAGGATGCCGTGCCCATGACGCTCGGACAGGAGTTCCACGGGTTCGCCACGACGTTGGGCGAGGACTACAGCCGTCTGACCGAGAACGCCTACCTTCTGTACGAGATCAACATGGGCGCCACGGCCATCGGTACGGGCATCACCGCTCACGCCGGGTACGGGGCCGCTGTTCTGCGGCACCTGCGCCAGATCACCGGGCTCGATCTCGAGACCGCGACCGACCTGGTCGAATCCACGAGCGACACCGGCGCGTTCATGTCGTTCTCGTCGTCGCTCAAGCGCAACGCCGTCAAACTGTCGAAGATCTGCAACGATCTGCGCCTGCTCTCCAGCGGTCCGCAGGCGGGCCTCGGCGAGATCAACCTTCCGGCGCGCCAGGCCGGCTCGAGCATCATGCCCGGCAAGGTCAACCCCGTCATCCCCGAGGTCGTGAACCAGGTCGCGTTCTCGGTCGTGGGGGCCGACATGACGGTGACCATGGCGGTCGAGGGCGGGCAGCTGCAGCTCAACGCCTTCGAGCCCGTCATCGCCCACTCGATCTATCAGTCGATCACGTGGATGCGGCAGGCGATGTGGACCCTGCGGGTCAACTGCGTCGACGGCATCACCGCGAACCGCGAGCGCCTGGGAGCCATGGTCGGCTCCTCTGTGGGCGTCGTGACGGCGCTGACGCCCTTCATCGGCTACGCGGCGTCGGCGGCCCTGGCCAAGACGGCCCTGCTGACGCACCGCAACGTCGCCGACCTGGTCGTCGAGGCCGGGCTGATGACGCGCGACGAGGTCATCAAGCAGCTCTCTCCGGCGCGCCTGTCGGGCCTGCACCCGATCACCGAGGCGATCCCGGTCATCCGTGCCGTCGAGGACGTCGTCGAAGGCTGACACGAACGAACGACGGGGCCGGGACCAGTGGTCGCGGCCCCATCGTCGTGTCGAGGGCGAGCGCCGAGTCGCCCGCCCGGGGCGGGCGTCGGTCACCGGGCGGCCGTCACCGGCGGTCCGGCGGCACCGTCGCCGCGCGGGGCGTGGCTCAGTCGACGATCCGGCAGTGCGTGGTCAGCTCGCCGATCCCGTCGATCCCCACGGTCACCGTCGAGCGGTCGCGCAGGAAGATCTGCGGGTCGCGCGAGTAGCCCGCTCCGCCGGGGCTGCCGGTCGAGATGAGCGTGCCGGGCAGCAGGGTCGCCGACTCCGACAGCTTGTGAATGAGCGTCGCCACCGTGCGCACCATCTGGCCGGTGCTGGCATCCTGCACCGTGTGCCCGTCGACGACGGTCCAGATGTGCAGGTCCTGCGGGTCGGGGATCTCGTCGGCGGTCACCACGAACGGGCCCGTCGGGGTGAAGCCGTCGAACGACTTGCACCGCGACCACTGCGCCTCCGAGAACTGGATGTTGCGCGCCGTGATGTCGTTGACGACGGTGTAGCCCCACACGTGGTCGAGGGCGTCGGGCTCGGCGACGTCGCGCCCGGGGCGCCCGATGATCACGCCGAGTTCGGCCTCGTAGTCGACGGCCTCGCTGAGCTGTCGCGGCCACGTCGTCGTCGCACCGTGGGCGGTGAGGGAGTTGGGCCACAGCACGAAGACGGTGGGCCCGGTGTCGGTCTTCAGCCCCAGCTCGCCCGAGTGGGCGGCGTAGTTCAGGCCGACCGCGAGGATCGCCGGGGGAGCGAGCACCGCCGAGGCGAAGGCGACGCCCGAGAGCGGATGCCGCGGTGCACCGGCGGACGCCGCGCGCACGCGCTCGAGCAGGGCGTCACCGCCGGCGATGAGCTGTTCGAGCTGGCGGGGGGCGCCCTCGAAGAACTCGTCGACGAACGAGAACTCGTCATCGTGGACGCTGACGAGACGGGGGGACTCCGCCCCCTCCGGGGAACGGACGTGGGCGAATCGCATGCCTCCACGCTACCGGGCCGCACCGGCGGGGAGTCGTCGCAAGCCCGGGATGCCGTGTCGCCGGCCGCCCCTAGGCTGTGCGCATGAGCTACCCCTCGCCGTTGGCGCAGCCCGGTTCCGCCGAGCCCGCCCGCATCTCCCCGGCACCGCAGGCGGCCGGCTCGGCCGCGCCTCCGCGCCGGCGCCGCGGGGGCATCGCCCTGTGGGTGGTGGCCGTGCTGCTGGTGCCGGTGCTCGCCCTGCTCGTCCGCTACTTCACGGGCGTGTTGGGAACGGCGGCCTCGTTCATCGGGCTCGTGCTGGCGGTGATCCCGTTCGTCATCGTCTGGTTCGCGGTGCGCTACATCGACCGGTGGGAGCCCGAACCGAGACGACTGCTCGTGTTCGCCGTGGCCTGGGGCGCGGTGGCGGCCGTCGCCCTCGCGCTGGGGGTGGACCTGGTCCTCACCCTGGCGGTGGGCCGGCTGCCGGCCGAGTTCAGCTCGGTCGTGCAGGCACCGATCGTCGAAGAGCTCGCGAAGGGCCTCGGCGTGCTCCTGATCTTCGTGTTCGCCCGACGGTTCTTCGACGGCCCGGTCGACGGGATCGTCTACGGCGCGCTGATCGGTGCAGGCTTCGCCCTGACCGAGAACGTGCAGTACTTCGCCATCAGCTATCTCGAGGGCGGCCCGGGCCAGGTCGCCACGACCTTCTTCCTGCGCGCGGTGCTGTCGCCGTTCGCGCACGTGATGTTCACCAGCCTCACCGGCTTCGCGTTCGGCCTCGCCGCGCGTCGCGGACTGCGCGGGGGCGGTGCCCTCGCCTACGGAATCCCCGGAGTGCTCGCCGCGATCGTTCTGCACGGACTGTGGAACGGCTCGGCCACGTTCGCCAACTTCTTCGAGGTGTACGCCACGCTGCAGGTGCCGCTGTTCCTGGCGTTCATCGCCGGCATCCTGGCCCTGCGGCGCGAAGAGACGCGTCTCACCCGCGCACGGCTGGGCGAGTACGCCGTCGCGGGGTGGTTCACGCCGCAAGAGGTCGACATGCTCGCCACCCGCCCCGGGCGCCGTTCGGCCCTCGCGTGGGCGCGCACGCTGCCCGGTGACCGCACGGCGGTGATGAAGGCCTTCATCGCGGATGCCACGGCACTCGCCGCCGCGCGCCAGCGCGCCCTGTCGGGGCGCGATCCGCAGGCGGTCGCCACCGAGCGGTACCTGCTCGAGCGCACCACCGACGCGCGGGCGGCGCTGCTCGCGCCGTGAGGTCTTGACAGCGCGGCGAGGCGGGAGCACCATCGATGTAGGCCAACTCAGCGCCCGGTAGACACGCAGGCATCGCCGCGGCACCGGGCGCTGAGTCTTTGTCCAGGGGCCGTCATCGACCGCCGGGCCGTGCTTGGATGGAGACATGACTGATCGCACCAAGCCGGAGTTCGACGCTCCCAGCGGCCCCGCCCCCTCCGACCTCGTCATCCGCGACATCGCCGTCGGCGACGGCGCCGAGGCGAAGCCCGGCGACACCGTCACCGTGCACTACGCCGGTGTGGAGTACGAGTCGGGCGAAGAGTTCGACTCCTCGTGGGGCCGGGGCGAGAGCATCCAGTTCCCCCTCCGTGGCCTCATCCAGGGCTGGCAGGACGGCATCCCGGGCATGAAGGTCGGCGGTCGCCGCGAGCTCGTGATCCCGCCGCACCTGGCCTACGGTCCCGCCGGCGGACACTTCCTGGGTGGCAAGACCCTCATCTTCATCATCGACCTGCTCAAGGTCGGCTGACCGGCCGTTCTTCACGGAACGTTCACGAACCCGAGGGGGCTGCGGCTCCCTCGGGTTCGTTATTTTCCTCGATCGTGGAATACATTCGTGTGAATGGGAGTTGGATCCCGGCAGGACGCCGAAGCGGCTCCCCAGACCTCTAGGAGTGACATGACTGACACCACCGCCCTCGACATCCCCGGCTACAAGACCGGCACCTGGGTCCTCGACCCGTCGCACAGCGAGGTCACCTTCTCGGTGCGCCACATGATGATCTCGAAGGTGCGCGGCACGTTCGGTGTGAAGAGCGCCACCATCGTCGCCCCCGAGAACCCGCTCGAGGCCACCGTCGAGGCCTCCGTCGACGTGACCTCCGTCGACACCAAGGACGAGGGCCGCGACCAGCACCTGCGCTCGGCCGAGTTCTTCGACATCGAGACCTACCCGACGATGGACTTCCGCTCCACCGGCGTGCGCGTCGAAAAGGGCGACTTCCTCGTCGACGGCGACCTCACCATCCGCGGCATCACCAAGCCCGCCACCTTCTCGCTCGACTTCGGCGGCTTCGGCACCGACCCGTGGGGCAACTACAAGGCCGGCGCGACCGCCAAGACGGTCATCAACCGCGAGGACTTCGACCTCACCTGGAACGCCGCCCTCGAGACCGGCGGCGTGCTGGTCGGCAAGGACGTCACCATCGAGCTCGACCTGCAGCTCGCGCTCCAGGCGTGATCTTCGTGAAGGCCCCGGGTGCTCGGCATCCGGGGCCTTCGTCGTGTCTGGGGTGGCCCCGAGTGCTCGGCATCCGGGATCGTTGTGGTTTCTCCGTCGTGCGCGGAAGCCGCCCGCGGAGCGTTACCCCGCGGTGACGCGACGCCGGAGGCGCAGCCTCTGCTGCACGAGCAGGATGCCGACGAACACCACGGCCGCCCCCACGGGTTCGTTCCACGAGATGCGCTCCCCGAGCACGAGGATGCCGAGAGCCACCCCGACCACGGGGGTGATGTACGTGACGGTCGAGGCCCGGGTGGGCCCCCATGCGCGCAGAGTGTTCTGGTTCCAGACGTAGGCGATGCCGGTGCCGAGTACCCCCAGGGCGACGATGCTGAGCACCACCGGGGTCGTCAGGTCCATCGGTTCGGCGAGGATCACGGGCGACAGCAGCACCATGAACGCCGCCGCCGGGCCGATGTAGCCGAAGGCGAAGGCGATGCCCGATAGTCCGGTGTCGCCGAGGAACCGACGCATGTACGCGAGGCTGAAGCCGTAGCAGGCGGTGGCGCCCAGCAGCGCGATCTGCGCGACCGTGCTGTCGCCCACGTCGGCGACCGCGCCCGGCGCGATGATCACGACGACCCCGGCGATGCCCACGGCGATGCCGAGCAGCTGGCCCGGCTTGAGGCTCTCGACGCGGAACACCGCCCACGCCATGATCGCCGTCATGATCGGCGTGGTCGCGTTGAAGATGCTCGCCAGCCCCGACGAGACGTGCTGCTCGGCCCAGGCGAACAGCAGGAACGGCACGACGCAGAACGTGGCCGCCAGAACGCACAGGTGACCCCACACCCGTCGGCTGCGGGGGAGGCGTTCGCGTCGGATCGCGACGATCGCGGCGAGAGCGAGCGCACCGAACAGCAGCCGCCCGCCGGCGACCTGCGCCGGGGTCATGCCGGTGAGGGCGATCGCGATGAAGAGGAAGCTCGAGCCCCACACGATGCCCGTGAGCACGAACTGCACGGCGATGGAGACGGGGGAGGGAGAGGAACCGGATGCCACGATCCCGACCCTAGGCCCGAGCGCCGACATCGCGCGGGCGAAGCGGATGCGACGGCGGAAATCCGCCGACGGTCGGCAGTGCGTGTGCGGGGCGGTGCTCGCACGGAGCCGCGACACGAGGGTCGTCCCGGGCCCCTTCGCGGAGAAGACCCGGGGACGGGTGCCCTCCGCGGAGCGGGGTGCGCGCGATGCGCTGCACCGCGGCTCTCGTCGCGCTGGGGGTCAGGGCTGCGGGTTCAGCGCGTCGTACGCGCGGAACCGGGGCGTGAAGCGCACCAGCGTGCCGACGAGGCCGAGGATCACGATGCCGCCGAACAGCGGCGGCACCCAGAGGGCCGTGGCCGTCGCGAGGGTGCCCGCGTACAGGGCTCCCACGCGCGGGCCGCCGGCGACCACGACGATGAAGATGCCCTGCAGGCGCCCGCGCATGGCATCCGGGACGGCCGCCTGCATCATGGTGGAGCGATAGATCGCGCTGACGTTGTCGGCGGCCCCCGAGACGGCCAGCACCACGGCGGCGAGGGCGATCAGCGCGACCGCGGCGTGCGTCTCGTCGACGACGTCGGGGCGCAGCCAGCCCAGGCTGGCGGCGAGGAGGACGAGACCGAACAGGCCGATCGCGAGGCCGTAGACCTGGATCGCGCGTTCGATGCCGAGCCCCTGTCGACGGACGCGGCCGATCGGCCCCGAGAACAGGCTGGAGAGGAACGCCCCCGCCGCGACCGCCGCGGTCAGCACCCCGGTCGTGATCGCACCGCCGCCCAGCAGCACCGCTCCGATGGCGGGGAAGAGCGCCACCGGCTGGCCGAAGGTCATGGCGATGATGTCGAGCACGTACTGCAGGCGGATGTTGGGCGCGCGTTTCAAGAACCGCGCACCGTCGCGCAGTGACTCGAGGCCCGGGCGCACCACGACGCCCTCGGGGCGGAGCCGGGGGAGCGACCACAGCCCGAGGAACAGCGAGCTCATGAGCAGCACGTCGAGCGAGTAGGTCCACGCGTACCCCGCGACGGCGACGAGCACACCGGCGAGGGCGGGTCCGGCCATCACCATGATGCCGACCGTCACGCCCTGCAGGGCCGCGGCGGCGGGAAGGAGGTCGCGGGGGATGAGGCGTGGGGTGATCGCCGACTTCGTCGCCATGACGATGGAGTTCGCCGCCGAGTTCACGACGCTCAGGACGAACAACCATCCGACCGTCTCGAGCCCCGACCACGCGAGGGCGGCGAGCAGGCCGGTGGACGCGAAGGTGACGAGGGCGGCGAGCAGGGCGACCGTGCGGCGATCGAACGCGTCGGCGAGCATGCCGCCGTAGAGGCCCGCGATGACCATCGGCACCAGTCCCGCCACGGCGATCATCGACACGGCCAGCGTGCTCTGGGTCAGCTCGAACACGTGCAGCATGACCGCGACGACCGTCAGCTGCCCGCCGAGCCCCGACAGGGTGGAGCCGATCCACAGACGGGCGAAGGCGGGCGACGTGGTGAGGGGCCGCAGGTCGATGAACGCGCTCTGACGGCTCACTCGTCGACCTCGAAACGCTTGATGCGAGCGGTGTGGCCGCGCACGACGCGGACGCGGCTCGGGGCGACGTCGAAGTGCGCCGCGAGCACTCGCGCGGCGCCGGCGTTCGCGGCCCCGTCGACCGCGCGTTCGCGGACGTGTACCACCAGGCCGTCGGGCCCGTCTTCGACCAGCGGGCCGCGGCGGGAACCCGGCTTGACGAAGACGGTGAGCTGCACGGATCGAGGCTACGCCAGCCCTCCGACATCGCGTCGCCGCAGGCACAGAGCATCGGGCGTGTGTGAACGGGTGAGCCGTGCTGTAGACTCATGCGGTTGCCGTTTGATCGGCCGCGGATAAAGAGAGCCCACGTATCAGGCGTCGGGCGCCGCGCAATGAGAGAAAGGGGATCCCATCTATGCCACTCGAATCTGACGCCAAGAAGGCGATCATCGAACAGTACGCGACGCACCCCGGTGACACCGGATCCCCCGAGGTGCAGGTCGCGATGCTGACGCAGCGCATCAAGGACCTCACCGAGCACCTCAAGGAGCACAAGCACGACCACCACTCGCGTCGTGGTCTGTTCTTGATGGTGGGTCAGCGCCGCCGTCTGCTCGGCTACCTCCAGGACATCGACATCGCGCGTTACCGCTCGCTGATCGAGCGCCTGGGTCTCCGTCGCTAAGCGCGACCCCGCGTATATCGCTTTCTCGAAGGCCGTCCCACGGTGTGGGGCGGCCTTCGCTGTTCCTGGATGCCGGGGCCCGGCATCCGGGGTCTGGCGCCGACGCCCGCGCCTCGTCCCCATAAACGCCATTCCTGCGCATAAACGCGGTGTCTGAGCGTTTATGCGAAGGAATGGCGTTTATGCGTGCCCGGAGGGAGCGCGGCGTCGGGCAGGACGTGACCCGATGCATCGTCGGGCCCCGTGGCCGGGGCTCTGCCGGCTGGGCTGCGCGATCCGCCCGCCTAGGTCCCCATAAACGCCATTCCTGCGCATAAACGCGGTGTCTGAGCGTTTATGCGGAGGAACGGCGTTTATGCGTGCCGGGGCGTCTCGCGGCGTCGGGCGGGACGAGACCCGCTGCCTCGTCGGCGCCCGTGGCCGCGGCACTCCGGACACGCCCCGCCCCCGCCCAGCACGGCGAACGCCCGCCGCCGGCCGGACCGACGACGGGCGTTCGAGAGACGCGGACTCAGGATGCCGCGCGCGCGGCCACCAGGTCGGAGTGCCACCGCTCGGCCACGTCGGGGTGCGCGCGCAGGCGCGACTTGAGCGCGTTCTCGCCGTAGGTGGCGTGGATGGGGTTGGTGGGGTCGTCTTCGACGCCGTGGGCCTCGGCCGCGAGGTCGGCCGGCAGCTCGATGATCGGCAGGCGCGCGTCGAGGGCCGGGTTGAAGAAGAACGGCACGGAGATGCGCTCGTCGGGGAACCGCGGCGAGATCACGCGGTGGTTCGTCGCCCGGAGGTAGCCCTGCGTGGCGTACTCGAGAAGCTCTCCGATGTTCACGACGAAAGCGCCCGACACCGGAGGGGCGTCGACCCACTCGCCGTCGCGCTCGACCTGCAGGCCGCCCTTGCCGGGCTCGACCCAGAGCAGCGTCAGGACGCCCGAGTCCTTGTGCGCACCGACACCCTGTTGGGGCGTGGGGTCGTCCTTGCCGGGGTAGCGGACGATCTTGATGAGCGTCTGCGGGTCGCCGAAGTGGCGGTCGAAGTACTGCTCCTCGGCGCCCAGGGCGAGGGCCCACGCGCGCAGGAGCTTGCGGGCGACGCCGGTGAGGTGGTCGTGCCACTCGGTGACGACCTCTTTGAGCTCGGGCTGCGCCGCCGGCCACAGGTTGGGACCGATCAGCCGGTCGTACCCGGGAGCGTCGGGGTCGGTGATGGCCTCGCGCTCGGGCCCGATGTCGATCTGCTCGCGCCAGTCGACCCGGCCCTGCGTGCGCTCGCCGCCGACCCGCGTGTATCCGCGAAAGTGCGGGCTCGTGACGTTCTCGATCGCGAGCTTGTCGGCCTCGGGCAGCGCGAAGAAGCCCTTCGCGGCCGCCAGCAGGCTCGCCTCGAGCGCGGGGCTCACCCCCGTGCCGGTCAAGTAGAAGAAGCCGACGTCGTGGGTCGCGGCGCGCAGCTCGTCTCGGAAGCGGGCGGCGGCATCCGGACCCTGGTCGAGGAGCGACAAATCGAGCACGGGGAGAGTGAGGTCGGACATGCGACGAGGCTAGGTCGATCCGCGTGGCGTCGCGCGAATGTTGCCGATGGTTACCGAAGGAGCCTCGGTGGACGGCGGAACCGAGGGGGCGCGAGGGCGGGTCGATTGCACTCCCGGGGCAAACCCCGCCGATCGGCGGGGTGCGAACCGGCCAGGGAGATGCGTATCGTGTCCTGGTCAGGTGAGGCTGTCCTTACCTTCCCGCAGTGCCGCGGCGCCCCACCCGAAACCCGAGAGTCGGAACCCCGCCCGTGCTTGCCAGCTTCTTCGCCACCTTCCTCATCGGCCTTCGCGAAGGCCTCGAGGCCGCGCTCGTCGTGGGCATCCTCGTGGCCTACCTCACGCGCCTCGGGCGTCGCGACGCCCTCCCGCGGCTCTGGATGGGCGTGGGGCTCGCGATCGCCCTCGCCCTCGCGGTCGGCGCCGTGTTCACCTTCGGCGCGTACATGCTCACGTTCGAGGCGCAGGAGCTGCTCGGGGGTGGGCTGTCGCTGCTCGCGGTGGCGATGGTGACGTGGATGATCTTCTGGATGCAGCGGGCCGGCCGCACGCTCAAGGCCGGTCTCGAGGGGGGCGTCGACAGGGCGCTCCGCGGCGGCGTCTGGGCGATCATCGTGATCGGCTTCGTCTCGGTGGCGCGCGAGGGGGTCGAGACGACGCTGCTGCTGTGGTCGATGGTGCAGTCGTTCGGTGACACGCCCGCTGCCCTTCTCGGTGCGCTCGTCGGCCTGATCGCCGCCGTTCTGCTGGGCTGGCTGATCGCGCGGGGGATGCTGCGTCTGAACCTCGGTCGCTTCTTCACCTGGACCGGCGGCTTCCTCGTCGTGGTCGCCGCCGGGGTGCTCGCCTACGCGCTGCACGACCTGCAGGAAGCCGGTGCCCTTCCCGGCCCCTTCGGCAGCGCCGCCCCCCTCGATCCCGTCACCGGCCTCGTGGCGACGGGCTGGAGCGGGTTCCCCTTCGGCTGGGCGTTCGACGTCTCGGACACCATCGCCCCCGGTGAGGCGCTCGCCGCGCTGCTGCAGGCCACGGTCGGATTCATGCCCGCCATGACCTGGCTGCAGGTCATCGCCTGGGCCCTGTACATCGCGATCGTCGTCCCGCTGTTCGTGCGCGGAGTGCGCGCGAACCGGCGACCGAAGCCCCGCGCCGCCGACGCGGCCCCGGACGCGAGCGGGAACCCCACCCCACAGACCCTCGACGCCGCTCGCGTACCCGACGCCGCGGCATCCACCCATCCGAATGGAGCATCATGACCTCGACTCGCCTCCTCGCGGCCACGGCCGTCGCCGGCGCGGCCGTCCTCGTCCTCTCGGGCTGCGTCGCCAAGACCGACGCGGCTGCCTCCGGTGCCCTCACGGTCACCTCGACCGGTGACGGGTGCGCCGTGTCGGCGGGATCCGCCCCCAGCGGCACCGTCGCCTTCGACGTGAGCAACAAGGGAGACCAGACCACGGAGTTCTACCTGCTGGCCTCCGACGGCCTGCGCATCGTCGGCGAGGTCGAGAACATCGCCCCCGGTGCCTCGCGCAACCTCACCGTCGTCGCGCAGCCCGGCGACTACTTCACCCTCTGCAAGCCCGGCATGGTGGGCGACGGCGTGGGCCGGGCGAGCTTCTCGGTCACCGGCGACGCCGTGGCCGTGACGGGACCGGATGCCGAGCAGAAGCAGCAGGCCGTCGACCTGTACGCCGCCTTCGTGAAGGACCAGGTGGGTCAGCTGCTCCCCGCGGTGCAGACCTTCGCCGCCGCCTACGAGTCCGGCGACGACGCGGCTGCGCAGACGCAGTTCCCGCGCGTGCGGGCCTACTACGAGCGCATCGAGCCGATCGCCGAGGCCCTGGGCGATCTCGACCCGCGCATCGACTACCGCGAGGTCGACGCCGTGGCGGAGGGCCTGGACTGGACCGGCTTCCACCGCATCGAGAAGGACCTGTGGGTTCCCGCGCAGGACGCGCTGAACGCCGACGGCGAGACGCCGGCGTGGAAGGACTGGGCGCCGTCCACCCCGGCCGAGCGCGCCACCTACGGCGACAAGCTCATCGCCGACACGCAGGAGCTGTACGACTACGTGCACGGCGACGAGTTCGTGCAGGCGCTGGACGCGCAGGGCGTCGCGGGCATCTCGAACGGTGCGATCGCGCTGCTCGACGAGGTCGCCACGGGCAAGATCAGCGGCGAAGAGGACTGGTGGTCGGGCACCGACCTGTACGACTTCGCCGCCAACGTCGAGGGGTCGAAGATGGCCTTCTCGCTCGTGCGGGACTTCGCCGAATCGAAGGGCGACAAGGGCACGACCCTGGTCACCCGCATCGACACCGGGTACGCCGACCTCGAAGCGGCCCTGGCCGCGCACGGTTCGGCCGACGCGGGCTTCGTCACCTATTCGCAGCTGACCGACGCCGACAAGCGCCAGTTCACCGATCTCATCAATGCGCTGGCCGAGCCGCTCTCGCAGCTCACGGTGACCGTTCTGGAGTGAGCGTGACCGACGAAGAGCAGACCCCGACCACGGTCTCCGACCCGAACCCGGAGGCCACCGGCCTGTCCCGACGCGGCCTGATGGGGCTCGCGATCGGGGCGGGTGCGGCCGGCCTCGCCGTCGGCGCCGGCGGCGGGTTCGCGGGCGGGGCCGCGTACGGTCAGGATCAGGCGCGGCGGGCGATGGATGCCACGGCCCCGGCCTCCGGCATCCACCAGGTCGGCATCACGACACCGGTGCAGGACCACCTGCATTTCGCCTCGTACGACATGATGGCCCGCACCACCCGCGACGATCTCGCCGAGCTGCTGTCGGACTGGACGTACGCGGCCACCCGCATGATGCAGGGGCTCGACGTCAGTGCGACGGGGGCGGTCGGCGGGTCGCCGCAGGCACCGCCCGACGACACGGGCGAGGCGGTGGGGCTCCCGGCGAGCAACCTCACGATCACGTTCGGCTTCGGTCCGACCCTGTTCGACGCGCGCTTCGGCCTCGAGGGGCAGCGTCCGGCGGGGCTCGAGCGGCTGCCGGCGTTCCTCGGTGACGACCTCGACCCGCTGCGGTCCGACGGCGACCTGTGCATCCAGGCCTGCGCCGACGATCCGCAGGTGGCCGTGCACGCGATCCGCAACCTCAGCCGCATCGCCTTCGGGCGGGCGACGATCCGGTGGTCGCAGTTGGGCTTCGGTCGCACGTCCAAGACCACGGCCGCGCAGGCCACCCCGCGGAACCTCTTCGGGTTCAAGGACGGCACGGCCAACGTGCTCGCCGACGACACCGCCGCCCTCGACGACAACGTCTGGGTGTCGGCATCCGAGGGCCCGGCGTGGCTGGTCGGCGGGTCGTACCTCGTGGCGCGGCGCATCGCGATGCTCATCGAGACGTGGGACCGCACCCGCCTCGGCGAGCAGGACCGCGTGATCGGCCGCGACAAGGGCCAGGGGGCGCCGCTCTCGGGTGGCGACGAGTTCACGAAGCCCGACTTCCAGGCGACGGATGCCGCGGGGCAACCGCGCATCGACCCGCGCAGCCACGTGCGCCTAGCGCACCCCGACACGAACGGCGGCATCCAGATCCTGCGCCGCGGGTACAACTTCGTCGACGGGACGACCGACCTCGGACGGCTGAACGCCGGGCTCTTCTTCCTGTCGTTCCAGAAGGCCCCCGACCGCTACGTCACCCTGCAGCGGTCCCTGTCGACCGATGCGATGAACGAGTACGTCCGTCACGTCGGGTCGGGGCTGTGGGCCGTACCGCCGGCGCCGGCCGCGGGGGAGTCGGTGGGGGCGGGGCTGCTCGGCGCGTGAGGGGAGCCGACGCCTGCGTGACGCGCGCGGGGCGCTGAGGGACACCTACCGCGACCCGCGACCCGCCCCCAGCTCCCGGTCGCGGAAGAGCCACGGCATCCGGGGTTCCACCAGGGGGCGGGTGAGCCGACGCACGGGGCGGCTCGACAGGCCGACGGCGATCGCCACGCTCGCGACGGCGATGAGGGGGATCCACAGCGCCGCGGGTTCGAGACCCCGCAGGACGCCCGACTGGCGGAACGTGTGCAGCACGAACGTGTGCAGCAGGTAGACGTACATCGTGTACCGGCCGAGGTGCGTCCACGACGTCTCGCGGCGCGGGACGAGCAGCAGGAACGCCGTCATCAGCACGAGCGCGAGCGCGATGATCGCGAGCCGTACCCCGCCCGCCCACCAGTGCGGGGCGCCCAGGTCGGCGTACGTGTCGACGAAGAAGAACCACGTGCCCAGGCGCACGTCGCGCCAGACGTCGACGAAGGCGAACGCGATCGCCCCGGCTCCGGCCAGGACGAGGGCGGCGACGACGCGCAGCCACACCGGTCGGGCGTCGAGCAGCCCCCGGCGCGCGACGACGTCGCGCTCGCGCAGCCACCACCCGAGGGTGAAGAACGGCAGCAGGCCGAGGAAGCGCGAGAGCGAGAGGGTCGAGTCGATGCCGGGGAGGTACCCGGCGACGATCGAGATCGCCAGCGCCCACAGCACGGGCGCGCGCAACAGCGCGAGGTACGGCAGCACGAGTCGGAACAGCGCCAGCGCCAGCAGGAACCACAGCGTCCACGACGGCTGCGCCGGATCGAGGTTGGTCCGGCCGGTCACGAGCAGCTGCGTGATCGTCCAGAGCGTCTCGAAGATCAGGTACGGCGCGATGAGGTCGGTGAACAGTCGCGCCATCCGCCGGCGGGTCGGTTCGGCCGACGACGAGAAGTAGCCCGCCACGAGGGCGAAGAGGGGCATGTGGAACGCGTAGACGAGCAGGTACAGCGCCTCGGCGGCATCCGAATCGTAGGTCAGTCGCTGCACGGCGTGACCGAACACGACGAGCACGATCGCGGCGAAGCGGGCGTTGTCCCAGAAGGGCACACGGGTCGGTGTCGTCATCGCCAGCGACGATATCCGCGCCGGGAGCGGCGGTCCACGGGGGTGGATTCCGGATGCCGATGGGGTAACGCGGAATAAAGCTCGGCCTCGAACGTTGGAGCATGTATATTCAGTTGCATACAAATAAGAGGGGCACTGATTCAGATGAGCACGGTGAACGAGACGAACAACTGGCCCGGGATGCAGTTCGGCGTCATGACGGTGAGCGACATCACCCAGGACCCGACCACCGGTCAGACGCCCAGCGAAGCGCAGCGCATCAAGGACACGCTGACCATCGCGAAGCACACCGAAGAGGTCGGCCTCGACGTCTTCGCCCTCGGCGAGCACCACAACCCGCCGTTCTGGTCGTCGTCGCCCACGACGACGCTGGCGTACATCGCCGCGCAGACCGAGCGCCTCATCCTCACGACCTCGACGACGCTCATCACCACGAACGACCCGGTGAAGATCGCCGAAGACTTCGCCATGCTGCAGCACGTGTCGGGGGGCCGCGCCGACCTCATGCTCGGCCGGGGCAACACCGGACCCGTGTACCCCTGGTTCGGCAAGGACATCCGCCAGGGCCTGCCGCTGACCATCGAGAACTACGACCTGCTGCACAAGCTGTGGCGCGAGGACGTCGTCGACTGGGAGGGGAAGTTCCGCACCCCGCTGCAGGGCTTCACCTCGACCCCGCGTCCCCTCGACGGTGTGGCGCCCTTCGTCTGGCACGGCTCGATCCGCACCCCCGAGATCGCGGAGCAGGCCGCGTACTACGGCAACGGGTTCTTCGCCAACAACATCTTCTGGCCCAAGGAGCACTACCAGCGCCTCATCACGCTGTACCGCGAGCGCTTCGCCCACTACGGCCACGGCACGCCCCAGCAGGCGATCGTCGGGCTCGGCGGCCAGGTGTTCATGCGCTCCAACTCGCAGGACGCCGTGCGCGAGTTCCGCCCCTACTTCGACAACGCCCCCGTCTACGGCCACGGCCCGAGCCTCGAGGACTTCAGCGAGATGACCCCGCTGACCGTCGGCTCGCCGCAGCAGATCATCGACCGCTACGCGTCGATGCGCGAGACCTACGGCGACTACCAGCGCCAGCTGTTCCTCATCGACCACGCGGGACTTCCCACCAAGACCGTGCTCGAGCAGCTCGACATCCTGGGCTCCGAGGTCGTGCCGGTGCTGCGCAAGGAGCTGCAGAAGAACCGCCCCGCCGAGGTGCCCGACGCGCCCACGCACGCCAACATGGTCGAGAAGGCGTACGCCGGTGCCGCTCCGCGCCAGGCCGTTCCCGCCGCGAACCGCGGCGACAACCTCACCGCGGGCAGCCCGTACCAGGATGCCGCGAAGGCCGGCAGCGCCTTCGGTTCCGCCGCGACGCGCGTGGGGGCCTGACGTGGCCGCCCGCCGCATCGCGGTGATCACCGCGGGACTGTCCACGCCGTCGTCGACGCGCATGCTCGGTGACCGCCTCGCCCACGCGGCTCTGGCCGAGCTGCGCGAGCGCGGCATCGACGCCACCAGCGACGTGTTCGAACTGCGCGACTACGCGCACGACCTCACCGACAACCTGCTCACCGGCTTCGCACCCCCGGCGTTGGAGCAGATGATCAACACGGTCGTGTCGGCCGACGGCATCATCGCCGTGACGCCGATCTTCTCGACCAGCTACTCGGGCCTGTTCAAGTCGTTCATCGACGTGCTCGACCCGCAGGCGCTGAACGGCACTCCCGTGCTGATCGGCGCGAACGCGGGGACGGCGCGTCACTCGCTCGCGATCGACTACGCCATTCGGCCGCTGTTCACCTATCTGCACGCCAATCCCGTGCCGACCGGGGTGTTCGCGGCATCCAGCGACTGGGGATCGAACGCCGACGAGGTCGCCCCGCTGGGCTCGCGCGTCGACCGCGGAGCCCGGGAGTTCGCCGACGCGATCGCCGCGCGCGAGCCGGTGCGCGACGCCGATCCGTTCGATCCGTCGTCGTACCTCGGCGAGGGCCGCTCGTTCGGCCACCTGCTGGGTGGTCTGTCGGGGGAGTGACCCCGTATGACGCCCCGTCGCCCTCGCGGGCGGCGGGGCGTCGTCGTGCGCCGGGTCGAGCACAACCTCGGTCATGCGCACGACCTCAGCCGGGAGGGGCCCGTTCGGGCTGAGGTTGTGCACATCGCTGAGGTTGTGGCGTGGGAGTGGGCGGCCGCGCGCGTTCGAGGAACGGCGCATCGCTGAGCCCGTGCACCCGGCCCGGAGCGGACCCGCCCTAGGGTGGGGGCGAGCAGAAGGAGCCGCGATGGATGCCGCGCAGTGGGACGAGCGATACCGCGCCTCGGCCGGAGGAGTGTGGGCCACCCAGCCGCCCGCCGCCGTGCGCGAGATCGCGGCGACGCTGCCGCCGGGAACCGCCATCGACGTCGCGACCGGCGACGGGCGCACGGCGCTGTGGCTCGCCGGGCGCGGCTGGACCTGCACGGGAGTCGACTTCTCGGGCGCCGGTCTCGCGCTCGCCGCGGCACGGCCCGGGGGCGACGCGGTCACCTGGACACGTGCAGACGTGCACGAGTGGGAGCCCGCGACTCCCGTCGACCTCGTGGTGTCGTGCTACCTGCACCTGCCCGACAGCGCTGCCGCCGTCGCACGGATCGCGGAGTGGGTCGCACCCGGGGGGTCGCTCGTCGTGATCGGTCACGATGTCGACAACATCGCCGCCGGTGGTCACGGACCGACCGACCCCGCGATCCTGTACACGCCCGAACTGCTGCGCAGCGCGCTCAACGAGAGGTTCCGGATCGAGCGCTGCGAGCGCATCACGCGCACGAGCGCCGATGCCGAGCTGCGGGGCGGGCACGCTTCCGCGGCGATCGACACCCTTCTGCACGCGGTGCGGGTGGGCTGACGCGCCGGGTCGGCGGCCCCGATCTCGTGGAGTCGTCGCTCGCGGAGGCGTCGACGGGCGAGCCGCCGTGCTGCGCGGGGGAGCGAGGCGTCGGCGCGAGCGCTCGCCTCACAGCACGATGTCGTCGGCGCTGCGCAGCTCGCGCGCCGCGACCGGGCGCAGCCCCCGCCGCACGAACGTGTCGGCGGCCTGCAGCGGCCCCACGTCGACCCCCGCCTCGGCCGAGATGTCGGCGATGGGCACCTGGAATGTGCGGAACGCCCCGAGCGGTGCCACCGTCAGAGCCTGCCGCGTGTCGACGAGCGCGCTCTGGTCGAGCACGAAGCCCGCCGCCGCCAGGGCGTCGCCGTCGCGCCAGGCGGCGATCTTCCAGAACCGCAGGGGCACGCGGATGCCGCGATACGGCGGGTCGTCGTCGCCCCGCACCGGGGCGGTGAACACCGCAAGACGCTGGTCGGTCGTCTCGGCGTAGGCGAGCACGTGGTCTTCGAGGCCCAGCCAGAGCTCTTTCGACTGGTTGAAACCCGCAGCCTGGGGAGCGGCGTTCGTGTAAAAGAACGTCGCCTCGGTGGCAGCTCGAGCCTCGGACGCCGAGCCCCAGCCCGGATCGCGCCGCCGCACGAGATGGCCGCGGTCGAGGTCATTGCGGCTGTAGACCTCGGGTCCCGCCTGCGCGTCGGCGGAGACGCGCGGATCGAGCCGCCACTCGCCCGTGCGCGGCTGCTCGCGCAGCGTCGCCCCGTCGATGACCACCCCGGTGACGGCGGCGAACCGACGCTCCTCGTCGAGAAGCACCGAGAACCGCGGGTAGTCGAGCCGGGTGACCGGCACGGTGGGGGAGGGGAGGGGCAGGGGGATGCCGAGGAAGTCCGGGTCGTAGCCGTCGCTCATGCCCCCATGCTGCCCGGGGCCTCCGACATCGCGACAGACGCGCGCGGAGAACATCGTGTGAAGACCCGGCCCGCGTCGGCGTCGCGCCCGGGGTCCGGCATCCGCCGCCGACGATCAGCCCCGCGACGCCACCCTGCGCTTCGCACGACGCGCCAGCACGAGATCGATCCCCACGCCGATCCCCACCGCCACGACGATCGACACGACCACCGCGACGACCGGCCCGCCCGGCACCACCGCGGCCACGATCGCGCCGATCACGGCCTGGTACGCCGCCCAGGCGAACGCCGCGACCGCCGCCACCCCGAGGTAGCGCGCCGGAGCCACCCGCGCGGCGCCCGCGGCCAGGTTGACCGCGAGGCGAGCGAAGGGCACGAACCGCGCGGTGAACAGCACGACCGCGGCGTTGCGTTCCAGGCGCGCCCGCGCCCAGTCGAGGGCGGCGCGCACGCGGGGGCGGCGCATCCACGCCCAGCGCTCGACGCCGACCGTGCGACCGACCAGGTAGCAGCAGGCGTCGCCCGCGAAGGCCGCGGCTGCGGCGACGAGCACGACCCCGACGAGCGGCGGCGTGCCGTGCGACACCGCCAGTGCCCCGAAGGCGGTGACGGCCGCCTCGCCCGGGATGACGACGAGGAAAGCGTCGGCGAACACGAGGACCGCCATGCCGAGCAGGGCCCACGGGCTCGCGGCGATCGCCTGCAGCCACGCGTCGACACCGTCCATTCCGTCACTCTCCGCCGCCGATCGAGACGCCCCGCCCACGCGGCGGTGACGCCCAGCGGAGCATCGGGTGAACATCGCGAACCTGGCCCCGATCCGGCCCCCACCGGCCCGCCCGAGGTCCCACCCTGGAGGCGTGAGAGTCGCGCTGCTGGCCGAATCCTTCCTTCCCCACATGAACGGGGTCACCGGTTCCGTTCTGCATGTGCTGCGCCATCTGGCCGAAGCGGGGCACGAGACCCTGGTCATCGCTCCGAAGTCGGGCGATGTCACCGCCGATCTGCACGGCGCCCGCACCGAGCTGCTGCGCTCGGTGCCGCTGCCGTCGTACCCCGAGGTGCGCGTGGTGTTCGCCCGGGCGGCCCGCCTCGGGGCCCTTCTGCGTGACTTCGATCCCGACGTGGTGCACCTGGCATCCCCGTTCGTGCTCGGCTGGCAGGGGCTCGCCGCCGCCGACGCGCTGAGGATCCCCTCGGTCGCGGTCTACCAGACCGACGTCGTCGCCTACTCGCAGAAGTACGGCCTGCCCCACGCCACGGCGCTCGTCGCGGGGCACGTCGCCCGCCTGCACCGCCGCGCCACGCTCACCCTCGCGCCGTCGTCGGCGTCGACGCGCCAGCTCGAGGGTCTGGGCGTCGACCGCATCCGCCGCTGGGGTCGGGGAGTGGATGCCGTCCGCTTCGCGCCCGAGCACCGCGACGACGCGTGGCGGGCCGAGGTGGCCCCGAACGGCGAGCGCATCGTGGGGTACGTCGGGCGCCTCGCGCCCGAGAAGCAGGTCGACGACCTGCGCGCGCTCGCCGACGTACCCGGCACGCGCCTGGTGATCGTCGGCGACGGCCCCTCGCGGCCCGCGCTCGAGAGGGCGATTCCGGATGCCGTCTTCACCGGGCACCTGTCGGGTGCGGCGTTGGCGCAGGCCATGGCCGGCTTCGACGTGTTCGTGCACCCGGGTGAGAGCGAGACGTTCGGCCAGACCATCCAGGAGGCCCTCGCCAGCGGTGTTCCCGTGGTGGCGACCGGCGTGGGCGGGCCGCTCGACCTGGTGCGCTCCAGCGTCGACGGCTGGCTGTACCGTCCCGGCGACCTCGACGACCTGCGCGCCCGCGTCGCCGATCTCGTCGGCGACGAGTCGAAGCGCCGCGCGTTCGCCCGCGCCGCGCGCGAGGCGGTGCAGGGGCGCACCTGGCAGGCCCTCACCCGCGACCTGGTCGGGCACTACCAGGATGCCGTCGCCCTCCGCGCCGTCGACGACAGCATGCTGCTGCGTGGGGGAACCCGACCGGCCGCCCTGTCGGCATCCCGCACCCGGGGGCGGTGGACGCGCTTCGTCGCGCTCGGCGACTCGTTGACCGAGGGCCTGTGCGACGCGTCGCGCATGCCGGCGGGGCAGTACCGCGGGTGGGCGGATCGCCTAGCCGAGCTGCTGGCGCACACCAGCGACGCGGGTCCCTTCCGCTACGCCAACCTGGCCGTGCGCAGTCGTCGGGTGCGTCACCTGATCGACGGGCAGGTCCCCGCGGCGCTCGCCCTCGAGCCCGACCTCGTGTCGATCCTCATCGGCGCCAACGACCTCGTGGGACCGGCGCCCGTCATCCCGGCCATCGTCGCCGAGGTCGAGTCCGCCGTGCGCGCGATCCGCCGGACGGGCGCCGACGTGCTCCTGGTGACGACTTTCCTGCCGCGACGCGCGGCGGCCCGCATCTTCGCGCGACGCTTCGCGACGTACAACGTCGAGCTGCGGCGCATCGCGCAGGAGCAGGGTGCGATCCTGCTCGACCTCGAGGCCGTCGCGGACCTCGGCGAGCTGCCGCACTGGGCCGACGATCTGGTGCACCTGCGCTCGGCCGGGCATCGCCTCGTGGCCTATCGCGCGGCCGAGGCCCTGGGGGTGCCCGACGCGTCGGCGCTGCTCGGACTCGACGAGGCGCTGCACGCCGACGACGACGCCCCGCACGGCGCCTGGCTCACGCGCGACGCCCTGCCGTGGGTGTGGCGCCGCGTCCGCGGACGCACCGCGGGCGACGGCATCCGGGCGAAGCACGCGGGCTACGTCGAGCTGCCCACCCGCGGCGATCGCGAGCGCACCCGCGCCGTCTGACGACTGCCTTGTCGCGGACGTCGTCGTGGCGTCGTCGAGAGCACACGCCACGACCCGTGCGTTCGCGAAGGACGGGTGGTCTCGTGAGCTAGCGGGCGGCGGGGCCGCGTCAGTACCAGCCGGTGCGTTCCGAGTGCGCCCATGCGCCGCAGGGGCTGCCGTAGCGGTCGGCGATGTAGCGCAGGCCCCACGAGATCTGCGTCGCCGCGTTCGAGCGCCAGTCGAGACCCGCCGAGGCCATCTTCTCGCCGGGAAGGGCCTGGGGGATGCCGTAGGCACCGCTCCAGGGGTTCAGCGCGTCGGCCCGCCAGCCCGACTCGCGGTTCCACAACGACACGAGGCACGAGAATTGGTCGTCACCCCAGCCGTAGCCGCTGATCGCTCCGCGCGCATGGGTGCGCGCCTCGCTCGGGCTCATCACCGGGCCGGCGGGGGCCGTCGTGCCGCCGTCCGAGCCGCCGCCGTTTCCGCCGCTGCCTCCGCCGGAGTTCCCGCCTCCGCCGGAGTTCCCGCCGCCGCTTCCGGAGCCGTTGCCGTTCCCGTCGGGATTCGACCCGCTCCCGGAGCCGCCGCCGTCGCCGGACCCGCCGCCGGGAGTGGACCCGCCGCCCGAGTCGCCGCCGCCCGAGCCCGAGCCGCCGCCGGACCCACCGCCCTCGCCCCCGGAGCCCGGACCGCCGCCGGTCGATCCGCCGGGCTCGGCGGCGTCGCGTTCGGCCTTCTCGCGCTCGCGCGCTGCGCGCTCCTGCTCGGCGGTCGTGCGCCGCAACTCGGCCAGCTGCGCGTACAGGTCGTTCAGCTGGGCCTGGGCGGCGGCGACGGTCGCCGTCTCGGTCGCGGCCTCGGCGGCGGCGGTGGCCGCCGTCGTCTGCGCTTCGGCTGCCAGGCGTGCGGCCTCGGCGCGGGCCTGCTCTGCCTGGGTGCGCAGAGACGTGGCGACGTCGGCCGCGCTGCGGGCCTGGCCGGCCGTGCGCGCCGCCACGGTCGCCATCCGATCCAGGATGCCCAGACGCGACAGCAGGGAGTCGGGATCGGCGCCCGTCAGCAGCTGCGCCACGAGGGGGCCGCTCCCGGTGGTGCGGTAGAGGCGTGAGGCGCTGGCGCCCGCCCGGGTGCGGGTGGACGAGAGGTGCGCGTCGGCGGCGGTGCTCTGCGCCGTCAGCGTCTCCGCGCGGGCGGCGGTGGACTCCGCGAGCAGTCGGGTGCGCTCGGCGGTCGCCGAGGTGTCGAGCGCGCGACGCGACGCCGACGCGGCGGACTGCTCCGCGGCATCCAGCGCCTGCTTCACCTGGGCGACGGCCGCCTCATCGACGGCGGCGGTCACGGCCCTCGTCGCGGAGGCGGGTGAGGCGGCGGCGGCCGACAGGGGGGCCATCGCCGCGCCGAGGAGCACGCACACGAGGAGCGTGTGACTGCTGCGACGGATGATGCCCATGAGGTCACGCTAAAGCACGAAGCCGTGCGGTGACCACCCCGTTCCGCGCGGCGCTGGTAGGGTGAGCACGATGCCGTCTTGGCATCCGCTCAATTACACATGAGCTCACGGAGCAGGCCGGCAGACGCTGGTCCCCTGTGGTGGACTCCCCGTCGTTTGCCGGGTGGTCGTCTACTGGTGGCCAGTCGCCGGGATTTCCGGGCCGACACGTCGGCGCGCCCTTTCTGCCTGTTCCTGCTCCTTCGCATGCAGCTCGTCGCCCACACGGGGCGGCGAGCCTAAACAAAGAAGGAGGGACCTCTTGGAAGGTCCAGAAATCACCGCCGCTGAAGCCGTTCTCGACAACGGCCGTTTCGGCACCCGCACCATCCGCTTCGAGACCGGACGCCTCGCTCAGCAGGCCCAGGGCGCCGTTGCCGCCTACCTCGACGAAGAGACCATGCTCCTGTCGGCCACCAGCGCCGGCAAGCACCCGCGTGAAGGCTTCGACTTCTTCCCGCTGACCGTCGACGTCGAAGAGCGTTCGTACGCCGCCGGCAAGATCCCCGGCTCGTTCTTCCGCCGCGAGGGTCGCCCCTCGACCGAGGCCATTCTCGTCTGCCGCCTCATCGACCGCCCGCTGCGCCCCTCGTTCGTCGAGGGCCTGCGCAACGAGGTTCAGATCGTCGTCACCGTGCTGTCGATCGCACCCGGCGAGTTCTACGACGCCCTCGCGATCAACGCCGCGTCGCTGTCGACCCAGATCTCGGGTCTGCCCTTCTCGGGTCCCATCGCCGGTGTGCGCCTCGCGCTCATTCCCGGCCACGGTGAGAACGCCGACCAGTGGGTCGCGTTCCCGACCGTCACGCAGCTCGAAGAGGCCGTCTTCGACCTCATCGTCGCGGGCCGCGTGCTCGACGACGGCGACGTCGCCATCATGATGGTGGAGGCCGAGGCCACCGAGGGCAGCTGGAACATGATCAAGGGCGGCGCCACCAAGCCCAACGAGCAGGTCGTGGCCGAAGGCCTCGAAGCGGCCAAGCCGTTCCTGCGCCAGCTGGTCGACGCGCAGAACGAGGTCGCCCGCACGGCGGCCAAGGAGATCCAGTCGTTCCCCGTCTTCCCGGCCTACAGCCAGCAGACGTACGACTTCGTCGCCGGTCGCGCCTACGACCGCCTCGTGCCGGTGTACCAGATCGCCGACAAGCAGGATCGTCAGAACGCCGACGACGAGATCAAGACCTCGGTCAAGGCCGAGCTCGTCGCCGCCGTCGAGTCGGGTGAGCTGCCCGCCGTCGCGACGCTCGAGTTCAGCGCCGCGTACAAGTCGGTCACCAAGACGATCGTCCGCGGTCGCATCCTCGCCGAGGGCGTCCGCATGGACGGCCGCGGTCTGGCCGACATCCGTCCGCTCGACGCCGAGGTGCAGGTCATCCCGCGCGTTCACGGCTCGGCGATCTTCCAGCGCGGCGAGACCCAGATCCTGGGCGTCACCACGCTGAACATGCTCAAGATGGAGCAGCAGATCGACTCGCTGTCGCCCATCACGAGCAAGCGCTACCTGCACCACTACAACTTCCCGCCGTACTCGACCGGTGAGACCGGTCGCGTGGGCAGCCCCAAGCGTCGCGAGATCGGGCACGGCTTCCTGGCCGAGCGCGCGCTCGTGCCCGTGCTGCCCAGCCGCGAGGAGTTCCCGTACGCGATCCGTCAGGTGTCCGAGGCCCTCGGGTCCAACGGCTCCACCTCGATGGGCTCCGTCTGCGCCTCCACCCTGTCGCTGCTGAACGCGGGTGTGCCGCTGCGCGCTCCCGTCGCCGGTATCGCCATGGGCCTGGTCACCGACCAGGTCGACGGACAGACGCGCTACGCCGCCCTGACCGACATCCTCGGCGCCGAAGACGCCCTCGGCGACATGGACTTCAAGGTCGCGGGTACGTCGGAGTTCATCACGGCGATCCAGCTCGACACCAAGCTCGACGGCATCCCGTCGTCGGTGCTCGCCGCTGCCCTCACCCAGGCGAAGGAGGCTCGTCTGACGATCCTCAACGTCCTGAACTCGGCCATCGACGCCCCCGACGAGATGGCGCCCACCGCGCCCCGCGTCATCAGCGTTCAGATCCCGGTCGACAAGATCGGTGAGCTCATCGGACCCAAGGGCAAGACGATCAACTCCATCCAGGACGAGACCGGCGCCCAGATCTCGATCGAAGACGACGGCACCGTGTACATCGGCGCGACCGACGGCCCCTCGGCCGAGGCTGCCCGTGCGCAGGTGAACGCGATCGCCAACCCGACCAACCCCGAGGTCGGCGAGCAGTTCCTGGGCACGGTCGTCAAGATCGCGACCTTCGGTGCGTTCGTCTCGCTCCTGCCCGGCAAGGACGGACTGCTGCACGTCAGCGAGGTCCGCAAGCTCGCCGGTGGCAAGCGCGTCGAGAACGTCGAAGACGTGCTGTCGGTCGGTCGCAAGATCCTCGTGCGCATCACGAAGATCGACGACCGCGGCAAGCTGTCGCTCGAGCCGGTCGTCGACGAGGCCGCTGACGCGACCGAGCCGGCCGACACGCAGAGCTCGGCCGCCGCGAGCGAGGGTCCCGAGGCTCCCGCCGAAGGCTGATCCTCTCGTCTGATCGGATGCCCGTCCCGCTTCTCGCGGGGCGGGCATCCGTCGTGTGACGGGTGTGACGCATGGGGTGATCGGTGCACAAGCGTTACGCAATGTTTATCGCCGGGGCGGGCGAATCGGCGGCCCACCGCGGGCGAAGCTTTAGCCTCGAAGTACGTCGGGGGGCGTGCAGTTACGGGTTCGCCGTACCGTCGCCCGGCATCGAGGGGATTCACCATGAGCGGCCCGGGCGTCGACGAGACGGCCTCGCCACGCCTGCGTCGTGATCGCGCGTCGCACCCCTCTTCTCCGATCACCCTGCAGGGGCCCGGTCTGGGCTCCCACGTGCGGGTTCCGCTCGGTGAGACCGGCTTCGAGGTCTTCCCGCTCTTCCTCGGTGGGGGGGAGTTCGGCTGGAACGTCGACGCCGGCGCCAGCCACGACATCCTCGACGCCTACGCCGAGCTCGGTGGGAATGCGCTGCACACCGCCGACAGCTACGCGGCCGGCCGCAGCGAGTTCATCATCGGCGAGTGGCTGCGCACCCGGCGCATGCGCGACGAGGCCGTGGTCACCGTGCGCATCGGAGGACACCCCGACAACCCCGGGCTCGACTCCGTCAACCTCGTGCGTGCCGTCGAGGCGTCGCTCACGCGCCTGGGCACCGACCGTATCGACGTGCTGTCGCTCGACGCCGCCCGCGGCGACACGGCCCTGCTCGAAGACACGCTCGCCACCAGCGAGTGGCTCGTCGACTCGGGCAAGGTCCGGGCGATCGGTGCGCACGGGTACACCGCCGCGCAGCTCGTCGAGGCCCGCATCCTGTCGTCGGCGGGCTACCCGCGCATCTCGGTGCTCGACGTTCCCTACAACGTGCTGCGCCGGAACGAGTTCGACGGCGACCTGCGACTGATCGCGTCGGCGCAGGGGATGGCCGTGACGCCGTCGCACGCCCTGGCGCACGGTTTCCTCTCCGGCGAGACCCGCACGCGCGACCAGTCGTCGCAGTCGGTGCGGGGGTTCCAACTGGCCGCCAACTTGAACCGCCGGGGGACTCGTGTGCTGCGCGCCCTCGACACCGTCGGCACCGAGCTCGGCATCCCGGATGCCGCGGTGGCCGTCGCCTGGCTGCTCGCGCAGAAGATCGTCACCGCCCCCATCGTCAACGCCTTCGCGCCTCGTCACGTCGTCGAATGCATGCGCGCCGTGGGCGTGCGCCTCAGCCGGGCCCAACTGGCGGATATCGCACGCGCCGCCGAGTGACCGGTCCGCGCGCGAGAGCGTGACGTAGGCTGGAACACGGGGCCGGGGGACGGCAGATCGACGACGAGGTGAGCTGACGTGACGCACTACATCTATCTGGTGCGCCACGGCGAGCACCAGGATGCCGAGCACGGGCTCACCGACGGCCCCCTGTCTCCGCGTGGTCAGCGTCAGGCGGCCCTGCTCGCCGACCGGCTGTCGGGGCTTCCGCTCGACGCGGTGTGGCACTCTCCGCTCGAGCGTGCGGCGCAGACGGCGCGAGCCGTCGCCGAGCGTCTGCCGTCGGTGGCTCCGGAGTCGTCGGCCCTGCTGTTCGACTGCGTGCCCACGGGGATGACGCCCGAAACGCCCGCGGCATACGAGTCGTTCTTCGGGTCGGTCTCCGAGGCCGAGATCGAGGCCGGCCGCGCGCAGATGGCCGACGCCACCGCCGAGTTCCTCGCCCGCAAGGCGGGGGAGGTGCACGAGCTCGTCATCACCCACAACTTCGTCATCTCGTGGTTCGTCCGCGAGGTGCTGCAGGCCCCGGACTGGCGTTGGATGACGATCAATCAGGCCTACTGCGGCTTGACCGTCATCGCGCAGAAGAAGGGCCGGCCCTGGACGCTGCTCTCGCACAACGACCTGGCGCACCTGCCGGTCGAGCTGCGCACGGGGCTGATGGACCCGCTCCCGGTCTGACGGACCGCGCACCGTACATCTGTGGACAGCGCGTCGAACGTGTGCGCGCCGCCTAGGCTGGACGCATGACGACGCGTGTGGCCATCGTGGGCGGTACCGGCAAACTGGGCGGGGTGATCCGCGAGGTCGTCGAGGCCGAGAACGGGTACGAGGTCTCGGCGATCCTGACGTCCACCTCCGACCTCAGCGAACTCGACGGCGCCGACCTGGTCGTCGATGCCTCGACCCCCGCCGTCTCGATCGATGTCGTGCGCGCCGCGATCGAGCGCGGCATCAACGTACTCGTCGGAACGTCGGGCTGGTCGAACGAGCGCATCGCCCTCGTCCGCTCGCTCGTCGAAGCCAGTGGCACGGGTGCCGTGTTCATCCCCAACTTCTCGCTCGGATCCGTCATCGGCAGCGCCCTGGCGGCCGCGGCCGCCCCGTTCTTCCCGTCGATCGAGATCGTCGAGGCCCACCGCGAGACCAAGATCGACTCGCCGAGTGGAACCGCCGTACGCACCGCCGAGCTCATCGCCGCGGCGCGCGCCGAGGTCGGTCCCGTCGACTCGCCGCACGTCGACCAGCGCGCACGGGGTCAGCGGGTGGCCTCCGTGCCGATCCACTCGCTGCGGCGACCGGGCGTGGTCGCTCGCCAAGAGACCGTGCTGTCGGGGGCCGGTGAGTCGCTCACGATCGTGCACGACACGGTGGAGCCCGCCACCGCCTATGCCCCCGGCATCCGCATCGCCCTCGCGGCGGCGCGCGAGGCGCGGGGCGTCATCGTCGGGCTCGACAGCTTCATCGACATCGGCGTGCGCACCCGCCCGATCGAGCCGGGGGCCCCGATCGCCGACGGCGACGTCTCGGGCCAGGTGGCGGGCGCCACCAGCGCATGAAAACGCGCATCGCCGTCGCCGTGATGACGGTGCTGCTCCTGCTGTACGTGGTCCTGGCCGGACAGCGGGCGATCGTGCTGCTCACGAGCGGCGACGGGGTCGGGATCGCGATGGGCGTCGCGCTCCTCGTGCTTCCGCTGCTGGCGCTCTGGGCCATCGGCCGGGAGCTGTGGTTCGGCGTGGGCGCGCAGCGCCTGGGGGAGCGTCTCGATGCCGAGGGCGGGCTGCCCGACGAAGACCTGCCGGTGCGTCCCAGCGGGCGCATCGAGCGCGAAGACGGCGACGCCCTCTTTCCGCAGTACCGCGCCGACGTCGAGGCGCACCCCGAAGACTGGCGGGCCCGATACCGCCTGGCCCTCGCCTACGACGCGGCAGGTGATCGACGCCGTGCACGCGAGTCGGTGCGCACGGCGATCCGACTCGAGGGCGTGGAGCGCCGCGCGCGCTGAGTCGCAGCCGGGGCGCCGACGGCGCCGCGACCGCACCGCGCCGGGCGAGAAGCACTGCCCGGCGCGGGCGTCTCAGGCGGCGTCGTGGGCGGGGACGGCCGAGGCGACGGCCTCGTCGACCGTGCGGTGCGTGAAGGTGAAGCCGTCGTTCTCGAGGGCGGTCGGACGCACGTCGGCGTCAGAGGTCAGCAGCGCCTCGGTGGCGTCGGCGCCGAGAGCGAGCTTGACGCCCCAGATCGGGGCGCGCAGGGCGTAGGGCCGGTTCATGCGTCGGGCGAGGGCGAACCCCAGATCGTTGGCGGTCGCCCGCGTGGGACCGGTGAGGTTGACCGGGCCGTCGAGGTCGGAGTCGATGACGTGCCGAATGGCGCGCACCTCGTCTTCGAGCGTGATCCACGGCCACACCTGAGTGCCGCGGCCGATGGGACCCGAGATGCCGAGCTTGGTGAGCAGCAGCAGGGGCTTGAGTACCCCCTGCTCGTGCACGACGGGAGCCGTGCGCAGGAACGCGACGCGCGCCTTGTCGCCCGCTCCGCGCGCCGCGGCCTCCCATTCGACGCAGATGTCGACGAGCAGACCCCGACCCGACCGAGAGGTCTCGGTCAGTACGACGCCGGGCTGCGAGCCGTAGAACCCGGTGGCACTCGCGTTGATCAGGGCCGGAGCGTCGTCGCCCAACGCGCGTACGGCCGCGGCGAGGGTGCGCGTCGGCGTGACGCGCGACCACAGCAGCTGGCTCTTGTACGACGGCGTCCAGGGGAAGTGCCCGATCGATGCGCCGTTCAGGCACACGACCGCGTCGGCTCCGGCCAGCACGTCGGGATCGAGCGGGGCGGCGTTCTGGAGCCACTGCACCTCGTTCGCGTCGCGTGGCTCGTGTCGGACGAGAGCGGTGACCTCGACGCCGTCGGAGCGCAGCGAATCGGCCAGAGCGGAGCCGATGAGGCCCGACGCGCCGGCGATGACGACGCGTCGGGCCGAAGACTCAGGCAAGCGTGGCCTCGAGGGTGATGTCGATGCCCGCGAGCGCCTGCGACACGGGGCAGTTGGCCTTCGCATCGGCGGCGATCTTCTCGAACGTCGCGGCGTCGAGACCGGGCACGACGGCGTTGACGTTCAGGTGGCTGCCGGTGATGCCGGTGCCGGGCTTGAACGTGATCGACGCGGTGGCGTCGACCGACTCGGGAGGGGTGCCGTTCTCGGCGAGGGCGTTCGACAGCGCCATGCTGAAGCACGCCGAGTGCGCACCGGCGAGAAGCTCTTCGGGGGTCGTGACCGAGTTCGACCCCTCGCTGCGGGCCTTCCAGTTCACACCGAAGGTGCCGATGCCGGACGAGGTGAACGTCACCTCACCCGAACCTTCGAACAGGCTGCCCTTCCAGGCGGTGGCTGCTTCGCTCGTGACGGCCATGGGGACCTCCATCATCACGCGCGGTCCGGAGCGACCGCGACGCGGCCAGCCTAACGAGGGTCTGTCACACCGCTCGGGTCTTGACAGCCTCCGCGAAGGTGGCTGTCAGGCGGATGCCGTGCCCCGGCGCCCGATGAGGCCGACGCGCTGCAGAACGAGGTAGAGCTGGCAACCGAGGCACAGCCCGAACGCGGCGTTGAGGAAGGCGGCGACGAAGGCCATGGCGGCGGCGATCGGCAGGGCCCAGGGGACCCCGGCGAGGTGCAGGACGAGACCGACCGCGGTGACGAACAGGCCGACGCCCTGGGCGAACCGCGGGGGACGCGGGTCTTCGAACTCGGTCGGCGGCGACAGGCGCGGTCGGACGACCCGGCGGAAGAGCACACCCCAGGGGGCGGTGCGCGGGGAGGCGACCCCCCAGACGAACAGCAGGGCGATGACGAGCAGCAGGAGGAAGCCGGGGTCGACGATCCGCGCGCCGACCGAGACCTGCGGCAGCAGCCAGGTGCCGGGGGACGACGTCTCGTGCGCCGTCGCGACGCCGATCAGGCTGAGCACCGTGGCGATCAGCAACAGGACGGCGGTGATCGACGCGGCGAACCGGGGGCCGCGGACGTCGATGCGGGCGTTCTCAGACATGCGGGGCCTCTTCGTGCAGACGATCGAGTTCGGTTTCGACGACGGCGCGGGTCGGTGCGCCGGCGATACGGGTGCGGATGGTGCCGGTGCGGTCGAGCACGAGGGTCGTGGGGGTCTGGAGCACGCGGAACCGCTGGGCGAGGTCGGGGCGATGGGTGAGATCGACGTCGAGGTGGCGGACACCGGTGCGCTCGTCGGCGACCGCCGACAACAGGCGATGGACGCCCGGGCAGCGCGAGCACAACTCGGTGCTGAACTGCAGAAGGGTCGCGTCCTCGCCCAGGGGGCCCGTGCCGAGCGTGCGCGGGTCGATCGACTCGGCGGAGTCGACGGCGCGGACGCGCCCCTGACCGCGCCGCAGGAGCAGGCCCACCGCGGCGGTCGCCGCGAGAAGCGCGGCGGCGATCACGAGGGCGAGGGTCAGGTCCACGATCGTCAACGGTAGCCGCCGCCACCGACACCGGGGCGGATGAGTCGTCGCGTGACGGGAGTACCCCTCCTCCCCAGATAGCGGATGTCCGCGATGCCGTACGGGCAGGGTCGTCGCGGGCCCCGCGCGGGTATCGTGAAGCGCGTGACCGCCGACATCCTCACCCCGTACGAAGACCTGCTGCGCGACGTGTTCGAGAACGGCACGCACAAGTCCGATCGCACCGGCACCGGCACCACGAGCGTCTTCGGCCGACAGATCCGGTTCGATCTCGCCGACGGGTTCCCTCTCATCACGACCAAGCGCGTGCACCTCAAGTCGATCGTGTACGAGCTGTTGTGGTTCCTGCGCGGTGAGTCCAACGTCGGCTGGCTGAAAGAGAACGGCGTCTCGATCTGGGACGAATGGGCCGACGCCGACGGCGAGCTCGGACCCGTGTACGGCGTGCAGTGGCGCTCCTGGCCCACCGCCGACGGCGGCACGATCGATCAGATCGCACAGGTCGTCGAGCAGATCCGGCGGGACCCCGACTCCCGTCGCCTGATCGTGTCGGCGTGGAATCCCGCCGACATCCCCGACATGGCTCTCGCGCCGTGCCACGCGCTGTTCCAGTTCTCGGTCGCCGACGGCAAGCTGTCGTGCCAGCTCTATCAGCGCAGCGCCGACATGTTCCTGGGGGTGCCCTTCAACATCGCCTCCTACGCGCTGTTGACCCTGATGGTCGCTCAGCAGACCGGCCTGGAGCCCGGCGAGTTCATCTGGACGGGCGGCGACTGCCACGTCTACGACAACCACCGCGCGCAGGTGCAGGAGCAGCTCACGCGGGAGCCGTACGCCCTGCCCACGCTGCGATTCGCTCGCACGCCCGACTCGATCTTCGACTACCGCTACGACGACGTGATCGTCGAGGGCTACCAGCACCACCCCGCCATCAGGGGAGCCGTCGCGGTATGACCTCGATCGGGCTCGTCTGGGCCGAGGCCCACGGCGGCGTCATCGGCGCCGACGGAGGAATGCCCTGGCACGTCCCCGAAGACCTCGCGCACTTCCGCGAGGTCACCGGGTCGTCCGACGTCATCATGGGTCGGCGTACGTGGGAATCGCTCCCGCCGCGCTTCCGGCCGCTGCCCGGCCGGCGCAACATCGTGGTCACGCGCTCCGACGACTGGTCCGCCGAGGGTGCCGATCGCGCGGGGTCGCTCGACGCAGCACTCGACCGCGCCGAGGGAGAGCGTGCGTGGGTCATCGGGGGCGGGCAGCTCTACGCCGAGGCGATCGGCCACGCCGACCGCATCGAGCTCACCCGTCTCGACGTCGCCGTCGACGGGGACACCCACGCTCCGAGCCTCGACGGATGGTCGCTGGCCGCCGCCACCCCTGTCGAGGGATGGCACGTGTCGCGCAGCGGCATCCGGTACCGCTTCGAGACCTACGAGCGCCGGGGCGCCTGAGATGACGCGCACCGCTCTCATCACGGGCGCGAGCTCCGGTCTGGGCGCGGAGTTCGCCCGTCAGCTCGCCGCGCGCGGCGCCGACGTCGTGCTCGTGGGCCGCAATCGCGAGGCACTCGAGGCCGTCGCCGCCGACGTGCGTGCCGCGCACGGCGTCGGGGTCGAGGTCGTCGTCGCCGACCTTCTCGACGACGACGCCGTGGCCCTCGTCGAGAGGCGGGTGGCCGCGGGCGTCGACATCCTCGTCAACAATGCCGGTTTCGGACTCGACCTCGCGTTCGACGAGAACGCCGTCGACGACGAGGTGCGTCACCTGCGTCTGCACGTCGAGGTCGCCCTGCGTCTCACGCACGCCGCGCTGCCGGCGATGCTCGCGCGGGGGAGTGGACGCATCGTCAACGTCGCCTCGGTGGCGGGTTTCGTGCCGCGCGGCACCTACGGCGCGGCGAAGGGGTGGCTGATCTCCTTCAGCCGCTGGGCCAACGTCGCCTACCGTAAGCGGGGCGTCAGCGTCACCGCGGTGTGCCCGGGGTTCGTGCACACGAACTTCCACGAGCGTCTGGGCTTGCCTCCCGGCGAAGAGGGGGTGCCGCCGGGAATGTGGTTGACGGCCACAGACGTCGTGCGCGAAGGACTCCGCGATGCCGCGCGCGGACGCGCGGTGTCGGTGCCGTCGCTGCGGTACAAGGCGCTGGTCGCCGCGTCGCGGCTGCTGCCCGACGGGCTGGTCGTGCGCGCCGCCGCCCGAGGGCGCTGAAACTCCCTGAGCCGCGGCCGGCTCGGGCCACCGCGACGGCCGGGTCGCTGCTCAGCGGAAGCGTCCCAGGTGGATGCCGGCGAACGCGAGGGCGGCGATCGTCTCGCCGTCCGAGACGGTGCCGTCGGCCACGAGGGCCAGCAGCTCCGCGAACGGGATCCATCGCACCTGGTCGATCCCCTCCTCGTGCTGGGACGCCTTGGCATCCGTCGTCTCGAGACCCCGCGCGAGGTACACATGCTCCGGGGCGTCGGCGATGCCGTTGAGGGCGTTCATGCGGCCGAGGTAGTGCCACTCGGATGCCGTGACCCCGGTCTCCTCGAGGAGTTCCCGCTTCGCGGCCTCGAGCGGATCCTCGCCGTCGGAGCCGCCCGCGGGCACTTCGAGCGAACGCCCGGTCGTGTAGCGCTCGAGCTCGATGACGCACACGCGCTCGTCGTCGTCGAGGGCGATCACGAACACCGCCGGGTGCTGCACGCGGACGACCCCGTAGATGCCGTCGCCGTGGGGACCCGTCACCTCGTCTTCGCGCACGTGGATCCAGCGGTTCTCGTAGACGGTGCGCGATGCGCGGGTGGTCCAGGCCATGAGGTCACCCTACGGCGCGGCTCGTGTCGTGGTTCAGGTGCAGGAGCGGGCTGAGAGCGACGGCTCCATTCGCCACACCTGTGCGCACGCGCACCAGCGATCATGCATATCGACCGCCCACCGCGCCCCCCCCGCCCGCCGGGCAGACGGGGCGGGCGGGCGGGCTGTTATCCACAGCCGCGCCCGGAGGTGCGCGAGCGCGGGTCGCGCTCGGGCACGCTGCACGAGTGCGCACATCCACGGCCATCGAACTCGTGGCGCGAGCCGGGGGCGTGATGCGGCGTGCCGACCTGATCCGCTGCGGTGCCACGCATGCCGACGTCCGCCGCTTCGTGCGAGGCGAGGTGTTCGAACGCCTGCGCGACGGCGTGCTCGCCCTGCCCGAGACCGATCCGCTCGTCGCGACGGCGGCGATGCACGGCGGATCCGTCGCGTGCGCCTCCGCCCTCCGCCGGTACGGGGTCTGGTTGTGGGAGGACGATGCGCGCGTCCACGTGTGGCTGGGCACCTCGGGTCGCCGCCACGGTCATCCCGGATGCCGGTGCGTCAACCACCACGATGCCGGGACTGCCTCGTTCGGTGTCGTGTCGATCGTTCAGGCTCTCGTGCAAGTGGCGACCTGCCTCGGAGACGAGGTCTTCTTCGCCGCCTTCGAGTCCGCATGGCGCAAGGGGCTGATCGATCGTGCACAACGGGCCGAAGTGAGGGCGGGACTGCGCGCTGGACGACGATGGCTCGTCGATCTCGCGCGTTCCGATGCCGACAGCGGCCTCGAGTCGATCCTTCGGCTGCGGTTGAGTCGTCTCGGCATCCGCCTGGAGAGTCAGGTACGCATTCCCGGCGTCGGCGTGGTCGATTTCCTGCTCGACGGGCGGATCATCCTGGAGGTCGATGGCCGCGAGAATCATGACGGGGTGTCGCTGCGGCACAAAGATCTGCGCCGGGACGCGATTGCCGCGGCGCAGGGCTTCGAGACCTTGCGCTTCGACTACGCGATGGTGCTGCACGAATGGCATCTGGTGGAGGCGGCGGTCCTGGCGCGCCGCGCACACGCGCGCGGTGGTCGGTATGCATGACCGGCATCATGCAGCAGGGGCAGTTCGACGCCCGATGTTCACTGCTGCCCCACCGATCATGCAGATGGACGCCGCGGAGAGCGGGCCGCGAACCGATATCCTGGGTGCATGACGCACTCCGGCAATCCCTTCGGTCAGGTGCTCGTCGCGCTCATCACCCCGATGACCGCCGACGGCGAAGTCGACTGGCCCGCCGTCGAGAAGCACATGGACGACGTCATCACCGCGGGCGCCGACGGCATCGTCGTCACCGGCACCACCGGTGAGACCTCCACCCTGACCGACCCCGAGAAGCTGCGTCTGGTCGAGGTCGGCAAAGACGTCTCGGCGGGCCGCGCCAAGATCCTCACGGGCGGCGGGTCCAACGAGACCGCGCACGCGATCGAGCTCTACAAGGCCAGTGAGAAGGCCGGCGCCGACGGCATCATGATCGTCACGCCGTACTACAACAAGCCCACCCAGGCCGGCATCCTGACGCACTTCCGTCTCGTCGCCGACGCGACCGACCTCCCGGTGATCCTGTACGACATCCCCGGCCGCACCGGTGTGCCCATCAAGTACGAGACGATCCTGCGCCTGGCGAAGCACCCCAACATCCTCGCGATCAAAGACGCCAAGGGCGACTTCAGCGAGGTCAGCCGGGTGCTCAATCAGACCGACCTCATGTACTTCTCGGGTGACGACGCCAACGTGCTGCCGCACCTGTCGATCGGTGCGAGCGGGCTCATCGGCGTGACGGCCAACATCGCCGCCGCGCCTTACCGCACGATCGTGGATGCCGTGAACGCCGGCGATCTCGCCACGGCCACCGCCGCACACCGGGGCCTCGAGCCGCTCGTGCGCGCCGTCATGACGCACGTGCCCGGCACGGTCGCCGCGAAGTACATCCTGCACGGCCTCGGGCGCATCGCCAGCCCGCGCGTGCGCCTGCCCCTGGTCGGTCCCGAAGAGTGGGAGGCCGCGGTGATCGAAGACGAGCTCGCCCTGGTCGCCGACGTCGCGGGTGCCGACTTCTCAAACTTCCGCCCCGACCGCAACGCGGCCGCCGGCGGTGCCCTGCCGAAGGTGCACGGCACCACGAGATAGACATGGGCGTCCGCCGATCCGCGGCCTGGGACGCCACACGAGGGGATGCCACGCGGTGGCATCCGAGGAGGCACTTATGCCCACGACTGTTTACGATCCCCCCGCACTCGCGCCCGGCACGCTGCGCGTGGTCCCGCTCGGCGGTCTCGGCGAGGTCGGACGCAACATGACCGTCTTCGAGTACGAGGGCAAGCTGCTCGTCGTCGACTGCGGCGTGCTGTTCCCCGAGGAGCACCAGCCCGGCGTCGACCTGATCCTGCCCGACTTCGAGCCGATCAGGCACCGTCTCGACGACATCGTCGGCGTCGTCCTGACGCACGGACACGAAGACCACATCGGCGCGGTTCCCTACCTGCTCAAGCTCAAGGGCGACATCCCCCTCATCGGGTCGGGACTCACGCTGGCGCTGATCGAGGCGAAGCTCAAAGAGCACCGCATCCGCCCCTACACCCTGACGGTGAAAGAGGGGCAGCACGAGAAGGTCGGGCCCTTCGACCTCGAGTTCATCGCGGTGAACCACTCCATCCCCGACGCGCTCGCCGTGGCGATCCGCACGCCCGCCGGCCTCGTGCTCGCCACCGGCGACTTCAAGATGGATCAGCTTCCGCTCGACGGCCGCATCACCGACCTGCGCGCGTTCGCCCGCCTGGGCGAAGAGGGCGTCGACCTGTTCCTCGTCGATTCCACCAACGCCGACGTCCCCGGGTTCACGCCCACCGAGCGGGCCATCGGTCCGGTGCTCGATCAGGTCATCGCGCGCGCTCCGCGCCGCGTGGTCGTCGCCAGCTTCTCGAGCCACGTGCACCGCGTGCAGCAGGTGCTCGACGCCGCGCACGCGAACGGTCGGCGCGTGGCGCTGCTGGGTCGCAGCATGGTGCGCAACATGGGCATCGCCGCCGACCTCGGGTACCTCAACGTCCCCGACGGCGTGCTGATCGACTACAAGAAGGCCCGCGACCTGCCCGACGACAAGATCGTCTACATGTCGACCGGTTCGCAGGGCGAGCCCATGGCCGTGCTCAGCCGCATGGCCAACCTCGACCACGCGATCGAGCCGGGCGAGGGCGACACGATCATCCTGGCATCCAGCCAGATCCCGGGGAACGAGAACGCGATCTACCGCGTGATCGACGGGCTGACCAAGCTCGGCGCGACCGTCGTGCACAAGGGCAACGCCAAGGTGCACGTGTCGGGTCACGCCGCCGCGGGCGAGCTGCTGTACTGCTACAACATCCTCAAGCCCAAGAACGTCCTGCCCGTGCACGGCGAGTACCGCCACCTCATGGCCAACGCGAAGCTCGCGCGCGAGACCGGGATCCCCGAAGAGAACACGATCCTCGGCGAGAACGGCACGGTCGTCGACCTGCGCGACGGCGTCGCCCGCGTGGTCGGTCAGATCGACATCGGCTTCGTCTACGTCGACGGCTCGTCGGTGGGCGAGATCACGGATGCCGACCTCAAGGACCGTCGCATCCTGGGCGAGGAGGGCTTCATCTCGGTGATCGTCGTCGTCGACTCGGCGACCGGCAAGATCATCTCGGGTCCCGAGATCCACGCCCGTGGTTTCGCGGAAGACGACAAGGTCTTCGACAGCGTCAAGCCCAAGATCGCCGCGGCCCTGGCCGAAGCCGCCAAGTCGGGCGTCCGGGACAACCACGCGTTGCAGCAGGTCGTGCGCCGCACGATCGGTCGCTGGGTCAACCAGTCGCTGCGCCGTCGGCCGATGATCGTGCCGATGGTCATCGAGGCCTGATCCGCATTCCGAAGCGCCGCCGGACGACCCTCGGGTTCGCCGGCGGCGCTTCGTCGATTCACCCGGCGCGGGAGCGGCGCGCCGCCGCTATCATTCGGGCATGCCCGGTCTCCCGATCCGCGCGGCCGTCGCCTCCGACGGCGCCTTCCTCGCCGACATGACGGTCGAGGCCGCCCTGTGGCGCGCGGGAGCGGCACGTGCTCGTCACGAGATCGTGAGCAGCCCCGAGTACCGCCGGTACATCGCGGGATGGATGCGTCCCGGAGACGCCGGCTTCATCGCCGAGTCGCCCGGGGGAGAAGCCGTCGGCGCGGCCTGGTACCGGATGCTGCCGCGCGACGAACCCGGATTCGGATGGGTGGGCACCGGGGTGCCCGAGCTGATCATCGGCGTCCGGCCGGTCTGGCGTGCCCACGGCGTCGGGCGCGCGCTCCTGCAGCGCCTCGTCGATCAGGCCCGTGCGCAGGGCTACGCCCGGATCAGCCTCAGCGTCGAGCGCGGGAACTACGCCGTCAGCCTGTACCGATCCGAGGGCTTCGCGGTCACGCGCCCCGGGATCGGACGCGACGTGATGGTGAAGCGCCTGGGCTGAACCCCGCGTCGGTGCGGGCGAATGTCGGGGGTCCCGCCTACCGTGGAGGCATGGCTCGCAGTTCGTCCCCCACCGGCGGTCGCGCCCCCGCGAAGGGGTCTCCGCGATCGAAAGCCTCGGCTCCGGCGCCGAAGCGCTACGTCGACGAGCCCGAGAAGCCCTCGGCCGCCGTCCGCGCCTGGATGGCGCTCGCCCACGGGGTGGGCGGGATGTTCCGCACCTTCGGCCCCGAGAACCTCGAGCGGGATCAGCGTCGAGACGGCTTCCCGTTCTTCCTCGTCGTGCTCGCCGTCGTCGGTGCCGTCGTGGAATGGTTCTTCATCGGGACCGAGGCGGCGGCGCTGATCAGCGCGTACAGCTTCGGGCTCCTCTTCGGGCGTGTCGCCTTCGTGCTCCCCGTGCTGTTGCTGCTTCTGGCGGGATGGCTCTTCCGGCATCCCTCCTCTGTCCACGACAACGGCCGGGTCGGCATCGGCTTCGGCCTGTTCGTCGTCACCGTGTCGGGCTTCTGTCACGTCGCGGGTGGCCGACCAGCCCCCAACGAGGGCGGACCGCCGGTCCTCAGCCGCGCCGGGGGGATCGCCGGCTGGATCGTCGGAGAACCGCTCACCCTGCTGACCGAGGTGGGGGCGTTCATCGCGCTGTCCCTGCTGGCCGTGCTCAGCATCCTCATCCTCACCAAGACACCGCCCAACCGCATCGGCCGCCGCCTCGGCGACCTCTACGCCTGGATGTTCGGCGCCGAGCGCGTCGAGCGCGACACGACCACCAAGGCGCTCCCCGTCGACGACCACGACGACGAGCCGGCCGAGAAGTCGCTGCCCTGGTGGCGGCGCAACAAGTCCGGTCGCGAAGAAGACGCCGACGGCGCCCTGGGGTCGGACGACCTCACCACCCTGCTCAGCCCCGGCACCACGCAGGGCGGCTTCGAATCCGCCGTCGTGGCACCTGAGCCCGTCACCGCCCCCCTTCGTCCGCCCGTCCCGTCGACCCCCGCGCCCGATGCCCTCACCGAGGTGTTCGACGCGCGCGCCCTGGCCGGAGCCGTGGCTGGTCGAGGGCTGCACGACGACTCGCCCGTCGACGACGCACCCGACCACGATCTGCCCGGCATCTCGGGCCTCGGCGGCGACAATGCGGGGGCCCCGCCCGCGGCGAACTACCGTCTGCCGGCGGTCACCGCGTTGGCCGCCGGAACCCCGCCGAAGGCCCGTTCGGCCGCCAACGACGCGGTCGTCAAGGCCATCGAGAGCGTCCTCGAGCAGTTCAAGGTCGACGCCCGGGTGACGGGCTTCTCGCGCGGCCCCACGGTCACGCAGTACGAGATCGAGGTCGGACACGGTGTGAAGGTGGAGCGCATCACCGCGCTCACCAACAACATCGCCTACGCCGTCGCCTCCAACGAAGTGCGGATCCTCGCCCCCATCCCCGGCAAGAGCGCGATCGGTGTCGAGATCCCCAACGCCGACCGCGAGATCGTCACGCTCGGCGACATCCTGCGCTCCGATGCGGCGACGTCGTCCACGCACCCGATGACGATCGGCGTCGGCAAGGACGTCGGTGGGGGATTCGTCGTGGCGAACCTCGCGAAGATGCCCCACCTCCTGGTGGCCGGTTCCACCGGATCCGGAAAGTCGAGCTTCGTCAACTCGATGATCACGAGCCTGCTGATGCGGGCCAAGCCCTCCGACGTGCGCATGGTGCTCATCGACCCCAAGCGCGTCGAGCTGACCTCGTACGCCGGCGTTCCGCACCTCATCACGCCCATCATCACGAACCCCAAGAAGGCCGCCGAAGCGCTGCAGTGGGTCGTGAAAGAGATGGACATGCGTTACGACGACCTCGCATCGTTCGGCTTCCGTCACATCGACGACTTCAACAAGGCCGTCGTCAACAACGAGATCACGCTGCCCGCGGGCAGCGAGCGGGTGCTCAAGCCGTACCCGTACCTGCTCGTGGTCGTCGACGAGCTCGCCGACCTCATGATGGTGGCGCCCCGCGACGTCGAGGACTCCATCGTGCGCATCACGCAGCTCGCCCGCGCGAGCGGCATCCACCTCGTGCTCGCCACACAGCGTCCGTCGGTCGACGTGGTCACCGGTCTCATCAAGGCCAACGTGCCCTCGCGTCTCGCGTTCGCCGTGACGAGCGTCACCGACTCCCGCGTCATCCTCGACCAGCCGGGCGCCGACCGTCTCATCGGTCAGGGCGACGGGCTCTTCCTGCCGATGGGGGCCTCGAAGGCCGTCCGCGTGCAGGGGGCGTGGGTCAGCGAGCAAGAGATCGAGAAGGTCGTCGCGCACGTCACCCAGCAGGCGCGGCCCGAGTACCGGTCCGACGTGCAGGTGGCCGCCGAGAAGAAAGAGATCGACGCCGACATCGGCGACGACCTCGAGCTGCTGCTCGCTGCGGCGGAGCTCGTGGTCTCGACGCAGTTCGGGTCGACCTCGATGTTGCAGCGCAAGCTCCGCGTCGGCTTCGCGAAGGCCGGCCGCCTGATGGACCTGCTCGAATCCCGAGAGATCGTGGGACCGTCCGAGGGATCGAAGGCCCGCGACGTGCTCGTCACCAACGAGCAGCTTCCCGCGGTGATCGCTCGTCTGCGCGGCGACGACGCCCCGTCGGCACCCGCGGCGGCAGCGGCTCCGTCGGCGGCATCGGCCCTCGCCGATGACGACCGCTACGGTACCGATGCCATCGCGTCTCAGTACGATGGCCTCCCGGTCGTCGAGAGCGACGACGACGAAGGCTCGGAAGACGCCTGGCAGCTGACAGGACGCGACTGATGGCAGTGCACCCCCAACTCCCCAACGCGATCACCATCGCGCGCATCCTGTGCGCGCCGGTGTTCCTGTGGTTGCTGCTGGCCGATGACGGACGGGGCGGAGGACTCCGGTGGGGGGCCGCGGTCGTCTTCATCGTGGCGATCGCGACCGACGGCATCGACGGGTACATCGCCCGTCGGTACGACATCGTCAGCGATCTCGGCAAACTCCTCGATCCGATCGCCGACAAGGCCCTGACGGGCGTGGCCTTCGTCGGTCTGTCTCTGCTCGGCGAACTGCCCTGGTGGGTGACGATCATCGTGCTGATCCGAGAGGTCGGCATCACGATCTACCGCTTCATCGTCGTCAGCGACCACGTGCTGGCGGCCGCGTGGATGGGCAAGCTGAAGACCGTGGCCCAGGCCGTGGCGCTCTCGATCGCGTTGGTTCCGTTCGCCGGTCTGTCCGACGCGAGCGCGTGGCAGGACACCGTCTGGTGGGTGAGCGTGATCACCATGACGATCGCGGTCGTGCTGACCATCGCCTCGGGCCTCGATTACGTCGTCACCGAGATCAGAGCGGCGCGCAAGGGCCGAGTCGCCCGATGATCGACGGCGTTCCCGAGGACTTCGACGAGACCTTCGTCCGAGACCCTCGTGAGAGTGCGGCGTCGTTGATCGAGCGGCTGGTGGAGCTGGGGTGGACCGTCGCGGTCGCCGAGTCGCTCACGGGTGGGCTCGTGGTGTCGTCGCTGGTCGATGTGCCGGGGGCGTCACGCGTCGTGCGGGGCGGAGTCGTCGCGTACGCGACCGATCTGAAGCACAGCGTGCTGGGCGTCGATGCGGCTCTGCTCGAGGCGCACGGGGCCGTGCATCCCCGCGTAGCGCGCCAGATGGCTCGCGGTGTCCGTGACGTGCTCGGCATCGATGGCGCGGCGGCTCAGGTGGGGATCGCGACCACCGGCGTCGCCGGTCCCGACGAGCAAGACGGACAACCGGTGGGTACCGTGCATATCGCCGTCTCCACGCCCCTGGGAACGCGAGTCGACTCGCTCGTGATCGCGGGAGATCGTGATCGCATCCGTCACGAGACGGCCCACCAGGCGATCCGACGGGCTCTGGCGGCGCTGTGACGGCGACTCGCGACCGGACGCCGAGACCGTCTGCGAGCCGTCGCGAGAACCCGCCCGAATTCGCGGGAACAAATGGTCGCACATCCCGGTTTCGTCTATCGATTCCCATCCGGTGCACAGCGCGCGGCATTAGGGTGACACAGACGGTGTTTACAGTTGTCCACCCGGACAGCGACGGAATCAGCAGTGAGGAGGGCCCGAAATGATCCTGGTTCGTCAAGAGATCGGCGAAGTCCTGCGTGACCTCCGCCAGCAGAAGGGTCGCACCCTCCGCCAGGTCGCGAGCCGCGCGAGCGTGGCCCTCGGGTACCTCAGCGAAGTCGAGCGTGGCCAGAAAGAGGCGTCGAGCGAGATCCTCGCCTCGGTGGCCGAGGCCCTCGACGTTCCCATCTCCACCATCATGCGCGAAGTCGGAGACCGACTTTCCGTCCTCGAGGGGCTCCAGACGTTCCCCGACGTCGTTCCCGACGAGCTCGTCGCATCGGTCGAACCCGAGCTCTCGCTGCGCTGAGCAGCCGACTCGTCGTCTTCCATGCGTCGTAGCGAGTTCGATCGCGCCGTGGCAGATGAATTCGGCGCACGCGGCGGCTCTCTGCTGACCGACCTCGTCCTGTCCGCGGTCGGCGGCCGCACGAGCGTCGACGCATTGGCGGCGGGAGTCGACCCGCGCGACGTCTGGCTGGCGTTGTGTGCCGAGACCGACGTGCCCGCCGACCGTCGGTACGGCGTCGGACGCCTCGAGCCGCGACGACACTGAGGTTTCGGGAGTCGGACACGCCGGGCGCGGCGGTCATCGAATCTTCGTTCGATTGTCGGTAGGCTTCTTCACAAGAGCGATTGCGACGCGTTCATCCCCATCGGGGAGGTTCTCCTCCGCCAATGTCGGAGGCCCTCCCTAACGTGGACAACGTCGAACGACACTCTGAACGCCTTGTCGGGCAGCCCCATCGTCGATGGGGAGCGCGACAGCCTATAGGCGACCGGAACGCGAGCAGAAAGAAGACGTCATGCCCTCACCCGCAGAGCGCGAAAAGGCCCTCGAGTCAGCCCTTGCCCAGATCGACCGGCAGTTCGGAAAAGGCTCGGTCATGCGCCTGGGCAGCGACGACCGTGCGCCCATCGCGACCATCTCCACCGGTTCCGTCGCCCTCGACGTCGCTCTGGGGATCGGCGGACTGCCCCGCGGTCGCATCATCGAGATCTACGGCCCGGAGTCCTCGGGTAAGACCACGCTGACCCTGCACGCGATCGCCAACGCGCAGCGCGCCGGCGGCATCGCCGCGTTCATCGACGCCGAGCACGCGCTCGACCCCGAGTACGCCAAGAAGCTCGGCGTCGACATCGACGCGCTGCTGGTCTCGCAGCCCGACACCGGTGAGCAGGCGCTCGAGATCGCCGACATGCTGATCCGTTCCGGAGCCATCGACCTCGTCGTCATCGACTCGGTCGCCGCTCTCGTGCCCGAGGCCGAAATCAAGGGCGAGATGGGCGACTCGCACGTCGGTCTGCAGGCTCGACTGATGTCGCAGGCGCTGCGCAAGCTCACGGGTGGGCTCAACACCACCAACACGACCATGATCTTCATCAACCAGCTGCGCGAGAAGATCGGTGTGTTCTTCGGCTCGCCCGAGACGACCGCCGGGGGTAAGGCGCTGAAGTTCTACGCGTCGGTTCGCCTCGACATCCGTCGTATCGAGACGCTCAAGGACGGCACCGAGGCAGTCGGAAACCGCACGCGCGTCAAGGTCGTGAAGAACAAGATGGCTCCGCCGTTCAAGCAGGCAGAGTTCGACATTCTGTACGGCGTGGGCATCTCGCGAGAGGGCAGCTTGATCGACTTCGGTGTCGAGCACGGCATCGTCAAGAAGTCCGGGGCCTGGTACACCTACGACGGCGAGCAGCTGGGTCAGGGTAAAGAGAACGCCCGAAACTTCCTGATCAAGAACCCCGACATCGCCGGAGACATCGAGACGAAGATCAAGAACAAGACGGGCATCGGCGCACCTCCCGTTGTTGCCGAAGCTCCCGCTGACGACGAGCTGGCTGCCCGCCGCCCGGCCTGATGACGGAACACGAATCGGGTTCTGGTCTTCGTCCGTTCAGACGGGCGGGCGGCGACCAGAACCCCGACGATATCGACGACCGAGGGCTCGGCGCCGTCGACTCGGGCTCCGTCGGTGAGGTCGCGTCGAGCGACGAGGCCTCGCTCGGCGTCGACGACGCACGGGGTGCGCGGCCCGCGCTGCGCGCCCTGGACGACGACACCCTCGCTCCCGTCATCCCGCTCTTCGGAAACGGCGGAGCGAAATCGGCTCCGCACCCCTCGCGAGGCGCATCGGACGACGCTCCCGCCGGATCGTCGTCCTGGCGCGACCGGAACGAGCACCCGGCGCAGCGCGGCTCACGAGGATCGAAACGAGGGTTGTCACGAGTCGACGACCCCGGCGGCGCCGACGAGGGGCTCGCCCCCGAAGAGGCTGCGCCGAGCCCCGACGAGATCCGCGAGCGCGCCGAATCCGTGTTGCTGCGCAAGCTGAACTCCCGCTCGCTGTCCTTGTCCGAGGCGCGGACGGTTCTGCGCGGTGTCGACGGTGTCGACGACGCGATCACGGCCGAGATCATCGATCACTTCCTCGACCTCCGTTATCTCGACGACGCCTCGTTCGCGGAGCAGCTGGCCATGTCGGCGACCGAACGCCGCGGGCAGGGTCGTCGTGCCGTGGCCGAGACTCTGCGCAAGCGCGGCATCTCGCGCGATGTCGCCGAGGCGACGATCGCCGAGATGCCCGACGACGACGCCGAGCGGGCGTTGGACTTCGCGCGATCGAAGGTGCGGTCGGTGGGCGGCAAAGACTTCGACACCGATCTGCGTCGCCTGGTCGGCCAGCTCGCGCGACGCGGTTACCCGTCATCGGTGGCGTTGACGGCGGCGCGGACGGCGCTCGACGAGGCCGGACTGGGTCGCGGTCGTTCGACGTTCCGGTCTTCGCCGTCCACGAGCGTTCGTTTCACACCCGACGACTGAGCCCTGCCCGTCGCCGGACGGGTCCCAGGCGCGGGGTGTCGGCGGGCCCGCTCACCGCACCCCCACGGGCGGGTCCGCTCACCGAACCCCCGGCGGGTCTGCTCACCAAACTCCCGACGGGTCTGCGCACCGCACCGCCGGCGGGCCCACTCACCGCACCCCGGGCGGGCCCGCACACCGCACCCCCCCCCCCCCCCGGGCGTGCCCGCTCACCGCACCCCGGGCGGCACAGGCACCACGCCGGCGGCCACCATGCGGCCCAGATCGCGTCGACTCGCTGCCCCCACCTTCAAGCGCGCCTGGTACACGTGCGATTCGACCGTGCGTACCGACAGGAACAGTCGCGTCGCGATCTCCCGGTTCGTCAGGCCCTCGACGACCAGCACGGCGATCTCGTGCTCGCGTCGGGTCAGTTCCTCGCCCGAGGCCAGGGCTGGGGAGTGCGCGGGGAGCCGCTCGATCCCTCCCGGTTCCGCCGACCGCTCGCCGTGATCCGCGGTCCACAGGTTGTGCAGGCGCAACTCGTCGACGGGAGTCGATTCCTCTTCCGCCGAACGGGCCGACAACCGCCGCACCGCCTCGGCGGCGAGGGGGAGGTCTGTGGTGGCGGCGAGCTGGATCAGTTCGTCGGTCTCTTCCCGGGTGGCTGCTCCCAGGGTCGACAGGCGGAAGAGGTCGCGGATCCGCAGCGCCGCGGCGGTCGTCCCGGCGGTCACTTCGGCCGCCGCGCGAGCGGTCGCCCGTGCCTCCTCGTCTCGCCCTTCGGCCGCGAGGATGGTCGTTTCGACGTACCGCATGCCGTGGAGGAGCATCGGGCTGGCTTCCAGGTCCAGACTCGCCAAAGAGGCGCGTGCCTCCTTCGTGCGCCCGCTCATCGCGAGTTCTTCGGCGACGCCGAGCTCGATCATCGCGGCGTTCGAATCCGTGACGGCGAGCGGCTGCCGGCCGAGCGCCGCCTCCAACTCCCGCTGCGACTCCACCGGTCGGCCCTCGCCGGCGAAGGCGATGGAGGCCGCAGCCCCCGCGAGCGTCAGCTCGGCGGCCCCGCCCTCACGTGCCGCGGTGTGCAGCTCTTCGTCGAGCCGCTGGCGCACGTCGTTTCCATCGGCCCCCGCCACCTGGTATCCGGCGAGCATGAACATCACGGCTGACAATCGGTCCTTGGCGGAGATCCCCGTGACCTTCTGGCGGGAATCCAAGAGTCTTTCCGCGGCGCGGTAGTACCGGTAGGCGGCGCTCCACCCGCCGCGAAAGGCCGCCGAGGTTCCGGCGGTGATGAGTGCGCGCAGACGCGCCTCGGACGACGCGGCCTGCACCGCCACGGCTTGAGCCGCGAGGTCGGCGGCCGCAGCACAGTCGAGGGCGTCGCCCGCTTGGCCGGATCGCACGAGCAAGACTTCGATCCGGGTGTCCGCGTCACCCTCGGCACGCGGGGCTGCGGAGTCCGGGGCGCTCGCGCGCCGTCGCGCGCGCAGCCGGGCGAGTCGCCGAAGGACGTCGCGATCCGACGCGTCGACGCCGGACTCGGAATCGCTCCATCCGCCGCTGGCCAGCACCGCCTCCAGTCGGAGGTCGGGGTGATCGTAGGCGCGCAGGCCCCGTGCGGCGTGTGCGGCCGCGTGAGCGGAATCGCCTCGATCGTTGGCGATCCTCGCCGCGTCGAGCGCGATCCGTGCGCGGACGAGGGGATCGACCTGCGGGGCGTCGGCCGACGAGGAACCGTCACGGTGCCACTTCTCGGCGACGTGGAGCGAGATCGGCAGGCTCCACCATTCGTCTGCCTCGGCCAGCATGCGCTCACAGGCGGCGTCGATGACCGCGCGCACGCACGCCGACCCGAGTTGGCGTTCGCCCTCGCGCGCGATGAGATCGTTCGCCGTGAGGCGCCGAGCCGGAGTGCCGTCGGCGTGCATCAGTCCGCCGGCCACCAGACCGTCGACGGTGTCGGCCGGGAACAGGCGTGTCGCCACGCTGAGCTCGAGGTGGGGGAGTCGGTGGACGACGGCGAGGCACATGAGGTCGTCGGGGGCGATGTCGGCGACGTGACTCTCGACAGCGACGGCCAGGCGGCTCTGCGGTGCGATGTTCTCGAGCGCGCGGAGGGGATCACGTCCCGCGGCCACGGCCGAGAGGGCCTCGAGAAGGAGGTGCCGCAGAAGCGTGCGGGAGCCGTCGGCGCGCCACACGAGCCCCGCGCGGGTGGCGCTGTCGAGAGCCTCGCTCCCGGGGAAGAGGGCCACGAGCTCCTCGGCGTCGACGGAGGTGAGTTCGCCGAGATCGATCCGCTTCGCGAAGCCGTCGTGCCACAGCCCCAGGGCGAGGCGCTGCGCGTCGGATTCTGCGGTGGGGCGGGCTGCCCGTGCCCGCGCGGTGCGCACGCCGATGAGGACGGTGACCCGCCGCGCGGCCGCCGCGCGGACGATCGCGGTCGTGGAGGCGGTATCGAGCGCGTCGACGTCGTCGACGATCACGATGGTGCGGGCGGAGTCGGGTGGCGGGCCGTCCCGCAGAGCGGCCGCCCGAGGATCGTCGCTGGCGTCGATCGCGCCGAACGGGATGTCGCTCAGGAGGGTGGACGGACGCAGCACGACGGGCGCAGACCCCCAGCGTTCGAGCTCGGCGGCGACGGTGCGGAGCAGGTAGCTCCGTCCACTTCCTCGTGGCCCCGCCACCACGAGAGAGGTCCCCTCTCGCAGTCGGGATGCCAGCGCGCCGGCATTCCTGTCTGCCCCCACGAGGGCTTTCGCCCACTCCCTCGATCGTTCTTTCCGCATGCCCATCTCCCCCCGGAAAAACCCGCAGGCGGACGGGTTATGGCGTAAGACCGAAAGGCTACCTACTGAGCGCAGCATCTTCCGGCCTCTATCCGCAGCGTATTGCGCCTTTTGCGCCGAAGGCGGCAGACAGGTAGTCCCCATCTCTCGAGACCAGTAGTGCCCCCCAGTAGTCTCCGGCGACGAAGGTCGCTCCGATCCTGTCCTCGTGGCGCCGAGATCCCGCCCGAGGCTCGTCCCGCCCCGGCGCTTAGACTTGCTCGCATCATGACGACCCCCGTTTCCTCCCCGACGCTCATCGCTCCCTCTCCCGCCGCACAGGGCGAGACGGGCGCCCGCACCTACGAGGTGCGCACCTTCGGATGCCAGATGAACGTCCACGATTCGGAGCGCCTGTCGGGATCGCTCGAGAGCGCGGGATACGTCCGCGCCGATGTCGGGTCCGAGGCCGACGTCGTCGTGATCAACACGTGCGCCGTGCGAGACAACGCCGCCGGCAAGCTGTACGGCACGTTGGGGCACCTGAAGTCCCGCAAGGACGCCCACGCGGGCATGCAGATCGCGGTCGGCGGGTGCCTGGCGCAGATGGACAAGGACGCCGTGCAGCAGAAGGCGCCGTGGGTCGATGTCGTCTTCGGCACGCACAACATGGGATCGCTGCCCGGAATGCTCGAGCGCGCCCGCCACAACGGCGAGGCCGAGCTCGAGATCCTCGAGTCGCTCGAGATCTTCCCCTCCACCCTGCCCACCAAGCGCGACTCGGTGCACAGCGGCTGGGTGTCGATCTCGGTGGGATGCAACAACACCTGCACGTTCTGCATCGTGCCGAGCCTGCGCGGCAAAGAGAAAGACCGTCGCCCCGGCGACATCCTGAACGAGATCCGCCTGCTGGTCGACGACGGTGCCATCGAGGTCACCCTCCTGGGCCAGAACGTCAATTCGTACGGCGTCGAATTCGGCGATCGTCTCGCCTTCGGCAAGCTCCTGCGCGCGGCCGGCGAGATCGAGGGCCTCGAGCGCATCCGGTTCACGAGCCCGCACCCCGCCGCGTTCACCGACGACGTCATCGCGGCGATGGCCGAGACGCCCGCCGTCATGCCGCAGTTGCACATGCCGTTGCAGTCCGGTTCCGACCGCGTGCTCAAGGCGATGCGCCGGTCCTACCGGAGCGAGAAGTTCCTCGGCATCCTGGACCGGGTGCGCGAGCGCATGCCGCACGCGGCCATCACGACCGACATCATCGTGGGCTTCCCCGGCGAGACCGAGGAGGACTTCCTCGAGACGTTGCGGGTCGTCGAGGCATCGAGGTTCGCGACCGCCTTTACGTTCCAGTACTCCATCCGCGAGGGGACGCCGGCGGCCACCATGCCCGACCAGGTCCCGAAGGCCGTCGTGCAGGAGCGCTACGAGCGGCTCATGGCGCTGCAGGACCGCATCGCGGCCGAAGAGAACCAGAAGCAGCTCGGACGCACGCTCGAGGTGCTCGTCTCGGCCGGCGAGGGCAAGAAGGACGCCGCGACGCACCGCCTCACCGGTCGCGCCGAAGACAATCGTCTCGTGCACTTCGAGGTGCCGGCGGGCTCTCCCGTCCCACGCCCCGGCGACGTGGTCTCGGTCACCGTGACGCACGCCGCGCCCTTCCACCTGCTGGCCGACGCGCCCGATGCCGCCCCCCTGCGCATCCGTCGGACGCGCGCGGGAGATGCCTGGGACCGTTCGCAGGCGGAGTCCTGCGGCGTCCCGGCGCCGGCGGGCGACGCCGCGACCCCGCGCGCGGTCTCGCTCGGTCTGCCGTCCCTGCGCGTCGGAGTGTGAGTTCCGCCGCGCCGCGCCTGTGGGCCGTCGTCGGGGCCACCGGCACCGGCAAGACGGGGCTCTCCCTCGATCTCGCCGAGGCCCTCGCCGCCCGCGGACGCGCGGCCGAGATCGTGAACGCCGACGCCATGCAGCTGTACCGGGGCATGGACATCGGGACCGCGAAACTCCCGGTCGGTGACCGACGCGGCATCGCGCATCACCTCTTCGACGCTCTCGCCGTGACCGACGAGGCGGCGGTGGCCTGGTATCAGGATGCCGCCCGCGCGGCGATCACCGAGATCCACGGGCGCGGAGCCGACGCGATCCTCGTGGGCGGCTCCGGCCTGTACGTCTCGGGAGTGCTGTGGGACTTCCGGTTCCCCCCGCGCGACGAGGCCGTCCGGGCGCGGCTCGAGGCGGAGCTCGACCGTCTCGGCGCGGGTGCACTGTACGCGCGCCTGCGCGAGGCCGATCCGGCTGCCGCCGAGCGCATCGATCCGCGCAACGGTCGCCGGGTGGTGCGGGCACTCGAGGTGCTGGCGCAGGGCGGCGAGACGCACGGCGGCGCCCTTCCCTCCGCGCCGGAGTTCTGGCATCCCGATACCCGGATCATCGCGACGACCGTCGACCGCGAGCAGCTCGTGCCGCTCCTCGACGCCCGCGTGGAGGGCATGTGGGCGGCCGGGATGCTCGACGAGGTGGAGCGGTTGCGCGGCGACGGGCTCGAGCGCGGGGTCACCGCCGCACGGGCGATCGGGTACGCACAGGCCCTCGCCCAGCTCCGCGGCGACCTGACACGAGACGAGGCGGTGGCCGAGACGCAAGCCCTCACTCGTCGGTACGCGCGGCGACAGGTGTCATGGTTCCGCCGCTACGCCGAGGCTCGGTGGGTCGACGCCCGCACCGTGGATGCCATGACCCTGGTGTCCGCGGGGGAGGTGGGGGAGTGAGCATCGTCGTGCGGAGCTTCGAGCTCGACGACGAGGACGCCGTCGTCGCCCTCTGGGAGGAGGCGGGTCTCACCCGACCGTGGAACGACCCCCGAGCCGACATCCGCCGCAAGCTCACGGTGCAGCCGGAGTTGTTCCTCGTGGCCGTCGACGGCGGCACGGTGGTCGGCAGCGTCATGTCGGGCTACGACGGCCATCGCGGATGGCTCTATTACCTGGCCGCGGCGGCGTCGCACCGCGGTCGAGGTGTCGGTCGCCTGCTCGTGGCCGAGGCGGAGCGGCTGCTCGAGGCGCTCGGCTGTCCGAAGGTGCAGCTCATGGTGCGTCCCGAGAACACGGGCGCCCGGGGCTTCTACGACGCTCTGGGGTACGAACCGTTCGAGACGTGGGCCACCGGGAAGAGGCTCGTCGTCGACGGACCGGGCGGACCGCCGCCACCCGGCTGAGCGCGGCGGTCTGCGTTCCCGGCGCGGGCCTCACGCGTCGGGCCCACGGGTCTATCGCCGACCCGCGCCCGCTCGTGTCAGTCCCGGACGGTGATGCCGCGGTCCGCGGCCAGGAGCGGGGCCAGCTGCTGCAGCTGCATCGACGAGATGGTCGCGCCTCGCAGCGCCGACAGACCCGCGAGGCCTTCCAGCTCGGCGCCGCGGAGGTCGGTGTGCTGCAGCGTCGCCTGCTCGACGATGAGCTGCGAGATCCGGGTGCCGTTCGCGGCGAAGCGGGTGACCCGGGACTGCCCCAGGTCGAGTTCGTCGATCGTGCAGTCGGTGAAGGCGACGTCTTGCAGGTGCGCCCCGCGCAGGTTCACGAATCCGAGTCGGCAGTTGACGAAATGCACGCCGTTCCAGGTCGACTCGTAGGCCTCGAGCGATCCCGTACGCGAACCCTCGATCTCGACGTCGCGCCACGTGGTCCGCGCCGACCGGACGATCGGCACGTCCCAGCCCGACAGCGCGGATTCGGACAGGTGCGCGTACCGCAGCGTGACCTCGGGCGCGCGGAGGCCTTCGATGCGGCACAGCGTCAGTTCCGCGCTCTCGAGGTCGAGACCGTCGATGCGGAGGTCGCGGAACGACAGCCCCTCCAGGGCCGCCCGGGGAGCGAGGGCCGCGGGCTCTCCCGGATCGAGATCGTCCAGCGGAGGGCGATCGAACGAGGGCGCGACCAGGGCGGGGGGCTTGGGCATGGGTCTCCTCGAAACGGACGGGGCGGAGGGCTGGGACAGCCTAGCGACCGCCGCGAGGAGCGCGTGCCGTCACCCGCGCGGTGCCGTTTCGCAGACGCCCCGGGAAGCGACCCCGACGCCCGCTCCTAGACTGGTCGCATGGCGACTCTCGCGTTCACCAAAGGCCACGGCACCGGCAACGATTTCGTGGTCGTGGCCGACCCCGACGGCGAGCTCGACCTGTCCGCCGCGCAGATCGCCGCGCTCTGCGACCGCCACTTCGGCATCGGTGCCGACGGTCTGCTGCGCGTGGTGCGCTCCTCGGCGATCGACGAGGGGGCGGATGCCATGGCATCCGGCGCCGAGTGGTTCATGGACTATCGCAACGCCGACGGGTCCGCGGCAGAGATGTGCGGCAACGGCACACGCGTGTTCGCCCGCTACCTCACCGACACCGGCCTCGCCTCGATCGAGGGGGGCCTGCGCATCGGCACCCGCGCGGGGGTCAAGACCCTCACCCGCAGCGATCGCGGCTTCGAGGTCGATCTGGGGGCCTACGCGATCGAGGCGGAAGAGACCCTCGTCCGCGCGAAGGGGCTTCCGGTGGCGCGACCGGGCGTGGGCATCGACGTGGGCAACCCGCACGTCGTCGTCGCGCTGTCGTCCGAGGCCGAGCTCGACGGCCTCGAGCTCGCCTTCCAGCCGGTGCTCGATCCCGCGCCGCGGCACGGGGCGAACGTGGAGTTCGTCGTTCCCGCCGATCCGCTGGTGCGTGACGGCGTCGGCGCGATCCGCCTGCGCGTCTTCGAACGCGGCGTCGGCGAGACGCTCAGCTGCGGCACCGGCGTCGCGGCCGCCGCTCTGGCCGTGCGGCACTGGGCGGGGGCGGCTGCTCCCGACTCGTGGGTCGTGGACACCCCCGGCGGCACGCTCGGGGTGCGGGTCGCCGAGGGGCGCGTGTTCTTGTCGGGGCCGGCATCGCTGGTGTTCACCGGCGAGGTCGCACTGGCCTGAGCCCGTCGATGGGCCGCGGTCCGGCGCGAGCCGAGGGGCATCGGGCCGACGGTCGGGATCGTCGCTGCGCCTGAACGACGGCGACTCAGGCGATGATGTCGATCGGCTCGCTCGGCGGCGAGCCGTGACGGCGCACCCGGAGCACACGGAAGCCGCGCCCGGTGGCGGCCCGCTGCACGCCGTAGCCGTTCTCGAACGTCGAGGACAGCCAGCGCTGCAGCGAGTCGGAGCCGAGGTTGCGCTGCACGACGAACCACCCGTCGCTGCGCTCGGTGAGCCGAGGGATCCAGTGCTCGAGCATGCCGTGCAGTTCGCTCTTGCCCACGCGGATCGGCGGGTTCGACCGGATCGTCCGGAACGACACGTCGTCGGGAACATCTTCCGGTCGCACCGCGTTGATGTTGGTGAGGCCGAGGGACTGTGCGTTCCGCCTCACGAGATCGAGAGCACGTTCGTTGACGTCGACCGCCCAGATGGTCGCGTGCGGTGAAGCGAGCGCGAGCGACAACGAGATCGGACCCCACCCGCACCCCAGGTCGAGGAAGTCCCCGCCGGCGGGAGGGGGAGGGGTGTTGTGCAGCAGCACCGAGGTTCCGGCATCCACGTGATCGGGACTGAAGACGCCACCCGCCGTCACGGCCTCGAATTCGCGCCCCGCGAGTGTCACTCGGATACGGCGGAGCTGTTCGGGACTCGACGGCGACGCGCTGAAGTAGTGCTCGCTCCCCATCCCCACAGAATATCCGACCCGGCCGCGCGACGCCGCGGGCGGCTAAAGTGCGAGAACACCAGGAGAAACCGCGGGAACACCCGCGGACGGAAGGAACACATGACCGAACAGACCACACCCCCGAGCACGGACGCGACGCCGGTCGACCCGGTGGACCGCGTGCTGTCGCGCGCCGAAGCGCACCGCGGGGTCCGGGTCTTCGGTGCAGCGCAGGCGCTTCAAGACGCCTCCACGGCGTACGGCGGCGACGCCGACGGCGACCAGTGGGACCGCGAGGAACGCGCAGCGCTGCGCCGCGTGGCCGGTTTGTCGACCGAGCTCGAAGACGTCACCGAGGTCGAGTACCGCCAGCTGCGCCTCGAGAACGTCGTTCTCGTCGGCGTGCACCCGCAGGGCGAGCAGGCCGATGCCGAGAACTCCCTGCGCGAGCTGTCGGCGCTCGCCGAGACCGCCGGGGCCGTCGTGCTCGACGGCGTTCTGCAGCGCCGGCCGCATCCGGACCCCGCGACCTACGTCGGTCGGGGTAAGGCGGCGGAGCTGCGCGACATCGTCGCCGCCGTCGGCGCCGACACCGTCATCGCCGACACCGAGCTCGCCCCCAGCCAGCGTCGCGCGCTCGAGGACGTCGTGAAGGTGAAGGTGATCGACCGCACCACGGTGATCCTCGACATCTTCAGCCAGCACGCCAAGAGCCGCGAGGGCAAGGCGCAGGTCGAGCTCGCGCAGCTCGAATACCTGCTGCCGCGTCTGCGCGGCTGGGGTGACTCGATGTCGCGCCAGGCCGGTGGACAGGTCGGTGCCGGAGGCGCGGGCATGGGCTCGCGCGGTCCGGGTGAGACGAAGATCGAGCTCGATCGTCGTCGCATCCGCACGAAGATGGCTCTGCTGCGCAAGCAGCTGCGCGACTTCGCCCCGGCGCGCGAGGCCAAGCGTGCCGAGCGCAAGCGCCACACCATCCCGTCGGTCGCAATCGCCGGGTACACCAACGCCGGAAAATCCAGCCTGCTCAACCGCCTCACCAGCGCGGGCGTGCTGGTCGAGAACGCGCTGTTCGCGACCCTGGATGCCACGGTCCGCCGTTCCGAGACGACCGACGGGCGCGTGTACACGCTGACCGACACGGTCGGCTTCGTGCGCAACCTGCCGCACCAGCTCGTCGAGGCGTTCCGCTCGACGTTGGAAGAGGTCGGCGACGCCGACGTCATCCTGCACGTCGTCGACGCGTCGCATCCCGATCCGGCCGCGCAGCTGATGACGGTGCGCGACGTGATGGGCGATGTCGACGCGAACTTCGGTCAGGAGATCGTCGTCTTCAACAAGGCCGACCTCGTGACCGAGGACGAACGCCTGGTGCTGCGCGGCCTCGCCCCGAACGCGAAGTTCGTCTCGTCGCGCACGGGCGAGGGGATCGAGGAGCTTCGCGCCGCCATCGAGGACGCTCTGCCCCTGCCCGCCGTCGAAGTGCAGGCGGTCGTCCCGTACGACCGTGGTGATCTCGTGTCGGCCGTGCACGAGAGCGGACTCATCGTGGCGCAGGAGCACCGCGACACGGGGACGTTCCTTCACGCTCACGTGGGGGCGCGCCTGGCGGCCGAGCTGGAGCAGTTCGCGGCCTGACGGCCGTCGCACGACGGGCCCCCTCCGATCGCGGTGGGGGCCCGTCGGCGTGCGGTTCGGGGGCGCGCACCGTCGACGCCGACCTCGCCCTCGACGCTCTCCCGACGCGCGCGCCGACGCCTCGGCTTCTTCCGCACCGAGAGCCTGCTTCGCCCGCTTCAGCCGCGCGACAGTCTCAGCTCAGCTCCAGCGGCGGAATACCGGGGGTCTCGAAGCCGAAGACCGCCCCGAGGAAGCCCAGTTCGCGTCGCAGGGAGTCGATCACCGTCTCGGCGCGGCGGAAGCCGTGACCCTCGCCCTCGTACAGGACGTACGCGTGGGGAACCTCGTGCGCCGCGAGGGCGTCACGGATCGCCTCGGCCTGCGACGGCGGCACGACCCGGTCCTCGCTTCCCTGCAGGATGAGCAGGGGAACGCGGAAGCGCTCGGGATGGCTCAGAGGCGAGCGCTCCACATACACCGCTTCGGCCTCGGGCAGCGGTCCGATCAGGCCGTCGAGATACCGGGCCTCGAAGTCGTGAGTGTCTTCGGCGAGGGCACGGGCGTCGCCCACGCCGTAGCGCGAGATCCCGGCCGAGAACACGTCGGTGTTCGTCACGGCGGCGAGCACCGTCCATCCGCCGGCGGAGCCGCCGGCGATCGCCAGGCGCTCGGGGTCGGCCAGACCCGCCTCGGCGAGGGCGGAGGCCGCGGCGGCGACGTCATCGACATCGACCACGCCCCACTGACCCTTCAGCCGGTCACGGTAGTCGCGACCGTATCCGGTGGAACCGCCGTAGTTCACGTCGAGCACGCCGATGCCGCGGCTCGTGAAGAACGCCGTCTTGGCTGACGGCGCCGGACCCACGTGCGAGGTGGGGCCACCGTGCACGAGCACGACGTAGGGCGGGCGCTCGTTCTCGGGCGCGGCGACGTCGGGGTTCGTGGGCGCGTAGGCGAAAGCGTGCACGGGTCCGTGCGGCCCCTCGGTCTCGAGGGCGCGGGCCGTCGGCATCCACTCGTCGCCCCAGGCCCCGGATCCACCGGTCACCAGGTCGACGGTGCCGGCGTCGAGGTCGACCGCCCACAGCCCCGAGCGGCCGCCGGCGTCGGAGCCCGATACGAGCACGCGGTGCCCGCGCACGTCATCGATCGCCGCGCCGGCCACGACGGGCACGTCCACCGGGCGCACGCCGGACGGCGCGATCTCGACGATCTCGTCGGCACCGTCGGTGCGGACGGCGACGATGCGCCCGTCGTCGGTCGCTCCGAACCACCGCGTCCCGAGCACCCACAGCCCGCCGCCCGTGTCGGCGTCGACCGGCGACACCGGCTGCGGCTCGCCGTCGAGGGGACGGCGGAACAGGTTCCACCGGCCGTCGGGGTCGTCGGCGTACAACAGCTCGTCGTCGCCGAGCCACACGGGCTGCAGCGGGGCCTGGCGCGGGGTGTCGGCGATCTCGCGCACCTCGCCGGTGCCGATCTCGGTCACGCGCAGGGTCGTGGCATCCCAGGGCATGTCGGGGTGGTTCCACGCCACCCACGCGAGAGACCGGCCGTCGGGCGACAGCGCGGGCTGCGCGACGAAGTCGCTGCCCTCGGCGAGCACGTCGACGGCGCCGTCGAGCGAGATGCGCACGATGGCGCGTGCGGGAACGCGGGCGCTCCCGTGCGTCTCGCGGACGGCGAGCAGGGTGCCGTGCTCGAACCGCAACCCGCCGTGGCGCACCGTGTCGTCGGCCGGCGTCAGCGCGCGCGCCTCGCCGCCCGGGCGAAGGGCGTAGACGCGCTGGTCGGTCTTCTCGACATAGAACAGCTCCCCGTCGTCGGAGGCGGTCCAGGCCCCGCCGCCGTATTCGTGAACGGCGGAACGGGCGTTGGCGGGTGCGGGCAGCACCGTCTCGACCGCACCGTCGGTGCGGCGCCGCTTCACCGCGACGCGACCCGCCTCGGCGGGCACGGATTCCGCCCACCACACCTCATCGCCGACGAACAGCGCGCCGTCGATGCGAGGGGAGGACTGCGCCACCGACTCGGGAGTGATCGGGGAGGGCCAGGAACCGTAGGGGAGGGTGTCTGCCATCACTCCAGCGTAGGCCGGGGCTCCGACATCCGTCGGGGTCGGGCACGCCGGACGAGCAGGACGCCCGCGATGCCCGCGACGAGGCCGATGCCCAGAACCGTGCTCGCCGTGCCCACGAGACCGGACGACAGCTGCCGCACCACGGCGTCGATCCCCGCGGCGTCGAAGCCCCGCAGAACGGCGGTGCGGTGCGCCTGCGCCGCGCCCACGGCGACCGCCACGAGCAGGGTGGCCGCGCCGACGGCGACCGCGATGCCGGCGCCGATCAGCGCGCGCCGTCGACGGGGAGCGACGACGACCCCGCCGACCAGGAGCACGCCCACGAGCAGGGGTGCCGCCACTCCCGCCGTGGTGGCGGCCGCGTACGCCGACCGCACGGCCTGCAGCGTCGTTCCGTCGCCGAGGACCACGATCCGGTCGATCGGGGGGACCAGGGCGGCCACGGGCGAGCCCTGCAGGTCCAGCTCGGCGACGATCGCCGAGACCACCCCGCCGATCTGCACGCCCAGGCCGTCCGGAGTCTGCACGATGATGCCGCCACCGTCGGAGGTGGCTCCGAAGACGAAGGCGCGGTGCGCGGTGCGCACGACCCCCGACCAGACGTCGGAGAACCGATCGGAGCGCACCACGTCGGTCACCGCCTGCTGCGTGATCGAGCGCAGCGAGTCGGCGGACGGCTGCGCGACCAGGCCGAGGACACGCGCCGCTTCCTGCGGCACGCCGAGGGCGACGAGACCGTCGACGCCCGCGCCCGCGATCGCCGAGAAGTCGACGGACGCCGAGATGGCGCTCGTCGACTCGGCGATGACGAGGTCTTGCACGGCGGGGTCGGACGAGAGGGGAGCGAGAGTGGCGACGAAGGAGTCCTCATCGACGAGCTGCACGCGCGCCCACGAGGCGACGAGGGCCAGCGGCGTGAGCAGGGCCACCACGATCAGCACCACCACGGATGCCGTGACGCGCACCACGACGGACGGCTTCGCGACGCGTTTGGTCGAGGTCGATGCGGTCGAGGGCGGGCCGGCGGTCATGGCGCCATTGTGGCGCGCCCGCCACCACGACGCACGGTTCACACCGCGCGCAGCACCGCCACGATGCGCCCGAGCACGACGGCCTCGTCGCCGAGGATGGGCTCGAACGCGCTGTTGCGGGGGAGAAGCCAGGTGTGGCCGTCACGGCGACGGAAGGTCTTCACCGTGGCCTCGCCGTCGAGCATCGCGGCCACGATCTCGCCGTTCTCCGCGTTCGCCTGCGAGCGCACGACCACCCAGTCGCCGTCGCAGATCGCCGCGTCGATCATCGAGTCGCCCGAGACCTTGAGCATGAACAACTCGCCCTTGCCGACGAGCTGGCGGGGGAGGGGGAAGATCTCCTCCACGTGCTGGTCGGCGGTGATGGGCACGCCCGCCGCGATCCGGCCCACCAGGGGCACGAGGGCGGCGTCGCCCACCGCGGGGGCGGTGTCGGCGGGGTTCTCGGCGGCGGTGCCGGGAAGGTCGATCAGCACCTCCATGGCGCGGGTCTTACCCGGGTCGCGGCGCAGGTAGCCGCTGAGCTCGAGCTGGTTCAGCTGATGCGTGACGCTCGACAGCGACTTCAGGCCGACGGCGTCGCCGATCTCGCGCATGCTCGGCGGATAACCGTGCCGCGCGATCGATCGCTGGATGACTTCGAGGATCGCGAGCTGCTTGTCGCTGAGGTTCTTGCGCCGTCGCGTCTGCGGTCGTTCGCGCCCGGAGGCGGTCGTCGCGTCGGTCATCTGTGCTCCCCTCGCGCCGCGGGAAGGGCGGCGGAAATTCGAATGTCGGAGGTTGGTGATGAGGTCTCCGTGTCGAAACCGTATCCGGTAGAGGACACGAATGACACGGAGCCGCACGCGTGTCGCGTTCGATTCGTTTCCGACAACCGGTGTGTTGACACCGTCGCAGTATCGAAGATAGATTCGGAATACAGATTCGCACGCCGCCCTCCCGGCCGAGGGCGGGGTGCGAATCTCTCCCCACCAAGGAGCACACCATGAGCAGCATCACCTCCACCGCCTCCACGACCCGCCTGCGCATCACCGCCCGCGGGCGCCGTGTCGTCGCCTTCGTCGTCGCCCTCCCGCTCGCCGTCGCCCTCGGCATCGCCGCCGTCGGCGGGGGAGCAGCGCTCGCCTCGGGCGACGCCGGCGCACCGGCCGGTTCGTTCACAGAGATCACCGTCATGAGCGGCGAGACCCTGTGGTCGATCGCCGAAGACATCGCCCCCGCGGCCGATCCGCGCGACGTCGTCGCCGAGATCACGCGTCTGAACGCCCTCCAGGGCGGCTCGCTCGCGGCCGGTCAGCGCATCGCGATCCCCACCGAGTACATCCAGGCCGGCTGACCTCCGCGGGTGCGCGATGAGCCTCTCCCCGGCACGCCGCCTACGATGGGTCGGGTGACCGTACGCCTCGACGACCTGCCTCTTCGCGACGATCTGCGGGGGATGACCCCCTACGGAGCCCCGCAGGCCGCCCTGCCCGTGGCTCTCAACGTGAATGAGAACACGCATCCGGTTCCGCCCGAGGTGGCCGATGACATCCTCGACGCCGTGGCTCGGGCCCTGCGCGACGTCAACCGGTATCCCGATCGCGAGTTCACCGCTCTTCGAGAGAGCTTCGCCGCGTACCTCGGTCACGGCCTGACGCGCGAGCAGATCTGGGCGGCCAACGGCTCCAACGAGGTGCTCCAGCACATCCTGCAGGCGTTCGGTGGACCGGGCCGGTCGGCTGTGGGCTTCGCGCCCACCTACTCGATGTACCCGATCCTCACCCGCGCGACGGGCGCGCGATGGATCGCCGGGGAACGCGCGCACGACTTCTCGCTGAGCGCCGAAGCCGCCGCGGCCCAGGTGCGTGAGCACCGCCCCGACATCGTCTTCCTCTGCGCGCCGAACAACCCCACGGGTACCCCGCTGCGTCTCGATGTCATCGAGGCCGTATACGCCGAGACCGACGGCATCGTGATCGTCGACGAGGCTTACCAGGAGTTCGCTCCGCGTGACGAGCCCTCGGCCGTGTCGCTGCTGCCCGGTCGCCCGCGTCTGGTGGTGTCGCGCACCATGAGCAAGGCCTTCGCCTTCGCCGGCGCACGCGTGGGGTACCTGGCCGCCGATCCTGCGCTGGTCGACGCGCTGCGACTCGTCCGTCTTCCGTACCACCTGAGCGCGCTCACGCAGGCCGCCGCGACGGCGGCCCTCGTGCACGCCGAGACGATGCTGTCGATGGTCGACGAGATCGTCGCGCAGCGCGACCGCATCTCGGCCACCGTGGCCGCCCTCGGGTACACCGCCCACGAGTCGTGGACGAACTTCGTGCTCTTCGGCGGCGTCGACGACCCCGCCGCCACGTGGAAGGCGCTGTACGACCGCGGTGTGCTCATCCGCGACGTCGGCATCGCGCACCACCTGCGTGTCACGGCCGGTACCGACGACGAGACCACCGCGTTCCTCGACGCCCTCGCCTCGGTAGGATCGCGGTCATGACCGGCCCCGCCACGCCCCGTACCGCCTCGATCACGCGCGAGACGAGCGAGTCGCGCATCGAACTCGAACTCGACCTCGACGGTCGCGGGGTCAGCGACATCCAGACCACGGTGCCGTTCTTCGACCACATGCTCACGGCCTTCGCCAAGCACTCGCTGACCGATCTGCGGGTGCGCGCGACGGGCGACACCCACATCGACGCCCACCACACGGTCGAGGACACCGCGATCGTGCTCGGTCAGGCGATTCGTCAGGCCCTGGGCGACAAGTCGGGCATCGCCCGCTACGGCGACGCGCTCGTTCCCCTCGACGAGGCGCTGGCCCAGGCGGTCGTCGACATCAGCGGTCGCCCGTACCTCGTGCACACCGGTGAGCCCGTGGGCTTCGAGCACCACCTCATCGGCGGACACTTCACCGGTTCGCTCGTGCGTCACACGTTCGAGGCCATCTCGATCCACGGCGGCCTCACCGTGCACGTGCGCGTTCTGGGTGGGCGCGACCCGCACCACATCGCCGAGGCCGAGTACAAGGCGTTCGCGCGCGCCTTCCGTCAGGCCAAGGCCCTCGACCCGCTGGTCGACGGCATCCCCAGCACCAAGGGCGCGTTGTGACGCGCAAGCCCGTCGTCGCGGTCCTCGACTACGGTTCCGGCAACGTCCACTCGGCCGTCAAGGCGCTCATCGAAGCCGGTGCCGATGCGCGACTGACCTCCGACCGCGCGCTGCTCCTCGACGCCGACGGGCTCCTCGTGCCCGGTGTGGGTGCGTACAGCGCGGTCATGGGCGCCCTGAACGCCAGCCGCGGGGGAGAGATCATCGACCGGCGGCTCGCCGGAGGCCGCCCGGTGCTCGGTATCTGCGTCGGCATGCAGGTGATGTTCGAGCGGGGAGTCGAGCGCGGTGCCGACACCCCCGGGCTCGGTGAGTGGCCGGGCACGGTGGACGAGCTCGAAGCGCCCGTACTGCCGCACATGGGCTGGAACACCGTGGCGTCCGGAGACGGGTCGCGCCTGTTCCAGGGCATCGAGAAGGAGCGCTTCTACTTCGTGCACTCGTATGCGGCGCAGCAGTGGTCGCTCGAGGTCACGCCGCCGTTCCCGGAGCCCGTGCTGACGTGGTGCACGTATGGCGCACCGTTTCTCGCGGCGGTCGAGAACGGTCCGCTGTCGGCGACGCAGTTCCACCCCGAGAAGTCGGGCGAAGCCGGCATCCGGCTCCTGGCCAATTGGATCGACGGGCTGCGCACGACTACTGTGTGACCTCGTGCCCAGGCTCGGCGAAGTGCGCTGACGGGTGCGAGGAGCCATGAACGATTTCGCGTCGACGCCCGAACTTGTCCTGCTTCCCGCGGTCGATGTGGCCGACGGCAAAGCCGTCCGCCTGACCCAGGGTGAGGCCGGCACCGAGACCAGCTACGGCGACCCCGTCGACGCCGCCGCGGACTTCGCACGCCAGGGCGCGCAGTGGATCCACCTCGTCGACCTCGACGCCGCCTTCGGTCGCGGCAACAACGCCGCCGTGATGCGCAAGGTCATCAAGCAGGTCAAGGGTGTGCAGGTCGAGCTGTCGGGCGGCATCCGCGACGACCGCTCCCTCGAGGCCGCCCTCGAGAGCGGCGCGAGCCGCATCAACCTCGGCACGGCCGCACTCGAGAACCCCGAGTGGGCCGCCGATGTCATCAACCGTTACGGTGAGGCGATCGCCGTCGGCCTCGACGTGCGCGGCACCACGCTCGCCGCGCGCGGCTGGACCCGCGACGGCGGCGACCTGTGGACCGTCCTGGACCGGCTCGAAGACGCCGGCTGCAGCCGCTACGTCGTCACCGACGTCACCAAAGACGGCACGCTCCGCGGCCCGAACATCGAGCTGCTGCGCGAGATGACGCAGCGCACCCCGAAGCCGATCGTCGCGTCGGGCGGGGTGTCGAGCCTCGACGACATCGCGGCGCTGCGCGACCTGGTGCCGCTCGGCGTCGAAGGCGCGATCGTCGGCAAGGCACTGTACGCGGGGCAGTTCACCCTCGCTGAGGCACTGGATGTCGCCGGACACTGACGGTCCGCACGGCCACGGCGCGCACGGGCACGACCAGCGCGCGCACGTTCCGCACACGGACGCCCTCCACTCGGACGCCGCGAACGCGGATTCCGCCGGTGTCCCCTGGGAGGGGCGCAGCTTCCAGTCCAACCCGCACTCGGGTGACGACGGTTCTGCCGACCCCGCCCTGCTCGCGGCTCTCCTGGCGTTCCGCGCCGGTGAGGGCGACGCGCGTGCGGTGGTCGACGCCTACCGCGAGGCGCGCCTGCTGATCCCGCTCGTCGCCGAGAAGGGCGACCACGGCATCGGCGCGCACGGCCTCGAGGTCGACAAGACGCAGGAGCTGTCGATCGTGACGGTCGCGGCTCCCGACGGCCGCAAGGTGCTGCCGGTGTTCACGTCGGTGACGGCCCTGCAGACCTGGGACGCCCTGGCCCGACCGGTTCCCGCCGACGGGCGACGCACGGCCCTGGCCGCAGCCTCCGAGGACACCGAGCTCATCGTCGTCGATCCGGGTTCGGAGACGGAGTTCGTCATCCGCCGCCCCGCCGTCTGGGCGATCGCACAGGGTGAGGCGTGGGAGCCCGCGCACACGTCGCCCACGATCTTCACCGGCCTGCAGGAGAGCATCTCGGGCGAGCTGGCCGTGCTCGATCTGGCCGTCGAAGCGGGAGACCCGACCGGACGCCTCCGGGGTCCCGAGCTGGTGGTGCATCTGCAGCTGATGTCGGGTCTCGCGCAGGAGGAATTGGATGCCGTGCTCGCCCGCGTCGCCCGCCGCTGGGCCGCCGACGACCGCATCGCCGTGCTCGTCGACTCCCTGACGGTCAAGCTGCACCGCAGCACCGAGGCCTGAGTCGCGCGTTCTTCCGGGAGCCTGCCTGCCGGGAGTGGGCGGCGTCGTCCATCGGGGGAGGGGCCCACTGCCCCCTACCCCTACGGGTGTCACGGTGCAGTCGGGCTGCGGCACAGGGCGCAGGGATGCCATCCTCCCGAAGCAATCGGGGGCGGGGCCCCACCTCATACCCCTACGGGTGTCACGGTGGAGTCGGCCTGCGGCGCAGGGCGCAGGGATGCCATCCTCCCGAGGCAATCGGGGAAGGGGCCCCGTTCTTGCCTCGGGAGGATGGCATCCCGGAGCCCGGTACCCCCCAGAACGAACGACCTACGTGACGGGCCCCGTCCACTTCTCGCCCGGCCCCTTACCGATGGGGTCGGGGATCACCGACGCCTCGCGGAACGCGAGCTGCAGGGAGCGGAGGCCGTCGCGCAGGGAGCGGGCGTGCATGTCGCTGATCTCGGGGGCTCCGGCGGTGATGAGGCCGGCGAGGGAGTTGATGAGCTTGCGGGCCTCGTCGAGGTCGAGCTGCTGCGCGGGGTTGTCGGCCAGGCCGGTCTTCACCGCGGCGGCGCTCATGAGGTGCACGGCGGCGGTGGTGATGACTTCGACGGCGGGGACGTCGGCGATGTCGCGGGTGGCGGAGGCCGAGGCGCGCTCCTGCTCTTCCCAGCGGGCGAGGCGCTCGTCTTCGGCTCCGTGGCGGTGTGCGGCGCTGTCGTCGGCGGGCTGGTCGGGGGGGATCGTGTCCACGTGAATCTCTCTGCTAGACTATGGCGGGCTTCGGAGTGCTTCACTCCGGACGAAAGAGGATGACATCCCACCCGCGCTTGCCGCTCCAGGCTACCGGGTTCCCGCACTCCGCTCCGTTTCCCACGGGGTCGTCTGGGTGCAGAAGCCGGTGCTCGTAGCACTGTGCCGGGTGGCGTGTTTCTCCTCTTCGCCCGCGATTCCCTCGAATCGCGGCGGCCGTCATCCGTAGACAAGAGGAGTTCCGCATCAGCGATCCCCGCACCAACGAGCGCATCCGAGTCCCGGAGGTCCGTCTCGTCGGACCCAACGGCGAGCAGGTCGGCATCGTCCGCATCGAAGCTGCGCTGCGCCTGGCCCAGGAAGCGGACCTCGACCTGGTCGAGGTTGCGCCGAGCTCGAAGCCGCCCGTGGTCAAGATCATGGATTACGGCAAGTTCAAGTACGAGGCCGCCCAGAAGGCCAAAGAGACGCGCCGCAACCAGGCCAACACCGTGCTCAAAGAGGTGCGGTTCCGCCTGAAGATCGAAGCGCACGACTACATAACCAAGCTGAAGCGCGCCGAGGGCTTCCTCCAGGCGGGCGACAAGGTCAAGGCCATGATCTTGTTCCGTGGTCGCGAGCAGTCGCGTCCCGACCAGGGTGTGCGTCTGCTCCGCAAGTTCGCGGAAGACGTCGCCGAGTTCGGCACCGTGGAGTCCAGCCCCACGATCGACGGTCGCAACATGGTCATGGTGGTCGCGCCTCACAAGAACAAGTCCGAGGTCAAGACCGAGCAGAACGCGCAGCGCACGGCGAACCGTGAAGCAGCACGCAGCGCCGCCCGCGGCGACTCGGACTCCGAGGGCGAGCCCACCGCGGCTCCCGCAGACCAGCCCACCTCGGCCCCCGCCGAGTAAGGCCCCCCAGACTCCCGCCCGGCGGGAAACACAACGAAGGAAGAGACATGCCGAAGCAGAAGACCCACTCCGGTGCCAAGAAGCGTTTCAAGTTGACCGGCAGCGGCAAGCTCATGAAGCAGCAGGCCGGCATGCGGCACAACCTCGAGGGCAAGGCGTCCAAGCGCACCCGTCGCCTGAACCAGGAGCAGGTCCTGGCAAAGGGTGACGCCAAGGTCGCCAAGAAGCTCCTCGGCCTCTGAGCGCCGACGCACGTTAGGAAGAAGAAGAAATGGCTAGAGTCAAGCGGGCAGTAAACGCCCACAAGAAGCGTCGCGTCATCCTCGAGCGCGCGTCCGGTTACCGCGGTCAGCGTTCGCGCCTGTACCGCAAGGCCAAGGAGCAGGTCACCCACTCCCTCGTCTACGCGTACCGTGACCGTCGCAAGCGCAAGGGCGACTTCCGTCGTCTGTGGATCCAGCGCATCAACGCGGCGTCCCGCCAGAACGGCATGACGTACAACCGCTTCATCCAGGGCCTCGGCCTCGCGGGTGTGCAGGTCGACCGTCGTATGCTCGCTGAGCTCGCCGTGAACGAGCCGGCCGTGTTCGCCTCGCTCGTCGCGACCGCGAAGGCGGCGCTGCCCAGCGACGTCAACGCCGCGAAGACCGCGTAATACGCAGTTCCTCGTCGAACGGGCGTCCTCCTCGGAGGGCGCCCGTTCGTCGTTCCTGCGCGGCGTCCGGAGCGCATACCGCAGACGCCATACACTGAGGACGTGCTCGAGAACCCCCGTTCGCCCCGGGTGCGCGCCGTGGCAAAACTCAGCAAGCGCGCCGCCCGTCAAGAGACCGGTCTGTTCCTCCTCGAGGGACCGCAGGCAGCCCGCGAGGCGTTGGCGTGGGCACCCGAGACGGTGATCGAGATGTACGCGACCCCGACAGCCCTCGAGAAGCACGGCGACCTGCGCGAGGCCGCCGAGGCCGCGGGCGTCGACCTGCAGTACACGACCGAAGCGGTCCTGGATGCCATGGCCGACACCGTCACGCCGCAGGGCATCGTCGCCGTGGCCCGCCAGTCGCCGACCGCCCTGAAAGACGTTCTGGCAGCGGGCCCCCGCCTCATCGCCATCTGCGAAGAGGTGCGCGACCCCGGCAACCTCGGCACCATCATCCGCGCGGCCGATGCGGCGGGAGCCGACGCGGTGATCCTGACCGGCCGCACGGTCGACCCGTACAACCCCAAGGTGGTCCGCTCGACCACGGGGTCGCTCTTCCACCTGCCCGTCGCCGTCGACCTCGAACTGGCCGACGTCGTCGCGCGGGTGCACGAGGCGGGGATGCGGGTGGTGGCCGCCGACGTCGAAGGCGGTGACTTCTTGGCATCCCGCGACATGCTCGCCGAACCGACGGCGTGGCTGTTCGGGAACGAGGCGCGCGGTCTCGACGACGAGGCGTTGGCGCACGCCGACATCGCGTTGCGGCTGCCGATCTACGGGCGGGCCGAGTCGCTCAACCTCGCCACCGCGGCCAGCGTCTGCCTCTACGAGACGGCGTTCGCGCAGCGCGATCGCTGAACCCCTGCTGTTACAGATCGGTTAAGGCGCGCGCCGGAATGTGGTCGGGCGCCCAGCATCCTCATAGGGTGTTGACATGGCATCCGTTCCCCCGAAGACCGAGCCCCTGGTCGTCGTCAGCGACGTCCAGAAGCACTATGGACAGTTCCAGGCTCTGAAAGACATCGACCTCACCGTCGACCGCGGCGAGGTCGTCGTCGTCATCGGACCCTCGGGTTCGGGCAAGTCGACGCTGTGCCGCACCATCAATCGCCTCGAGACCATCACGAGCGGGACGATCACCATCGACGGCAAGGAGCTTCCCAAAGAGGGGAAGGGCCTGGCCGAACTGCGCGCCGACGTCGGCATGGTGTTCCAGTCGTTCAACCTGTTCGCCCACCTCACGATCCTCGAGAACGTTACGCTCGGCCCCCTCAAGGTCCGCAAGATGAAGAAGGCGGATGCCGAGAAAGAGGCGCGCGCGCTCCTCGAACGCGTGGGCGTCGGTCACCAGGCCGACAAGCTCCCCGCCCAGCTCTCGGGCGGTCAGCAGCAGCGTGTCGCGATCGCCCGTGCTCTGGCCATGAAGCCCAAGGTCATGCTCTTCGACGAGCCCACCTCGGCGCTCGACCCCGAGATGATCAACGAGGTGCTCGACGTGATGGTCGGTCTCGCCAAGGACGGCATGACGATGATCGTCGTGACGCACGAGATGGGCTTCGCGCGCAAGGCTGCGAACCGCGTGGTGTTCATGGCCGACGGGCAGATCGTCGAGCAGGCGACGCCCGAGCAGTTCTTCACGAAGCCCGAATCCGATCGGGCGAAGGACTTCCTGTCGAAGCTCATCACCCACTGACGCTCTTCCCTTGACGGCGATGAACGAGGAGGTTCTCCCGCCGACCGCCTGGTTGCCGTTCCCCCCGGTCTATCTCGCGCGCCGTCACCGACGACCCTTATCCGCACAGCACACGTAACCAAGGAGACATCACATGCGTAAGACACGTTTTCTCGCCGGCGCGAGCATCGTCGCCGCCGGCCTTCTGGCCCTGACGGCCTGTAACAGCGGCACCCCGGGCGCGGCTCCCGGCGCCGAGGGCGGCACCGACACCGAGCCCGTCTACGGCGCGGTCGCGACCGACGTCACCATCGAGGGCAGCCCCACGTTCGACAAGATCACCTCGGACGGCAAGATCGTCGTCGGGGTGAAGGAAGATCAGCCCGGTCTCGGCTACCTCGACCCCGTCTCCGGTGAGCGCAAGGGCTTCGACGTCGACGTGGCGCGGTGGATCGCCGCCTCACTCGGCTTCGACCCCGCCGACTCCTCGAAGGTGGAGTACAAGGCGATCGCCTCCGCGAACCGCGAGCAGGCCATCATCAACGGCGACATCGATTATTACGTCGGCACGTACTCCATCACCGACAAGCGCAAAGAGCAGATCGCCTTCGCTGGCCCCTACTTCCTCACGGGCCAGGGCCTGCTCGTCGCCGCCGACAACGACACCATCACGGGCAAGGACTCGCTGACCGCCGAAACCACCGTGTGCTCGGTAACCGGTTCGACCCCCATCCAGCGCATCCGCGAACAGACTCCCGCGCAGGTCGTCGAGTTCGACACCTACTCGCAGTGCGTCGAGAAGCTGAAGAACGGTGAAGTGGATGCCGTGACCACCGACGAGGCCATCCTGCTCGGTTACGCAGCGCAGGACCCCGACAACCTCAAGATCGCCGGTGAGCCCTTCAGTGAGGAGCGCTACGGCGTCGGGATCGCCAAGGGCGACACCGCCTTCCAGGAGTTCGTGAACACGATGTTCACCGACGGCGGCACCACCTGGCAGGCGATCTTCGAAGCGAACCTCGGCGCCTCGGGCGTCTCCGGCGAGCAGCCCGCGGTCGACCCCGTCAGCTGACACTCGGGTGCGGGCGGCGGTTGCACGCCGCCGCCCGCACCACACCCCGCGATCACGAGAGAGAACGGACATCACGCGGTGAATCAGATCTTCGACTACCCCGACCTGTGGGCACAGGCACTGTGGGGCACGGTGGTCCTCTTCGTGGGCGGCGGCGTGATCGCCCTCGTTCTTGGATTCATCGTTGCGGCCATGCGCGTCTCGCCGGTACCCATCGCGCGTGCCGTGGGCGCGGTCTACGTCAACTGGATCCGCAACACCCCGCTCACGCTGGTGCTGTTCTTCTTCGCCTTCTGCGTGCCCCTGCTCGTCGACGTTCCGCGCGGGAGCTTTCTGCAGCTCGCTGTCGCGGGCCTCGGCATTTACACCGCGACCTACGTCGCTGAGACGCTCCGTTCCGGTATCAACACCGTGCCCGTCGGACAAGCGGAGGCAGCGCGAGCACTCGGCCTCGGCTTCGGCCAGGTCATGACGCTCGTCGTCCTCCCTCAGGCCACGCGATCTGTGATCCCCCCAATGATGAGCGTTTTCATTGCCCTGCTCAAGAACACCACCGTCGCCGCCGGGTTCTCAGTCGTCAACCTCGGTAACATCCGCGCCACCATGAGTGAGAACGGCGAGAACCAGCTCGTCACGATCGTTCTGGTCATGGCCGTTTTCATTGCGCTGGTGCTGCTGCTGGCCGCGCTGCAGAACGCCGCTGAGAAGAAGTGGAAGGTCGTCCGATGAGCTCCTCCGTCCTGTATGACGTGCCGGGCCCCCGCGCACAGCTGCGCAATCGCATCCTCGGCGCCATCACTCTCGTTGTTGTCGCCGCCGTCATCGGCTTCGTCGTCTGGCGCTTCTTCGAGACTGGCCAGTTCTCGGCGGCGAAGTGGAACGTCTTCAGCTACAGCGCGATCTGGGAGCGTTTCGGCCAGGCGACCCTGGCGACCCTTGCGGCCTTCGCCGTCGCGGCTGTTGGCGCCATCGCCCTCGGCTTCATTCTGGCCGTCGGCCGCATGTCGGACCACCGGTGGGTACGCCTTCCTGTCGGCTGGGTCGTCGAAATCCTTCGCGCCGTGCCCGTTCTCGTCTTCATGCTGCTGCTGTACTACGGTCTGCCCGTCATTGGGATCAGGATGTCGTCGTACTGGGCCGTCGTGATCGCGCTGATCCTTTACAACGGGTCAGTGCTGTCCGAGGTGATCCGCGCCGGCATCGAGGCACTGCCCCGAGGACAGAGCGAGGCCGGCTACGCCGTGGGTCTGCGCAAGGCCGGCGTGATGCGGCTCATCCTGCTGCCGCAGGCAATCCGCGCGATGCTGCCGGTCATCATCGCCCAGCTCGTCGTGACGCTGAAAGACACCGCCCTCGGCTTCATCATCACCTACCCCGAATTGCTCTACTTCGCGCGGCTCCTCGGCTCGAACGGCGAATACGGCTCGCCGCTGATCCAGGCCGCGCTGGTCGCGAGTGTCATCTACGTCGCGATGTGCCTGGTCCTGTCGTACGCGGCGCACCGCGTCGAAATCGGCCTGCGCCGCTCGCCCAAGGGCGGGAACGTCGCTCCGGCGGAGCCGGCGGGCCAGACGGGCACCGACACCGAACTCATCGTCGCCCAGCGCGGCGGTCCGGCGATCTGATCGAATCCGCCGACGGGCGGGGGAGTGTCCCCGCCCGTCGGTAGACTCTCATCTCGTGTCCGACGCACCCGAGATCACCCCCGAGGCCGTCGCCTCCGCCGTCGAAGCCGCACTTGCGGCCATCGCCGCGGCCGCGACCACGGCCGACCTGAAAGCCGCCCGCTCCGCGCACACGGGGGAGCAATCCTCCCTCGCGCGACTGAACGCCCAGATGCGCGCCGTCGCACCCGAGCACAAGGCCGCTTTCGGCAAGCTCGTGGGTCAGGCCCGCGGCCAGGTCACTCAGGCGCTCGCCGCCCGCGAGGCCGAGCTGGCCGAAGCCGAGACCGCCGCCCAGCTCGAAGCCGAGCGCATCGACGTCACGGCGTTGCCGCAGCGCGCGCGCGTGGGGGCACGGCATCCGATCTCGCTCCTGCAGGAGCAGGTGTCGGACATCTTCGTCGGCATGGGATGGGAGATCGCCGAGGGGCCCGAGCTCGAGCACGAGTGGTTCAACTTCGACGCCCTCAACTTCGACGTCGACCACCCGGCGCGCCAGATGCAGGACACGTTCTTCGTCGACCCGGTCGCGCGGCACCTGGTGCTGCGCACGCACACGAGCCCCGTGCAAGTGCGCTCCATGCTCGAGCGCGATCTGCCGATCTACGTGCTGTGCCCCGGCCGCGTGTACCGCACCGACGAGTTCGACGCGACGCACCTGCCGGTGTTCACGCAGTTCGAGGGCCTCGTCATCGACAAGGGCATCACGATGGCCCACCTCAAGGGCACCCTCGACCACGCCGCGCGCGTGCTGTTCGGGCCCGAGGCCAAGACGCGTTTCCGCGCGAACTTCTTCCCGTTCACCGAGCCGAGCGCCGAGCTCGACCTGTGGCACCCCACCTTCAAGGGCGGGGCGCGCTGGATCGAGTGGGGCGGGTGCGGAATGGTGAACCCCAATGTGCTGCGCGCCGCCGGCATCGACCCCGAGGAGTACTCGGGCTTCGCCTTCGGCATGGGCATCGAGCGCACGCTCATGTTCCGCAGCGACGTGCAGGACATGCGCGACATGGCCGAGGGCGATGTGCGCTTCAGCGAGCAGTTCGGAATGGTGGTCTGATGCGCGTCCCGCTCTCCTGGTTGCGCGAGTACGTCGACGTACCCGCGACGGCCACGCCCGAAGACGTCCTCGCGGCGTTGGTCTCGGTCGGATTCGAAGAAGAAAACGTGCACCGCTTCGAACTGTCGGGCCCGATCGTCGTCGGCGAGGTGAAGGAGTTCACCGCCGAACCGCAGTCCAACGGCAAGACCATCCGCTGGTGCCAGGTCGACGTCGGTGCCGACAACGGGGGAGTGCGCGGCGTCGTCTGCGGTGCCGGCAACTTCTTCGAGGGCGACAAGGTCGTGGTGACCCTGCCCGGTTCGGTGCTGCCCGGCCCGTTCCCCATCGCCGCGCGCAAGACCTACGGCCACGTCTCCGACGGCATGATCGCCTCGGCGAAAGAGCTGGGGCTCGGCAGTGAGCACTCCGGCATCCTGCGTCTGATCGACCTCGGCATCGACGCGCCCGTGGGAACGGATGCCATCGCGCTGCTGGGGCTCGACGACCTCGCGGTCGAGATCAACGTCACCCCCGACCGCGGCTACGCCCTGTCGCTGCGCGGGGTCGCCCGCGAGTACTCGCACGCCACGGGGGCGGACTTCCGCGACCCCGGTGCCGGTCACGACGAGGCCGTCTCCCGCACGCCCTCGGGCTTCGCGATCACCGTCGACGATCAGGCGCCGATCCGAGGTCGTCACGGCGCCACCGAGTTCGTGGCGCGCATCGTGCGCGACGTCGACCCCTCGCGTCCGACTCCGCCGTGGATGATCACGCGGCTTTCGCTCGCCGGTATCCGGTCGCTGGGCGTGCTGGTCGACATCACGAACTACGTCATGCTCGAGCTCGGCCAGCCGATCCACGGCTACGACCTCGACCGCCTGCAGGGCGGCATCACGGTGCGCCGCGCCGCGCCGGGCGAGAAGCTCGAGACCCTCGACGGCCAGGTGCGCACCCTGAACGCCGAAGATCTGCTCATCACCGACGAGTCGGGCCCCATCGGCCTGGCCGGTGTCATGGGCGGTGGCCCCACCGAGATGAGCGACGCCACCCGCAACGTGCTGATCGAGGCGGCGACGTTCGACCAGGTCTCGATCGCGCGTACCGCGCGGCGGCACAAGCTGCCCTCCGAAGCGTCGCGCCGTTTCGAGCGCGGCGTCGACCCGCTCGTGCCGTACGTCGCCGCCGAGCGCGTCGCGTCGCTGATGGTCGAGCTCGCCGGCGGCACGCTCGACACCGAGCTCGGCGGTTCGCTCTCGTCGGCGTACCGTCGCGACGCGATCACCCTGCCGGCCGGGTTCGTCTCGGGCTTGATCGGCGTCGAGTACACCGACGACGAGATCGTCTCGGCGCTCCGGCTCATCGGATGCACCGTCGACGAGCGCGAGTCGGGCTGGTCGGTCGTCGCCCCCTCGTGGCGCCACGACCTCACCGACAAGTGGACGCTGGCCGAAGAGGTCGCCCGCATCGAGGGATACCACCGCATCCCCTCGGTGCTGCCGACGCCTCCCTCGGGCCGGGGCCTCACCGCCGCGCAGCAGGGTCGTCGTCGGGTGACGAACGCGCTGGCCGCGGCCGGTTTCGTCGAGACGCCGTCGTTCCCGTTCACCACCGACGAGCAGAACGCCCTGCACGGCTCGCCCTCGGGCGACGCGCTGCCGAGCGTGAAGCTCGCCAATCCGCTCGACGGTCTCGCGCCGTACCTGCGTCGCTCACTCGTGCCCGCGCTGCTGCAGGTCGCGCACCGCAACGTCTCGCGCGGCATCGTCGATCTCGCGCTGTTCGAGATGGGCACCGTCTTCCTGCCGAAGCCGGGCGTGCAGTACGGCACCACGTCGGTTCCGCCGCTGGCGGTGCGACCGGATGCCGCGACCCTCACCGCTCTGGACGCCTCGATCCCGCCGCAGCGCCGGCACGTCGCCGTGCTGCTGGCCGGGAACACGGTCGCCAAGCAGCCCGGGCAGCCGGCCGTCGCGGCCGACCTGGCCGATGCGGTCGACGCCGTGCGCGTGCTGGCCTCGGCGGCGGGCCTCGACATCGAGCTCGTGCAGGCCCAGCGCGCAGCCCTGCACCCCGGCCGCACCGCACGCGTCCTGGCCGCGGGACAGGACATCGGCTACGTCGGCGAGCTGCTGCCCGCCGTCTCGGCCGACGCCGACCTGCCGGGCCGGGTGCTCGTGGCCGAACTCGACCTCGACGCGATGCTCGAGCTGGCGCAGGCGCGCGTGGTCGCGGCATCGCTCTCGGGCTTCCCGGCGGCGACGCAGGACGTCTCGCTGACGGTCCCGGTCGAGGTGTCGGCGGGATCGGTGCGTGCCGCTCTCATCGAGGGTGGAGCCCCGCTGCTCGAGGGGGCGCGTCTGGTCGACGACTACCGCGGCCCCGGGCTGACCGACGGCACGAAGAGCCTGACGTTCGCCCTGCGCTTCCGCGCTGACGACCGCACCCTGACCGCCGCCGAGGCGACGGAGGCCAAGCTCGCCGGCGTCGCGGTGGCCGCCGAGCGCTTCGGCGCGGCCATTCGCGACTGACGCCCTGATCGAACGGAGCGCCGCCGGCTCACGCCGCGCGGCGCTTCGTCGTCTCGGCGGGCTCCGCGAACGCGACGCCTTCGCGCGGCCGGTCATTCGCTGCTCTCACGCGGGCGTGCACACGGTCGCTGATTTGCCCTTGCCCGGGCGCGGCGGATAACCTCGCCTCATGTCGTCGACCGTCGTGTGCACCGAGGAGCTCTCCGTGAGCCCCGTTGCCGTGCGTCGACGTCGGGTCGCACGCCGAGTTTCGGCGACCTCGTAACCCGCCGACGGTCGGGCATGCGGGCGTCGCCGCCCCGGTTATCGCTGAGTTCAGCACCAGCCCCGACTCCTAAGGTGGACACATGACCCTCTCGGTCGCCGTTTCCGGCGCTTCCGGCTACGCGGGCGGCGAGATCCTCCGTCTGCTGGCCGATCATCCCGACGTCCAGGTGCGAACGGTCACGGCGCACTCCAGTGCCGGCCAGCCCCTCGTCGCCCATCAGCCGCACCTGCGCTCCCTCGCGCATCTCGAACTGAAGCCGACGACACCCGAGGTGCTCGCCGGTCACGACGTCGTCTTCCTCGCCCTCCCGCACGGCCAGTCCGCGCAGTACACCGACGCGCTTGCCGACACCCCGCTCGTCATCGACGCGGGTGCCGACCACCGCCTGACCTCGCCGGACGACTGGGCGGAGTTCTATGGCGGAGCGCACCCCGAGCCGTGGGCCTACGGTGTCCCCGAGCTGCCCGTCGGGGGCCGCAAGCAGCGTGAGCTGCTGCGGGGCGCCGCACGTATCGCCGCACCGGGATGCAATGCCTCGACCGTCGCCCTCTCGCTCGCGCCGGGGATCGCGGCGGGGGTCATCGAGCCCGGCGACATCGTCTCGGTGCTCGCGGTGGGCCCGAGCGGGGCAGGAAAGTCGGCCAAGACGAACCTCCTCGCGAGCGAGATCCTCGGGACCGCCAACCCATATGCCGTCGGCGGCACACATCGTCACATCCCCGAGATCCGCCAGGCGCTGGCCGCCGCGGGGACGCCCGCCGCTGGCATCCGCATCTCGTTCACCCCCGTCCTGGTTCCCATGGCGCGCGGGATCCTCGCGACGTCGTCGGCCCCGATCCGTGAGGGGGTCTCGGATGCCGAGATCCGCGCCGCGTGGGAGCAGGCCTACGCCGACGAGCCCTTCGTCGAGTTGCTTCCCGAGGGTGTGTTCCCGCGCACCGCCGACGTGCTCGGCGCCAATGTCGCCTCGCTCGGTCTCGCCATCGACCGCGCGGCGAAGCGCGTGGTCGTGGTCGCCGCCGTCGACAACCTCGTCAAGGGCACCGCCGGTGCCGCCGTGCAATCCATGAACATCGCGCTGGGCCTCGCCGAGACCACCGCCCTTCCCTTGAACGGAGTCGCCCCGTGAGCGTGACCGTCCCCGCAGGATTCGAGGCGGCCGGAGTCGCCGTGGGCCTGAAGTCGACCGGTGCGCGCGATGTCGCCGTCGTCGTGAACCGCGGCCCTCTCAAGGTCGGTGCGGCCGTCTTCACGTCGAACCGCGCCAAGGCCAATCCGATCCTCTGGTCGGAGCAGGTCGTGAAGGACGGTGTCATCGAGGCCGTCGTGCTCAACTCGGGCGGGGCGAACTGCTTCACGGGCGCATTCGGGTTCCAGACGACGCACCAGACCGCCGAGCGTGCCGCCGAGCTGCTGGGTGTCGGCGCCGGAGACGTGGTGGTCTGCTCGACCGGTCTGATCGGCACGGGCGACGAGGTCTTCCGCGCCAAGGTGCTCGCCGGTGTCGACACGGGTATCGCCGCTCTCTCGACCGACGGGGGAGAAGACGCGTCGCTGGCGATCATGACCACCGACTCCCGCCCCAAGCGCGCCGTGCACGTCGGTGACGGATGGAGCATCGGCGCGATGGCGAAGGGCGCCGGCATGCTGGCTCCGGGCCTCGCCACCATGCTCGTCGTCGTCACCACCGACGTCGTGCTCGACGCCGCCGAAGCCGACGCGGCCCTGCGGGCGGCCACGCGCGTCAGCTTCGACCGCCTGGATTCCGACGGCTGCATGTCGACCAACGACCAGGTGACGCTGCTCGCCAGCGGAGCCAGTGGCATCCGGGTGCCCGCCGGGCAGTTCGCCACGGCGCTGGCCGCGGTGTGCGACGACCTCGCCGCGCAGCTGCAGGGCGACGCCGAGGGGGCGAGTCACGACATCACGATTCGGGTGACCCAGGCCGCCTCCGAGGACGAGGCCGTCGAGGTGGGCCGCTCGATCGCGCGCAACAACCTGTTCAAGGCTGCCGTGTTCGGCAACGATCCCAACTGGGGGCGGGTCCTCGCGGCGATCGGCACGACCTCGGCCCGGTTCGACCCGTACGACGTCGACGTGTGGATGAACGGCGTGCGCGTGTGCACGGCGGGCGGCCCCGACCGCCCCCGCGAAGACGTCGACCTCACTCCGCGCGCGCTCGACCTCGTCGTCGACCTCCGTGCCGGCTCGGCCGAGGCCACGATCCGCACCAACGACCTGACGCACGACTACGTCCACGAGAACAGCGCCTACTCCTCATGACACACATCGACCTTCAAGACACCGATCCCGCCCAGGCCAGTGACCGGGCGGTCACGCTCGTCGAGTCGCTGCCGTGGGTGCGCAAGTACCGCGACCAGGTCGTGGTGGTGAAGTACGGCGGAAACGCGATGGTCAGCGACGAGCTGCAGGACGCTTTCGCGGCCGACATCGCCTACCTGCGTTACGTCGGGGTGAAGCCGGTCGTCGTGCACGGTGGCGGACCTCAGATCTCGTCGATGCTCGACCGCCTCGACATTCCGAGCGAGTTCCGCGGCGGCTACCGCGTGACCTCCACCGAGGCCATCGGCGTCGTGCGCATGGTGCTCACGGGACAGATCAACCCGCAGCTCGTCGCGAAGGTCAACGCCCACGGTCCGCTGGCCACGGGACTGAGCGGTGAAGATGCCGGCCTGTTCGGCGGTCGTCGTCGCGGTGTGGTCGTCGACGGCGTCGAGCACGACCTGGGCCGCGTGGGCGACGTCGTCACGGTCGACCCGCAGCCGGTGCTCGATCACCTCGCCGCGGGCCGCGTGCCCATCGTCTCGAGCATCGCGCCCGACCTCGACCACCCCGGCGAGTCGTTGAACGTGAACGCGGATGCCGCGGCCGCGGCGCTCGCGGTGGCGCTGAACGCCAAGAAGCTCGTGGTGCTGACCGACGTGCCCGGTCTCTACGCCGACTGGCCCAACCGCGACTCGCTCGTGTCGCACCTGACCTCGACCGAGCTGCGCGAGATGGTGCCGCGTCTGGAATCGGGCATGATCCCCAAGATGCAGGCCTGCCTCGACGCGGTCGACGGGGGAGTGCCCTCCGCGGCCATCATCGACGGTCGTGTGCCGCACTCGGTGCTCGTCGAACTGTTCACCAGCAAGGGAATCGGAACGGAGGTGGTGGCATGACCACCGCAACCTGGCAAGAAGACGCCGGACGCGACCTCGTCCGTAGCTTCGGCGACCGCATGGCGCTGTTCGTGCGCGGCGAGGGGGCCTACGTCTGGGACGCCGACGACACGAAGTACCTCGACTTCCTGGCCGGAATCGCCGTCAACGCCCTCGGTCACGCGCACCCCACCTTCGTCGAGGCGCTGACCGCCCAGGCATCCACCCTGGCGCACGTGTCGAACTACTTCGCCACGCCGCCGCAGCTCGCGCTCGCCGCGCGTCTGAAGCGTCTCGCGGGCACGGGCGAATCGGGCCGGGTGTACTTCGGCAACTCGGGTGCCGAGGCGAACGAGGCGGCGCTCAAGCTCGCGCGTCTGCATGGTCGCGGCACCGAACGCACCCGCATCCTGACGCTCAAGGGCGGCTTCCACGGGCGCACCATGGGTGCCCTCGCGCTCACCGGCAAGCCCGCGCTGCAGGCCGACTTCCTGCCCATGGTCCCGGGGGTCGAGCACATCGACGCGACGATCGAGGCCCTCGAGAGCGCTGTCGACGACCGTGTCGCCGCCCTGCTCGTCGAGCCCATCCAGGGCGAGGCCGGGGTCGTCGAGCTGCCCGAGGGTTACCTGCAGGCGGCCCGCGAGATCACCGCCCGCCACGGCGCGCTGCTGATCATCGACGAGATCCAGACGGGCGCCGGCCGCACCGGTGCCTGGTTCGGCTTCCAGCACTCCGGGATCGTTCCGGATGCCATCACCGTGGCCAAGGGCATCGGCGGCGGCTTCCCGATCGGCGCACTCATCACCTTCGGGGCGGCCAGCGACCTGTTCTTCCCCGGTACGCACGGCTCGACCTTCGGCGGCAACGCGCTGGGGACCGCCGTCGGCGGCGCCGTGCTGCACGAGATCGAGTCGTCCGGCCTCGTCGAGAACGCCGCGCGTCGCGAGACCGAGCTGCGCGAGGGCATCGCCGGGCTGGGCTCGCCCCTGGTCGCCGGCGTCCGCGGGCGTGGCCTGCTGCTCGGCATCGGTCTCACCAGCCCCGTCGCGAAGGCCGTCGTCGCCGCGGCCCAGCAGCACGGGCTCATCATCAACGCGGCGAACGACGACACCATCCGCATCGCGCCGCCCCTCACGATCGGCGATGCCGAAGTGGCCGAGTTCCTCTCGCTCTTCGGCGCCGCGCTCGCCACCGTTTCCGACGCCCTCATCCTCGAAGGAGCCCCCGCGTGACCCGCCACCTGCTGCGCGACGACGACCTGAGCCCGGCCGAACAGGCCGAGATCCTCGATCTCGCCATCGAGCTGAAGAAGGACCGCTGGGCGCAGAAGCCGCTCGCCGGCCCCCAGACCGTCGCGGTGATCTTCGACAAGTCGTCGACCCGCACGCGCGTGTCGTTCGCCGTGGGCATCGCCGACCTCGGCGGCTCGCCGCTCATCATCTCGACGGCCAACAGCCAGCTCGGCGGCAAGGAGACCCCCTCCGACACCGCCCGCGTGCTGGAGCGTCAGGTCGCGGCGATCGTCTGGCGCACCTACGCGCAGGCGGGCCTCGAAGAGATGGCGCGCGGCACGCGCGTTCCCGTCGTCAACGCGCTGAGCGACGACTTCCACCCGTGCCAGCTGCTCGCCGACCTGCTGACCATCCGTGAGCACAAGGGCGAGCTCGCGGGGCTGACGCTGTCGTTCTTCGGCGACGGGCAGAGCAACATGGCCCACTCGTACGTGCTCGCCGGCGTCACGGCCGGAATGCACGTCCGTGTCGCAGCTCCCGCCGACTACGCGCCCCGCGCCGACGTCATCGCCGATGCCGAGCGCATCGCCGCCACCACCGGCGGATCGGTGACGCTCACCAGCGACCCCGAGGCCGCGGCATCCGGAGCCGACGTCGTCGTCACCGACACGTGGGTGTCGATGGGCAAAGAAGAAGAGAAGCTCGCGCGCATCCGCGACCTGGGCGACTTCAAGGTCACGAGCGAGCTCATGACGCGCGCCGACGAGGGGGCGATCTTCATCCACTGCCTGCCCGCCGACCGCGGCTACGAGGTCGACGCCGAGGTCATCGACGGCCGCCAGAGCGTGGTGTGGGACGAGGCCGAGAACCGGCTCCACGCCCAGAAGGCGTTGCTGGTGTGGCTTCTGCGCCAGGGCTGACCACGCGGATCGGCCGCACCTGGACCCGCTTCGACGGGCCGGGGCGGCTGGTCGGTGTCGACCTGGCCCGGGGCCTCGCGGTCCTGGGCATGCTGGCCGCGCACCTGCTCGACACCGAGAACTTCGTCGCGCGCGACCCGTCGTCGTGGCTCGACGTGGTCAACGGGCGCTCGTCCATCCTCTTCGCGGTGCTGGCGGGCGTGTCGATCGCGCTGGTGACCGGCGGTCCCCGTCCGCTCGAAGGACCCCGGCGCGCTCGCGCGGCCGCGCGGTTGGCGCTGCGCGGGGCGCTGCTGTGGGTGATCGGCATGCTGCTGGTGTTCACCGGGGTGCCGGTGTACGTGATCCTTCCCGCGTACGCGCTGCTGTTCGCGCTGTCGCTGCCGTTCCTGGGAATGCGTCCTCGCGGGCTGTTCCTCACGGCGGGGGCCGTCGCCCTCGTCATGCCGTGGATCCAACCCGTGCTCGATGCGGCCCCCCTCTGGAGCGGCCGGTTCGGCGAAGAGATCTCCGCCGCGCTCGGCTGGAACTACCCGTTCCCGGTATGGATCGCGTTCCTGCTGGCGGGCATGGGACTCGGACGCCTCGACCTGCGTCTGCTGCCCGAGCAGACCCTGATGCTGCTGTCGGGTGGCGCTCTCATGCTCGCGGGTTACGGCCTGGCACTGGTGACGGAACCCGCCGTCGCCGACGATCGGTACCTGTCCACCGTCCTCACCGCCGAGGACCATTCGGCGGGGCTGTGGGAGGTGATCGGATCGGGCGGTTTCGCGATCGCGACGATCGGGCTGTGCCTGCTGTTGTGCCGGACGCCGGTGCGGTGGCTCGCGATCCCGCTCCGCGCCGTCGGTTCCATGCCGCTCACGGCCTACGTGCTGCAGCTGGTCGTGTGGGCGTTCGTCGCTCTCGCGGTGCTGGGCGACACGTCGGACCTCTGGGGGATCCGCGCCCTGGGCCTCTTCGGGCCGCTGACCCTCGGCCTGGTCGTCGGCTGCACCGCGTGGGCGCTGACGGTGGGGCGCGGGCCCCTCGAGGCGCTCATCGACGCCGTGGTGCGCTTCGTCGTGGGCCGGGATGCCACGACCCCGGCCGCGGTTCGCTGAGACGCCTCGGTAGGCTGGGGGCATGAGTCACGAGAGCGGTCAGTCGACGAACGAGGGCGCCCTGTGGGGGGCCCGATTCTCGGGCGGCCCCTCTCCCGAGCTGGCGGCCCTCAGCCGTTCCACGCACTTCGACTGGGATCTCGCCCTGTACGACATCGCGGGCTCGCACGCGCACACCGCCGCCCTCGAGGCGGCGGGCTACCTCGACGCTGATGAGGCCGCGGCCATGCACGCCGGTCTCGACGACCTGGCCGTGCGCCTGCGCGCGGGCACCCTGATCGCCGCTCCCGGCGACGAAGACGTGCACGGCGCCCTCGAACGCGTGCTCATCGAGACCGTGGGGCCCGCGCTCGGGGGCAAGCTCCGCGCCGGCCGCAGTCGCAACGACCAGATCGCCACCCTCGTGCGGCTGTACCTGCTCGATCACGCGCGCACGATCACCCGCGAGGTGCTGCGCCTCATCGACGCGCTCGTCGCCCAGGCCGAGGCGCACGACACCGCGATCATGCCGGGCCGCACCCACCTGCAGCACGCGCAGCCGGTGCTGCTGGCCCACCACCTGCAGGCCTACGGCTGGGCCTTCACGCGCGGCATCGAGCGCCTGCGCGACTGGTCGGTGCGCGCATCGGTGTCGCCCTACGGCGGCGGGGCGCTCGCCGGGGCGACCCTGGGCCTCGACCCGCAGCTGGTCGCCGATCACCTGGGCCTGGCCCGACCTGCCGAGAACTCCCTCGACGGCACCGCGTCGCGCGACGTCGTGGCCGAGTTCGCGTTCATCACCGCCATGATCGGCGTCGACCTGTCGCGCCTGTCCGAAGACGTCATCCTGTGGAACACGCGCGAGTTCGGCTTCGTCACGCTCGACGACGCCTACTCGACGGGCTCGAGCATCATGCCGCAGAAGAAGAACCCCGACATCGCCGAACTCGCGCGCGGCAAGGCCGGCCGCATGATCGGCAACCTGTCGGGCCTGCTGGCCACTCTCAAGGGTCTTCCGCTCGCGTACAACCGCGACCTGCAAGAAGACAAGGAGCCCGTGTTCGACTCGGTGCGCACGCTCGAGCTCGTGCTGCCGGCCTTCTCGGGCATGATCGCGACGCTGCGGTTCCACACCGAGCGCATGGCCGAGCTCGCCCCCCAGGGGTTCTCGCTCGCGACCGACGTGGCCGAGTGGCTCGTGCGTCAGGGCGTGGCCTTCCGCGACGCGCATGAGATCTCGGGGGAGCTCGTGCGCGCCTGCGAGGAGCGCGAGATCGGCCTCGAAGACGCCGATGACGCTCTGCTGGCCTCGGTCTCGCCCCGTCTCACTCCGGCGGTGCGCGAGGTGCTCTCGATCGAGGGGTCGGTGTCGAGCCGCACGGGCGTGGGGGGAACGGCGCCCGCACGCGTGAGCGAGCAGCGTCACGAGCTCGTCTCGCGCGCGCAGGCCGCCGCTCGCACACTCATCGACTGAGTATCAGCTTTTCGCTTATCAAACCGTAAAGATAAGCGATACGCTTATGTCATGAGTATCGCCGTGATCGCCGACATCGTCGCCTCAAGGCAGCTCGCCGACCGCGCCGCCGCACAGCGACGCATCGCGCGGGTCGTCGGCGACGCCGACCGCGACCTGCCGGTCGCGAGGCAGCCCCTCGAGGCCGTCGTGGGCGATGAACTGCAGGGGGAGTACGACCGACTCGGCGACGCGCTGGGGTCGCTGCTACTCGTGCGTCTGGCACTCCCCGACGGGATCGACTGCCGCTTCGGTCTCGGTGTCGGCGCGGTACGACCCATCGAGCTCGACGGACGCACCGTGCCCGAGGGGCCGGCCTGGTGGGCGGCCCGTGCCGCGATCGAGAGAACCGCACGACTGCAGCAACGCGCCGCGCCGTTCGCGCGCACGTGGATCGAGGCCGCCGAGGGAGAGGATGCCGCCATGGTCGACACCATCTCGCTCGCCAACGCCTACGCGCTCAGCCGCGACCAACTGGTCTCGACGATGAGCGAACGCACGCGCCGCCTCACCTACGGCCGGTGCCTGGGTCGCTCGCAGCGCGAACTGGCCGAGACCGAGGGCGTCAGCCAGTCGGCCGTCTCGCAGGCCCTGGCCTCCGCCGGCTCCGCCGCGATCGTCGAGGGCTTCGCCGCCCTCACCCGCGGAGCGCGCTCGTGATCGCCGCGGGACTCCTGCTGCTGGCCGTCGGGTCGGTCGACCTGGTGCGCCAGATGATCCGTTCCCGCCGCTGGATCGCCTTCGCTGCGGCGGCGGTGGCGCTCGTCGTGGTGTCGGCGGGACTGGATGCCGTGATCGCAGGCCTGCTCGCCGTCGCCGTCGCCGCGATCTGGACGTGGGTCGTGCCCGAGCACGGTCCCGCGCGCGCGGGCCTCTGGCCCGTGGCCCTGCTGGCGCTCGCCGCGGCGGCCTGCGTGGTCATCGCCCCGGGCCGCGTCCGCCCCGGCATGCTGGGCGAGATGTGGACCACCTACCGACCGGCCGACGCCGTGTCGGTCGACGTGATCGTGCTGGTCGTCGGGTGCCTGGTGTTCCTGCTCGAGTCCGGCAACGCGGTCGTGCGCATCGCGCTCCGCTCCGAGATGGGTGGCCGCGTCGCCCCCGACGAGACGGCGACGCCGACGCTCAAGGGTGGACGCCTCATCGGACCGTTGGAGCGCATCCTGGTCTTCGTGCTGACGCTCGCCGGGGCGTACACGCTCATCGCCGCGGTGCTCGCCGCGAAGGGCATCGTGCGCTTCCCCGAGATCTCGCGCGACGGCGACGGGGGAGACCGCGCGGAGTACTTCCTGATCGGCAGCCTCGTGAGCTGGGTGACGTCGTTGGCGGCGGCGTTCCTCGTGTGGTGGGGCGTGCACGCGGGCTGACGGCGGCGTGCGGCCGCGCGTGCGGACCGAGCGGCAGGTGACGAGCGCGGGGTGAGCGCGGCGGCGGCGGGGTCTCGGCATCCGGAGTCCCACGACCCCGCTGATACCCTGGGCCGGTGTCTGCACCGATCGACGCGGCGCCCGTGAGCGCCCTCACCCCCGCCAACGACCCGACCTTCGACAACGTCTGGGACGAGCTGGTCTATCGGGGGCTGATCCACGTGTCGACCGACGAGGGCGAGCTGCGCGAACTGCTCGGCGGAGACCCGATCGTGTTCTACTGCGGTTTCGATCCGACCGCGCCGAGCCTGCACCTGGGCAACCTCGTGCAGCTGCTCACGATGCGTCGCCTGCAGCTCGCCGGTCACCGCCCGCTGGGCCTCGTCGGCGGCTCCACCGGTCTGGTGGGCGACCCGCGCCCCACGGCCGAGCGCACGCTCAACACGCGCGAGACCGTCGCCGAATGGGTCGCCAGCCTGCGGGCGCAGGTCGAGCGCTTCCTGAGCTTCGAGGGCGACAGCGCCGCCCGCATCGTCAACAACCTCGACTGGACGGCGCCGCTGAGCGCCATCGACTTCCTGCGCGAGATCGGCAAGTACTTCCGCGTCGGCACGATGCTCAAGAAAGACGCGGTGAGCGCGCGCCTGAACTCCGAGGCGGGCATCAGCTACACCGAGTTCAGCTACCAGATCCTGCAGGGGCTCGACTACCTCGAGCTGTACCGCGCCTACGGCTGCGTGCTGCAGACCGGCGGCAGCGACCAGTGGGGAAACCTCACCAGCGGCACCGACCTGGTGCGTCGCGCCGAGGGCGCCTCGGTGCACGCGATCGGCACGCCGCTGATCACCAACAGCGACGGCACGAAGTTCGGCAAGAGCGAGGGCAACGCCATATGGCTGGATGCCGAGATGTGCAGCCCGTGGGCGATGTACCAGTTCTGGCTCAACACCGACGACCGCGACGTGCTCGAGCGCCTCAAGGTGTTCACGTTCCTCACGCGTGCCGAGATCGAGGAGTACGCCGCCCAGGTGGAGGCCGAGCCCTTCCGGCGCGCGGCGCAGAAGCGTCTCGCCCGCGAGGTCGTCACGACCGTGCACGGCGACGAGGCGACCGTGGCCGTCATCGCCGCCACCGAGGCCCTGTTCGGTCAGGGCGATGTGACCGCCCTCGACGCCGCCGTGCTGCGCACCGCGCTCGAGGAGCTGCCGCACGCGACCGTCGCCCGGGGCACGACCGTGGTCGAGGCGCTCACCGCCACCGAGCTGTCGGGCAGCCTCAGCGAGGCCCGCCGCGCGATCGCGCAGGGCGGGGTGTCGCTCGACGGCCAGAAGGTGACCTCCGACGACGCCGTCGTCGAGGGGACGCTCCCGGGCGGTGTCTCGGTGCTGCGGCGCGGCAAGAAGACGCTCGCCGGCCTGTTCCTCGACTGACATGCCGTTCACGGTCAGTCACGCCGTCGTCGCGCTGCCGTTCGTGCGCACACCGCTCGTGCCGGCGGCCATCGCGATCGGCGCGATGACGCCCGACCTTCCGCTGTTCCTGCGCGGGATCGTGCCCCCGTACGCGGTGACGCACGATCTCGCGTGGCTACCGGTGACGGTGGTCATGGCGTTCGTGCTGCTGCTGGTGTGGAGGTGCGTCCTGCGTCCCGCGACGCGGGAGCTGACACCCCGCGTCGTCGCGGATCGTCTTCCCGACGGGTGGGATGCCGGGGCTCGCGCCGCCGCCCGCGAGACGCTGAGCGGGGGAGTGCGCGGCATCCTGTGGCTCGTGCTCTCGCTCACGATCGGGGTCGTCACGCACGTCGTCTGGGACTTCTTCACGCACGAGGGACGGGCGGGCGAGGCGCTGCTCCCCGCGCTGGAGCAGCAGTGGGGGCCGCTGCTCGGCGTGAAGTGGCTGCAGTACGGCTCGGGGGTGTTCGGGCTGGCGGGTCTGGCGGCGTTCGGGCTGTGGTGGTGGTCGCGGCGCGCGGCGACGCCCGTCGACCGCGTGCTTCCGGATGCCGTGCGCGTCGCGTGGTGGCTGTCGCTGCCGGCCGCGCTGGTCGTCGCGTCCATCGTTGCGCTCGCTGTCGCGGGCGGCTTCGACGCGGGCTACACCCCGACCCACCTCATCTACGGTGTGCTGGTGAAGGTCGCCGCCGCCTGGGGAGCGGCGACGCTGGTGCTCGCGCTCGCCGTGCAGGCCCGCAGCGTCGCGATGCGTCGCAGCCGCTGACCCGCGCCCGCGCGCCCGCCCGCCCGGCACCGACCGGCGTCGAGACCGCATGCGATTGCCGAGGCCGCACGGCTTCGACGCCCATCCCGTGCGTCCTCGTGAATCGCGTGCGTCTTCGGCGGCTTCGCCCGCGTCCGGCGGCACGCCCCCCGCCCGACGGCCGCCCCCTGCGGCCCGTCCGGCGGCCTCCGAGCGGTCTCGGCACCGACCGGGCCGGCGTCCGGCGCGTGCACCGGGCGGGGGAGCGGGCGGCGGTTAGACTCGGGGGCGTTATGACGAAGGCGGGAGACTCGGTGTCGGCGAGCACGAAGGGCAAGAAGACGGTCGCGGACGAGGTCATCCTCGGACCCACCGGTCGCCCCTACCAAGGGTTCCCCACCCCGGCCGCCCTCGACAGCCACGGTCCGGCGCGCATCATCGCGCTGTGCAACCAGAAGGGTGGCGTCGGTAAGACGACCACCACCATCAACCTGGCCGCCGCCCTCGCGGGGTACGGGCGCCGCGTGCTCGCCATCGACTTCGACCCCCAGGGTGCGCTGTCGGCGGGTCTCGGCATCCAGACCCACGACGTGCCGACCATCTACGACCTGCTGCTCGACACCAAGCGCGACCCGCGCGAGGTCATCGTGGCGACGCGCGTCGAGGGCCTCGACATCCTGCCGGCCAACATCGACCTGTCGGCGGCCGAGGTGCACCTCGTCAACGAGGTCGCCCGCGAGACGATCCTGGCGCGCGTGCTGCGCAAGGTCGCGGCCGACTACGACGTCATCCTCATCGACTGCCAGCCCTCGCTCGGCCTGCTGACCGTCAACGCGCTGACCGCGGCGCACGGCGTGCTGATCCCGCTCGAGTGCGAGTTCTTCGCCCTGCGCGGCGTCGCACTGCTGGTCGAGACGATCGACAAGGTGCGCGACCGCCTCAACCCGGCGATCGAGCTCGACGGTGTGCTGGCGACGATGTACGACCCCCGCACGCTGCACTCGCGCGAGGTGCTCGAGCGCGTGGTCGAGGCGTTCGGCAACGATGTGCTCGAGACGGTCATCGGCCGCACGGTCAAGTTCCCCGACGCCTCGGTGTCGGGCATGCCGATCACGGAGTTCGCGCCCGAGCACGCCGCAGCCCAGGCCTACCTGCGGTTGGCGCGGGAGCTGGTCGCCCGTGGCGCCGTCGCCTGACGACACCGCCTCCGCCGCGCCGCGTGACGGCGCCCCCGCCGCGACGCTCGATGCTCCGGCCTCGGACTCCCGGCCGGCGTCGGTGCCCGAGCCGGCGACCGAGCCCGCGCCGGTGACCGAGCCCGAGCCAGCGCCCGAGCCAGCGCCCGAGCCCGCGCCGGTGACCGAGCCCGCCTCGGCCCCCGAGCCCGCGGGCTTCCGCGTCACCCTTCCCGATTTCGACGGTCCCTTCGACCTGCTGCTCACGCTCATCTCGCGGGCCGAGCTCGACATCACCGAGGTCGCCCTCAGCCGCGTGACCGACGAGTTCATCGCCTACCTGCGCGCGATGGGGCCCGACGGCGATCTCGATGAGGCGTCGGAGTTCCTGGTGGTCGCCGCGACCCTGCTCGACATGAAGATCGCGGGTCTGCTGCCGCAGGGCGAGCTGGTGGATGCCGAGTCCGTGGCGCTGCTGGAGGCACGCGACCTGCTGTTCGCCCGCCTGCTGCAGTACCGGGCGTTCAAAGAGGTGTCGGCGTGGTTCGCCCGCTGCCTGCAGCGCGAGGACCGCCGCCATACGCGTGCCGTGCGCCTCGACGAGAAGTACCGCAGCGCCGTGCCGGAGCTGAAATGGACGCTGAACGCCGCGGACTTCGCGGCGCTGGCGGTCGTGGCGCTCGCCCCGAAGCAGATCCCCACCGTCGGCCTCGATCACCTGCACGCCCCGCTCGTGAGCATCCGCGAGCAGGCCGCCATCGTCGTGACCCTGCTGCGCTCCGCCGGTACCCTGAACTTCCGCGACCTCGTGGCCGGAGTCACCGAGACCGGGGTCGTCGTGGCACGCTTCCTGTCGATCCTCGAGCTGTACCGCCACGCCGCCCTGTCGTTCGAGCAGCTCGAACCCCTGGGAGAATTGACGCTGCGCTGGACCGCCGAACGGTGGTCGGAAGAGAACCTCGCCGCCCTCGGAGCCGACTATGACCGCTGATCCCCCCGCCGTCGCCGTCGACGCCGCGGCGACCCCCGTCGACGCCGTCGCACCCGCGGAGCACCCTGTTACCGCGCCCGTCGCCCGCCCGACCGATCCGACATCCGTCGCCCGACGCCTCGAGGCGATCCTGCTCGTGCTCGACGAGCCGCAGAGCCTCGTGAGTCTCGCCGCCGCGGTCGCCGCCCCCGTGCCCGCGGTGCGCCAGGCCGTCGCGGGCCTCGTCGCCGACTACGACGGACAGACCGGCGGACCCGTGCGCGGCTTCGAACTGCGCGAGGTCGGCGGGGGATGGCGGTTGTACGTGCGCGAGGAGTACGACGACGTCGTCGGCGAGTTCGTCAACACCCAGGCACCCTCGCGCCTGTCGCAGGCGGCGCTCGAGACCCTGGCCGTCATCGCGTACAAGCAGCCCGTCACGCGCGGGCAGGTGGCATCCATCCGCGCGGTGAACGTCGACTCGGTCGTTCGCACGCTGCTGTCGCGGGGGCTGATCGCCGAGGCCTTCACCGACCCCGACACGGGCGCCATCCACTACGGGACCACCGACCAGCTGCTGGTCAACCTCGGCATCAACTCGCTCGACGAGCTGCCGCACATCTCGCCGTTGCTCGACGACGGCGCCGACGGATTCGACGGAGAGGTACTGAAATGAGCGACGCTTCGACAGGCGCAGCGACCGGGGGCGCAGGCTCCGCGAGCGACGAGGGCATCCGCCTGCAGAAGGTGCTCGCCAATGCGGGCGTGGCCTCGCGGCGCGTGGCCGAGAACATGATCGTCGAGGGCCGCGTGCGCGTGAACGGCGAGACCGTCACCGAGCTGGGCTCGCGCATCCACCCCGAGACCGACCTCGTCGACGTCGACGGCGTCGCCATCCAGCTCGACGAGTCCAAGCGCTACGTGGTGCTGAACAAGCCGACCGGTGTCGTCAGCTCGATGAACGACGACCGCGGTCGCCCCGACCTGCGGGAGTGGGCCGACGAGTGGGAGGAACGCCTCTACAACGTCGGACGACTGGATGCCGACACGAGCGGCCTGCTCGTGCTGACCAACGACGGCGACCTCGCCCACGTGCTCGCCCACCCCTCGTTCGGGGTGACGAAGGTGTACATCGCCAAGGTCGAGGGGCTCGTCACGCCGCAGACCATCGCGAAGCTGACCCGGGGCGTCGACCTCGAGGACGGGCGGATCGCCGCCGACAAGGCACGCCTGCTCGACGCGTCGCGGGGCGAGAGCCTGGTCGAGCTCACGCTGCACTCGGGCAAGAACCGCATCGTCCGACGCATGATGGACGAGGTCGGACACCCGGTCATCGAACTCGTGCGGCGGCAGTTCGGTCCCCTCCACCTGGGAACTCTCCCGGTGGGCAAGGCACGCGAGTTGACTACAGTAGAACGAGGCGCCCTTCTCACGCTGTCTCGTCGAGACGGTGACACCCCGGCCGATCCGGCCGAGTGACTCGGCGGCGCGTCTCGCGGCGCGAGCGGCGCCGCCCAGGGCAGCAGGAGACCCGATGACCGAACCGAAGGAAACGTCCGCGCGCGCGGCCGGGCCTTTGGCGACCCGCACGAGCGGCACTGTCCGCATCGTCGGCTCCGGACTCCTCGGCGCGAGCATCGGTCACGCGCTCACGGCCCGCGGCGTCGACGTCGTGCTCGTCGACGCGTCTCCGTCGCAGCTGCGTCTGGCCATCGATTACGGCGCCGGCCGCGCCGAGCAACCTGATGACGCGCCCTCGCTCATCGTCGTCGCCACGCCTCCCGACGTCGTCGCCGACGTCGTGCAGCGCGAGCTCGCGGCGTTCCCCGCTGCCGTGATCACCGACGTCGCGAGCGTGAAGCTCGAGCCGCTGCGCACCCTGCGCGAGCGCGGCGTCGACCTCACGCACTACATCGGCTCGCACCCCATGGCCGGGCGCGAGCGCGGGGGAGCCATCTCGGCCCGCGCCGACATCTTCGTGGGGCGTCCGTGGGTGGTCTGCCGCGACGGCGAGACCTCGGCCCACGACCTGTCGCTCGTCGAAGGGCTCGCGCTCGACCTCGGTGCGACGCTCATCGAGATGACGCCCGAAGAGCACGACGAGTCCGTCGCGCTCATGTCGCACGTGCCGCAGCTGGTGGCGAGCCTGCTCGCCGGGCGCTTCATCGAGGCCCCCGACGGCTCGCTGCGGCTCGCGGGCCAGGGCGTGCGCGACACGACGCGCATCGCGGCGTCGGCCCCCGAGCTGTGGGTGCAGATCCTGGGCGCGAACGCGGCCCCCGTGGTCGAGGTGCTCGACCAGCTCGCCGCCGACCTCGGCGACGTCGCCGACGCCCTGCGCGACCCCGACGTGCCGGGAGCCCGCCGCACGGTCGCCGACACGATCCGCCGGGGCAACGAGGGCGTCGAACGCCTGCCCGGCAAGCACGGCCAGAACCGCCGTTTCGATACTTTCGTCGTCATGGTCGACGACACCTCCGGCCAGCTGGGTCGCCTGTTCGGCGAACTCGGTGACCTCGACGTCAACGTCGAAGACCTACGCCTCGAGCACTCGCCCGGTGCCCCCTTCGGCTTGGCCGAGATCAGCGTCGTCCCCGACGCGGTCCGCCGGGCCGTCGACGGACTCCAGCAGCGCGGATGGCGGATTGCGAGCACCACCCATGACTGACTCCACCCCCTCGCTGACCACGACGCCCGCGGGAGCAGCGGCTCCCGTCGTCGTGGCCGTCGACGGCCCGGCCGGCAGCGGGAAGTCGAGCGTGTCGAAGGCCGCCGCGACCCGCCTCGGGTACGGCTTCCTCGACACCGGCGCCGCCTACCGCGCGCTCGCCTGGCACGCGCTGCAGCACGGGATCGACACCTCCGACGCCACGGCCGTGGTCGAGGTGTTCGGCGACTTCGACTACGCGATCTCGCTCGACGCGTCCGACCGCTGGGTGCGCGTCGGTGGCACCGACGTGACCGCCGCGATCCGCGAACCCCGCGTGACCGACGCCGTCAGCGGCGTCGCGCGGGTGGCCACCGTGCGGCACGCGGTGAACGAGCTGTTCCGCCGGCTCGTGGCATCCGCGGGTCTTCGCGGCGTCGTCGTCGAAGGCCGCGACATCACCACGGTCGTGTTCCCCGACGCGCCCGTGCGCATTCTTCTGACCGCGGCGCCCGAGGTGCGCGCCGCGCGTCGCAGCGCCGAGCTGACAGGGCACGACGCCGCCAAGGTCGCCGCAGCTCTGCACCAGCGCGACGCCGCAGATTCCACGGTCGTCGACTTCCTCACCGCCGCCCCCGGCGTGCAGGTCGTCGATTCGACCCACCTCGATTTCGAACAGACCGTCGACGCCGTGCTGAGCGTCGTCGACTCCACGATGGGAGCCCGCGATGGGCGTTGAAGACGAGTACGAAGGCGGGCCCGACCAGCTCGCCGAAAAGATGGAGCAGCTCGACGAGGTGCTCGCCGAACAGCGGGCCGAAGCGTTGCGCGCGGGACTCGAGGACTTCGACCTCGACGAAGAGGATGCCGCGCTGCTCGCGGGCCTCGCGTCGGGCGAAGGAGCCATCGAGTTCCTGCCGGCGCTGCCGGTCGTCGCGATCGTCGGCCGGCCGAACGTCGGCAAGTCGGCGTTGGTGAACCGCATCCTCGGGCGCCGTGAGGCGGTCGTCGAGGACACCCCCGGTGTCACCCGCGACCGCGTCACCTACAAGGCCGAGTGGCTCGACCGGCGGTTCTCGCTCGTCGACACCGGCGGCTGGGAGCCCGACGCGCGCGGTATCGACCGTTCGGTGGCAGCGCAAGCCGAGGTCGCGATCGACCTCGCCGACATCGTGCTGTTCGTGGTGGATGCCACGGTGGGGGCGACCTCGACCGACGAGCACGTCGTGAAGCTGCTGCGCAAGAGCGGCAAGCCGGTGTTCCTCATCGCGAACAAGGTCGACGACGCCCGCCACGAGCCCGAGGCTGCCGCCCTGTGGAACCTCGGCCTGGGCGAGCCGCACCCCGTCTCGGCCATTCACGGCCGCGGCGTGGCCGACCTGCTCGACGAGATCATGAAGGTGCTTCCCGAGGTCTCGGCCGTGGCACGGTACGAGATCGGCGGCCCGCGTCGCGTCGCGATCCTCGGACGCCCCAACGTCGGCAAGTCGTCGCTGCTCAACAAGGCGGCGGGCGAAGAGCGCGTCGTCGTCAACGAGCTGGCCGGCACCACCCGCGACCCCGTCGACGAGGTCGTCGAGCTCGGCGGCAAGCTCTGGACGCTGGTCGACACCGCCGGCATCCGTCGTCGCGTGCACCTTCAGCAGGGTGCCGACTTCTACGCGTCGCTGCGCACCTCGACGGCGCTGGAGAAGTCGGAGGTCGCGGTCGTCGTGATCGACGTCTCGCAGCCGATCAGCGTGCAGGACCTGAACATCATCGACCTGGTGCTCGAATCGGGCCGCGCGCTCGTGCTGGCGTTCAACAAGTGGGACCGCCTGAACGACGACGACATGGAGAACCAGGACCGTCGTCGGTACCTCGAGCGTGAGATCGAGCAGGACCTCGCGCACGTCGCGTGGGCCCCGCGCGTGAACATCTCGGCCCGCACCGGCCGCCACCTCGACAAGCTGGTGCCGGCGCTCGAGACGGCCCTGGAGTCGTGGGACACCCGCATTCCGACCGGCAAGTTCAACGCGTTCCTGTCGGAGCTCGTGGCCGAGCACCCGCACCCGCTGCGCGGCGGCAAGCAGCCCCGCATCCTGTTCGGCACCCAGGCGGCGACGCGTCCGCCGACATTCGTGCTGTTCACGACCGGATTCCTCGACCCGGGCTACCGCCGCTTCATCCAGCGTCGCCTGCGCGAGATCTACGGCTTCGACGGCACCCCGATCGTGCTCAACATGCGCATCCGCGAGAAGCGCCAGCGCTGACGCGTGTCTCGAATGCCCCGGTCCCCGCGAGGGATCGGGGCATTCGGCGTCTGCGGGCGTGGTCCTGGCGAAGGGGACCGGCGTACAGCACACATGCGTCGTGTGCACAGCCAACACTCAGGTTCGATAAGGTTCATTCGCGGCGGTGCAATACCCGCCCGCACCGTCGTGATCGAAACTTCAGCCTGGGGGAACCATGAGCAATTCCACGATCGAGCCGCCTCTGGCTCAGCCGTACTACGGCGCGCCGATCGGCGCCGCCGTCAAGCGCTTCTTCAAGAAGTACGCCACCTTCTCGGGCCGCGCCAGCCGCAGCGAGTTCTGGTGGTGGGTGCTGGTCATGTTCATCGTCGGCGGCGTCCTGAACGTGCTCGCCGCGGCCACCGGCGGCGCCGGCACGGTCGACGAGTACGGAATGATGGCCACTCCCTCGGGCGTCGGCCTCGTCTTCTACATCGTCTACATCATCTGGTCGCTCGCGACGATCGTGCCGTACCTGGCCCTGGTCGTGCGTCGCCTGCACGACTCCGACAAGAGCGGCTTCTGGATCTTCATCGGTCTGGTCCCGTTGGTCGGTGGCATCGTGCTCTTGGTGTTCATGCTGATGGGCCCGAAGCCCGAGGGTGCGCGTTTCGACCGCTGATCCTCGCTTTCATCGCGCCCCGGTTTCCTCGTGGAGCCGGGGCGCGTGGCGTTTGCGGAGGAACGCCGGCCGATCACGGCGCCGTGTGACGCCCGACGATCCACGCGCGGCCGGGGTGTGCCAGGCTGGGGAGGATGACGATCCAGCCTCCCGCCCCGGGCGAACCGCGGCGCCCGCACGGGCCCCGCGACCCCGGCGACGCCTGGGTGGTCGCGCCGACGGGCGAGAAGTACTGGGGTCGTTTCGGCGCAGCGGGTCTGCTCGCACTCGATCCGCGGCGGGGCGTGCTGCTGCAGCACCGGGTCTCGTGGAGTCACTTCGGCGACACCTGGGCTCTGCCCGGGGGTGCGCGCCACGAGAACGAATCGGCCCTCGACGGCGCCCTGCGCGAGTCGGGCGAAGAGGCCGGAGTGCCGGCGGATGCCGTGCGGGCACGTTTCGAGAGCGTCCTCGACCTCGGGATCTGGTCGTACTCGACCCTCGTCGCCGACGTCACGGTGCCGTTCGAGCCCGTGATCAGCGACCCCGAGAGCGTGGCCCTCGAGTGGGTCGCCGTCGACCGGGTCGACTCTCTGCCCCTGCATCCGGGCTTCGCCTCGGCGTGGCCCGCGCTGCGCACCGCGCTGTCGACGCGACCCGCGGTGGTCGTCGACGTCGCCAACGTCGTCGGGTCGGTGCCCGACGGCTGGTGGAAGGATCGCGCCGGAGCAGCATCGCGACTGCTCGCGCGTGTCTCGGCGAGGGCTGTGGCGGGAATGGATGCCGACACCCTCGGCCTCTCGGCGACGCGCTGGTTTCCGCCGGTCACCGCGGTGCTGGAGGGCCAGGCGCGCTCTGCCGCCGTCGACGGGGCCGGCGTCTCGGTGCGCATCGCCGAGGGTTCCGGAGACGATGAGATCGTCGCCGTCACACACGAGCTGGTCGCGCTGCACAGCCCGGTGATCGTCGTGACGAGCGACCGGGGCCTCGCCGCGCGGGTGCAGGAGCTCGGCGCCATCGCGCAGGGCACGCGGTGGCTGCTGGAGCAGTTGGACTGAGCGCACGCGCGTACGTCGGGCTCGTTCGCCGGCGCTGCGGGGTTGTCGCTGGTGCCGTGGCGCGGGGCAGGCTCAGCGATGAGCGCAACCTCCGTTCGATTCAGGCGTGGGTGGCTGAAGTTGTGCGCATCGCGGAGGTTGTGCGCGGGGTTGCGACCGCCGGGTCGTGGCGGCCGGTGCCTCACTCGCCGTCTCGGCCGCGCAGCTTCTCGATGTCGCGACGATCACGCTTGGTCGGCCGACCGGCTCCGCGGTCGCGGACGGGAACGAAGGGCACGCTCTCGCGCGGGGGCGGTGGGGGAGTGCGGTCGTCGACCGACTCGGCGACGAGGGCTGCTCCCACGCGCTTGGCGATGGTCTTCTTCACCACCAGGATGCGGTCGAAGCCCTGAACGCGCACCCGCAACTCGTCGCCCGGACGCACCGGCTGAGCCGCCTTGGCCCGGTCGCCGTTGACGCGCACGTGACCCGCGCGGCATGCGGTCGTCGCGGCCGACCGGGTCTTGTAGACGCGCACCGCCCACAGCCACGCGTCGACGCGGGCGCTGGTGGGGGCGTCGGTCATGTCAGGTCTTTCGTCGGGGGAACTCCCATCGTAAGTGGGGTGCTGCGGGTGGGCGTCTCGGGCGCCGTTACCGACACGGGCCGGTGCTGCTGGCGTACAGCGCGGGGGCTCATACGGGCACGGGCACGGGCACGGGCACGGGCACGGGCACGGGCATGGGCGCGGGCGCGCGCGGGTCAGTCCCGCAGGGTGAGCGAGACGAGCGCGCGGTCGGGCTTCGGCCGGTCGACGATGGTGAACCCCGCGTCTTCGAACACCGACACCGTGCCGCGGAAGAGCTGGTTCGACGAGCGCTTCGCCGCCTTCGGGTCGAGGGGATACCCCTCGACCACCCGGGCGCCGGCTTCTCGGGCGGTGGAGATCGCGGCATCCAGCAGCTTCGCCGCGAGGCCCCGCCCGCGGTGCTGCGTGCGCACGACGAAGCACGAGACCGCCCAGACATCATCGGCGTCGAGGCTCTCGGCGGTCGACGAGGTCACGTCGCGCGTGCGCAGCAGACGGGGCTGCGCGACACGGGGGCCGACGCGCACCCATCCCGCGGGCTCGCCGTCGACGTAGGCGATGAGGCCCGGCGGACGGGGACCGTCGAGCTCGGCGCGAAACAGGTCGGTGCGCTGATCGACGGAGGCCTCTTTCCAGGGGCCGTTCGGCAGCAGCCACCACTGGCATTGGCACTCGGGGCCGTCACCGCTGTCGAGTGCCGTCTCGGCGTCGTCGAAACGGTCGCCGGTCGCGGGGAGGATCTCGATGGTCATGACGCGACGGTAGCGAGGGGCTCCGACATCGACAATCCTCCGCGCGCAAGAACGGGCCGCCGAGCCCCACACGCCCGGGGCGTGCGCTGGTTCGCGGCGGGGTCGGGGAGGGGCTAATATAGGGGAGTTGCCCGCTCGCGGGTAACGGGATGTGGCGCAGCTTGGTAGCGCACTTGACTGGGGGTCAAGGGGTCGCAGGTTCAAATCCTGTCATCCCGACAGATAAGCCCTGGTGAGAGGTAACTCTCACCAGGGCTTCGTCGTTTCTGGACACGGTCTGACTGGTCTGAGCCCGCGGCAGAATGGGCGCCACCGGCGGTCGGTCGAGGTCGTGTACACCTCGGACGTCATGGTGACATTCACACCCTTCACGCGAGAGATGCGCACCGGATCGACGAACACGCGAGCGGCTGCCGCCTCGTGAAGATCTCGGGGTGCGTGGGCCACACGTCTCCATGACGTCAGACCGGCCCAGTGACTCCGGTGAGTGTCTCGAGCGCGGTGAGTCGTTCCAGGGGAGTCCCGGCGAGCTCGACGACCGTGAGGTGCCCTCCGATGAGGTCCGGGTCGTCGAGGAGGTCGAGCAGCGCGTCGTTCATGGCGGCGCGTAGCTCGAGGTGCTCGTCGGCGCTGACGTGGATCGGGTCGCGGTCCGTCACGGGGAGGACGATGAGCAGATCGACGGTGCGGAGTGCGCCCGCTGTCCTGGCCACCGCCCGCTCGCGGAACTCCTCGTCGAGCTCGGCGCTGCCCAGGTCTGCCAGGGCGAGGAGGTAGGCGAGGAAATCCAGCGGTCCGCGTTCTGCGATGACGTGCGCGCGACCCGGTTCGTCGGTGAGCCGGTCAGCGGCGATGCGGAGCTGCGCCGCGAAAAGCGCTGCGCCCACCGCATCGTCCTCATCGACGAGTTCGAACGGATCGGGCAACACGGTGAACTCCGGATGCCGGGACGCGAAGTCCGAGATGAGGGTGCTCTTACCGCTGGCGTGGGTTCCGGATACGACGATGCGCACGGTGATGACGATACCGCCGGGCCACCGTGATGCGAGCTGCCGAGGCCTCACGATGCCGCGGGCGGGGCGGTCGCAGGTGTGGTGCCCGACGCCCCGTCTGCGTGCCACTAAACCTCCGGCGCAACAGCCCGGGAAGCGTACCCGCCGTCGCCCGCGATAGCGAGGGGGGAGCGGCGCTTCCCGATGCTGCGGACACTGCGAGGACCATTCCCCCTCGGAGGCACCATGTATTTCCACCTGCAGGAATTCATCAATGAAATCGCTCAGGACGAGCCCGATCCGGCGGCGGCCAATGCCCTTCAAGAGGGTCTGGGCGGTCAATTCGGCGAGATGCGCACGATGATGCAGTACCTGTTCCAGAGCATCAACTTCCGCGGCCCGTCCGGTAAGGCGTATAAGGATCTGATTCAGGGCATCGGAACCGAAGAGATCAGCCACGTCGAACTCATCGGCACCACCATCTCCCGCCTGTTGGACGGCTCTCCCGCGTATCAGGGCAAGCCGAGCGACTCGGTGGATCAGCCGGGAGCCGGCGGCGCAACTCCGCTGAGCATCGCGGTGGACCACAGCAACATCCACCACTACCTCGTCGGTGCTCAGGGTGCGCTGCCCGTGGATGCGGCGGGCAACCCGTGGTCGGGAAGCTACGTCTACAACTCCGGCAACCTCGTGCTCGATTTGCTGTACAACCTCATGCTCGAATCGACCGGGCGCCTGCAGAAGTGCCGGCTGTACGAGATGACCGACAACAAGATGGCGCGCAGCACCATCGCGTACTTGATCGTGCGCGACCAGGCCCATGAGAACGCGTACGCCAAAGCTCTCGAAACGCTCGGGGTGAACTGGCGCACCTCGCTGCCGATTCCGAAGACGAACGCCGAGCAGTTCCCCGAGGTCAAGCGGCTGCTCGACCTCGGCCTGCAGAGCAAGCAGTACTCCTTCGACCTCGGCAACCAGTCCGAGGCGGGCAAGATCTTCCAGGGTGCTTCGCCGTCTCACGACGGGACGCAGCTCGACGCCAGCGAGCAGGCACCCGTCGGCACCCCGATCACCCTGGCGCCCGAACGTCTCGAGGAGTTCTCTCCCGGAGCGGATGCCGAACTGCGCGAGCTGATCGAGGCGACGGCCGCGATGGATATGGCCGACATCGATGCGACCTTCGGACGCATGAAGTAAGGCGTCCCGCCGAAGCGCCGCATCCCGGATCATGGGGGTGCGGCGCTTCGCGTCTGCACATGTCGATGGCATCGTCGACGAAGTGCGACGTGGAGGCACCCCCACCACAACGGTCGCGATGTCAAGTGCCCCGCGCCGCGGCGGGTGCCGACGCCCCGCCGGGTACCGTGAGGTATACACGCGCAGAAGAGCCGCGAAACGAACTGAATCGATATGACGAACGAATCCTCCCCTGTCGTTGCCGCGCTGAACCGGTATCTCGTGGAACGGGCGCGCTGTCTCGCCGAGGCCCGCCGCATTCTGGGCTTGAACGAGGTCGATGTCGTCGCCGTGCTGCACATCACCCGGAATCCCGGCATCCGCCCCTCGGAACTGCGGCAGCACCTCGGCGTCACGTCGGCGGGAGTGACCACCATCGTCGACCGCCTCGTGCGCCGGGACATCCTGCGCCGAGAGGTCGACCTCGACGACCGGCGTGCGAACCACATCTTCGCCCAGGTCGATTTGAGCGTCGAACCGTGGGACTGCCTCACCCGTTTCGACGACGCCTTCTCGGCCGCCCTCACAGGGGTCGCCGCGAAGGAGCAGGAAGCCGTGGCATCGCTGCTGGACGCGGCGACCGCGGCTGCGGCGCTCGACTAGAACGGATGCCGCGGCCCCTTCGGCCTCGCCGAGGTGCGCGGCTGCACCGCATCGCCCCCGTTCGCGGAACTCAGGCGTGGAACACGGCGCCCTTGACGATGCGGTCCACGACGTTGCGCGGACCGCGCACGGCGATGCCCACCAGGTCGAGGTCGGCGGCACCGACGCCGGCGACGGCGGCCCGATTGGCGGCGTCGTGCGAGGTCGTGAACAGTTCGCGCGTGTAGATCGCCAGGGCGATGTCGTCGCGCGCGGCCGCTTTCGCCCGGGCGCGGCCGAGGAGAGCCGCGTCGGCGGTGAGCACCATCACGGGCTGGCGGAGCATCGGCAGGTAGTCGGTGCCGTCGGCGTCGCGGTAGGGCTCGCCGACGAGGTCGGGCGCGCTGGTGGCGATACCCGAAGCGAGGAACGCGGTGACGTTGAGCTCCTGCCAGGCCGAGAGGTCGTCGGCGAGCACCACGACCACCTTCGTGTCGAACTGCGGGGCGGGGGAGGCGATGTCGTCGGTCATCCCTCCAGCATCGCGACCGTGTACCGCGGCGTCTTGTACGTTTCTTGCATGGAGAACCGGGTGCGCGCGTGGCACCCGGACGTGCCGATGCTGCGCGAGGTCTACCACGCGAGCTTCGCGCACAGCTATCCGATGCACACCCACGAGGACTGGGCCGTCATGCTCGTCGACCGCGGCGCGGTGACCTACGCCCTCGACCGCGCGGAGCACCGGGCATCGCCCGCCGCGGTGACCCTGCTGCCCCCGGGCGTCGCCCACGACGGGCGCCCGGCCGTCACCGGGTCGGGGTACCGCAAGCAGGTGCTCTACCTTCGCCGCGACTGGCTCCCCGATGAGCTGACGGGCCGGATCGCGCACCGGCCCACCGTCACCGCGCCGCCCGCGCACGCGGCCGCACGGAGGGTGCACGCGGCCCTGGCGCACCCGGGTGACGAGATGGCGGCCGAGCACTGGTTGCTGGCCGTGCGCGATGCCGTGTACCGCCACGCCGGAACGGCCCGCCCGGCGACGCGCGACGTGCCCCTCGCGCGTCGGCTTCGCGTGCTTCTCGACTCCCGCTACACCGAGTCGTTCACGATCGCGGCGGCCGCCGCCGAGCTCGGCGCCCACCCGAGCCACGCGGTGCGGGTGTTCTCCGAGACGTACGGCATCGCCCCGCACCGGTACCTCGTGGGGCGACGGGTCGACGCCGCGCGGCGGCTGTTGGGGAACGGATGCCGTCCGGCCGACGCCGCCGCGCAGACGGGCTTCCACGATCAGGCGCACCTGACCCGGCACTTCCGCCGCGTCTGGGGTGTGACGCCCGGCGCGTTCGCGACGCGGTCGTGAGACCCGAGCCCGCTCAGCGCGTGGACAGCAGCGACGCGACGAAGTCGAGCTTGTCGAGCACGCGGTCGGGGAGGGCGAACGGGTAGAGGTCGTTCTTGCCCATGGATCGGTTGACCATGTTGAGGGCCACGGACAGCGGCATCCACACCTCGGTGACGAACTCGCGGAAGCGCGGGACTTCCCCGGGGCCCGACACGTTCGTCAGCCCGAAGGTGGAGGCCGTCTCGATCGTGTCGGTGATGTGCAGGACGTGCGCCCACGTCTCGGCGAAGTCCTCGTAGGGGTGCATGCTCGCGTAGGTCGAGATGTACCGCTCCGCCCAGTCGCTCGGCGGGCCCTCGGAGTAGTGGCGGTCGATCTCGGCCTGGTAGTCGGCGGTCTCGTCGCCGAACAGCGCGCGCGCCTCGACGATGCGGTCGGTGCCCTCGACGAAGACCCACTCGACGTAGTGCCCGACCTCGTGGCGGAAGTGGCCGAGCATCGTGCGATAGGGCTCACCGAGCTGCCTCTGCACGCGCACGCGGTGCGCGTCGTCGCTCTCGGCCAGATCGATCGTGATCACGCCGTCGGCGTGACCGATGGTGACGTTCTCGGCCACGCTCGACAGCAGGTCGAAGCAGAGGCCGCGGTCGGGGTCTTCGGCCTTGCTCGCGATCGGGATGCCGAGGCGGTCGAGGTCGACGAGCAGCCACCGCTTGGCGCGTTCGGCAACCGGGTATTGCGACAGACCCCGGGCGTCGGCGTCGTTCGGGCGCACGCGGGTCAGCTCGCAGGCCGAGCACTGGCCACCCTCGAAGCGCGAGAGCCACGTGCAGCCCGACAGGTTGAGGTTGCGGCAGACGTGCCAGATGAGTCCGGCGGCGTCGATGTACCGGCCCCGCGCATCGACCGGCACGATCTCAGCCTCTTCGCGCGAGTACCCGAGGCCGGTACTGCACGAGAGGCAGACCGAGTTCTCGAAGAACAGGGGGTTTCCGCAGACGCGGCAACGGAACGACTTCACTTCGCGAGCATGACAGACGAGCACTCCACCGCCGTCGGGGTTGCGCGCGGCGGCGCGGGGGTCGTAGCGAGATCGCCGCGCCCGCCTGGCGGGCCGGGGCATCGGCGTGATCCGCCGTCGCCCCGGCCCGCCGCTGGGCGCATGGCCGTCATTCGTACCGCAGCGACTCCACCGGGTCGGCCCGCGCGGCGCGTGCCGCCGGGAGCGTCCCCGCGAGGAACGCGATCCCCATCACCGCGAGCACGGTCAACAGAATCGACACCGGGTCGAAGGCGATCAGCTGCAGACCGGGCAGATCGCTGAAAAGGTTCGCCGCGAGCTGCGCGCTGACGGCGGTGCCGACACCGATCGCGATGACGGCGCCGAGAGCGCTGCCCAGCAGACCGATGAAGATCGCCTCGAGGCTGAACAGGGTGAAGACACGGCCGCTGCCCATTCCCATGGCCTTCATCAGACCGATCTCGCGGGTGCGCTCTTGCACCGACATGAGCAGGGTGTTGACGATGCCGAAGCTCGCCGCCAGGAGGGCGATGACCGCGAACGCGTTGAGCACCAGCACGATGCCGTCGATCACCGACTCGAACGTGCCGAGCTGATCGGCGACGGTGGTTCCCGTGTACCCCGCGTCGGTCAGTGCGGCCTTGACCTCGTCGATCTGCGCGGTCGTCGCCGACGACGACACGGTCGCGCTCGCCGAGGCGTAGCGGTCGAGCTGGTCGGCGGGCACGCCGGTGTTCTGGAGGGTGAACAGGGTCTTCTCGAGCGTCGCGTTGGTCGTGAGCGAGGTCGTCCCGCCGAAGGCCGCTTCGGTCACCCCGCTCACGGTCGCCTCGACCAGGTGCTGCGTGCGCACCGGATCGGTGACGGCGATCGTCACGGTCGCGCCCACCGCGTCGCTCGCGTCGGCGAACCCCAGGGGGGCGACCAGCGCGTCGGGGAGCGCGACCTGCAGCGCGTCAGAGGCGTCGTCGGGCGTCGCCCCGTCGGCGATCTGCGGCGTCTGACCGGCGACGAGACTGCCCACCTGCGCCGTGTAGGGGTCCCCGCCGGGGGCCTCGACGTAGTCGATCGACACCGACGTCACCGGTACGACCTTCTCCACCCCGGGGAGCTGCGAGACGGTCGCGATGTCCTGATCGGTGAGCGCCGTCACCTCACCCGTGGCGCCGGGGCGGCCGCCGGTCTGCTGCGCCGAGGCGACGGCATCCGGATCGTACTTCTGCGGCCCGGTCGAGGTCGCCGACGTCGTCTTGGTCACCGTGAGCACGTCGGAGGCCCCCATCGAGGCGACCGTCTTGTCGATGAACGCGTTGATGCCCGTACCGAGGCCGTTCGTGATGGTCAGGGTGAAGGCACCCACGAAGATCGCCAGCACGGTGAGGATCGTGCGCGTCTTGGAGCGGAAGGTGTTCGCGACGGCGGTCGAGACGAGATCGACGGTTCTCATGCGGCGTTCCGTTCGTCGGCGACGATGAGACCGTCGCGGATCTGCACGCGCCGGTCGCAGCGCGCGGCGAGGTCTTCGTCGTGGGTGACGACGATCAGGGTGATCCCGTGCTCACGATTGAGCCGGAACAGGATGTCTTCGACGACGGCCCCGGTGGCCGTGTCGAGGTTGCCGGTGGGCTCGTCGGCGAAGATCACCTGCGGGTCGTTCACCAGGGCCCGCGCGATCACCGCGCGCTGCTTCTGTCCCCCCGAGAGCGCGGTGGCCTTGTTGCGCGCCTTGTCGTCCATGTCGAGCTCGGCGAGAGCGGCCCGCCCGCGTCGACTCCGCTCGGCGCGGCCGACGCCCGCGATCTTCAGCGGCAGCACGACGTTGTCGAACACCGAGGCGTTGGGCGTGAGGAAGAACTGCTGGAACACGAAGCCGAACGTCTGATTGCGGGTGCGGTTGAGCTGACGTCCGCGGAGGGTCGTGGCATCCACCCCGTCGAGGCGCACCGTGCCCCGGGTCGGGGCGTCCATCAGGGCGAGCAGATGCATGAGCGTCGACTTGCCCGAGCCGCTCTTGCCGATGATCGCGATGCTCTCGCCGCGATGGATGTCGAGGTTCACCCCGCGCAGGGCGTCGAAGCGGGCGGAGCCGCGACCGTACGACTTGTGCAGATCGGTGATCGAGAACAGTGGGGGAGGAGGGTCGGATGCCATGACCTCAGCCTCGTTCGCGGCGGAGCCACGCGCGTCCCACCGCCGGGTCGGTCGTCTACCCCCGGTGGGGGATTCGCGAGTGCCCCCGCCAGGCGATGGCCGGGGGCCGCAGGACGCGGGAGACTGGAGCCGTGAGGCCCGACGAGACGAATGAGCCGGCGCCGCGCTCGCCGTGGGCCGGTCGGCCCTGGATGATCGACGTGGTGCTGATCGTGCTCGTCGCGGTCCCAGCCCTCGCGCCCGTGCCCTTCGCCGAGATGCGGCCGTCGCACCCGTTCGTGCTCGTGCTCGTGCTGCTGCCCGCCCTGGCGCTGCCGTTCCGTCGCCGGGCGCCGCGGGTCGTGCTGGCCGTGAGTGTTGCCGTCTGGATCGTCGCCCTCGCCCTCGGCACGCTCTCGCCGGGCGGGGCGATCGCGATGGTCGTCGCCACCTACGGCATCGCCCACCGCGCGCAGCGGCGCACGTCGGTGCCGGCGACCCTTGCCGCCGTGGGGGCCGTGGTGTCGGCGGGGGTGATCGTCGCCCTCGTCACCGGCATGGACACCCGTGTGCTGCAGGTGGCCCTCTCGCTCGCGCTCGCGGGAGCCGTCGGCGACGCCGCCCGCTCGCGTCGTGCCTACCTCGAGGCGGTGGTCGAGCGCGCCCGTCGCGCCGAGCAGACGCGCGAGGCCGAGGCAAGCCGACGCGTCACCGAGGAACGCCTGCGCATCGCGCGCGACCTGCACGATGCCGTCGCCCACCGCATCTCGGTGATCAGCCTGAACGCCGGGGTCGCGTCGTCGACGCTCGAGAACCGCCCCGACCGCGCGCGCGAGGCCCTCGCCACCATCCGCACCGCCTCGCGCGACGTGCTCGGCGAGATCGGCACCATGATGAGCCTGCTCCGCGCGCCCGACGACGCCGCCGCCCGCGTCCAGCCCGGGCTCGCGCGCGTGCCCGAGGTCGTCGAGTCGGTGCGGGTCGCCGGCTGGGACGTCGTGGTGCGCGACGAGATCGGAACGGATGCCGAAGCCGCCGGCATCCCGTGGGGGATCGACATCGTGGCCTACCGCGTCGTGCAGGAGGGGCTGACGAACGCCCTCAAGCACGGCAGCACCCGCCGCGCCCACGTGCTGCTGCGTCGCGACGGTGATGACCTGGAGGTGGTCGTGACCAATCCGATCGAGCGCGTGCCCGAGCCCGCCGAGTCGGCACTGCCGTCGTCGGGCTTCGGTCTGGTGGGGCTGCGGGAGCGCGTCGACGCGGTGCGCGGCGACCTCGCGGCCGGTCTCGCCCCCGGCGGTTACCGCCTGGCCGCTCGCCTGCCCCTGCCCGCGCGTGCGGGGGAGTCGGGCTCGTGACCACCGCGATCGTCGTCGACGACCAGTCGCTGATCCGCTCGGCCGTGCGCGACCTCCTCGACGCCGCCGACGGGATCTCGGTGGTGGGCGAGGCCGCCGACGGTGAGGCGGGCGTCGCGCTCGCCCGCAGGCTCCGCCCCGACGTCGTGGTGTCGGACATCCGCATGCCGCGCATGGACGGCATCGAGGCGACCGCGGCGATCTGCGCCGATCCCGCGCTGGCCGACACGCGCGTGCTGATCCTGACGACCTTCGAGGAGGACGATTACGTCGTAGCGGCCCTGCGCGCCGGGGCGAGCGGTTTCATCGGAAAGGGCGCCGAACCCGACGACATCGTGCGGGCCGTGCTGTCGGTGCACGAGGGCGGCGCGCTGCTCTCTCCCGCCGCGACCCGCGCGCTCATCGAGCGGTACGTGCGGGCCACGGGCGCCGCCGACGTGCCGGCGCCCGCCTCGCTCGACGCGCTCACCGATCGCGAGCGCGAGGTGCTGCTGCACGTGGCCCGTGGTCGCTCGAACGACGAGATCGCGGCGGTGTTGTACATCTCGCCGCACACGGCGAAGACGCACGTGAAGAACACGATGATCAAGCTCGGCGCGCACGATCGGGCGCAGCTGGTGATCGCGGCGTACGAGAGCGGCTTGCTGGCACCCGGGCGGTGAGGCGCGCCGTCGTCCGGTCAGGCCGGCGTGGGCGGCCGGGTCGATGCGCGGGGCGGATACTCGCGGAGCGAGAGCTCGCGGCTGTCGAACATCCCGCGTCGCGCTCGTACCATCGTCACCCCCTGGTGGCGCAGGTCGTCGGCGTGGTCGACGGTCAGCGGTTCGTGGTGGGCTCTGCGCCATCCGCCGTCGAGCGTGTAAGTGTGGGTCACGGTGCGTGGTCGAGTCATGCTCACCCCCTTGCGGGGAACGGTAGTCCTCTTTCTCCGGTACTACCGAGATGTTCCCTCTCCGTAACGTAAGGGTTCGCAATGAAGTCTTTTCGGGCGCTGTTCGTTCGGAAAACGAGCCTCGGAGGAGAAACTGGGACGCATGACCACCGCGCGTATCGTCGTTCTCTTCGCCCTCGCCGCGGTCGCCGAGATCGGCGGGGCCTGGCTCATCTGGCAGGCGGTGCGCGAGAATCGCGGGTGGTGGCTCGCGCTTCTCGGCATCCTGGCCCTCGGCGCCTACGGCTTCGTCGCGGCTCTGCAGCCCGACGCGCACTTCGGACGGGTGCTGGCCGCCTATGGCGGGGTGTTCGTGGCCGGCTCGCTCGCGTGGGGGATCGTCGTCGACGGGTTCCGCCCCACCTCGTGGGACTACATCGGTTCGGCGGTGGCGCTCGTGGGGGCGGGCATCATCATGCTCGGGCCGACGGCGGCGGCGGCGGACTGAGGCTGAATACTTGGTAGGCGAGTATTTAGCTAGATGAAGTAAAGCCGAATGTCAACCGACGTCGATCTCGGGGTCCGGTCGGTCACACTCGGGGAATGCACAACGAGAACACGCCCCACGAGGGCCTTGCCGACGACTTCGCCACCACCGACGCCTCGCGCCCCTTCGGCGCCTACCTGTCGGTCATCAACGGCGGCAACTGAGGTCGTCCACGTGCGGGCCTCGGGCTCGTCGCGAGAGGGTCGGATGCCGTCAGGCTCCGGCCCTTCGTCGTGAGAATCAAGAAGAGGAAGACGCCATGAGCCCGCTCACCTTGCGCCTCGAGGGATCGCGCGTCGACGGCATCGCCTCGCTCTACCGCGAACTGGGTCGCGTGCTCATGCCCGACGAGCCGTGGACGCTGGGGGAGAGCCTCGACGCGCTCGACGACCTGCTGTACGGCGGGTTCGGTGTGCTCGACGGGGCGGCCCCGGCCCGCGTGACCTGGGTCGACCACGCCGCGTCCCGCGCGGCGCTGGGGGTCGAGGCGACTCGGGCGTACTACCGCGCGAAGCTCGAGAGGCCCGAGGTGTACGCCGCGGGACCGGCGCAGAGAGCGCTCGACGCCCTCGACGCGGGAGCGGGCGAGACGTACTTCGACCTCGTGCTGCGCGTGTTCGCCGATCACGAGAACATCGAACTCGTGCTGGCCTGACGCGGAATCGTCCGCCTGGCGCGGGAGGCGTCATCGCGCCGGCGCACGCGTGAGAATCCGTGCCCGACCACAGGCTTCCGCGTCACCGCGTGGCGGAGAGCCCGGTCGAGCCGTCGGGTGCCGCCCGCTCAGTCGTTCGACTTCTCGATTCCGCGCGCGCGGATCTCGTCGAGGTCGAGCCCGGCGAGGATCTTGCGCGCGACGAGGTCGTCGATCGTCCCCTCGCGGCGCAGCCGCAGCAGCACCTCGCGCTTGCGGTCGAGCACCGCCAGACGCAGTCGCACGGCCTCTTTGTGGCGCAGCAGCGGGGAACGCTGCGTCACGTCGATGTCGTCGCTGACGGCGATCATCTCGAGCGGGCCGGCGGCGAGCCGCGCGGCGGCGTCGCCGGTGTCCATTCCGGCGGCGTCGGCTCCGCCCGTGCCGCCGTTGGTGCCGTCGGGGGGCGCGGGAAGCCGGCGTCGCGGGCGGCCCTCGTCCGTCGCCTCGGGCGGGACGGGGCCCATCGTCGAGGACTCGCCGGCGTCGTCGTCGAGCGAAGCGTCGAGCTCGGCCAGGTCGCGTTCCTCGATCGCGCGTTGGCGGGCCACGGCGCGTGCGTTGGCGAGTTCGAGGCGCTCGTAGCCCTCGCGTCGGGCACGGTCGCGCACCCGGTCGCTGATGCCGTGTTCGACGGCGAGGTCGTCGAGTGCCGCCAGCGCGGCGCCCGAGATCGCGCGTTCGGCGAGTTCGTACTCTTCGATCGCGGCGTCGTCGTTGGGGAGCTTCGCCCAGCGGATGACGGCCGGCAGCAGCGGCCCCTGCACGAGCAGCGTGAGCACGATGACGCCCGCGGTGACGAAGACCACGGCGTCGCGGCCGGCGACGGGCTCGCCGCTCGCGGTCGTGATCGGCACCGACAGGGCGATGGCGAGCGAGACGGCGCCGCGGAACCCGGCGACCGTGCTCACCACCCGGGAGCGGTGCCGGAGCGACCGCGACGACCCCGCGGGCGGCCGCGAGAACGGCGAGAAGAGCCACTGGAACAGGTAGCGCACGACGAACAGCACCACCCACGCGGCCACCGTGATCAGCAGCAGCATCCCGATCTCGGACGGCGAGATCTCGTGCAGTACGAGCTGTACCTCGAGGCCGATGAGCACGAACAACGCCCCGTTCAGCAGGTACACGCCGAAGGGCCAGGTGGCGTCGGCTGCTCTTCGCGACATCGCCGTGGTGATGCGCGGCGAGACCCAGGCCACGATCAACCCCGCGAACACGACGGCGAGCACGCCCGACGCCTCGATCAGTTCGGCGATGAGGAAGGCGAGGAACGGCACGAGCAGCAGGGTGAGGTTGATCGTGAGCGTCGACTGCATGCGACGCAGGGCGACGTACGCGAGCGCGGCCACCGCGATGCCCGCGGCCGCACCTCCCACGTACGACAGCAGCACCATGCCCGTGATCGACCACGGCGTGACCTGCCCGCCGAGCAGCAGCGACACCGCGATGGCGTAGAGCACGAGCGCCGTGCCGTCGTTGGTGAGACTCTCGGCCTTGAGCTTCATGAAGGTCTTGGCGGGCAGCAGTCGACCGAGGGCGGCGACCGCGGTGGCGTCGGGCGGGGCGACGGCGGCTCCGATGACGAGGGCGGCCTCCCACGGCACGCCCATCCAGGTCGCGACACCGGCGACGGCGAACGCCGAGGCGACGACGAGGAGCGTGCTCATCGGGATGATGTAGCGCAGCGACCGGCGGACAGAGCGCAGCGACGTGGTCCACGCCTCGCGGAAGAGCATGACCGGAAGGAACAGCAGCAGCACCGTCTCGGGCGGCAGCTCGATCGCGCGGAGCTCGGGGATGAAGCCCAGCGCCAGGCCGATCACCAGCAGCACGAGCGGCGTCGCCACCCGCAGCCGCGGCGCGAGCACCGTGCCCACCAGCATCGCGAGTCCGAGCAGAACCGTGACTTCGAGTCCCTGCATGCCAACCGCCTTCCCTGCGCCCTCACCACACAGCGTAGAGAGGGGCCCGGACATTCCCGAGGGTCAGGCGGATCCGTGTCGCCCCAACGTCAGCGCGACGAGGCCGGCCACCAGATACAGCGCCCCCTGCACCTGCAGCGAGACGGTGAACGCCGGTCCCGTGCCGATGAACCCGCCGACCAGGGTGCCCACCGCCTGCAGCGCGGTCAGCGCGGCGAACAGCAGGCTGGTGACCCGCCCGCGATGACCGGCGGGCGTCTCGCGGTCGACGATCGTCAGCATCGCGGTCATGGCGAGCAGGCCCGGGGCCCCGACCAGCGCGAACAGGGCGACGTACAGCGGGAACCACGTCGTCAGCGCCGGCAGGTTCCAAATCAGGAGCGACAGCACGCCGAATCCGAGGATCGAGGCGGTGGCCAGGCGCGCGGGTGCGACGCGTCCGACGACGCCGAGCAGTCCGACGCCCGCCACGAGAGCACCGATCGCCTGGATGCCGCGCAGCACGCCGATCTCGACGTCACCGCCGCCCAGCACCTGGGGGACGAAGAGCACGAAGAGGATCGAGAACAGGCCCTGCGCGAGCGACATGAGCACCGCCACGAGCATGAGACGTCGGAGCACGCGGTCGCCGGCCACGATCGCGAGTCCCGACCCGAGCTCGCTGAAGAACGTGGCCCGCGCGGGGGCGCCCGCGGCGTCGACCTCGAGTGTGCGCAGCGCCGCGGTGTCGTCGCTCACCGGGGAGGCGGCATCCGGTCGCCGTCTCGCGCGCGCGAAGAGCACGACGGATGCCACGGCGTAGGCACCCGCGGTGGCGACGACGAGGGCGTCGACTCCGCCGAGCCCCAGCGCCAGACCGCCGAGCGGTGCCCCGACCAGGCGGGCGAGACCGGAGCCGATGCCGAGCAGCTGGTTCACGGGTGCGACGTGGTCCGAGGGCACGAGAGCGGCGGCCACGCTCGGCCGCGCGGGTTCGATGATCGCCCCGAGCACCGATTGCACGACCGCGACGAGGGACACGATCCACAGGTCGGCGGCCGAGTCGACGAACAGCAGGGGGAGCACGGCGATCACCTGCAGCGCCGCGGTCCCGCCCATCAGGTGCCAAGGGTCTGTGCGGTCGATGAGCAGGCCCGCGAGCGGGGCAGCCGCCACCGTGAGCACGGCCTGCAGGACGAAGACGATCGAGGTGATCAGCGGCGACCCGGTCACGCCGAGCACGAAGAGGGGCAGGGCGACCAGCAGCATCCAATCGGCGGTTTCGGCGATCGCGCCCCCCGACATCAGGCGTACGACGCCGGGGAACCGCCAGGTGCCGCCGCTCACGTCGGGCCGTCGGGGGAGGGGAGGTCGGGTGTGCGCGGGGGTCCTGTCTGCGGGTCGGCGGCGTCGGTGTCGGTGGGGCCGGGGCCAGCGGCGTCGGTGTCCCGGGCGCGCGGGCCCATCGCGTCCGCGTTCCGGGCGCGCCGGCCGCTCGAGCCCGCGTCGACCGAGCCCGGGTCGACGAAGCGCGGGTCGACGACACCGCGCACCGAGATCGAGGCGACGGCGCTGCCCGCGGGGGCGTCGGCCCGGGTCGCACGCACGTAGGGGCGCACGATCGCGTCGATGCGTGCGCCGACGTCGGCGAGTTCGTCGGCGGTGAGCAGCACGGCGTAGTCGCTGATCACCGCCGCTTCGCGCCAGGGTTCGGGGAGGTCGCTCTCGTGCCGCAGGAAGTCGTCGAAGCGCGCGTCGGTGTCGGCGAACCACGCCGAGCGCACCGCGGCGCGGGTGAGATCGTCGGCGGGCCCGCCGCCGGCGTCCAGGTCGATGCCCGTGATCGTCGCACGCCAGGGCCGCTTGCGTGCGTCGCCGGTGTCGTCGTCCGATCGCTCGACCAGGCCGAGCCGGGCGAGCTCGCGCAGGTGCCACGAGCAGTTGGATGCCGTCGCCCCCACCACCTCGGCGCATTCGGTCGCCGTGCGGGGCCCGACCGACAGCAGCAGCGACAGGATCGCGAGTCGTGACGGCACCGCGAGGGCGGCGAGCATGGCCGAGGTGGGGACGACCCGGCGCTCCGGAAGATGTGAAGGCACGACTTCATACTATGCGCCGCGCCGGTACGGCGCTCGACCGCGCAGGATCGCGCCGGACCGCACCGTGCCGCGTCGCGTCGCGCTGAGCGGACCCGGCCCGGTCCCATTCAGCCCCTCCCGACGTATCCCCGCCACGCCTCACCGAGACGCTGGATCCCCGCCTCGAGCACCGCGGGCGTCGGGGTGACGGGGATGCGGATGTGGTCGTCGGCATCCACATCCGACATGAACTGCGCGGACCCTGCCACCGACACGCCCAGCCCCGCGGCGTAGCGCGCGAGGCCGGCCGCTGAGCCCGACGGCAGCTGCGCCCAGAGCCACAGCCCCCCGCGCGGCGGCCGGAACCGCCAGTCGGGCAGGTGGACGGCGAGCAGCTTCGCCGCGGCGTCGGCCGCTTCGCGGTGCACGGTGGCCACGGTGCGGCGCAGGACCGGAGCCTGCGCGATCAGGTCGACCGCCAGCAGCTGCGAGGGGACGCTGGTCGACAGGTCGGTGGTCTGACGCAGGCCGCGCAGTCGCCGCACGAGCACGGGGTCCGCCCGCAACCACCCGACCCGCAGGCCTTCCCACGCCCATTTCGACAGCGACTCGACCACGACGATGGGCGCGTCGGGGCGCAGGCTCGCCAGTGAGGGAGGGGTCACGCCGTCGAACGACACGTGCGCGAGCACGCGATCCTCGATCACCGTCACGCCGTGCTCGGCGGCGAGATCCGCGATGCGCCGGCGCACGGCGAGACTCGTTTGGACGCCGGTGGGGTTGTGATTGTGCGGGTTCAGCGCGATCAGAACGGGTCGGCGCACCACGATCGCCATCTCGAGCGCGTCGATGTCGACGCCGTCGGGCGTGAGCCGGATGCCGTGCACCTGGCCTCCGCGACGACGCACGGCATCGGTGAAGCCGGGCCAGGCCACCTCTTCGGTGAGCACGGTGTCGCCGGGGGAGACCAGCTCGTCGACGAGCAGGCTGAGCGCCTGCTGCGCCCCGTGCGTGACCAGGATCTGCGCCGACGTCGTGGCGGTGCCGTCGTCGGTCATCAGCTGCGCGATGAGGGAGCGCAGGGCGGGGAGGCCCGCGGGGTCGCCCTCGACGGTGCTCGCGTCGAGCACGGGCCGGTGGCGCTGCACGATGTCGACGGCGAGCGGCGAGATCGGGGGGACCGCGCGCAGCAGGTCGATGCTCGACGGCAGGGTGGCGTACAGCGCCTCCGCGCGACCGGCGGTCTGACGCGCGGCCGTCGGGGGCGTCCCCGCGACGCGCGTGCCGCTGCCCTGGCGGCGATCGAGGATGCCGTCGTCGTACAGCCGCGCGTAAGCGCTGACGACCGTGCCCCGCGACACCGAGACGGTCGCGGCGAGCGTGCGTTCCGAGGGCAGCCGGTCGCCGCCGCGCAGTTCCCCCTCGCGCACGAGCCGGGCGATGCCGTCGGCGAGGCTCGCCGAGAGGGTCGCGTCGGTCGTCGCCCAGCGGCCGAGACGCAACGCCAGCTGTTCCGCCGAGACGACAGCCGTGCGCTGGTCCACCAGGGCGGAAGTGGCTCTGTCGAGAAGGGTCATACCTGGTGATTCTGGTCCAATGACCCTCTCGTTCGCTTCCTCTGATCGCATCCCCAGTCCATTCACTCCCCAGTGGACCATTGCCGCGGTGCTCGAGTGGATCGGTGTCGACGACGAGCGCTGCCACGACGAACGGCTGTTCGAGATCCTGGATGCCGTAGACCAGGCGCTCGCGCACGGTTCGGTCGCCGGAGCCCGCACCGCTCCCGGGAGCCACGCGGTCGTCCCCTCGGCGCGGGTCGTCGCGCTCGTGCGTTCGGTCGCGTCGCGGGTCGTCGCCGACCCGGCGCAGGGTGCTCGGCGCCTGGGTGAAGTGTTGGGTGTCGTGGAGCAGACGGCGGTGTCGCGGGGTGTGCTCGTGACGGTGTGACGGGTTCGTGGGGAGTGGTGCAGCGGGGAGGGGTGGGTTCGTGGCGACTGGCGGGTGTGGGCCGGCTCGCGGGCTCCCTAGGTGCCGCTCGCGGCGATGTCGTACCCCCTCGCTAGATTGGGTGCATGGACACCATGGCACCTTCGAAAGGCCGGTCACAGCTGTTTTTTTCGGGGTGGGGCGTGCCGTGGCCCAGCGATGAAGACCTGTCCGCCGACGCCGCCACGGCGTGGGCGATCGACGTGGGTTTGGTCGACCCCCACCCGTTCGGTGACGGTGCGACCGACGCCGCCGACGAGGACGGCGCGTGGCTCCTCACCCCCACTCCCGCGCACCTTCTCGGTGAGCTCGAGCACCACGTGCGCGAACGCCACCGGGCCACGGCCGCGGAGTACCGCCTCCTGAGACTGCTGCTCGACGAGGCGGTGGCCGATCCCGAGCCGTGGGTGGGTCCCGACCCGACCCTCGACCTCGCGTGGACCGACCCTAGGCGGCGCACCGTGGCGGCGGTGCGCCGCGACCGGCGTGACATGGCCGAACGGGCGGTGATCGCCGAGATCGCGACGCGCCTGCGGCTGTCGGAGCAGACGGTGCGCACGCGAGCCGCCCATGCCGAGACGTTGCAGAGCCGTTGCCCCGAGGTCTGGAACGCCTTCGTCGACGGCACGATCTCGGAGCGTCACGCCGTCGAGTCGGCGCGGCTGGCGACGTCTCTTCCCAACGAGCCCGAGTCGTCGCCGGCCGACGAGCCCGAGTCGCCGCCGACCGGACCGACCGGGGCAGATGGCCCGGCGCCTGGTCCCGACGACTCGACGCTGCTCCCCGACGTGCTTCTGGACGACACGGCAACGCTCGCCGACGAACCGGCTCTGGCTTCGGGTGAGCAGGCTCCGGCCTCTGGCGGGCCGGCTCCGGCCTCCGGCGAGCATGAATCCTGGCGGGCGTTCGACGAGGGTGCCCTCGACCGCGCTCTCCGGCTTCCGCCCGCGCGGTTCTCCGTCTCGGCGCGCGCTCTCCGCGAGCGCGTGCACCGCGAGTCCCTCCAGACGCGGCACCGGCGGGCGGCTCGCGACCGCGGCGTCTGGCTCGCGGCCGAACTCGACGGCATGGCCACGCTGACCGCTCTGCTCCCCGCGGATCGTGCGCACGATGCCCTCGCGCACGTCGATCGCGCGGCCCGTCACCTGCGGGTGGCCCCCGATGAGGAGCGAACGCTCGCGCAGCTGCGGGCCGATGCTTTCGCGGATTTGCTCACGCGGTCCGCGGGCGGGGCCGGGTCCCGCGCGGGGTCGGGTTCGATCCATCGCGCCGAGGAACGCCCAGCGAGTGCGGGTGATCGTACCGGCGACGGCGCTCCCTTCGCCGTGCCGAATACCGCCGTGCCGACTGCCGCCGCGCCGAATACCGCCGTGCCGAATACCGCCGTGCCGAATGCCGCCGTGCCGGCTGCCGTGGTACCGGCCGCCGCCCCGCCGGCCGCTGCCCCGCCGACTGCCGCCGTGTCTACTGCCGCCGCGCCGACTGCCACCACGCCGACCGCAGCGTCACCGCCGACGCCCTCCGCGCCCCCGGATCGTCGCGCGTCGATCGTCATCACGGTCCCCGCACTCACGCTTCTCGGAGCAGGCGACGAGCCCGCTCGTCTCGACGGGTACGGCCCGATCGACCTCGACACGGCTCGGCGTCTCGCCGGCGAGGCCACCTCGTGGGTGCGGATCCTCACGCATCCGCTGACGGGCGTGCCCCTCGCCCTCGATCGGTCGACCTACCGCGTGCCGACCGCGTTGCGTCGATGGTTGGGCGTGACCTCGCCGACCTGTGTCTTCCCGGGATGCGGACGACCCGCACGCGAGTGCGACCTCGATCACCTGGCCGCGTGGAGCGCCGGCGGTGTCACCGATGACGACAACCTCGCACCCGAGTGCCGACATCATCACCGCATCCGTCACGAGACTCGGTGGAATCCCTCGCGCGACCCCGACACCGGCGACCTGCGCTGGACGTCGCCGCTCGGCGCCCAGATCGCCGAGGACCCGCCGCCGTTCTAGCCGTGTCGAAGCGGGTACGCCGTCGCCGAGGTCGACGAGGCAACGCCGGGGCAGGATCGAAGCCGTCGGCCCTCCCGTCGTGGTTGGCCTGTGACATGATTCTCCGCGTGAGCGGCGTGGACGATCTGCCAACCTGGGCCGACCTCCCGTGGTTCTCGGAAGACTGGGAGGGCTCCGCCTTGCCGGTGGGGGCGGAGGATCTCGACGAGCTGGAGCAACTCGTCGGATGCGCGTTGCCACGGGCATTCCGCGCGTTCTATCTGCGGCACAACGGCGGGTGGCCTCTCGCTGAGTCCGGTATGTTGCACGGCTTCACGGCGGTCAAGCACGGAGCGCTCCCGATTGAACGGCTGTGGGCGGACCTTCGCCAAGGCGGCGGCGACGCGTTCGACGAGTGGATGCCGTTCGCACACGATCCCGGGGGCAACCTGTTCTTGCTCCACGTCGGCCGCGAATCCACGGGAGCCGTGCGGGTCTACCTCGGCGGCGAAGACCGGTGGATGCCAGCTGCGGACTCTTTCGAACAGCTGCTGCGTGCGGTGCCTCGGGACGGCTGACGAACACCCGAGAAAGCCCTTGCCCACGCGCCCGGGCCGTTCACGACCCGGTGTCTCGGCCCCGCAGTCTCGCCCCCGGAGTCTCGGCCCCGCAGTCTCGGCCCCGGAATCTCGGCCCCCGCGTCTCCGCAGCGACGGCTCACCCCGCCCGCCGAGCCCGCAGCGCGGAAGCACCCCTCCGCAGCGACGGCCCACCCGGCCCACTCAGCCCGCAACGCGAACTCACCCCTCCGCCGCGACCCCCACCTTCGCCTTCGCCCACGACCGCCCCCGCGTGTCCTTCAAGATGTCGTACTCGACGTCGACGTGCGGCTCGATCGCGCTGTACTTGTCGTTCGGGGCGCCGATGACGAGCTGGAATCCGAGGCCGCGCCACGCGCCGATCGCGCGCTTGGTGAAGTGCGCGTCGGCCTTGATCAGCGCCTCGTCGAGGAACACCGGGGCGTAGCGGGGGCGCTCGGCCCCAGCATCCCCGAGCTGGTACCGCAGCGCCGCTCCGACGATGAACGCGATGAGCTCCTGCGACTCCCCGCCGGATTTCTCACCGATGTGGTCGTAGAGAGCGACGTGCTCGCCGGTGTCGGCGCGGAAGCGCTCGGCGCTCACCCGCACGTGGTTGCGCACGTCGACGAGGTCGGCGAAGTCGGGGGCGGTCGAGCGGATGCGGTTGATGAGGCGCGCCATGCGGGTGTACACCGCTTCGCGTTCCTCGTCGGACGAGGCCGCGTCGATCGCCGCACGCACGTCGCGCAGCTCGCGACGGAAACGGCGACGCACCTCGGACTGCCCCTCGCGCGGCACGATCTGCAGGCGGTGCTCGTCGTCGTAGAACGGCAGGTCCTGCATGATGTCGTTGATCGGTGCGATCCGCTCCCGGATGTCGCGCAGTGCCCGCGTCAGCGCCGAGTCGAGGCTCGTCAGGTCGTTGCCCGACAGGCGCAGCAGGCTGTCGCGCCACTCCGCTTCCAGCTCGTGCAGGCCACTCGCTTCGAGGTCGGCGAGGATCCGCTCGAAGTCGCCGAGCGACTCGTCGGGGTCGGCGAGCAGGTTCGGACTCGGCCACCGGTCGGTGAACGCGATGAGCGTGCGCCGCAGGCTCTCGCGCTGGTCGCCCCACGTCTCCTGCGCCGACCGCTGTTCCTCGAGCAACCGTCGGGAGGCGGATTCGAGGGCGGCATCGAAGCTCGCCAGGAGCTGCGACGGCGTCGCGTCCGACGCTCCCGGTGCCACGAACAGCGCGTCGAGGTAGTCGACCTCGTCGGGCGAGAGGGCGGTCTCGGAATCCTCCGCGCGTTCGATGAGCATCTGCGCCGCGTCGACGTCGTCGGTGATCTCGGCCCAGCGCGCGGCCATCGCCTGCTGTTCGGTCTTGGCCCCGCCGATCTCTTCGCGCAGGCGGCCGGCCCGGGCACGGGTGCCCGAGATCTGCTCCTGCAGCTCGGCGATGCGGGGATTGCCGGCGGTGATCTCGGCGATCGTCTCGTTCCAGCGGTCCAGATCGCGCTGAACGGATGCCACGTCCACCTGGTCCCACGACAGGTCGGCGATCTTCTCGAGGGCGCTGCGCCGCTCGTCGAACGCGTCGAGGGCGGTGGAGGCCTCGTCGACCGTGGCTTTGGCGGCCGTGAGGGCGCGGCGCGCGGTGACGATCTGCTCGCCGAGCTCGGTCAACCGCACGCGCGACGAGAACCCGAGCACGCTCTGACGGATCGACCCCCCGTGCGCGCCGCGTGCACCCTGGCTCGTCTGCCCCGAGATGGTGAGCGCCAGGCGGTGCCGCGACAACTCCGACGCGGCATCCACGCAGACGAACGCGAACTGCTGCTCGAGCCGGTCCTGCAGCCACCCGGTGAAGGGCGAGGCGCGGAATTCCAGACGCCCGGGAAGGGTCGCCGGATCCAACCCGCCGCGTTCGGGGAGCCCGGTCGACACGCCCTCGAACCGTAGACGCTCCGACAGCCGGACGCCGTCGATCGCCGCGCGGAACGATGCCAGGTGCGCGGCATCCACGAGAAGGGTCGTCGCGAACCCCCCGAGGGCGAGGGTGAAGGCCCCGCGCCACGGCTCGTACTCGGTGCGCACGTCCACGAGCTCGGCGACGAAGGGCAGCTCGGCGGCGGTCAGACCGGCGGCCTCGGCCAGGGCCTCGCGGGCCTCGTGCAGACGGGGCGGGATGTTGTCGTCGCGGGTCTGCGTGCGGCGGTGCTCGGCCTCGAGGGCGGCGAGCTGCTGGCGTAGGTCGGTGTGGGTGCTGCTGGCGGCGACGAACGCGTCGCGCACGGCCGTCTTGGCATCCGCGTCACCGAGGGTGCGGCGCGCGTCGTCCGCGAGGGCGGCGAACTGCTTCTCGGCCGACACCTCGGTCTGCAGCACCGCGAGCGCCGCGTCGAAGCGCTCCCGGTCGCGCTGCATGCCGGCCAGGCGCCGCTCGAGAGTGCGGAGCTCGCGCTGGGCGGCGTCGAGCCGATCGCCCCCGGCCGCGCGCAGCACGTCGCCGAGGCCTTCGCGCTCGGCTTCGGCGGCGTCGGCGAGGGCCTGGCGTTCGCGCACGAGCGCGTCGGTGGCGTGCGTGCGGTCGCGCAGCTCCGCTTCGACCGCGCCGAGCAGATCGACCCGGCGCTGCGCCCGCCAGAGCGAGGCGCGCGAGTCGGGGTCGGTGAAGCGTCCGAGCGCGTCGATCAGCCGCAGACGTTCGGCGGCCTCGTCGATGCGCGTCTTCATCGCGCGGATGGGCTGCAGCGCCCGCACCTGTTGGCGCGCCTCGAGCATGCGCGTGCGCGTCGACTCGAGCCCGTCGAAGTGCGACACGACGGCGTCGGCGACGGTGAGGGTCTCGGGCTCTTCGAGCACCATGCGCTTGTAGAGGTCGTCGACGGTGGTGATCTGCTGCCCGGCTTGGATGCGCGCGAGCAGGCTCATCGCCTTCGTGCCCGCCCCCGCCGCGCCGATGCCGAGCACGCCGTGCAGCCGGGCCGAGAACTCGCGGTCGGTGGCGAGGGTGTCGAGTCCGGTCGCCCGCACCGCCGCGTCGGACAGGTGCTGCTGCGCCGCCCGCTCCAGGTCGCGCAGGTCGAACGCGCCGTGCACGGTGGCGCGCACCTTGACGGCGTCGTCGAGCGTGCGGGCGGCGGCGGGGATGTACCAGGCGCGCACCGCGGTGAAGCGGGCGCCGTCGTGGTCGGCCCAGGTCATCGCGATCGCGGTCCACGTGTCGACGCCGTCGCCGCGCAGCACCCGGATCTTCGTGCCCTCGTCGGTGCGCGACTCATCGAGCTTGCCGCGGCCGTACGAGAGGATGTTGCGCTGCTCCTGCCCGCGCGGGCGCCCCACCACCGCTCCGTTGGAGGCGCCGTTGAACGGGGTGGTGTGCGGCATCATGAGCGCGACGTACGCGTCCATCAGCGTCGACTTGCCCGAACCCGACCCGCCGCAGAGCAGCGTCGCGGTGGGGGCGAAGCGCACGCGATGCGTCCCGTCGTAGCCGCCCCAGTTGACGAGCTGCAGGTCTTCGGCCACCCACTGCTGTCCGCGCGAGGCGGCGGGAATCAGGCCGAACAGGGTCTCGAGCATGGTCATCGGGGGTCTCCCTCGAACGTTCCGGATGCCGCGACCTCGCGGTCACCGGCAGCCTCGGCATCCTGTGTGTGCTCGTCGAGGGCGGATGCCAAGACGCCGCCCTCGTGTGAGCTCCCGGCATCCTGTGTGTGCTCGTCGGAAGCCGATGTCACGACCCCGCCCTCGCGTGAGCTGTCGGCATCCCGCGTCTGCTCCTCCAACCAGAGCTGCAGCTCGCGGAGCGTCTCGGCGCTGAGCACGACCTCGATGAGCGGTCCGATGCGGTACCGCCCCTCGGACTCCTCCTCGATGATTCCCTCGCGGTCCAGTCGCGCGATCGCGGTGCGCACGGCCCGCTGCTGACTGGCGCGCGTGCCGTCGGTCTCGGCGAAATACGTCAGCACGGTCTGCTCGACCTCTTCGACGTCGACGCGCGCCGACGCGGTGCCGGCGGTCGTCTCGCGCTGGAACACCGTCCGCAGGTACACGAGCACGAGCGTCTCGGCGCGCGAGTACGCCTCGTCCTTCAGCAGGATGGGCACGTCGATCTCGTCGCTGCGCACCTGCTCCTTGTACGCGACGCCCCGCGCGTGGTCGACGACGAGCCGCACGAACAGATCGTTCAGACGCGACTCGATCATCTGCTGGTGCTCGAGCAGCAGCTTCCACTCGGCGGGGGAGTTCTCGGCGCTCAGGAACCGGCGCTGCAGGATGCGCACGAGCACGCGCCGCACCTCGGAGTCCAGGATGCCGCGATCGCCCGGGAACAGCGCGTCGGGGTCGTTCTCCATCGCGACCGGGGCGATGAAGGCGGAGGACTCGGTGCCGCCGGGGGAGACCTCGGCATCCGGCGATGGTGCCGTCGTCGAGGAAGCGGCGGCGTCGGCGCCGTGGCGCGCGCGGGAGGGTGCGAACACGTCCTCGTCAGTCATCGGCATCCCTTTCTCGCAAGCTGTTCGCTCTGACCGCCCCGAAGGCGAAGCGCCGGGTGGTGCCGTCGGGGCGTACGGCCTCGACGATCGAGACGTCGTCGGTCTCGGTGAGCCCCCCGCGATGCACGATCTCGAGCAGACCGACCAGGTCTACCGGGCGGCGGGTGTCGGCGGAGCCGCCCGAGAAGGCGGTCGCCAGATCGAATCCGTCGCCGAGCGTGGCGACGTACGCCTCGAGCTCGGCGTAGTGCGGGCCGCCCCAGGCGCGGGTGTCGGCGTCGACGAACTCGGCCTCGACGTCTGCCGATGCCAACGGCGCCGGCGCCCCGGCCGGACGCACGTCGCTGAGCGACTGGCGCAGGTGCCCGATGTCGGCGAGCGGGAGCGTGCGCACGGGCTCGACGCGACCGGGGGTCTTGGTCTGGCTCCAGCGGTGGAGCCCCGCCATCACGCCGCGCAGCAGGTCGTCGACCTGGCGATCGCGGATGGGATCGTGCGTGCGCACCTGCGCGGTGATGACGTGCGAGGCCCGCCGCTGGGCGGTGAGCACCTCTTGCACGCCGGCTTCGACGCGCCGGGCGATGGCGTCGAGCTCGGCCCGCTGGTCGGGGGTCATCAGCCGCGAGAAGGGCTGGGTGAGCACGGCGTGCAGCTGGTCGGTGAGGTCGTCGATGTTCTCGGGGTCGCCGATCAGACGCAGCGCGCCCTGGAAGGCTCGACCCTCGGGGGTGGCCTGCATCACCTGACGCCCGCGCTCGAGATACTCGCGCAGCACCTCGCCGGTGGGACGCACGTCGCGGCGGAGCTCGGCGACGACGTCGCGCTGCATCGCGGCGATCGACTCCGCCACGCGCGAGAAGTCCGCGGGCAACTCGCGCGCGAGGTGGATGACGTTCTCGGCCTCTTCGAGCAGGTGGTCGTCGTCGAGGGGCTCGACGACGCCCTCCTCCAGCGCGGCGATCTCGGCATCGAGGGCCGCCCGCTCCTCGAGAAGTGCCTCGCGGCGTCGGGCGGGGTCGCTCTCGGCGTCGCGGGCGAGGCGCTCGACCGCGTCGAGAAGCGTGCGCACGCGCGAGCGGGAGACACGGGCGCGGCCGCCGCCGGCCCGACCGGCGATCTCGAGAGCGCCCACGGCGTGCGCCGAGAGGCGGTACACCTCGACGTCGTCCTCGATCTGCAGGCCGAGCCAGCCCACGCGCACCCAGCCGCGACAGATCTCGCGCGCCGACCCCGCGGGGATGCGGCGGTCGTCGTCGGTGTCGTAGCCCGCCGCGCGCAGCTCGTCGATGGCCTCGGCCACCTCGACGTGCGCGTCGGCGACGGTGACCGCCGCGCGGTCGGGGGTGAAGACCACCGAGAGCACGGCCACGACGAAGGGGGCGAAGCGCCCGTGCAGCAGGTCCAGCGTGGGGTTCTTGAACGCCGTCACCGAGCGCAGGTACGCGGCTTCGGTTCGGGTGCTGCTCACTGGCTCGAGTCTACCGGCGCCCCGCCCGCGCCGCCGGATCGGCGAGGTCGTGCGCCCCGACGGGTGATGTTCCGGGTGAGCCCTGCCGTCTCCGGGCGCCCGCCGCGCGTCGGGAACGGCAGCCGGATGCCGCGTCCTCGGCGCTGCTCACCCGCTCCGGCCCCCGCGGCCGCTCGCCGGACCCGCCCCTCACCCCGGGCATCGTCGCGAGAACGCCGTGTGCCACGGCGCCGGTCGCCCCGCGGCCGACGACGGGAAGGATGACCGGTGCGTCACAACCTCGACGGCCCCCGGGCTCGGATCGACCTGTCCGGTGCCGCCCCGAGTCGGCGCGCCGTGGTGGTGGCGGGCACGTGGGCGGTTCCCGCCCTCGCGCTCGTGGTCACGAGCCCGGCCTTCGCGGTGTCGGGGGTGACGTTGTCGTTCTCGTCCGGCTCCTACGCGGGAGTGCCGTGCGAGGACATCACCGACGCCGTCGTCCACGCGGCCACGGGCGGCGTCCCCCAGGCGGGGGTGAGCGTGGTGCTCCAGCTCTCCGACGGCTACACCTTCGATGCGGCCGCCGTCACCGCCACCGTCGTCACCGACGCCGACGGCACGGCCCCGTGCGGGACCATCCACGTTCCGGGCAGCGGCGCGACCGGCACCCTGGCCGCCTCGGCGAGTGGCGCGACGAGCGCCTCGGCCACCCTCACCGCGTTCAGCGGACGGCTGCTGATGACGCCGGGGACGCTGTCGGCGGTCTCGCTGGTCCCCGCGGGGGCGGTGCCCCTCGCCCACGACCTCTTCCTGCACGACGCCGCGCTCTACCGCGCCGGTGTCGGGGTCGTGTACACCGGGGTGGCAGCCGCGGGCGCCCTCGCCGAGGCGCCCGCGAAGAACGAGGCCTTCCTGCTGCCCCTGCGTCTCGAAGACGGCTCCGCCGCGGTATACGACACGCAGGCCGGGACGGTCGTCCCCGTCGTCGGCATCCCCTCCGGGGCGACGCCCGTGGCGGCCGATCTGTTCCTGGCGGGCACCACCGTCTACCGCGCCGGCGTCGCGATCGCCACCGATGTCGCCGCCTACGGCCAACTGCTCGAGCACGAGCAGGGCGCGGGCGGCACCGGACAGTTCGAGCTGCCCTACCGCGCCCTGGACGGGACGCCGCGACTGCTGCGCACCCCGCTCGACGAGACGCGCGCCGCCTTCGAGTTCGGCAGTCCCGCGGGGCCGCCGACGGGGGCGACGCCGATCGCCGGCGACCTATTCGCCGCCGACGGCTCGATCTACCGGGTGAGTTGGGACGGCGACTGCCCGTACGGCGCCGGTGTCGTGGCCACGGGGATCGCGTCGTGGGGGACCCTCACCCCAAACCCGTCGTACCTCGGCGAGCGAGTGCTGCCCGTCGTCACCGCGGCGGGCGCGCCGGCTGTGTTCATGGTGTCGGGCAACACCGTGCGTGAAGCCACGGCCGTCCCGAACGGCGCGACCCCGATCGGTGCCGACCTGTTCCTGCTCGGCGAGAGCATCCACCGCGACGGCGACGGCGTGGTCGCCACCGGCGTGGCCGCGGTCGGGTACCCCGTGCCCGCGGCGTCGGGGTCGTCGCAGATCGTCATCCCCCTCGCATCCGTGGCGCCCTCATGTTGAGCCGTCCGCACGAAGGAGAACCCGTGACCCCCACTCCTCGCCCGCCCGGGCGTCGCCCGTCCGGTGCTCGTCGCTGGTGGACGGTCGGCATCGTCGGGGTCCTGCTGACCACGGCGGGCGTGGTCGGTGTGTGGCCCTCCGCCCCCGCGACGCCGGAGGCCGCGGCCTCCCCGCCGCCGGCGCCCGCGGTCGCGGCGGCGACCCCGTCGTGGTCGGAGGCGATCGGCATCCCCGCGGACGCCACCGAAGAGGAGCGGCTGCGGATCGAGCTGTCGTACGACCTCGTCGCCGTGCCGACCGCGCGCTACGACCAGCTGCGCGCCCTGCCGGACGTCGCGGAGGTGAGCCCCGTCACGCGCGGCGACACGGTCTACGTCGCCGTGCCCGCCACCGAGGTGCCGGCGATCCTGGCGGTCATCCCCGAGGCCCGCTTCCTGCCCAACGAGATCGTGACGGCGTCGGCGGATCAGACCCCCACCCCCTCGTGGGGTCTGGATGCCGTCGACAACACCGCCGCCCTCACCGACGACCACTACCTGTACGACTCCACCGGAGCGGGCGTCACGGCGTTCATCGTCGACAGCGGCGTGCAGTCCTCGCATCCCGACTTCGGGGGGCGCGTCGACGCCGCCAACGGTCACAGCGAGGTCGACGACGGTCGGGGCACCGAGGACTGCAACGGTCACGGAACCCACGTGGCGGGCACGGTCGGCAGCACCACATACGGCGTCGCCAAAGACGTGCGAATCGTGCCCGTTCGCGTGCTCGGCTGTGGTCGGGAGGGCTCGGGCCTCGCCCTGCTGTACGCCATGTTCTGGATCTACGACAACCACGACGGGGCGAACGCGGTCATCAACATGAGCCTGGGTCTGCCGCGCAACGCCTTCGTCGACGACATCATCGACGACGGGATCGAGCTCGGTTTCGTGATCGTCGTCGCCGCCGGCAACGAGACGCAGGACGCGTGCAACGTCTCGCCCGCAGGCGCTCCCGATCTGCTGACCGTCGGAGCGATCGACTCGAGCCGCACCCTCGCGTGGTACAGCAACTACGGTCCGTGCGTCGACATCCTCGCCCCCGGCTCGGGGATCACCTCGACCTACCTCGACTCCTCGACTGCGGTGTTCGACGGGACGTCGATGGCCACGCCGCACGTCGCCGGCCTCGCGGCCCGTCTGCGTCAGCTGCACCCCGCCTGGGGCCCGGCCGAGGTGCAGGCCGCGCTGACGACGGCGGCGGCGACTGGCCACGTGGCCGATCTCCCGGCCGGGACGCCGAACCTGCTGGCCGCCCTCCCCGCTGTTCCCCGCATCACCGCGCTGACGGCCACCGCCGACCCCGCGGGTGTCGCGTTGGCCTGGACCACCAACGACATCGGCACGCCCACCGCCTTCTCGGTGACGGTGACCGACACCTCGACCGGTCGCGCCTATCCCGTGGTCATCGCGGGTCTTCGCGGATCGACCGTCTTCACCGAGGTGGCATCCGGTCGCACCTACAGCGTGAGCGTCACGGGCACGGTGCGGATGCCGGCGGGAACGGCGTCGACGACCGAGACGGTCACCACCGAGTACACCGCGCCGTAGCGCCCCTCACCACCGGGCGCGGGCGGGTGCCTCGGCATCCTGCCCCGCGAGGCGGCGGAGGCGCGCCAGCTCCGGAACAGGGTCGGTGTGGTCGTCGACGCGCAGATCGAGCAGGGTGTCTGTGCGGGAGGCCACCAGCAGCGCGGCGCTCTGGCGGCCCCGCGCATCGCCCCCGGCCCCGTCGCCCGCGGCGAGCGTCGCCAGCAGTCGCTCCGCCAGATCGATTCCGGCCGTCGCCGTCCAGGTCTCGGCCATCGCCTCGAGCACCTCGCCGCCGACGAGCAGGTTGCCGACGAAGACGGCATCCGGCCCCACCCGGTGGCCCGCCCAGGCGGTGATGTCGGCGCCGGAGCGCGCCGCACCGTCGCCGGCCCAGCCGAGCACGGCGACCTGCCGCAGGCGCGACCCGTCGTCCCAGTCGGGGACGCGCGCGACCGCCGCGGCCGCGTCGGATCCCGCCCGCATCTCGTCGAGCAGCAGCGCACGCAACGAGCGGTTGGTCCACGCCTGACTCGCCACGACGCCCACCGCCGGGGCGACCGCGAGCACCGAGGCGCCGACGGCGAGCGATCTGCTCGCGGTGGCGGCGCCGATCCGCCCGCGCAGAGGGTCGCGGCCGAGGACGGTGAAGGTCATGGATGCTCCCGAGGGGTCGGCGAGGGGCGCCCGGGGGGACGACGGCGGTTTGTGAAGATCGTGTTTCGGTGCCGGCCGGGGCTTGTGTCCGTCCCCATGCTTGCACATACTGATCGAAACATCATCTAAATGATGATTCGCTCACCCGATTGGCATCCACATGAACACGCGCATCACACTCGGCATCGCCGGCGCGCTCGCCGCGACCCTCGCCCTCGCCGGCTGCTCGGCCGGTCAGGGCGTGGACCTCGGCGACTCCGGCACCGCCTCCGGCCAGACCCTCGTCGCCGCGATCGGCGGTGAGCCCGACCAGCTCGACCCGCAGAAGACGACGTCGTACTTCGCGTTCGAGGTGCTCGAGAACGTCTACGACACCCTCGTCGCGCCCGACGCGGCACTCGAGATGCAGCCCGCGCTCGCCGAGAGCTGGGAGACCAGCGACGACCAGCTCACGTGGACCTTCCACCTGCGAGACGGCGTCACGTTCCACGACGGTTCCGCCTTCACCAGCGAAGACGTCGTCTACTCCTACCGCCGCATCATCGACGAAGAGCTCTCCAACGCGTGGAAGTTCGCCACCGTCGCCGACGTCGCCGCCCCCGACGACGCCACCGTCGTCATCACCGTCACCCAGCCCACCCCCAACCTGCTGTCGAACCTCGGCGGCTTCAAGGGCATGGCGATCGTCGAGAAGGCCAACGTCGAATCGGGCGACATCACCACCGCGCCCGTCGGCACCGGCCCCTTCTCGCTCAGCGACTACACCGCCGGCGATCACATCACCCTCACCGCCAACCCCGACTATTGGGGTGGCGCACCGTCGCTGGGCGGCGTGGAGTACCGCTTCATCTCGGAGCCGGCGACCGCCCTCGCCTCGCTCAAAGCCGGCGACATCGACTGGACCGACGTGGTGCCCGCCCAGCAGGTCGAGCAACTCGGGAACGACAGCGCGGTGACCCTCGGCCTCACCCCCTCCAGCGACTACTGGTACCTCGCGCTCAACGAGGCCAAGCAACCGTGGAGCGACGTGCGCGTCCGCCAGGCGATCGCGTACGCCATCGATCGGGATGCCATCGTGCAGGCCGTCAGCTACGGCACCGCCGAGAAGAACCAGCTCGCCATCCCGACACAGAGCGTGTGGTACACCGAGTACGACCAGTACTCCACCGACGTCGACAGGGCGAAGCAGCTGCTCGCCGAGGCCGGGTACACCGGCGGGACGCTCGATCTGCTCGCCACGAGCGACTACCCCGAGACCGTGACCGCGGCCCAGATCATCGCCGCCAACCTCGAACCCCTCGGCATCCAGGTGCAGATCCGTCAGCCCGACTTCTCCACCTGGCTCGACGAGCAGAACTCCGGCAACTTCGACATGCTGATGATGGGATGGCTCGGCAACATCGACCCCGACGACTTCTACTACTCGCAGCACCACACCGACGGTGCGAGCAACGCGCAGAAGTTCTCGGACCCCGACGTCGACCGCCTGCTCGACGCCGGTCGGGTCGAGACCGACGCCGACGCCCGTAAGAAGCTGTACGCGGACGCCGCGACGATCATCGCCGACAAGGCCAGCTACATCTACCTCTACAACCCCTCGGTGACCCAGGTGTGGTCGCCGGCCGTGACGGGGTACGAGACCCGGGCCGACCGCGCGATCCGCTTCGCCGGCACCAGCCTCGACAAGTGATCCCCGCCGTGGGGGCGCCGGGTCGGCGCCCCCACGGCTCGAACAGAGGAGGGACCCATGAGGATCGCCCCCGCACAGGTGCTCCGATTCATCGGCACGCGCGTGCTGTCGTCGGCCGTGGTGCTGCTCGGCGTGCTGATCGTCGTGTTCGCCCTGGTGCACCTCGTGCCCGGTGACCCGGTGCGTCTGGCCCTCGGCACCCGGTACACCCCCGAGGCGTACGAGGCGCTGCGCACGGCATCCGGTCTCGACCGCCCCCTGCCCGAGCAGTTCGTCTCGTACGTCCTGCACGCCGTCACCGGCGACTTCGGCGTCAGCTTCCGAAACGGTCAGCCGATCACCACGACCCTCCTCCAGCGCCTGCCCGCCACGGTGTCCCTCGCCGTCGTGGGCCTCGTCGTCGCCCTGCTCATCTCGCTCCCCGCCGGGGTGTACTCCGCCCTCCGCGAGGGACGCGTGAGCGACGTCATCGTGCGGCTGAGCAGCCAGTTCGGCGTCTCGATCCCCGACTTCTGGCTCGGGATGCTGCTGATCTCCCTCTTCTCCGTGACCCTCGGATGGCTCCCCGCCAGCGGGTACGTCGCCCTGACCGACGACCCGGCGGGGTGGCTGCGACAGGTCGCGCTGCCCGGACTCACCGTGGGTCTCGTCGCGGGCGCCATCATGACGCGCTACATCCGCGCGGCGGTCATCGACGTGGCCTCGGCCGGATACGTGCGCACCGCGGTGTCGAAGGGGCTGCCGCGGCGCATCGTCGTGTCGCGGCACATCGTGCGCGGAGCACTGGTGCCGGTGCTGACGATCGCCGGCATCCAGCTCGCCACCATCCTCGGCGGGGTGATCGTCGTCGAGGTGGTCTTCGCCTGGCCGGGCCTCGGCCGCCTGGTCTACGACGCCGTCGCGGCGCGCGACTACCCCCTCATCCAGGGGGCCGTGCTGCTGGTGGCCGTCATGTTCATCGTCGTCAACCTGATCGTCGACGTGCTCTACGCCGTCGTCGACCCGAGGATCCGAGCCGCATGAGTGCCACCGACCCCGCCCTCGTCCCCGCCGCGGCTGCGCCCGCGACTCCCGCCCGCGTGGCATCGTGGCGCCTGCTCGCCGCGAACCCCCTCACCGTGGCCGCCGCCGTCGTGCTCGCGATCATCGTGGTCGCCGCGCTCCTCGCCCCCTGGATCGCGCCCTACGGCGTGAACGAGATCGACGTCTCCCGAGCGCTCACCGCGCCGAGCCCGGCCCACTGGTTCGGCACCGACGAGCTCGGCCGCGACGTGTTCTCGCGCGTGCTGCGGGCGGCATCCACCTCGCTCACGATCGCCGTGATCGCCGTCGCCCTCGCCCTGGTGCTGGGCCTGCTGCTGGGCGTGGTCGCCGGCTACGCGGGCGGCGCGGTCGATGCGACCCTGATGCGCGTGGTCGACGTGATGTTCGCCTTCCCCGTCCTGCTGCTGGCGCTCGCCATCATCGCGATCTTCGAGCCGGGCATGCTCACCACGACCATCGCCATCGGCGTCGTCTACACGCCGATCTTCGCCCGCGTCGCCCGGGCCAGCACGTTGTCGCTGCGGACGTCGCCGTTCGTGCAGGTCTCGCGCAGCATGGGCACGCCCGCCCCGATGATCCTCGTGCGCCACGTGCTGCCGAACATCGGCGGTCCGGTGGTGGTGCAGACCTCGCTCTCGCTCGCGTTCGCGATCCTCTCCGAGGCGGCGCTGTCGTTCCTCGGCCTCGGGATCCAGCCGCCCGCGCCGTCGTGGGGCGGGATGCTGTTCACCGCGCAGGGCTTCCTCGCCCAGGCGTGGTGGATGAGCGTGTTCCCGGGAGCGGCGATCTTCGTCACCGCCCTCGCGTTCAACCTGCTGGGCGATGGTCTGCGCGACGGACTCGACCCCCGCCAGCGCACCATCATCGAAGCGCGCCAGGGTCAGCGCCGGAGAGAGCGCGTCGCCGCCGCCCTCTCGCGCAGGTCGACTCCGACGCACCGTGACGGAAAGAGCACACGATGAACGTTCTCGAAGTGCGCGATCTGCGCGTCGCGATCGGCGAGACCGCGATCGTGCGGGGCCTGGACTTCTCGGTGGAGCGGGGCCAGACCCTCGGCATCGTGGGGGAGTCGGGTTCCGGCAAGTCGCTCACGGTGCTCGCCGCCACCGGGCTCATCGACGCCCCGGGGCGACGGGTGAGCGGCTCCAGCGTGCTGCGGACGAGCCCGGATGCCGCGGGCCTCGAACTCGTCGGAGCGTCGGAGGCCGCGCTCCGCTCGGTGCACGGCGACTCGGTGGGCTTCGTCTTCCAAGACCCCTCCACCTCTCTCAACCCGTTCCTCACTGTGGGGCGACAGATCGCGGAATCCCTCGAGGTGCACCGGGGACTGTCCCGCCGGGCGGCGCACACCCGAGCCGTCGAGCTGCTCGAGGCCGTCGGCATCCCGGACCCCCAGGAGCGCGTCGAGGCCTACCCGCACCAGTTCTCGGGCGGGCAGAAGCAGCGCGTGATGATCGCGATCGCCCTGGCGTGCGACCCGGCCCTGCTCGTGGCCGATGAACCGACCACCGCCCTCGACGTGACGACCCAGGCGCAGATCCTCGACCTCGTGCGCGAGCTGCAGCGCGATCGCGGGACCGCGGTGGTGTGGATCAGCCACGATCTCGGCGTCATCGGGCAGGTCGCCGACGACGTGCTCGTGCTCCGCGGCGGCGAGGCCGTCGAGCAGCGCGCGCTCGCCGAGGTGTACGCCGACCCTCGCCACGCCTACACGAAGGAGCTGCTCGCGGCGCGTCCCCGGGTCGTGGCCGGAGCCGGTCCCGCGCCCGCGCCCGCGGCGGCCCCGCTGCTGCGCGTAGCGGGGCTGGACGTGCGCTTCGCCGTACAGACGCCCGCGGGGCGCCGCACGGTGCACGCCGTCGACGACGTTTCGTTCACGGTGCGCCGCGGAACGACCCTGGCCCTGGTGGGGGAGTCGGGGTCGGGCAAGTCGACCATCGCGAACGCCCTCACGGGTCTGATCGCCCCGCACGCGGGCACCGCGACCCTCGCCGATGCGCAGGGACCGGAGGTGCGCGACGTGCTGCGCGCGCGGCGGCGCGAGCGTCGACGCGTGGCGATGGTCTTTCAGGACCCCTTCGCCTCGATCGACCCCCGCCGCACCGTCGCGGATGCGATCGCCGAACCGCTCCGCGTGCACCGGCTCGTCGGGGCGACGACCACCGCGCGCTCGGCCCGCGTCGCGGAGCTGCTCACCCTCGTCGACCTCGACCCGGAGTTCGCGCGCCGCTACCCGCACGAGCTGTCGGGTGGCCAGCGTCAGCGGGTCTCGATCGCCCGCGCCCTGGCCCTCGAGCCCGAACTGATGATCCTCGACGAGGCCACGGCCTCGCTCGACGTCTCGGTGCAGGCGCGGGTCCTGCAGTTGCTCCGGCGCCTGCAGCTCGAGCAGGGGCTGACGTACCTGTTCATCGCCCACGACCTCGCGATCGTGCAGCAGATGAGCCACGACGTCGTCGTGCTCCGGGGCGGCAGGGTGGTCGAGGCAGCGCCCGCGGCCGAGCTGTTCGCCCATCCCCGCGAGGACTACACGCGCGCCCTGCTGGCGGCGGTGCCACCCGACGGTCCGCGCGTACGGGCGTGACGGCGATACGCTGACACGGTCATGACTCGAGCCACGGATGCCGACGAGCAGCGCGCCGTCGAGACCCTCGGGGCCGCGGTACGCGATGCCCGCAAGCGCCTCGGCCTCAGCGTGCACGCCCTGTCCGAGAAGGCCGGGGTGAGCTTCGGGCTGGTCAGCCAGCTCGAGCGCGGCCTCGGCAACCCCTCGCTGCAGTCCCTTCAGCGTCTGGCCGGGGCGCTCGGCATCCCGGTCGGACAGCTCTTGGACGAACCCGCCGTGCCGCTGGCCGTGGTGACCCGCGCCAAGCGTCACGTCATGCCCACCGCCGCCGACGCCCCGGCCCACCAGCGTGCCGTCCGCGAGCTGCTCACGCCGCGGGGCGAGTCGATGCTGCAGCTCATCCGCTCGACCCTGCCGGCGGGGTTTACGAACGAGGCCAGCCCGTTCCGCCACATCGGCACCGAGACGGTGACGGTCGAGGCGGGCGTCCTCGTCGTCTGCCAGGCCGACCGGCGCGTCGAGCTGCACGCCGGCGACACCGTGACCTACGGCTGCTCGGCCCCGCACTGGTGGGCGAACGGCCACGACGGCGAGACCGTCGTGCTCGGAGCGGTCACCCCGTTCGAGCGCTGACCCCGTTCGAGCGCTGACGCCGTTGGCGAAGCGTGCCGGACTCCGGATGAACCGGCCGTTCGAGCCGCTTTCTCGCTCATGGCCCGCGTGTGACCGCGATGACTCAGGAGTTCGGCACGCTCCCCGGTCGGCGGCGGCACCGTCACGGCCGCGGCATCCCGGAACAAAGGGAGGCCGCGGCCGTGATGCCGGGACTCAGATCTCGGAGCGCGGACCGGAGACGGTCTTGTTCACGCCCGTCACCGGCTGGTTCTCGTCGAACGAGGCGATGGGCCGCCGGAAGCCGCGGGTCAGGATCACGAGGTAGACCACCCCGAGCGTCGTCCAGATGAGACCGCCGATCAGGGCGTGCCCGTCGAGATTGACCCACAGCAGGGCGGTCAGCAGCAGGCCGATGGTGGGCATGACGATGTACCGCACGATGTCGCCGGGGGTCTTGCGCAGTCCCCGGCGGATCGCGAACCAGGCGATGACCGAGATGTTGACGAACGAGAACGCCACGAGTGCGCCGTAGTTGATGTACGCGGCGATCTGCTCGAGGGTGAACTGGATCGCGAGCAGGCTCACGACGCCGACGATCACGATCGAGAACGTGGGGGTGTGCGTCTTCGGGTTGATGAAGCCGAAGATCCGGCGCGGAAGCACGTTGTTGCGTCCCATCACCATGAGCATGCGAGAGACCGAGGCGTGCGAGGCGAGCCACGACGCGAGGGTCGCGGCGAAGCCCGCCGCCGTGAGCACGGCCTGCAGCACCGGGCCGCCGACCTGCACTCCGATCTCGGGAAGCGTGCTGTCCTCGATGGCCTCGGGAGGGAACGCGGTCGAGTCGGGGAAGCGCAGCTGCGTCACGTACGAGGCGACGAGGAAGATCAGGCCTCCGACGACGAGGGTGAGCAGGATCGCCCGCGGCATGATCTTGGGGGTCTTCGCCTCTTCGGAGTACATCGACACCGCGTCGAAGCCGATGAACGAGAAGCACACGACGGTGGCTCCGGCCAGGACGGCGCCGAACTGCACCTCGCTGTGGGCGAAGGGGGCGAGCGACACGGCGGTTCCCGCGCCCGCACCGCCCACGAGCTGCACGACGACCATCACGACGAAGACGGTCATGACGAGGATCGAGAACACCAGCAGGATCATGTTGACGTTCGAGGTGCCCCGCATGGTCAGGTAGATCACGAGGGTCACGCCCGCGGTGAAGACGACGACCCAGATCCAGCCGGGGATGTCGGGGAAGAGCGCCTCCATGTAGCTGCGCAGGATGAGGGCATTCACCATCGGCAGCAGCATGTAGTCGATCAGCGCGGTCCAGCCGACGACGAAGCCGACGCCCGGGTGGATGGCCTCGCGGGCGTACGTGTACGCGGAGCCCGCGCTCGGGATGACGCGGACCATCTTGCCGTAGCTGATGGCGGTGAACACGAGCACGACGAGGGCGACCGCGTAGGCGGCGGGCACGACGTTGTTGGTCTTCTCGGCGACGAGGCCGAAGGTGTCGAAGACGACGGTGGGGGTCATGTACCCCAGGCCCAGGCCGACGATCGACCAGAGTCCCAGGGTGCGGGCCAGTTTCGCGCCCGAGTTCGTGTGCGCGGCCGTGGCGGCGCGGGTGTTGTCGTTCATGGCTCCTCCAAGAGGGTGCGGCCGCGCGCGCTCGGCGCGAAGCGGGATGGTGTCGGGTACAGCATCAGGAGCACCGCTCAGGGGTGGGAGCGGGAGAGGGATGCCGGCATCGGTCGGGCCGGCATCCCGGGGGTCAGAGGCGGGTCCAGGCCTCGGTGAGGACGGAACGCAGGATCTGCTCGATCTCGTCGAACTCGGCGGGACCGATGGTGAGGGGCGGCGCGAGTTGGATCACGGGGTCGCCCCGGTCGTCGGCACGGCAGTACAGGCCGGCGTCGAAGAGGGCCTTCGACAGGAAGCCGCGCAGCAGGCGCTCGGACTCGTCGTCGTCGAAGGTCTCTTTGGTCGCCTTGTCCTTGACGAGCTCGATGCCGAAGAAGTACCCGTCGCCGCGCACGTCGCCGACGATCGGCAGGTCGTTCAGCCGCTCGAGGGTCGAGCGGAAGATCGGGGAGTTCGTGCGCACGTTCTCGAGCAGGCCCTCCTCTTCGAACACGTCGAGGTTCTCGAGTGCGACCGCCGCCGAGACGGGGTGTCCGCCGAAGGTGTAGCCGTGCGGGAAGGTCGCGTCGCCGTGGGCGAACGGCTCGTAGATGCGGTCGCTGATGATCGTGCCGCCGAGGGGGGAGTATCCGCTGGTGACCGCCTTGGCGAACGTGATCATGTCGGGCTGGTAGTCGTAGGCGGCCGCGCCGAAGTAGTGGCCGAGTCGGCCGAACGCGCAGATCACCTCGTCGGAGACGAGGAGCACGTCGTACTTGTCGCAGATCTCCCGCACGCGCTGGAAGTACCCGGCCGGGGCGGGGAAGCAGCCGCCCGCGTTCTGAACCGGCTCCAGGAACACCGCGGCCACCGTCTCGGGGCCCTCGAACTGGATCATCTGCTCGATGCGGTCGGCGGCCCACAGGCCGAACTCCTCGGGCGTCCCGCCCCCGAAGCCCGACTCCTCGGCGCGGTAGTAGTTGGTGTTCGGCACCCGGAAGCCGCCGGGGGTGACGGGTTCGAACATGTGCTTCATGACCGGCAGGCCGGTGATCGCCAGGGCGCCCTGCGTCGTGCCGTGGTAGGCGATCGCGCGCGAGATGACCTTGTGCTTGGTGGGCTTGCCCTGCGTCTTCCAGTACTGCTTGGCGAGCTTGAAGGCGGTCTCGACCGCCTCACCGCCGCCGGTGGAGAAGAAGACGTGGTTCAGGTCGCCGGGGGCGAGGTGCGCGAGGCGTTCGGCGAGCTGGATCGCGGCGGGGTGCGCGTAGGACCACAGGGGGAAGAACGCCAGTTCCTCAGCCTGCTTCGCCGCGGCCTGGGCGATGCGCCGACGGCCGTGACCGGCGTTGACGACGAAGAGACCGGCGAGGCCGTCGATGTACTTCTTGCCGGTGGCGTCGAAGATGTGGTGGCCTTCGCCCTTGACGATGATGGGAACACCCGGGCCGTCGGTCATCGTCGACTGGCGGGAGAAGTGCATCCACAGGTGGTCGCGGGCCTTGGCCTGGAGGTCGGTGTGCAGATCGGTGTCGAGAAGGGTCATCGCGTTCCCCAGTTGTAGAGCTGTCGGTGGAGCTTCAGATAGACGAACGTCTCGGTCGAGACGATGTCGGGCAGCGACCGGATGCGGTCGTTGAGCAGGTCGATCAGGTCGTCGTCGCTCTCGCAGACGACCTCGACGAGCAGGTCGAACGACCCGGCCGTGGAGACCACGTAGGTCACGCCGGGCAGCTCGGTCATCGCGGCCGCGGCGACCCGGGTGTCGCCCGAGACGCGCACGCCGATCATGGCCTGGCGCGCGAAGCCGAGCTGCAACGGGTCGGTCACCGCCACGATCTGCAGGATGCCGGCATCCTGGAGCTTCTGCACGCGCTGGCGGGTGGCGGTCTCACTGAGACCGACGGCTTTGCCGATCTCGGAGTAGGAGCGCCGCCCGTCCTCCTGCAGCTGCTCGACGATCGCCTTCGACACTCGGTCGAGGACGGCGGTGCGATCAGTGAGGGGAGCCATGATCGGCGACGGTATCAGCGCTGAGCGACCTTTATCAATGATGTTTTCGGCATTTACCGGGGCGTAACAACGCGGAAACCGTCGAACGTGCAGTGCGGAACCTCGCGGTGGGCGTCTTCGGGACGAGCCCGCGTATCCCGGGCGCGTCGCGCCCCGTTACGATGACCGCGGGGGTGCGCATGTCCGGGTGGCGGGAACGATGGCGGTCGACGCGTCGCGCGGTCGTGCGCGGGGCCGCGATCGCCGCGGCCGCGACGCTGCTGGCATCCGGTGCCGTGGCCGCCCCGGCGGCGTCTGCGGCGCCCTCGCTTCCGGGCTGGTTGTCGACCCGCGGCTCGACGATCGTCACGGCGTCGGGCACTCCCTTCACCATCAAGGCGGTCGCCTGGTTCGGCATGGAGACCTCGAACTGCGCCCCGCACGGCCTGTGGTCGATCTCGCTCGACGCGGGACTCGACGCCATCGCCGGCATGGGGTTCAACGCCATCCGCCTCCCGTTCTCGAACGAGTGCCTCGCGGCCAAGACCTCCAACTCGATCAACGGTTCGGTCAACGCCGACCTCGTCGCCCTCACACCGCTGAGGCTGATGGACACCGTCATCGCGCGCGCGAAGGCCCGCGGGATCTCGGTGATCCTCGACCGGCACAGGCCCGACTCGGGCGCGCAGAGCGAGCTGTGGTACACCGCGCAGTACAGCGAGAAGCGCTGGATCGACGACTGGAAGATGCTCGCCGCCCGATACAAGAACGAGCCGGCGGTCATCGGCGTCGACCTGCACAACGAGCCCCACGGCCCCGCCTGCTGGAACTGCGGCGACCCCGCGCGCGACTGGCGCGCGGCGGCCACCCGCGCCGGCAACGCCGTGCTGTCGGTCAACCCGAAGCTGCTGATCGTGGTCGAGGGCGTCGAGCGTCAGAACGACGGCACGAACACGTGGTGGGGCGGCGGCTTGAAGGACGTGCGGTCGGCGCCCGTCACCCTCTCGGTGAAGAACCGCGTCGTCTACTCCCCGCACGAGTACCCCGCGACCGTCCACGCCCAGGAGTGGTTCTCGGCACCGAACTATCCGGCGAACCTCGAGGGGATCTGGGATGCCAACTGGGGCTACCTGGTGCGCCAGAACATCGCCCCCGTGCTGCTCGGCGAGTTCGGCACCAAGCTCGAGACCGACAGCGATCGGGCCTGGCTGAAGACGCTCGTCGCCTATCTCGCCAAGACGAAGACGAGCTACGCGTACTGGTCGTTCAACCCCAACAGCGGTGACACCGGCGGCCTCGTCGCCGACGACTGGAGGACCCCGCAGAAGGCGAAGCTCGCGGCCCTCGCGCCCATCCTCACGCCGGTGGCGACGCCCAAGCCCACGACGAGCCCGAAGCCGTCCTCGTCGCCGAAGCCCTCGGTGAGCGTCAAGCCGACGACGGTTCCGCTGCCGTCGACCAGCCCCAAGCCCACGTCGAGCCCGAAGCCGTCATCGAGCCCGAAGCCCACGTCGAGCCCGAAGCCCACGTCGAGCCCGAAGCCCACGTCGAGCCCGTCGTCGTCGCCGAAGCCCTCCTCGTCGGCGGCCCTCCGCGCGGAGTGGATTCCGCAGAGCGCGTGGGGCGAGGGCTACGTCGCCGAGCTGGCGCTGACAGCCACCGGGTCGGTGAAAGCCTGGACCGTGACCTTCGACGCCCCCGGAACCACGGCCATCACCAGCGCCTGGGGCATGACGTGCAGCGTGACGGGCTCGAGAGTCACCTGTCACGGCGACGGGTACGGCGCCGTGCTCAGCCCCGGCCAGACCGTGCGCGTGGGGCTGCAAGCGGCGGCCACGCGCGCGCCGACGTCTCCGAAACTCACCGTCGCGGCATCCTGACCCGACCTGGGCTCGTCGTCGGGCGGGCCGTTGCTGCCGGTGCGTCAGGCGTCGCGCGAGAGGAACTCCAGGCCCGCCTCGCGGAACGTCCGCGCGCCGGGGGCGTTCACGTGGTGGCGCCCGGGGATATCGGCGAACTCGCCGCGGGGGAGGAGCCCCGCCAGGTGCTGCGACTGGTCGTGGATCGGATCCTCGGTGCCCGTCGCGATGAGCACGGGTTGCTGCGGCGGCGACGCCGGGTCGGGGTCGGTCTCGCCCAGGCGCATCCCCTCGGCGATCGCGACCAGGGCCCGCAGGTCGTTGCCGGGCACGCGCTCGGCGAGCGAGACGTAGCGCTGGGTGGTGGCGTCTTCGACCGGGGTGCCGTGGTCGAGGAACGCCCGCGCCTGGTCCACCTGCAGCCGCGCGAGGGGGCGCCCGTCGGGGATGCCGCCGAGCACTGCGCGCTCGACGTGCTCGGGGGCGTCGACGGCGAGCTGCCATCCCACGCGTCCGCCGAGGGAGTACCCGAGGTAGCGCACCTGGTCGAGCAGGTAGGTGTCGAGCACGGCGACGAGGTCGCCCACGAGCGTCGGCATCGTGTACGCCGAGGCCTCGTGCGGCTTGTCGCTCGCCCCGTGGCCGCGCTGGTCGACGGCGACGACGCGGAAGCCCGCCCGCAGCAGGTCGCGCACCCACCCGGTGTTCACCCAGTTGTCGCGCGTGCTCGACCCGAACCCGTGCACGCACAGCACCGGATCGGCGTCGGGGTCGCCCCACGTGTAGGTCGCCAGGCGCACGTTGTCGCCGACGATGACGAACTGCGGCGTGGGTATCTCGGTGAGCGCGGGTACGGCATCCATTCCTCCGATCCTGGCAGACGCGCGGGGTGCGTCCGGGTAGTGGTCATAGTGGTCTCATGGGATACACGCGCGCCGAGCTCGAGTCGTACCGGGATGCCACGCGGCCCGACCTCGTCGAGACCGGTGTGCGATTGCTCTTCGTCGGCATCAACCCGGGGCTGTGGACGGCGGCGACCGGCACTCCCTTCGCCCGCCCCGGCAACCGCTTCTGGCCCGCGCTCGTGCAGGCGGGGATCCTCCCGCGGCTGCCCGCCCATGCGGCGCCCCTCGGCGACGAGGATCGCCGCATGATCTTCGACGCGGGGATCGGGGTCACCAACCTCGTCGCGCGGGCGACGGCGCGGGCCGACGAGCTCTCGCGCGACGAGCTGCGCGCCGGTGCGGCGGCGCTCGTCGAGCGCGTCGACGCGCTGCGGCCCCGCGCGGTCGCGGTGGTGGGGCTCACCGCCTACCGCCAGGGCTTCGCGCGTTCGAGAGCCGCCGCGGGGCGGCAGGACGAGGCGATCGCCGGTGTTCCCACGTGGGTGCTCCCCAACCCCAGCGGTCTGAACGCCCACGACACCGTCGCGACTCTCGCCCGCGCGTACGCGGACCCCGCGCGGGCGGCGGGAGTGCTCGCGTGACCGCCGGTCGTCGTCGCGTGGCCGCACTGGGGGCGCTGATCGTCGTCGTGGGGGCCGGCCTCGTCGTCGCCCGCGGGCTGCCCGGCTCGGAGGCCACCGACGTCGCGGGCGACGCGCTGTACGCCGTCGCCGCGTACACCGGTCTCGTGATGCTCTTCCCGCGCGCGTCGCGCGCGCTGCTCGCGCTCGGCGCCGCGCTGTGGTGCGTGGGCGTCGAGCTGCTGCAGCTGACGGGGATCCCGCTGGTGCTGGCCGAGGGGTTCCCCCCGCTCGCGCTCGTGCTCGGCACCGGCTTCGACGCCCGTGACCTCGTCGTGTACGCGTCGGCGGTGGCGGTCGCCCTCGGCGTCGACGCCGTCGTGTCGGCACGGTTTCTCCCCAGGCGACGGGCGCGCACCGACGTCGGAGCCTCCGAGTAGGGTGACCGCGATGACAGGAGGACCCATGTTCGTACGGTTCGAGGGCGAGGTCTTCCGGTGGGAGGCCCGCAGCGACAGCGACTGGTATTTCGTGGCGGTCCCGGTCGAGCTCAGCACCGAGATCCGCGAGGTGCAGACGTATCGTCGCGGGTTCGGCGGCGTGCGCGTCGAGGCGACCATCGGCGGGTCGACCTGGCGCACGTCGATCTTCCCGCAGACCGGTGGCGTGTACGTGCTGCCGCTGAAGCGCGCGGTGCGCGACGCCGAGGGCATCGCCCCCGATGCGGTGGTGCTGGTCGACCTCGCCGTTCTCGACGCCTGAGGTTCCGGATGCCATGGGCTCTCGCCCCCGCTCTGGCGGTGTTCGCGGTGCTGGGCCTCGCGCTGGCGGTCATCGACGTGCGAACGCACCGCCTCCCCGATGCGCTCGTGCTGCCGGGCGGGGCGACGATCCTGGTGCTGCTGGTCGGCTCGGCGCTGAACATCGGTGAACCCGAACGCGTGGGTGGCGTCGTCGGGGGAGCGGCGCTGGCGTTCGTCGGCTGCCTCGCGGTGCATCTCGCCCGCCCGGCGGCGTTCGGCGGGGGCGACGTCAAGCTCGCCGCGGTCTGCGGCGCGGTCCTCGGATGGTGCGGCGTCGAGGCCGCGGTGTCGGGTCTGGCGGCCGGCTTCGTCGCCGGAGGCGTCGCGGCGGCGGGAACGATCGCGGCGGGGGAGCGCGGCGCCGCGCTCGCCTTCGGACCCTTCCTTCTCGCCGGAACGTGGTGGCGGGTGCTCTCCGGCCCGTGGTGAGTTCAGCGGCCGGCGCCCCCGGAACGTCACGCCTCGGGTGCGAGAGCGTCGAGAGGCGCGCGGCCCGTTCGGCTGTCGCGCGCGGTCCGATCGGTCAACCCCGCTGGCCGGTCGTCTCGGCGTGGATACGCTGACCCCATGCCCGCCCTCATTCGTCGTGTCACCGCGTGGGCCCTGTCGCTCCGTGTCGTGCGCGCCTTCCTCGTCTACTCGGGGGCGCGTGGCCCCATGCTGGCCGACAGCGTGACCTACCGCACCCTGTTCAGCCTGTTCGCCGCGGTGCTGCTGGGCTTCTCGTTCGCCGCGCTCTGGCTCGCGGGGAACCCCGCCGGGTTGAGCGCCCTCACGAGCTCGGTGAACAGCGTGGTCCCCGGTCTCGTCGGCCCCGACGGGCTGCTCGACGTGAGCAGCATCGATGCCCCGGCGGGCTTCACGCTGGGCGGCATCCTCGGAACCCTCGGTCTTCTGGGCGCCGCGATCGGCGCCATCGGCTCGCTGCGCTCCGCGCTCCGTCAGATCGCCGGGGTGACCACCGACGACACGCTGATCGTGTGGGTGCTGCTGCGCAACCTCGGCGTGGCCCTCGGCATCGGCGTCGCGCTCGTCGCCGCCGCGCTCGTGACGTTCGTCGCCACCGCCGGACTGACCTTCGTGCGCGAGCTCATCGGCGTGTCCGCCGACTCGTGGGTGACCGCGTTCTTCACGTGGCTCGTGTCGACCATCATCGTGCTGGCGCTCGACTCGGCCGCCATCGCGGTGGCGTTCGCGGCGCTGTCCGGGGTGCGCACCCGCCGCAGCACTCTCCTGCGCGGGGCCCTCCTCGGCGGCTTCGGCCTGGTGGTGCTCCAGCAGCTGTCGGGACTGTTCATCGGCGGCGCGAGCAACAACCCGCTGCTGGCGACGTTCGCCTCGCTGATCGCCCTTCTGCTCTGGCTCAACCTGTCGAGCCAGGTGATCCTGATCGCCGGGGCGTACATCACCGTGGCGACCGAAGAAGACCATGACCGCGTCCGCGCCAAGTTCGGCGCGTCGACGATGATCCAGTTCCGCGTCCGCCGCGCCGAGAAGGCCGTCCAGGCGGCGACCGGCGAGTTGACGGCCGCGCGCGAGGCCGAAACGAAGGAACGCGAGACGCTCGCCACCGCCGATCCCACCGCCGCCGCGCGCGAGAGCGAGGCCGAGTCGAACGCCGGGGCGAAGGCCGGCTCCCGGACCGATGTCTGACCCGCGATCGGCCGTGCTGGCCACCGGCGAACGCGTCGCCGCCTACACGGCCGACGCGGTGCGGGCCGCCGAAGCCCCGCGGCTGGCCGAGGGGCACCCGCTCATGCGTTGGGCGGCGTCGGCCCTCGCCGAGATCGCCGCGGCCGAGTCGGCGCGGGCGCCCGGCCCCGTGCTCGTGCTCGTCGGCGCCGGCGACAACGGCGGCGATGCGCTCTACGCCGCGGCCGAGCTGGCCCGGGGGCCCGAGCGCGTCGACGTCGTGCTGGTGCGCGACCGCGTGCACCGCGCCGCCTTCGACGCGGCCGTCGCCGCGGGCGCGCGCGTGCTGCCGGCGTCGGAGGTCTGCGCGCGGGTCGGCGACTACGCGCTGGTGCTCGACGGCATCCTGGGGATCGGGCGCCTGACCGACCGGCGGTTGCGCGGGGGGTCCCGGGCGATCGTCGAGTGCATCCTCGCGCTCCCCTCGGGGCGACCGCGGGTGATCGCCGTCGATGTACCGAGCGGGCTCGACCCCGACGACGGCACCGCGGATGTCGCCGTCCTCCCCGCCGACCTCACTGTCACGTTCGGTGCGCTCAAGGCGGGACTCGTCCGCGGGCGCGGACCCGAGCTCGCCGGACGCGTGCACCTCGTCGATCTCGGCCTCGACCCGTTCCTGCGCCGCGCGCACCCGGCCGTCACCGCGGCGCTCGACGTCGTGCGGGTCACGCCGCCGCAGCGCGCCTGAGCGGTCGCGGCGTCGCGGTCTCGCTCCGGAGCGACAGTCGCGTCCCCGGGCACGCCGAGCCCCTCGCGATTCGCACGAGGGCTCCGCAGAGGCGCCGCGGGGGAGCGCTCGCGGACGCGCACGGCCCCGAAAGGCGCGTGCGGCGTCAGCGCGCGTAGCGCTCGACGAACGTCCGCAGCAGGAGCGAGGGTGCCTCGACGGGCGCTCGTCGCACCGCGGCGAGCGTGAGGTCGAGCTCGTCGGCGGCGAAGTAACCGAAGGCCGCATAGGCGTGGATCCGCGTGACGATCCCGTCGAGGTCGAGCTCGGGGTGGAACTGCGTCGCGTAGACGTTCTGCCCCAGCCGGAACATCTGCACCGGGCACGTGGGAGACGAGGCCAGCAGTACGGCGCCCGAGGGGAGCTCGCTGATCGCTTCTTTGTGGCCGACGAAGGCGGGGAAGGTTTCGGGAAGCCCCGCGGCGAGCGGGTCGTCGCGTCCCTCGGCGGTGAGGGTCACGTCGACGACGCTGATCGGCTCGGCGTACGTGCCGTCGATGGGTGCCCCCAGGTGCGTCCCCAGGGTGCCCACGCCGTAACACGCGCCGAGGAAGGGGGTGTCGCGCGCGACGACCGCCTCGACGAGCGCGGCGATCTCGGCCTCGACCCGCTGCTGCACCGCGGACTTGCGCTCGATCGGGTCCGAGGCGTTGAACGGACTTCCCCCGACCAGGATGCCGGAGATCTCGTCGAGGTCGAGATCGGGCATCGACTCGCGTTCCAGGCGCACACGTCGCAGGCGCTCGGGAGGCAGACCCGTGAAACGGAGGAAGAGCGCGCACTCCTCGTCTGCCGGGCCGTCCTGCGCGCGCGTGGCGAGAAGGACGAACGGGCGATCACCGGGCAGGTCCGTCCATGTCACCCGAGCGATTCTAAGCCCGCCCTGTCAAGGCGCGGGGCGCGGTCGGCCCCGCGGTCTACGCTGGCGGCATGGCTATTGCACGACTGACCGGAGGCCCGCTCGACGGGCAGGTGCTCCCCCTCGAGAACGAGACCGACGACACGCTGATCATGCCCTACAGCGAGGGACAGCTCGTCTACCGTCGCGACGGCGGTCTCGAGAACACCGGAGACGCCGACGGCCCCACGCAGGCGGTCTTCGTCTTCTCGGAGGAGACCGAGGACATCAACCCGAACGCCGACGGACGCGACGATTGAGCGCAGACTCGCACGGCGCCTCCAGCGTCGAGATCGAGTCGAAGTACGACGTCGACGACACCACGCCCCTGCCCGATTGGTCGGCGCTGCCGGGTGTGGTGTCGGTCGGCGCGGCCGAACCGCGTGACCTCGATGCGCGCTACGTGGACACGCCCGCGGCCGACCTCGCCCGCGCCGGCATCGCCGTGCGTCGACGCACCGGCGGCCCCGACGCGGGGTGGCACGTGAAGGGCCCGCTCGACGGCGCGGGTCGCACCGAGACCCACTGGCCGTTGGACGACGACACGTCCACCGCCCCCGATGCAGACCCGGTGGTGCCTCCGGCGGTTCAGGATGCCGTCGCCGCTCACGCGGCGCCACCGTTCATCCCGCTCGCGCGGCTGCGGAACGACCGCACCGCGTACGCCCTGCTCGACGCCGACGGTGAGCAGGTCGCCGAGTTCGTCGACGATCACGTGCGCGCGCACGATGAGCGCCGCGGCGTGGAATCGGCGTGGCGCGAGTGGGAGGTCGAGCTGGGCCCCGCCGGTCCCGCCGACGAGCAGGGGCGCGCGTCCTTCTTCGCCGCCGTCGACGCGGCGGTGTTCGCCGCGGGCGGTCGCCCCGCGGCATCCGGATCGAAGCTCGCTCGGGCGCTCGGCCTCTGACGCGCCTCGACTCCACAGGCCTCACACCAACGACGAAGGCCCGCCCGGAACACCGGGCGGGCCTTCGTTCTCTGACGGGTCAGAGGTTGATCATGTGCCCCGCGAGGCCGTGGAAGGCCTCCTGCAGGCCCTCCGACAGCGTCGGGTGGGTGTGCACGTTGCGGGCTGCTTCGAGAGCGGTGAGGTCCCACTTCTGCGCCAGCGTGAGCTCGGGCAGAAGCTCCGAGACGTCGGGGCCGATGAGGTGGCCGCCGATGAGCTCGAGGGTCTCGGCGTCGGCGACGAGCTTGACGAAACCGACGGGCTCGCCGAGGCCGTTCGCCTTGCCGTTGGCCGAGAACGGGAACTTCGACACCTTGATGTCGTGGCCCGCGTCGCGTGCCTGCTGCTCGGTCAGGCCGAACGAGGCGACCTGCGGGTTGCAGAACGTCGCGCGCGGCATGTTGCGGTAGTCGCCGAGGGTCTGCGTCTCGGCATTGCCGATGGTCTCGGCCGCGACGACGCCCTGGGCCTCGGCCACGTGCGCGAGCTGCAGCTTCGCGGTGACGTCGCCGATGGAGTAGATGTGCGGCACGTTGGTGCGCATGTGGTCGTCGATCTCGATGGCACCGCGCTCGGTGAGCTTCACGCCCGTGTTCTCGAGACCGAAGCCGTCGACCTTCGGCGCGAAGCCGATCGACATGAGCACGCGGCCGGCGTCGATCGACCCCTGCGAGCCGTCCTTCGCCGTGTAGGCGACGGTGACCTTGTCGCCGTGGTCGGTGACCGAGTCGACCTTGGTCGAGGTGAGGATGTCGACGCCGTAGCCCTTGTACTGCTTCTGGATCTCTTTCGAGACCTCGGCGTCTTCGTTGGGCAGGGCGCGATCGAGGAACTCGATGATGGTGACCTTCACGCCGTAGTTCGTCATGACGTAGGCGAACTCCATGCCGATGGCACCGGCGCCGACGATGACGATCGACTCGGGGAGCTCGCGGGTGAGGATCTGCTCCTCATAGGTCACGACGTTCTCGCTCAGCGTGACGCCCGGGAGCAGACGCACGGTGGAGCCCGTGGCGATGATGACGTTGTCGAAGGTGACCTGCTCCTTCGAGCCGTCGGTCTTGGTCACGTCGAGCGTGTGGTCGTCGGCGAAGTACCCGCGACCCTCGTACTCGGTGACCTTGTTCTTCTTCATCAGGTAGTGGATACCCTTGACGTGGCCGGCGGCCACCGACCGCGAACGGTCGAACGCCTTGCCGAAGTCGAAGTGCACGTCACCCGAGATGCCGAACATGTCGGCCTTCGCGTGGAAGGTGTGAGCGAGGTCGGCGTTGCGCAGAAGGGCCTTGGAGGGGATGCACCCGACGTTGAGGCACACACCGCCCCAGTACTTCTCTTCGACGATCGCGACCGAGAGTCCGAGCTGTGCGCCGCGGACGGCGGCCACATACCCGCCGGGACCCGCACCGAGAATGACCAGATCGTAATGAGGCATGCGCAAATCCTATCGCGCGGGTGTGCCGGTCGACCCGCCACCGGACGCACGACGACGGCCGCGCGACACGACGACGACGATGATCACCGCGGCGACCAGCACGAGCGCGACCACCAGCAGGATCCACGGCAGGGGAGAGGCCTCTGACGCGGTGTCCGCCGGGACGGCGGTGGCATCCGGAGTCGACGTGGGAGCGGCGCTCTCGGCCGTGGTCTGGCTCGCCGAGGGCGCGGGTGAGGAGGTGGGCGTGGCCGTCGCGGTCGGGGTGGGGGCGGCCGCGGGCACGGTGAACGAGAACGACCCGTCGATGGGGTGACCGTCGCTCGACACCACGCGCCAGAGCACCGAGACGGCGCCCGATGCGGGTCCGGCCAGCGGCTGCACGACGGTGCTGCCGTCGACGACCGGCGCGCCGGAGGTCAGCGACGCACCCGACGCGTCGGTGACCTGCACGACGGTGGCGCCGGGGTCGGTCAGCACATCGGCGCTGTAGGTGAAGGTGATCTCGGCGGGCAACGCCTCGAGCACGGCATCGGCCGACGGGTCGGTCGAGACCAGGTCGTCGTGCGCTGCGGCGGGAAGCGCCGGCACGAGCAGAGCGGCGGCGGCCAGCAGGGCGGTCGCGAGAAGGGCGGGGAGGGTGCGCCGACGCGGCGCCACGGGGGAAGTCACTCTCCGACCCTAACGAGGCCTCCCGACACGGGCCTGGGAGCGTCCGTGACGCGTCCGCGTCGGGTGAGAGAAGGAGTGCGCGCGGGTGACCCGGAGCGGGGCGGTGTCCGTCCCTCAGACCCGTCGCGGGCGGGGCGCGGCATGACAACGATGACGCCGCGCGGGCGCGGACTCGACAGGGCCGTCTCCGGGTCGGTAGGTTCGAGTGTCCCCGCCTGGCCTTCCGCGACCCGAAACGCGTTGCCCGGCGTCGACGAACGAAGACACATCACGCATCATCACGGCCCGCGCGAGGCCGGTTCCCCCTCCCCAGGCGAACCGGTCGGGTTATGGTGAACGAGAAGGAGAAGCCGTGGACGAGACCCGCCGATTCGATCGCGACGACATTCGGCGCGCGGCTGACGCCGTCGCGTCCGAGCGTTCGCACGACACGACCGAGACCTTCGGCCACGACGCCGACCTGTCGTTCGTCCCCTTCGGCGCCGACCTCACCGAGGCCGAGCTCGAAGCCATCGACGCGCTTCCCGGAGGAGCCGCCCTTCTGATCGTGCGCTCCGGCCCGACCACCGGCGCCCGGTATTTGCTCGACACCGACGTCACCACGGTCGGACGCCACCCCGAGGCCGACCTCTTCTTCGACGACGTGACCGTCTCGCGTCGCCACGCCGAGATCATCCGCACGGGCACGGCGTTCGAGATCGTCGACCAGCGCTCGCTCAACGGGAGCTACGTCAACGGCGAACGCGTCGACCGCTCCGCCCTCGTCAACGGCGCCGAGGTGCGCATCGGCAAGTTCCGGCTGAACTTCTTCGGTTCGCCGGTCGACCTGCCCGCGGCAGAGCACTGATGGCGGCAGCCCCCTCCCGTGGTCGTCAGACGGCTGCGGGGCTGCTCAGCATCGGTCAGGTGCTCGCGCGTCTGACCCCCGATTTCCCGGCCCTCACCTCCAGCAAGCTGCGCTTCCTCGAGGTGCAGGGAATCGTCTCGCCCACGCGCACGGAGTCGGGCTACCGAAAGTTCTCACCGGCCGACCTCGAGCGTCTGCGCATGGCGCTCACGCTCCAGCGCGACCACTACCTGCCGCTCGTCGTCATCCGCGACTACCTGGCCGAGCTCGACGCGGGCCGTAACCCCGCCCCGCCGACGTCGATCCCGTCGATGACCGCCGCCCCGCGCCGCTACCGGCGCGACGAGCTGCTGAGCACCGCGGGTGCCGGCCCCCAGCTGCTGAACGATGCCGTGAGCACCGGCGTGATCACGGCGGCCGAGACCTACCCGGAGCAGACCGTCGCGCTGCTGCGCGCCCTGGTCGCCCTCGACCGTCACGGGATCGAGCCCCGCCACGTGCGGGCGCTGCGCCAGAGCGCGGAGCGCGAGGTGGCTCTCGTCGAGTCGGCGATGTCGGCCCTGCTACGTCGTCCCGACGCGGCATCCCGAGCCCGTGCGAGCGAGCTCGCGCCCGAGCTCGCCACCCGTCTCGACGAGGTGCGGGGGATGTTCGTGCGCGAAGCGCTCGAGCGGATCCTGTCCTGATTGCGACACGCCGCAGCCCCCGACGCGGATGTCATTGCCGGGGGACCCTCGCTGATCTAGCGTGGAAGGAACGAACCGATGAGGAGGAACGCGAGCATGAACGCTGGCGACGCACTCGGTGAACCCCGGTTCGCTTCCGATCTCCTCTTCACCGACGGTCTGCCCGAGATGGACGACGACACCGGTTATCGCGGCGCCGTCGCCGCCCGTGCCGCCGGCATCACGTACCGTCAGCTCGACTACTGGGCCCGCACCGAACTCGTCGTTCCGACCGTCCGCGGGGCGAGCGGCTCGGGTTCGCAGCGTCTGTACGGCTTCCGCGACATCCTCGTGCTCAAGCTCGTCAAGCGCCTGCTCGACACCGGCATCTCGCTGCAGCAGATCCGCACCGCCGTCGATCAGCTCCGCGCGGCGGGGATCCGCGACCTCGCCGGCACCACGCTGATGAGCGACGGGGCCTCGGTCTACCTGTGCACCTCGAACGACGAGGTCATCGACCTCGTGAGCCGCGGTCAGGGCGTCTTCGGCATCGCGGTCGGCAAGGTGCTGCGCGAGGTCGAGTCGACGCTGGTCGACTTCGAGTCGGCCACGTCCGACTCCGTCGACGAGCTGGCGGCCCGTCGTGCCGCCCGCACCGCCTGACCGCACCCCGCACCTCTCCGCCCCCCGGATGCCACGGCATCCGGGTTTCGCTTTGTCCCGCGCGCGAGGGGCCACGTTTTGTCGCTTCGCCCCGACCCGAGGCGACAATGCTCGGCGACTCACGCGGGGGTGACCACGGGGAGCGAGACGAGAGACGCCGCCCGGCTGCGGGGCAGCGGGACGGCGTCTCGTCGAAAAAGCGGCGTCGGTCAGGCCTGCGGGGCCTCGTTCTCGACGGGGATGCGGCCGGTGCGCACGATCCGGTCGAGCAGGGCATCGAAGTCGGCGGCGAGTTCCTGCGCGCTGTCGCCGGGCCAGACGTGCAGCGGCTTGGCCGCACCCTGCGCCTGCTGCAGCGAGGTGCGCTCGGGCAGCTGCGGGTTGAGCACGAGGGGGCCGAACATGTCGCGGAGCTCCTTGATGCGGAACTGGTGCTCGATCGACTGCGGGCGCACGCGGTTCACCACGACGCCGAGGGGCTGCAGCCGCGGCGAGAGACCGCGGCGGATCTCCTCGATCGCGCGGAGAGCTCGGTCGGCGGCGGCCACCGAGAACAGGCCCGGCTCGGTCACCACGACGACGCGGTCGCTCGCCGCCCACGCGGTGCGCGTGAGGGCGTTCAGCGACGGGGCGCAGTCGATGAGCACGAGGTCGTAGTCGGCCTCGATCGTCGCGAGCGCCTCCTCGAGCTTCCACACATCGCGGACGCTCGGGTGCGGACCGTCGAAGTTGATGGCCGAGGGGCTGCCGATGAGCACATCGATCGTGCCGGGGTGGACCTTCGCCCAGCCGCTCGAGGTGATCGCCTGACGGACGACCTTCTCTTTCGGGTTCGCGAGGACATCGGCGATGTTGAGACGGCCGGCGACCTGGATGTCCATACCGGTCGACACATCGGACTGGGGGTCGAGGTCGACGACGAGAGTGCGAACGCCACGTGCGAAGGCAGCGGATGCCAGCCCGAGCGTCACGGTCGTCTTGCCGACCCCGCCTTTCAAAGAGCTGACGGAGAGTACGTGCACGAGAGTCCACGTTACCGTCCCCTAGGCTGTGAGCACATTCAGCTCCGCCAGCTTGACGTGAGGTGCGCATGTTCTCGAAGATTCTGGTCGCCAATCGGGGAGAGATCGCCATCCGCGCGTTCCGAGCCGCCTACGAGGTCGGCGCGCGCACGGTCGCGGTCTACCCCTACGAGGACCGTGCGTCGCTGCACCGCCTGAAGGCCGACGAGGCATACCAGATCGGCGAGCGCGGCCACCCGGTGCGCGCCTACCTCGACGTCGACGAGATCATCCGCGTCGCACGCGAATGCGGGGCGGATGCCATCTACCCGGGCTACGGGTTCCTCTCCGAGAACCCGGAGCTCGCCGAGAAGGCCGCCGCCCACGGCATCACCTTCATCGGCCCGCCCGCCGAGGTGCTGTCGATGGCGGGCAACAAGGTCACCGCCAAAGAGCACGCGGTCGCCGCCGGCGTTCCGGTGCTGCGCTCCACCCCGGCCTCCGACGACATCGACGCCCTGGTCGCGCAGGCCGACGACATCGGCTTCCCGCTCTTCGCCAAGGCCGTGGCCGGCGGCGGCGGGCGCGGCATGCGTCGGGTCGAGGCACTCGGCGAACTCGCTCCGGCGCTGGCCGAGGCGATGCGCGAAGCGCAGAGCGCCTTCGGCGACGCGCGCATGTTCCTCGAACAGGCGGTGCAGCGTCCCCGCCATATCGAGGTGCAGATCCTCGCGGATGCCACGGGCGAGACCATCCACCTGTTCGAGCGCGACTGCTCGGTGCAGCGCCGGCACCAGAAGGTCATCGAGATCGCCCCCGCGCCCAACCTCGACGAGACGGTGCGCCAGGACCTGCACCGCTACGGGGTCGCGTTCGCCCGGTCGATCGGCTACCAGAACGCCGGAACCGTCGAGTTCCTGCTCGAGACCGCGGGGCCGCGCACCGGCGAGGTCGTCTTCATCGAGATGAACCCCCGCATCCAGGTCGAGCACACCGTGACCGAGGAGGTCACCGACGTCGACCTCGTGCAGTCGCAGATGCGCATCGCCGCCGGCGAGACCCTCGCCGACCTGCACCTCACGCAGGACGAGGTGCACCTGCGCGGTGCCGCCCTGCAGTGCCGAATCACCACCGAGGACCCCACGCAGGGCTTCCGCCCCGACACCGGCAAGATCACCACGTACCGTTCGCCAGGCGGCGCCGGCATCCGTCTCGACGGCGGCACGACCGCCGCGGGCTCGCAGGTGAGCCCGCACTTCGATTCGATGCTGTCGAAGCTCAGCTGCCGCGGCCGCGACTTCCCGGCGGCCGTCGCCCGCGCCCGCCGCGCCCTGGCGGAGTTCCGCATCCGCGGAGTGTCGACGAACATCTCGTTCCTGCGGGCGGTGCTCGACGATCCCGCCTTCGTGGCGGGCGACCTCAGCACGTCGTTCATCGACGAGCGCCCCGAACTGCTGGCGGGCCGCGAGTCGAAGGACCGCGGTACCAAGGTGCTGTCGTGGCTCGTCGACACCACGGTGAACCGTCCGAACGGCGAGAACCCGCTGTCGATCGACCCGGGCGCCAAGCTCCCCGCCCTCGACCTTGTGGAGCCTGCGCCCGCGGGCTCGCGCCAGCGCCTGCAGGAGCTCGGGCCCGTCGGCTTCGCCCGAGCGCTGCGGGAGCAGACGGCTCTCGCGGTCACCGAGACGACGTTCCGCGACGCCCACCAGTCTCTGCTCGCCACCCGCGTGCGCACCCGTGACCTCGCCCGCGTCGCGCCGTACGTCGCGCGCATGACGCCCGGCCTGCTGTCGGTCGAGGCCTGGGGCGGCGCGACGTACGACGTCGCCCTGCGCTTCCTCGGCGAAGACCCGTGGGAGCGCCTCGACGCCCTCCGCGCCGCGCTCCCGAACGTCGCGATCCAGATGCTCCTGCGCGGGCGGAACACCGTCGGGTACACCCCGTACCCCACCGAGGTCACCCACGCATTCGTCGCCGAGGCAGCGGCATCCGGTGTCGACATCTTCCGCATCTTCGACGCCCTCAACGACGTGTCGCAGATGCGCCCGGCGATCGATGCGGTGCTGGCGACCGGAACCGCGGTGGCCGAGGTGGCCATCTGCTACACCGGCGACCTGCTCGACCCGGCCGAGAGCCTGTACACGCTCGACTACTACCTGGGGCTCGCGGAGCAGATCGTCGACGCGGGCGCGCACATCCTCGCCATCAAGGACATGGCGGGTCTGCTACGCCCGGCCGCGGCGTCGCGCCTGGTCACGGCGCTGCGTGAGAGGTTCGACCTGCCCGTGCACGTGCACACCCACGACACCGCCGGGGGACAGCTCGCCACCCTCCTGGCCGCGTCGGCGGCGGGGGCGGATGCCGTGGACGCGGCCGCCGCTCCCATGGCGGGCACCACGAGCCAGCCGTCGTTGTCGGCCCTCGTCGCCGCCCTCGCGCACACCGAGCGCGACACCGGGCTGGATCTCGAGGCCGTGAGCGACCTGGAGCCGTACTGGGAGGCCGTGCGCCACCTGTACCGTCCGTTCGAGTCGGGTCTCTCGGGCCCCACCGGCCGCGTGTACCGCCATGAGATCCCGGGTGGCCAGCTGTCGAACCTGCGTCAGCAGGCCATCGCGCTGGGCCTGTCCGACGACTTCGAGCTCATCGAGGACATGTACGCCGCCGCCGATCGCATCCTGGGGCGCGTTCCCAAGGTCACGCCGTCGTCGAAGGTGGTGGGCGATCTCGCCCTGCACCTCGCCGCGGTCAAGGCGGACCCGGCCGACTTCGAGCAGAACCCCGACAAGTACGACGTCCCCGACTCGGTCGTGTCGTTCATGGCGGGCGAGCTCGGCGACCTGCCCGGTGGGTGGCCGGAGCCGTTCCGGTCGAAGGTGCTCGCCGGCCGCGACGTGAAGATCGGCGTCACGCCCCTCTCCGACGACGACACGGCTGCCCTCGCGGGAACCCCGGCCGAGCGCCGCGCGCGCCTGAACCACCTGCTGTTCCCCGGGCCCACCCGCATCTTCGAGGAGATGCGCGCGTCGTACGGCGATCTCAGCGTGCTCGACACGGCCGACTACCTGTACGGGCTCCGCGCGGGCGGGGAGCACACCGTCGAGATCGAGCGCGGCGTTCAGCTGTTCGTGGGCCTCGAGGCCGTGGGCGACGCCGACGACAAGGGCATGCGCACCGTCATGACCACGCTGAACGGGCAGTTGCGCCCGGTGTTCGTGCGGGACCGCTCCGTCAACGTCGAGGCGCGTCAGGCCGAGAAGGCCGACACGTCCACGCCGGGGCAGGTGGCAGCCCCCTTCTCGGGTGTGGTCACCATCAAGGCCGCCGTCGGCGACCACGTCAGCGCGGGTCAGGCCGTCGCGTCGATCGAGGCCATGAAGATGGAGGCCGCGATCGCGGCATCCGTCGACGGTGTCGTCGAACGTGTTGCCATCGCTACCACACAGCAGGTGGAAGCGGGAGACCTTTTGCTGGTAATCCGCCACGCGCAGTAGCCTGGGAGGGGGCGCTTTCGCGCCCTCTTCCCGTTTGGAGACTGCAGTGACCCCCGACCGCACCGACGCGAACCCCGACGAGAACGCAGAACACGGCGTCCTCGACGAGAGCGGGAACCTCGACACCGCCAGCATCACGATCCTCGGAGGACACATCGCCCAGGTCAACGTCGACCTGCCGACCGTGTCCGACGACGACGACCTCGACGACGACGTCATCGAGGACGAGGTCGTGATCGACGACGCCGACCTGCGCCCCCTCGAGGCGCCCGAGTTCCGCGATTCCCCCCTCGAGCGTTCCACCGAGATCGTGCACGAGCCGCACGTCGAGCAGCTGCCGACCGGCGACATCATCCTCGAGCCGCACCACGACGAGGTCTCTGCAGGCAACGCCGAAGACGGCGATCACGACATCCACGACGCCGAGATCGTGCACGACGACGACCAGGCCGGTCATGCGTCGGCGGGCGATACGTGGGTCGACGTGGCCGTCGCTCACGCGACGGCGGACGACGAGGGGGATGCCGGAGACATCGACGCGCGGGAGGATTCCGCGCCGTCGCACGCGCACGAGTCTCATGCCGCCGAGTCGGAGGTCGACGAGACCTCGGAGCCCGAGAGCACGGACGTGGACCGCGGCGAGGCGGAGCACGGCCACGACGCGGGCGGCCAGGACTCGGAGGGCGACGTCGTCGAGAGCGACGGCGCCGAGAGCGACCGCGGCGATGCGCACGGCGGCGATGCGCACGGCGGCGATGCGCCCGCCGTCGACCCGCAGGACGACGCTGCGGACCACGACGACGACGCTCACGCCCCGGACGCGCACGACGCGGAAGCTCACGCGTTCGACGGCGTGACGTCGTCGGCCGACGACGAGGAGAGCGGCGTGAACGAGAGCTCCGCCGCCCTTGACGACCTCCACGACGTCGAGATCGTCGACGACGCCGAACTGTTCGCCGCGGATGCCGCGGACGGAGACGTCGAGCAGACCGAGCTGGCCGCCGATCCGGCGCTGGCCGAGCCCGCCGATCCCGAGGGCGATACGCCGCGGGAGGCCGAGTCGACCGACGTCGCGCGCACCGAGATCGATGACGACGTCGCCGAGCCCGCAGGTTTCGACACCGCGGCCGAGGCCGTCGGACTGCGCGCCGACGACGAGAGCGCGCGTGAGGCCGCCGTCGTTTCCGACTTCGACGCCTCAACGTCGCTCACGCGTGCTCCGTGGGTTCCCGCCCCCGCGGCGGGCGGACCCCGTGCCGAGGCCGAGGCGCCCGGCGAAGACGACGCGCACGCCGACACCGACGCGCACACGGACACCGATGCGGCCGTCGACACCGACCTTCCCGTCGAGGCAGGTGACACCGCCGCAGAGGCTTCCGCCCGCACGTCCGCGGAGGAGGCCGATGTGCCCGACGCCGAGCAGCTCGACGCGCGCCCGGTCGTCCGCGAGTTCGAAACGTCTTCGACGTCGATCGTGATGGCGACCCCTACCGATGACGTCGCGGCGGCCGCGGCATCCACCGGTGCCCCGTCCGCCACCGGCGCCACCCCGATCGCGCCGAAGGCTCCGACCACCGCGTCGACCATTGCGCCGACCACCGCGTCGACCACCGTTACCCCCGAGCCCGCGTCCCCCGCGGAGGAGGTCGCACAGGCCGAGGTCGCGCCGCGGAAGGCCACCGCCCCCGCCACGGGGACGGTCCCGACCACCCGCGCAGAGCGCGCGGCGACCGGTGTGATCGGAACGGTGCCGCTCACGCGCCGCAGCGCCCAGCAAGCCGACGAGGCCGCGCGCGTCGGGCGCGCCCACGCGCTCGAACGCGTCAAGACGCCCGAGCCCGAGGTGTCGCTCACGAGCAAGCGTCTCGGCCAGGTGGGGGACACGCGTGAGAGCGCCGACCTGCTCACCGCCGACCGGCTGCTCGATCCGCGGCAGATCGCCCGCCCCGAGCCCGAGGGCCTGTGGCGTCAGCTGGTGTACTCGGTGTCGGGTCACCGCATCAACCTCGGCGACGGCCGTCGTGCGCGCCAGCGCAAAGAGCTCGACCGCCGCATCTCGGCCCCGCTCGTCGGCGGTGCGCGATTCGTGCCGGTGCTCTCGCGCAAGGGCGGCGTCGGCAAGACGACCGTGACGTCGCTGCTGGGTATGGCCTTGGCCGACGCCCGCGAGGACCGCATCATCGCGGTCGACGCGAACCCCGACCGCGGAACCCTCGCCGATCGTGTCGGGAGCGCCAACGGCCGCACCGTGCGCGACCTCGTCCGCGCGCACGACGAGATGTCGGGATACAACGACGTCTCCTCGATCGTGGCCCGGGATGCCACGCGCCTGGACGTGCTGGCATCCGATACCGACCCGCGGGTGTCGGAGGCCTTCAGCGACGACGACTACCGTCAGGTCGCCGACGTCGCCGCGCACTACTATTCGATCGTGCTGACCGACACCGGCACGGGCATCGTCCACTCGGTGATGGGGGCCACCCTCGAGCTCGCGGACACGCTCGTCATCGTCGCCGGCCTCTCGGTCGACGAGGCCCGCCTGGCGTCGGAGACGCTGACGTGGCTCGAGACGAACGGGTACACGACGCAGGTGCGCGATGCCGTCGTCGTGCTCAACAACTCGCGGCCCGGTGCACCGCTCGTGCGCGAGAGCGAGCTCGAGGCGCACTTCCGTTCGCGCGTGCGCACCGTCATCCGTATGCCGTACGACGCGCGCATCGCCGCGGGCAGCGCGATCACGTTCCGCGAGCTGCAGCCGGCTACCCGCCAGGCGGCCCGTGAGCTGGCGGCGGCCGTGGTCGAAGGGCTTCGCGCTCCGGTGGCCGCGGCATGACCGTCCGTGCGATCCGGCTGTTCGGCGACCCCGTGCTCCGCGCCGTCAGCGCGCCCATCGAGACGATCGACGATGGCATCCGCTCGCTCGTGCGGGATCTGCTCGACACGGTCGCGCTCCCCGGCCGGGCCGGGGTCGCGGCGCCCCAGATCGGGGTGAACCTGCGCGCCTTCAGCTACAACATCGACGGTGACATCGGCTACGTGCTGAACCCCGTGCTGGTCGAGACCCGCGGCGAACCGCAGCCGGTGGGAGAGGGCTGCCTCTCGGTTCCGGGCCTCTGGCACGACGCGCAGCGCTTCCCCTGGGCGCGGGTCGAGGGCATCGACCTCGACGGCGACCCCGTGGTGCTCGAGGGGGAGGGCTTGCTCGCCCAGGCGCTGCAGCACGAGACCGACCACCTCGACGGCATGCTGTACCTGTCGCGTCTTCCCGCCGACACGCGCCGCGAGGCCATGCGCCAGGTGCGCGAGAGCGACTGGTTCTGACCCGCACGCCATCGCATCCGGTCGGGTGCATCGTCCGCGATGTGCGCGGGGCGAGCCCGATCCGCGGCGGAGGGACCGAGGTCGCGCGCGTCGCGGAGGTCATGCGCCATCGACAGACAACGGCCCGGCCCCCACGCGGGGGACCGGGCCGTTCGCGTCGCGCCCGTCAGGGCAGCGAGACGTTGGTGGTGTTGACCGGCACCGCGTAGATGTCCTCGATGTCGTCGGCGAAGTCGGCCACGATGACGTTGCGCTTGATGCTCATCTTCGGCGTGAGGTGCCCGCTGGCCTCGGTCCACTCCGTGGGCAGGATGGTGAACTTGCGGATCGACTCCGCGCGGGACACCCGCGCGTTGGCCCGGTCGATGGCGCCCTGCACCTCGGCGCGCACCTTCTCGTTCGCCGCGGCGGCCGTGAGCGTCATGTCGGAGGGCAGGCCGTTGTTGGCGAGCCACGTGGGAAGCATCTCGGAGTCCAGGGTCACGAGGGCCGAGATGAACGGCTTGTGGTCGCCGACCACGACGACCTGGCCGACGATCGGGTTCGCGCGGATGGGGTCTTCGAGAGCCGCGGGGGCGACGTTCTTGCCGCCGGCGGTGACGATGATCTCTTTCTTGCGACCGGTGATCGAGAGGAAGCCGTCGCTGTCGAAGGCACCGATGTCACCCGTCTTGAACCACTCTCCCTCGAACGCCTCGGCGGTGGCCTCGGGGTTCTGCCAGTACTCGCGGAAGACGTTGATGCCCCGCACCTGGATCTCGCCGTCGTCGGCGAGACGCACGCCCACGCCGGGCAGTACCGGACCGACCGAGCCGATCTTCGACTTCGTGGCGAGGTTGACCGTCGCCGGCGCCGTGGTCTCGGTGAGGCCGTAGCCCTCGAGGATGATCACGCCGAGGCTGCGGAAGAAGTGACCGAGCCGGGGGCCGAGCGGAGCCGACCCCGACACCGCGTACACGATCCGCCCGCCCATGGCATCCCGCAGCTTCGAGTACACGAGCTTGTCGAAGAGCGCGAATTTGATTCTGAGGCCGAGCGGGATGGACCGGCCGTCCTGCAGACGCTCGGAGTGCTCGATGGCCGCCGCGGCGGCCGCGCGGAAGATCTTGCCCTTGCCGCCGGCCTCGGCCTTCTGCTCGGCCGAGTTGTAGACCTTCTCGAACACGCGCGGCACGGCCAGCAGGAACGAGGGCCGGAACGAGCCGAGTGCGGGCAGCAGCTGCTTCGTGTCGGGCTGGTGGCCGGTCTTGACCCCGGCGTGCACGTTCAGCAGCGAGATGAAGCGGGCGAAGACGTGCGCCGTCGTGATGAACAGCAGCGTCGAGGCGCCGGGCGTCTCGACGACCTCGTGCAGCGCCTTGGCGGAGTTGCGGGCGAGCTCGACGAAGTTGCTGTGCACCAGCACGCAGCCCTTCGGGCGCCCCGTCGACCCCGAGGTGTAGATGAGGGTCGCGACATCCGACGCCTTGGCCAGGTGGCGGCGGCGCTCGATCTCTTCGTCGGTGATGTGGCCGCCCCCGGCCACGAGCGTGTCGAGCGCGCCCGTGTGCATCTGCCACACGTCGCGGATGAGCGGCACGTCGCTGCGCACCTCGTCGAGGCGTTCGGCGTGCTCCGCCGACTCCAGGACGACGGCGATGGCGCCCGAATCCGAGAGGATCCACGAGATCTGCGCGGGGGAGCTCGTCTCGTACACCGGCACCATCACGGCGCCGGCGTAGAACAGCGCGAAATCGACGAGCGTCCAGTCGTAGGTCGTGCGCGCGATGAACGCCACCTTCTCGCCGGGCTGGATGCCCGCGGCGACGAATCCCTTCGCGAGCGAGATCACCTGCCGTTCGAACTCGGCGGCGGTGACGTCGCGCCATCCGTCGGCATCGGGCACCGCGAACAACGCGCGGTCGGGGGTCGCCCGCACGCGGTCGGCCAGCAGGTCGGACGTGTTGGCGTCCGGGTCGGCGGCGACGAGGGGGGAGAGGTCGAACTGGATCACGGTAACTCCTTTGGCACCGGAAGAACGTCGAGCGGTTCGTCGAGTCTATCCGCACGTCTTTCCCTGCCCCGGGTGAAGTGCGTTCCTCGCGCGGGTGTCCCGGGTGGCTAGACTGCTCCGGGCCGGCCGAGCGGTGGGCCCGGAAGGGAACGCGGTGCAGAACGTCGGCATCGACATCGGGGGCACGAAGATCGCGGGCGGCGTCGTCGACGCCGACGGGACGATCATCGAGAAGCTCCGCGTCGACACCCCCATCGACCCGTCGGCCCTCGTGGATGCCGTGGTCGACATGGCCGACCACCTGCGTCGCGCCCACGAGGTGCACGCCATCGGCGTCGCGGCGGCGGGCTTCATCAGCCGCGACCGCAGCACCGTGATCTACGCGCCCAACATCGACTGGCGCGACGAGCCGCTGCGCGCGCGACTCGAGCAGCGCCTCGATGCCCCCGTCACCATCGAGAACGACGCCAACGCCGCCGGCTGGGGCGAGTACCGCTTCGGCGCGGGCCAGGGCGTGCGCGACATGGTCATGCTCACGATGGGCACGGGAGTGGGCGGCGCCGTCGTCACCGACGGCGAGCTCTTCCGCGGCGGACACGGCATCGGAGCCGAGCTCGGGCACCTGCGTTTCGTGCGCGGGGGACACCCCTGCGGCTGCGGGCAGAACGGATGCCTCGAGCAGTACGCCTCGGGCCGCGCACTGCAGCGCGAGGCGAACGCCATCGCCGACGAGGGCGGGATCGGCGCGGCTCTCGCGGCGGTCCGCGACGAGAAGGGGGCCATCCCCGGTCCCGCCGTCTCGCGACTCGTGCTGGCGGGCGACCCGGGTGCCGTCGAGGCGCTGCGCCGGGTGGCCACGGCCCTCGGCGAGGCCTGCGGAGGCTTCCAGGCGGTGCTCGACCCCGAGGTGTTCGTCATCGGCGGGGGAGTCGCGCAGCTCGGTGCCGACCTGCTGGAACCGGTGAAACTCGCGTACGAGACGTCGCTGCCGGGATACGGTGAACGTCCGGTCGCGGAGTTCGCGATCGCACGCTTGGGCAACGACGCCGGTCTCATCGGGGTCGCCGACCTCGCCGGGAAGGAACGCTGACGATGTTCTACTGGCTCATGAAGTACGTGGTGATCGGACCGATCATCAAGGCGATCTTCCGCCCGTGGATGGTGGGCCGGCGAAACATCCCCGTCGAGGGCGCGGCGATCCTCGCCAGCAACCACCTGTCGTTCTCGGACTCGATCTTCCTGCCCCTGATGATCGACCGGCGCATGGCCTTCCTCGCCAAGAGCGACTACTTCACCGGGCGCGGTCTGAAGGGCTGGGCCACCCGCCTGTTCTTCACCGCCACGGGCCAGCTGCCCATCGACCGCTCCGGCGGCAAGGCGTCGGAGGCATCGCTCAACACCGGTCTGGGCGTGCTCGGCCGGGGCGAGCTGCTCGGCATCTACCCCGAGGGCACCCGCAGCCCCGACGGCACCCTGTACCGGGGCCGCACGGGCATCGCGCGCATGGCGCTCGAGGCGCGCGTCCCCGTCGTTCCGGTCGTCATGGTCGACACCGGCGCCGTCATGCCCATCGGTCAGCGCCTGCCGCGGGTGGGACGCGTCGGCATCGTCATCGGCGAGCCGCTCGACTTCTCGCGTTTCGAGGGCATGGAGGGCGATCGCTACGTGCTGCGGTCGGTCACCGACGAGATCATGGTGGCGCTGCAGCGCCTCGGCGAACAGCGGTACGAAGACGTGTACGCGTCGACCGTGAAGGACCGCCTGGCCACCGCGCAGGCGGCGAAGGCGCCCGCGGCGCGCCACTAGACTTCAGGGGTGAATCAGCAGCTCCACGACCTCGACCACTGGCGAACCCTGCCCATCAAGCAGCAGCCCCAGTGGTATGACGAGGCCGCGGTCGACGCGGCATCCGCAGAGCTGGCGACCCTCCCGCCGCTGGTCTTCGCCGGCGAGGTCGACAATCTGCGCGATCGCCTCGCGCGCGCCGCCGCCGGTCAAGCGTTCCTCCTGCAGGGCGGTGACTGCGCCGAGACCTTCGCCGGCGCGACCGCCGAGCAGATCCGCAACCGCATCAAGACGGTCCTGCAGATGGCCGTCGTGCTCACCTACGGGGCGTCGATGCCGGTGGTGAAGATGGGCCGCATGGCGGGCCAGTTCGCCAAGCCCCGTTCGAGCGACGTCGAGACGCGCGGTGACGTGACGCTGCCGGCCTACCGCGGCGACATCGTCAACGGGTACGACTTCACCGAGGAGTCCCGCAAGGCCGACCCGGCGCGGCTGCTCAAGGGCTACCACACGGCCGCCTCGACGCTGAACCTCATCCGCGCGTTCACGCAGGGCGGCTTCGCCGACCTGCGCGAGGTGCACAGCTGGAACAAGGGCTTCGCCAGCACCCCGGCCAACCAGGCCTACGAGAGCATGGCGACCGAGATCGACCGCGCGATCAAGTTCATGGAGGCCGCCGGCGCCAACTTCGACGAGCTCACGCGCGTCGAGTTCTACACCGGCCACGAGGGTCTGCTCATGGACTACGAGCGCCCCATGACGCGTATCGACTCGCGCACGGGCATGCCGTACAACACCTCGTCGCACTTCCAGTGGATCGGTGAGCGCACGCGCGAGCTCGACGGCGCGCACGTCGACTACTTCTCGAAGATCCGCAACCCCATCGGCGTCAAGCTCGGCCCCACCACGACGGCCGAGACGGCGCTCGCCCTCATCGACAAGCTCGACCCCGAGCGCGAGCCCGGTCGCCTGACGTTCATCACGCGCATGGGCGCGGGCAAGATCCGCGACGCCCTGCCGCCGCTGCTCGAGGCCGTCCGCGATTCGGGCGCCACACCGCTCTGGGTGACCGACCCGATGCACGGCAACGGCATCACCACGCCCACCGGGTACAAGACGCGTCGCTTCGACGACGTCGTCGACGAGGTGCGCGGGTTCTTCGAGGCGCACCGCTCCGTGGGCACGCACCCGGGTGGCATCCACGTCGAGTTGACCGGCGACGACGTCACCGAGTGCCTGGGAGGCTCCGAGATGATCGACGAGGCCACCCTCGCGACCCGCTACGAGAGCCTGTGCGACCCGCGTCTGAACCACCGGCAGAGCCTCGAGCTGGCGTTCCTCGTCGCCGAGGAGCTCGAGAAGCGCTGAGCCGCGTCTCCGTCGCTTCGACGCCCCCGATCCGCTGTGGTCGGGGGCGTCGTGAGTGTGAGGGGAAAGGTCGGCCGGGCCGTCGGTGGATGCCTCGGTGGAATGTCGGCGTGATCGTGCTGCCGTGCCGCGCGGTCGAGCTCAGCCGGTGCTGAAGACGCGCACGGGGGTCCCCGGCCGGTGGCTGGTGCCTGGGGCCGGATCCGTGCGACTCACAGTGAAGATTCCCCACACCAACTCGGGAAGCGCTGTGCCGGGTTCGAAGCCCGCTTCGCGGAGCGTCGAGATCGCATCGGCGACGGACTGCCCGGCGACATCGGGCACGATGATCGGACGCGGCCCCTTAGAGACGAGCAGGGTAACTGTTTCACCCGGACGCCAGTTACCGTCCTCCGCGCGATCCAGGATGCCAAGGACGGCCCCATCATCGATCGAGTCGCTGAAGTCGGTGGGACGGTCTCCGGAGACTTGCAGCCCGGCGGCCTCGAGCTCGCGAATGGCACGGTCGACCCCGAGTCCGGTGACGTCGGGGACTGGACCGCTAGAGATCAGCATCGAGGCGGCATCGCCCTCGTAGACGGTGCAACCATCCGTGCAGTCAATCGCTTCGGCACCGGACCGCGGAGTCACGGTCGCTGACAAGACGGTTCCCTGATCGGAATCAGTGAACTCGAAACCGTCGTCTCCCACGCTGACGCGCGCCGCCTCGAGTGCGGCGCGCGCCTCTGTCTGCGAGCGGCCGGCGAGTGGTTCGATCTGATGGGTGGCGGGACCGAGCGACACGGTGACCGTCACAACGGTGTCCTTATCGACCCGCGTATTCGAGGGAGGATCCGAGGAGATCGTGGTGCCGGCGGCGATGTCGAAGTCGGTGACCTCTTGCGCCTGAGCACGCAACTGCTGCTGGGCGAGCAGCGCCTCGGCGTCGGCGAAGCTGCGCCCCGAGACGTCGGGCACGGCGACGAGCGATCCGGGGCCGGAACCGAAGTACCAGCCCGTGCCGGCGGCGCCCGCGGCCAGCAGCAGCACGAGCATCAGCATCCAGATGCCGCGGGCGGTGCGGCGGCGGGTCTTCGTGCGGAGCCGGGCCGCGTTGTCGGGCTCGTCTGCGGGCGCCGACGGCAGGGACGCGGTCTGGGGCAGCACCTTGGTGAGCTCTCGAGACTCCGCCGCGGTCGCCGGGCTCGTCGTGCCGACCGAGACGGCGCGGGCCACCTGCGGGGCGAGGCCCAGCTCCTTCTCGACGGCGCGCAGGCGCTCGAGCATCACCGCGGCGTCGAGCGGCCGATCGTCGGGCTCGCGCTCGGTCGACCACAGCACGAGCTCGTCGAGCTGCTCGGGGACGGAGGGGTTCTTGGCGCTCGGGCGGGGCACGGAGTCGGTGGCGTGCTGGTAGGCGATCTGCATCGGCTGCTCGCCCTTGTAGGGCTGCTCGCCGGTGAGCATCTCGTACAGCATGATGCCGAGCGAGTAGATGTCGCTGCGGGCGTCGGCGGTGCCGCGCGTGACGAGCTCGGGAGCCAGGTAGGCGATCGTCCCCATCAGCTGGGCGCCGCTGGCGGTGTTCGCCGTGGTGGCTCGGGCGAGACCGAAGTCGCCGATCTTGATGCGGCCGTCCTCGGCCAGCAGCACGTTCTCGGGCTTCACGTCGCGGTGCACGATGCCGGCGCGGTGCGCGGCGGCCAGCCCCGAGAGGATGGCATCCATGATCGTCAGGGTCTGATCGACCGTGAGGCGCTTGTGCTCGCGCAGAAGCTCGCGCAGCGTGATGCCGGGCAGGTACTCCATGACCAGGTAGGCCATCTCGCCGTCCTGGCCCTGGTCGAAGACGTTCACCACGTGCGGGTCGCTCAGGCGCGCCGCGGAGCGGGCCTCTTGGATGAACCGGCTCTGGAACACGGTGTCGTCGCTGAGGTGCCCGTGCATGACCTTCAACGCGACGCGGCGCTCGAGGCGCAGATCGGTCGCGACGTACACGGTCGCCATGCCGCCGCGCGCAATGCGCGCGCGGACCCGGTACCGGCCGTCGACGAGACGGCCGATCAGCGGGTCGGCCTGCTGACTCGTGCTCACGGGTCGAGTCTACGGAGCGCCCCCTGGGAGCCCGGGCAACGGCTCACCGCCACCTCAGCCGAGAACGGCGAGCCAGGTGGTCGCGGGCTGCTCCCATTGCGCGTAGCGATCGGGGTAGGCCGAGATCTGCACGGCCTGAGCCGCGTCGGCGTACGACAGCTGCTCCCAGCCCTCGATGTCGAGCAGTCCGCGCGTGTCGGAGCCGTTGGGGTCGGCGGATCCGCCGTAGAAGGCCCGGGTCGACCGGTCGGGGTCGAGGATCTGCTCGGGCGAGCCCCACCCCGTGCTGGGCCGCTGCTGGAAGAGACCGCGCGAGTCGCGGTCGCCCCCGTCGAGGTTGCGCAGCCACGACTCCTGCATCGCGGTGCCGAGGGCGATCCGGATGCCGTGATCCGACACGCCGAGCTCCCGCCCGATCCGGATGATGAGGCGCGCGTTCTCGGACTGCTCGGCGTCGAGTCCGGGAGCGGTCGCCGGGGGGAGCGCCGCCGGGGCGGGAGCCGACGGAGCGGAGCCGGAGGGGATCCGCAGCACCTCGCCGGGGTAGATGATCGACGAACGCGTGAGGTCGTTGGCGGCGAGGACGGCGTCGATCGAGACGCCGTGGGCGGCGGCGATCGCCGAGACGGTGTCTCCCGGTCGCACCTCGTAGGTGGGCGTCGGGGCGTCAGCGGGAGCCGCCGGCGGCGCGGCCGCGGCGACGAGGGCGAGGACCTGCCCGGGGCGGATGACGGCGGAGGCGTCGAGCCCGTTGGCCGCGAGCACCGCCGCGGTGTCGAGGCCGTGGGCACGGGCGATGCCCCAGACGGTGTCGCCCGGCTGCACGGTGTAGGTGGCGGATGCCGCGAGCGCGGCCGTGGCGGGAACGTCGAGCGCGCGGGGCGCCGGCGGCAGCGCCGCGAGGGGCGGGGCGGGTGGTGCCGCGTGCGCGGCGTGCTCGCCCGTGAGGGCCAGGGCGATGGAACCGGCCACCGCGGCCGGCCAGATCGCGGCGACCCGCTTTGCCGTGGAGATCTTCGCGGTGGGCGGCGTCGATGCGGCCGGGGCCGGCGCGGCGAGAGAGGGGAGTCGTTGCATGGTGGGGGATGTCCGTTCTTCCGACTTCCTTCGACGCTCGCACGGGCTGTGAGAGATGTCAACGCGTGGGGCTCGTGTGACGCGTGTGACCCGCCCGGGCCTGGCGGCGCCGGCACCACTGCCCGCGCGGAGGGTGAGATAGTGGCATCGTGACCGACACTTCCCCCTATGAGACCGCCTGGCTGACCCTCCCCGATCTGGTGGAGATCCTGGACGAGCCCCTCGGCCGGGTGCGTCGCCTGCTCGACGAGAACTACCTGGTCGGCTCGCGTCGGCACGGTGCGCTGCGTGTTCCCGAGGTCTTCCTGGTCGACGGTCGTCCCCTCGCGTCGCTGCGCGGCACGATCATCGTGCTGCACGACGCCGGGTACGACGAGGACGAGACGATCGACTGGCTGCTGACTCCCGAGGACAGCATCGGCGTCGCCCCCATCGAGGCGCTGCGCGCCGGTCGCAAGAGCGAAGTGCGCCGCGTCGCGGCGTCGCTCGCCTGAGCCCACCGCCCGCTCGGGCGCCGGATGTCGCCGCGTCAGGCGGAGCGTTCGGTGGCCGCCCGCGCCAACGCACGCAGTTCGCCGACGGCCGAGGCACCCAGGCGCGCGTCGGTCAGGGCGGCGTCGGCCCGACGGGCGTAGTCGGCGATGAGCTCCTCGGTGCGAGCCAACGCGCCGGTGTCGACGATCGTGCGCTGCAGGCCCGCGATCCGGTCGGCGTCGAGGGTGGCGTCGCCGAGCAACGCGTCGATCTCGCGGCGTTCGGCCTCGGGCAGCGATTCCCGGGCGTAGGCGACGAGCACGGTGCGCTTGCCCTCGCGCAGGTCGTCGCCGACGGGCTTGCCGGTGACGGCGCTGTCGCCGAACACGCCCAGCACGTCGTCGCGCAGCTGGAAGGCCATTCCCACGTCGTGCCCGAAATGCCCGAGGGCCTCGAGCTGCGCGTCGTCGGCCCCGGCGAGTTCCGCGCCGATGAGCAGCGGCTGCTGGATGCTGTAGCGCGCCGACTTGTACGACGCGATGCGCAGTGCCCGCTCGGCGTGGGTGTCGTCTGGGTAGACGACGTGGGCCGACTCTTCGGCGACGTCGAGGAATTGCCCGATCGTGACGTCGCGGCGCATCCGCGCGTAAGCCCGCCGGGTGGCGCCGGCGGTCGCGGCTCCGTCGAGTCCTTCTTCGAGCAGGTCGTCGCTCCAGGCGACGAGGAGGTCGCCCAACAGGATGGCGCCCGAGCGTCCGAAGGTCTCGGGGTCGCCGGTCCACCCGGCTTCGCCGTGCGCGTTCTGCAGGGCGCGGTGCGCGGCGGGCTGACCCCGTCGCGTGTCGGAGTTGTCGACGAGGTCGTCGTGCACGAGGGCCGCGGCGTGGAACACCTCGAGCGATGACGCCACCGCGAGGGCGGCGTCGTCGAGGCCGTGCGCGTCGGGGTGGTCGAGCTCGTCGACCGCGCGCCAGCCGGTGAGGCAGAAGCGCGCGCGCAGGCGCTTTCCGCCGCGGAGAGCGGCTGCACCGGAGCGGGTGAGCGCCTCGGCCTCGGGGCCGAGCATGGCCGCGTACGATAGCTGATCAGAGAGGAACTTGTCGAGTCGCTGGGAAACAGCTTCGATCGGTTCCGGGGAGGCTGGCACGGGCCTAGCCTAGTGATCCACGCCGCGCGTAGAATCGTCCGCACCGAACAACAGAGGGGGATGCATGCCACTCTCCGAACAGGAGCAGCGTCTGCTGGATGAGATGGAGCGCCATCTCATGAGCAACGACACCGATGTCGTCACCGCCCCCAGTCGCGCCCTGAGCTATCGCAACATCGTCCTCGGCTCGATCCTCGTTCTCGCGGGGCTCGGAGCGCTGGTGGTCGGTGTGTCGATCGGCTTCAACACCGGGTTCCTCGGCATCGCCATCGGCGTCGTCGGGTTCCTCCTCATGGTGGGAGGCGTGGTCTTCGCGGTCACGCCGATGCGCGGTTCGGCTCCCACGGCGCCCGTCGCCTCCGCCTCGGGTGCACGCGCCCCTCGCGCGGCGAGCACGTCGTTCATGGACCGCATGAACGATCGGTGGGACCGCCGCCGCGAAGGGCACTGACCCTCCCGCATCCTGAATCAGCACCGGCTCTTCGGAGCCGGTGCTTTTTCGTGCGCCCGGGGAGCGGGTTGCGACGGAATGGGGCGAGTGGGGGAGTGCCCCTTTTTCGCCGTGCCCCCTCCCTTTTGCTCCACCGGCCGTCTTCCCACGGTGTTCGACCGTTCTCGAGCCGCGGAAACACGCTGATCTCGTCGCGCCGTCGAGGGAGGGCCAGCAACAGTACACGGCGGCATTCCTTCGCGGAAGATCGCAGGATTCGATAGCTAAGTGGAGGGCAGTGGAGTAAAGTGGGGGAAACTTCGCTGGCCGGACGAAGGGGGTGGACGCTCGAATGCTGCTCGGAACGCACAGCCCCAAGCTCGACGACAAAGGGCGCGTCATCCTGCCCGCGAAGTTCCGTGACGATCTCGGAGCCGGAGTGGTGATCACCCGGGGGCAGGACCGCTGCCTCTACGTGTTCAGCACCGAGGAGTTCGAGCGCGTGCACGAGCGGATCCGCGAGGCCCCGCTCAGCAACAAGCAGGCCCGCGACTTCCTGCGCATGTTCCTCTCGGGGGCCAGCGCCGAGAAGCCCGACAGCCAGAACCGCATCACCGTTCCCCCGGCGCTGCGCGCCTACGCCGGGCTCGGTCGCGAGCTGGTCGTCACGGGTGTCGGCGCCCACGCCGAGATCTGGGATGCCGAGGCCTGGAACGCCTACGCCGAGAGCAACGAAGACACGTACGCCGAGATGGAGCAGGAGGTGATCCCGGGACTGTTCTGACCCTCCGGCTGTGATGTCCAGCCGCACGCCCTGACGCACTTCCCCGGCGCCAGGTCCTGCGGATGGGCATCAGAGCCCGAGGATTCGGAGCCCGACATCATGGACATCCGCGACATCCACACCCCCGTCCTTCTCGAACGCTGCGCCGAGTTGCTGGCGCCCGCACTCCAGCGCCCCGGCTCCGTCTTCGTCGACGGCACGCTGGGCATGGGCGGGCACTCCGAGGCCTTCCTCGAGCGCTTCCCGACGACCCGCCTGATCGGCCTCGATCGCGACACCGACGCCCTGCGCATCGCGGGGGAGCGGCTGGCCCGTTTCGGCGACCGCGTCACCCTCGTGCACACCGTCTACGACGGCATCGCCGAGGCCGTGGCATCCGCGGGGGTGAAGAAGGTCGACGGCATCCTCTTCGATCTCGGAGTCTCGTCGCTGCAGCTCGACGAGGCCTCCCGCGGCTTCGCCTACGCGCAGGACGCCCCGCTCGACATGCGCATGGACCAGACCAGCGGCATCACCGCCGCGCACGTGGTGGCCACCTACGGCGAGGGCGATCTGCGTCGCATCTTCGAGCGGTACGGCGAAGAGAAGCTCGCCGGCCGCTACGCCCGGGCGATCATCGCCGCTCGCGCCGTCGCGCCCCTGGAGCGCTCGGGTCAGCTGGTCGACGTGCTGCAGGCCGCGACCCCCGCCGCCGTGCTGCGTGAGCGCCACCCCGCCAAGCGCGTCTTCCAGGCGCTGCGCATCGAGGTCAACGCCGAGCTGTCGGTCCTCGAACGCACGATTCCCGCGGCCCTCGGCACCCTCTCGGTCGGCGGGCGCATCGTCGTGCTGTCGTACCAGTCGCTCGAGGATCGCCTCGTCAAGCGCGTGTTCGCCGACGCCTCGACCTCGACCGCCCCCCGGGGGCTTCCCGTCGAGCTGCCCGAGCACGCGCCGAAGTTCCGCCTGCTCGTCCGTGGAGCCGAGCTCGCCGGAGACGACGAGCGGGCCGTCAACCCCCGTGCCACCCCCGTGCGTCTGCGCGCGGCCGCGCGAATCCAGGAGGACGCATGAGTGCCACCCAGACCGTCGATGCGGACTTCCTCCCGGATTTCCCGGCGCCGGTGCGCGAACCGCGCCGACTCCACGTCGTCGCCCCCGCGCGTCGCCGCGCTCCGCGCCGCCTGTTCGGCGTGATCGCCGTCACCGGTGCGCTGGCCATCGTGCTCGTGCAGATGGGGCTCGGCATCCTGACCACTCAGAGCTCGTTCGAGATCGCGTCGCTCACCCAGCAGCAGCGCGACCTGACGTACCAGAAGCAGATCCTCGCCGACGACAACGCCGGGCTCAGCTCGCCCCAGTACCTCGCGGCCAACGCCGCCGCCCTCGGCATGGTCATCGACGAGTCGCCGACCTACCTGCGCCTGAGCGACGGCGCCGTCATCGGTAGCGACAAGCCCGCCGACGCCGTCTCGTCGGTGGATGCCATGGGCCGAGGTTCGGTGCGCAACGCCCTGATCGCCGACAAGCCGCTCGTGACCAACCCGCAGGCACCCGTCGCCCCCGCGGCCGCGGCGCCGACGGACCCCGCGGCCGCGGCGCCGACGGACCCCGCGGCGGCGGCGCCGACGGACCCGGCGGCCCCCACCGACGCCACGCCCCCCGCCGAATCGGCGACACCCCCGTCGATCAGCGACGGTCTGCCGACTCCCGCGACACGATGAGACCCATGACGACGACTACCCACCGGTCCCCTCGGCGTCGCACCGTCGTCGCTCTCGCGATCGTCCTCACCGTCCTGCTCGCCTTCGTGGTGCGCCTCGTCGACATCCAGGTCGTCAACGCGAAGGAGCACGTCGACGACTCGCTCGCGATGGGGCTCCAGAACTCCCGCGTCGAGTACGCCTCGCGCGGCTCGATCGTCGACGAGAACGGCGTGATCCTGGCGTCGAGCGTGAACCGCTACGACGTGCAGGTCGACCCCATGCTCGCGATCAAGGGCGTGACCACCCGTGACGACGACGAGAACGAGACCACGACGGGATGGCCCGAGATCGCCGCGAAGATCGCGGCCGTCACCGGGCAAGATGCCGCCGACGTCGAGGCCAGCGTCACCGACGCCGTCGCCGAAAACCCCGACTCGCGCTACGCGATGATCACCAAGAACGTCTCGACCGAGCAGTACCGCGCGCTGGTCGCCCTCGGTCTGCCGTTCCTGAGCTTCCCGCCCCAGGCCGGCCGCGTGTACCCCGACGGCGCCGTCGGCGGAAACCTCATCGGCTTCGTCGGCAGCGACGGTCAGCCCCTCGCCGGGCTGGAGGCGGCCGACAACGACTGCCTCGCCTCCACCAACGGCAAGGTCGTCTTCCAGCAGAGCCGTGACGGCGTGGTGCTGCCGGGCACCGAGACCGTGGCCGAGCCCGCGGTCGACGGCGGCACGCTGAAGCTCACCGTCGATCGCGACCTGCAGTGGTACATGGGCCAGCTCATCGCCGAGCAGGTGCAGAACACGGGATCGCTGCGCGGCACGATCACCGTCGTCGAGGCCAAGACGGGCAAGATCCGCGCGCTGGCGGAGTACCCCACCGTCGACCCGAACAACCCCACCGCGACCCCGTCGGAAGACCGGGGGAGCCGGGCGTTCTCGAGCCCGTTCGAGCCGGGCTCCACGTTCAAGGCGCTCACCACCGCGATCGGTCTGGACAGCGGCTCGTACACGCCCGAGACGACCGTCACCGCGTCGTCGCGCGAGGTGCTCGGCGGCGACGCCCGCGTCTCCGACGCGTTCTCGCACGGCCCCAACGTCTACACGCCCGCGGGCGTGCTCATCGACTCCTCGAACGTCGGCATCTCGAAGTTCGGCGAGATGATCCCCAAAGAGACGCGCTACGACTACCTGCAGAAGTTCGGCATGGGCTCGCTCAGCGCGATCGACTTCCCGGGCGAATCCGGCGGCATCCTGCACCCGGCCCAGGACTGGGACACGCAGACCTTCTACAACACGACCTTCGGTCAGGGCCTGTCGGTCACCGTGCCGCAGCTCGTGGGCGCGTACCAGACCATCGCCAACGGCGGGCTCAAGATGCCGCTGTCGTTGGTCGAGGGGTGCACCGCCGCCGACGGCACCGTCACCGACGTCCCGTCGACCGAGGGCACGCAGGTGGTCTCCACCGACACCGCGCGGGCGGTGTCGCTCATGCTCGAGAACGTCGCTACCCAGGGCGAGCTGGCCTCGAAGATCGCCATCCCCGGCTACCGCATCGCGATCAAGACCGGAACCGGCGAGAAGGTCGACGAGAACACCGGGGCGTACAAGCCCGACGCGTACTTCACGACCATGATCGGCTTCGCCCCCGCCGACGACCCGCAGTACGTCGTCGCGGTCAACCTCGACGAACCGCGGACGGTAAAATCGTCGGCGGCCACCGCCCCCGCGTTCCAGAAGGCCCTCACGCAGGTTCTCAAGACCTACCGCGTGATCCCGTCCGGAACCACGACCCCCGAACTGCCCAAGTTCGGCTGAGACACCGCCGACGCCGGTCTCGTCTCGGTAACGAATGCGACACGGAAAGGGCGTCCGCACAGCAATGATCTCCACCAGCCTCTCCCACCTCGCCGACGTGCTCGGCGGGCGCCTCGTCGTCCGCGGCACCGACACCCCCGACACCACCGTCTCGGGCGACGTCGACACCGACTCGCGCCTGATCGAGCCCGGCGGCATCTTCGTCGCCAAGCCCGGCGAGGCCACCGACGGCCACCTGTTCGTCGCCGCCGCGGTCGAGCGCGGGGCGGCGCTGGCGATCGTGGAACGCGAGCTCGACGACGCGGTGAGCCAGATCGTCGTCGCCGACGCCGTGGCCGCGCTCAGCGACCTCGCCCGCGACGTCGTGGGTCGCGTGCGCGCCGGGGGAGACCTGCGGATCGTCGGCATCACCGGCTCCAACGGCAAGACGACGACCAAGAACCTGCTGGCCCGCATCCTCTCCGACGAGGGCGACACCGTCTCGCCCCGCGCCTCGTTCAACAACGAGGTCGGCGCTCCTCTCACGATGCTCCGCGTCACCGACGACACCCGCTACCTCGTGAGCGAGTTCGGCGCGAGCGGCCCCGGGGCCATCGCCCACCTCGCCGGCCTCGTCACCCCCGACATCGGCGTCGTGCTGATGGTCGGCATGGCGCACGCCGGGGGCTTCGGCGGCATCGAGTCGACCTTCCACGCCAAGAGCGAGCTCGTGCGGGCGACGCGTCCCGGCGGCCTCGCCGTGCTCAACGCCGACGACCCCCGGGTCGCCGCGATGGAGCCGATCGCGCGCGAGCGCGACCTCGAGGTGCGGTGGTTCGGCCGGGGCGAGCGCGCGCAGGTGCGGGCCGTCGACGTCGAGGTCTCGGCATCCGGCACCCGCGCCGATCTGCTGGTCGACGGCGAGCCCCACACCCTCACCCTGCACGTGCTCGGCGAGCACCACGTCATGAACGCCCTCGCGGCCCTCACGGCGGCCATCGCCCTGGGCGTGTCGGCGGCCGACGCGATCGCGCGACTCGAGACCGTCGAGATCGCCGAGCGGTGGCGCATGCAGCCGCTCGGCTCCGACCGGGTGCGCATCATCAACGACGCATACAACGCCAGCCCCGATTCCATGGCCGCAGCTCTTCGCACCCTCGCCCAGATCACCGGTCCCGACGAGCGCACGGTCGCGGTCCTCGGCGCGATGAGCGAGCTCGGCGAGTACGCCGACGAGGAGCACGATCGCGTGGGCCTGCTCGCGGTGCGCCTGCGCATCCAGCGCATCGTCATCGTGGGGCCCGAGGCGCGGCGCATGTTCCTCGAGGCCATCGCCCAGGGGTCCTGGGACGGCGAGGCGGTCTTCTTCGCCGACGCCGACGCCGCCTACGACTACCTCTCGACCGAACTGCGCGACGGTGACCGCGTGCTGGTGAAGTCGTCGAACTCGGCGGGGCTCCGGCATCTCGGCGACCGTCTGGGAGACTTGTTCGCGTGAGATCACTTCTGACGTCGGCGGCGATCTCGCTGGCCTTCACCCTCTTCCTCACCCCGGTGTTCCTCCGGTGGTTCCGGAAGTGGGGCTGGGGTCAGGTCATCCGCACGCCCGAGAACGTGCACAACCCCTCGCACGGGGCCAAGCGCGGCACGCCTACCATGGGCGGCACGATCTTCATCCTCGGCACGATGATCGGCTACTTCATCGGCTCGTACGCGGGCAACAACCCGCCCACGATCTCGGGCCTGCTCGTGCTGTGGCTCATGCTCGGTTTCGGCGTGGTCGGCTTCATCGACGACTACATGAAGATCCGCCAGCAGCGCAGTCTCGGCCTCTCGGGCTGGCGCAAGATCGCCGGCCAGGTCATCGTCGTCGTCCCCTTCGCGATCGTGGCGCTGAACGCCCGGAACGCCTTCGGCCAGGCCCCCGCGTCCGAGTACATCTCGGTCTTCCGTGACATCCAGGTGCTGTCGCTGTTCGCCCTCGGCCCGATCCTCGGGTGGCTGCTCTATCTCGCGTGGATCTCGCTCATCGGCACGGCGGCGTCGAACTCCGTCAACGTGGCCGACGGCCTGGACGGGTTGGCCGCGGGATCGGGCATCTTCGTCGTCGGCGCGTACAGCCTGATGGCCTTCTGGCAGAACAAGCAGATGTGCGCCGACGTGCTCGACGCGTCGGTGCAGGCCGGATGCTATGCCGTCCGCGACCCGTTCGACCTCGCCATCGTCTCGGCGTCGTTCGTGGGCGCCCTGGTCGGATTCCTCTGGTGGAACGCCCCCAAGGCCAAGGTCTTCATGGGCGACTGCGGGTCGATGGCCATCGGCGGCGTCATCGCCGCGATGGCGATCTTCACCCGCACCGAACTGCTGCTCGTGCTCATCGCCGGCGTCTACGTCATCGCGTCGGGGTCGGTCATCCTTCAGCGCGCGTACTTCAAGATCACGCGCGGCAAGCGCCTGTTCCTCATGAGTCCGCTGCACCACCACCTCGAGATGAGGGGGTGGCCCGAGGTCACCATCGTGGTGCGCATGTGGATCATCGCGGGGCTCCTCGCCGTCTCCGGCATCGGTTTCTTCTACGTCGAATGGCTCGCACGCGTATGACCTCTTTCGCCTCCCTCACCAGCTGGCACGCCGACTGGAAGGGTCTGCGCGTCGTCGTCCTCGGCCTGTCGGTCACCGGGTTCTCGGCCGCCGACACGCTCAGCGAGCTCGGCGCCGACGTGCTCGTGGTGACCGAGCGGGCGGATGCCGAGTACTCGCGGTTGCTGCCCGTGCTCGGCGTGCGGCTGCACGAGGGCCCGCTCGACACCGTCCCGCACGAGCTCACCGCGTTCGCGCCCGACGTGGTCGTGGCCTCGCCCGGATTCGCGCCCCACCACCCCGTCATCCGGTGGACGCAGGAGCAGGGCATCGCGCTCTGGGGCGACGTCGAGCTCGCGTGGCGCGTGCGCGACAAGGTGGTGCGTCCCGACGGCCGCCCCGCCGACTGGGTGCTCATCACCGGAACCAACGGCAAGACCACCACGACCCGGCTCACGGCCGAGATGCTCGTGGCGGCGGGCCTGCGCGCCGCTCCCGTGGGCAACATCGGCACCCCGGTGCTCGATGCCGTGCGCGATCCGAACGGGTTCGACGTGCTCGTCGTCGAGTTGTCGAGCCACCAGCTCTGGTACCTCAACCTGCAGACCGGCGACGACGCGCTGTCGCCGCACGCGGCGGTGTGCCTCAACCTCGCCGACGACCACCTCGAGTGGCACGGCGGGGCCGACGCCTACCGCGACGCCAAGGCCGGCGTCTACGCCCGCACGCGCGTGGCGTGCGTCTACAACAAGGCCGACGATGCCACCCGCGAGATGGTCGAAGACGCCGAGGTCGTCGAGGGCGCCCGCGCCGTCGGATTCGACCTGGGGGTTCCGGGGCCGAGCGACGTCGGTGTGGTCAACGGCATCCTGGTCGATCGCGCCTTCCTCGAGGAGCGCGCCACCTCGGCCCTCGAACTGACGACCGTCGCCGACCTGGCCGCCCGCGGCCTCGCCGCCCCCCACGTCGTCTCCAACATCCTCGCCGCGAGCGCCCTCGCGCGCTCGCTCGGCGCGACGCCCGCGCAGATCCACGACGCGCTCGAGCGGTTCCGTCTCGATCCGCACCGCATCCAGGTCGTCGGCGCCCACGCGGGCGTCACCTGGGTCGACGACTCGAAGGCGACCAACCCGCACGCGGCGGCTTCGTCGCTCGCCGCGTACCCGGGCTCGGTCTGGATCGTCGGGGGTCTGCTGAAGGGCGTCGACCTCGGCGAACTCGTCCGCGCCCGCGGTGGTGCGGTGCGCGCCGCGATCGTGATCGGCACGGTGCGCGACGATATCGTCGCGGCGTTCGCGCGACACGCCCCCGCGGTGCCGCTGTTCGAGGTCGACCACGCCGAGACTGAAGACGTCATGGCGCAGGTCGTGGAACTGGCGGCGGCCGTCGCCCGGGACGGAGACACGGTTCTCCTCGCCCCGGCAGCGGCGTCGTTCGATCAGTTCTCGTCCTACTCCGACCGCGGCGAACGCTTCGCCGACGCGGTGCGGACGTGGATCTCGCGGCACGACGACGGAGCATCTCGATCGCAGGACTGAGGGGACACGCGTGACCACGACGGCGCCTCGTTCCCGGCAGACCCCCGACGAGCCCGCCCGCGCGGGTCTCGCGGCGCGGGTGTCGCTCGGTCGGGCCTTCCGGCCGGTGCCGAGCGAGTTCCTGCTCATCACGTCGGCGGCGCTCCTGCTCACCGGCTTCGGCCTGGTGATGGTGCTGTCGGCCACGTCGGCTCTCGACGGTGCGCAGAGCCCGTTCGAGCACGTGCTCAAGCAGGGCGTGTTCGCCGTCATCGGCATCCCCCTGATGTTCGTGCTCAGCCGCGCCCCGCTGAAGTTCTGGAAGCGCATGGCGTGGCCGGCGTTGATCCTGGCCACGATGTTCCAGCTGCTGGTCTTCACCCCGCTGGGTATCTCGGCCAACGGAAACCGCAACTGGATCAACCTCGCGGGTATCCAGGCGCAGCCCGCCGAGTTCCTCAAGCTCGCGCTGGCGTTGTGGCTGGGCTACGTGCTCTTCCGCAAGCAGACGCTGCTCGGCAACTGGCGCCACGTGTTCATCCCGATCGTGCCGGTGGCGGCGCTGGTCATCGCCACCGTCATGGGGGGCAAAGACCTCGGCACCGCGATGATCCTCGTGCTCGTGCTGCTGGGGGCGCTGTTCTTCTCCGGGGTGCGACTGCGCATCTTCCTGCTGCCGGCGATCGGGGCGATCGGGGCGGTGGCGCTGCTCGCCATCACCAGCGCCGACCGCATGCGGCGCATCATGAGCTTCCTCGACCAGGATTGCATCGCGAACTACCTCGGCGACTGCTACCAGCCGCTGCACGGCATCTGGGGTCTGGCCGCCGGGGGAGTGTTCGGGGTGGGCCTGGGCAACTCGGCCGAGAAGTACGACTGGCTCCCGGCCGCGGCCAACGACTACATCTTCGCCATCGTCGGCGAGGAGCTCGGTCTGATCGGCTGCATCGTCGTGCTCGCGCTGTTCGCCCTCTTCGCCGTGGGGGCGTTCCACATCATCCGCCGCACCGACGACCCGTTCGTGCGCATCGTGTGCGGCGCGATCACCATCTGGATCATCGGCCAGGCCCTGATCAACGTCGCGGTCGTGCTGCGCGTGTTCCCCGTGCTGGGTGTGCCGCTGCCGTTCATGTCGCAGGGCGGAACCTCGCTGCTGTCGGTGCTGATCGCCTGCGGCGTGCTGCTGTCGTGCGCGCGCACGCTGCCCGACCGGCGCGCCGTCGCCGAGCTTCCCGCGCGCGCCCCGCGGCGCCGTGCGGCGACCGCCCCGGCGACGAAGACCCGCACGCGCTGAGACGCGGGGAGCCGGCGCCGGGCTGCACCGCGCCGTCCGGAACGCGCTCCCGCATCTCTGAGTAGGCGAACAGCCCACCCGGCGTCCGCCCCGCGCGGAACGCTCCGCGGTTCTGGCTAGGGTCGTACGGTGACGACTTACCTCCTCGCCGGCGGCGGTACCGCCGGGCACGTGAACCCCCTCCTCGCCGTCGCCGACGGTCTGCGCGCGCGCGATGCGTCGGCCGACGTGCTGGTGCTGGGCACCCGCGAGGGTCTCGAGGCCCGCCTCGTGCCGCTGCGGGGCTACGAGCTGCTCACGGTGGCGAAGGTGCCGTTCCCGCGTCGACCCAACCGGGCAGCGGCCGTGTTCCCGGCCCAGTTCCTGCGAGCGGTCGCGGTGGTGCGCCGCCTGATCCGCGAGCGTGGTGTCGACGTCGTGGTGGGCTTCGGCGGCTATGCCGCAGCCCCCGCGTACGTCGCGGCGCGCCGCGAGCGGGTGCCCTTCGTGGTGCACGAGGCCAACGCCAAGCCGGGGCTGGCGAACGTGCTCGGAGCGCGGGGGGCGGCGGGGGTGGGTGTGGCCTTCGAGGGCACACCGCTGCGCGGCGCGCGCGTGGTGGGCATGCCGCTGCGGCGCGAGATCGTCGAGCTCGACCCCGCGGCCCTCCGCGACGAGGCCGCCACCCATTTCGGATTGGATGCCGCCCGCCCCACGCTCCTCGTCTTCGGCGGCTCGCTCGGGGCGTTGCGACTGAACGCGGCGTTCGGCGAGGCATGGCGAGACGTGCTCGACGCCGGTTGGCAGCTGCTGCACGTCACCGGGCAGAACTCCGACCTGCCCGACCCCGGCGTCGACGGGTACGCCGTCGTGCGGTACGTGGACCGCATGGACCTCGCGTTCGCCCTCGCCGACTTCATCGTCTCTCGCTCGGGTGCGGCCACCGTGAGCGAGATCAGCGCTCTCGGCATCCCCGCCGTGTACGTGCCCTACGCCGTCGGCAACGGCGAGCAGCGGCTGAACGCCGCGGCGGCGGTCCGCGCGGGTGCCGCCCTGCTCGTCGACGACGCGGACCTCACCCCCGAGCGCGTGCGGAGCGAGGTGGTGCCGCTGCTGCGCGACGACGAGCGCCGCAACACCATGCGCTCCGCGGCCGCACGCACCGGCATCCGGGTCGGGACCGAGAACGTCATCGCCCTCGTCGACGAGGCGCTCGCCCGCTGACACCGGGTGCGGGTGCTCCCGCGCGCGGCGCGCGGCGCCCGCCCAGCGGGCGCGACCGACCGCTGAGGGGCCGCACGCCGACCGATCGCCGCTGACGCACGCTCCCGGGCGCGCCGAGGCCTGGGCCCCGGGTGGGCGACGTAAACTCGCATTCGCCATGATCAGACCCGACCTGAGTCTCCCCCTCCCCGAGTCCATCTCCTCCGCGCACTTCATCGGTGTCGGCGGCTCGGGCATGTCCGGACTCGCGCGCATGTTCCTCGACCGCGGCATCCGGGTCTCCGGGTCCGATCGCTCCGACAGCGCCGCGCTGCGCGACCTCGCCGCGCGCGGAGCCACGGTGCACGTCGGCCACGACGCGGCGCACCTCGGCGACGCCGACACGGTCGTGCACACGGGGGCGATCTGGCCCGAGAACCCCGAGTTCGTCACGGCGAAGCAGCGGGGGCTGCACGTCATCCACCGCTCGCAGGCGCTGCACTGGCTCATCGGCGGTCGCCGTCTCGTATCGGTCGCCGGCGCGCACGGCAAGACCACCTCGACCGGCATGATCGTCACGGCGCTGCGTGCCCTCGACGAGGACCCGACATTCGTCAACGGCGGAGTGATCGCCGACCTCGGCGCCTCCAGCGGCACGGGGGGCGACGAGCTGTTCGTGATCGAGGCCGACGAGTCCGACGGCACCTTCGAGCTGTACGACACCTCCGTGGCGCTCATCACCAACGTGGATCCCGACCACCTCGACCACTACGGCTCGCGCGATGCGTTCGACGCCGCCTTCGCCCGCTTCGCCGATGCCGCGCGCGAGGCCGTGGTCATCTCGTCCGACGACGCCGGCGCCCGCGCGGTGCGCGAGCGCATCACGCACGCCCACGTCGTCACCTTCGGCGAGGATCCCTCCGCCGACGTCCGGCTGACCGGCATCCGCACCGACGGCCCCGTCGCCTTCACGCTCACCGCCGACGGCGAGAGCGTCGAGGTGCAGCTGCGCGTCCCCGGTGCGCACAACGCGGTCAACGCCGCGGGGGCCGTCGCGGTGCTGCGCGTGCTCGGCCACCCGCTCGCCGCCGCCGCCCGCGCCGTCGAGGGCTTCGGCGGCACGGTGCGTCGCTTCGAGTTGCACGGGGTGTCGCAGGGCGTCAGCGTCTACGACGACTACGCGCACCACCCCACCGAGGTCGCCGCGGCCCTCTCCGCCGCGCGCACGGTCGTGGGCGAGGGGCGCATCATCGCGATCCAGCAGCCGCACACGTACTCGCGCACGCAGGAGATGTACCGCGAGTTCGCCGAGGTGCTCGAGACGCACGCCGACCACACCGTCATGCTCGACGTCTACGGCGCCCGCGAAGACCCGGTGCCGGGAGTGACGGGTGAACTCGTCAGCGGCGCCTTCGCCGATCCGGCGCACGTGCACTACGTGCCCGACTGGCAGGCGGCCGCCGACTACACGGCCGACATCGCCCGCCCCGGCGACTACGTCATCACCCTCGGGTGCGGCAACGTCTACCAGATCATCCCGCAGGTGCTCGAGGCGCTCTCCCGCACCGAGGCCGCGGCGGTCTGAGCGTGCGCCGGCCGTCGCCCCTGCCCCCGCCCCCGGCGTCGGAGCAGCCCTCCCGCCGGCGGGTCGACGAGCCCGTCTCCGCACCGCCGACGCGGCATCCCGATCCCGCCGACGAGACCGCGCCCGTGGTGCCGCTCGTGCGGCCGAGCGTCTCGTATGCGAACGGTTCCGAGCCGACCGGCTCCGCGTCGTTCGTGGCGGCTCCGGATGCCGAGGGCGCGAGCCTGCGCGACGTCTGGCGTGCCTCGCGCGCCCGTCGTCGTGCGCTCTCCGCCGAGGTGCGGCGCTTCACGGTGCGTCAGCGTCGGCGCCGGCGCGTGTGGATCGGGGTGGCGGCGGCGTTCCTCGTCATGGTGCTCGGCACGGCGGGCGCGGCGTACAGCCCCCTGTTCGCGGTCGAGCGCATCGAGGTCGTGGGCGCGTCGCAGCTCGATGTCGCCGCGGTCACCGACGCCCTCGACGGGCAGGTCGGTACGCCCCTGGCGCTGGTCGACGACAGCGCCGTGAAGGCGGCGCTGGTGCGCTTCCCGCTCGTGGAGTCGTACACGCTCGAGGCGCGGCCCCCGCACGACCTCGTCGTGCGCGTGGTGGAACGCACTCCCATCGGCGTGCTGCAGAGCACCGCCGGCTTCACGGTGGTGGATGCCGCGGGCGTCGCCCTGTCGACCACGCCCGACGCGCCCGCGGGCCAGCCGCTGCTCGAGATCGCCGGCGGCACCGATTCCGACGCGTTCCGCGCGGCGGGGCGCGTCATGCGGGCGTTGCCCGATGCCGTGCGCGCGCAGGTGACCGGGGTGTCGGCCTCGACCCCCGACGACGTCACGCTGACGCTCGGCGCGACCGGATCGCGTGTGGCGTGGGGCAGTTCCGACCGCTCGGCCGAGAAAGCCGTCGTTCTCGACCGACTGATGGCGAAGAGCCCGCCCGACCGCACGAAGGAGTACGACGTGACCTCGCCCGAGGCGGGCGTCGTCCGCTGATTCCGCCTCGGTCTCCGCGACCGTCTGCGCGCGACCGCTGCCGCGTCCGCGCGCGCCGAAGGGATTTTCCCGATGATCGTCGGGCGCCCCGCGTGTCGCCCCGGTGGCGTCGGGCTGGCCGCATACCTTCGAGCTAAGGAATTGCATACCGGGCAATTCTTTAACCCTCAACATGAGGTTTAAAGTTTCGGGTTCGGGGACAAACGGAGGCCGGCATGAGCCACAACCAGAACTACCTCGCTGTGATCAAGGTCGTCGGCGTCGGCGGTGGCGGCGTCAACGCCGTCAACCGCATGATCGAGCTCGGCCTGCGCGGCGTGGAGTTCATCGCGATCAACACCGACGCACAGGCGCTGCTGATGAGCGACGCCGACGTCAAGCTCGACGTCGGACGCGAGCTCACGCGCGGCCTCGGTGCCGGCGCCGACCCCGAGGTCGGCCGTCGCGCCGCCGAGGATCATGCGGAAGAGATCGAAGAGGCGCTGCGCGGCGCCGACATGGTCTTCGTCACCGCGGGCGAGGGCGGCGGCACGGGCACCGGCGGTGCGCCGGTGGTCGCCAAGATCGCCAAGTCGATCGGCGCCCTCACCATCGGTGTGGTCACCAAGCCGTTCTCCTTCGAGGGGCGTCGCCGACAGAGCCAGGCCGAGGCCGGCGTCGGACGCCTGAAGGAGGAGGTCGACACCCTCATCGTCGTCCCCAACGACCGTCTGCTCGAGATCAGCGACCGCGGCATCTCGATGATCGAGGCCTTCGCGACCGCCGACCAGGTGCTGCTCGCCGGTGTGCAGGGCATCACCGACCTCATCACGACCCCCGGTCTCATCAACCTCGACTTCGCCGACGTGAAGTCGGTCATGCAGGGTGCGGGCTCGGCCCTCATGGGCATCGGCTCGGCGCGGGGAGCGGATCGCGCCATCAAGGCCGCCGAGCTCGCCGTCGAATCGCCCCTGCTCGAGGCCTCGATCGAGGGTGCGCACGGTGTGCTGCTGTCGATCCAGGGCGGATCGAACCTCGGCATCTTCGAGATCAACGACGCCGCCCAGCTGGTGAAGGAGGCCGCGCACCCCGAGGCCAACATCATCTTCGGAACGGTCATCGACGACACCCTCGGCGACGAGGTGCGTGTCACGGTCATCGCCGCCGGATTCGACGGGGGAGAGCCCTCGCTGCGCATCGACGCCGTCGGAGCGCAGCGTTCGGTCGCCGCCCCCGTGGTGCCCGTGATCCCGAGCGACGACGTCGCGCGCGACCTCGACGCCGCCGAGGAGCAGAAGGCCTCGACCGATCGCCCCGCCGAGCGCGCCCCCGAGCGTCGCCCGGAGCCGGCCCCGGTCGCCGCCCGCGTTCCCGAGACGTCGTACGACAGCGGTTACGCCGACGACGACCTCGACGTGCCGGACTTCCTCAAGTAAGCACGAGCGTTCGATTCAGCGGGTCCGGTGATCACCGGGCCCGCTGCGTCGTCGAAGGAGCACCATGGATGCCGCCCTGTCCGATCGCCTCGCCGCCGTCGACGCCCGCATCGCGGATGCCGCCCGCGCGGCCCATCGCGACCCGCACGACATCACGCGGATCGTCGTGACGAAGTTCCACCCCGTGTCGCTCGTCGCCGACCTGTACGCCCTCGGGGTACGCGACGTGGGGGAGAACCGCCAGCAGGAGCTCACCGCCAAGCGCGCCGAGACCGGCGGGCTCGACGGGCTCGTCTGGCACTTCATCGGGCAGGCGCAGACGAACAAGGCCCGCGCGGTGCGGGCGGCGTCGCACGCCGTGCACTCCGTCGACCGGACGCGGATCGCCGACGCCCTCGACGCGGCCGAGGGCGACGGCATCCTGGACGTCCTGTTGCAGGTCAACCTCACCGACGACGTCGGTCGCGGAGGGGTGGAGCCCGACGGGGTCGAGAAGCTCGCCGCCCATGTCGCGGGGCTCGAGACGGTGCGCCTGCGGGGTGTCATGGCCGTCGCGCCGCTCGACGAAGAGGCCGCTCGCGCCTTCGAGCGTCTGCGCCGCTCGTCCGACGCCGTGCGTCGGGTGGTCGACGACGCGCACTGGATCTCGGCCGGAATGACCGGTGACTTCCCGGAAGCCGTGGCAATGGGCGCGACACACCTGAGGATCGGTTCCGCAATCACGGGCCCGAGGCCCCCGCGCGACTAGCCTCGGATCAGACGAGCGAACGGAGGATGCGATGTCGAACCCCCTCAAGAAGACGATGGTGTACCTGGGCCTCGCCGACGAGGAAGAGACCTATGAGGAGACTGCGCCGCAGCCCATTGCGCGGAAGCAGCCTCAGCAGACGGCCCCGGTCGAGAAGGCTGCTCCGGTGACCCCGCTGCACCGTCCCGCCGTGGTGCGTCAGCCCTCGGTGGGCCCCGTCAGCGAGATCCTCACCGTGCACCCCAAGCAGTACCGGGATGCGCAGACGATCGCCGAGAATTTCCGCGAGGGAATCCCGGTCATCATCAACCTGTCGCAGATGAGCGACGCCGACGCGCGTCGCCTGATCGACTTCGCGAGCGGCCTGTCGCTCGGGCTGTACGGCCGTATCGAGCGGGTGACGAGCAAGGTCTTCCTGCTCTCGCCCGAGAACATCGCCGTCTCCGGCGATGGAGCGATCGCGCAGGCCGACCCCGAGGGTGCGCCCTTCGCGCCCCAGTAACCCCTCGTGGCCGTACTGAGCCTGGTCGGCTCGATCCTCAGCGCGATCCTGTTCATCTACATCGTCCTGCTTCTCGCGCGCCTCGTGCTCGAGTACATCCCGATGTTCAACCGGGAATGGCGTCCGCGTGGCGCCACCCTGGTGGCCGCAGAGATCGTCTACACCGTGACGGATCCGCCGATCAAGCTGATCCGCCGCATCATTCCGCCCCTGCGCATCGGGGGTATCGCGTTCGATTTCGGTTTCGCGATCACCCTGTTCGTCTGCTTCATGCTTCTCAGCGTCACCCGGTCGCTCGCGGCCGCCTGACATCCATAGCCGTCGCCCTTCGACACCGACGAAGGGCTACGGCTATGCTGTTCCGAAGCGGTACGCCCCGGTGCGACACCCTTAACAGTTCCGACTCAGAGCTCTCGAAAGAGGAAACACCATGGCACTGACCCCCGATGACGTCGTCACCAAGCAGTTCCAGCACGTCCGCTTCAAGGAGGGCTTCGACCCCGACGAGGTCGACGACTTCCTCGACGAGATCGTCGTCGAGTGGCGCAAGACGATCGCTGAGAACGAAGAGCTGAAGACGAAGCTCGCCGCTCTCGAGTCCGGTGAGGCCGCGCCCGCCGCTGCCGCTCCGGTGGCCGAGACCGCCCAGGTCGAGGAGCCCGTCGTCTCCGAGGTGCCGGCTCCGGCTCCCGTCGCCGCCGCGCCCGCAGCGTCCACCGCCGACGACGCGGCCCCCGTGGCCCAGAGCGCCGGCATCATCGAGCTCGCTCAGCGTCTGCACGACGAGCACGTCGCCGAGGGCAAGGCCCAGCGCGACCAGCTCATCGGCGAGGCGCAGGCACAGGCGGCGTCCATCGTCGCCGAGGCCGAGCAGAAGGGCCGCGAGGAGCGCGCCCGTCTCGAGAAGGAGCGCACCACGCTCGAGGGACGCATCACCGAGCTCCGCAACTTCGAGCGCGACTACCGCTCGCAGCTGCGTTCCTACATCGAGGGTCAGCTCCGCGACCTCGACACCACGGCATCGTCCTCGGGCTCGACGCCGGTGTCGGCGATCGGTCTGTAGGACCACTCTTTGCGCAGTCGATCTCCTCTGCGTCCGGCGGCGGCCGGCATCGTCATCGCGATTCTCGCGGTGGTGGTGCTGGCCGCCGACCAGTTGGCGAAGACCGTCGCCATCGACAACCTCCCCCCGGAGCGCGTCGTCCCGGTGATCGGTGAAGCCCTGCAGTTTTACCTCGTCCGAAACCCCGGAGCCGCCTTCTCGCTCGGCGAGAGCGTGACCTGGGTGTTCACCATCGCTCTGGCCGTGGTCGCGGTGGTCATCGCGTACCTCGCGGTCCGACGGGTGCGCTCGCGCCTGTGGGCCGTCGTGCTCGGCCTTCTCCTCGGCGGTGTCCTCGGCAACCTCACCGACCGCCTGCTCCGCGAGCCCGGCTTCCCGGTCGGCCACGTCGTGGACTTCATCTCCACCCCGTGGATGATGCCGGCCATCTACAACGTCGCCGACATCTTCATCGTGTCGATGATGATCTCGGTGGCGATCCTCGTCCTCTCGGGTCTACGACTCGACGGCACCCGTGAAACCCGCGCGTCGCGCGCCGCCGAGGCGGCTGCCGACGACGGCGTCGTCGACGCGTCGACCGACACGGGCACGCGCTGACATGGAGTCGCGGAGCCTGCCCGTCCCCGACGGGCTCGACGGAACGCGCGTCGACCAGGCGCTCGCCAAGATGCTGGGGTTCTCCCGCACCTTCGCCGCCGAGGTCGCCGACGCCGGGGGAGTGAGTGTCGACGGTCGCCCCGCCGGCCGGTCCGACCGCCTGCGCGCGGGCACCTGGTTGAGCGTCGAATGGGAGCCCAAGCGCGACCCCGAGATCATCCCCGTCGCCGTGCCCGATCTGGGGATCGTCCACGACGACGACGACATCGTCGTGGTCGACAAGCCGGCGGGTGTCGCCGCGCACCCCTCCGTCGGGTGGGACGGGCCCACGGTGCTCGGCGCCCTGGCCGCGGCGGGCTTCCGCATCGCCACCAGCGGCCCGGCCGAGCGCCGGGGCGTCGTTCATCGTCTCGACGCCGGTACGAGCGGGCTCATGGTCGTCGCCAAGACCGAGCGCGCGTACACACTCCTCAAGAGCGCCTTCAAAGAGCGCGAGGTCGAGAAGATCTACCACGCGGTGGTGCAGGGGCACCCCGACCCCCTCGCGGGAACGATCGACGCACCCATCGGGCGGCATCCGCACCACTCGTGGAAGTTCGCCGTGACCCCCGACGGAAAAGACTCGGTCACGCACTACGAGACCCTCGAGGCGTTCCCTCGCGCGTCGCTGCTCGAGATCCATCTCGAGACCGGACGCACGCACCAGATCCGTGTGCACATGGCCGCGCACCGGCATCCGTGCGCGGGAGACCCGCTCTACGGCGCCGACCCGACCCTGTCGGCGCGCCTGGGGCTGACGCGGCAGTGGCTGCACGCGCATCGGCTGGCCTTCAGCCACCCCGGTACGGGGGAGTGGGTGTCGTTCGAGTCGCCGTACCCCGCCGATCTCGCGAGCGCGCTCGAGATCCTCTCCGACTCGATCTGATCTCGACGTCGGGCGCGAACAGGATGCCGGACCCCGGCGACGCGCCCGGGGACGACACGCGAACTGGGCGTCCGCCGCGAACTTCCGGAACCGATGTCGGAGGCCGAACGTACACTCGGTACGTGGCAGCAGACTCCTTCGTTCACCTTCATGTTCACAGTGAATATTCGATGCTCGACGGTGCGGCCCGCATCGGACCGATGGTCCAAGAAGCGGCGAAGCAGGGCATGTCGGCCATCGCCGTCACCGACCACGGCAACACCTTCGCGGCCTACGAGTTCTACAAGACCGCGAAAGACGCCGGCATCAAGCCGATCATCGGCATCGAGGCGTACGTCACGCCGGGCACCCATCGTTCCGACAAGACCCGCGTGCGCTGGGGCACCCCCGAGCAGCAGGGCGACGACGTCTCGGGCTCCGGTGCCTACACGCACATGACGCTGCTGTCCGAGACCACCGAGGGCATGCACAACCTGTTCCGGTTGTCGTCCAAGGCGAGCATGGAGGGCTACTACTTCAAGCCCCGCATGGACCGCGAGCTGCTGCAGACCTACGGCAAGGGGCTCATCGCCACCACCGGGTGCCCCTCGGGCGAGGTGCAGACGCGTCTTCGACTCGGGCAGTACGAGGCCGCGCGCGCCGCGGCGGCCGAGTTCCAGGACATCTTCGGCAAAGAGAACTACTTCGCCGAGATCATGGACCACGGACTCTCGATCGAGCGTCGCGTCATGAGCGATCTGCTCAAGATCTCCAAAGACCTCGACATCCCCCTGGTCGGCACCAACGACCTCCACTACACCCACCAGCACGACGCCACGAGTCACGCGGCGCTGCTGTGCGTGCAGTCGGGATCGACGCTCGACGATCCCAAGCGCTTCCGCTTCGACGGCGACGGGTACTACGTCAAGTCGCCCGCCGAGATGCGGCAGGTGTTCCGCGACAACCCCGAAGCCTGCGACAACACGCTGCTCATCGCCGAGCGGTGCGAGGTCGAGTTCAACACCTCGGCCAACTACATGCCGCGCTTCCCGGTCCCCGCGGGCGAGACCGAAGACAGCTGGATGATCAAAGAGGTCGAGAACGGCCTCCACGACCGCTACCCGGGCGGTATCCCCGACGCCGTGCGCAAGCAGGCCGAGTACGAGACCGGCGTCATCCTGCAGATGGGGTTCCCGGGCTACTTCCTCGTCGTCGCCGACTTCATCAACTGGGCCAAGGACCACGGCATCCGCGTCGGCCCCGGCCGTGGATCCGGCGCGGGCTCCATGGTCGCCTACGCGATGAAGATCACCGACCTCGACCCGCTGCAGCACGGCCTCATCTTCGAGCGCTTCCTCAACCCCGACCGCGTCTCGATGCCCGACTTCGACGTCGACTTCGACGACCGTCGTCGTGGCGAGGTGATCCAGTACGTCACCGAGAAGTACGGCGACGAGCGCGTCGCGCAGATCGTCACGTACGGCACGATCAAGGCCAAGCAGGCGCTGAAAGACGCCGGGCGCGTGCTCGGTTTCCCCTTCAGCATGGGCGACCGGCTCACCAAGGCCATGCCCCCCGCCGTGATGGGCAAAGACATGCCGCTCGACGGCATGTTCAACCCCGAGCACCCGCGATACAAAGAGGCGAGCGAGTTCCGCACGCTGATCGAGACCGACGCCGAGGCGAAGACGGTCTTCGACACCGCGCTCGGCCTCGAGAACCTGAAGCGCCAGTGGGGCGTGCACGCGGCCGGCGTCATCATGTCGAGCGAGCCGCTGATCGACATCATCCCGATCATGCGCCGCGAGCAGGACGGCCAGATCGTCACGCAGTTCGACTACCCCGCGTGCGAGTCGCTCGGCCTGATCAAGATGGACTTCCTGGGGCTGCGCAACCTCACCATCATCAACGACGCCCTCGACAACATCGAGGCCAACCGCGGGCACCCCCTCGTGCTGGAAGACCTCGAACTCGACGACGTGGCCTCGTACGAGCTGCTCGCCCGCGGCGACACGCTCGGCGTGTTCCAGCTCGACGGTGGTCCCATGCGCTCGCTTCTGCGGCTCATGCGCCCCGACAACTTCGAGGACATCTCGGCGGTGCTCGCGCTGTACCGCCCCGGCCCCATGGGCGTGAACTCGCACATCAACTACGCCTTGCGAAAGAACCGGCAGCAAGAGATCGAGCCGATCCACCCCGAACTCGAGGAGCCCCTCGCCGACATCCTCGACACGACGTACGGGCTGATCGTTTACCAGGAGCAGGTGATGGCCGTCGCGCAGCGCGTGGCCGGGTACACCCTGGGCCAGGCCGACCTGCTGCGTCGCGCGATGGGCAAGAAGAAGAAGAGCGAGCTCGACAAGCAGAAAGAGACGTTCTTCGGTGGCATGACCGAGCGCGGGTTCGGCGACGCCGCGCAGCAGACGCTGTGGAAGGTGCTCGAGTCGTTCGCCGACTACGCCTTCAACAAGGCGCACACCGCCGCCTACGGTCTGGTCTCGTACTGGACGGCCTACCTCAAGGCGCACTACCCGGCCGAGTACATGGCCGCGCTGCTGACGAGCGTCGGCGACTCGAAAGACAAGATGGCGGTGTACCTCAACGAGTGCCGTCGCATGGGCATCAAGGTTCTGCCGCCCGACGTCAACGAGTCGATCCGGTTCTTCGCGGCCGTCGGCGAAGACATCCGCTTCGGTCTGGGCGCGATCCGCAACGTCGGCACCAACGTCGTCGACGGCATCGTCTCGGCGCGCCAAGACGCCAAGTACACCTCGTTCCACGACTTCCTGTCCAAGGTGCCCGTGCACGTGGCGAACAAGCGCACCGTCGAGTCGCTCATCAAGGCCGGGGCCTTCGACACGCTCGGGTCGACGCGACGGTCGCTCATCGAGGTGCACGAGGACGCCTGCGAGGGCGCCGTGCTCGACAAGCGGCGAGAAGCCAACGGCGAGGTCGGGTTCGACTTCGACTCGCTCTGGGACGAACCGCAGCAGGTGCAGAAGGTTCCCGAGCGGCCGGAATGGACGAAGAAGGACAAGCTCGCCTTCGAGCGCGAGATGCTCGGCCTGTACGTGTCCGATCACCCGCTCGCCGGGCTCGAGGTGCCGTTGGCCAAGCACGCGTCGACCTCGATCCACGACCTGCTGGCCTCCGAAGACGTCCAGGACGGCGACCAGGTCACCGTCGCGGGTCTGCTCACGAGCGTGCAGCACCGCGTCGCGAAGCAGAGCGGCAACCCCTACGGCATGGTCACCATCGAGGACTTCAACGGTGAGGTGACCGTGATGTTCATGGGCAAGACGTACGCCGAGTTCTCGCCGGCGCTCGTGGCCGACGGCATCATGGTCATCCGAGGGCGCGTATCGCGACGCGATGACGGTCTCAACCTGCACGCCCAGAGCGCCTTCGCGCCCGATCTCGAAGGTCTCGACGAGACCGGCGGGCTCACGCTGATGGTGCCCGAGCAGCGGGCGAGCGAGGCGCTGGTCGGAGAACTGGCGCAGATGCTGCGTCGCCACTCAGGCAGCACAGAGGTCGTTCTCAAACTCCACAAGGGCAGCACCGCCAAGGTCTTCGAGGTGCCGATGCCGGTGCGGGTGACCGCCGATCTGTTCGGGGAGCTCAAGGGTCTGCTCGGCCCCAACTGCCTCGGCTGACGACCACTTCGCGCGCCGAAACGGGCGCGCCGCAATCCCCGGCGGTGCCGAACCCCCGCTGGTTACGATGACCGGGCGTTCCGCCGCCCTTCGGAAAGGACCACCGTGACCGATCACACCCCCCACGACCGCGCGACGGCGCCGGGTACTCCCGGCACCGCCCGCGACGTCGACGAGATCTTCGCGCCGGACGCCCCGGCGTACGACGCGTCCGCCTCCGCCGACACGGCTTTCTCCGACAGCGCCTCCGCTGCCGACGCCTCCTCCGAGAACGTCTCCCTCGACCACGCTTCCCCCGACGCCGCGGACCACGCGCGGGATGGGGCGGCGAACCCCTCATCCGACGGCGACGACCCGCACGGCGACGCCGGGCGTGCCTCCACCGGCGACCGCGTCGACGAGGGCGCGCCGCGCCACGCGTCCGCCGTCGGCGGCACCGCGAACCCGGGCGACGCACCGCAGTTCGGTGTCGGACCGTTCTCGGTCCGCGAAGTCGCACTGCTGGGCACGTGGATCCTCGCCTTCTTCGTCTCGTTCTTCCGCACCAACATCCTCGATTCACCGTCGGGAGTGCTCGTCGGTGGGGTCAACGTGTGGTCTTCGGGGCTGTGGTGGATCCCGGCGATGGCTCTGCCGACAGCGGCGGTCGGTCTGATCGCGCTGCGCCGCCTGTCGCCCCAGGGCATTCGTCGCGTCGGTTCGCTCGGGATCGACCAGTTCGCCTCGGTGGCGTTCTCGATCTCCGCCCTCGTGTGGGTCGCGTGGGTGTGGGACACCGTCGCGGTGTTCGGTGACACGGGCATCTGGACGCGCTCCTGGGTGGTCTGGGTCGAGGCCGTGCTCCTTCTCGCGGGTGTGGTGCTCACCGTGGCGGGTCCGTGGATCCCGCCGTTCTCGCGCGACTTCCGCGGTCGTGACGAGGTCGCCGCGCACCGCAACGCGCGCCCGATCCGCCCGGTCGTGCCGCGCCCGCGCACCCCGCGGCCCGTGCACGTCGCCGCCGGTGCGCCCGTGACCGACGACCACGACGGGTCGCGCCCCGACTCCGCGTCGGCGCACGACGAGGCGCCGGTGCCCGGCAGCTACACCGGTTCGACCGACCTGACGCACGAGGGCGCCCCGGCCACCAGCGTGCTCCCCACGCACGCCGACGACCACAACGACACCGACGTCTTCGCTCCCCTCCGCGGCGACGACCACGATGGCCGTGGAGTCCGCGACGAAGATCCCCGGCACGATCACGCGTCCGACGCGCCGAGCCACGATGCTCAGGACGACCACCGGCACGCACCACACCACGCCCAGGCCTTCTGGGCGCTGGCCCCAGTCGAGCGCGAGGTCGTCGACGACTACGGCACGCCCATCTTCCGGGTCGGGCCGACCGCCTGGGCCCTGGTGGTCGAGGACCGCGGCGAGACGTTCGTCATCCGTCACGACGACGGTCGCATCGGCTACCTCCACGACGTCTCGGGCGTCACCCGCGGCTGACCCGCGCGGCTGAGGACCGCCTGCGAGCCGCCCGCCGCGCGCGGAGCGGCTCGCGGGCGGCCGGTAGCCTGGACTCATGCTTCGCACGATCGATCTCCGCGGCCGCGTGCTCTCGCCGGCCGAGCTCCTCGCTGTGGTTCCGCGGGCCGAGGCCGCCCGCGATGAGGCCCTCGCCACCGCCGCCCGTCTGGTCGACGATGTCGCGCGACGGGGCGAAGAGGCGCTCCGCGAACAGGCCGCCCGTTTCGACCGCGTCAGCGACCACGTCATCCGCGTGCCCGCCGCGCACCTCGACGAGGCCCTGCGCGATCTCGACCCGGCGATCCGGGCCGCCCTCGATGAGGCGATCTCGCGTGTGCGCGCGGCATCCGCCGCTCAGATTCCGGCCCCCGTGGTCACCGAGCTGGGCGCGGGCGCGCGTGTCACGCAGCGGTGGCAACCCGTGCGCCGCGTCGGTCTCTACGTTCCGGGCGGGAAGGCCGTCTACCCGTCGAGCGTGGTGATGAACGTCGTTCCCGCGCAGGTCGCGGGCGTGCGCGAGGTGGCGCTGGCCTCTCCCGCGCAGTCGGCCTTCGGGGGGCGTGTGCACCCCGTGATCCTGGCCGCCGCGCGTCTGCTCGGCGTCACCGAGGTGTACGCGATGGGCGGGGCCGGTGCCATCGGCGCCTTCGCGTACGGCGTGGCCGAGATCGGTCTCGACCCGGTCGATGTCGTCACCGGACCGGGCAACAACTTCGTGGCCTCGGCCAAGCGCGCGGTCGCCGGCCGGGTGGGAACCGACTCCGAGGCCGGTGCGACCGAGATCCTCGTCGTGGCCGATGCCTCGGCGCGCCCCGATCTGGTCGCCGCCGACCTCGTCAGCCAGGCCGAGCACGACGAGCAGGCCTCGGCCGTCCTCGTCACCGACTCCGTCGAGCTCGCCGACGCCGTGCGGGCGGCGCTGCCGGACCGGGTCGCCGCCACCCGCCACACGGACCGGGTCATCGCCGCGTTCGACGGTCCGCAGTCGGCCGTGGTGCTCGTCGACGACATCGCCCAGGCCACCGCGTTCAGCAATGCCTACGCGCCCGAGCACCTCGAGCTGCAGTTGTCCGACCCCCGCCCCGAGGACTTCGTCAACGCGGGTGCCGTCTTCGTCGGTCCCTACACGCCGGTGAGCCTCGGTGACTACCTGGCGGGCAGCAACCACGTGCTGCCGACCGGGGGACAGGCCCGGTACGGAGCCGGGCTGTCGGCGTCGACGTTCCTGCGACCCCAGCAGGTCATCGAGTACGACCGCGCGGCGCTCGCCCAGGTGCGCGACGCCATCGTCGTCCTCGCCGAGGCCGAGGCGCTGCCCGCGCACGGCGAGGCCGTGACCGCGCGTTTCGACGCGTAGTCTGGCGCCGTCATGCACTGCCCGTTCTGCCGCCACCCCGACTCCCGCGTCATCGATTCGCGCACGAGCGACGACGGCCTCAGCATCCGTCGGCGTCGTCAGTGCCCCAACTGCGGTGGGCGCTTCTCGACGGTCGAGACGGCCGGCCTGAACGTCATCAAACGCTCGGGCGTGGTCGAACCCTTCAGCCGCGAGAAAGTCATGTCGGGTGCCCGAAAGGCCTGTCAGGGTCGACCCGTCACCGACGCCGACCTCGCCGTGCTCGCCCAGAAGGTCGAAGAGGCCATCCGCCAGACGGGGTCGTCGCAGATCGAGGCCAACGAGATCGGCCTCTCGATCCTCGGACCGCTCCGCGAGCTCGACGAGGTCGCCTACCTGCGCTTCGCCAGCGTCTACCAGGCGTTCGACTCGCTCGACGACTTCGACGCGGCCATCGCGCAGCTGCGCGCCGACCACGCGGCACGACCGACCGCGGTGCCCGACGACAGCGACGACGTCCAGTAACCTGGCGGGGATGTATCCCCTTCTCTTCCGCACGGTCCTGACCCGCCTCGACCCCGAGTTCGCCCACCACCTCGGTGCGCTCGTGATTCGTGTCGCGGGCGTCGAGCCGGTGGCATCCGTCGTCCGTCGTTTCACGGCGCCCCCCGCGGGCCACGGAGTGGATGCGCTCGGACTGCACTTCGATTCGCCGTTCGGAGTCGCGGCGGGCTTCGACAAGAACGTCACCATGGTGCGGGGACTCGGCGCGCTCGGGTTCGGACACGTCGAGGTCGGAACGGTCACGGCGCTGCCGCAGCCCGGCAACCCCCGTCCGCGTCTGTTCCGCCTCGTCGCCGACCGTGCGGTCATCAACCGCATGGGGTTCAACAACGACGGCGCAGCGGCGGCGGCGGCGAAGCTGCGGCGGCTGCGTCGTGCGCGGCGTCGTCCGGTCATCGGCGTCAACATCGGCAAGAGCCGCGTGGTCGCCGTCGACGACGCCGCCACCGACTACGTGCGCAGCGCCCGCCTTTTGGCGCCGCTGGCCGACTACCTCGTGGTGAACGTGTCGTCGCCGAACACCCCCGGCCTCCGCGGGCTGCAAGCGGTCGAGACGCTCCGCCCCCTGCTGACGGAGGTTCGGGATGCCGCGGGCGACACCCCGCTGCTGGTGAAGATCGCTCCGGATCTCGACGACGCCGAGGTGCAGGACATCGCGCGCCTCGCGGTCGATGCGGGACTCGCCGGGATCATCGCCGCCAACACCACCATCTCGCGTTCGGGGCTCTCCACCGATGCCGCGAAGGTCGAGGCAGCGGGAGCGGGTGGCCTGTCGGGGGCGCCCCTCAGAGCGCGTGCCGCCGAGGTGCTCCGACTCGTGCGGGCCGCCGTTCCGGCCGAGTTCGTGGTCATCTCGGCCGGGGGAGTAGAGACCGCCGACGACGTGCGCGACCGCCTCGCCGCCGGCGCGACGCTGGTGCAGGGCTACACGGGCTTCCTGTATCGCGGTCCGCTGTGGGCCCGGCAGATCAGCCGCGGTCTCGCCGCGCGCCGCTGACCCGGAGCGCGCCGGCTCCGATTTGCCGACCCGGAGTGCGCGGGCTGCGATTCGCTGACCCGGAGCGCGCCGGTGGTGGCCCCGGAAACGACGAAGCGGCACGCCCGGAGGCGCGCCGCTTCGAGGAGATCGGTCGTGTCAGACGGGGTACTGCCCGCGCTTGACCTGCGGCTTGGGCAGACGCATGAACCGCATCTGCACGGTGCGCATCGCCGCGTACCAGCCGAGACCCTTCTCGAGCTTGCTCTCGCCGAACTTCTCTTTCGCGGCGCGCTTGACGCGGATCGAGGTGATGATCATGTCGCCGACGACGAACAGGATGAAGATCCACAGCGCCACGAACGACCAGTACTGGAAGAACGCGACGGGGATCAGCGTCGCCACGATCACGAGGACCATGAACGGCATGACGCCCTCACCGAGGTGCCAGCCCGCGTCGACGAAGTCGCGTCCGAAGCGGCGCTGCGGACCGCGGTCGCGCACCGGGAGGTATCGCTCCTCGCCGGCGGCCATGCCGACGCGGGCCTTCTCGCGCTGGGCGGCGAGCTCGGCTCGGGCGCGGGCCTTGGCCTCTTTGGTGTCGGGGACGAGCGGGCGCTTGCGGGCGGCCTCTTGCTCGGCGCGCGACGGGGTCGCGCGACCCTTGCCCGATCCGAGGACCGTCGGCTCGACGGGGGTGTCGTTGGGGGCGGGGGCGGGGGACTTGGCCACGGGTTACCTCGGCAGTTCGCGGATCGGGAGATCTAAGATTACCCGCATGACCCCCGACCTGTCCCGGCACGAGGCTGTGCATCGCGCAGCCGACGCCGGCATCCCCGCCGCCCTGTCCGATCTCGGCTCCCTCGTACGCATCCCGTCGATCGCGTGGCCGTCGTTCGATCAGTCCGCCCTCGTCGAGAGCGCCGACGCCGTCGCCGCCCTGTTGAGGGGCACCGGCGTCTTCGATTCCGTCGAGGTCGCGCGTGCCGCGATCCCCGGCACCGACGAGATGGGACAGCCCGCCGTGCTGGCGTCGCGCGCCGCTCGCAACGGTCGGCCCACCGTTCTTCTCTATGCGCACCACGACGTCCAGCCTCCCGGCGACGAAGCCCTGTGGGACTCACCGCCCTTCGAACCCACCGTGCGCGACGGCCGCCTCTACGGCCGCGGCGCCGCCGACGACAAGGCGGGGGTCATGGCCCACGTCGGTGCCATCCGCGCCGTGAGCGAAGTCCTCGGAGACGACCTCGACCTGGGCATCGCGGTGTTCATCGAGGGCGAAGAGGAGTACGGCTCGCGCTCGTTCGGGCAGTTCCTCTCCGACAACGCCGAGGTGCTGCGCTCCGACGTGATCGTCGTCGCCGACTCGGGCAACTGGGACGACCGCACCCCCGGTCTCACGGTGTCGCTCCGCGGGAACGCGCGCTTCACGCTCACCGTGCGCACCCTCGAGCACGCATCGCACTCCGGCATGATGGGCGGCGCCGTCCCGGATGCCATGCTCGCCACGGTGAAGCTGCTCGCGACGCTGTGGGACGACGACGGCGCCGTCGCCGTCGACGGTCTCCTCGAGCGCGACGCCCCCACGCCCGACTACAGCGAAGAGACCCTGCGCGCCGAGTCGGGACTGCTCGACGGGGTGCGGCCGATCGGCCGCGACGCCATCCTCAGCCGGATCTGGAACAAGCCGTCGGTCACGATCACCGGCTGGGACGCCACGCCCGTCGACTCGGCGTCGAACACCCTCGCCCCGCAGACCCGCGTGGTGATCAGCGCCCGCGTCGCCCCGGGGCAGGACGCCCACGAGGCCTACCGGGCGATCGAGGCTCACTTGCGCGCCCATGCGCCGTTCGGCGCGCAGCTGGAGTTCACCGACGTCGACTGCGGCGACGCGTTCCTCGTCGACACGAGCGGATGGGCCGTCGAAGACGCTCGCGCCTCGTTCGCCGACGGGTACGGCGTGGACTCGGTCGACGTCGGCGTCGGCGGATCGATCCCCTTCATCGCCGACCTCGTCCGCGAGTTCCCGAGCGCCCAGATTCTCGTGACCGGTGTCGAGGACCCCCACGCTCGCGCGCACAGCCCGAACGAGTCGCTGCACCTCGACACGTTCCGCAACGCCCTGGTGTCGGAGGCCCTCCTGCTGACGCGTTTGAACGAGCGCACCGTCTGAGCGGACCGCGGGGCCGTGGCGGGCGTAGACTCGTCACGTCCCCGCGACCGATCAACCGAAGGGCATCGCCATGACCGACACCACACTGTCGTCTTCCGCCGAGACCCGCGAGCACGGTGTCGGCCTCACCGCCGCCGCCTCCGACAAGGTGAAGAGCCTGCTCTCGCAGGAGGGTCGCGACGACCTTCGTCTGCGCGTGGCCGTTCAGCCCGGCGGATGCTCCGGACTCATCTACCAGCTCTACTTCGACGAGCGTTACCTCGACGGTGACAAGGTCGCCGATTTCGACGGCGTCGAGGTCATCGTCGACGACATGAGCGTTCCGTACCTCGACGGTGCGAACATCGACTTCAAGGACACGATCTCGGAGCAGGGCTTCACGATCGACAACCCCAACGCCGGCGGTTCCTGCGCCTGCGGCGACAGCTTCCACTGATCTCAGCCGCCGTTTCACGGCGCCACATCGAGAACCCCCGGACCCCGGATCACACCGCGGAACCCGGGGGTTCTCGATGTCTCGGCACTGGACGAATGGCCTGAGAACGGTGAGAGGTTGCCGTAGACTGTCAAAGCTTCATCCACGACCCGGAAAGGTGCACTGTGCCCTCCAAACGTCGCCTTCGCTGGGCTGCGCTCCCCGTCGGGATCGCCTCGGTTGCGCTCCTGTCCGGCTGCACCACGACACAGCTCCACGGCTTCCTGCCCGGCTTCGTCGATGACGGTACGCCCGCCACCAACCACACCGACATGGTCGCCGGTCTGTGGGTCAACTCGTGGATCGTGCTCCTCGCCGTGGGTGTCGTCACCTGGGGCCTCATGCTGTGGTCGGTCATCGCGTACCGCCGGCGCAAGGGGCAGTCCGGTCTGCCGGTCCAGCTGCGCTACAACATGCCGGTCGAGATCTTCTACACGATCGTTCCTCTGATCCTGGTCGTCGGCTTCTTCGCCTTCACGGCGCGCGACCAGAACACGCTCGAGACGCAGTACGACGACCCCGATGTGTCGATCACGGCGTACGGCAAGCAGTGGGCGTGGGACTTCCAGTACAACGGCACGCAGGAAGACAACTCCGACGCCGTCTACTCGATGGGTGTCCAGGCCAAGGCCACGTCCGACGGCTACGACCTGCAGGACGTGCCCACCCTGTACCTGCCGGTGAACAAGACGGTCAAGATCGACCTCCGCTCGCGCGACGTCATCCACTCGTTCTGGATCATCGACTTCCTTTACAAGAAAGACATGTACCTCGGCCGTGACAACGAGTGGTCGTTCACGCCCACTCGTGAGGGCACGTACGAGGGCAAGTGCGCCGAGCTGTGCGGTGAATACCACTCCGCCATGCTCTTCAACGTCAAGGTCGTCAGCGACGCCGAGTACGAGGACTACCTCGACTCGCTGCGCTCGGCCGGCGACGTGGGCGACATCAGCGACCTGTCGCGCCTGCAGAACCTGAGCACGGCCGGCACCGAAGGGAACGAGTGATCATGGCCACGACGCTTCCGCTCCAGGAGAAGGGGGCCTCGCGCCCCACGACTCTCCCGCCGCGTCAAGCCGCACTGCTGAGCACCACGCGTGTTGAGCAGAAGGGCAACCTGGTCGTCAAGTGGATCACCTCCACCGACCACAAGACCATCGGGTACATGTACCTGATCGCCTCCGTCATGTTCTTCATGCTCGGTGGCGTCATGGCGCTGATCATCCGCGCCGAGCTCTTCGAGCCCGGCATGCAGATCATCCCGACGAAAGAGCAGTACAACCAGCTCTTCACCATGCACGGCACGATCATGCTGCTCATGTTCGCGACGCCGCTGTTCGCGGGCTTCGCCAACGCGCTGCTGCCGCTGCAGATCGGTGCTCCCGACGTGGCGTTCCCGCGTCTGAACGCCTTCGCCTTCTGGCTGTTCCTGTTCGGATCCACGATCGCCGTCTCCGGCTTCCTCACCCCGCAGGGTGCGGCCGGCTTCGGATGGTTCGCCTATCAGCCGCTCGCCAATGCGAGTTTCTCGCCGGGCGTCGGTGGAAACCTCTGGATGCTGGGACTCGGCATCAGCGGTTTCGGCACGATCCTCGGCGCGGTGAACTTCATCACCACGATCCTCACGATGCGCGCGCCCGGCATGACCATGTGGCGCATGCCGATCTTCTCGTGGAACACGCTGATCACGAGCATCCTGATCCTGCTGGCGTTCCCCGTGCTCGCCGCGGCCATCTTCGCCGCCGCGTCCGACCGCGTGCTCGGCTCGCACATCTACAGCCCCGAGAACGGCGGCGTCCTGCTCTGGCAGCACCTGTTCTGGTTCTTCGGTCACCCCGAGGTGTACATCATCGCGCTGCCGTTCTTCGGCATCGTCTCCGAGATCTTCCCGGTCTTCAGCCGCAAGCCCATCTTCGGGTACAAGACCCTCGTCTACGCCACGATCGCGATCGCCGCGCTGTCGGTGGCCGTGTGGGCCCACCACATGTACGTCACGGGCGGCGTGCTGCTGCCGTTCTTCGCCCTGATGACGATGCTGATCGCTGTGCCGACGGGCGTGAAGATCTTCAACTGGATCGGTACGCTCTGGCGCGGCTCGGTGACCTTCGAGACCCCGATGGTCTTCGCCCTGGGCTTCCTGGTCTCGTTCGTCTTCGGCGGTCTGACCGGTGTCATCCTCGCGTCGCCCCCGCTCGACTTCCACCTGTCGGACTCGTACTTCGTCGTCGCGCACTTCCACTACGTCGTCTTCGGAACCGTCGTGTTCGCGATGTTCGCGGGCTTCTACTTCTGGTGGCCGAAGTGGACCGGCAAGATGCTCAACGAGCGTCTCGGCATGGTGCACTTCTGGATGCTGTTCGTCGGCTTCCACATGACCTTCCTCATCCAGCACTGGCTGGGCGTCGACGGCATGGTGCGTCGTTACGCCGACTACGCGGCCGCAGACGGATGGACGTGGGAGAACCAGCTGTCGACGGTGGGATCGATGATCCTCGGTGCGTCGATGATCCCGTTCCTGCTGAACGTCTGGATCACCGCGCGCAAGGCGCCGCGCGTGACGGTCGACGACCCGTGGGGCTACGGAGCGTCGCTCGAGTGGGCCACCTCGTGCCCGCCGCCGCGTCACAACTTCACCTCCATCCCGCGTATCCGTAGCGAGCGCCCCGCCTTCGACCTGAACCACCCCGAGGCCGGCATTCCGGTCGGTGTGGGTCCGGCCAAGGATGCCCCCGACGCGCCTGTTGTCGACGCCGCTGCCGGAGAGGTCAAGTAACGATGCGTACCAATGTCGGACTCTGGTGGCTCCTGGCCGTCTTCGCGTTCGTGATCGCCGGCGTCTACACCGTGTGGAGCCTGCTCCAGCACGGTGGCGTCGAGTGGGTCGGAACGGTCGCCCTGGCCTTCCTCGGCCTCATGTCGACCATGATCGCCTTCTACATCGGCCGCGTGCTCAAGGCACAGAACGGCGAGCTGCCCGAGGACACTCTGACGGCCGACATCGACGACGGTGACCCCGAGATGGGCGAGTTCAGCCCGTGGTCGTGGTGGCCCATCGTCCTGGCCGGTTCCGCCGCGATCGCCGTGATCGGTCTCGCTGTCGGTAGCTGGCTCGTCCCCGTCGGATTCCTGGTCTTCGTCATCGCCATCGTCGGATGGGTGTACGAGTACTACCGCGGGTACTTCGCACGCTGATCCTGTGCCCGTTCGGCTGATCGCGGCCGCCGTCTCCGACGCCGGCTCCCACCGTCCCACCAATCAGGACGCCGCCTTCGCGGCGTCCTGGGGTGCGGCAGTGGCAGACGGCGTCGGTGGAGGCCCGTCGGGAGACCTCGCCTCCGCGGCGCTCCTGCACCGACTTGTCGCGACTCGGGGCGGTGGCCTCGACGCCGATGGACTCCTGGTGCGCATTCGCGAGGCGAACTGGGATATCCGCGCCCATGTCGAGCGTGACCCCGCGCTCCAAGGGATGGCGACGACCTTCACCGGTCTGTTCCTCAGCACGGGCGGCGACCTGCTGCTGGCTCACACCGGCGACTCTCGCGCCTATCTGCTCCGCGACGGCGAGTTCACTCGAGAGACGCGTGATGACTCGTACGTGCAGGCTCTCGTCGATCACGGCATCATCCCGCCGGAGGCCGCTGCGGCCCACCCGCGTCGCAACATCATCACGGCCTCGCTCGGGGGCGCCGAGGGCGACGTCGTGTCCGTCGCCGAGCGCCCCCCGGTCGTCGGTGACCGCTGGGTGCTGTGCAGCGATGGGTTGACCGACTACGTTCCGGAAACCGACGTCGCCCGGATCATCGCCGAGGCTTCGGATCCCCGCGCTGCGGCCGCCTCCGCCGTCGCGCTCGCTCTCGAGGCCGGAACGCGTGACAACGTGACGGTCGTCGTGTGCGACGTCGTCGACGACGACGAGCCGATCGCGAGCGAGCCCGTCTTCTCGGGTTCTGCTGCGCGCTGGTTCGCTGAGGACGTCGAAACAGCCTGAGGCGTACGACGTCTGGCCGGGCCGGGCCTGGCGGGACCCGTCGTGTTGATCATCCGACGACGCCGACGGGTCACAGCTCACTTGTCACGCCGCCGCACGTGGAAATCCCCGTCATCTCAGTGGTGCGGAACTGATTGGTTCCGCATCGCCTCTCATCCTGCAAAGCTGTCCAGGTGCGCGGGATCATTTGGGGGCTACTCACTGCGGCGATCGGACTGACCATGATTGCGCTGCTTGTCGTCTACGGCACGCAATACGGCACGTGGCTCGATGAGATTGGGTCGTCTCTCGACCTGGAAGACCAGGCGGCGGCACCGACTATCTTGCTGCCGGCCATAATTGGCCTGTTGGCCATCGGGCTGGTGGTTGGCGGTTTAGCGGTGGGGCTGACAATCCCGCGTGGTGGACGCTCTCGCGACGCTGCGCTGTTGTCTCGTGATGAGACACTCGGGATGCAAAGCGGTCGGCGAGGCCAGTCGCTGTGAGCCCGGAACGGAAGCCATGAGCTCCCTCGCGGGGAACGCTCGCACGCGGTCGGTCTTGAGATTCGTGGTCGCAGCCGCAGGAGTCCTGTGGTCGGTGGGTGCGGCTGCGGGTCTCTGGTGGGCGGGTGTGCTGGTGTGGCGCGAGGTGGCACAGTGCAGCCTGCTCGACCCGGCGATGCTCGGAGGCTCCGCGATCGGGGTGACTGTTCTTGCTGTGTGTGCGGGTGCGCTGTCGATGTTGGCCGCCCGCGTCAGTGGGGCGGCGTGGCTCCTCTGGCTCGCCCTTGTCTGCTCGGTCATCGTCCTCGGGCTCTACGGAGTGGTCATCGCTGCTTCGTTGTCCTTCGGACTCAGCGGCGGCTCGTCACGGGGGGCGGAGATGATGTCGGGCGCAATCGTCTCGATTGCACCGTCGCTCGCGCTGGTGGGTGCGAACGTGGTTGCGCTTCTTGCGGCGCGGTCCTTGCGGCGCATGGTCGTCTCTTCGCTGGCGTGGACTTTCATTCTGTCGACCATCATCGTCCTGGCAGGTGGAGTTGCCCAGTCGACGTGCTGAGGTGGCTCGGTCAGTACTGCTCATCGCGTCCGCGCGGCTTTTGCGTCACTGACTGTCTGTCAGTTCGGTGGCGAGCAGTGCGGCGGTGACAGCGCCGACGAGACGGTGCGGCGATGCTCTCAGAGGCCGTGCGCCGCCTTCTCTGATGGGCGCGGCGGCCCGCCCTGGCGCGTTGCGAGGAAACGGGGCCCCGGTCTCCTAGGAGCCGCCGGTCAGTGTCAGCGACGCACCACCATGACTGTCGGATCGAACACCCGCTCGCACGGACCCTCGTCGTTCTCGAACGGCTGCCCCTCGCGCACCCAGTACTCGTACCCGCCGATCATCTCGCGGACCGCGTAGCCCAGCCGCGAGAACTCGAGTGCACCCTTCTGCCCGGCATTGCACCCGGGGCTCCAGCAATAGACCACGACGGGCATGTCGGCCGGGATCTCGGTGGCGGCCCGCTCGGCGATGTCCCGGTACGGCATGTGAACGGCGCCCGAGACGCGGCCCTGAAGCCACGCGTCGTCTCCTCGCACGTCGATGAGAACGAAACGTTCTCCCGCCTTCTGCGCCGCGTAGACATCGGAGGGATCCGTCTCGAAGGCGAGGCGTGTCGAGAAGTACTCGTGTGCGAGGGTCATGCTCCCACGCTATGGTCGGACGCCGAGTCGGGGGAGGGGCAGACACGCCAGCCCTCCGCAGCATCCTGCCACGTCGGTCTCGCGCACCGCCGCGGGTGCGACCTGGTGGATGCCGACGGGCGTACGTTGCGATGGCGGGTGGGGTGCACGTGCGCCTCGGTGCGCACCGGCGGAAACGACGACACCCCGGTGCCGAAGCACCGGGGTTTCGTATCGAGGGTTACTCGCTCTTGTCACCGTGAGGGCGGTTGCGCTCCTCGAGGCCCTTCGGAGCGGGAAGCTCGACCTCGGTGCGCTCACCGATCGCCATGGGCGGGCGGCCGTCTTCATCGGCACGGGCGTTGGCGCCGGCGATCTCGTCGGCTTCCTCGTGCGCGATGTGGTCGAGCTCGTGGTGCTGGTGAGCGACAGCCGCGTCGAGCTCGGCCTGCGTCAGCGGCGCGAGGCGGTCCTCGAAGAACCAGCGCGACACCGACGCACGAAGGTTCTCGTGCCAGGGGATCTGCCCGTTCGCGTTCGGGCGGACGACGAGGGGAGCGTACTCCTCGTTGTCGACCAGCTTCCAGCGCTCGAACTCGTCGACGGGCTGGTGCACCTCGATGTACTCGCCACCGGGGAGGCGCACGATGCGTCCGGACTCGTAGCCGTGCAGTGCGATCTCACGGTCCTTCTTCTGCAGCGCGATGCAGATGCGCTTGGTGACGAAGTAGGCGAGGATCGGGCCCACGATCAGCAGGGCCTGCAGGACGTGGATGACACCTTCCATCGTGAGGTGGAAGTGCGTGGCGATGATGTCCGACGACGCCGCCGCCCACATGACCGCGTAGAACGTCACACCCGCCGCACCGATGGCGGTGCGCGTCGCCGCGTTGCGCGGACGCTGTGCGATGTGGTGCTCACGCTTGTCGCCGGTGACCCACGCCTCGATGAAGGGGTAGATCAGCACGAGGACGATGAACAGGCCCAGCACGCCGACGGGGATGATGATGTTCCACGAGAACGTGTGATCGAACAGCACGAACTCGAGGTGCGGCGGGATGAGGCGCAGCATGCCGTCGGCGAAGCCGATGTACCAGTCGGGCTGGGTTCCGGCCGACACCGGCGACGGGTCGTAGGGTCCGTAGTTCCAGATCGGGTTGATCGTCACGAGCGCGGCGATCAAGACGATCACACCGAACGTGATGAAGAAGAAGCCACCCATCTTGGACGCGTAGACGGGGAGGATCGGGTAGCCGACGACGTTGCTGTTCGTACGGGCGGGGCCGGCGAACTGCGTGTGCTTGTTGATGATCATCAACATGAGGTGCACGGCCAGCAGTGCGACCAGGATGGCCGGCAGCAGCAGGATGTGCAGCGTGTACAGACGGCCCACGATCGCGGTGCCGGGGAACTCCCCGCCGAACAGCAGGAACGAGGTCCACGTGCCGATGATCGGCAGACCCTTGATCATGCCGTCGATGATGCGGAGGCCGTTGCCCGAGAGCAGGTCGTCAGGGAGCGAGTAGCCGGTGAAGCCCTCGGCCATCGCCAGGATGAAGAGGATGAAGCCGACGACCCAGTTGAGTTCGCGCGGCTTGCGGAACGCACCGGTGAAGAACACGCGCAGCATGTGAACGCCGATACCGGCCACGAACACCAGGGCGGCCCAGTGGTGGATCTGACGGACGAGCAGTCCACCGCGGAGGTCGAACGAGATGTGCAGCGCCGATTCCATGGCCGCCGACATCGCGATGCCGCGCATGGGCTCGTAGGCGCCGTTGTAGTGCGTCTCGACCATCGACGCCTGGAAGAAGAACGTCAGGAACGTGCCGGACAGCAGCACGACGACGAAGCTCCACAGCGCGATCTCACCCAGCATGAACGACCAGTGGTCGGGGAAGATCTTGCGACCCATCTCTTTGACGATGCCCGAGATGCTCGTGCGCTCGTCGAGATAGTTCGCAGCGGCACCGACGAAGCGTCCGCCCAGGGGCTTGCCGTCGCGGCCGGCGGTCGCCGGGGCACCTGCGTGCACCGCGGGCGCGGAGGTGACGTTCTCGGTGGGATGGGTACCGGTGCTCATGAGCGCTCCCAGAAGCTGGGGCCGACGGGCTCGTGGAAGTCACTCTGCGCGACGAGGTAGCCCTCGGCGTCGACGGAGATGGGGAGCTGCGGCAGGGGACGGGCGGCCGGGCCGAAGATGACGGCCGCGCCATTGGCGACGTCGAACTGCGACTGGTGGCAGGGGCACAGGAGGTGGTGGGTCTGCTGCTCGTACAGCGCCACGGGGCAGCCGACGTGCGTGCAGACCTTGGAGTACGCGACGATGCCGTCGTACGACCAGTCCATGTTGTTGGTGTCGGGGTTCAGCTGCTCGGGCTGCAGACGCATCAGCAGCACGATCGCCTTGGCCTTCTCTTCGAGGTAGCCCTCGTCGTGGCCGAGGCTGGCGAGCTCTTCCGGGATGACGTGGAAGGCGGAGCCGATGGTGACGTCGGCCGCACGGATCGGACGACCGGACGGGTCGTGCGACAGGCGGGAGCCCTCTTTCCACATGGTGTGGCTGAGGAGCTTCACGGGGTCCTGATCCTGCGGAGCAAGACCGCGGAACAGCGTGATGCCGGGGATGACGGAGGCGGCGAGAGCGGCGAACAGCGAGTTGCGGATGATCTCGCGACGGCCGAAGCCGGACTCCTTGTCGCCCTCGACGAACACGTTGATGGCTGCTTCGCGCACCTCGTCGCGCCCACGGGTGGCGTGGCGGTCCTCGATGTACTCCTTGTCGGACATGACCGACTTGGACCAGTGGATGGCGCCGATACCGATCGAGAGCAGCGCGAAGGCGATGCCCAGACCGATGAAGAGGTTGTTGTAGCGGATGTCGATCAACGCGCCCGACTCGATCGGGAAGATCATGTAGGCGATGCTCGCCCAGATGCTCGCCGCGACCGAGAAGTAGAACAGGGTGTAGACCGTGCGAACCGCACGCTTCATCGCCTGCGGGTCCTGATCGGTCATGCGCTGACGGTGCCCCGGGAGGCCGGGGTTCTGAACGGCGTCGGGAACCGCGACGGCGAGCCCCGAGCCGGGCTTCCAGGAAGCCCTCTCGTGCTCGAGTGCGTCGTCCTCGTGTGCCATGGTGCTCCTCGTGCGTTTACGTAATGTCGAGAACGACGGTCAGTTGGACTTCGCCGTGATCCACACGGTGAGGGCGATCAACGCCCCGATACCGAAGATCCAGATGAACAGACCCTCCGAGACCGGACCCAACGACCCGAGGGCGTAACCGCCGGGGGATTCGGACTTCTGGAGGTACATCAGGTACGAGATGACGTCGCGCTTGTCTTCGGGGGTGAGGTTCAGGTCGTTGAAGACCGGCATGTTCTGCGGGCCGGTGACCATCGCGGCGTACATGTTGACCGGGCTGACGGTGTGCAGGTCGGGGGCCCACTTGCCCTCGGTGAGCGCGCCACCGGCGCCGGCGACGTTGTGGCACATCGCGCAGTTGATGCGGAACAGCTCGGCACCGTGCGACAGGTCGCCCTCACCGTCGACCAGCTCGTCGGTGGGGTACGTCGGGCCGGGGGCCGACGACTGCACGTACGCGGCGATCGCGTTGATCTGCTCGTCGGTGAACTGCACCGGCTTCACGGGAGCCTGGGGACCCTGCGCCTGCAGGGGCATGCGGCCGGTGGACACCTGGAAGTGCACCGACAGCTCACCGACGCCGAACAGCGACGGGCCCTGCTGGCTGCCCTGCAGGTCGAGGCCGTGGCAGGTGGCGCAGTTGGCCTGGAAGAGCTTCTGGCCCTCTTCGACCGCCGTCGCCGAGTTCGCTTCGCTCGTGGGGGTGGCGTTGGTCGCCGCCATCGCGGCCGATGCGCCGGCGTAGACGCCTCCGGTGAGGAGGAGTCCGATGCCGATCAGTGCAGCGGCGGCCAGGGGACTACGGCGTCCGGACGCCCGACGAGTCTTCTTCTCGCGTGCCATGTGAAGTGCAGCTCTCTTACTTGAGGAAGTAGATGACGAAGAACAGGGCGATCCAGACGACGTCGACGAAGTGCCAGTAGTACGACACGACGATCGAGGTGGTCATCTCTTTGCGGCCGAAGTTCTTCACGGCGTAGGCACGACCGATCACGAGCAGGAAGGCGATGAGGCCACCCGTCACGTGCAGGGCGTGGAAGCCGGTGGTGATGTAGAAGGCCGAGGCGTAGGGGTTGGCGCTGATGGGCATGCCCTCGGCGACCAGCGTCGCGTACTCCCACACCTGACCCGACACGAAGACCGCGCCGAGGATGAAGGTGAGGTAGAACCACTCCACCATTCCCCACTTCAGGATGCCGGTGGCCTTGCCGGTGCGGTACGGCTGGTACCGCTCCGCGGCGAAGACGCCCATCTGGCACGTGACCGAGGACAACACGAGGATGATCGTGTTGACGGTCGCGAAGGGGACGTTGAGCAGCTGCGTCTCTTCGGCCCACAGGGGCGCGGAGGTGCTGCGCAGGGTGAAGTAGATCGCGAACAGGCCGGCGAAGAACATGACCTCGCTGCCCAGCCACACGATGGTGCCCACCGCGACCGGGTCGGGCCGCTTCACGGCACGCACGGCCTGGGAATACGTCGCTGAGGTCGTCACCGTTCCATTATGCGCGATGACGGAGCCCGATATTCCCATCCTCAACTTGAGATATTCCATCGTCGAGACTTAGGGAAGCCTCAGAATCTGCAAGGAATCCCCGGTACGGCGTGGGTTCCATCAGACGCGCGGACCGCGCGGATCGGCGACACGCGTGTGGAAGGATCATGGCATGGCGGAACGTTTCACCTGGCCCGATCTGCTCTCGGCGCTGCTGGCCGGCAACGACCTCAGCGTGTCCGAGTCGACGTGGGCCATGCGCAAGGTCATGGCGGGCGAGGCGACGCCCTCGCAGCTGGGCGGATTCCTGATGGCCCTGCGGGCCAAGGGCGAGACGGTCGAAGAGATCGTCGGCTTCCGCGACGCGATCCTCGAGGCGGCCGTGCCGCTTCCCGTGCGCGCCGAGGTGCTCGACATCGTGGGCACCGGTGGCGACAGGTACGGCACCGTGAACGTGTCGACCATGGCGGCGGTGGTGGCGGCGGCGTCGGGAGTCCCCGTGGTCAAGCACGGCAACCGGGCGGCGAGCTCGGCATCCGGATCCTCCGACGTGCTCTCGTCGCTGGGCGTCGCGCTGACGCTGACTCCGGAGCAGGTCGCCGCGACGCTCGAGCGCACCGGCATCACCTTCGCCTTCGCCTCGGCGTTCCACCCGGGGTTCCGCCACGCGGCTTCGACGCGCGCGGAGCTGGGCGTTCCCACCGTCTTCAACTTCCTCGGGCCGCTGTGCAACCCGGCGCGCGCCGAGGCGAACGCCGTCGGTGTCGCGCACCTCGATCGCGTTCCCCTCATCACCGGCGTGTTCCGTACCCGCGGCGCGACGGCGCTCGTGTTCCGCGGCGACGACGGCCTCGACGAACTGACCACGACCGGCCACAGTCGCGTCTGGGAGATCAGTCGCGGCGACGTGCACGAGCACGATCTCGATCCCCGGGATCTCGGCATCCCCCTCGCCGAGATCGACGACCTTCTCGGTGGTTCCCCCGATCACAACGCCGAGGTGGTGCGGCGCGTGCTGGGAGGCGAGACCGGTCCGGTGCGCGACATCGTGCTGCTCAACGCCGCCGCGGGTCTGGTGTCGTACCGACTGTTCCAGGATGCCGCCGAGGTGCAGCGTCCGATCATCGAACGCCTCGCCGAGGCGATGGCCGACGCCGCCGCCGCCGTCGACGACGGCCGTGCCGCAGCCAAGCTCACCGACTGGGTGGACACCACGAAGGCTCTGGCGGAGTAGGCCGTCGTGCACCCGCTCGACGCGCTCACCGAGATCGCCTATCTGCTCGAGCGGGAACGGTCGTCGCGATACAAGTCGAAGGCGTTCCGCACCGCCGCGGCCGCGATCGAGGGGCTGAGCGACGACGAGTTGCGCGACCCGGGTCTTCGGCGACGCGCGGGGATCGGCGAGTCGACCTTCGCGGTGATCCAGCAGGCGCTGGCGGGCGGTGTCCCGGAGCGACTGGCGGCCCTGCGGGCCGAGAACGCGCCGGTGGGCGGTGCGGACGTGCGGGCGAAGCTGCGCGGCGACCTGCACAGCCACAGCGAATGGTCGGACGGGCTCACCCCGATCGAGGCGATGGTCGAGGCCGCGCGGGGGCTGGGTCACGAGTACCTGGCTCTCACCGACCATTCGCCGCGCCTCACCGTGGCCAATGGCCTCTCGCCCGAGCGTCTGCGGGCGCAGATGGAGATCGTCCGGGGGCACCGCGGTGACGGTTTCACGCTGCTCACCGGGATCGAAGTCGACATCCTCGACGAGGGCGACCTCGACCAGGAAGACGCGTTGCTGCACGAGCTCGACGTGGTGGTGGCATCCGCTCATTCGAAGCTGCGCATGGAACGCGCTCCGATGACACGACGGTTGGTCGCCGCGGCGGGGGACCCGCGGGTCGACGTGCTGGGGCACGTCACCGGGCGGCTCGTCGAGGGGGCGCGGGGGACGCGTCCGCCGTCGGACTTCGACGCCGAGGCGGTCTTCGCGGCATGCGCGGCCTCGGGGGTGGCGGTCGAGATCAATTCGCGTCCGGAGCGTCAGGACCCGCCCGACGAGCTGCTGGCCCTGGCGATCGAGGCGGGGTGCCTCTTCTCGATCGACTCCGACGCGCACGCGCCCGGGCAGCTGTCGCTGCTGGACTACGGAGCCGCACGCGCGGAGGCGGCGAAGGTGCCCGTCGATCGCATCGTCACGACGTGGCCCCTCGATCGCCTGCGGGAGTGGCTGGAACGCTCGCGCTGAGACTCAGCGGTCGAGCGCGGTCAGCGCGCGGGTCATCGACGATCCCAGGTTCCACTTCTCGGCCAGTGCGTGAGCGGCGGGCTCGTCCGCGGCCCCCAGGTGATCGTCGAAGGGCGCGAAGGTGAGGTCACGGGCGACGCGGACCACGGCGGGCGCGACGTCGAGGTAGTCGGCGGCAGCGGCGATCTTCGCACGCTGGCTCGGGGTGCCCGCGGAACCGTCGGCGACCGCCGCCCGGATGCCGTCGAGCGAGCCGTGGGCGGTGAGCAACGACGCCGCCGACTTCTCGCCGATGCCCGAGACACCGGGCAGGCCGTCGGAGGGATCGCCGCGCAGCACCGCGAAGTCGGCGTACTGCGCGGCGTGCACGCCGTACCTGCCGAGCACGGCCGCGTCGTCGACGATCTCGAGGTTGCTCATGCCGCGGGCCGTGTAGACGATGCGCACGCCGCGCTCATCGTCGATCAGCTGGAACAGATCGCGGTCGCCCGTGACGATGTCGACGGGGACGTCGGCGTGGGTCGCGAGGGCGCCGATCACGTCGTCGGCCTCGTGTTCGGCCGCGCCGACGACGGGGATGCCGAGCACGGCGAGAGCCTTACGGATGAGCGGGATCTGGGCCTCGAGCGGATCGGGGACCTCTTCGACGTCGGCGCCGACGGGAACGGCCTCGACGACGCGGTGGGCCTTGTAGCTCGGGATCAGGTCGACGCGCCACGCCGGGCGCCAATCGTCGTCCCAGCAGGCGACGAGACGCGTGGGTTCGTAGGTGGAGACGAGCTTCGCGATCATGTCGAGCAGGCCCCGCACGGCGTTCACCGAGGTGCCGTCGGCCGCCTTGACTTTGTCGGGAACGCCGTAGAAGGCGCGGAAGTACAGCGACGCGGTGTCGAGGAGCATGATGCGATCGGTCACGGGAGTCATCCTGGCACGGGGGCACGGCCTCCGTCCTAGGCTGTCGGGATGTCCTTCGGCTCGGCTTCCCGTCGTCCTCTTGCGGCGGCACCCTGTCCGTGCGGCGGTGGGATCTTCGCCACGTGCTGCGCGCCGATCCTCGACGGGGGAGCGGCGCCGAGCGCGGAGCGGCTCATGCGTTCGCGCTACACCGCGTTCGTCGTGGGTCACACGACGCACCTGGTGCGGTCGTGGCATCCGCGGACCCGCCCCGACGAGGTCGTCGCCGACGACGGCACCGAGTGGACGGCCCTCGAGGTGGTGGAGGCCCGCGAAGACGGGGATGCCGCGATCGTGGAGTTCCGTGCCCGGTACCGCCACGACGGGCGGGCTGGGGAGCTGCACGAACGCAGCCGGTTCGTCCGCCGCGGGGGCCGCTGGGTCTACGTGGACGGAGACGTCGAGTAAGGGCGTCAACCCCGCCCGCGGCTGTCGGTGGTGCGGCGTACGGTCGATCACGAACGACGATCGACAACGCGGGAGGACAACGACATGGAACGCATCGTGATCATCGGGGGCCACGGAAAGGTGGCCCTGCATCTCGCTCGGCTGCTGGCCGAGCGCGGAGACGAGGCCACCTCGGTCATCCGCAACCCCGACCAGGCGGCAGACATCGAGCAGGCCGGCGCGACGCCGCTCGTGCTCGACGTCGAGAACGCCGACACCGATGAGATGGCCGAGGCCTTCTCGGGCGCCGACGCCGTGATCTGGTCCGCGGGAGCGGGCGGAGGCAGCGCGGAGCGCACCTACGCCGTCGACCGCGACGCTGCGCAGCGCGCCGTCGACGCCGCATCTCGCGCGGGCGTGCGCCGGTTCGTCATGGTGTCGTGGATCGGATCGACCCCCGACCACGGCATCGACCCCGACGACGCGTTCTACGCGTACGCCGACGCCAAGCTCGCCGCCGACGACCACCTGCGCGCGAGCGACCTCGACTGGACGATCCTGGGCCCCGGCACCCTGACCGACGACCCCGCCTCGGGACGCATCACGACCGCGCCGCAGGGCAAGGCCGAGGTCGGCCGCGCCGATGTCGCCGCCGTCGCCGCGGCGGCGCTCGTGCAGCCCGCCGCCATCGGCCGCTTCATCCGGTTCGGCGGGGGAGAGACCCTCATCGCCGAAGCCCTGGCCGACGGATCGAACAACGAAGGGGGCGTGCACGCATGAGCGCTCTCAGCGACAAGGCACAGTCGTTCGCGCGGTTGCACACCGCCCCCGAGATCTTGCGGGTCGTGAACATCTGGGACGTCGTCTCGGCGCGGGCGATCGCCGCCCTGCCCGAGACGAAGGCCCTCGCGACGGCCGGTCACTCGATCGCCGCGACCTTCGGCTACGAAGACGGCGAGAACATCCCCGTCGAGCTCATGCTCGACATGGTCGGTCGCATCGTCGCCGCCGTCGATGTGCCGGTCACGGCCGACCTCGACTCCGGCTTCGGCAACCCCGGTGAGACGACCCGCCGCGCCATCGGCGTGGGTGTGGTCGGCGCCAACGTCGAAGACAAGGTGAAGCCGCTGGCCGACGCGGTCGCCGCGGTCGAGGCCGTCATCGCGGCGGGTGAGGCCGAGGGCGTGCCGTTCGTGCTGAACGCCCGCACCGACGTGTTCCTCAAGGGCGCCGACCGTCCGCTCGACGACAAGGTGGCGGATGCCATCGAGCGCGGCCGCGCCTTCCTCGCTGCCGGGGCGACCTCGGTGTTCGTGCCCGGACTGCTGGATGCCGAGACCACCCGGCGCCTGGTCGAGGGGCTGGGGGAGCGCACGCTCAGCGTCATCGGCGTGCCGGGCGCGCTCACCGCGGCCGAATACGAGGCGCTCGGCGTCGCCCGCATCTCGTACGGTCCGCAGACCCAGCGCGTCGCCCTGACCGCCCTGCAGGATCTGGCGATCGACCTCTACGGCGACGGCGTCATCCCCTCGTCGGTGCGCGCACTGAACTGACGACGCATCCGTACGGCGAGGTCGGTCCCGAACGAGGGGCCGGCCTCGTCGTCGTGGGGGGTCGCGGTGGACGAGCCCGTCGCGCCGGGGTCAGAGGCTGTCGTCGTCCTCGTCGTCGACGACGATCACGCCATCGGGCACGGGATCGGCCAGCAGGGGCTCCGCGGCGAGGGTGAGGTCGATCGTGGCGCGCAGCAGACCGCCGAGGGTCGCCGAGCGCAGCAGCTCCATCTGGTCCAGCTCGCCGAGCGGCGCGATCGCGGCGATCTGCCAGGCCCGGGGCAGGGGTTCCTCCGACAGTTCGACTTCGGCATCCCACCGGGTGCCGCCGAACTGCTGAGCACGCCCCAGCACCCGCCGCACGATGCGCTCGGCCTCCTCGAGCAGAGGGGCGAGCGCGTCGTTCCATTCGAGGTCGGGGAGGGCCCGCACATCGGCCCGGGGGTACGGTGCGTCGTCGAGCCACCCCACGATCTCGAAGCGTTCGGTACCGCGGGCGACGATCTGCATCTGGCCGGCCTGCGGCACGACGTGACTCAGCTGCGCCATCGTGCCGACGGCGAAGCGCTGGTCGCCCCCACCGGTCTCGCTGCCGCGCTCGATGAGGACCACACCGAACGAGGGGTCGGTCTCATCGAGCAGCCGACCGAGCATGACGAGGTAGCGCTCCTCGAAGATGCGCAGCGCCAGGGGCGTGTGCGGGAAGAGGACGGCGCCCAGGGGGAACATCGCGGTACCCATGGTTCCAGTCAACCAGCGTGCGTGCGCGTCGGGGCCGCGGCGGCGGCATCCGGGGTGCGAGCAGTCCGCGCGAGCGGGGTCACGCGTCGTCGTCGCGCAGGGTCTCGTGGATGCGGTGCAGATCCATGAGCAGCGACCCGACGAGCACCCAGTGCGCCGTCGAGGGCGTGCGGATCTGCAGGGGGCGGGTGAGCGCGGGCTCCTCGACGACCACCCGCTCGGGACCCGCGTCGAGCGCGAACGCGAGGCGGACGTCGTGGGCCGCCCGGTGCAGCTGCTCGGCGATCGCGCGCACGGCGGGCTCGTCGACGATCGTCTTCTCGTACCCGTCGTACACCGCTCGGGTCATGCCGATCGTCTGCGTGACGACGGGGGTGAACCGCTCGAGCAGGTCGCCCATGGCGGCCAGATCGCTGCGGTGACGGCCGCTGCGGGGATTCAGGGCCAGGGAGTCCGCCGCGTCGCGGATCGCATCGGCGGCGCCGTCGCGCACGGGGCGCAGCAGACGGGCCTCGAGTAGCAGTTCCTCGAGCGAGCCGGGGGTCTGCGGCGCCTCGAGCGCGTCGGCCAGGCGTTCGAGTGCTTCGGCGAGCTCCCGCCCCAGCACCTCGACCTTCTCGCGTGCGGCGGGGACGAGCACGGGAGGCACGAGCGCGGCGTTGACGACGATGCCGATCGCCGCGCCGATGAGGGTCTCGAGCACGCGGTCGAGGGCGTAGTTGGGGGTCGCCGTCCCGAGGGCGAGCACCAGCAGGGCGCTGATCGCGATCTGGTTCGTGGCTCCGGGCGAGATGCGCGCGGCCCAGGCGACGACGAGTGCGACGCCCGCCGACAGCAGCGCCACCCACGGCTGGGAACCGAACACGAGCCCGAGCAGTGCGGCGATCACGACGCCGACGATCACGCCGACGCTGCGCTCGACCGCGCGGGTGAACGACTGGTTGATGCTCGGCTGCACCACGAGCAGGGCCGCGATGGCGGCGAAGATCGGCGGCGGGCCCTGCACGAGCCACCCGGCGATCAGCCAGGCGGCCACGACCGCGACGGCCGATTTCGCGACCTGCAGGAGAGGGATGCGCCGGGCGGAGCGGAACGTCAGGCTGTCGCGCATGAATCGAGCCTAGGCGGCGCGCATGTCTCAGCCCCGGCGCGAGACGATGTCATCGGCGTGCGTGGCGACCCATTGCATGAGCGGGATCACTCGTTCCATCAGATCGCGCCCCCGGTCGGTGAGGCGGTACTCGACGCGCGGGGGCACCTCGGGGTAGGCGGTGCGGTCGACGAGACCGTCGGCCTCGAGGGTCTTCAGCGTGCTGGCGAGCATCTTCTCGCTGATCCCCGAGACGTTGCGCCGCAGCACGCCCCACCGCTGGGTGCCGTCGGACAGGGCCATCAGCACGAGCACGCCCCATTTGCCCATGACGTGGTCGAGCACCGTGCGGGTGGGGCACCCGTCTTGGAAGACACCCGGTTGTTCGGCGCGGAGATCCGCAAGACTGACGTTCATGTGAGTACCTAACCAGAAAGTGGGTACCTGCATTCCGGAATGCGCTGAACGGATCGACGTTGGCTTCGTCGTACCGATCGAAAGGACACCCCATGACCCTCCTCGTCACCGCCGCCTCCGGACACCTCGGCCGTCTCGTCATCGACGCCCTGCTCGAACGCGGGGTCTCGGCATCCGACATCGTCGCGGGCGTGCGCACCCTCGCCAAAGCCGACGACCTGGCCGCTCGCGGCGTGGGCGTCGTCGAGCTCGACTACTCCCGCCCCGAGACGCTCGCCCCGGCGTTCGCGTCGGTGACCCGCGTGCTGCTCATCTCGGGAACCGATGCGGATCGCGTCGCGGGGCACCGCAACGTCATCGACGCCGCGCGCGCGGCCGGCGTCGAGCGCCTCGTCTACACCAGCGCCCCGCGCGTCGACGAGGTCGACTACGCCCTCGGCGCCGACCACAAGGCGACCGAGGCCGCGATCGCCGCCTCGGGGGTGGAGGCCACGATCCTCCGCCACAACTGGTACACCGAGAACTACCTCGACGCCGTCGCCCGGGCGACCGAGACGGGCGAGATCGTCGCCGCCGTCGGCGAGGCCCTCGTGGCCAGCGCCAGCCGGCGCGACTACGCCGAGGCCGATGCCGTGGCGCTCATCGGCGACGAGTTCCGCGGTCAGACGCTCGAGCTCGGCGGCGACGTCGCCTGGGACTACGACGAGCTGGCGCGGGCGGCATCCGAGGTCGTGGGTCGCCCCGTGACCTACACGTCGGTGTCGGTGGAGCAGCTCACCGCGGGGTTGCAGGCGGCGGGACTGGATGCCGGTACGGCGGCGTTCGTCGCCGGTATCGACGACGCGATCGCCCGGGGCGCGCTGTCGCGCACCGACGGCACGCTCGCGCGCATCATCGGTCGGCCCACGACTCCGCTGGTCGAGGGCCTGCGCGCCGGTCTCGCCGCCCGCTGAGCGCGCTGACCACCGCGTGAGGAGCCGGAATTCGTCGCTTCGTGCCCCCTCGAAGCGACGATTCTCGGCTCCTCACGCCGTTCTGCGGTCGGGGTGCGCCGTCAGGTGACGCTGGCGCATCGCCAGGAAGAGCGGAAACGTGAACGCGAACGCCGTCACCCCCGACAGCACGACGTACAGCCAGCCGAAGCGCATTCCGATACGACGCGCCTCGACGATGACGAAGATGCTCCCCGCCACGGCGACGACCAGCAGGTCGACGGTGATCGACGACACGGCCGGTCCGCTCGAGACGAGGTCGCCGACGAAGTCGCGCATCTGCACGATTGCGAAGACGTTGAAGGTCCACGTGCCCACGAGGCCGGCGACGGCCAACGCGAGGAAGACGACGGCGGTCGGGGTCCAGTGACGACGGAGCTCTCTCATGACCCGATCCTCGCGCACCCCGGGTGTCGGAGGTGGGGGCTAGCGTCGGGGGATGGATGCCGAACGAGCCGCCCGCATGCTCGACGAGCGCCAGCGCGAGGTCGACCACCGGCTGTCGCGCCTGCGCGAAGACGAAGCGAGCCTGCGTCACGACCGCGCCGACGCCACGGCCGACGACGAGCACGACCCCGAGGGCTCGACCCTGTCGGGTGAATGGGCCCAGGTCGACGCGCTGCGGCGCGGCGCCGAGGCCGAGCGCGACGAGATCCTCGCGGCGCGGGAACGCGTGGCCGCCGCGACATTCGGCATCTGCGAGAACTGCGGCCGCCCGATCGCCGAGGCCCGGCTCGAGGCCCGCCCCTTCGCCCGCCGCTGCATCGACTGCGCGAGCGGGCGACGCCCGTAGGCTCGACGCATGGAACCCGTGCTCATCACGCTGCTGTTCGCCAATGCCGTCTTCAACGCGGTCGTCTGGCCGCGCTTCTACGTGCGCGTGGCGAAAGACCCCCGTGCCAAGAACGCCGCGGGCAAGGCCACGCCGTTCCTCATCGTGCACACCGTGCTGATCGCCCTGGCATTGACCCTCGCGCTCGCCTCCCTGATCGCCGGCATCGCCGCCCTCGTCGGCTGATCGGGGCGGTCATGCGCGCCCCACGGTAGAATCGGGTCGCGGGTTCGCCCGCCGCACATTGTGCAACTACCTACCTCACCGGCAAGGCGGCACGTTCCATCGCCCCCACCGGAGAACGCTGCATGACCACGCCCGTCGCCGCCCATCGCCCGCTGATCCACCACACCGGGTTCTGGTACTTCCCCGTCGCGTTCGTCGCACGACTGCCGTTCGCGATGATGACGGTGGGCGTGCTCGCCCTGGTCGTCGCGATGCGCGGCTCCGTCGCTCTCGGTGGTCTCACCTCGGCGGCCGTGGGCCTGGGCGTGGTGATCGCCGGTCCCGTGCTCGGCGACCTCGCCGACCGCTTCGGGCAGCGGCGCGTGCTCGTGCCGGTCGGTGTGGCCAACGGCATCCTGCTCGCGATCTTCCCNCGGACCGCAGACGGCGGCGATGTCGCGCAGTCGTGTGATGGCCCTGATCGGCGACCGAGTGGACCCCGCGCGTCGCGAACGCACCTTCTCGCGGGCCATGGCCTACGAGTCCGCCGCGGATGAGACGGCCTTCGTCATCGGACCGTTCGTCGTCGGTGTGCTCGCCGCCCTCATCGCCCCGTGGGCGCCCATCGCCGGTGCCGCGGTGCTGAGTTTCGTCTTCGTCACCGCCTTCGCGCTGCACCCGACCGGGCGGGCCGTGCCCGAACGCTCGGCGCGTGCGGCGATGGCCCCCTTCCGCGAGCTGGTGCATCCGCGCATGCTCGTGCTGGTGGCCGCGGTCTTCGGCGTCGGGCTGTTCTTCGGTTCGACGCTCACCTCGCTCACCGCGTTCATGGAGGCGCAGGGGGCACCCGAGGCGGGGGCACTGCTGTACGGCGTGATGGGGGTGGGGTCGGCCGTGCTCGCGCTGGCCGTCGCCGCGCTCCCCGTGCGGTTCTCACTCCGGTGGCGCCTGGTGGCGTTCTCGATCGTCCTCACGGCTTCGGCCGGGGCGTACACGGTCGGCGGCTCGGTCGCGACCGTGACCACCGTGCTGTGCCTGATGGGGATCGGCGTCGGCCCCTCGCTCGTGACGCTCTTCAGCCTCGCCGGAAACCGCGCACCACGCGGGCGCACGGCGTCAACCATGACGATCCTCGCCTCGGCCCTCACCCTCGCGCAGGCGCTGTCGTCGGCGGTGACGGGCGCCGTCGCCGAGAGCGTCTCGGTGCAGACCGCGATGCTGTTCCCCGCGGTCGCGGCCCTGCTGGTGCTGGCGATGGCCGCGCTGAACGCCTCCGCCGCCCCACGATGGGACGCCGTCACGACGGCAGCGGGTACCGGCGTCGCAGCAGCACACGCTGCACCAGGGTCCACACCGTCGTCACGGTGAGATAGAGCCCGGCCGCGAGCGGCACGAACAGGGCGACGACGGCGGTGGTGAACTGCAGCGCGCCCACCATGCCCGTCGTCCACGCGGGGGCCGAGGGGTCGACGGGAGGCCGCAGGAGCCGCCGCGTGAGCTCGGCCACGCCCGCGATCACCACGACGAGCGCTCCGATCAGGGCGAGAGTCGCGGCATCCACCGTTCCCGAGCCGAGCGCGCCGATGAGGCTGCGTCCGAGCGGCACGCCCAGCAGATCGTGCGAGAGCAGGGCGTTGGACTGACCGCCGACGTTCGGATGCAGGAACACGGCGTAGAGCAGTCCCACGATCGGAGCCTGCGCGAGCATCGGCAGGCATCCCGCCGCGGGAGAGGTTCCCTCATCGCGGTACAGCTGCAGGGTCTCGCGCTGCAGGCGCTCGGGATTCTTCCCCCAGCGTTCGTGCAGCGTCCGCAGGCGCGGAGCGAGACGGGCGCGGGTCTGCTCGGCCCGAGCCTGCGAGACGCCGACGGGAATGAGCAGGAGGCGCACAGCGAGTGTCACGACGACGACCGCGAGAGCGGCCGCGGCGGTGCCGGCGACGGGATCGAGGGCGGCGGTGAGGGCGAGCATCGCTCGCGTGGTGAGGTCGAGGAGCAGGGCGAGGGGAGGAAGGGCGAAGAGGTCCACGGGTGTCCGTTCGGTGCGGCGATCACGGGTCGATCGGTCGCGGGGCGCGGGCACGACGGCACGCATCCGGGGCGGGCGTGCGGCGCGCGTGAGCGCGGGCGACCGGCATCGCGGGTCCCGGGATGCCGAGGACACCGTCGTGAGAGACGGCTCGGCGCGCGGGACTACGCGGTGCGGACCGCGTGCCCCGGCGCGCGGGGACGAGGATGACCGGCCGCGTCGGGGTCGCTCTGCGCGACGGGCGCCGACGGATCGATCGGCCGTGACGACGGTGGCGAGACCGACGCCAGCAGCGCGGGAAGCACCACCAGCACCACGACCGCGGTGACCACGACCGCCGCGGCGAGCACGATCGCCAGGAGCGGTGCGCCGTCGCCGGGGGTGAGGGCGAGCTCGGCGGAGGCGAACAGCACCGTGAGCATGCTGATCAGCGATGCGAACACGTGGCCACCCCCTCTGCGGTCGGGCTCCACGCTAGCAGGGCCCGCTCGCTACGCTGGGGCGATGACCACCCTCGTGCTCACCGTCGTCGGCGACGATCGCGCCGGACTCGTCTCGGCGGTCGCCGACATCGTCGACGCCCACGGCGGCAACTGGGAGAACAGCGAACTGGCCGAACTGGCCGGGGCGTTCGCCGGGATCGTCGAGGTGTCGGTGGCGCCCGACCGCGCCGATGGCCTGCGCGCCGCCCTCGAGGGCCTCGCCGGAACCCTCACCGTCACCGTGCATGCCCGCACGCCCGCGCCGGCGGCATCCGTTCCCCGCACCGTCACTCTCGACGTGGTCGGCAACGACCGGCCGGGGATCGTGCGCGAGATCTCGACCGCGCTGAGCGCGCGGGGCGCCAGCATCGAACGCATGTCGACGCAGACGACGGATGCCGCGATGGCCGGCGGTCGCCTGTTCGAGGCCATGATCACCGCCACTCTGGGGCCCGACGTCGTCGTCGACGACCTGGTGGCCGACCTCGAGCACCTCGCGGCGGAGATCCAGGTCGACGTCTCGCTGTTGGAGTAGTCCGAACGCGGAGGCGGCGGGGACTCCTCCCCGCGGCGGGGAGCGTCGGGCTGTCGCTCAGCGTCGGCGTGACCGCGCGACCAGCCGGGCGATGCCGCGCCATCCGACGAGCAGGAGCGCCAGGGTGATCGCGGCGACGATGACGAACGCCACCGCGACGCCCTGACCGCTCACCGCGCGCAGCACCATGCCGAGCGCGACCGTGATGGCCCACAGCGGCAGGCCCGCGCGCACGACCGCCAGCGGGTGACGCCAGGCGCGCGTCACGAGCCAGCCGATGGCCAATGCGGCGAGGAACGGCCACGCCGTGATCGCGAGCAGCGAGCCGAACGGTCCGAACACGTCGCCGTCGTGCGTGGAGCGTCCGATGCCGGCGAAGACGACCACGAGCACGGCGTCGAGGACGAACGGCAGGACGGGGGAGCGGCGAGGAGTCGGCACCCCACCATTGTCCTCGCCCCGCAGGGCGAACGCGCGCGCGGGATATCGCGGATGTATCGCCGGGCGCAGACGTTGCGGCAACACCGCGGGCGATGGACTGAGGTTCCCGTTCTGCTGGAGGTTCCCGTGTCCGATCGCTCAGCCCCCTCTCCGACCACCGCGCGCATCCTGCTCGCTACCGCCGTGCTCACCGTCGTGGCGGGGCTGACGCTCGCTCCGCGGGCCGTCGCCTGGCCCGCGCGCACGCTCGTCCTCGAGGCGATCGACCACCTCCCACCGCGGTGGACCGACCTGCTACTCGGCGGCAACGCCGACACCGCGCTGAACATCGCGTTCTTCGTGCCGCTCGGCGCCGCGCTCGCGCTCCTGCTGCCGCTGCGGTGGTCTCCGGCATCCGTCCTCGTGTCGGCGGCGGTGTCGCTCACGGTGGAGGTCGCGCAGACGGTGCTGCCCGGTCGCGTGTCGGATCCGGGCGACGTGGTGGCGAACACCGCCGGCGCCCTGGTCGGCACGGTCGTCGTGGTCTTCGCGCGGGTGATGTTCCGCGGGGATCGCGGGGCGGTTCAGCGGGGCAGCCGCAGACGGGCGTGAAGCCCGCCGTCCGCCCTCGGCCACAGCTCGAGCCGGCCCCGGTGCGCTCGGGCGACCGAGGCGACGATGGCGAGCCCGAGACCCGTTCCGTCGGACCGGCCACGGGTGCGGCCCGCTCCGCGCACGAAGGGCTCGGCGAGCGTGGCGACGAGTTCGCGTGCGAGCGGGGCCCCCGAGTTCGCGACGTCGACGATGACGTCGGTCTCGTCGCCGCTCACCGCGACCCGCACCCAGCCGCCGGCGACGTTGTGCACGACGGCGTTGCGGACGAGATTCCCCACCGCCTGGCGGACCAGGGTCGCATCGACGCGCGCCACGACGCCCGTCGCGGCAGGGACGGCGAGATCGATGCCGGCGGCGGCGGCCGCGTCGCGTTCGTCGTCGACCGCCGCGGTGACCAGGGCTCCGACATCGGTCGTGTGCCGCGGCCGTTCACCGGCTCGTCCGGCGACCGCGAGGTCGACCCGCGCGAGATCGAGGAGCGCCTCGGTGAGGTCGATGGCGCGTTCGTTGGTGACCTCGAGGCGGTGCAGAAGTGTCGGCAGATCGACGCCCGCGGGATCGGCGTGCGCCACTTCGAGCAGCGTGCGCATCGTTGCGTGCGGGGTGCGCAGCTCGTGCGACGCGTTGGCCGCGAAGCGCTTCTCCTCGTCGAGGGTCTCGCCCACGCGGGTGAGCATCGCGTCGAAGGTGTCGGCGAGATCGGTGAGTTCGTCGCGGCGCCCGGGCAACGCCGCGCGGTGTTGCAGGTCTCCGTCGCGCACGGCACGGGCAGCGTCCGTGATGCGCGTCAGCGGGCGCAGCATGAGACCGGCCACGAACCATCCGCCGCCGAGGCCGAGGGCCGCGAGCCCGATCACGGTGTACCAGGCGTATCGCACGAACGCCTCGACCAGATCGCGCCGGCCGGGGGTGAAGGCCCCGCTCTCGGACGAGAGGTTGCCCTCGGGCAGGAACCGCAGCACGAGGAAGCCCAGCACGAACACCGCCACGCCCACGACCACGACGAAGGCCGCGTAGCTGAGAGTGAGCTTGAGCCGGACCGAGAGTCCCGCCGGGCGCTCACTCATCGGCGGACCCGACGCGGTAGCCCACCCCGGCGACCGTCTGGATCAGCCACGGCTCGCCGAGCCGTTTGCGCAACGTCGAGATCGTGATGCGGACGGCGTTGGTGAAGGGATCGGCGTTCTCGTCCCACGCGCGTTCGAGCAGCGTCTCGGCGCTCACGACCCCGCCGGCCGCGGCCAGCAGCACCTCGAGCACCGCGAACTGCTTGCGGGTGAGAGACACGTAGCGTCCGTCGCGGTAGACCTCGCGCCGGAAGGGGTCCAGGCGGATGCCGTCGCGCTCGAGCACCGGGGGAGTCCCGGCCGCGGGGCGCCGGGCGAGGGCGCGCAGGCGCAGCACGAGCTCCTTGAGCACGAAGGGCTTGGTGAGGTAGTCGTCGGCGCCGCTCTCGAACCCGCGGGCCTTGTCGTCGAGTCGGTCGGCGGCGGTGAGCATGAGCACGCGCGGGGCCGCCGGCCGAGCCGAGAGCTCGCGCGCGATCTCGTCGCCGTTGGGGCCGGGGATGTCGCGGTCCAGCACGACGACGTCGTAGGCGGTGTACCCGAGCAGTTCCAGGGCGGTGTCGCCGTCGCCGGCGATGTCGGCCGCGATCGCCTCGAGCCGCAGACCATCGCGGATCGCTTCGGCGAGGTAGGGCTCGTCCTCGACGATCAGCACACGCATACCGCGATCGTAGGCCGACCGGTGTATCGCGGGCGTATGTAGCGTGGGGGCATGGCGACGCGACTCCTCCTGCTGGCCGACACCCACGTGCCGAAGCGGGCGCGCGTGCTTTCGGATGCCGTGCGGCGGGCGGCATCCGGAGTCGACCTCATCGTGCACGCGGGCGACTGGGTCGAGGCGGTGGTCCTCGACGAGCTGAGCGCCCTCGGACCGGTCCTCGGCGTGTGGGGCAACAACGACGGCGATGACCTGCGGGCGCGTCTGCCCGAGGTCGCCCGCGCCGACGCCGAGGGCGTGCGCGTCGCCGTGGTGCACGAGACGGGCGCGGCGGCGGGGCGCGAGCGGCGAATGGACGCGGCGTTCCCCGACACCGATCTGCTGGTGTTCGGGCACAGCCACATCCCCTGGGACACCGTGACTCCGCGAGGCCTGAGACTGCTCAACCCGGGGTCGCCCACCGACCGGCGGCGTCAGCCGGCGTGCACGGTGATGACGCTGACCCTCGCCGACGCCGGGGTGCACGACGTCGAACTGCACGAGGTGTCGCGCGACTGAACGCGGTATCGGCGGCATATGCGTCGTCGCATACGATCCTGCAACGCGGCGGGCGCTCGACTGGGTCCATGGCACCCCCGACCTCTGCTCCCGCTTCTTCTCGACACCGACGCCGTCTGGCGCTGCTCACCATCGGCGGTGGCCTCGTCGTCGTCCTCACGGCGGCGATCACCCTGGCCGCCTCGACGACGGCCATCTCGTTCACCTCGGGCGTGCTCGCGGCGACGGGATCCGCCCCCACGATCGACGACGGCGTCGTCGACGCGGCACTCCCGCTGAGCGTCGACGAAGACGAACATCCCGCGATGGTGCGCCTCGACGACGGTCTGCGTGAGGCCCTGCGCGCGGCGCAGGTCGCCGCCCTCGACGACGGCGTCACCTTCGACATCACGAGCGGGTGGCGCAGCGCCGATTATCAACGGTGGCTGTTGGCCGACGCGATCGCCACCTCCGGCAGTGAAGAGACGGCGCGTGAGCTCGTGGCCACGCCCGAGCGGTCGAGTCATGTGACGGGCCGGGCCGTGGACATCGGCTCGCTCGACGCGCAGCTGTGGCTCATCGAGCACGGTCGCGCGTGGGGGCTCTGCCAGACGTACGCGAACGAGCGGTGGCATTTCGAGCGCGCGACCCGCGACGGGGAGGACTGCCCCGAGCCGCGCACCGACGCCCGCGGGTGACAGCCCCCGGGTGACGGCACGCGGGTGATACAGCGACGGCGCCGCCCTCCGGAGGAGGCGGCGCCGTCGTGAGGCTGCGTGCTGCTACTTGACCGCGAGGTGACGCGACGAGCCGGTCAGCGGGCAGTCGAACGGGTCGCGGGCCGCAAGTCCGACCTCGTTGAGGTAGCGGATGACGATTCCGTAGGACTGCAGCAGGGTCGTCTCGACGTAGGGCACGCCGAGGGTCTGGCAGTGCTCGCGGACGATGGCGCGGGCGCGGCTGAGCTGCGGGCGGGCCATGTTCGGGAACAGGTGGTGCTCGATCTGGTAGTTCAGACCGCCCATGAGCCAGGTGGCCCACCAGCCGCCGGAGATGTTGCGCGAGGTGCGCACCTGCTTGCTGAAGAAGTCCAGCTTCGCTCCGGGTTCGATGACGGCCATGCCCTTGTGGTTGGGGGCGAAGGACGCTCCCATGTACACGCCGAAGACGGCCAGCTGCACGCCCAGGAAGGCGAACGCCATGCCGAGGGGCAGGAACACGAAGATGGGCGTGAGCACGAGCGCGTGGCGCACGGCCAGCAGAGCCAACTCGCGCCAGCGGCCCTTGACCTCTTGACGAGAGAACAGGTGGCGGAAGGCGAGGGCGTGCAGGTTCAGGCCCTCGAGCGTGAGCAGGGGGAAGAACAGCCATCCCTGCCGCCGGGTGATCCAGCGCTGGATGCCGCGGGCCTTGGCGGCGTCTTCGTCGAGGAACGAGATCGTGTCGATCTCGATGTCGGGGTCTTTGCCGACGCGGTTCGGGTTGGCGTGGTGCCGCGTGTGCTTGGACGCCCACCACGACTGGCTCATGCCGACGATGCCGTTGCCGATCCACAGTGCCAGCCGGTCGTTCGCGGGACCGGATGCCAGGATCTGGCGGTGGTTCGCCTCGTGGGCGAGGAATGCGACCTGGGTGAACAGGATGCCGAGTGCCGCGGCGATCAGAAGCTGGAACCAGCTGTCGCCCAGAAGAATGGAACCGGTGATGGTGGCGGCGAACCCGAGGGTGATCGCAATGCCCACCACGAGGTAGAACCGGGGGGTGCGGGCCAGGAGGCCGCTCTCGCGCACGACCGACGACAACTCTGTGTAGGCCTTCGCGATCGGGGGGAATTCGGTGGTGCCGGAGTACGTCTGACGAACGGGGCCGAGGCGGGACTCGACGATGGTGGAGGCGATGGACTGCTCCTCTAATCGGGTTGACCGTGGTCGGGAGCCGAGGTGGATACCCCGGTCTGAGGATCACACTACGGGGGACCGTATGGGGCGTTCGGAATACATCCACATGTGCAGGAGGCTCACGGGAAATGCGAAGAGAAGGAGTCGACGCCGGCGCGGACGCGGAGGTCGCCGACGCCCCCCGGGAACGACGAAAGCCGGGTCCGTCGCGAGGCGACGGGTCCCGGCTTCCGAGGTAAGCGGAGCTTAGAGGGGCTGGATGTTCGCAGCCTGCATGCCCTTGGGGCCCTGCTCGGCGTCGAATTCGACCTTCTGCGCTTCCTGCAGCTCCTTGAAGCCGTTGCCCTGGATCGCGCTGAAGTGCGCGAACAGGTCGGCGGAGCCGTCATCGGGAGCGATGAAGCCGTAGCCCTTTTCGGAGTTGAACCATTTCACGGTGCCAGTGGCCATCGTGTTCTTCCTTTATTCATGTTGGGCCGCAGTCGCGGCCGTGGGCGCCGCTCCGGCGCGTGCGGAGCGGACGGGTTACGCCGAGTCACCGTACTGGTGGCTCGTACGCGATGCCCGTTGACGGCGGCCTGAGCCGCGTCGACGGACGTGTGGACACCGAGATTCTCGCCGAGCGGACCCTGGGCTTCGAAGCCCGAGGTGCCCGCGCCGACGAAACCGGCGTAGTCGGATCCGGCCATCGCGACGAAGACGTCGAGATCGGCCTGGCGCCACGATAGTGGCGAAAGGTGAAGCAAGGACACAGAAACTTTCCGCGAGTGCGAGGCGAGGACCGAAGCCGTCGAGCGAGGCACGCGATGGTAGGGGGAGGGAATGCTGTCACTCACGGCTCGGCGCTGTGCGCCCGGCATCTCTGCGATGAGGCGGTCGTCCATGAAGCAAGTCCCAGAATTAATGCCTCCACGTTATCACGGATACCGGTTCTGTGCCCGAGAGGATGCTGACGGCGTCGAACGTGTGCACTGGAGTCATGGCATCCGGCGACTCTTCCCCCTCCGACGACGAGCGGTGGCTCGTCATTGACGGCCGTCGCTGGCGGCGTACCGACCCCGCCCTGCCCGACGACCTTGCCGCACGTCTGCGTTCGCATCTGGGCCGGGCGCGCTCCGCCGTGCGCACCGGAAAGCGCGCGGGCGACGACGACGCGGTCGCTGCGGCGCGCCGCCGGGTGGGCCTGGCGAAGACGGGGCTCGGCGAGCGCGGCCCGCGCTGGTGGGACGACGAGGTCGACGCGCGCGTCGGTCGCGCGACCGACGCCATCGAGGAGCTCGACGGGCTCGCACCGCCCGCCTCGGGAGCAGATGCCGACGGCGAGGTCAATCCGTAGCGTGCCGCGCGCCGTCGGGTTCTGCTGAGAGTTCCGACGAAAGGAACCGTCATGTCCTCCACCCCGTCCGAGCTCGAGAAGCTCAACGATCTGCTCAAGAAGTTCCGGTTCGCGATGGTCACCACGCGCGCCGAGGGCGGCGACCTGCATGCCCACCCGCTCACGGTGCAGGAGACCGAGTCCGACGGTGACCTGTGGTTCATCGTGGGGACGCACGCGTCGGCCGTCGAGCACGTGCGGCGCGACCCGAAGGTGGGCCTGTCGTTCAGCTCCGACGGTCTCTGGCTCTCGCTCGCCGGTGAGGGCGAGGTGGTGGACGACCTGGCCAAGCTCAAGGAGCTGTGGTCGACCAGCGTCGAGGCGTGGTTCCCGGAGGGGCCCGAGTCGCCCGGTGTGACGCTGCTGAAGGTGTCGGCGTTGACCGGCGAGTACTGGGGGAGTGCGGGCGGTCGCATCGCCACGGCGGTGGCCCTGGTGACGTCGAAGGTCACCGGCGAACGTCCTCGAGGCGGCGAGAACGAGACGTTCGACCTGACCGACTGAGAGCACACCCCCCGCGGCGGCTCGCCGCGCGGGGGGCGTCGGCTCAGCCGCCGGAGGGGTTGTCGACGGGCGCGTCGTCGCCGTCGGTGGTGTCGGGGATCTCGGGGGCGTCCGCCGTCTCGAGTTCGTCGGGCTGATCGGCGGTGTCGTCGTGGCCGTGGCCGGGTGTCGAGTTCATGCCGACACCCGACCACGGCCCGTGCTCATCGCGCGCGGGGATTGCGCGGACCGTACCCGTGTGCGAGGCGCAAGCCCCCGGGGCGAACGGTCGGGTCTTGCGACGATGTCGGCATGTCACGACCCGAGGTGCGTTCCAAGCCCTGCGCGTTCTGCGGCCGGCCCTTCACCGACCGCAAGCGCTGGAGCGGACGCGATCAGTGGGATCAGGTGCTCTACTGCTCGCGCGGATGCCGAGCCAAGGCCGCCGCCGCTCGGAGGAGCGCGTGAGTGCGTCGACGAAGGTCACCGCGGCGCTCATCCTGGCGACGCAGCAGTTCGAGGAGCACCCCGCCTACGCCGACGACGACATCGATGAGTTCTTCTTCATCGAATCCGCCCCGAGGTTCCGGAAGCTCCCTTACCACCGGCACAAGATCGTGCTGCTCGTGTCGGCGATGCGGCACACCGCCGCACGGCTCGAGTCCGAGGGGCGCACCGTGCGCCGGATCACGCTGCGCGACGATCTCGGGTTCGCGGCCGGCCTGACGCGGCTGCTCGACGATCACGGCGTCGGGACGCTGCGGTGGATGAGCGACCCGAACCGCCCGGTCGACGATCGCATCGCCCGTCTGTGCGAGAAGCGGGGAGTCGACACCGACATCCTCTCGGATGGGCTGTTCCTCACCCCCGAAGACGAGCTCGACCAGTGGTTCGCCGAGCACCCGACGCCGCTCATGGAGGACTTCTACCACTGGCAGCGCCGGCGCACCGGCATCCTGATGGACGGGGGGAAGCCCGCGGGGCGCCGCTGGAACTTCGACGCCGACAACCGCAAGCCGCTGCCCAAGAAGGGGGTCGAGATCCCGGCACTGCCGCAGCCCGAGCATGATGACATCACCCGGGAGGTCATCGCCGAGGTCGACGAGCTCTTCCCCGACCAGCCCGGCGCGGCGGGGGAGTTCTGGCTGCCGGTCACGCCGGAGCAGTCGAGGCAGTGGCTCGACGTGTTCGTCGCCGAGCGCCTGAACGACTTCGGCCGGTACGAGGACGCCATGAGGGCCGACGAGCCCTTCATCTTCCACGCGATCATCTCGCCGATGCTGAACATTGGCCTGCTCACCGTCGAGGAGGTGGTCGCCGCAGCGACGCGGACCGATGCCCCGCTGGCATCCGTCGAGGGGTTCATCCGCCAGGTGATCGGATGGCGCGAGTACATGCGCGGCATGTACCGGGCGCACCCGAAGCTGGAGCACGTCAACGCGCTGCACCTCGAGCAGCGCATCGAGAAGTACTGGTACACCGCGCAACGGATGCCGAGCACCCTGCCGATCCCGGTGCGCACGGTGCTCGAACGCGTGCACCGATGGGGCTACGCGCACCACATCGAGCGGCTGATGGTGCTCGGCAACTGGTTCCTGCTGCAGGGCTACGCCCCGCGACAGGTGAACGACTGGTTCCTGGCGCTGTTCGTCGACGCGTACGACTGGGTGATGGTGCCCAACGTCATGGGGATGAGCCAGTTCGCCGACGGCGGTTTCGTGGCGACCAAGCCGTACGTGTCGGGCGGGGCGTACCTGCAGAAGATGGGCTCGTGGTGGCCGTCGGCGGCGGATGCCAAGGACTCCGTGTTCACCGAGGCGTACTGGGCGTTCCTCGAACGCCACGAGGACGTGCTGGCCGGCAACCACCGGTTGAGCCTCGCACTGGCTCAGATGCGAAAGCGGCGCGACGCGAAAGAGTAGGCGGTCCCTCGGGCGCCGCGCTTTCGTCGGCGGTCGGCGAAGCCGTTGGCACCGCGCGCCGAACTCCTGAGTTTTCGCGCGTCCGCGCCGCGTCGGGGCGATATACGCACCCGACCGCCGAGAACTCAGGAGTTCGGCACCGCGTGCCCGGTCAGCCCTTGAGCTTGTTCAGTGCCGAACCCTTGTGTGCGGCCTTCGCGCCCGACTTCTCGGACTTCACGATGTAGGCCGGTTCGTCATCGGATGCCGTGAACTTCTGGCCGTCGTGCTCGAAATCCTTCGTCTTCTTCTCGACGACCTCGCCCTGCGTGCGCCCCTGCGGGGTGCCCCAGCTGACCCGTTCGCCCTTCGACAGATCCTTCGGCATGGTTCGTCCTTCCGTTCGTGTGCGCTCATGCTCTCGGCAGCGCGAGGGCGCGCTCGGGGGATTGACACCGGCTGCACCCACTACGTGGTCGGGCGCGCAACCGCAATGCCCGAGTGATGTCGGAGCCCCTGCGTAGCGTCGAGGTGGGCCTTCGTTTCGCGGCCCACGACGTCAGGAGAGCCATGACCGAGCCGACCACCCCGCAGAGCCCGACCACCGCCAACAACGGCGCCCCGGTCGCCAGTGACGAACACTCGCAGAGCGTCGGAGCCGACGGCTCCCTCGCCCTCACCGACCACTACCTCATCGAGAAGCTCGCGCAATTCAACCGCGAGCGGGTGCCGGAGCGCGTCGTGCACGCCAAGGGCGGCGGAGCGTTCGGCACGTTCCGCACCACCGGCGACGTGTCGGCCTACACGCGCGCCGCTCTGTTCCAGCCCGGCGTCGAGACCGAGATGCTCGCCCGTTTCTCGTCGGTCGCCGGCGAGCAGGGCAGCCCCGACACCTGGCGCGATCCGCGCGGCTTCTCGCTGAAGTTCTACACGACCGAGGGCAACTACGACCTCGTCGGCAACAACACCCCGGTCTTCTTCGTGAAGGACGGCATCAAGTTCCCCGACTTCATCCGCTCGCAGAAGCGCCTGCCGGGCAGCCACCTGCGCGACAACACGATGCAGTGGGACTTCTGGACGCTGTCTCCCGAGAGCGCGCACCAGGTGACCTGGCTGATGGGCGACCGCGGCATCCCGGCCTCGTGGCGTCACATGAACGGCTACGGCTCGCACACGTACCAGTGGATCAACGCCGAGGGGGAGCGGTTCTGGGTCAAGTACCACTTCCACACCGACCTGGGCCACAAGACGCTCACGCAAGACGAGGCCGACCAGATCGCCGGTCAAGACGCCGACTTCCACATTCGCGACCTCTACGCCGCGATCGAGCGGGCCGAGTTCCCGACGTGGACGCTCAAGGTGCAGATCATGCCGTACGACGACGCCAAGACGTACCGGTTCAACCCCTTCGACCTGACCAAGGTGTGGCCGCACAGCGACTACCCCGAGATCGAGGTCGGCGCGATGGAGCTGAACCGTAACCCGGGCAACTACTTCGCCGAGATCGAGCAGGCGGCCTTCGAGCCGTCGAACTTCGTGCCCGGCATCGACGGCAGCCCCGACAAGATGCTGCAGGCCCGCATCTTCAGCTACGCCGACGCGCACCGCTATCGCGTGGGAACGAACTACCAGCAGCTGCCGGTCAACCGGCCGCACACCGAGGTGCACTCGTACTCGAAGGAAGGCGCGATGCGCTACGAGTACAACCCGCCCGAGGTGCCCGTGTACGCGCCCAACTCGGTCGGCGGCCCCGCGGCCGACCCGCGCCGCGCGGGCGACGGCGGCTGGCAGAGCGACGGCGACCTCGTCCGCTCGGCGGCCACCCTGCACGTCGAAGACGACGACTGGGGTCAGGCGGGCACGTTGGTGCGCGAGGTCATGTCGGCCGAGCAGCGCGACCGCCTCGTCGAGACGATCACCGGGCACGTCGGCGGAGTGACCCGCGCCGAGGTGCGCGAGCGCGCCGTGCAGTACTGGAAGAACGTGGATGCCGAGATCGGCTCACGCGTCGAGGCCGCACTGCCCCCGCTCGAGGGGTCGACTGCGCCCGGTGAGCAGCTGAGCGAGCCGAACCCCGACGGCGACCTCGTCGGAACGGATGTGGCGGGGAAGATCTGAGGTCGGCGACCGGCGGCGCCCCGCGGGGTGTCGCCGGTTCGTCGCTCAGAGCGGCGCGCGCTCCTCGCGCGTCAGCCGGAAGCGGGAGGCCAGCACGCCGGCGATGAGTGCTCCCGCCCCGCCCGCGATCATGTCGCCGATGGTGTCGTCGTAGGTGACGAAGATCGCGTCGGTGATGAAGCGGTAGCCGAACCACTCGATCATCTCCCACACGGCGCTGAGCGCGAGGCCCGCGAGGGTGGCGACGACGATCGGCGTGCGGCGACGCCCGGTCGGCGCGACGACTCCGGCGTCGTCGAGCAGCACGAGGGCGACGGCGGCGAGCAGACCGGTACAGGCGAGGTGAACGACGAGATCCCATCCCGTCCACGCCCGATACAGCTCGAGCACGTTGCTGCCGGCGGCGACGAACACGGTGACGCAGGTGACGAGGTCGAGGCCCGAACGCAGGCCGATCATGCGCGAGAGCATCACCGCGGGCAGCGACATCGACAGCACCGCGAAGTCCGTGAACGGCAGGGTGAACAGCGAGACGATCACGAGCACGATGGCGAGCGCACGAACGGCATCGGTCACCCAATCCGTGACGCTTCGCGGCGGGCGCTTCAGGTTGGCGTACATGGCCCGGATCACGGGTGCCCCTCCCTTGTGTCGACAGCTCGTCCGTTCGCCATCACGCCGCCACGGTGGGAATGCGCAGGACGGCCTGCACGGCCAGATGGTCGCTCGGCCATTGGGTGCCCGTCGGCCGGGGGTCGATGCCCACGGCGCGCACCCCGACGTCGGGGGTCGCGAGCACGGCGTCGATGCGCCGAGCGCCGAGCTTCGGGCGCGCGTAGTTGTTGAAGGTGCCCCACTCGGCGGTCCGTCGGGTGGGGGCGTACGACCAGGTGTCGACGAGCAGACCCGCGGCGAACATCCCGGCGAGTTCGTCTGAGCGGATGGGCGCGTTGACATCGGCGGTGAACAGCAGCGGTCGCGTGCGGTCGGCGACCAGGTCGTGCAGCCACGTGGCCGAGCGCTTGCGGGCTCGTCGTGAGAACGCGTCGAAGTGGGTGTTGACGAAGGTGAAGCGCGCGTCGGTCGCGCGGTCGCGCAGCTGCGCGATCACCGCGACGCGGGGGATGGTGTTGCCCCACCCCGTCGAACCCGGCACGGTCGGGGTGTCGGAGAGCATGACCTGCTCCCAGTCCTCCAGTTCGATGCGGTCGCGATCGTAGAACAGCGGTGTGCCCTCGCCGCCGCGATCCTTGCCGCGACCGAGGCCCACCCGTCCGTAGCGCGTGCCCAGCGAGTCCTGCACCCAGCGAGCCTGGTCGGGCATCGCCTCCTGGGAGCCGAGCAGATGCGGGCGGTTCGCGCCGAGGAAGGTGCGCAGGCGTTGCTTGCGCAGGGGCCACCGGTCGGCGGGCGGCCACGTGAGGCGTTCGAAGCGGCGTCGCACGTTGAAGCTCATGACGTGCAGGTCGGGTGCGTCGACGGTCGGGAACAGGATGCCGGCCATCAGCGAGCAGCCCCGCTGCGCGAGCCGCGCGACTCACCCGGCGCGCTGACCTCGCGGGCGCGATCGCCACGGGTCGCGCGTCGGCGCACGAGCCGCGCCCACCGTGCGGGCGGGAGGTCGCCCGGCCAGTGTGCGAACACCGTCCCCGCCCCGCGGCGGAAGCAGCGGACGAAGCGGCGCGGCTCGACCGTGCGCGACGACACCCGCATGTGCCGGCCGGGGACGAAGCGGATACGGTGACGTCGGCCGAGGTGGTACGCGAGGTCGAGGTCGTCGTGGAGCTCGGGGTCCACGTGCACCTCACCGCGGACCGCGTTCCAGGCGCGTCGCCGGAACGCCATGTTCGACCCCCAGAGCGGCGTGTGGCCCAGCGCGGGGAAAGCGAAGGCGGCGTATGTGCCCAAGAAGGCGCGCGACAGGGCCACCCGTCCGGCGACGGGACCGTCGTGGAAGACGGCGCCGCCGGTCACGGCATCCACCGCCGGGTCGCTCAGCGCGTCGATCATGCTCGCCACCCACGTGGGCTCGGGGATGCTGTCGGCATCGAGACGCAGGATCAGGTCGCCGTGGGCGGCGTCGTATCCGGCGGCAGCGGCGGCGGGAATGCCGCGCTCGCCGCAGAACACGACGCGGGCACCCGCGGCGCGGGCGATGTCGGCGCTGTCGTCGGTCGAGGCGTTGTCGACGACGACGATCTCGTCGGCGACGGTGGTCTGCGCCGCCAGGGCGCGCAGACACCGCCGCAGGTGCGGTCCGTCGTCGAGAACGGGGATGACGACCGACACGGTGTTGAGCGGCACAGTATCGGGCGTCGCAGCGGATCTTTCGGGCACGGCGGGCTCCAGACGGGGTCGTCCTGCCACGCTAAGCGATGCGTCGAGGGGCGCTCGCCGGGTTGACGCTTTCGTACGCTGGAGACATGGCATCCGTCCTCAACGTCTCGGCGTACCTCTTCACACGCATCGACGATCCCGCGGTCGTGCGCGAGACGCTCCGCGATCGGGCCGGGGCGGCGGGACTGCGGGGAACGATCCTGCTGGCCGAGGAGGGCATCAACCTCTTCCTGGCCGGAGCGCCGGAGGCCGTGCGCGCCTTCGTCGACCGACTGCTCGCCGACGAGCGGTTCGCCGCCCTCGAGACGAAGGACAGCTGGTCGGACGCCGTGCCGTTCGGGCGGCTCCTGGTGAAGGTCAAGCGCGAGATCATCCGCATGGACCGCCCCGAGGTGCGCCCGCAGGACGGCCGGGCTCCCGCCGTGTCGCCCGAGACCCTGCGCCGGTGGCTGGATCGGGGCAGCGACGACGACGGCCGCGAGGTCGTGCTCGTCGACACCCGCAACGCGTTCGAGGTCGACTACGGCACCTTCGCGGGTGCGAAGGACTGGCGCATCGAGCGCTTCACCCAGTTCCCGGATGCCGCGGACTCCCACCGCGACGAACTCGCAGGCAAGACGGTGGTGAGCTTCTGCACCGGGGGGATCCGCTGCGAGAAGGCGGCGCTGTACCTGCGCGACGAGGGGCTGGACGCCTATCAGCTCGACGGGGGCATCCTCGGGTGGTTCGCCGCCCAGGGCGGTGCGCACTGGAACGGCGAGTGCTTCGTCTTCGACGAGCGCGAGGCCGTCGACCCGGCGCTCGCCCCGACGGGCACGGCCCTCGCTCCCGCGGGCGTCTCTCCCACGGGCGTCTGAGATGCTCTGGGATCAGCACGCCTGCGTCGAGCTCGTCGAGACGGCCGACCTCGGCGAACTGCTCCGCTATCGCGGCGGCGGCGGGGGATACGTCTCTCTCAACGTCGGTTTCGCTCCCCATCCGCCCGCGCTCACGGCATCCCTGCTCCGCTCCTTCCGGGCGCAGGTGACCGCGATCGACGGGCTCGAGCTGGCCGCCACGGTCGCCGACATCGACCGCATCGCCGCGCGAGGCGACACCGCCGTGGCCTTCGACCTCGAGGACTGCGCGCCGCTCGGCGGGGACCTCGACGCGGTGGAGGGACTCGTCGCGCAGGGCGTGCGCACGCTGGCGCCGACCTACAACCACGCCAACCGCGCCGGCGGCGGCTGCTTGGACGCGGTCGACGACGGTCTCACCGGGTGGGGACGCGACCTCGTCGCCGAGATGAACGCGCGCGGAATGGTGCCCGACGGCTCGCACGTCGGTGCGCGGACGACGTTCGACCTGTGCGCGGTCTCGACCCGACCGGTCGTCTTCAGCCACTCCAACATGCGTGCGGTGTGGGAGCACCCGCGCAACATCACCGACGACCAGGCGCGAGCCGTCGCCGACACCGGGGGAGTGGTGGGCATCACGGGGGTGGGGATCTTCCTCGGCCCCAACACCCCGACCCTCGAGGCGATGGTGCGCCACCTCGATCACGCCGTCGAGGTCGTCGGCATCCGGCACGTCGGTGTGAGCACCGACTTCTCGTTCGACTGGCAGACCTTCCGCGCCACGATCGCCGGGACCCCCGAGCTGTACGACGAGAGCTACACCCGGTGGGGGCCGATGCAGTGGATGCCGCCCGAGACGTTCGTCGACCTGGGCGCAGCGCTGCAGGCGCGAGGATGGAGCGACACCGACGTCGCTGCGGTGCTCGGCGGCAACTTCCGCCGGGTCGCAGCCGAGAGCTGGGAGCCCCGCCCATGACCGACCTTCGAGACGGCGCCGTGCTGCGCGCCGCGCGTGCCCGCGACGAGAACGGCATCCTGGCGTGCATCCAGGCGCTGGCCGACTACGAGAAGGAGCCGGATGCCGTCGACAACACGGCCGGAATGATCGCCGAGACCCTGTTCGGCGACGATCCCCGCGCCTTCGCGTTCGTCGTGGAGGGGCCCGACGGCATCCGCGCCATCGCGATCTGGTTCCTCACCTACTCCACGTGGACCGGCCGCCACGGCATCTGGCTCGAAGACCTGTACGTGCACGAGCAGTACCGCTCGCACGGCTACGGCGTCGCCCTGCTGTCGGCGCTCGCCGCGGAGTGCCTCGAGAAGCAGTACACGCGTCTGGAGTGGACGGTGCTCGATTGGAACGAGCCTGCGATCGGTTTCTACCGCGCGCTCGGGGCCGAGGCGATGGAGGAGTGGACGACGCGTCGCGTGACCGGCGAGGCGCTGACGGCGCTGGCGGCGCGCGGCGAGGTCGCCGGAGCGGTCTGAGACGGCATTCCGCCGACCGCCCGGGTGCCCGTTCAGCCGGCGAGGTCTGCGAGCACGGCTTCGGCGGCCCGCTGCCCCGACACCAGCGCGCCCTGGATCGACGCGGTGTCGCGGTGGTCGCCCGCGATGTACCGTCCGTCGTCGAGCCTGACGGGTCGACGCAGCCGCAGCGGCGGGTCCTGCGCGGGGAGCGCGCCGACGACGTCGTCGCGGCGGAGCAGGCGCCAGGGGCGGGTGTCGGCATCCCAGATCTCGGCGAGCTGGCGACGGATGCCGTCCTCCGACGCCTCCGACGGCATCACGCACGTCGCCTGCACGAGGTGCTGCCCGCGCGGCGCGTAGGTGGGGGCCGTGTTCGTCATGATCGCGGTGTTGACGATCGGTCCGCGACGGCGCCCGTCGACGCGCAGGGCGGCGTCGGTGCTGGGCGCTCGATCGGTGGCAAACCACCACGTCTGCAGGCCCCGCGGGCGGGGGAGCGGGACGTCGAGGTCGGGCGCGAGCCCGGTGGCGACGACGACGGCGCGCGCCGTCACGGCCTCGTGGCCCTCGACGCCCACGTGCCAGCCGTGCGCGCGGCGGCGGGTGGAGACGACCCGGTGCGACGGCCGGATGCCGGCCCCGGCGCGCCGCGCGGTGTCGGCGAGCTGCGCGGGAAGCGCGCCGATGCCCGCGGCGGGGACGCCCGGGCGGCCGAGGGCGAAGCTGCGGATGAGAAGGCGCACGAAGGCGTCGGAGGTCTCCTGCCGATCGTCGGCGAGGACACCGGCGAGGAACGGCTCGAGCACGCTCTCGCGCAGCGCGCCGCGGAGCCCGGTGCGATCCCACGCCTCGGCGAGCGTGCGGTCGGGGCCGGTCTTCGCCGCGCGGCCGGAGGCGAGGGTGGGGGCCGCCCAGCGCGCCAGGGCGACGAGGTCGGCGGGTCGCACGAGTCCGCTCGACAGCGTCGCGGGGATCGACAGCGGGTGGCGCAGCGGATGCGCCAGCCGTGCGAGACGGTCGTCGAGCCGCACGCCGACGGCGACGGGGAAGCGCCGGAGGGCGAGGGCGTCGACGTCGACCCACCGTCGCACGGCCGGGTACGCCGGGTTCAGCACGTGGAACCCGAGGTCGAGGCGGAACCCGTCGACGACGTCGGTGCGTTCTCGTCCGCCGACGGTGTCGCCGGCCTCCAGCACGACGACGTCGCGGCCGGCCTCGGCCAGGTGGATCGCGCAGCGGAGCCCGGCCAGGCCCGCGCCCACCACGATGACGTCGTATGCGCTCATCCGGCGAGCCTATGCAGCGCGTGACGGGTGGGAGCGGGGGTTGCCGTGCGCGATGATGAGGGCATGGAATCCGTCACCGTCCTCTTCGTCTGCGTCCACAACGCCGGACGCTCGCAGATGGCCGCCGGTTACGCGCGCGCGCTCGGCGGCGACCGCGTCACCGTCCTGTCCGGAGGCAGCGCCCCGGGCGCAACGCTCAACCCGATGGCGGTCGCGGCGATGGCCGAGGAGGGCATCGACATCAGCGCCGAGGTGCCGCAGCTGCTGCTGACCGATGACGTGCGCGCCTCCGACGCGGTGATCACGATGGGTTGCGGCGACGCGTGCCCGATCTTCCCCGGCAAGCGCTACGAGGACTGGGAGCTCACCGACCCGGCGGGAAAGGGCCTCGACGAGGTGCGGCCGATCCGCGACGACATCAAGACCCGGGTGCAGCGCCTGCTCGACGAACTGCTCGCCTGACGCCACGAAGGCCCGGATGCCGTGGCATCCGGGCCCTCGTCAGGCGACTTACGCGGAGGCTTCCTCGCGCTTCGGCAGCACCCAACCGGGGCGCACGAAGTGGCACGTGTAGCCGTGGGGGATGCGCACGAGGTAGTCCTGGTGCTCGGGCTCGGCCTCCCAGAACGCGGCCTCGGGCTCGATCGTGGTGACGGCCTTCGCGGGCCAGATGCCCGAGGCGTCGACGTCGGCGATCGTGTCGCGCGCGACCTTCTCCTGCTCGGGGGAGAGCGGGAAGATCGCGGAACGGTAGCTCGTACCCACGTCGTTGCCCTGACGGTTCAGGGTCGAGGGGTCGTGGATCTGGAAGAAGAACGCCAGGATGTCGCGGTAGCTCGTCTGCGTGGGATCGAAGACGATCTCAACGGCCTCGGCGTGCCCGGGGTGGTTCCGGTAAGTGGCGTGCTCGTTCTGACCGCCGGTGTACCCGACGCGCGTGTCGAGCACGCCGGGCTGGCGACGGATGAGGTCTTCGACACCCCAGAAGCAGCCGCCCGCGAGGACGGCGGTCTCGGTGCCGGGGCGGCGGGTGATCTCGCCGGTGTCGGAAGGTCCGCTGGTCATGGTGGTGCTCCTTTTGCGGTTGCGGAACGGGAAGAGGTTCACGAGGCGGGGCTCTCGCGGAACAGGGGGAGGTACGCGCCATACCCCTGGGCGTCGAGCTCGTTGACCGGCACGAAACGCATCGCCGCCGAGTTCATGCAGTATCTCAGCCCGCCGGCATCGCGGGGGCCGTCGTCGAACAGGTGCCCGAGGTGGCTGTCCGCTCCGGCGGAGCGCACCTCGGTGCGCGTCATCCACAGGGTGCGGTCCTTCTTCTCGACGACGGCGGCGTCGTCGAGGGGGCGGGTGAAGCTCGGCCAGCCCGAACCGCTCTCGAATTTGTCCCTCGACGAGAACAGGGGCTGCCCCGACACGACGTCGACGTAGATCCCGTCCTCGTGGTTGTCCCAGTACTCGTTGCGGAACGGCGGCTCGGTGGCGTCGTCCTGCGTGACGGCGAACTGGCGGTCGGTGAGACGGCTCAACGCCTCCGACGTCTTCCGGTACTCCGTGCTCACGGGTGTGTCCTCTCGTTCAGACGCCCGGAATCGGGCGATACGGGGAAGAACGTCGTCGCCGCCGGTTTTGGTCCCGTGGGGCTGGGAGCGGGCTGTGAGTTGTCGGGGAGGGCGGATGCCGAGGGCAAGCCCCGCGGTTGTCACCGGTGCCCGCACTAGCGTGACGACATCGACCAGGAGGTTCGCATGACCCGCACCATCGTCATCACCGGCGCCAGCGACGGCATCGGCGCCGCGTCCGCGAAACAACTCGCCCAGCTCGGCGAGGAAGTGGTGGTGGTCGGGCGCAACCCCGAGAAGACCGCCCGGGTGGCGCGCACGCTCGGGGTGGAGTCGTTCGTCGCCGACTTCAGCGAGCTGTCGCAGGTGCGCGAGCTCGCGGCCTCCCTTCTGGAGCGCTACCCCCGCATCGACGTGCTCGCCAACAACGCCGGGGGCGTGTTCGGCGAGCGCACCCTGACGGCCGACGGCTATGAGACCACGTTCCAGGTGAACCATCTCGCGCCCTTCCTGCTCACGAACCTGCTGCGCGAGCGGCTCATCGAGTCGCAGGCGTCGGTGATTCAGACCTCGAGCGCCGCGGCCAGGCTCTTCCCCCGCTTCGACATCGACGATCTGCAGGGAGAGCACCGCTACTCGTCGACCGCGGCGTACGGCAACGCGAAGCTGGCGAACGTGCTGTTCACCAAGGAGCTGAACCGTCGCTTCGGCGATGCCGGTCTCTCGGCCGTGGCCTTCCACCCGGGCGTGATCGCCTCGAACTTCGGATCGACCAGCGACGGACCGTGGAAGTTCCTCTACGGCGGACCCCTCGCCCAACGCCTCATGACGTCGACGTCGGTCGGCGGCGCGCGCCTGACCTGGCTCGCCCTCGGCAAGCCCGGCGTCGACTGGGTGCCCGGCGGCTTCTACTCGAACAACAAGGCGGCCAAGACCAACCGGCTGGCCGACGACCCCGTGGTGGCGCGACAGCTCTGGGAGCGCAGCGCCGTGCTGGCGGACCTGCCGCTCTGAGCCGAGCGGTCGCGGGTCGCCGCCGCGCGGACGGCTCCCGCGGGTGCGGTCAGCGCACTCCCGCGCGCGGCGGCCCGACGTTCCATCCGAGGCGCTCGAGGCCGTCGTGCAAGCGGCGCGCCTGCGCCCAGGCGATCTCTCCTGACACGTCGGAGTAGACGTCGATCGCGAACGGCGGCGGATCGGCGAACTTCGGGATCTCGACCTCGGCCCAGGCGTGCGGGGCCAACCAGACCCGGGGGCGCGCCGTTCCGGCGTCGTCGACCCCTCCGTCGGCAGCGAGCGCGATGACATCCAACGCGTCGATCTTGGTGATGGGCATGTCGACGACCAGCGTCACCGCGTGCAGCGTCTCGGACATCGCCCACCTCCTGTCGCTTCATCTTCACACGCGAATTCCGCGCGCGGGTCGCGGGCGACGATCGCGGGGCGGCGGATCGCATAGCTCGCGCACAGGATCGGTCAAGTCTCGGACAGGGTGCGTCGCGCACAGTCGACCCATCGACATCACCCGATACCCGGAGGCGGCCATGACCAGGATCCCCGACACCCAGATGACCCCCGACGGCCCCGCGTACGAGGGCCGTCTGCTCGACCGGGCCGACGAGCCGGTCGTCGACCAGGGGGCACCGTTCGACATCCGAACGCTCGTATCGCGCCGCGGCATCCTGGGTCTCGTCACCCTCAGTGCCGGTGCGGTCGCGCTCGCCGCCTGCACCCCGGCCGCGACCGGGACGACCGCGCCCACAACGACGCCCACCGCCACGCCCACCGCCACCCCGACCGTCTCGGCGACACCCACCGCCTCGGCCGCGAGCGCGGCCGCCGCTCTGCCCGCCGGTGAGATCCCCGATGAGACCGCGGGGCCCTACCCGGGTGACGGGTCGAACGGCCCCGACGTCCTCGAGCGGTCCGGCATCGTGCGCAGCGACCTGCGCACGAGCCTCGACGGAGGCGCTACGGCCACGGGCGTGCCCATGACCCTGAACCTCACGATTCTCGACACCGCCGGCGGCGACGTGCCCTTCGCCGGTGCCGCCGTGTACGTGTGGCACTGCGACACCGAGGGGCGTTACTCGATGTACTCCTCGGGCATCGAGGACCAGACGTACCTCCGGGGCGTGCAGGTCGTCGGATCCGACGGCGTCGTGTCGTTCACCTCGATCTTCCCCGGCTGTTACGACGGCCGCTGGCCCCACATCCACTTCGAGGTGTATCCGAACGTGGATGCCATCACCGATGCCTCCCAGGCGATCGCGACCTCGCAGGTGGCCCTGCCGCAGGCCGCGTGCGACGTCGTCTATGCGGACGCGGCGTATCCGTCGTCGGCATCCAATCTCTCCCGCGTCTCGCTCGACAGCGACAACGTGTTCGGCGACGACGGGGGAGCGCTCGAGCTCCCCACCGCCTCCGGCGACAACGCCGCCGGCTGGACGGTCGCCCTGGGCGTCCGCGTCGACACCACCACCCCGACCGCGGGCGCCGCTCCCGGCGGACGCGGCTGACCGACGAGGACCCCACCCCACCCTCACCGTCCTGAACGCCACCGCCTCACGGTGAGATCTCGCCGCGAGTAGCCTCGGTGAGTGACAGGACTTCAGAACGATGCGACGCCGGGGCGGCGTGTTCTCGTCGGCGATCTCTCCCACGAGGAGCTTCTCGCGCGACTCGGCGACGCGGGCGTCCTCCTCAACGTACACGCCGAAACGCTCCTGGCCGCGGCGGCGGTCGAAAGCCCTTCCGAGGCCGAGACGCTCGTGATCGTGGAGCGTTCGGTGCGCGAGCTCGGTCTTCCCGAAGGGGGGACCCTGCCTGAGATCTACGAACGCGCGCTGGCCCACGGGCTCGGACTCTGCCCCCCGGTCACCGCGGCGTACCTGCGACTGGCTCTGCACGACCAGGCGTCCGCCCCCGACAGGGTGCTGAGCGCCGGTCGCGCGCCGTCGGGATCCCTCACCGTCGCCGCTCCGCGCCTTCGAGACGACCCCGACTTCCCGGCGGGCCTTTACCTCAGGGTGATCGACGACCGACCCTGGCTGCGGGGATACCGCTGCGACGACCAGCACGAATGGTCGCCCGACGACAGGTTCGCTTTCCGGGCGGCGGGCTGATCGCGCCGAGACTGACCGACCCACGCGACGGCGACGGCTGGGCCTGCAACGGCTGAGCGAGCGGCGGGCGCGGTGATCTAATCGATCCATGCCCTCGCCCCGCGCACAACTGCAAGACCTCGTCCGTCGGCCGCGGACCGGACCGGCACCCGCCGACGCCTTCACCGCCCTGCAGGCGCTGCCAGTCGAGGGCGAGGCGCGCGCGGCGGCCGTGCTCATCTTGTTCGGCGTGCTCGACGGCATCCCGAGTCGGCGACGGGCGACCCACGTTCCGAGCGACCTCGACGTCCTGCTTCTGGCTCGGGCGAGCACGCTGCGCGCCCACCCCGGCCAGGTGGCCTTCCCCGGTGGGCGGGTCGACCCGGACGATGCGGATGCCGTGGCGGCGGCGCTGCGGGAAGCACGAGAGGAGACGGGGCTCGATCCGGCCGGGGTCGAGGTGCTGGGCGCGCTCGACGCCGTCCCCCTGGCGTTCTCCCGGCACGAGGTCACCCCGGTGATCGGCTGGTGGTCGCGTCCGACGCCCGTGCGCGCCGTGGACCGGGCCGAGTCGGCCGAGGTGTTCCGCGCGCCCGTCGCAGATCTGCTCGACCCGGCGCGTCGCGGGTCGACGGTGATCCGCCGCGACGGACGGGAGTGGAGGGGGCCTGCGTTCTCGCTCGAGACGGCCGGGGGTCCGCAGACGGTCTGGGGGTTCACCGCGATGGTGCTCGACGGGCTGTTCGACCGCCTGGGCTGGACCGAGCCGTGGGATGCCGAGCGCGAGATCGCGCTCCCCGACCCGGGCTCGACCCCTTCTCCCCACACCGCTGATCATTAGCGTGTTCCCCCGGCTTCGTCATCCGCGATGTGCGCTGCCGTCCGGATCGCTAGCGTGGAGTTCGTGACTGCGCCTATCGACCCCACCACCACCGCCGCCTGGTCCCGACTGACCGCCCTGCGCGACGCCTTCGATCCCGACCTGCGCGGCTGGTTCGCCGCGGATGCCGACCGCACGAGCACCCTGACGCGCAGCGTCGGCGACCTCCACGTCGACCTGTCCAAGAACCTCGTGACCGCCGAGGTGCTCGACGCCCTCGTCGCTCTCGCGGGCGAGACGGGCGTGCGCGAGCGCTTCGCCGACATGCTGCGGGGCGCACACCTCAACACCAGCGAAGACCGCGCGGTGCTGCACACGGCCCTGCGTCGCCCGGCGGGCGCCGCGCCTGCCCTCGTGGTCGACGGCCAGCAGATCGATCACGACGTGCACGAGGTGCTCAACCGCCTGAGTGCCTTCGCCGATCGCGTGCGGGCGGGCGAGTGGCGCGGGGTGACCGGCAAGAAGGTCACCACCGTCGTCAACATCGGCATCGGCGGCAGCGACCTCGGTCCGGTCATGGTCTACGAGGCCCTTCTTCCGTACGCCGACGCCGGCATCCACGCGCGCTTCGTCTCCAACATCGACCCCACCGACATCGCGCAGAAGACCGCTGATCTCGACCCCGAGACCACGCTGTTCATCGTCGCGTCCAAGACCTTCACCACGCTCGAGACCCTGACCAACGCCCGCCTCGCTCGCGACTGGCTGTGGCAGAAGCTCGCCGCAGCGGGGGCGATCGACGACACCGACGCCGCGCGCACCGAGGCCGTCGCCCACCACTTCGTCGCCGTGTCGACGGCGCTCGACAAGGTCGCCGCCTTCGGCATCGACCCGACCAACGCGTTCGGTTTCTGGGACTGGGTGGGCGGCCGCTACTCCGTCGACTCGGCGATCGGTCTGTCGCTGGCGATCACCCTCGGCCCCGACGCGTTCCGCGAGCTGCTCGCCGGCTTCCACGTCGTCGACGAGCACGTCGCCTCCACGCCCGTCGAGCAGAACGTGCCCGTGCTGATGGGCCTTCTGAACGTCTGGTACACCAACTTCCTCGGCGCGCAGTCGCACGCCGTCCTGCCGTACGCCCAGCAGCTGCACCGCTTCGCGGCGTACCTGCAGCAGCTCACGATGGAGTCCAACGGCAAGTCGGTCCGGTGGGACGGCACTCCCGTCACCACCGACACCGGTGAGGTCTTCTGGGGCGAGCCCGGCACGAACGGTCAGCACGCGTTCTACCAGCTGATCCACCAGGGCACGCGGCTCATCCCGGCCGACTTCATCGCCTTCGCGAACCCGGCCTACCCGCTCGCCGACGACGGACGCGACGTGCACGGGCTGTTCCTGGCGAACTTCCTCGCCCAGACCAAGGCCCTGGCCTTCGGCAAGACCGCCGAAGAGGTGGAGGCCGAAGGAACGACCGGCGCCCTCGTCGCCGCACGCACCTTCCCGGGCAACCGCCCGACCACGTCGATCTTCGCGCCGTCGCTGACGCCGTCGGTGCTGGGCCAGCTCATCGCCCTCTACGAGCACATCACCTTCACGCAGGGCACCATCTGGGGCATCAACTCCTTCGATCAGTGGGGTGTCGAGCTGGGCAAGCAGTTGGCCCTCCAGATCGCTCCGGCGATCGAGGGCGACGACGAGGCCCTCGCCGCCCAAGACGCCTCCACCGCCGCCCTGCTCGAGTACTACCGCGCGCACCGAGCCTGACGGTCGATTCCGCCGACCGCGGCCGAACGGGCCGATCCGCCGAGAATTTTCGCTCGCGGATCGGCCCGTTTCGCGTGGGAGCGCTGGCGATGCCCGCGCAGCAGGCTGGTGACTCGAGACCGCGCGCGCGAAAGAGAAGAGAAAAGCCTGGTCAGGGGCTTATCGGTCTCCCCGTTCCGCCGTGTCCGATGCGAACGGCCGTGCCCCGCTCCGCCTCCGCCCACGGGGATCCCGTGACACTGCGCTCTCACGCCCCTCCCAGGTAACGAAGAGATAACGCTCAGAAGCGCCACCCACACTCGGGGACTTGTGCCGACCCGACGGCACGATTTCGCGCTCGATCCCGACGAGTCGCGCCCCCGACGAAAGATTCCTCCTTGCTGCGTTCCGACCTGAAGCTCGCCCACGTCCACCGCGCCCGTCGCACCCTCGTCACTGCCGCCACGTGCGCCGGACTCGCCTTCGGGCTCGTGGCGACCACGGGGCTCGCGATCGCCGCGCCCACGTCGCTGCCCGATGCCTCGGCATCCTCCTTCTCTGCTCCCGGCACCGCCGCACCGGTGTCGACGGCGCCGACCCTCGACGCCATCAGCACCGGCGCCGCCAACGCGACCTCGGCGGCGCAGGCCGCGCTGTCGAGCGCAACGGCCGTCGAGGCCGATGTCGCGACGACCGGCCTTCCGCTGTCGATCGGCGATGCCTCCATCGACACGAGCGCGCTCCAAGACGCGGTGGAGCGCCTCGACTCGACCGACCTGCTGCCGGTCCTGCTCGTGCCCGCACTGAGCCAGAACGCGCAGACCGAGACCGAGCGCGTCACCGCGCGCGTGGCGCAGGTGCAGGGGAGCCTCGACGAGGCGAAGGCCGCCAAGGCGGCCGCCGATGCCGCCGCCGAAGCGCAGCGACAGGCCGAGGCCGCAGCCGCCGCCGAGGCGCAGCGACAGGCGGACGCCGCCGCGATGCTCGCCCGCGTGAACACCCCCGACGGTGCGCGCGACTACGCCGCGCAGCTCTCCGCCCAGAAGTACGGCTGGGGAAGCGACCAGTTCTCGTGTCTCTCGTCGCTGTGGCAGAAGGAATCGGGCTGGAACTACCAGGCGTACAACTCCAGCGGTGCCACCGGGATCCCGCAGTCGCTGCCCGGCAGCAAGATGGCGTCGTTCGGCGACGACTGGCAGACCAACGCCGCCACGCAGATCGCGTGGGGCCTCGACTACATCTCGCGCGGATACGGCACGCCGTGCAGCGCCTGGGGGCACTCGCAGTCGGTGAACTGGTACTGAGAATTCGCCCGCGAGCGACCTTCGCCGACCGATAGCGATATATCGTTATGTATCGCTGACCCAGATCGGGTCCGCGCGAAGGAGGTCGTCATGAGTGGTTCATTCCTGGGAGACGCGTTCGGCGGACGCGGTGGCAACAACACCCCCGGCTGGCCGATGTCCAACATCCTCGACGCGATGGAGCAGTTGCGCACGCAGTTCGAGCAGAAGACCAACGCCGCCCCGCGTATGAACAAGGGCGACGTGCGTTCGGCCGTCCTCTCGCTCCTGATCGAGCAGCCCATGCACGGCTACCAGATCATCCGCGAGATCGAGGACCGCAGCGGGGGATCGTGGAAGCCGAGCCCCGGCTCGGTGTACCCCACCCTGCAGCTGCTGACCGACGAAGGACTCGTGCAGTCCGAGGAGTCCAACGGTCGCAAGACCTACTCGCTCACCGCCGAGGGCCGCGCGGCCGCGGGAGACGAGACCACCGAGCGCACCGCGCCGTGGGAGTCCGCGACCTCGCGCGACAGCGGCCGGATGACGGCACTGCCCAAGGCCGGCGTCGAGCTGGCCCAGGCGGCGGCGCAGGTCGCGCGCACGGGCGACAAGGAGCAGGTCGCGCAGGCCGTCGAGATCCTCGACGAGGCGCGTCGCAAGCTCTACTCCATCCTCGCCCAGGGCTGAGATTGCCCGAGCTCGACGCGTGCGGAGCGCTCGTCGGCATCCAGGAGATTCGATGACCGACGACGCCCTCATGAAGGCCCGCTACCGACGGATCACGCGGTTCGCCGCGAGATACCTCGTGCAGGCCTGGTGGTATGAGCTGTTCCTGCCGCGGTTCGGTCTCGGGTGGATCTCCGCCCGGGGCCGCACCCGGCGGCTCGAGCGCATCGCCCAGCGCTTCCACGTGCTGGCCGTCGACCTGGGCGGTCTCATGATCAAGGTCGGACAGTTCATGTCGTCGCGCCTCGACGTGCTGCCCCCCTCGATCACCAAGCAGCTCGAGGGCCTGCAGGACGAGGTGCCGGCGGTGCCGTTCGCCCAGATGCGCGCCCGCGCCGAGGCCGAGCTGGGGATGCCGTTGGAACGGGCCTTCGCCCGGGTCGACGAGCGTCCGCTCGCCGCGGCGTCGCTGGGCCAGGCGCACCGCGCGACTCTCACCGACGAGCTGGCCGCCGAGACGGGCCTGAGCGCGGTGGTGCTGAAGATCCAGCGCCCCGGAATCGACCGGATCGTCGACGTCGACCTGCGGGCGCTCCGCAAGGTGGGCGTCTGGCTGAGCAGAGTCGCGCTCGTCCGCGACCGCGTCGACATGCCCTCGCTCGTCGAGGAGTTCGCGATCACCAGCCTCGAAGAGATCGACTACCTGCACGAGGCCGCGAACTCCGAGCGCTTCGCCGCCGACTTCGGCGGCGAGGGGGGAGTCGCGGTGCCCGAGGTCGTGTGGGAGCGCACCACCCGTCGCGTGCTGACCCTGCAAGACGTCACGGCCATCAAGATCAATGACGTCGACGCGCTCCGTGCGGCGGGCATCGACCCGTCCGAGGTGGCGGCGCGTTTCGCGGCCGTGATGTTCGACCAGCTCTTCGACGACGGGTTCTTCCACGCCGACCCGCACCCCGGCAACGTCTTCGTCACGCCCGTCTCGACCCCGGATGCCGCCACCCCGGCCTGGCGGTTCACGTTCATCGACTTCGGGATGATGGGCGAGGTGCCTCCCAGCCTCCGTCGGGGGCTTCGACGCGTGTTGATCGCCGCGGCCTCGCGTGACGGCAAGGGTCTGGTCGACGGCATCCGCGATGTGGGAGTGCTGCTGCCCTCCGCCGACACCATCCAGCTCGAACGCGCGATGACCCAGTTGTTCTCGCGCTTCGGCGGAATGGGTTTCGCCGAGCTCCAAGAGGTCGATCCGCGCGAGTTCCGGTCGTTCGCGATCGAGTTCGGCGACGTGGTGCGCGCCCTCCCGTTCCAGTTGCCCGAGAACTTCCTCCTCATCGTGCGTGCCATGTCGCTGACCAGCGGAATGTGCAGCGCGCTCGACCCGTCCTTCAACATCTGGGATGCCGTCGAGCCCTACGCCCAGCGCCTGATCCGCGAAGAGAGCGGCAACACCGCTCAGGCCTTCGTTCGCGAGGTGGGAGCGGTCGCCGCTGTCACCGCGCGCCTGCCGCGCCGGGCCGACAACCTCATCTCGCGCCTGGAAGAGGGCTCGCTCTCGGTCGAGACGCCGCGCATCGAGCGTCGTCTGCGCGATCTCGAGCGCATGATCCGTCGAGTCGTGTCGTCGGTGCTGTTCACGGGCCTGCTCGTCGGCGGCGTGCTGCTGCAGGTCGAGCAGTCCGTGCTCGGCACGATCCTGATGATCGTGTCGGTGGTTCCGCTGTCGCACGCCCTGCTCGCCGGCTTCATCGCGCGCCGCAACGGAGCCTGACGCCTCGGACGCCCCTGTGCGGCGCGGTCTCAGCGCCCGTCGACGATCGACATGAACCCGGCGAACGCGAAGATCGCCGGGAAGACGTACAGGCCCGTGCGGAAGACCACCCAGGCGACTCGGCCGACGAGGGGCCACCACCCCGTCTGCGGGGTGCGCGCGTCCAGGCGTCGCCCGCTCGGTCCGATGATCGGGTGGGGCGGTCGCCACGCGGCCGTGTCCCGCGATGCCCGTGACACCTGCACGGCGTCCTGCCCGTCGACGCGCTCGTCCACGTAGCGGTGCGACAACGCGAGGATCTTCGGCGCCACGTGGGTGAGCACGGCGTCGACGCTCTCCCAATCGTCGGCGCGGGTGTAGTCGGCGTCGACCGAGCGGAAGAAGACGACCCGGGCGTCCTTGACCTCGACGTCGAAGCCCGACGCGTGGTCGACGAGCCCCGCCATCACGTCGGGGGTCAGCACGTACAGCGCGTCGCCGGCGTAGCCGCGCGGGGAGTAGGTGCGGAACGTCCGGTCGAAGTCGCCCTCGAGCGAGATCCGTTGGTGACGGGCAATGGATGCCGGAAGGGCGGCGCCCCATCCGTCGTTGCCCCGTGCGTCGAGGACGAGGTGGGGGAGCGGCGAGGCGAGCGTGACGGTGACGTATTGTCGTGGTCGCGAGCGCGCGGTGCGGGGGCGCACGGTGCCGAACTCGACCCGCCCCGCGGTGAACCGCGGATACTCGCGCACCCCGAGGCGGTGATCGGTGACGAGTGACGAGAACGTCGCCGCGGAGCTGGGCGACGGCTCGTACCCGTTGGCCAGCGCAGTGAGGTCGCGGCGACCGTGACGCACACGGGTGCGCGAGGCCATCGGCTGCCGCGACCACCACCACAGCGCGGCCGTTCCGGCGAGCCACAGCGCGGCGATCACCGACGACACGACGAAGGCCGTGGCATCCGCCTCGCGCACCACGCCGTCCTGCACACCGTCGACCCGGATGCCGATCGACAGGAACGCGAAGAAGAGGAACCACAGGAAGAACCCGTTGTTGACGTGCAGCGCGAACTGCCGCCGGGTGGGTACCCAGGGTGGCCGTGGTCGAGGGGCCGCGGCGGCGAGAGCGGCGGCCACGTCGGCGGCGGGGGCGTCCAACCAGCGCAGATCCACGCCGACTCCTGTTCCGCGGGTCTCGCGCCCGCTCCCGCCCGCTCGTGGGCGCGTACCTAGACTGGCCCGGTGACGCCCGAAACCCCGCGCCCGCTCTCGGCGTGGCGCTTCGACGGCACGCTGCGCGCATATCAGGCCGATGCGCTCGCCCGGGTGGACGTCGACGCCGGTTCGCCCGTGCATCTGGTCGCGCCTCCCGGCTCGGGCAAGACGCTTCTCGGGCTGCTGCTCGCCGCGCGCCGCGGCCGGCGCACCGTCGTCTTCGCCCCGACCACCGCCATCCGTGCGCAGTGGGTCGATGCGGCGAGGGGCCTCGCGTCATCCGACGCGGCGGTGTCCGATGCGGCGGTGTCCGATGCGGCGGTGTCCGACGATCCCTCCGCGCCCGCCGACCTCACGGCGCTGACGTATCAGGCGATCAGCGTGCAGGATGCGACCTCGCCCTTCGCCGCGCTGGCGCATCGCCGGTGGGAGACCCAGCTCGAAGCCGACGACCGCACGCCGGAGGCCGCGGCTGAGTGGCTCCGCGCCCTCGCCGAGAGCAATCCCGCGGCCTACCGGCGCGGCATCCGCTCGCGTTCGCGGTCGATCCGCCGGTCCCTCGCCCGCGAGGACGCCGATGTTCTGGCCTCCGCGCTCCACCCGAACGCCCGCGCCCTGCTCGACCGGCTCGTCGAGGCCGGGGTCGAGACGGTCGTGCTCGACGAATGCCACCACCTGCTCGACCACTGGGCGCTCGTCGTCGCCGCGCTGCTCGCCCGTATCCGCGCGGGGGGACGCGAGCCGCTGGTCATCGGACTGACGGCGACGCTCCCGTCTCCCGACGACGCCGACGAATACGACAACTACGTGTCGCTGCTCGGCGAGGTCGATCTCGAGGTGCCGGTGCCGGCGGTCGTGCGGGAGGGGGATCTCGCGCCCTACCGCGATCTCGTGCACGTCGTCGAGCCGACACCCGAGGAGCAGCTCTTCCTCTCCGCGCACGCCGAGGCCCTGCAGGTGTCGCTGCGCACCACCTTCGCGGGGGGACCCGGCCGCGCCTTCCTGCTCGACGTGCTCCAGCCGCCCCTCGCTGCGCCGGCCCCGACCGATCCGCTCGCCCCGCCCGCGCCGGGCGCCGTCCCCGATGCGCTCGATCGCCGCCTCGCGGCCGCGTTCGCCGACGATTTCCCCGCCGCCGAGGCCGCGGCGGCCATGCTTTCGCTCGTCGCTCCCGACGACCCGGTGATCGCCCGCCTCCCGGCCGTCGCGCGGCGCCCACCGACCACCGACGAGACCCTGCGTCTTCTCGGGCGGTACGCGCTCGATCGGGTGCTGCCCGATCCCGAGCGCGCCGACGAGTGGCGGCGGATCCGCCGCGTCCTGGCCGACTTCGGATACGCCCTCACCGATCGCGGCATCCGCCGCACGCGTGACCCGATCGACACGGTCCTGGCATCGTCGTCGGCGAAGGACCGCGGGGCGTGCGACATCCTCGCGATCGAGCGGCGGGAGGTGGGCGACGATCGACTGCGCGCCCTCGTCGTCACCGATTTCGTGCGGCACGGGAACGTCCACGGCGGTCTCCTGGGCGGAGCCGGCGCCGTGCGGACGTTCTCGGTCCTGGTGACGGATGCCGCGACCTCCGGCCTCCGTGCCCTCCTCGTCACCTCCTCGACCGTGCGCATCGCGGCGCGCGACGCGTCGATGCTGCTGCCCGCGCTGTCGGCGGAACTCGGGGTCGAGGTCTCGGCCGAGGCGAGCGACGACGACGCACAGGTCGCCGTCGTGCGGGGGATCGGGGGGAGCGGGATCGTGGGCGCTGCCTCCCGCCTGCTGGACCGCGGGGTGATCCACGTCGTCGTGGGGACCCGTGGCCTGTTCGGCGAGGGATGGGATTGCCCGGCGGTCAACACGCTGATCGATCTGAGCATGGTCGCCACCGCGGCGGCCACGCAGCAGCTGCGCGGACGCACCCTGCGCCTCGACCCCGACTGGCCCGAGAAGGTCGCGCACAACTGGACCGTGACGGCGGTCCTCCCTCCTTCGGTGGGCTTGGAGGCGCAACCGGATGCCGCCCGCCTCCGCCGCAAACACGCACGGCTGTGGGGGCTCGACGCCGACGACTCCACGCAGATCGTCCGCGGGCTCGGTGCCGCCCTCGATGTCGCCCGCCGCCGCGCCCTGAGCGACGTCATCGCGAAGGTCCCGGGGGTGGCCCTCGCCGACGTCGACGGATTGCGCAGCGTTCCGCCCCGCGCGCAGACGCGTCTCGAGTGGCGGATCGGCGAGCCGTACGACGATCGGGAAGAGGTGTCCACGGTTCTGGAGCGGGATCGGGCGACGCCCGTGTTCCGCACGACCGTCGGCGCGGCACGGTCCCTCGGCGGGCTCTTCGCGGGCACCCTGGCTGTTCCGGCGCTGCTCGTGGTGGCGGCGTTCCTTCTGCCTTCCGCGGTGGGCACGGTGATCGCCCTCGCGGCCACGGCGACCGGCGTGTGGCTCGCGGTTCCCGTCGGACGGGTATGGGCGAACGTCCGCCGACAGGCGGTCGACGCCGTCGAATCGCACCGCCGCATGGCGGAGGTGGTCTGGGAGTCGCTCGTGACGACCGACCGTGTCGCCTCGGTATCGGGCACCCCGGTCGTGACGGGCACCGGTCTCGACGCCCGACGCGTGCGACTCGACGTGCGGATCCCGCAGGCGGCCCCGGAGGATCAACGCACCTTCGCGGCGGCCCTCGACGAGCTGTACGGCCCGATCCGCTCACCGCGCTTCGTGCTCGAGATCGACCGCGGCGGCCCCTGGATCGTCCGCGCGGTGCTCGATCGCGCCTCGCCGACGACCGCGCGCGATTTCCTCCCCGTGCCGTCGCGCATCGCGCGCCGTCGGGAAGACGCCGTCCGATTCGCGGGGGAGTGGCGGCGCAGGGTCGGACCTGTCGTGCTCCACGAGCTGACGTCGGCCGAGAATCTTCCGCTGCTCAGCGAAGCGCGCCGCCGCGGAAGATCCTCCGCGGCGACGCGCTCGATGGTGCGGTGGCGCTGACCGGTCGAGGCCGATCAGCGCGCCGGGGTCAGTACCAGCCGACCGACTGCGAGTGGGACCAGGCTCCGCACGGGCTGCCGTAGCGGCCCGAGATGTAGCCGAGGCCCCACGCGACCTGGGTGGCGGCGTTGGTCTGCCAGTCGCCGCCAGCCGACGACATCTTGCTGCCGGGCAGGGCCTGCGGAATGCCGTAGGCACCGCTGCCGCCGTTGTAAGCCTGGTAGTTCCAGCCCGATTCCTTGTTCCACAGCGACACGAGGCACCCGAACTGGTCGTCGCCCCACCCGTAGTTGCCGAGCATGGCGCGGGCGCTGGCCTGCGCTCCGGACACGCTGTTGTCGCCGGTGCCTCCGCCCGACGGGGCGGGGACGTACGCACCGCCGCCACCGCCGGTGTTGCCGCCGCCGCTTCCGCTGCCCGACGACGACGACTCGCGCGCCTCGGCCGCGGCCTTCTCCGCGGCGGCCGCGGCGGCCTCCGCCTCCTGGCGGGCCTTCTCGGCAGCTTCTTCTTCGGCCTTCTTCGCGATCGCGGCGTCGAGACCGCCGCGCAGTTCCGCGACGCGCTGGTCGACGGTCGTCGTCAGAGCCGAGACGCTGTCGGAGATCTCGGGCAGGAAGGCGGGCGGGAGCACCGCGGCGTCCTCGAGTCGATCGGTCGCCTGCTCGAGAGCGGTGGTGTCGACGACGGCCGGCTGGCCGATGTCGAGACCCGATGCCGCGATGTCGTTCTGCACGGCCGTCGCCGCGGCGAGGGTCTGAGTGGCCGTGGCGGTGGCGGCACGTGCCTCGTAGGCCTCGGGGCCGGCCGAGACCGAGAGGGCCGTCGGAGTGGTGGTCGAGGCGAGAGTGAACGTCGCGGTCGACAGGTCGGCGGGCGAGGCCGTCGCGGCCGGAGCGGTGCCGGTCAGGGTGGCGGCGGCCAAGACGCCGACGACGAGCGCCCCGACCGTCAGCACGGGGCGACGACGCGAGCGGCGGGAGGCGATACGGCGGGCACGGCGGTTGGACAGGGGTGTCGAATCAGAGCGCATAGAACCGGTTTCACGTAGAGGGGACGGCGCGGGTGTCGCACGTCCGGCCCGCGTCCAGCGGGCACAAAACCGGGAGCCTGGCATGCCAGTCTGGATGCCACCTGGGCAGACGTCGGGTCACAGCACGGGCAAAACTGCCGATCCGAGGCGGAATCCGAATGCCGTCGCCCGCATTCCGCACGGGGCGCGAGCGGACCACCGTGCCGAGTGGATGGGTGCGCTAGGCTGGAGTGTCACTCCTGGGGCTTCGACCGTTCTCGTTCGACCCCGTGGCACCGCATCACACAATCCGCTCTGCTTCGACTCATGGCATCCGTTCGCCCTCGGGCGGCCGAGTGCCGACGGCCCGGGTCTCCCTGATCTCTGGGCGCAGGAGTCGGAGCCCGATACCAAACCCACTAGGACAACCCACTACATGACTACCGCAACGACCGCCCCCGCTATCAAGCAGGTCGCGATCAACGACATCGGCTCGGCCGAAGACTTCCTGGCCGCGGTCGAGAAGACGCTCAAGTTCTTCAACGACGGAGACCTCATCGAGGGCACCGTCGTGAAGATCGACCGCGACGAGGTCCTCCTCGACGTCGGTTACAAGACCGAGGGTGTCATCCCCTCCCGCGAGCTCTCGATCAAGCACGACGTCGACCCCAACGAGGTCGTCAACGTCGGCGACCACGTCGAGGCCCTCGTTCTCCAGAAGGAGGACAAGGAAGGCCGCCTGATCCTGTCCAAGAAGCGCGCACAGTACGAGCGTGCGTGGGGCGACGTCGAGAAGATCAAGGAGAACGACGGTGTTGTCACCGGTTCCGTGATCGAGGTCGTCAAGGGTGGTCTCATCGTCGACATCGGCCTCCGTGGCTTCCTCCCGGCATCGCTCATCGAGCTGCGCCGTGTCCGCGACCTCACGCCGTACCTCGGCCAGGAGATCGAGGCGAAGATCCTCGAGCTCGACAAGAACCGCAACAACGTCGTGCTCTCGCGCCGCGCCCTGCTCGAGCAGACGCAGTCCGAGTCGCGCACCACGTTCCTCAACAACCTGCACAAGGGTCAGGTCCGCAAGGGCACGGTCTCGTCGATCGTCAACTTCGGTGCGTTCGTCGACCTGGGCGGCGTGGACGGCCTCGTGCACGTCTCCGAGCTCTCGTGGAAGCACATCGAGCACGCCTCCGAGGTCGTCGAGGTGGGCCAGGAAGTCACCGTCGAGATCCTCGAGGTCGACCTCGATCGCGAGCGCGTGTCGCTCTCGCTCAAGGCGACGCAGGAAGACCCGTGGCAGGTGTTCGCCCGTACCCACGCGATCGGTCAGATCGCTCCGGGCAAGGTCACCAAGCTCGTTCCGTTCGGTGCGTTCGTCCGCGTGGCCGACGGCATCGAGGGCCTCGTGCACATCTCCGAGCTGTCGGGTAAGCACGTCGAGCTCGCCGAGCAGGTCGTGTCGGTCGGCGAAGAGGTCTTCGTCAAGATCATCGACATCGATCTCGAGCGTCGTCGCATCTCGCTGTCGCTCAAGCAGGCCAACGAGTCGGTCGACCCCAACGGCACCGAGTTCGACCCGGCGCTGTACGGCATGGCCACCGAGTACGACGAGCGCGGCGAGTACAAGTACCCCGAGGGCTTCGACCCCGAGTCGGGTGCATGGCTCGAGGGCTTCGACACCCAGCGCGAGCAGTGGGAGCAGGAGTACGCCGCTGCCCAGGGTCGTTGGGAGGCCCACAAGGCTGCCGTTGCCAAGGCTCTCGAGGCCGAGGCTGCGAACCCGACCGACGCCGGTACGTTCGGTGGCTCGTTCTCGTCGGAGTCGCCCGCCCAGGGCACCCTGGCCGATGACGAGTCGCTGGCTGCGCTTCGCGAGAAGCTCTCCGGTCGCTGATCACCGCTTCACATCGAAGGCCGGCACCTCTTCGGAGGTGTCGGCCTTCGGTCGTTGGTGGAGACAAGCCCTAGTTTCCCGGGCGCGGGACAGGGCAGGATGGATGCATGGCTTCTCGACTTCCCCTTCTGATCACCCTCGCCGGCGTCGCCGTGCTGTTCCTGTCGATCGCGTTCGTGTTCGCCCTCGTCATCGGCGCGATGTTCTTCGGCGGGATCGAGTTCACCGGTGGACACACCGAGGCTGCCCTGCAGTTTTCGAGCGCTGCTCTCCGCGTCTGATCGATCCGGCAGCACGGGCCCGGCGACGTTCCACGTCGTGCGGGCCTTCGTCGTTTCCCGCGTGTTTCCGGGGGTGTGGGAGTGCGACACGCCCGGGATGTGGCTGGATTGGCCGAGTCGGGGTGTCGCACGTAGTCTTTTACTTGTTCGCCCCACAGGGGAGAGCGGAGCGGCCGAAAGGCCCCGCAG
>NZ_JACYNW010000002.1:0-800489 GCF_014839445.1 Microbacterium sp. CFBP 13617 | reverse complement strand
AGTCGGAATGGCCACCCAATGTTGGGTGGCCATTTCGCATTTACGGGCACATTTTGTGTTCGTGTGTGAGCGCCGGGTGGCGTTCCCTGTTGTGGGGGACGCCGCCCGGCGCTTCGTCGTACCCCGACGACGGTCGCGACGGCTTGCTGAGAGGCGCCGTCCCTGTCCTGGCTGTTCGCCGCGCGGGGTCGATAAGGCTGACGCGGCGTCGGGCCGGGGCTACGCTGACGGCACCGACTGGAAGGATCGATCCATGCGTTTCTCTCACCTGGGCGCGGAGCCGCGTATCCACCCCGACGCCGTGGTCGCTTCGACCGCGGTCATCAGCGGTGATGTCGTGATCGGCGCGGGATGCCAGGTGCTCCACGGTGCCGTCCTCACGTCCGAGGGGAGCCGCATCGTGCTGGGCGAGAACACGATCGTGATGGAGAACGCCCTCATCCGCGCGAGCGCCACGCACCCCGTGCACATCGGCGCGCACACCCTGGTAGGTCCGATGGCGAGCGTCGCCGGTGCCGATGTCGGCGACGAGGTGTTCCTGGCCACGGGCACACGGATCTTCAACGGGGCCGAGATCGGTGACCGCAGTGAAGTGCGGATCAACGCCGTCGTGCACCTGCGCACCGTGTTGCCGCCCGAGACGGTGGTGCCGATCGGGTGGGTCGCGGTGGGCGACCCGCTCCGTCTGCTCTCGCCGGATCGGCACGACGAGATCTGGGCGGCGCAGAAGGAACTCGATTTCCCCGGCTACGTCTTCGGGCTCGATCGTGAGACACCGGATCTGATGGTGCAGCTCACCGAGCGGTACGGGCGCAGCCTGTCGCGACACGCGTCCGATCGAGCCGTCGACTGAGCTCGCAGCGCGCGCGGAGACGACGAAGCGCCGGCCCCTCGAGGGGCCAGCGCTTCGCGGTGACAAGGGGTCGATCACCCGGTGTTCTGGAGCCCCGCGGCCACACCGCTCACCGACAGCAGCAGCAGTCGCTGTTGTTCGGCATCCGGTGTCTCGGAGGTGTTCGCCGCGTCGCGCAGGGCGCGGAGCGCCCGCAACTGCAGCAGCGAGAGCGCGTCGACGTAGGGGCTGCGCATCTTGACCGCGCGCTGCAGCACGGGCTTGTTGCCCAGCAGGTCGCCGCCGGTGATGCGTTCGACCCACGACCGGGTGAGCAGCATCTCGTCCATCACGAGCCCCGCGAGGTCGTCACGGTCGCCGAGTGCCAGGTAGCGGCGGGCGATGCGCTCGTCGGCCTTCGCGAGGCTCATCGCGACGTTGTCGATCATGGTGCGGAACAGCGGCCACTGCTCGTACGCGTCGCGCAGGCGCGGCTCATCGCCGACGGCGTCGAGCGCCGTGCCCAGACCGAACCAGCCGGCGAGGTTGATGCGCGCCTGCGTCCACGAGAACACCCAGGGAATGGCTCGGAGGTCTTCGAGCGACTCCACCGAGAGGCCGCGTCGCGCGGGGCGAGAGCCCAATGCCAGGTGACCGAGCTCTTCCATCGGCGTGACCGTGGCGAACCACGGTGCGAAGCCGGGAGCCTTCACGAGGGCGAAGAAACGCTCCCGCGAGGCGACGTCCATCGTGCTCGCGACATCGGCGAACGCCTCAGCGGCCCCACGGTTGCGGCGCTCGATCGAGGGGGAGGAGGCCGTGAGCACGGCCGCCGCGACCTGATCGATGTGGCGCATGGCGATGTCGGCATCGCCGTAGCGGGCGAAGATGACCTCGCCCTGCTCGGTGAGCTTGAACCGGCCGTCGACGGAGTGCGGGGGCTGCGCGAGGATCGCGGAGTTGGCGGGTCCGCCGCCTCGTCCGAGCGCACCACCGCGACCGTGGAAGAGCGTCAGCTCGATGCCCTCGGTCTCGGCCCACGTCGAGATCTTCGCCTGCGCCTCGTACAGCGCGAGGTTCGCCGCGACCGGTCCGACGTCTTTGGAGGAGTCGGAGTAACCCAGCATGACCTCGAGGCGCCGGCCCGTGGCATCCAGCCGACTGACGAACGACGGATGCGACACGATCTCGGCGAGGATGCCGGGGGCGGCCTGCAGGTCGGCGAAGGTCTCGAAGAGAGGGATGACGTCGAGGACGGGCACGTCTTCACCCGGGCCCATCGCGAACGCGGCCAGTTCGTGCACGTTGGCCAGGTCTTCGGCCGACTGCGTGAACGACACGATGTACCGACCGGCGGCGCGCGGCCCGAAGCGCTCCTGCACATAGGCGATGGAACGGAAGACCTCGAGCACCTCGTCGGTCTGCTCGCTGCGGGCACCACCCGCGCGGAGCTCCTCGAGCACCTTCCGGTGCACGGCGGAGTGCTGTCGCACCTCGAGCTCGGTGAGGTGGAAGCCGTAGGTCTCGACCTGCCACACCAGGCGCTGCAGGGCGCCGTAGGCCTGACGTGCGGCTCCCGCGGCGACGAGTGAATCCTGCACCGTCCGCAGATCGGCGAGAAGGTGCTCGGGGTCGCGGTACGCGAGGTCGGCGTTGCGGGAACGGGTCGCGGCGATCTTGCGTGCGAGCAACAGCATGATGCGGCGGTGGGGTTCGTCGGGGGAGCGCTCGGCGATCTCGGCCGCGGCGTCTTCGTCGGCGGCGCGCAGACGGTGCCACAGGGTGACGAGGGCATCGCTCGGCGGCGTGGACTCGGCATCGAGGGTCAGTCCGCGACCCACGCGCTGCGTGGTGCGTTCGAGGCCCAGCAGCACGTGCTCGCTCGCGATTGCGGCGGCCTTGCGGGTGACGGATGCCGTGACGAAGGGGTTTCCGTCGCGGTCGCCACCCACCCACGAGCCGACGCGCACGAACGGCTTCACGATCGGGGCGCGGGAACCGGCGTGCTCGCCCTGCAGGATGTCGTCGATGCGGCGGTACACGCGCGGCACGGCGGTGTAGAGCGTCTCGTCGAACACCGACATGACCGAGCGCACCTCGTCGACGGGCGACGGCTTCTCGCGCCGGAGGGGAGCGGTGCGCCACAGCGTGTCGATCTCTTCGAGCATGCGGCGCTCGGTTCGACGGCTCTCGGTGCCACCGTCGGAGGCGGCGTCGTGCTCGGCGAGCAGCTCCGACAGGCGACGGATGCTCGTGGAGATCGCGCGGCGGCGGGCTTCGGTGGGGTGAGCCGTGAAGACCGGGTGGAAGCGCAGCGCTTGGAGGCGCGCGAGCGCGGTCTCTTCGCCCACTTCGCTCGACAGCCGCTCGTATGCCGTCGCGATGGTGTCGGGCGTGCCGGAGCGCGACGGGTTGTCTCCTCGCTCGCGCAGCACGCGCACGCGCTGGTGCTCCTCGACGAGGTTGACGAGGTGGAAGTAGGCCGTGAAGGCACGGGCCACCTCGTCGGCCCGCGCGATCGAGAAGCCGTCGGCGATCGCCGCGGCCCGCTCGAACGCTTCGGGCGTCTCGTCGGTGTAGGCCTGGATCGTCGCCGAGCGCAGCCGCTCGACATCGTCGTACAGGCCGGGGGAGCCGCTCTCCTGAAGGACGCGGCCGAGCAGTGAGCCGAGCAGGCGCACGTCGGCGCGCATCTGTTCGGGGAGCTCTTGGCCGGCTTCGAAGCGGCCCACGAGGTCGATGGCCTCGGTCGGGGTCAGTTCACGCACAGCCCCAGATTATCGGCGTCCGGTGACGCGCGAGTGACACCGGGGCGCGGTGGTGTACGCCGGAGCCTCGCTCCCACCGGTGCGGGTCCGTACTGTCCGGGCAGGATGCCGGAGTTCGTCCGGGTGGGATGCCGATGCGCCGCAGGATTACCGGTCGGACCCCCGACCGCGCGCGCAGGTGTCCGGGGGTGGATCCCGCTAGGCGATCCGACGACGCGCGCCGAACTCCTGAGTTTCCGCTCGCCATGTGTCTCCGACGCCGCGATCCTGCACGCCCGTCGATCCGACATCCCGAAAACTCAGGAGTTCGGCCCGGCCCCGGCTCGCTCACCGCCCCGGCGAGAGATACTCGGGGCAAGGGCGCCGACGGCGCCGCGGAGGGGGATCTCGTGAGCGACGATGCGCTGAGGCAGGCGGCCGAGACCATGCGGGCCGTGCGCGAACGCTGCGCGTGGACGAAGACGATCGACCACGCGGCCCTCGTGCCCTACCTCGTCGAAGAGAGCGCCGAGGTGATCGACGCCGTCGAGTCGGGCACCCGCGCCGACCTGCGCGAGGAACTGGGCGATCTGCTATGGCAGGTGCTGTTCCACGCCGAGATCGCGTCGGGCGACCCCGTCGAGCCCTTCGACATCGACGACGTCGCTCGCGGACTCACCGAGAAGATGGTGCGCCGGCATCCGCACGTCTTCGCCGGGGCCGTGGCATCCACTCCGGAGGAAGTGCTCGTGCACTGGAACGCGGCGAAGGCGGCCGAGAAGAGCGAGCGCACGAGTGTCCTCGACGGGGTCAGCGACCACATGCCCGCGCTCGCGCTCGCGCAGAAGCTGGTCGGCAAGGCCGCACAGGTGGGCGTGCACGCGCCGACGCACCGGCTCGCCGATCCCGCGACCGAGGCGGAGCTGGGCGACGCGCTGCTGGCGCTGGTGCAGCAGGGGCGCGACCGGGGCTGGGACGCCGAGCGCGCCCTGCGCGAGCGTCTGCGCACCCTGCGCGCCGAGGTCACGGCGGCCGAGGCCGCGCCGGGCGCCTCCTGAGCCCCGCCCCCGCGTCACGACCGCACACGTCGTTGCGGGTGTTCTCGACGGCGACGGCGCGAGCGCACCGGCGGGGGCTGAGACAATGGACGCGTGGCATCCGTGAACCCGCCGCGCGGCATGCGCGACTTCCTCCCCGCTGACAAAGCCCGTCGCGAGCGCGTGCTCGCCGTCATCCGCGAGCGCTACCGCGCCCACGGCTTCGACGAGATCGAGACGCCCGTGATGGAGGAGTACTCGCGGCTGCACGCCGGGATCGGCGGCGACAACGAGAAGCTGTCGTTCAGCATCCTGAAGCGGGGAATGGATGCCGAGGGCATCCGCGCCGCCGCCGACGACCCGGCCGCTCTCGCCGACCTCGGCCTGCGCTACGACCTCACCGTTCCGCTCGCCCGGTTCTACGCCACGAACCGTGCCCAGCTGCCGACGGTGTTCCGCGCGATCCAGATGGCGCCGGTCTGGCGGGCGGAGCGCCCCCAGAAGGGCCGGTACCGCCAGTTCCTGCAGTGCGACATCGACATCATCGGCGACGCGTCGGCCCGCGCCGAGGCCGAGCTGATGACGGCGAGCCTCGACGTGCTCGACGCGCTGGGGCTCGAGGGCGGAACGATCCGTGTCAACGACCGTCGCGTCCTCGACGCGATGCTCGACGTGTTCGGTTTCGCCCCCGACGAGCGACCCGGGGTCCTGATCACGATCGACAAGCTCGACAAGATCGGCGCCTCGGGTGTCGTCGCCGAGCTGCGTGACCGCGGAGCGACGCCCGAGGCGGCCGACGCCGTCGCGGCCTACCTCGAACGTCCTCGCCCCGACGGCGTGCGCTTCGACGACGACGGCATCCGCGCCGCCCTGCCCGACGGCATCCCCGACGAGGTCATCGCGCACCTCGTGGCGCTCGGCGAGACGGTGGCCGCCGCACGCGGCGCCGACGCGCCGCTGGTCTTCGACCCGTTCCTCGTTAGAGGCATGGGGTACTACACCGGCACGATCTTCGAGCTTGCCCACCCGAGCGTCGACTACTCGCTGGGCGGGGGCGGTCGTTACGACGGCATGATCGGGCGTTTCCTCGGTCAGGACGTTCCGGCCGTCGGGTTCTCGATCGGCTTCGAGCGCATCGTCGACCTGTTGCAGGATGCCGAGGACACCGGCGAGCGAGCCGTGGTGCTCGTGCACGATCGCGACGTCGCCCTCGAGGACCTGCTGCGGGTGAAGGCGGAGCTCGTGGCCGACGGTGCGCGTGTACGTCTCGAGCAGCGCACGAAGAACCTCAAGGCTCTGCTCGAACGGGCGAGCGCCGACGGATACACGTCGTTCGCGACGGTGAACGCCGGAACGACGAGCGCGTCGCTGGAGATCAAGCCGCTCGGCTGAGAGTCGCTGCGCGACCGCCGTCGTTCGGCGGCCACGCCTCGGTCACCCGGTGTTCACGTCGTCGAGGTGTGATCGGGACATGCGTCGCGCGAGGGTTCGACGGCCCGTTCGACGGCCGGTGACCCTCGCCGCCGCGTCGTCGGTCGCGGTGCTGGGGGCCACGGCGGTGGCCCTGCGTACCCTCATCTCGCGTCAGGCGGCGATCGCGCGGCGCCGCATCGGCAAGCCGCTCGGGGAACAGGCTCTGGATGCCGACCGCGTCTGGCGCCGGAAGAAGCACGACGGTCGACCGGTCGAGCTTCTGGTGCTGGGGGACTCGATCGCCGCGGGTCTGGGCGCCGGACACCGACGCGACACCCTGGGGGCACGGCTCGCCAAGGGCATCGCCCGCGCGGCCGCGCGACCCGTGCGCCTGCGCACCGCCGCGGTCGTGGGATCGGAGACCTCGGCGCTCGCGGCGCAGATCGCCGCCCTTCCGCCGGACTACCGCGCCGACGTCGCCGTCGTCGTGGTGGGTGGCAACGACGTCACGCACCGCGTTCCCCCCGTGCGCGCGGCGGCCCAGCTCGAGCAGGCCGTCGGCGCCTTGACGGCCCGGGGGACGGCCGTGGTCGTGGGAACCTGCCCCGACCTCGGCACGCTGCGCGCGGTGCCGCAGCCGCTGCGCACCCTCGCGTCGCGCTCCTCGCGCCAGCTGGCGGCGGCGCAGGCCCGCGCCGCCGAGCGTGCCGGCGCGCGAGTGGTGGGCCTGGCCCGGGCGGTGGGACCGGTCTTCGCCGAACGCCCCGACGAGATGTTCAGCATCGACCGCTTCCACCCCAGCGCCCTGGGCTACCGGCGCACGGCCGAGGCCCTGCTGCCGGCGGTGCTCGGCGCCCTCCGGGGCGACGCGGAGCCGTCGCCCTCGGTGTCGCCGCGGCCTTCCGCCGACGTCCCGGCCAACCCATAGCTCACGGTCGTACCGTTCCCCCACGCCTCCTCTGCACATCCTCCTGACCACCTGGCGCGCCGACCCCCTCACGCTCGGCGTGCTGTTCGTGGCATCCGCGGCCTACCTCGTCGGTGTCGCGCGTCTGCGTCGTCGAGGCCAGGAGTGGCCCCTGCGCCGGACGATCGGGTTCTTCGCACTCGGGCTCCTGCCGTACGCCGCGATCGAGCTCGGATTCCTCGCGGTCTTCTCGGCCGAGCTCCGCTGGGCGTTCTCGACCCGCATCGCGCTGCTGATCTTCGCCGTCCCGGCCGGGATCGCCGCCGGACGCCCGCTCGACCTGGCCGCCCGACTGGGCGCGGGCGCCGTGATCGAGCGCGTCCTCGCCTCCCGCGTCACGCGGATCTTCGGCAACGCGATGGTGGCCACCGTCGTCATCGCCGCGGTGTTCTGCCTCTTCTTGACCCCGCTCGCCGGCATCCTGCGTGTGAACCCCGTCGTCGAGGCGTCGCTGGGGGTGGTCGTGCCGCTCGTCGGGCTCGCGATGGTGCTGCCGATGATGGCGCTGGGGGCCGTGCACTCGGGCACCTTCATCGCGATCGAGTTCCTGCTGGCTTTCGTCGAGCTGCTGATCGACTCCGTCCCCGGGCTGCTGCTGCGCCTCAACGACTCGGTCGTCGACCTGATCCCGGATGCCGTGCAGACGATGTCGTGGTGGCCGTCGACGCTGCACGATCAGCATCTCGCCGGCGACATGATCTGGTTCATCGCCGAGTTCGCCGACGTGCCGATCCTCGTCATCCTGCTCGTCCGCTGGATGCGCACCGACCGCGTCGAGGCCCAGGGCTTCGACGAGCTCTCCGACGAGGAGTACGACGAGATGACCCGCGCGCACCTGCGCGGCGAACGCTGACGCGCGTTGACCCACGACCGCCGCCCCGCCAGGCTGGGACCGTGCCCACTCACGACGACGTCGACGCCTTCCTGACCCGCACGCTCGTCGGCTCCGACCCGATCCTGGATGCCGCGCTCTCGGCGCAGCACGCGGCGGGCCTCCCCTCGATCGAGGTCGCCCCCGTCAACGCCAAGTTCCTGCACCTGCTCACGCGTATGGCCGGCGCTCGCCGCGTGCTCGAGATCGGCACCCTCGGCGGATACTCGACGATCTGGTTCGCCCGCGCCGTCGGCGAGGGAGGGCGGGTCGTGTCGATCGAGGCCGAATCGGCCAACGCCGAGCTCGCACGGGCCAACCTGCGGCGCGCCGGCGTGGGCGACCGTGTCGACGTGCGCGTGGGGCGGGGCGCCGACGTGCTCCCCTCCCTCGAGGGCGAGGAGGCCTTCGACCTCGTCTTCATCGACGCCGACAAGGAATCCAACACGCTGTATCTCGACTGGGCCGCACGGCTCGGGCGTCCGGGCACGGTCGTCGTGCTCGACAACGTCGTGCGCGGGGGAGACGTCGCCGATGCCGACGCCACCGACTCGAAGGTGCAGGGCGCGCGCCGCGGCATCCTGATGCTCGGAAGCGACCCCCGCTTCGACGCCACCGCCCTGCAGACCCTCGACCGCAAGGGCTGGGACGGTGTGGCCCTCGCGATCGTCGTGGATGCCGGGGAGGCCGGCGCCGGGTCCTGACGTGCGCGGCCGCGGGCGTGGCGGAGCGGAGTCCGACGCGGAATGACGCTCTGGCCCACGAGCGTCGGGGGCGGTCACTAGACTCGACCACGGACCGATGACGCTCCGCCCTCTTTCACTCAAGAACCAACGAGGAGTCCTTCGTGGCACTTATCGAGGCTGTCAACGCGCGCGAGATTCTGGATTCGCGCGGAAACCCGACCGTCGAGGTGGAGGTGCTCCTCGACGACGGCATCGTTCAGCGCGCGGCTGTTCCCTCCGGCGCATCCACCGGCGCCTTCGAGGCCTACGAGCTGCGTGACGGCGACAAGAGCCGCTACAGCGGCAAGGGCGTGCTCAAGGCCGTCGCTGCTGTCGTCGACGAGCTGGGCCCCGCCATCGAGGGCGTCGAAGCCAGCGAGCAGCGCATCATCGACGAGATCCTCATCGAGACCGACGGTACCGAGAACAAGTCGCGCACCGGCGCCAACGCCATCCTCGGCGTCTCGCTCGCCGTCGCCAAGGCCGCCGCCGACAGCGCCGACCTGCCCCTGTTCCGCTACCTCGGCGGCCCCAACGCGCACCTGCTGCCCGTTCCGCTGTTCAACGTCATCAACGGTGGCGAGCACGCCGACAACGGCATCGACTTCCAGGAGTTCTTCCTCGCGCCCATCGGCGCCGAGACCTACAGCGAATCGCTCCGCTGGGGCACCGAGGTCTACCACGTCCTCAAGGGCGAGCTGAAGTCTGCGGGTTACAACACCGGTCTCGGCGACGAGGGCGGCTTCGCCCCCGACCTGCCCAGCAACCGCGAGGGCCTCGACTTCCTCATCCGCGCGATCGAGAAGGCCGGCTTCACCCCCGGTCAGGACATCGCCGTCGGCCTCGACGTCGCCGCCACCGAGTTCTTCAAGGACGGCGTCTACACCGTCGAGGGCAAGGAGTGGAGCGTCGACACGCTCGTCGACTACTTCGCCGACCTCGTCGCGAACTTCCCGATCGTCACGATCGAAGACGCGCTCGCCGAAGACGACTGGGACGGCTGGAAGAAGCTCACCGACGCCATCGGCTCGAAGGTGCAGCTCGTCGGCGACGACCTGTTCGTCACCAACCCCCAGCGTCTGCAGAAGGGCATCGACCTCGGTATCGCCAACTCGCTGCTCGTGAAGGTCAACCAGATCGGCACGCTGAGCGAGACGCTGGATGCCATCAACCTGGCCACCCGTTCGGGCTACACCTCGATGCTGTCGCACCGCTCGGGTGAGACCGAGGACACCACGATCGCCGACCTCGCCGTCGCCGTGAACGCCGGCCAGATCAAGACCGGTGCCCCGGCGCGCAGCGAGCGCGTCGCGAAGTACAACCAGCTGCTCCGCATCGAGGAAGACCTCGGCGACGCCGCGGTGTTCGCGGGCCGCTCGGCGTTCCCCCGCTTCAAGGGCTGATCGTCCGACGAAAGGAGAGGGAGCCCTACGGCTTCCTCTCCTTTCGCGTTTCCGTGCCCTCGCCGGGGGCTCGGCGCGTCCCCGGGGCCCCGCGGGTCGGCGACGTAGACTCGGCTCCGCCCGTCGCCCGTGACCGCGCGGGCGAGAACGAGAGGGGATGCCGTGGACCGACCGACATTGCCTCCCCGCCGGCCCGTGGCATCCGGTGCCACGCCCGCGAAGAAGAACGGCACGAAGAAGTCGGCGAAGGCCGCCCCGTCACCCCGTGCGTCCCGCTCGACGCCGTCGACCCCGCGGCGCGTCGACGTGCGCGAGTGGCTCGGCAAGGTGCGCGTGTCGGGCTTCGTCGTCATCATGCTGGGGCTCGTCGTGCTCGGCACCTTCGTGCTCGTGCCGACCGTGGGCACCTACATGGATCAGCGTCAGCAGATCCAGGCGCTGCAGAACGCGGTCGCCGTCAGCCGCGACGACGTCGCCGAACTGGAGTCGCAGCGAGAGCGCTGGTCCGACCCCGCCTACATCACCACCCAGGCACGCGAGCGGTTGTATTACACGTTCCCCGGCGAGGTCGTGTACCTCATCGACAACGACCTGCCCGTCTCGGCCACCCCCCAAGAGCAGCAGGACGTCAGCGAGGACGTGGGTCAGACCCGCACCGACTGGATGGCGCAGCTCGTGCGCTCGGTCGCCGACTCGGGTGCCGCGCAGGTGGCCGTGCCGACCACGGTCGAGATCGGCGTGCCCGACCCCACGCCCGCACCCGAGGCGACGCCCGCCCCGTGAGCGGCGACAGCGACGGGCGCGCCCGTCGCGCGACCCGCGGGGCTCCCGTCGTGCTCGGACTCCGACCGCCGACACCGATCTCGCGGAACGCCGAGACCGGACCGGTACCCTGGGAGCGATGACTACCACGCACCTTCCCCCCGCGTCCGACGCCGACCTCGCCGTGCTGCAGGCGCAGCTGGGTCGCGTGCCCCGCGGGGTCATCGGCATCGCCGCGCGGTGCGTCTGCGGCAACCCGACCGTCGTGGCCACGTCGCCCAGACTCGGTGACGGCAGTCCGTTTCCGACGTTCTACTACCTCACGCACCCCGCGGCCACGGCGGCGATGTCGGTGCTCGAGGCCGGTCACGTCATGGTGGAGTTCACCGACGAGCTCGCCGCCGACGAAGACCTGCGCGCCGAGTACCTCGCCGCGCACGAGGCCTATCTGCGCGATCGCGCGGCGTACGGCGAGCCCGAGGAGATCGCGGGGATCTCGGCGGGTGGCATGCCCACCCGGGTGAAGTGTCTGCACGCCCTCGCCGGTCACTCCCTGGCCGCCGGGCCGGGTGTGAACCCCATCGGCGACCGTGCACTGGAGCGCGGCACCTTCTCGCCCGAGCGCTGCGAGTGCGAGAGCCCCGGGACCGGCGGATGAAACGCGTCGTCGCGGGGGTGGCATCCATCGTCGTCGCGATGGTGCTGACCGGCGCGGCGACCGCTCCGCCCGTGCTCACCGGCACGGCTCCCTCGGCCCCGGCGAACGCGACACCGGCTCCGCCCGTGCCCGAGGACCCCACCGACTCGGTTCGCGCGTCGGAGTACTGGCTCGACCAGTACGGCGTGCGCGAGGCGTGGAACACCACGCGCGGCGCGGGGCAGAAGATCGCGATCATCGACACCGGGATCGGGCGCGGCCCCGTCGAGTTCAACGGCGCGATCGCGGGAGGCACCGACGTATCGGGTGTCGGTTCGTCGGACGGGCGCACCCCGGTCGGCGCCGTGGACGCCAACCACGGCAGCTGGGTCGCCTCGCTCGCGGCTTCGCGGGGGACCGGTAACGGCCGCGGCATGATCGGGGTGGCGCCCGAAGCGGAGCTGCTGTCGATCTCGGTCGGGTTCGGCGCATCGACGACCAAACCGTTCACCGAGCAGATCGCCGAGGCCATGAGGTGGGCGGTCGACAACGGTGCGACCGTCATCAACCTGTCGCTGACCACCAACACCCTCGACTGGGACCGCAGCTGGGACGACGCGTTCGAGTACGCCTTCGACAACGACGTCGTGGTGGTCGTCGCCGCGGGCAACCGGGGGAGTGGCACCGACCGCGTCGGGGCGCCCGCCACGATCCCGGGCGTCCTCGCCGTGGGCGGCGTCGACCCGAACGGCACCGCGAGCAGCAGCGCGTCGACGCAGGGCATCACGATCGGGCTGTCGGCGCCGAGTGAGCGCCTGCGCGGGGTGTCGGCCGACGGCACGCTCGTGCAATGGAACGGCACGAGCGGGGCCGCTCCCATCGTCGCCGGCATCGCCGCCCTCGTTCGCGCAGCCCACCCCGACCTGGATGCCGATAACGTCCTCAACCGTCTGATCAGCACCGCGAAGCCCGCCGCCGGCGCCACGACCGTGCCCGACAAGCTCTACGGTTACGGACTCGTCAACGCGGCGGCAGCCATCTCGGCGCGGGTCGACACCGTCTCGGAGAACCCGCTCGGGAGTCTGTCGGAGTGGATCCGGCTCTACCGTCGGGCCGACGCGGAACCCGCGCCGACCCCGACCGCCACGGCGGTCGAGATTCCACCGCTACCGCCGGTGACATCGGCGCCCGAGGCGGGTTCGCCTCTGCTGCCGTCGCGCGATAGCGTTCTGTACGGATCGCTGCCGCTCGGCGCGGGCACACTGGCCGCTATAATGATTGCGCTCGGTGTCACTGCTGCTGCCCGGCGAATAAGACAGGCGCGCATCTCCCGCGAGCCGAGCCGCACCACAAACGAGGAGTCCCTCACATCGTGACCACTACCGTGCCCAGAATCCTCATCGTCGGTGGGGGCTACGCAGGTTTCTACACCGCGTGGAAGCTCGAGAAGCTCCTCGGCCGTAACGAGGCCGAAGTCACGCTCGTCGACCCGCTGCCGTACATGACGTACCAGCCGTTCCTCCCCGAGGTCGCCGCCGGCGAGATCGAGCCGCGCCACGTCGTGGTGAGCCTGCGCCGCCACCTCAAGCGCACCACCGTCATCGCGGGCAAGATCACCGGGATCTCGCACGCCACCAAGTCGGCGACGATCTCTCCGATCGCCGGTGACGAGACGTTCGAGCAGAGCTACGACCACATCGTCGTGACCGCCGGCGCCGTGTCGCGCACGTTCCCGATCCCGGGCATCGCCGACAACGCCATCGGGCTCAAGACCATCGAAGAGGCCGTGGCCATCCGCGACCGCCTCACGTCGAACTTCGACAAGGCGTCGGTGCTGCCCGCCGGTCCCGAGCGGGACCGCCTGCTGACCGTCGTCGTCGTCGGTGGCGGCTTCGCCGGCATCGAGGTCTTCGCGGAGCTCCGCGCGTACGCCTCGTCGCTGCTCAAGCAGTACCCCACGCTCGCGTTCGAGGACACGCACTTCCACCTCATCGAGGCCATGGGCCGCATCATGCCCGAGGTGTCGCAGAAGACGAGCGAGTGGGTGCTCGCCGACCTCGCGAAGAAGGGTGCCTTCGTGCACCTCGACACGCAGGTCAAGGGCGCCGTCGACGGCGTCATCGAGCTGTCGACCGGCGAGAACCTGCCGACCGACCTCATCATCTGGACCGCCGGTGTCATGGCCAACCCCACGGTCGTCCGTGGCAGCGACCTGCCCGTCGAAGAGCGTGGTCGCATCCGCACGCGCCCCGACCTGCGCGTCGGCACCGAAGAAGAGATCGTCCAGGGTGCCTGGGCCGCCGGCGACGTTTCGGCCGTTCCCGACCTGTCGGGTGGCGGCGTGGGCGGCTTCTGCGTTCCCAACGCCCAGCACGCGGTACGCCAGGGCAAGCTCATGGCGAAGAACCTCGTCGCGGTGCTGCGCGGCGAGGAGCCCAAGGAGTACAACCACAAGAACCTCGGCGCCGTCGCCGGCCTGGGGCTCTACAACGGCGCATTCCAGTCGGGCAACATCGCGCTGACCGGCCTGATCGCCTGGTTCGCCCACCGCGGTTACCACGGTCTGGCCATGCCGACGTGGGAGCGCAAGTTCCGCGTCGTCGGCGACTGGGTGCAGAACTTCCTGCACGGTCGCGAGGTCGTCAACCTCGAGGCCGTCCAGCAGCCCCGCGCCGCGTTCGAGGAGTTCGCCGCGCGCCCGCGTCCGGCGGCGCCCGCGGCCGACGCTCCGGCGCCGGCAGCTCCGGCCGAGAAGAAGGCCGAGCCCGTCGCGGCGAAGTGATCTTCCGCTGATCGAGACCCTCGTACCCCGCCGGGTGCGGGGGTCTCGTCGTACACGGCCCCGGATGCCGCGCCGTCGAGCGATACGGTGGAGGTCGGGCCCCCGTAGCCCAATGGCAGAGGCAGGCGACTTAAAATCGCTTCAGTGTGGGTTCGAGCCCCACCGGGGGTACGTCGCATCCTCGGACGTCCGCGTACTATGCACGTTCTCTGGGAGTCCCCGCCACCCACCCGTTCCGGCCGGTGCCCCGCAGTTACACTGAAGGGCAATCTCGCGAACTGAGGGTGGGGACTTATGTGGGAGTGGCTTGTACCGGTCATCGTGATCGTCGGCATTCTGGCGATCGCCGGGATCTATCTGTGGGCCACCTACAACGCCCTGGTCGCGTTGAACGTGCGTGTCGACGAGGCGTGGAGTGACATCACCGTCCAGCTCAAGCGTCGTGCCGACCTGCTCCCCAACCTCATCGAGACGGTGAAGGGCTACGCGGCCCACGAGAAGGCCGTGTTCGAGAACGTCACCCGCGCCCGCGCCGAGACGCTGTCGGCCCAGAGCCCGGCCGAGGCCGGTGTCGCCGAGGGGCACATGCAGCAGGCGCTCAAGTCGCTGTTCGCCGTTGCCGAGGCGTACCCGCAGCTCCAGGCGAGCCAGAACTTCCTGCAGCTGCAGCACTCGATCGTCGACACCGAGGACAAGATCCAGGCCTCGCGTCGGTTCTACAACGGTGGCGTGCGGGAGCTCAACACGAAGATCAAGGTCTTCCCCAACAACCTCTTCGCGCGCCAGCTCGGCTTCCGCGAGCGCGAGTTCTTCGAGGTCGTCGATGGTGCGGCGATCGCGGAACCCCCACGCGTGCAGTTCTGACGTCACGCGCCCCCTCTCACCGGAGGGGGCGCGTTCTCGTTGGCGCGGTCGTCGGGGTGGTCGTGCCGCTCCGCACGCAACGCCCCGGCGATGGCGTCCACCGCGTCGCCCCAGCGCGAGACCGTCACGCGCTCCAGGCCCTGCCACCGCGCCGCAGTTCGCAGCTCTTCGGCGACGCGGTCGGCGGCATCGGGCGGCGCCCCCTGCTCCCACCACGCCGACTGCACGCGGAGGGTGCTGTTCGCGCGGTCGGCTTTCAGGTCGAGGCGGCCCACCACGTCGTCGCCCACCACGACCGGCAGCGAGTAGTAGCCGAACCGCCGCTGCGGCGCGGGCGTGTAGATCTCGATCCGGTAGTCGAAGTCGAAGAGCCGCTCGGCACGGTCGCGGAACCACACCATCGGGTCGAACGGGGTGAGGATGGCTGCGACGTCGAGCTTTCGAGGGCGGGCGGCGTCGCGATGCAGCCAGGCTTTCGCGGGGCGACCCGCCACGAGCCAGCCCTCGACCTCGACGGGAAGCAGCTCGCCGGTGTCGACCAGATCGCGGATCGCGGCGAGGACCGCGGGGCGGTCGCGGATGCGCCAGTAATCGGCCAGGTCGGCCGCGGTGGCGACGCCGTACGCGACGGCGGCGCGGCGCACGAGCTCGGCGATGGCCGCGGCACGGGGGACAGATGTCTCGAGCGCCGCCGCCGGCAGCACATCGGATGCCAGCCCGTAGCGTCGCTCGAAGCCGCGGCGTCCGGCGATGGCGACGTCACCGCTCAGCCACAGTCGCTCCAGCCCGTTCTTCACGTCGTCCCACCCCCACCACGACCCCCGCGAGCCGCTTCGGGCGTCGTTGTCGATGTCGGCCGGTCGGAGCGGCCCGCGCGCGGCCAGTTCGTCGCGCAGCCAGTCGAGCAGGGGCCGGTTCGCCCGCGCCCATTCGTCGTCGCCGTACTTGGCGCGCATCGCGTCGCGGCGGAACTGCAGCAGCGGCCAATCGTCGACCGAGACGAGCGACGCCACGTGCGCCCACGACTCGACCCAGGTCGGCCGCCGCGAGAACGCGAGCTTGTCGAGCAGCCCGGTGTCGTAGGCGCCGAGGCGGGCGAACAGCGGCATGTAGTGGGAGCGCGCGAAGACGTTGACCGAGTCGATCTGGAGGATGCGCATGCGATGCAGCGCCCCGGTGATCTGGCGCGTGCCCACCATCTCGGGACGGGCGCGGGCGAAGCCCTGCGCGGCAAGGGCGATACGGCGCGCGTCGGCGCGACGGAGCGTCGTGGTCATGCTCCTCACCGTATCCACCACCGCCGACATCGCAGCGATCGCCGGGGAGAGCGACGGTAGGCTGACGGAATGACCGGAACCGATCCCGAACCCCGCGGATCCTTCCTCGACGTCCTCAAGCGGCGCACCGTCTCGAGCGATCTGCAGCCCCCGGTTCCGCCGGCATTGCGCCAGGCCACGGCCTACGCATGGCGGCTGCTCATCATCGCCGCGGCCCTCGGCGTCGTCATCTTCATCGTCATCCAGTTGAAGCTGCTCGTCATCCCGCTGCTGGTGGCGATCCTCGTCACCGCGCTGGTGTGGCCCGGCTTCTCGTTCCTGCTCCGACACCGGTGGCCCAAGTGGCTCGCCATCGTCGTCACGGTGCTCACCACCATCGCGATCATCTCGGGCCTGGTCTGGCTCGCGGTCTGGCAGATCGCCCGAGAGTCCGGGTCGGTACGCGAGCGCACGGTCGCCGCGGTCGGTCAGTTCCGGCAGTACCTCATCGATGGCCCGCTGCACCTCAGTGCGCAGCAGATCGACGACGGCCTGAACCGCGCGGGCACGTTCCTCCAGCAGCAGGCCGAGGTGCTGTGGACCGGGGCCCTCGCCATTGGAACGACGCTCGGGCACGTGGGCACCGGGCTGCTGCTCACCTTCTTCATCCTCCTGTGCCTGCTCGCCGACGGCGGCGGGATCTGGCGCTGGACCACACGGCTCTTCCCGCGCGTCGCCCGCCCCGCGGTCGACGGCGCCGGTCGGGCCGGCTGGCGCACGGTGAAGAGCTACGCCCGCACGCAGTTGCTCGTCGCCACCATCGACGCGGTCGGCATCGGCCTCGGTGCCTTCCTGCTCGGCGTTCCGCTGTCGATCCCGATCGGCGTGCTGGTGTTCCTCGGCGCGTTCATCCCGTTCGTGGGAGCCGTCGCCACCGGCGCTCTCGCGGTGTTCATCGCGCTGGTCTACAACGGACCGCTCATCGCGCTGTTCATGCTGATCGTGGTGCTGGGCGTCCAGCAGGTCGAGAGCCACATCCTTCAGCCGATCCTCATGGGCTCGGCCGTCAAGGTGCATCCGCTCGCCGTCGTTCTGGTCGTCGCCGGGGGCGCCATGATCGGCGGGATCGCCGGCGCGCTGTTCGCCGTGCCCCTCGCCGCTTTCGTCAACGTCGTCGCCGTGTACCTCAGCTCGAATGCGTGGCAGCACGACGGCGAGGCCCTGGTATCCCGAGATCTCATCTGGCAGACCGTCCCGCGCGAGCGCGGAAGGAAGACATGAACGACACTCCCACCCTGGCCGAGTTCGAAGATGCCGCGCAGGCCCTGCGCGGCATCATCACGCGGACGCCCCTCGACGAATCGCTGCACCTCACCGAACTGCTCGGCGTGCCGGTCAACCTCAAGCTCGAGAACCTTCAGCGCACCGGCTCGTTCAAGATCCGCGGCGCGACATACCGTCTCTCGCGCCTGACCGCCGAGGAGCGTGCCCGGGGCGTGGTCGCCGCCTCCGCCGGAAACCACGCGCAGGGCGTCGCCCTCGCCGCGCAGCAGCTCGGCATCGCGGCGACGATCTTCATGCCGCTGGGTGTGCCGCTGCCGAAGCTCCTGGCCACACGCGGGTACGGCGCCGAGGTCATCCTCGAGGGCGCCACCGTCGAGACCCCGCTGCGTCTGGCCGCCGAGTTCGCCGAGCGCACCGGCGCGGTGCTGATCCACCCGTTCGACCACCGCGACATCGTCGTGGGCCAGGGGACGCTCGGGCTCGAGCTCGTCGAAGACATGCCCGACCTCGAGACGGTGATCGTCGGCATCGGCGGCGGGGGCTTCGCCGCGGGAGTCGCCACGGCGGTGAAGACGCGCGCTGCCGCCGAGGGGCGCACCGTGCGCGTCATCGGCGTACAGGCCGAGAACTCCGCGGCGTACCCGTCGTCGCTGGCCGCCGGGTACCCGATGCAGATCGAGACCACGCCGACCATCGCCGACGGCATCGCCGTGGCGCGGCCCGGCGATCTCCCGTTCGAGCTCGTCCGACAGTTCGTCGACGAGGTCGTCACGGTCACCGAAGACGACATGGCCCGGGCCCTGCTCGTGCTGCTCGAGCGCGCCAAGCAGGTCGTGGAGCCCGCGGGTGCCGTCGGTGTCGCCGCCATCCTGGCCGGAAAGGTGACGGCGACCGGCCCCACGGTGGCGATCCTGTCGGGTGGCAACATCGACCCGCTGCTGCTGCAGCGCGTCGTGGCGCACGGCCTCGCGGCATCCGGTCGCTACATGTCGCTGCGCATCCCGCTTCCCGACCGTCCGGGCCAGCTCGCCCGCGTCTCGGAACTCCTCGCCCAGGCGGGCGCCAACGTCATCGAGGTGCTTCACACACGTCACGGTCAGGGCATGCAGATCAGCGAGGTCGTGCTGCAACTGAGCGTCGAGACCCGCGGCGAAGAGCACCGGGCCCTCGTCATCCGCACGCTGGAAGACGCCGGGTTCGTGGCCACGGTCGTTCCCAACTGAGGCGCTGAGCGCACCACCCGTGCCGTGAACGCCGCGAGCCGCCCACCCCGAAGGGGAGAGCGGCTCCCGGACGGTGGGGCTTACTGGCCCGAGTAGGTCTCGACCTTGACGATCTCGACCTTGATCTCTTTGCCGTTCGGCGCGGTGTACGAACCCTTGTCGCCCTCTTTGAGGCCCAGGATCGCCGCGCCCAGCGGCGAGGCCTCGCTGTAGACGTCGAGCTCGGAGTCGACGGCGATCTCGCGGTTGCCGAGGAGGAAGACCTCTTCGCCGCCGGCGACGATGGCGGTCACGACGGTGCCCGACTCGACGACGCCGTGGCTCTCGGGAGCCTCGCCGACCTTGGCGTCCTTGAGCAGCTGCTGGAGGGTGCGGATGCGCGCCTCTTGCTTGCCCTGCTCGTCTTTCGCGGCGTGGTAGCCGCCGTTCTCTTTGAGGTCGCCCTCTTCGCGCGCCGACTCGATACGCTTGGCGATCTCTTCACGGCCCGTGGTCGAGAGGCGCTCGAGCTCGTTGTGCAGGCGGTCGTAGGCGTCTTGCGTGAGGAACGTCACCTGAGCGTCGTTGGACACGGTTACTCCTTCGTCGAAACGCAGACGGCGCGGGTTCGGGAGCCGTCGGCGGGGGATATGTCGAACGCCCCGGCATCGAGCCGGGGCGCGTCGTGATCCCGCGAGTTTACGGCACCCAGCAGGCGTTGACAAAACCTGTCGTCGCCAGCGCGAGCGTCGGGATCTGCTCGGTGAACGCGCGGGAATGTTCCTCGGATGCCGGGTACTGAACGACCCGCCATCCCACCGTCCCGTGCTCCTCGTCGCGCGCCTCGAGAGCGCAGGCGACGGGCTCGCCGACCGGGGCGGTGATCTGGAACGTCGTCGAGACCGAGCGCTCGTTCTCGACCGTGAACCCGGTGTCGGTCGCGGTGACCGAACCGAGGCTGCCGGCCACCGTCGTCCAGCCGAGGTACCCGATAGCGCCGAGGGCGAGCACGGCCACGATCGACCACCCCACGATGCGCCGCCGCGGCGAACGCGTGCGTCCGTAGCGGTCGTCGAGTTGGGCCTGCGTCGTCATGGTCTCTCCGGGCTTTAGGCTGGACATCCAGGCTACGCGCTTCCGCCCGGACCGAAGGACTCCATGCTCCCCGTGCTCGTCGCTCTCGCGACAACGCCCACCCCGGCCGTCACTCCCGACCCCGCGATCGTCACGCCGGGTCCGCTCGGCTTCGCCGCCATCGCGTTCATCGGCGTCGCCGTGTTCCTGCTCGTCTGGGACATGCTGCGTCGCATCCGCCGCGGCCGGTACCGCGAAGAGGTCAACGCGGAGCTCGACGCCGAAGAAGCGCGGGCACGCGAGGCGTCGGCCGACGACACCGACCCCACCGCGCCGCGCGTCTGACTCCTGCCGGAGGTCCCGGCATCCGGGATCATCCGCCGTGGTACGCCGGGGCGAGGGCGATCAGCAGGCACGCCGTCCAGTGGCAGAGGAACGCCAGCACGGTGCACACGTGGAAGATCTCGTGGAACCCGAAGTGCCCGGGCCACGGGTTGGGCTTCTTGATCGCGTAGACCACGGCGCCGCCGGTGTAGAGCAGTCCGCCGACCACGACGAGCACCATCATCGCGACGTTCGCCGCGAGAAGGTCGCCGAGGTACATGACCGCCGCCCACCCGAGGGCGAGGTAGAGCGCGACGTAGAGCCAACGCGGCGCGTTGATCCAGAACACGCGGAACAGGATGCCGAGGATCGCGCCGCCCCAGACGATCGAGAGCAGCAGCACCGTCTTGGGTGTCGGCAGGGCCAGGACCGCCAGCGGCGTGTACGTGCCGGCGATCAGCAGCAGGATGTTCGCGTGGTCGATGCGCTTGAGCACCGCGAGCGTCTTGGGCTTCCAGTGGAAGCGGTGGTACAGGGCCGAGTTGCCGAACAGCAGCATCGAGGTGGCCATGAACACGGCCGCGGCCCACTTGCCCGGGGCTCCCTGGGCCAGAGCGATCAGCACGATGCCCGCGACGATCGCGACGGGGAACGTTCCGGCGTGGATCCAGCCGCGCCAGGTGGGTTTGACCTCGGCCTGCGCGCCCACCGCCCCGGCGTCGAGGAGGGGGAGCTGGGGCATGTCGGGTCCGTCTGAGGGGGTCGTGCGCGTCACGTCTTCGACCCTACGTCCGCCCCCATGCCAGGGTGCGTACATGGGGGCAGGGCTCACCCTTTCCCCAGCGAGGGGCACCTGAACGTTCACGGTGAACGGGCCGGGACGCGGTAGCGTAGGAAGGTGGCGCGCGTGTGGAGGAACGAGGGGCGAGGGCCCCTCTACCGTCTGTACATCTCGCGCCTGCGTCGCCGCATGCCGGCCACCGTGCCGCACCACGTCGCCATGATGATCGACGGCAACCGCCGCTGGGCACGTCAGCTCGGGTACGACAGCGCCGCTCACGGGCATCGCGCGGGTGCCGCGAAGATGCACGAGTTCCTGCGGTGGTGCGACGACCTCGGTATCGAGGTGGTCTCGCTCTACCTGCTGTCCAACGACAACCTCGTCAAGCGCGACAGCAAAGAGCTGCAGGACCTGCTCGAGATCATCGCCCAGCTCGCCGGCGAGCTGTCGCACGAGCCCGATTGGCGCGTCAAGCACGTCGGTCGCGCCGAAGGGCTCCCGGCCGAGCTCGCCGAGGTGCTGCACGAGGCCACCGAGCGCACGCGCGGTCACGAGGGTCTGCACGTCAACCTCGCGGTCGGGTACGGCGGGCGCAGCGAGATCGTGGATGCCGTGCGCTCCATCATCAGCAAGCACGACGCCTCGGGCGGCTCGATGGAGGAGCTGGCCGCGAGCCTCACCCCCGAGCAGATCGGCGAGCACCTGTACACGGGCGGTCAGGCCGATCCCGACCTCGTCATCCGCACGTCGGGGGAGCAGCGGCTGAGCGACTTCCTGCTGTGGCAGTCGGCGCACTCCGAGTTCTACTTCGTCGAGGCGCTGGGGCCGGATCTGCGCGAGGTCGACTTCCTGCGGGCCATCCGCGACTTCTCGGCGCGCGACCGACGCTACGGGCAGTAGCGCGACGACCCGCTCGGGCGCCGAGGGGCGACCTTCGACGCGAGTGATCTCCACCCCGTCGGGCGCCAAAACGTGCTGTTCACGAAGTCGTCACATTCGTGGCGTGTTAACGACCCGCGTCGGTGTCGCGGAGACGTACGGTGATCACATCGGGCACGGAGCCCGGTCGGGTCGACCTTCGGATCGCGACTCGTGACCCACAGGTCGACTCGAGGCAACCGGGTGATTCACCCGGGTCGGGAGTGGGTTGTGACTGCACGAGCACCATACGACCAGCGTCGCGTCGTCGAGAACACCGGATCCGAAACCGGATCCGACCAGGCCCTGCGCACGTATGTCCTGGATACCTCCGTTCTTCTCAGCGACCCGCGGGCCTTCTTCCGCTTCGCGGAGCACTCGGTGGTGATCCCCGTCGTGGTGATCACCGAACTCGAGGGCAAACGTCACGACCCCGAGATCGGCTACTTCGCCCGCCAGGCCCTCCGCCACCTCGACGAACTGCGCGTCGAGCACGGCCGCCTCGATTTCCCCGTCCCCGTGGGCACCGACGGCACCCTACGTGTCGAGCTGAACAACACCGACCCCCAGGTGCTGCCCTCGGGCATGCGGATGGGCGGCAACGACAGTCGCATCCTCGCCGTGGCGATGAACATCGCCCAGGACGGCGCCGAGGTGACCGTCGTGTCGAAGGACCTGCCGATGCGCGTGAAGGCGGCATCGCTGGGCCTGAACACCGAGGAGTACCTTGCCGAGCAGGCGATGGACTCGGGGTGGACGGGCATCACCTCGCTCGACGTGTCGGGCGATGAGATGACCGACCTGTACGAGAGCGAGGTCGCCGTCAGCGAGTCGGTGGTGGGGCTGCCGGTCAACACCGGTCTCATCATCCACTCCGAGCGGGGATCGGCCCTCGGGCGCGTGACCGGGAACGGCGAGTTCCGGCTGGTGCGCGGCGACCGCGACGCCTTCGGGCTGCACGGTCGCTCGGCCGAGCAGCGCATCGCGCTCGACCTGCTGCTCGACCCCGAGGTCGGCATCGTGTCGCTCGGCGGACGTGCCGGTACCGGAAAGTCGGCGCTGGCCCTGTGCGCGGCGCTGGAGGCCGTGCTGGAGCGTCAGCAGCAGAAGAAGATCATCGTGTTCCGGCCGCTGTTCGCCGTGGGTGGTCAGGAGCTCGGCTACCTGCCCGGCGACCAGGCCGAGAAGATGGGCCCCTGGGGTCAGGCGGTCTTCGACACCCTGGGTTCGGTCGTCTCGGGCAACGTGCTGGAGGAAGTGCTGGCGCGGGGCATGCTCGAGGTGCTGCCGCTCACGCACATCCGCGGTCGGTCGCTGCACGACGCTTTCGTCATCGTCGACGAAGCCCAGTCGCTCGAACGCAACGTGCTGCTGACGGTGCTGAGCCGCATCGGCCAGAACTCCCGGGTGGTGCTCACCCACGATGTGGGGCAGCGCGACAACCTGCGAGTGGGCCGGCACGACGGGGTCGCCTCGGTCATCGAGACGCTCAAGGGGCACGCGCTCTTCGGCCACGTCACGCTCACCCGTTCGGAGCGCTCCGCCATCGCCGCCCTGGTCACCGAGCTGCTGGAGGCCGGCGAACTGTCCTGATCCGCGGTCGAGGAGGGGTCGGGATGCCACGGTGTCCCGACCCTCTTCTCGTGCTTGCGGGTCCACATGAGAGCTTTCTCATGTCCACCTCCCCGCGCTCTCACTTTGACCCCTCAGGCTGGACACAGAGGCGAGGGAAACCTCGTCACCGCCTCGGCGGTTCCCCCTGAGGAAACCCGAGATCCGTTCCACCCCTGCCGCCGTCGTTCGGGTACGTCGGCCGGTAGTGAACGTGATCTCCTCGAAACCCCCGGTACACCACCGGGGGTTTCGAGTTTCCGCGAACGGTCGCCGCCGTGCTCGGTCGGGCCCGGGTGGCGGTGGCAGCGCGCCTCACCCCGTGCGCGTCACTCCCAGCGGTACCCCGCGCCTCGGACCGTGACGATGTGCGCGGCGCCGAGCTTGGCGCGCAGGTAGCGCACGTACACGTCGACGACGTTCGACGCGGGATCGAAGTCCATGTTCCACACCCGGCTCAGCAACTGCTCGCGGCTGAGCACCTGCCCTGCGTGGCGCATGAGCTCCTCGGCGAGGGCGAACTCGCGGGCGCTGAGATCGATCGCGCGGCTGCCGACGGTCGCACGGCGGGCGAGCACGTCGAGCGTCACGTCGCCGTGGGCCACGGTCATCGTGCCCGTCGGGACGGGTTCACGCAGGCGCGACCGGATGCGCGCGAGCAGCTCGTCGAACTTGAACGGCTTCGCGACGTAGTCGTTGGCCCCGGCGTCGAGGCCCTCGACGGTGTCGCGCGTGCCGGTACGGGCCGTCAGCATGATGATGGGCACCGACGAACCCTGCCCCCTCAGGCTGCGGAGCACCTCGAAACCGTCGAGCGAGGGAAGACCGACGTCGAGGAGCACCAGGTCGACCTCACCGGACAGCGCCGTGTCGAGCGCTTCGGCGCCGTCGCCGACGGTGACCGTCTGATACCCCGCCGACTCGAGGCCCTTGGCTACGAAAGCCGAGATGCGTTCTTCGTCCTCGGCGATGAGGATGCGCGTCATCCGGTTGCCTCTCTTTGCAGGACCACGTCTCCGGCGCGAACCGGGGTGGGAAGCTCGGCGGCGGAGCGTCCGCGCACGAGGGGAAGGTGGAGGGTCATCGTGGCGCCGCCGCCCGGGGTGTCGCCCACCGAGCAGTGTCCGTCGTGCGCGCGCACGATGGCGTCGACGATGGCGAGGCCGAGACCAGAGCCCTCGATCCCGCGCCCGGGGGAGATCCGATCGAAGCGGCGGAAGACGCGGTGACGGGCGGCGGGCGGAATGCCCGGCCCGTGATCGCGCACCCACAGCCGCGCCGTCGTGTCGTCGGCGCTGCTGCCGATCTCGATGGCGGAGCCGGCGGGGGTGTATTTCGCCGCGTTGTCGGCCAGCTGCAACCACGCCTGCACGAGACGGTCGGCATCACCGTGGACACGGCCCGATGCCCGTGCCTCGATGCTCCAGGTGTGATGGGGAATGGCCCCGACGAGTTCGGCCACCCGGTCGGTGAGACCCCCGACGTCGATGAGGGATGCCGAGAGGGTGGCCGTCTCGGCATCGGCCAGGGCGTCGATGTCGTCGACCAGGCGCGCCAGGCGGTCGAGCTCGGCGATCCCGAGATCACGGGTGTCGGAGGCGTCCTGGGGATCCGACGGATCCATCATCTCGAGGTGTCCGCGGACGATGGTGATGGGCGTCTTCAGCTCGTGCCGCACGTCGTCGAGCAGGTGTCGCTGCGCGTCGACCGACATCGCGAGGCGGTCGAGCATGCCGTTCACCGACGTCGTGAGGTCGGAGATCTCGTCGTACCCGTGTGCGCGCAACCGCGTGCCGAGGTCGTCGATCGTGATGGCGTCGGTGGTGTCGCGAAGGCGCTTGAGCGGCGAGAAGAGGCGCCCCGTCACGAACCACCCCGCGACTCCCACGAGCAGCAGGACTCCCACCGCCGAGAGGGCGTAGGTGGTCGTCGACAGCGCCACCAGCTCCATGCGCTGGTCGATCGAGATGACCTGCACGGCGGTCGCTCCGCGATCCGCGACGGCGACGTACAGCACGGGCCCGTGGGAACTGTCGGCCTGCCCGCTCAGCTGTCGGTCGGCGAGACGGGCGGTCAGCGAGGCCAGGAGCACCGGATCGTCGGCGATGGCCAGACCGGGGGGCGAGGGAGTCGCGGCGAGCACCTCGTCGCCGTCGAGCGCGAGCGTGCCGTCGGTGCGGCCGGGGATCGTTCCCGCGACCAGGTCGACCGGGTCGTCGGAGCTCGACGCCACCGACGAGGCGAAGCCGTCGAGCTGCTTCTGCGCGTTCGCGAGCACACGCTCGCGCTGAGCGGCGAAGGTGATGCCGCCGGCGATCATCATGCCGAGCAGGACGACGCCGAGGATCGCGCCGAGGATTCGCACCCGCGTCGAGATCGGTCTCGTCGTGGGGCTCATCCTCCGATTATGGCGCGCCTCGGCGTCGTCGTCGTGCGGCTCAGCCCGGGTGCGTCATCGACAGCAGGTCGAGCTTGGCGTCGAGCACCTCTTCGGTGATCTCGCCGCGCTCGACGTAGCCGAGATCGATGACGGCCTCGCGCACGGTGATGCCCTTGGCGACCGAGTGCTTCGCGATCTTGGCGGCGGCCTCGTAGCCGATGACCTTGTTCAACGGGGTGACGATCGAGGGGGACATGCCGGCGAACGCCTCGGCGCGAGCGACGTTGGCCTCGAGTCCGTCGATCGTCTTGTCGGCGAGCACCCGCATGGCGTTGGCGAGCAGGCGGATCGACTCCAGCAGCGCCGTGCCCATGACGGGGATGGCGACGTTGAGCTCGAACGAGCCCGACGCACCGGCCCAGGCGACCGTGGCGTCGTTACCGATGACGCGGGCGCACACCATGAGGGTGGCCTCGGGGACGACCGGATTGACCTTGCCGGGCATGATCGACGACCCGGGCTGCAGGTCGGGGATGTGCAGCTCGCCGAGACCGGTGTTCGGCCCCGATCCCATCCAGCGGATGTCGTTGTTGATCTTCGTCAGCGACACGGCGATCGTGCGGAGGGCCCCGGATGCCTCGACGAGACCGTCGCGGTTGGCCTGGGCCTCGAAGTGATCCTTCGCCTCGGTGATGGGCAGCTCGGTCTCGGCCGCGAGCAGCTCGATGACCTTCTGCGGGAAGCCGAGCGGGGTGTTGATGCCGGTGCCGACGGCGGTGCCGCCGAGCGGGACCTCGCCGACGCGGGGGAGAACGGCCTGCACGCGCTCGATGCCCAGGCGCATCTGGCGGGCGTAGCCGCCGAACTCCTGACCGAGGGTGACGGGGGTGGCATCCATGAGGTGGGTACGGCCCGACTTCACGATGCCCTTCCACGCGTCGGCCTTCGCCTCGAGCGCGACCGAGAGGTGGTCGAGGGCGGGGATGAGGTCGGTGATGAGCGCCTGGGTGACGGCGATGTGCACCGAGGTCGGGAAGACGTCGTTCGACGACTGCGACGCGTTGACGTGGTCGTTGGGGTGCACGGTCGAGCCGAGGATGCGGGTCGCGAGCGTCGCGAGCACCTCGTTCATGTTCATGTTCGACGAGGTGCCGCTGCCGGTCTGGTACGTGTCGACGGGGAAGTGCGCGTCGTGCTGACCGGTGACGACCTCGTCGGCGGCCTGCGCGATGGCGTCGGCGATACCGGCATCCAGCGTGCCCAGCTCCTTGTTGGCCAGGGCGGCGGCTTTCTTGATGCGGGCGAGGGCCGCGATCTGCGTCGACTCGAGGCCCGAGCCCGAGATGGGGAAGTTCTCGACGGCGCGCTGCGTCTGCGCGGCGTACAGGGCGTCCTTCGGCACGCGCACTTCACCCATGGTGTCGTGTTCGATGCGGTACTCGATGTCGGTCACGTCGTCGTTCCTCCAGGTCGGTCGTTCTGCTTCAGTTGGGGCTCATCACGCGGGCGCTTCGACGCGCGAGTCGTCGATGTCGCCCACGATGACGACGGGGAAGGCTTCCCCTTCGTCGAGTCGGTAGTTCGCGCCCACCACGGCGCAGCGGCCCTCGGCGACGGCTTCGCTGATCAGCTCGGACGCCCGCAGCAGCTCGCCCACGGTGTAGCGCAGGTGTTCGCGGCCGACCAGCTCGGGATCGACGGCGTCGGGGACGCGGCCCTCGACGGCGCCGGCGCGCTGGACGCGGCGCACCGCGGGGACGATCGGGGCGATCTGGCGCCAGATGTACGCGGGCAGGGTGGGCGCATCGACCCCGGTGCTCTCGATGGCCGCACCGACGGCGCCGCACGCGTCGTGGGCGAGGACCACGATGAGGGGGACCTCGAGCACGCCCACGGCGTATTCGAGGCTGCCGATCACGGAGTCGGAGATGACCTGGCCGGCGTTGCGCACGACGAACAGGTCGCCGAGGCCCTCGTCGAAGATGATCTCGGCCGCGAGGCGCGAGTCGGAGCAGCCGAACAGTGCCGCCGAAGGGTGCTGCGCGGAGGCCAGTTCGGCGCGACGCTCGACGTCTTGCCGGGGGTGGGCGGGTGCGCCGGAGATGAAACGACGGTTTCCCTCGACCATCTGCTCCCACACCTGGTGGGGGGTCATGCGCTCGCTCACGGGACCTCTCTCAACTGCTCGATCTGGGATGTCACGGAGGCGGCCGCCAGGGCCGCGGTCTCGGGGGCGGCGTCGCCGTACACGAGCACGTAGTCGGGGCCGGCGGCGGTGGCCAGCGCGTAGTCGATGTTGCCGGTGCCCGCGGGGTTCGCCGGGCGGTAGACGTTCCACTCGATGCCGTCGATCGTCGTGGTGTCGGTGGCCCGGGTTCCGTCGAGCAGCTGTCCGGCCCAGGCCTCGTCGGCGTCGAAGCCCTGCGCGATCCGGAGGAAGCCGGACTCACCGGAGCGCACGTAGACCATCGTCCACGCCTGCGTGCCGCCGCTGCCCTCGATGGTGGCCTGGTTGACGCGCCACCCCTCGCCGAGCGAGGGGGTGAGCACCGGACGCCCGCGATCGCCTTCGAGATCAGCCGCGAGGGCGACCACGTCGGGCTCGGGACGGGGGGCGGGTTCGCCACGCGGCACGGCGGCCACGACGACGAGCACCACGGCCACGGTCACGAGCAGCGCCGCGATGAGGTTGCGGAAGGTCTTGCTGGAGCGATACCGGCGCGACGACTCGGCCTTGCGGTCGGCCGCCTCCTGCGGGGTCTCGGGGCGGCCGAGATGGGCGACGACGCGGGCCATCAGTCGTCCCCTGCGTCACCGCGAGCGGCATCGAGCCGGCGCTTCGCGCCCAGGAGCCATTCTTCGCAGCGCGCGTAGAGCTTCTCGCCGCGTTCCCAGAGCGCCAGCGACTCCTCGAGCGTGGGGGCACCCTGCTCGAGCTCGGCGACCACGCGCACGAGTTCGTCGCGGGCCTGCTCGAACGAGAGGGTGGCGACGTCGGAGGCGGAGCCCGGGGTCGTCGCGGTCATGGCATCCATTCTAGGCGGGACGCGCGGTCGCGCCGTCGCCCGGTGCCTCGGCGTCGAGCGGTCGGTCGTCGGGCAGGGCGCCCTCGGAGCGCGCGGCGAGCGTGCCCTGTTCGACGGTGATCTTCAGGGCGCCGCCGGCGGGGGCGTCGCGGGCGTCGCGCACGACGGAGCCGCTGTCGCTCTGCACGATCGCGTATCCGCGGGCGAGGGTGGCGAGCGGGGAGAGCGCGCGCAGGCCCGCGCTGAGCTCGCGCGTGCGGCGACGTTCGCTCTCGAGCCGACGGTCGACGATGTCGCGGCCTCGATTCGACAGCATCCACAGCTCCTGCGCACGGGAGGTGAGCATGGAGTGCGGAGTGCGCAGCGCCGGGCGCGAGCGGATCTGCTCGAGCTGCGCGATGTCGTGCAGCACGCGCTGGGTCAGTCGGCCGGTGAGCCGGGCCCGCAGCTGCGCCACGATCGCCCGCTGCTCGGCCACGTCGGGCACGACGCGCTTGGCGGCGTCGGTGGGGGTCGATGCGCGCACATCGGCGACGTCGTCGAGCAGGGGGCGGTCGTTCTCGTGCCCGATGGCGCTGACGATCGGGGTGGATGCCGAGGCCACGGCCCGCACGATTCGTTCGTCGCTGAAGCCCAGCAGCGTCTGCGGATCGCCCCCGCCGCGGGCGATGACGATGACGTCGACCTCGGGGTCGGCGTCGAGCGCCTTCAGCGCGGCGAGCGTCTCGGGCACGCAGCGCTCGCCCTGCACGGCGGCGTACTTCGTGCGGAAGTTCACTCGTGGCCAGCGCAGCTCGGCGTTGCGGTGCACGTCTTTCTCGGCATCCGAGTTCTCACCCGTGATGAGCCCGATGCAGTGGGGGAGGAAGGGGAGCTTCTTCTTGCGCACCGGGTCGAACAGGCCCTCGGACCGCAACTGCACGCGCAGGCGCTCGAGGCGCTCGAGCTGTTCGCCGAGCCCCACATGCCGCATCGCCGACACGGCGAACGAGAAGTCGCCCGTGCGGGGGAAGTAGTCGGCCTTCACGCACGCGACGACGCGGTCGCCCACCTTGAGGTCTGCGGGGAGGCGGTTGAGCGTGCTCGACCAGATGCGGAACGCCACGGTCGATTCGGTGCCGAGGTCCTTCAGACGGCCGAACACGTTGCCGCCGCGCCGGTTGAACGAGGTGATCTCGCCCTCGACCCAGACCGAACCCCATCGTTCGATGAAGCCGCGGATGGTGTCGTTCAGCCGCGACACCGAGGTGGGCGCATCGGTGCTCGACTCGCGGGGGTGCACGGAGTCGGCGGGCGGCGCCTGCCCCGCGATGGTCTCGGGCTGGAACGAGGTCATGGTCTCCGGAAGGGTCGAGGTGGCCGGTTCGGCCGGCATCCAGGGGCGCCCCGATAGAATCGAGGGGTGAGCACACCTGTCGTCCAACTGCCCGTTCCCCGAATCCCGGGTCGACGCGGGCGGCTCCAGGATATCCCCGTACAGGGAAAGAAGAAGGTGCTGCTGGCGGCGCCGCGCGGTTATTGCGCGGGCGTCGACCGCGCGGTCATCGCCGTCGAGAAGGCCCTGGAGCGCTACGGCGCGCCCGTGTACGTGCGCAAGCAGATCGTGCACAACATCCACGTGGTCACCGAGCTCGAGAAGAAGGGGGCGATCTTCGTCGAAGAGGTCGACGAGGTTCCCCCGGGATCGCACGTCGTCTTCAGCGCGCACGGGGTGTCGCCCGCCGTGGTGTCGGCGGCATCCGATCGGGGTCTGCAGGCGATCGATGCGACCTGCCCTCTCGTGACCAAGGTGCACCGTGAGGCCGTGCGCTTCGCGCGCGACGACTTCGAGATCCTGCTGATCGGCCACGAAGGCCACGAAGAGGTCGAGGGCACCGCGGGCGAGGCCCCCGAGCACGTGACGGTGGTCAACTCTCCCGAGCACGCCGATGCCATCGAGGTGCGTGACCCGTCGAAGGTCGTCTGGCTCTCGCAGACCACGCTGTCGGTCGACGAGACGATGGAGACCGTGCGGCGCCTGCGCGAGCGCTTCCCGCAGCTGCAGGACCCGCCCTCGGACGACATCTGCTACGCCACCCAGAACCGTCAGGTCGCGATCAAGAAGGTCGCCGTCGGCGCCGACCTGGTCATCGTCGTGGGATCGGCCAACTCCTCGAACAGCGTGCGTCTGGTCGAGGTCGCCCTCGAGTACGGCGCCAAGGCCGCCTATCGCGTCGACTACATCGACGAGGTGAAGCAGGAGTGGCTCGACGGTGTCGAGACCGTCGGCGTCACCAGCGGTGCCTCGGTGCCCGAGGTGCTCGTGAGCGAGGTGCTCGAAGAGCTCGCCCGCGCCGGCTACCGCGATGTCGAAGAGGTGCGCACCGCCGAAGAGGACTTGATCTTCTCGCTCCCCAAGGAACTGCGACAGGATGCCAGCGGCAAGCGCGACAGTCGCGCGCTCGGCGGCCGGAGCAGCGCGTGAGCGACGGCGCAGAACGGTCGACCGCCCCGGGCGATGACGCGCGCGCGAGCGACGTCGACGGGCGCCCCCGCCCGCAGTACGGCGAGTACGCGACGCCGGAGGAACAGCGCGCGCGCATCCAGCGTCCCGAGGTGACCGAGGCGCTCGAGGCCGGGGTCGCACCGCAGCCCGAACCCGTCGCGCCGGTGGCCGAGAAGGCGACCCCGTCGGCCGGTACCGGGCGTGCGGGTTTGCGCGGGCCGCTCTGGGACCGGATCCTCACGGGCGGTCTGCTCGCGTACGGACTGGTGTCGACGGTGTCGACGATCGTGCAGCTGCTCGACTTCCCCACGTACGCCGAGACCGCCGCCAAGATCCTCGGGGTCGACGCGAGCTACACCAACCTGTCGGCCGGATACCTCTGGGGTGCGGCGGCCGCCTTCGTCTACGGCATCGGCTGGCTGCTCACCGCGGTGCTCACCTGGCGCCGCCTGCGTCGCGGGCGCGTCGCGTTCTGGATCCCGCTCGCGGGCTTCGTGGTCACGGCGTTGCTGGCCGGTCTCTGCGTGACGCTGGCCCTGGTCGGTGACCAGCAGTTCATGACGGCGATCATCGGTAGCGTCCCGAACTGAACCGTCGGGCCCGGTATCCCGTGTTCCCCGTGAACGAAGAAAGGGGACCGGCGTGGTGCGAGATGAACACGCGCAGCTGACGGCGTTGTACGACGCCCACGCCGTACCCGTGTGGCGCTACGTGGTCAGCCTCACCGGCGATCACGCCGGCGCGGACGACGTCGTGCAAGAGACGCTGCTGCGCGCGTGGCGGACGCCGCGCGTGATGAACGACGAGCCCGCGACCCTTCGTTCGTGGATGTACACCGTGGCGCGAAACCTCGTCATCGACGAAGCGCGCAGCGCGCGGCGCCGGCACGAGCTGCCGGTCGACGAACTGCCCGAGACGGTGCGCGACGACGACACGGATGCCATGTTCGATGCGCTCCTCGTCGAGGAGGCGCTCGCCACCCTCACCCCCGACCACCGTGCGGTCATCGTGAGCGCCTATTACGGGGGCCGCAGCGTCGCGCAGGCCGCCGAAGAACTCGGCATCCCGGCCGGAACGGTGAAATCGCGACTGCATTACGCAGTGCGAGCGCTGAGGCTCGCGCTGCAGGAAAGAGGGGTGACCCGATGAGCGTCGATCATGAACGTCTGTCGATGTGGGACGGCGCCTACGTGCTCGGGGCGTTGAACGCTCCCGACCGCGCCGAGTTCGAAGCGCACCTGTCCGATTGCGCCGAGTGCCGTGCCGCAGTCGCCGACCTCGCGCCCACCGCCGGACTGCTCTCACGCGTGTCCGCCGATCGCGCCCGCGCGGTCGGTGCGACGACAGGACCGGTGCCGATCGCGGCGCCGGACCCGTCGCTGCGGGGCCGGGTGGTCGAGGCGGCGCGGCGTCGACGCGCGCGGCGGGCCACGGCCTGGACGCTCGCGGCGTCGATCGCCCTCATCGCGGTCGCCGTGCCGGCGGGAATCGCGGTGACGAACGCCGTCAGCTCATCGTCGGGCGCGGTCTACGCCCTCGACGACGTCGCGGGGGCGCCCATCGAAGCCTCGGTCAAGCTCACGTCGGTGCCGTGGGGCACCCGCATCGACCTGGTGTGCGAGTACACCGGGCAGGTCCTCGACGCGCCTCCGGGTGGCTGGCCCTACGCGCTCGCGATCACCGATGAGACAGGTGCGACGAGCGTGCTGTCGACCTGGCGGGCCGGCCCCGGGGCGACGACCGAGTTGAGCGCGGGCACCGATCTGGCGGCCTCGAGCATCGGCTCGGTCGAGATCCGCACCGTCGAGGGCGACCGCGTGATCATGCGGCGCGACTTCGCGACGCCCTGACGCGCGGCGCCACCTCGGCGGGTCGGCGCGGCGATCGGGACGGCCGTAGCATCGTCGCATGCCCCGTCTCGTCGCCGTCTGCGCCGTTCACAGCCTGCACCCGGATGCCGGGTCGATCGGCGTCACCGCGATCGACAAGCGCCCGCTCGACGGGGCGGTGCGCGTCGGCAAGCTCGGCGTCCGCGCCGACGTGCAGGCGAGCCGCAAGCACCACGGCGGCCCCGACAAGGCGGTGTACGCCTACGCGCAGGACGACGCCGAGTTCTGGGAGGGGCAACTCGACCGTGAGCTGCCCGCCGGCTGGTTCGGCGAGAACCTGCGCGTCGAGGGGCTCGACGTCAACGGCGCCCGTATCGGCGAGGTGTGGCGCATCGGCGACACCGTCGAGGTCGAGGTGACGATGCCGCGCACCCCCTGCGCGACGTTCGCGCGCTGGGTCGGAGGCGCCGCGGCGCGCGGATGGGTGAAGCGGTTCTCCGACGAGGGGCGCCTCGGCGCGTACCTGCGGGTGCGACGCGCGGGGGAGGTGCGCGCGGGCGATGCGATCGAGATCGTGTCCTCGCCCGAGGGCGCGCCGACGGTGCTCGAGGTGTACCGGGGCTGAGACGCCGGGTGTCGGCATCCGGTCGCCCGAGGCGGGGTGCGCGCACAACGGTGGGGCGTTGTGATGGCACGCCGTTCGCGGCGGCGTGAGATCGGCATGTCGCCGGGCTGAGCTGCCGTCGTGCACGGCGGGCGCGCGTTGCGGGTCAGGCTCGGGCCGTGGCATCCGGAAACGACGAACGCCCCGGCTGAGGCCGGGGCGTTCGCGGTGATGCGGGTGAGTCAGCTCTTCGACTGGCCGTACGAGCCGAGCTGCTTCGTGGCCTCGACCACGCGAACGGCCATGGCCGACTCGGCGACCTTGCCCCAGGCGCGGGGGTCGTACTGCTTCTTGTTTCCGACCTCGCCGTCGAGCTTGAGCACGCCCTCGTAGTTCGAGAACATGTAGCCCGCGATCGAGCGCGTGAAGGCGTACTGGGTGTCGGTGTCGATGTTCATCTTCACGACGCCGTTGGCCACAGCGAGGGCGATCTCTTCATCGGTCGAGCCGCTGCCGCCGTGGAAGACGAGGTCGAGGGGCTTGGGGCCGGTGCCGAACTTGGCGGCGATGCCCTCCTGGATCTCGCCGAGCAGCTCGGGACGGAGCTTGACGCCGCCGGGCTTGTACACGCCGTGCACGTTGCCGAAGGTGAGGGCCGAGATGTACCGGCCGTTCTCGCCGAGGCCGAGACGCTCGACGGCCTTCGTGACGTCGGCCACGGTGGTGTAGAGCGCGTCGTTCGAGCCCTCGTGCTGCACGCCGTCTTCTTCGCCGCCGACGACGCCGACCTCGATCTCGAGGATGGCGTTGATGGCCTTCATGCGGGGGAGGAGCTCGGCCGCGATGTCGATGTTCTCGTCGAGGGGAACGGCCGAGCCGTCCCACATGTGCGACTGGAAGATGGGGTTGCGACCGGCCTTGACCTCTTCTTCGGAGGCTTCGAGCAGCGGCAGGACGAAGCCGGGAAGGGCGTCCTTCGGGCAGTGGTCGGTGTGCAGGGCCACCGTGATGGGGTAGTTCTTCGCCACCTCGGTGACGTAGCGGGCGAAGGCGAGGGCGCCGGTGGCGCGGGCCTTGACCGTGTGGCCGGCGAAGTAGTCGGCACCACCGGTGGTGACCTGGATGATGCCGTCGGAGCCGGCCTCGGTCAGGCCCTGGAGCACCGAGTTGATGGTCTGCGAGCTCGAGACGTTGATCGCGGGGTACGCGAAGCTGCCGGCCTTGGCGCGGTCGAGCATGTCGGCGTACTGCTCAGGGGAAGCGACGGGCATGGAGGTGCTCCTTGGTGTTGTCGGGACACCGTCAGCCTAGCGAAGGCGCCGGATCGTGACGGTGCGACCTCGGTAGGAACGGTGCACTTCTGCCCATTCGTTAAGAAGAGCGATTCCTTCGCCTTGGCGTCGGTCAAATCCCGGGATTGTCGCGCTCCCGGTGGATACAGTGGCCACATGGTGAGCCTGACTGCCGACATGAGCCCGTTGCATCCCGACCGAAACCTGGCTCTCGAGTTGGTGAGGGCGACGGAAGCGGCATCCATCCGCGCCGTTCCCTTCATCGGTCGCGGCGACAAAGAGGCCGCCGACGGCGCCGCGGTCGACGCGATGCGCGCCTTCTTCAGCACCGTCGACTTCGACGGCACGATCGTCATCGGTGAGGGCGAGAAGGACAACGCCCCCATGCTCTACAACGGGGAGCGCGTCGGCAGCGGCCGCGGCCCCCGCTGCGACGTGGCCGTCGACCCGATCGACGGCACCTCGCTGACCGCCGCCGGCCGCCAGAACGCCCTGTCGGTCATCGCGGTCTCGGATCACGGCACGATGCTCGACGCCTCGACCGTGTTCTACATGGACAAGCTCGTCACCGGTCCCGCGGGCGTCGGTGTCGTCGACATCCGCCTGCCGATCGGCGAGAACATCCGTCTGCTGGCCAAGGCGCTCGGCAAGCCCGTCGACGAGATCGTCGTGTCGGTGCTGAACCGTCCCCGCCACGAGAAGCTCATCGCCGACATCCGCGAAGCCGGAGCCGGTACCCGCCTGATGAGCGACGGCGACGTCGCCGGCGGCATCAACGCGGCCCGCCACAACGCCCGCACCGACATGTGCGTCGGCATCGGCGGCAGCCCCGAGGGCATCGTGACGGCGTGCGCGATCAAGGCGCTCGGCGGTCACATCCAGGGCATTCTGACCCCGGGCAACGACGACGAGAAGCAGAAGGGCCGCGATGCCGGACTGCAGGTCGACGGCGAGGTCTACGAGGCCGATGGTCTGGTGAAGGGCAAGAACACGATCTTCGTCGCCACCGGCGTGACCGATGGTCAGCTCGTCGCGGGCGTCCGCCGCGAAGGCGACTTCCTCTACACCGAGAGTGTCGTGCTGCGCGGCGCGTCGGGAACTCTGCGTCGCATCACGTCGGAGCACCTCACGTCGAAGTGGCTCTGACCCCGTCCGGGGAGGAGCCGCGGCGTCGGGGCGTGCAGTCTCACCCCGACGCGCCGTGCAGGCCGCGCCGGCACGCCGCGCTCAGCCGATGCGCACCTACAGCCGGGCGTGTCGTGACGCAAGCGTGACCGGTGTCGGAGAGGCTGTCTGGCAGAATCGTCAGCAGTGTCAACGGCGACGCTGTGACTTCCGAGACCCGAAGGGGGATCGTCCATGGCAGCAGCTCCGACGAATTCGACCGCACCTCAGACAGGTGCGCACGCGGTGGTGGCCAGAGCGGTGGACCCCGCACGTCGCCCCGATGTCCTGCTTCGCGTTCGCCGCGACGAGGGGCACGAGATCAGCGCCTGGTGGATGGTCGGCGCCTTCGTGGGCGTCTCGGCTGCGGTGATCAGCCTGCTCAGCTGGGTTCCGGGCGGCTCCTGAGCTCGAGGCCCGGCGGGTCTCAGCCGTGAAGATTCTCGTCGGACAGTCCGGCGCGTTCGCGCACGCCCCCCAGATCGGCCGTAACCGCGACGCCGGTCGGTGACCCGAGGGACTCCGCTTCGTGCGGATCGGCCGTGGCGTCGGCCGTCGTCGTGATGTCGTCGAGTTCGATCATCTCGGGCGCCGTCCACCGACGCGGGGTCGCGTCGAGAGCGGCGGGTGCGGCGACGGCGTCGAGCTTGGTCTCGTCGATACCCGGGAACTTGCGGGCCGTCACCAGGACGCGTGACTCGAGCGAGCCCGCGAACCTGTTGTAACTGTCGACGGTCTTCTCGATCGCTCGACGAAGGTCGTTGGCGTGCCCGGCCAGAACGCCGACCCGCTCGTACAGCTCGGTGCCGAGTGTGAAGAGGGTGCGCGCCTCGTCGGAGACGTCTTGCTGCGTCCACGTGAACGCGACGGTCTTGAGCACCGCCCACAGGTTGACGGGGGACGCGAGCGCCACGCGCCGGGTGAACGCATAGTCGAGCAGGGCCGGGTCTTCGTCGAGGGCCGAGGCGAGCAGCGATTCGCTCGGAAGGAAGCAGATGACGAACTCCGGGCTCGAGGCGAGACCTGCCCAGTAGGTCTTCTTCGCGAGCGCGTCGACGTGCGCCCGCACCGCCTTGGCATGGCGCGACAGCAGGCTCGCCCGGCGTGCGCCCTCGTCGCCCTGGGCGGTGACCGCGATGGCGCTGGCCTGCAGGTACGCCTCGAGGGGGACCTTGGCGTCGACCGCCAGCGCCTTTCCCCCGGGGAGGCGCACCACCATGTCGGGGCGACCGGCGCCGGCGTCGCTGGACACCGCCGCCTGAAGATCAAAATCGACGTACCGCGTGAGGCCCGCGGCCTCGACCACGCGCCGCAGCTGGGTCTCGCCCCACACCCCGCGGGTCGTTCCCGAGCGCATCGCCGAGGCCAGGGATTCGGTGGTCGCGCGCAGGGCTTCGTCGGCCTCGCGCGAGAGCCTCAGCTGCTCACCGAGCGCGGAGTACTGCTCGACGCGGTCGCGCTCGAGGCCGTCGACCTTGCGCTGCATCGCGTCGAGGGTCTCGCGCACGGGATCGAGTGCCCGCAGCACCGTCTGCTCGCGCCGCTCCCGCTCTTCGCGCGCCGCCTGGTCGGAGCGGGACTGACCGACGAGCTCGCGGTACAACGCGACCTGGTGATCGAGCTGCGCCTGCAGACCGGAGCGGGCGGTCTCGGCCGCCGCCACGCGGGCGCCGAGCGCCTGCTGCTCGACCGCACCCCGCGCCGCTGCGCGCGCCGAGGCGACGACCCACCCGCCGGCTACGCCGAGGGCGAGCGCGAGGATCACGAGAACGAGGGCGATGGCATCCATGGGGTCAGCATGCACCAGACCTCCGACATCGCCCGAGAGACGGGCCGGGAGGTCAGGCGACGGCGCGTTCGGCCGACTCGACGGGGATGCGCGAGATGCGCACGCCCAGGTGCGAGGCCAGGGCCTGTACGTCGTCGGCCCCCGCGCGGCGGGCGCAGTCGATCGTGATCTCGGCGCACGCGACCGCGTCGGCCAGGGCGTCGTGGTGCGCGAACGGCGAGCAGCCCGCCTCGGCGGCCACCAGCGGAAGACGGTACGAGTCGAGCGTGTAGGTCTTGCGCGACATCTGCACGCTGCACAGGTAGCGGTACGGCGGGCACTCGTCGCCGGTGGCGGCGCAGGCACGGCGCAGCACGGACATGTCGAACCCGGCGTTGTGGGCCACGAGCACGTCGGCCCCGGCGAAGGCGGTGAGGCGGGCGAGCTGGGCGCTCCAGTCGGGGGCGTGTGCGACGTCGGCGGCCTGGATGCCGTGGATGCCCACGTTGATCGGTGCGAAGTGGTCGTGCCCGCTCGGGGGCTTGATCAGCCACGCCGCGGTCGCGACGACCCGTCCGTTGCGCACCCGGGCGAGCCCCACGGCGCACGCGGAGGCGCCGCTGGAGTTCGCCGTCTCGAAGTCGATCGCGGTGAAATCCAAAGCCACGGGACCACCTTCACCGCGGGTCGACCTCGACGGCGGGAGGCGCGCCGGGAAGCCCGCGTGTCGCCGGGACCGGTCGCGACGGCGACGCCCGTGGTGGTGTCGGAGTGTCGGCGTAGGGTCGGGGCATGACCGATCGCGAGAAGTCGACGTCGTTCGGACAGGCGGCCTCCGCCTACGAATCCGGGCGTCCCGAGTACCCGTCCGACGCCGTGGCGTGGATGCTCGAGCCCGCGCGCGAACCGGGTCGTGCGCTGCGCGTCGCCGACGTGGGCGCCGGAACGGGCAAGCTCACCCGGACGATCGTGGAACACGGTGCCGACGTGGTGGCGGTCGATCCGGATGCCGACATGCTCGCGACCCTGCGGCACAACGTCGGCGGGGTGCCTACGTTTGCCGGGACGGCCGAGGCCCTGCCTCTTCCCGACGGGGCCCTCGACGCCGTGGTCATGGGGCAGGCCTGGCACTGGGTCGACCCCGAAGAAGGGTCTCGCGAGATCGGCCGCGTGCTGCGCCGCGGGGGAGTGCTGGGCCTCGTCTGGAACATCCGCGACGAGAGCGTCGACTGGGTGCGTCGGTTGACCTCCGCCATGGGCGGGTCGAATGCCGAGGTCCTGCTCGCGACGACCGGACCCCGGGTGGCCGCGCCGTTCGGCGAGCTCGAGCACCACGAGTGGCGCTGGGAGCGCACGATCACCCTTGCGCAGCTGCGCGACCTCGTTCTCTCGCGCAGCGACATCATCACCGCCGACCCCGAGAAGCGCGCGCGAATCGACGCCGCGGTCGACGAGGTGGTGGCATCCGTTCCCGAACTCGCCGCCGGCGGCTCAGTTGCGCTGCCGTACGTCACCCACGCGTTCCGTGCGCGGCGGCCCTGATCGCTCGTGCACGGCGCAAGCGCCGGTCGTGAGGAGACGGCCTTGAGACGGGCGGCGCGCGCCCGCGTGGCGCAGTGCGGCGCCGTGCGATCCGTCGCGGCCGGGTAATCTGGACTCCCGTGGCTCTTACCATCGGAATCGTCGGCCTTCCCAACGTCGGAAAGTCGACCCTCTTCAACGCTCTGACCAAGAACTCGGTGCTCGCCGCGAACTACCCGTTCGCGACCATCGAGCCGAATGTCGGGGTCGTCAACCTTCCCGATGTGCGACTGCAGCAGCTCGCCGACGTCTTCGGCAGCGAGCGCCTCGTGCCCGCCGCGGTGTCGTTCGTCGACATCGCTGGCATCGTGCGCGGCGCGAGCGAGGGCGAGGGGCTCGGCAACCAGTTCCTCGCGAACATCCGGGAAGCGGATGCCATCGCCCAGGTCGTCCGCGGATTCGCCGACGACGACGTGGTCCACGTCGACGGTGAGGTGAACCCCGCCGGTGACATGGAGACCATCAACGCCGAGCTCGCGCTCGCCGACCTCCAGACCCTCGAGAAGGCCATCACGCGCTACGAGAAAGAGGTCAAGGGCAAGAAGCTCGACCCCTCGGTGCTCGACGCGGCCAAGGCGGCCGAAGACGCGCTTCAGCGCGGGGTGCTGCTCTCGGCATCCAAGATCGACCTCAGCCCCATCCGCGAACTGGGACTGCTGACGGCGAAGCCCTTCATCTTCGTCTTCAACGTCGACGAGGCCGTGCTCACCGACCCGGCGCGCAAGGACGAGCTGGCCGCCCTGGTCGCCCCGGCGAAGGCCGTGTTCCTCGACGCCAAGATCGAGTCCGAGCTGATCGACCTCGACCCCGAGGATGCCGCGGAGCTGCTGGCCTCGACCGGTCAGGACGAGTCGGGTCTCGACCAGCTCGCGCGTATCGGCTTCGACACCCTCGGCCTGCAGACCTACCTCACCGCGGGTCCGAAAGAGGCCCGTGCCTGGACGATCCCGCAGGGCGCCAAGGCGCCGCAGGCGGCGGGTGTCATCCACACCGACTTCGAGAAGGGCTTCATCAAGGCCGAGGTCATCTCGTTCGCCGACCTCGTCGAGCTCGGCTCGGTCGCCGAGGCCCGCGCGAAGGGCAAGGCGCGCCTCGAGGGCAAGGATTATGTGATGCAGGACGGCGACGTGGTGGAGTTCCGCTTCAACAATTAGTCCGTTGGGATCTTGCGGTTTCCTCGCGCGGATTGGCGCAAAACTGATGTGAATCCGCCCCTCGGCCGACGGTTCGTCGCCATCGGCTAGATCCGGAGATCCCTGGTAATCCAAATGCCGATCTCACGCCTGATCGAGTTCGCGGTATCAGGAGAGTCGCTGAAGCGCATCATGATGAAGACATTGCGGCTGGGCTCGGGGTGGTCTTCGAGGAACTTCCTTAGGTAGGGCTCAAGATGGCGCACATGCTCGATGTCGCCAAGCTTTGACAGAGAGTGCATACTCTCTACCTCCTTTGCGTGGGCGGCAGCGGCTGCTTCGACCTTTGCTGGTCGCTGGGGGTCATTCGGCAGCGGAAGGCTGAGCACAGCGCTGATCTCCCAGCCGAGCTGATTGCGTGGATAGCAGAGTTCCGTCTTCAGCCTGGAGGACGCGCAGCTAGTCCGATTGGGCCGGGACGGCCCGAAAAATCCCGACGATGGCACCGGCGACTAAGCCCGCCAAACCCACGCCAGTTGCGTACGCAACGCACCACGGCAAAAGCGAGAGGCGCGGATCAGCGTACTGCGGGTGCTCGGCAAACGTCATCATGGCGCCGGGAAACCAGCCGATCAGCACGTACAGTGCGCCCAGAAGCGCACCAGATGCGAATCCGGTTGCTGCGCAGGTCAGCAGCTTGCATATGACCGTGTGCGTCCGATTGGCCGACGGAGACATGAACCAAACGTATGGCCTACCTGCCTTGCCGGCGATGCCCTCGTGTTGACACCAGACAACAATTCCGCGAAGTTCTGGTTCAGCAATTAAGTCGGGCCGGAGCGTCCCATCGCGCCGGGGCGGCCAGTACTCCTGCGATACCGAGCCGGACGTGCCGCGCAGTGGCCGTCGGGCGCGAGCGAGTCCGCCCGAGCCGTGGTTTGCTCGCCCTCAGCATGGATGTGGGGTATCGACGTGGTGACGTTCCGAGTTCGACGGAGCTGATAGTTTGCGTCTCACCTATCGGGGGGATGACACATGGACCACGCGCGGCAGGATCCGCACGCGCGCGTTGCGGAGATGCGCGCCCGACTCATTGAGTGGGACGTCCTCGGCGTGTACGGCGACGGCGAAGGCCCGGGTGATGACGGCGAGTACGACGACCTCATCGAACCAATCATGCGATGGCTCGCCGATGGTGCGAGCCCCCGTGAATTGAGCGCCAACATCGTGCAGTTCCTTCACGACGACTATGGCCTCGAAATAGTGGACACCGATGCTGAACTTCCACTGGCGCGGTCCTTCGTCGCGTGGTGGACAGCGTCGTCTGATTGACAGGATGACCATGCATCACCGCTCCGGTTCATGGCGGAATGCCGGACGGCGACGCGATGAGGTTCAGCTTGACGTCCTCCCCGAGCAAGAACTCGTCGCGGCGCGCGGGTCGATGGACGGCGAAGCCGTCACGAGCGCGCGGCGACGCTGGCGGCACGCTCATCAGCCCCCGATCCGGCGATCAGACCCGATATTCGATCTGGCGGAGTGGATCCCGCCGATAGCGTCGATCGCCATGTTGCTCGCTGGGGTCGGCGTGTCGAAGCGGGAGCCCATGCCCCTCGAACTGTCGGCAGTGCTCGTCGTTGCCGGTGCGACGGTCATCGGCCTGCTCCTGCTCGCCGTGACTGTGCGCCTGGTAGTGAAGCCAGGCATCGCACCGTTCTCTCGGGCTGGTGCGATCACCCTCACCTGCATCTCGATCATTTCGCCGGTTCTGCTCTGGGCGCGAAGCGAGGGCGTCGTGACGCCTTTGGTCGTTGCTGCCATCGTCGCGAACGCCCTCTGCCTGCTCGTCGGAGCGCTCGCGCTCGTGATGTCGCGAGTCCGCACGCAGTGACAAGGGTGCGAAGAGTGGGCGGCTACGTTGTGGAGTTCCGTACCAGAAGACATCTGGGGCTCTAAGTAAGCTCTCGCTCATGATTCGGGGCAACAGGGCATCGCTCAGCGTGTACAGCGACACGAAGACGACTGTCGAGATTTCCGAGCTGCTCGGGATCGAGCCGGACCATTGGGGTGACAAAGGCGATCCCACTCCGGCGGGGCGAGCTGGCCGCAACTTCGCACAGGAGCGTCTGACGTATCAGCGGACCTACTGGTCGATCACCGAGTCTTCCGATAACCAGGACTCCGACGATCAGACCGGCTTCTCCGCGCTCCGGGCGTTGGTGGTGAGACTCGAGTCCAGGGCGCACGCACTCGGTGAACTGCGCCAGGGCGGTGAAACCGTCCTCTGGTGGTCGGGAGATTCTGACAGCATGCAAGGTGGATTCGTGCTGGAGGCGGACCTCATTCGCGACCTCGGAAGGCTGGGGTGTTCCGTCTACGGGACTGCATATCTCTCGGAAGTTGAGGCGGAGGGCACAATGAGCGACGACCCCGCTGAGGAGGATCGATGACCCCCGACGCGACGGTGGTCGTGCGGTACGACGAGGCCCACAGAACAGTCGTAGAGCAGACCCTCCGCACGCTCGTGCGCATGCGGGGCATCCTGATGCTCGTTCTCGGGACGTTGCTCGGGGCGCTGGTGCTGGTGCCGCTCGTCGCGGCGGCGAGTGCCGGTATCGATGCGGCCTTCGTCGTCGTCGGGGGCGCGCTCCTCGTCGTTCCCCTCGTGCTGATCGTGCTGGGAGTGCGGCAGCTGCGGCGGCGTCCGCGCCTGCCCGAGGTCGCCGTCACGATCACCCCCACCTCCGTGTTGTTTCCGGCCGTCGAGCGGCCGTCGGCGCTGGCGCCTCGCCTTCGTGCGGAGGAGTGGCCGCGGGAGGGGACGAGCGTCGAGATCTTCCGTGCGTCCGGTCTGCAGAAGGCGCGCGTCGAGTTCACCCGTCACGACGGAGGCAAGCGACGTCGCCGTTCGATCGCGGCCGACTCCCTCGATGTCGATGCCCGTGTCATCGAGGACGCGCTCCGGGGGTCGCACACCTCCTAGACGCGCCGCGCTGTGCCTCGGGGTTCGTCGGGGCCGCCACCCTCGACACCGCGGTCACACCGAGAGCAGCCGGACTCGACTCCCTCAGGGCGAGACCTCAGACGGGGACGGCCGCGGCCGCGGACCCCGGATGCCGGAAACCCCGGCCCCTCAGCCCAGGTCGCCCGGGTGGGTCAGCCGCCACCAGAGCGTGGGCTCCTCGATGGTGCCGGAGATCTTCACGTCGGCGCTCGCCGTGTTCGGGCCGGCGGTCCAGGTGACGGTGCCGACGACCTCGCCGTCGGCGTAGCTGCGCGGAGCGACGGTGACGAGCGAGGCGGCGACGGGGGTGTCCGACCAGGTTCGCAATGCGGCGTTCTTCGCGAGCACGATGGTGGCCGTGGACCCCCACGGCGTGGTGATCGTACCGACCTCATCGCCCAATCGGCCGACGGAGACATCGTGGAACCCGTCTTCGATGCTCTGCAGCAGCGCGCGCACGTCGGCGTCGGTGCTGTCGTGCGTCGCCCCGCCCATGCGCACTCCCGTGATCTTCAACGGTCCACTGACGCCCACGTCGAGGGTCGACGTGAACAGCAGGTTGAACAGGCCGTCGCCGAGGTTGCCGGTCTTCAGCCCGTTGACGCCGAGCGTTCCGAGCAGGTCGTTGGTGTTCGTGACCGTTCCCGGACCGACGACGCTGATCGAGCGGGTGGCGGTGAGGGTCGCGATCACCGGATCGGCGGCGGCGAGGCGGCCGAGGGCGACGAGGTCACCGGGCGTGCTGCTGTTGCGTTCGTCGACGCCCGTGGCATCCACGATCCGGGTGTCGTTCAGCCCTTTCGCGCTCAGCCACGACCGGGCCGCCTGCACGAAAGCGCCCTCCGAGCCGAAGCCCCAGCGGGCCAGGGCCACGGCGTAGTTGCTCGCGGACGGCAGGAGCATCGTCGCCATCGCATCGCGCTGCGACATCGACGTGCCGTCGGGCATGCGGGCGATCGTGACGCCCTGCACGTAGAACTGGTCGTAGAGATCGGTGTCGGCCTCGGTGAACGAGATGGTCGGTCCGGGGTCGTTCGGCCCGTCGAGCGGGTGCGCATCGAGCACGACCATCGCCGTGATGAGCTTCGTGACGCTCGCGAGGGGCCGCGGATCGTTGCCGCCCGACGAGGCGAAGGCGCCGGCGGCATCGGGCCCGAGGTAGTCCTCTCCGCCCGCCACGCTCACGAGCATGGCCCCCTCGGCGGGAAGGGCGATCGCCGCGGGCGCGCCGGGCGCGACGGCCGATGCCTCCGAGGTGACGGTCGGTGCGGGGAGGGCGGCGGAGGACGCCCACCACACGTATCCGCCGCCGCCGGCGAGCACCATCAGAACCACGACGACGAACGTGACGAGGGCGATCCGACCGGCTCGTCCACTCCCGCGCTGCGCGCCGGGCGACTCGTCGAGAAGGTCGACGAGGTCGTCGAGCGTTCCCGGGCCGGACGACGCGCTCACGGCGCAACCTGGATCGACGGGATGAGGCGAGGGTCAGGGCGCACGCTTCGAACCTAACCCGGTCGGCTTGCTCAGGTCGCGACGAATTTCAAGCCCCCCGAGCCCGAAAGGACGGCGATCTACCGTGATGTCAACGGGAATTACCCGCATACCTAATGGGAGGAGCCGACATGGGACTCGACGACAAGATCAAGAACGCCGCAGAGGACATCACCGGCAAGGCCAAGGAAGCTTTCGGTAAGGCGACCGACAACGAGCGCCTCGAAGCCGAGGGTCAGGCCGATCAGAGCAAGGCCAACGTCAAGAAGGCCGGCGAAAACGTCAAGGACGCCTTCAAGTAAGTCGCCCTCCCCGAATGCCCCGGTCCCGTGCGGATCGGGGCATTCGTCGTTTTACGGTGCGGGAGCCGACGCGGCGGGCCGGGATAATGGCGGGATGACCGATGCCGCTCCCACCGAGACCCCCACTGTCGTCTCGGGCACCCCCGTCGTCCTGCGCGCCCACGGCTATGAGGCCGCGATCGCCAGCGTCGGCGCCTCGCTGCGCTCCCTCACCCACGAGGGGCGCGATCTCGTCGTGCCGTTCGACGCCGACGAGCTGCGCCCCGCCTACCGCGGGACGACCCTCGCCCCGTGGCCGAACCGGATCGTCGACGGAATTCATCGCTTCGGAGGAGCCGAGCACCAGCTCGCCCTCACCGAACCCGATCGCGGTCACGCCCTGCACGGCCTGTTGTCGTGGGTCAGCTGGAACGTCTCGGATGCCACTGCCGACGCCGTCACGCTGACGGCGGCCGTGCCGGCGCAGGCCGGGTACCCGTGGTGGCTCGTCGTCTCGACCACCTACCGCCTCGGCGCCGACGGCCTGACCCAGACCGTGCGTGCCACGAACCTCGCCGACACTCCGGCGCCGTGGGGGACCGGTCCCCACCCCTACCTCGTCGCCGGCTCCGCGCCGCTGGACGCCTGGACCCTGGGACTGCCGGCCGACACCGTGCTCGAGGTGACGCCGGACCGACTCGCACCCGTGGCGCTGGCATCCGTCGCCGTCGATGCCGAACGCTTCGACTTCCGCGCGCCCCGCGTGCTCGGCGCGGTCGAGATCGACCACGCGTACACCGACCTGGTGCGGGATGCCGGTTCACGGGCGACGGTGACCCTCATCGATCCGTCGGGCACGGGAGTGGCCATGAGCTGGGACGCCGCGTGCGCCTGGGTGCAGATCCACACCGCCGACCTGCCCGCCGGCCCTGGAACGCCCGGGCACCGCGCGGGACTCGCCGTGGAGCCCATGACCTGCGCGCCCGACGCGTTCAACGACGACGCCTACGACTTCGACACCGGGGTGGTCGCCCTCGCCCCAGGAGCGTCGCACGAGGCGAGCTGGACGATCTCGGCGCTCTGACGCACGACCGCCCCGTCGCGGAAGCGGCGGGGCGGTTCGTTTTCTGCGAGCGTCAGACGACCTGGGCTCCGCACATCCCGCAGTCGCCGCCGACGGACACCTCGACGAAGCAGTCGGGGCACATCGTGCGCACGGGCCGGTCGGTGATCGGCGTGGGCTTGGCGCTGGGCGTGCGGCGCTCGGCACGAGGAGCGGCCGCGCGGGTGCGCTTCAGCTCGACGGGCGCCGGGGGCGGGGGAGCAGCGGCCGGCGTGTGCTCCTCGCAGTAGAAGCGGACGAATCCGTCGTGGTGCTTGGGATGGCGATGCTTGACGGCCCACAGCTCGGTGCGCTCGTACAGGCGGCCGTCGGTTCCACAGGCGACGCAGCGGGTGGCGTCGCCGGGGACGACGTCGGCGACGAGGACAGGGGCGTCGAAGCGGATGGCATCCCGCCAGTCCTGCGACGAAACGATCTTCATGGGGGACCCTTCTTTCGGCGGTTCGGGCCGCCTCACCCTCAACGGTACGCTCCTCCCCACCCGACCGGCGACGGGATTCGTGCGCAGAAGGGGTGGACACCGCCTGCGGCCCCCCGGATAGGTTGGAGACAATTCCCCCGCGTCGGTCTTTCGGCGCCTGTCGAAGGAGAAGCATGGAACTCGCCGCATTGGGAGCCGTCGGAGTCATCGTCGCCATCGTCGTGGTGGTGGCGGTCGTCGTCCTCCTGGTCCTCTCGCTCATCATCCGCGGCTGGTACCGCGTCGCCAAGGCCGACGAAGCCCTGGTCATCGTCGGTAAGCGCCAGAAGAGCTCTGACGGCAACTCGTCGCGGATCACCGTCATCACCGGCGGTGGCGCGATCGTCAACCCGCTCACCCAGCGCGGCGAGATGATCTCGCTCCGTGCCCGCCAGATCAAGATGGAGCCCACGGCGCAGTCGTCGACGGGCGTCACCGTGAACGTCAGCGGTGTCGCGCTGGTGAAGATCGGCTCCGACCCCGAATCCGTGCGTCGTGCGGCCGAGCGCTTCGCCTCGCAGGACAAGGCGATCGAGCAGTTCACCACCGAGCAGCTCGAGGGTGCGCTGCGCGGAGTGGTCGCGACCCTGACCGTCGAAGAGCTCATGCGGGACCGCCAGCGGCTGTCGGACCAGATCGCCGAAGGCATCAAGCAGGACCTCTCGTCGCAGGGGCTCATCCTCGACTCGTTCCAGATCCAGGGCATCACCGACCTGAACGGCTACATCTCGGCGCTCGGTGCCACCGAGGTCGAGCGCGTCAAGCGCGAGGCCGAGGTCGCCCGCATCAACGCCGTGCGCGAGATCCGCGCGCGCCAGATCGCCACCGACGAGGCCAACCTGATCGAGCAGACCGCGCTCGACAAGAACAGCGCCGCGGCCAAGGCCGAGGTCGGCCGTGCCAACGCCGAGGCCGAGCAGGCCGAGGCCCTCGCGCGCGCCGAACGCCGCCAGGCCGTGCTCGAGCAGGAGGCGCAGAACACCGAGGCGCGCCTGGAGTCCGAGGTCAACCGCGTCGCCGACGCTGACCTGTACCAGCGTCAGAAGAACGCCGACGCCGACTCGTACGCGCAGATCAAGGCCGCGCAGGCCCGCGCGCAGATCGCCGAGCAAGAGGCCGCGGCCGTGCGGGTGCGCGCCGAGGCCGACGCGCAGTCGGTGCGCCTGGCCGGTGAGGCCCGCGCCGAGGCGATCCGCGCCGAGGCCGAGGCCCTGGCGCACAACCAGGAGGCTCTGCTCGCGCAGCGTGCCCTCGAGGCGCTCGTGCCGATGATGACCGAGTTCGCGAAGGGGTTCGACCGCGTCGGCTCCATCACGGTGCTCGGCGGAGAGGGTGCCAGCGGACACCTCGCCGCGGAATCGGCAACAGGCCTGCGCTCGTCGTTCGAGGCCGTGCGCGCGGCGACCGGCATCGACCTGACGCAGATCATCCAGGGCCGTGCGATGGCCGACGCGTTCGCGAACGCGCAGCACCCGGCCACCGCTGCGGCTGCTCCCGTCCCGGCGACGACGCCCACGGCCCCCGAGCCCGGGGCCTGAGCGCGGGGTCGTTCCATGCCCGAAGCCCCCGAAGTCGAGGCGCTCACGCTGTTCCTGCGTGAGCGCCTCGGCGGGCACGTGGTGCGCGACGTCGAGCTCGTCGAGGGGCGCGCGCTCAAGACGCGGCCGCGCCCGCTCGACGAGCTCGTGGGGCGCACCGTGACCGGGGTGACCCGGCACGGAAAGCACCTCGACCTCGATCTCGACGGCGTGCACCTCGGCGTGGGCTTCGGCCGGGCCGGGTGGGCGACGTGGACGGACGCGGGCGCCGAGTCCGACGCCGAGCCCGGCTCCGGTTCGGTGGATGCCGTCCTACCGGCAGCGGTGATCGCGCGCCTCGTGCTCGACGACGGCATCCTGGGGATCACCGACGCGGGGGACTGGCTTTCGGTGCAGTTGCACGTCGTCGATGCGGCGAACGAGGTTCCGTCGGTCGCGAAGCTCGGACCCGATGCCATCGACCCCGCGTTCTCGCGCGAGGCGCTGGCGCACGCTCTCGGCGGACGGCGCAAACAGCTCAAAGCGCTGCTGCAGGAGCAGGAGTCGCTCGCCGGCATCGGCAACGCGTACTCCGACGAGATCCTCTTCGCCGCCCGACTGTCGCCCGTCGCGCACGCGTCGAGCCTCTCGAGCGACGACGTCTCGCGGTTGCACGCGGCGCTGCACGACACGCTGACCGCCGCGGTGCTGGCGCGGCGGGGCGTCCCCATCGCCCAGCAGAAGGCCGCCAAGGTGGCGGCCATGGCGGTGCACGGGCGCACGGGCGAGCCCTGCCCCGACTGCGGCGGTGTGATCGAGGACATTCCCGGTACGAAGGGCGGCGGGCAGTACTGCCCGTCGTGCCAGGTGCTGCCGGGCTGATCCGCCGCTCGTCTCGTGCGGGGGTCGCGTCGGGCGGGCGCGGGACCGAGGCGTGCCTCGGGGCACGACTCGCGGGAAACCAATCGAGCGATCGCCCCACCGACGCCCGCTCGGCCGAAACGACGACGGCCCCGAGCCGAAGCCCGGGGCCGTTGCCGACGAAGACGTTCAGGCGGTCTGGCCGGAGTGCTTCCCCTCGGCGACCTCTTCGACGAGCTTGGCGTTGAACGCGGGCAGGTCGTCGGGGTTGCGGCTCGAGACGAGCCCCTGGTCGACGTGCACCTCCTCGTCGACCCACGTGGCTCCGGCGTTTCGCAGGTCGGTCTTCAAGGTCGGGTAGCTGGTGAGGGTGCGGCCCTTCAGCACGTCGGCCTCGGTGAGGATCCAGCCCCCGTGGCAGATGACGGCGACCGGCTTGTGCTGGTCGAAGAAATCGCGCGTGAAGGACACGGCATCCTGGACGATGCGGATGTCGTCGGCGTTCTGCACGCCGCCGGGCAGCACGAGGGCATCGAAGTCGGCTGCCGAGGCCGAGCCCACGGCGAGGTCGACGGGCTGCTGGTGCCCCTTCTCGCCGGTGATGCTGCCGTCGGCGGGCGAGACGAGCACGGCTTCGGCGCCAGCGGAGGTGACGGCCTCCCACGGGCTCGTGAGCTCGCTGTCTTCAAATCCGTCGGTGAGCAGGAAGGCGATGCGCTTGCCGGTGAGATCGGTCATGGTGCGACTCTCTCTTTCTCGATCGGGAACGCCTTCCACGCTAGAAACCGCCGCGCGGACGGGGGCGGGGGTTGCGGATGCCGCGCCCCGGCGTTAGCGGTGACCTGCGTCGATCGCCCGGTTCCGTCGGCGGCCCGCCGGAGTCCTGCGCGGGCGTAGCATGGAGCGCATGTCCGCTGACACCACGTCTGAGACGACTTCGGCATCGAAGCCGCTGATCACGCTTCTGAACGCTCCCGCCGAAGAGAAGGACGAGTCTCGCCCCGCGGCGTCGCAGTGCTGCGGCGGCGGTTCCTGCTCGCTCTGAGCCTGTACCCCCGGCGCGCCCGGCCCGTCGTGGTCATGTCGTCCGGCGCACCGTGATCTGACCTGAACCTCGGGACGTGCGTCCCGGCGCTGTCGTCGTCGCGCGTCGTCACCGCCGTCCACGATCGGCGTTGTGCCCCTCAGTGCGCGATCGGCGCCACGCCCTCGGGCTGATCGGCGGGCTTGCGAATGAGGAACGCCCCCACGATCAGGGGCACCGAGATGATCGCGGCGACGAGGAACGCGGCCCGCGTTCCCGCAGCTCCGGCCTCGAGGCCCCCGCCCGCCGCGGCCGAGACCGACGACATCAGCGTGACCAGCAGAGCGATACCGGCGGCGCCGGCGACCTGCTGCACGGTTCCCACGACGGCGGAGCCGTACGAGTAGAACCGGGGCTCGAGCGAACCGAGGGATGCCGTGAACAGCGGCGTGAACGACAGCGCGAGACCGATCATCATGACGGTCTGCACCGCGATGAGCAGCGCGAACGGGGTGTCGGTGCCAACGGTCGTGTAGAACCACAGCGAGCCGCTGGTGATCACGGCGCCCGGCACGAGCAGCACCTGCGTGCCGAAGCGGTCGTAGATGCGCCCGATCACGGGACCCGCGAGGCCCATCGCGAGAGAGCCGGGCAGCACGGCCAGGCCCGTCTCGAGGGGCGTCTTCTCGAGCACCGTCTGCAGGTAGAGGGGCAGCAGCGTGATCGCGCCGAAGAACGCCATCGACATCACGCCGAGCTGCGCCACCGAGAGGGTGAAGTTGCGGGAGCGGAACACGCGCAGGTCGAGCAGGGCGCTGTCGCTGCGCTGGAGCCGTGTCTGACGCCAGACGAAGAGGCCCAGTCCGATCACACCCACCGCGAGCGAGGCGATGAGGGTCACGAGCGAGGTCGACGCGGCATCCGGGTCGGAACCATGGCCGCCGCCGATCTGGCTGAGGCCGAACACGAGGCCGCCGAAGCCGAGCGCCGAGAGGACAACCGACGGGATGTCGATGGGGGCGTTGCGGGTCTCGCCGAGGTTGTGGATCCAGCGAGCGCCCACGAAGAGGGCGACCAGGGCGATGGGCAGCACGATGCCGAAGATCCAGTGCCACCCGAGCGACTGGAGCACGAGCCCCGACATGGTCGGGCCGATCGCGGGGGCGAGCGCCATGACGATGCTGACGCGCCCCATCATGCGTCCGCGCTGCTGCGGCGGCACGATCGTCATGATCGTGGTCATCAGCAGCGGCATCATGATGGCCGTCCCCGAGGCCTGGATGACGCGGGCGACGACGAGAACTTCGAAGCCGGGGGCGAGGAAGGCCACGAGCGTGCCGGTCGAGAACAGCGACATCGCCGCGATGAAGACCTGACGCGTGGTGAAACGCTGCAGCAGGAAGCCCGTGATCGGGATGACGACGGCCATCGTCAGCATGAACGCGGTGGTCAGCCACTGCGCGGCGACGGCCGTGATGCCCAGGTCGCGAATGAGGAACGGGATGGCGACGTTCATCGTCGTCTCGTTGAGGATCGCGACGAACGCGGCGGTGAGCAGCAGCCAGATGACGCGGCTCTGCTCGGTGGTCACGCCCGAGGCGGTGGCGGGCGGGGAAGCGACGGGGGTGCCGGTGGCAGCCATGACGAGGTCCTTTTCGTGCGGGGGGCTTCGTGGCGCCGGAGAGGCGACGTGCCTCAGACCGAACGGCGGCGGTCGGCGGGATATTCCGACGTCGAGAGAAATTCGCCGGGACGATGTCGGGGAAGCGCGGGGCGGGGTCTCGCGGCCGCCCGCCGCGGTGCCCGGGCGGGAGCCGGTGTCGGCGGTCGGACGTAGGCTGGCCCGCATGACCCCGGGTGGAGTAGGCGGAAGCATGTTCCGCGGCGTGGACGCCGCCGAACAGCGCCGACGCAACTCCCAGGCACCGCGCGTCGCGAACCTCGGGCGGCGGGTCGTCGACCTGTTCCGGCCCTATCGCGGTCGCATCGTCATGACGGCGGTGCTCGTGGTGGTGGGGGCGGCGATCGCGGTCATCCCGCCGCTGCTGGTGCAGCGCATCTTCGACGATGCGCTCTTCCCGATCGACGGGTCCCGCCCCGATCTGCAGCTGCTCGCCGTGCTGGTCAGCATCATGATGGTGCTGTTCCTGGTGTCGGCGGGGCTGAACGTGGGGCAGACGTGGTTCACGGCGACCGTGGGCAACCGCGTGACGGGCGATCTGCGCACGCGCCTGTTCGACCACCTGCAATCGATGGAGCTCGGGTTCTTCACCCGCACGAAGACGGGCGTCATCCAGTCGCGTCTGCAGAACGACGTCGGCGGCGTCTCGGGCGTGCTGACCAACACGGTCACCAGCATCCTCGGCAACGCGGTGACGGTGATCGCCTCGCTCGTGGCGATGATCCTCATCGATTGGCGACTGACCCTCATCGCCGTCGCGCTCATGCCGTTCCTCATCTTCGTGCAGCGCCGGGTGGGGCAGGTGCGCGCGCGCATCGCGGGCGAGACGCAGGAGTCCCTGTCGGAGCTCTCGGCGATCACTCAAGAGACGTTGAGCGTGTCCGGCATCCTGCTGTCGAAGTCGTTCAACCGCCAGCGCACCGAGTCGGCACGCTTCGACGCCGAGAACGACAACCAGGTGCACCTGCAGGTGCGGCGCGCGATGAGCGGCCAGGGCTTCTTCGCGGTGGTCCAGGTCATCATGTCGAGCGTCCCCGCCGTGATCTACCTCGTCGCGGGGTATCTCATCGCCGGTGGCGCGGGTGCCATCACCGCCGGCACCATCGTGGCCTTCACGACCGTGCAGGCGCGGCTGCTCATGCCGCTGATGGGGCTCATGCGCGTGGCGCTCGACGTGCAGACCTCGTCGGCGCTGTTCGCCCGCATCTTCGAGTACCTCGACCTGCGGCCGGCCATCGTCGACGTCCCCGACGCCCTACCGGTCTCGGCCGCGCCCGGTCCGGTCGGGCGGGTCGAGTTCCGCGACGTGGAGTTCCGCTACCCCGACGCACCCGCGAACGCGCGGCCCACGCTCGACGGGATCTCGTTCACCGTCGAACCCGGGCAGCACGTGGCGTTCGTGGGGCCCTCGGGGGCGGGCAAGACCACGATCCTGTACCTGACGCCGCGCATGTACGAAGCGTCAGGCGGGGCGGTGCTGTTCTCGGGAGCCGACGTGCGCGACCTTGATCGGGCCTCGATCGTCGACGAGATCGGCATCGTGTCGCAAGAGACGTACCTGTTCCACGCGACGGTGCGCGAGAACCTGCGCTACGCCCGCCCCGAGGCCTCCGACGACGAGATCGAGGCCGCCTGCCGCGCCGCGAACATCCACCACGTCATCGCCGGCTTCGAAGCCGGATACGACACCGTCGTCGGTGAGCGCGGATACCGCCTCTCGGGCGGCGAGAAGCAGCGCATCGCGATCGCGCGCGTGCTGCTCAAAGGCCCTCCCGTGCTGCTGCTCGACGAGGCGACGAGTGCTCTCGACACCGTGTCGGAGCGCATCGTGCAGGAGGCCCTCGAGACCGCATCGCACGGGCGCACGACGCTGTCGATCGCGCACCGCCTGTCGACGGTCATCAGCGCCGATCAGATCCACGTCGTCGACGCGGGTCGCATCGTGGAGTCGGGTACCCACTCCGAACTGCTCGCAGCGGGCGGGCTGTACTCCAGCCTCGCTGCCGAGCAGCTCGCCGCCTCGTTCGTCCTCGCTGACGAGCAGCTCGACGCGGCGGGCCTCGCCCGCGCGGCACTGCCCTCCCGCCGGGCGGATGAACCGCCGGAGTGAACGATCGTCGTCGTGGGTCGGGATCGGCCGCGGCGATGAGTGAAGGGACGCCCGACGGCTCGACGGGCGGAGTCGCCCGGCGGCGTGCCCTCAGTCCGGCAGCGTCTCGAGGAACGCCTCGAGCGCGATGCGGTACGCCGGGTCGGGGTGCGCCTCGGAGATCCGCAACAGGGGCGGAAGATCGAGCGTGCGAATGAGCGCTCCACGCTCGCGAACGGCCGCGTCGGCGCCGGCGGCGCGCAGCAGCGCGATGCCCTCGCCCAGGGCGTCGAGGTAGTCGCGCAGCACGCCCACCTCGGCCAGGCGTTGAGTGATCGATCCGCCATCGCGGCGTTCCCGCCAGTCGACGACGACGTCGGGCACCACGTCGAACGCCGACGCGAGCGTGTACATGCGCTGCGCGAGCACCTGGTCTTCGTAGTAGCGGCCCTCGGGGAAGCGCAGGTCGTGCGCGCGCCAGAAGGCGGTGCGGCTCAGCTTCGACCACGCGACGATGTTCCCGGATACCGCCGGGTGCTCCGTCAGCGTGGTGCGCTGCCGCGCCGGGTCGGTGGCGGCGGCGACCCACGGCTGCACGTCGCCGGCCGTGTAGCCGGGGCCGTCGGCATCCGGGCGCAGGCGCACGTACGCACCCACGACGAAGTCGCTGCCGGTGCGGTCGAGGGTGTCGGCGAGGCGTGCCAGGGCGTCGGGGCGATAGCGGTCGTCGGCGTCGAGGAAGGCCGTGTAGGGGGTGTCGACCTCGGCGAGGCCGGTGTTGCGGGCGGCGCCGAGGCCGCGCTGCTCCTCGTGGCGCACGACGCGGAAGCGGGCGTCGGCGGCTGCGGCGTCAGCGAAGATGCGGGTCGTGTCATCGGTGGAGGCGTCGTCGACGAGGACGGCGGTCCAGTTCGAGTGCGTCTGGCCGCGGACGGAGTCGAGCGCCTCCTCGGCGAAGTCCGCCACGTCGAAGCCGGGGATGATGACGGTGACGGCGGTGGAACTCACCCGCGTGATCCTACGGCGGCGACCGCGGCGACGACGGCATTCGCTACGGGGTCGAGAGATCCGGTGAGCCCTCGCGGCAGGGTGAAGCGCACGGCGGTGCGGGCCTCGTCGTGCGCGATGCCGAGCGCGAGTAGCACGTGCGACGCCTCGTCGCTCCCGGCGGCGCACGCCGATCCGCTCGACGACACGACCCCGCGCCGTTCGAGCTCGAGCAGCACCGTCTCACCGTTCGTGCCGGGGAACACGAAGCTCGCGGTGCCGGGCAGTCGTCGCTCGGGGTGGCCGGTGAGGCGCGCTCCCGGAACGAGCGCGAGCACACGGGCGACGAAGGCGTCGCGGAGCGCTGAGACGCGCCGCGCCTCGGCTTCGCGCTCGTCCTCGGCCAGGGTCAACGCGGTGGCGATCGCGACGGCCCCCGCGACGTCGGGGGTGCCGGAGCGGCGACCGCGCTCCTGACCGCCGCCGTGCAGGAGCGGTTCGAAAGGGAGCCGGCCGCGCACGGCGAGGATCCCGGTGCCCTTCGGTGCGCCGATCTTGTGACCGGCGACGGTGATCGCATCGGCCCCGAGCCCCGCCAGCGGCAGCCACCCGGCGGCCTGGACGGCGTCGAGGTGCAGGGGGACCCCCCGGGCGTGGGCGACGGCGGCGAGGGCGGCGGCATCCTGGATCGTGCCCACCTCGTTGTTCGCGTAGCCCACGCTGACCAGGGCGGTCTCGTCGCGCAGCACGTCGGCGAGGGCGTCGGGGGTCAGCGTGCCGGCGGCATTGACGGGGGCGTAGGTGACCTCGGTGCCGTGGAAACGGGCGAGGTAGTCGGCCGAGGCGAGCACCGACTCGTGTTCGATCGCGGTGGTGACGAGGTGCCGGCGCCCCGAGCCCAGCACGAGACCCTTGAGGGCCGCGTTGTTGGATTCGGTGCCTCCCGAGGTGAACATGACGTCTCCGGCGCGCAGGCCGAGCACCCGGGCGACCCGCGAGCGGGCGTCGTCGAGGGCGGATGCCGCGGCCTCGCCGATCTCGTGATGGCTCGACGGGTTGCCGAAGAACCGCGTGAGGTAGGGCGCCATGGCCTCGAGCACCTCGGGGCGCACGGGGGTGGTGGCGGCGTTGTCGAGGTAGAGGGTCACGCCGTCTCGATGCGGATGTCCAGCCCGAGGTCGAGCGAGGGCGCGGAGTGGGTGAGGGCGCCGACCGAGATGACGTCGACGCCGGTCTCGGCGATGGCCCGCACGGTGTCGAGGCTCACCCCTCCCGACGCCTCGACCTGGGCGGCTCCGGCGATGCGGGCGACGCCGACGCGGAGGTCGTCGAGCGAGAAGTTGTCGAGCATGATCGTGCCGACCCCGGCGGCGAGCACGGCGTCGATCTGGTCGAGGCGGTCGACCTCGACCTCGACGTGGGTCGTGTGGGGGAGTCGGGCGATCGCGCTCTCGAGGGCCTGCGTCACCGACATCCCGCTGGCGGTGAGCACGGCGAGGTGGTTGTCTTTCGCCATCACCGCGTCGGACAGTGAGAAACGGTGGTTGTGGCCTCCGCCGTCACGCACGGCCTGGCGCTCGATCGCGCGCAGGCCCGGGGTGGTCTTGCGGGTGTCCACGATGCGCGCGCCGGTGTGCGCGACCTCGTCGACGTAGCGACGGGTGAGGGTGGCGATGCCCGCCATGCGCTGCACGAAGTTGAGGCCGATCCGCTCGGCCGTCAGCACCGCCCGCGCGGGGCCCGTGACGACGGCGAGCGTGTCGCCGGGCGCGAAGGCGGCGCCGTCGGCCACGCGCATCTCGACGACGACCGAGGGGTCGGTCAGCGTGAACGCGGCCGTGAACACCGCACCGCCGCTGAAGACGCCGGGCACCCGGGCGACCAGCTCGGCCCGCGCGGGGGCGTGCTCGGGGATCAGCGTTTCGCTGGTGAGGTCGCCCCACGGGGCGTCTTCGTCGAGCGCGGCCGAGACGACGCGGTCGATGGCGGTGCGGGTCAGCATGCGGAGACCTCCTGGGGACGGGGACGGGATGCCGGGGCCGAAGGCGAGACGTCGGGTCGCGGCGGCGAGGCATCCCGCGTGCGGGCGCCCCGGGTCGCCGTGCCCGGTGTCACTGTGCCCGGTGTCACTGTGCCCGGTGTCACTGTGCCCGGTGTCACCGTGCCCGGTGTTGCGGCGGCCGGGGTCCCGGCATCCGGGGCGTCGGAGCGGAAGTGCGCTCCGATCGAGCCCGAGCGGGCGCGGGCGGCAGCGACGACGTGCGTGGCCACCAGCAGCAGGTTGGCGTCCTCGATCGACCGGGATGCGGTCTCGGCGCTCCACGCGGCGAGCACGCCGGCGGCGCGAGCGAGGCCGGCGCCGTCGCGCACGAGTCCGGCCTCGGCCCACAGGAGCTTCTGCAGGGCTTCACGTGAGAACGGCGGGGCCTCGGTGGGGGCGGACGTCTGCAGCGGCAGCGCGGGGGAGGCCTCGGGCCACGCCTCGTCACGCGCGACCGCGTCTCCGGCGCGGGCGCCGAACACGGCCCCCTCGAGCAGCGAGTTGGATGCCAGGCGGTTCGCGCCGTGCACTCCGGTGCGCGCCGTCTCACCCACCGCGTACAGGCCCGGCACGCTGCTGCGTCCGTCGAGGTCGGTCACCACACCGCCCATGAGGTAGTGCGCCGCGGGGGTCACGGCGATCGGGTCGCGCGCCCAGTCGAGCCCGCGTTCGCGCACGGCGGCGTCGATCGTGGGGAAGCGCTCGGCGAGACGCGCGGCGCCGAGGGCGGTGGCATCCAGCCGCACGGGTCGGCCGTCCTGCGCGGCCATGGCTCGGGCGTTCGCGCGGGCGACGACGTCGCGCGGAGCGAGCTCGCCGTCGGGGTGCGCGTCAAAGGCGAAGCGCCGACCCGCCTCATCGATGAGCACGGCGCCCTCGCCGCGAACGGCCTCCGATACGAGGAACGGCGCGCCCACCGCGAGAGCGGTGGGGTGGAACTGCACGAACTCGAGGTCGGCGACGGCGGCGCCGGCCCGGATGGCGGCGGCGATGCCGTCACCGGTCGCGCCGAGCGGGTTGGTCGTGTGGGCGTAGAGCTGGCCCGCACCGCCCGCCGCGAGGATCACGGCGTCGGCGGTGAGGCGCTCGCCGTCGGCGAGCTCCACGCCGGTGACGCGACCGTCGTCGAGGATCAGGTCGTGCAGCAGCGCGTGCTCGCGCACCGCGACACCCGCCGCGCGCACGGCGGCCCCGAGCGCCGCCTGGATCGCGGCTCCGGTGGCGTCGCCGCCGGCGTGCAGCACGCGGGGACGGGCGTGGGCGGCCTCGAGGCCGCGGGCGAAGTCGCCGTCGACGCCCCGGTCGAACGCGACACCGCGCGCGACGAGCTCGACGATGCGCGTCGGCCCCTCGCCCACCAGCACGTCGACCGCGGAGGGATCGTTCATTCCCACGCCGGCGGTGAGCGTGTCGGCCGCGTGCGAGGCGACGTCATCGAGGGGAGAGGTCACCGCGGCGATGCCGCCCTGGGCCCAGCGCGTGTTCGTGTCGGCCACCGCGCCCTTGGTCACGACGGTCACCGCGCATCCGTTCTCGGCCGCGTGGAGTGCTGCCGTCAGGCCGGCGATGCCACTGCCGACGACGACGACCGTGGTCATTTCACGGCGCCGCTGGGCTTGGCCGCGAGCATGCGCTCGAGAGCGACGGTGGCCGGGGCCGCGACCTCGGTCGGCACGCTGATGCGGTTGACGACCTCGCCCTCGACGAGCGACTCGAGCACCCACGCGAGGTAGCCGGGGTGGATGCGGTACATCGTCGAGCAGGGGCAGACGACGGGGTCGAGGCAGAAGATCTCGTGCTGCGGATACTGCGCGGCCAGGCGCTGCACGAGGTTGATCTCGGTGCCGATCGCGAAGGTGGTGGGTTCTGTGGCCGCGGCGATGGCCTTGCGGATGAGGTCGGTCGACCCCGCCTCGTCGGCCGCGTCGACGACGTCCATCGGGCACTCGGGGTGCACGATCACGCGCACTCCGGGGTGCTCCACGCGGGCGCGGTCGATCTGCTCGACGGTGAAGCGTCGGTGCACCGAGCAGAAGCCGTGCCACAGGACGACGCGGCTGTCGACGATCTGCGCGTCCGACGACCCGCCGAGGGGCTTGCGGGGGTTCCACATCGGCATCTGCTCGAGCGGCACCCCCATGGCCTTGGCGGTGTTGCGGCCCAGGTGCTGGTCGGGGAAGAACAGTACGCGGCGCCCGCGCGCGAACGCCCACTCCAGCACCGTCCGGGCGTTGGAGGAGGTGCAGACGATGCCGCCGTGGCGCCCGACGAAGCCCTTGATGGCGGCGCTGGAGTTCATGTACGTCACCGGGATCACCGGCACCAGCCCCTCGGCATCCGGGGTGTCGAGATCGCCCAGCACGTCGGCGAGCTGCTCCCAGCACTCCTCGACCTGATCGATGTCGGCCATGTCGGCCATGGAGCAGCCGGCGGCGAGGTTCGGCAGGATCACGGCCTGCTCGGGCCGCGAGAGCAGGTCGGCGGTCTCGGCCATGAAGTGCACGCCGCAGAACACGATGGCCTCGGCCTCGGGTCGGTCCTTCGCGGCGTTTGCCAGCTGGAACGAGTCGCCCACGTAGTCGGCGTGGCGCACGACCTCTTCGCGCTGGTAGAAGTGCCCGAGCACGACGACCCGATCGCCGAGCGTCGCTTTCGCCGCGCGGATGCGGGCGTCGAGCTCGTCGTCGGAGGCGTCGCGGTACGCCTGCGGCAGTTCACCCTGGCGGGGAGCGCCGGTGGGGATGACGTCTCCCATCGACGAGCCCGGACCATAGCCCGGGCGAGTGTCGAAGTCCCACGGGCCGACCGCGAGGTCGGTGGTGCAGGTGGCGTCGATCGAGGCGCCGGAGACGATGGCCTGGATCGCGTGGTCGACGCTCGGGTCGATCGCGAGACGCGGCTGCAGGGTGAGGGGCGTGGCGGACATGGGCGTTCCGATCAGTGACGGGACGGGAGGGGGCCGCGGTCGGCCAGCTCCACATCGCGGTTGTAGCGGTACAGGCGGGCGGGGCGGTGGCTTCCGGTGCGGAAGCGCTCGGTGGGAATGAGGGTGTCGGACGTGTCGACCTGGCGGCGGAAGTTCGCCGGGTCGAGGCGTTTGCCGAGGATGGTCTCGTTGACCTCGCGGAGGTCGGCGAGCGTGAACTCGTCGGGGAGCAGCCCGTGCGCGATGCGGCTGTAGCCGACCTTGTTGCGCAGGCGCCACAGCGTGTACTCGACGATGTGGTCATGGTCGAAGGCGAGAGCGGGCAGGGCGGTCGCGTCGAACCACTCGACATTCTCGGGGGCGTCGCCCTGGCGGGCGTGGGCGGCGACCTGCGCGTCGACCTCGTCGGAGCGCAGCAGCGCCCAGTACACGATCGACACCACGCGGGTGGGGGAGCGGTCGACGGCGCCGAACGCGTACAGCTGCTCAAGGTAGCTGGGGGTCAGCCCGGTGGTCTCGGCGAGGGTCCGGGATGCCGCCGTGTCGAGCTCTTCGGTCGCGTCGAGCCAGCCGCCCGGCAGGGCCCACCGCCCGTCGAAGGGGTCGCGGGTGCGGCGCACCAGGGGGAGCGACAGGACGGGTTCGTCGTCGGCGCCGCGGCGCACGCTGAAGATCACGGTCGACACCGCGACGCGCACGTCGGCGTCGCGGGACTCGGGCTCAGGGGTTCGTGTCATGGTGACCATATCTCCGGGATCGATCTTAGTGTCATCCCGACCCGAAGGGCGAATCGCTGACCGCCGTCCGCGGTGACGGGTCGGCGGGTCATGGCCGAGTGGGCGGTTCGGGGCACGATTGGCGCACTGGGGCGGGCGATATCCGCCCCAATGCGCCAATCGCGCCCCGAACCGCGGCGACCGCGGGATGGAGGAGCGGGCGCGTCGAAAGGGTTCTCTCAGACGCGCGGCTTAGCGTGAGAGTCGGATTGGGGAGGTCGGATGCCGATCATCGACATCGTTCTGATCGCCCTTCTGGCGATCGCGCTCATCACGGGCCTCTCGCGAGGTTTCCTCGCCACGATCGGCTTCTTCGCCGGCCTCGCGGTCGGCGCCGTCGCCGCGTACTGGGTGACGCCGTTCGTCGGCCAGTGGATCACCGAGCCGGCCTGGCGGGGCCCCGCGATGATCGGCGCCGGCATCCTGCTGCTGCTCATCGGCTCGGGTCTCGGCAGCGCCCTCGGCGGCTTCTTTCGTCGGGGCGCCGACCGCATCAAGCTCCGCGTTCCCGAGCGTCTGCTCGGTGGGGTCGTCAACGTCGCCGCGGCCGCGCTCGCCGTGTCGTTCGTCGCCGGATCGCTCACCCCGGTCGGCGTTCCCGTCGTGTCGGCGGCGCTGGGCTCGTCGGCGGTCATCCGCACGATCGACGACCTCACCCCCGCCCCCGTGCGCGGCGCGCTCGCCGAGTTGCGCGGAACGGTCTTCGCCGAGGGGATCCCCCGCCTCGGCGAGCTCATCCAGATCGGGCCCGTGCCGAGCGCCCCGGCGGTCGCCCTCGACGACCCCGCGCTGACGCAGGCCGCGCAGTCGGTCGCGCGGATCTCGGGCACCGCCTACGCCTGCGGCATCACCTCGAGCGGCTCGGGCTTCGTCGTGGCGGCCGACCGCATCGTCACCAACGCGCACGTCGTCGCCGGCGTCGACACGCCCCTCGTCGAGCTGCCCGGCCGCCCGGCGCGCGAGGGGCGAGTGGTCTACTTCGACCCGACCGACGACATCGCCGTGGTCTCGGTCGACGGTCTCGATGCCGCGCCCCTGCCGATCTCCGCGACCCTCGAAGTGGGGGCTTCCGCCGTGGTGCAGGGATACCCGGGCGGGGGACCGTTCACCTCGGGCAGCGCCCAGGTGCTGTCGTCGGGCACCGTCCCCGTTCCCGACATCTACGACACCTCCTCGGTGCCGCGCGACATCTACGCGCTGGCCGCGGTGGTTCGACCGGGGAACTCGGGGGGACCCCTGCTGACGACGTCGGGTGAGATCGCGGGCATCGTCTTCGCCCGCAGCGACACCGACGACAACGTCGGCTACGCGATGACCCCCGCCGAGCTGCTCCCCGTGATGGCGCAGATGGACGCCCTGTCGGCGCCCGTCGCCTCGGGAAGCTGCACGCGCCGCTGAACGGGGTGCCGGGGCGAGGGCCCCGCGCCGGGGGCGGACCCTTCCACATCCGGTGCTCGCGGACAACCGGGCAGCCGGCGGCCGTCGCCGTTTCCTACCGTGGAGGGATGAGCCAGAAGACAACGCTTCGCACGGTGTCCACCGCCCTCGCCGCCTCGGCGGCCGTCCTGCTCCTCGCGGGCTGCGTCGGAGAAAGCAGCTCCGCGCCTTCCGCCTCGGCCCCGCCCGCATCTCCGAGCGGCACGACCGCGACGTCCGCGGCCCCGGCTTCGCCCTCCGCCGACGGGGTGAGCGAATCGGAGGCCGTGAGCCTCGTCGAGGACTACCTGACGGCGTTCCAGGAGGAGCGTTTCGCCGACGCCTACACGCTGCTGTCCGAGGGGGCGCAGTCGATCGCGGGGCCCGCCGAACGGTTCGCCGACACGGCCGTCGGCGGGTTCGTCCGCGTCGACGACGCCACCGGATATCTCGGAACGGACGGCGTGATCACCGCGGGGCCGGGGCCCGTCGACGGCGCGGTCCTCGTCACCGCCGTCGCCGACCGCCACGCCGATGCGTGGATCGTGCGGGACACGCCGGAAGGCCCCCGCATCGACGATGCCGGCGTTCCCCTCACCGGGCAGAGCCCGTACGAGTGGGTGAACCCCGCCTCCGGGCCCGAAGACATCCGCGACGTGACGCCCGTGGACCCCACGGCACCCGCCGCGATCGTCTTCGCCGATCGGGGAGACGGCGCCGAGGACGGTGCCAGCCTCGTGGGCGATCCGGATCGAATCGTCGCCTACATCGGCACGACGGAGGTCACCGCCTCCGCCGCGGCCTCCGAGTCGCAGCGTCGGTGGGACATCGCCCTCGACAGTGTCGTGCCCTCGGCCGACGTCCAGCCGCTCACCGTTGCCTGGAGGGTCAGCGACGACATCGACGTCTGGCGCACCAGCACCACGCCCCTGTACACCGGGTGAGGGGAGCCCGGGGCCCGCGGCGGTGAGGGCGACGTGGGCGATCGAGGCCGCGGCATCCGGCGTCGTTCACCGCGGGGCTGGACAGAGCGCCGCGGGCCTCCGCTAGGCTGACCCCACAAGTCCACACCGGCCCCATGATCGATGCGGGAGAGCTCCGGCGAATGCAGCCGGGCACCGAAGGAGCAAGCCTCCCCGCCAATCTCTCAGGTACGCGTACCGCGTCGATCGGGCCACTCTGGAAAGTGATCCGGGTGCACCGCGCCGGATCCGCCGACGGTGAAAGCCCGCCATCCTGTTCATCGAACGGATGCCGTGGCGAAACTCTCAGGCCCATGACAGAGGGGGAGTTCTCCAGGCGCCGACCGGCGTCTGTCCGTCATCGCGAACGGCAGAACTCATGACCGACACCCCCGCACCTCCACGCTCGTCGCCGCTGCACGATCGGCACGAGGCCCTCGGCGCCTCGTTCACCGACTTCGGCGGCTGGAACATGCCCGTGCGCTACACCTCCGACCTCGCCGAGCACCACGCGGTGCGCACGGCCGCGGGCCTGTTCGACATCTCGCACATGGCCGAGTTCTGGGTGCAGGGCGGCCGCGCCGCGGACTTCCTCGACTTCGTGCTCGCCGGCCGCATCTCCACGATGCGCATCGGCAAGGCCAAGTACTCCCTCGTTCTGGCCGACGACGGCGGAATCGTGGACGACGTCATCGTCTACCGCACCGGTGAGGACTACTTCCTGGTGATCGCGAACGCCGGGAACCGGGATGCCGTGGCCGCGGCGTTCGACGGTGCCCGTGCCACGTGGTCGTCGGCGCAGGCGTTCCTCGACGGCCCCCTCGAGGGCACCGATTACGCCGTGACGTCCGGTGGGGCGATCCCGCGGGTCGAAGACGTCACCGATCAGCTCGCGCTCATCGCCCTCCAGGGCCCCGAGGCCCTCGGCATCCTGAGCTCCACCCCGGGGGTCGAGATCACCGGCACCGCTCTGGACGAGTTGGGCTACTACGCCTGGACCGACGGCACCTTCCAGGGCGCCTCGCTGTTCGTGGCCCGCACCGGGTACACCGGCGAGGACGGCTACGAGCTGCTCATCCCCACCGCCCAGGCCGGCGCCCTCTGGGACGCCGCGCTCGCCGCGGGCGCCGATCGCGGACTCGTCCCCTGCGGCCTCGCCGCGCGCGACACGCTGCGCCTCGAGGCGGGCATGCCGCTGTACGGCCACGAGCTCTCGCGCGACATCGTTCCCGCGCAGGCCGGCCTCGGCCGCGTCGTCGCCGTCGACAAAGAGGCGTTCGTCGGCAAGGACGGCGTGGCGTCGAGCCCCGCCGACGCCCCCGTGCTCGTCGGGCTCGTGTCGGAGGGCCGTCGCGCGGGCCGCGCCGGTTACTCCGTGCTCCGCGGCGACGACACCGTCGGCGAGATCACCAGCGGTGCCCTCAGCCCCACCCTCGGCCACCCCGTGGCCATGGCATTCGTCGCGCCGTCGGCGAGCGAGCCCGGAACCGAACTGACCATCGACGTGCGCGGAACCCGCATTCCCGCCACCGTCACCGCCCTTCCCTTCTATCGGAGAAACGCATGACCGACCTCACCGCCCTCAGCTACACGTCCGAGCACGAGTGGATCTCCCTCGAGGGGGACATCGCGACCGTCGGCATCACCGACTTCGCCGCCGACAAGCTCGGCGACGTCGTCTTCGTCGAGCTGCCCGGCGCCGACTCCGCGGTCTCGGCCGGCGACGTCTGCGGCGAGATCGAATCGACCAAGTCGGTCGGCGAGCTCTACGCACCCCTGACTGGCACAGTCGTCGAGGTGAACGACGCCGTGGTCGACGACCCCTCTCTCGTGAACGCCGAACCCTTCGCCGGGGGCTGGCTCATCAAGATCCGCGTCGAGGGCGAGCTGCCCGGCGACCTCCTCGACCGCGCCGCCTACGAGGGCCTCACCGCATGAGCACTCTTCTCCCCCCGCGGACCGATACCGCCGCGCCCGCCGTCTTCGTCGATCGCCACATCGGCATCGACGCCGACGCCCAGGCCCGCATGCTCGAGGTCGTCGGGTACGACAGCGTCGAGGCGCTCGTCGAGACCGCCGTCCCGGCATCCATCCACGTGCAGCAGCGCGCGACCAGCTCGATCCCGACCGCGGCCACCGAGGCCGAGGCGCTCGCGGAGCTGCGGGAGCTCGCCTCCGCGAACCGCTCGGCGCGACCGCTGATCGGGCTGGGGTACTACGACACCTTCACCCCCTCGGTGATCGCCCGCAACGTGCTCGAGAACCCCTCGTGGTACACCGCGTACACGCCCTACCAGCCCGAGATCTCGCAGGGTCGGCTCGAAGCTCTCATCAACTTCCAGACGATGGTGACCGACCTGACGGGTCTCGCCACGGCGAACGCCTCGATGCTCGACGAGTCGACCGCGGTCGTCGAGGGCATGCTCGTCGCGCGCCGGGCGTCGAAGGCGAAGACCGACGTCTTCCTCGTCGACGTCGATGCCCTGCCGCAGACCAAGGCGCTGCTGCACCACCGCGCCGCGGCCGTCGGCATCCGCATCGAGGAGACCTCGTTCGCGGGGGAGCTGCCCGAGGCGTTCGGTGCGTTCGTGCAGTACCCCGGCGCCACGGGGCGCGTGTGGGACTTCTCGGCCGTCGCCGACACGGTGCACGCCGCCGGTGGCCTGGTCGTGGCCGCGGCCGACCTGCTCGCCCTGACCCTGCTGCGTTCGCCCGGCGCCCTCGGCGCCGACGTCGCGGTCGGGACGACCCAGCGCTTCGGCGTTCCGCTCGGCTTCGGGGGACCGCACGCGGGCTACATGGCCGTGCGCGCGGGCCTCGAACGCCAGCTCCCCGGCCGCCTCGTGGGCGTGTCGCAGGATGCCGTGGGAGCCCCCGCGTACCGCCTGTCGCTGCAGACGCGCGAACAGCACATCCGTCGCGAGAAGGCGACCTCGAATATCTGCACCGCCCAGGTGCTGCTGGCCGTGATGGCGGCGATGTACGCGGTGTACCACGGGCCGCAGGGGCTGCGGGGGATCGCGACGCGCGTCGCGCGGAAGGCCGACATCCTGGCATCCGCCCTGCGTTCGTACGACCTGACGCTGGCGAGCGACGCGTTCTTCGACACCGTGCGCGTGCACGTGCCGGGGCGCGCCCAAGACGTGGTCGACCGGGCGCGCGAGCGCGGCTATCAGCTGCTGTGGGTCGACGATGCGACCGTGGGGGTCTCGGTGGACGAGACGACGACGGATGCCGACCTCGCGGCCGTCCTCGACGCGTTCGGCCTCGCGAGCGACGACCTGCCCGAGGGCGTCGCCCTCCGCGGCGTGGACGAGGCGCTGCACCGCGACGACGAGTACCTCACGCACCCCGTCTTCCATGCTCACCGCAGCGAGACGGCCATGATGCGGTACCTCAAGAGCCTCGCCGATCGCGACTACGCGCTCGATCGCGGCATGATCCCGCTGGGGTCGTGCACGATGAAGCTGAACGCGGCGACCGAGATGGCCGCGGTGTCGTGGCCGGAGTTCTCGCGCGTGCACCCGTTCGCCCCCGAGGCCGACGTGCACGGCTACCTCGAGATGATCGAGCAGCTCGAGCGCTGGCTCGCCGAGGTCACCGGCTACGACGCCGTCTCGCTGCAGCCGAACGCCGGCTCGCAGGGCGAGCTCGCGGGACTCCTCGCCATCCGCGGCTACCACCTCGCGAACGGCGACACCGAGCGCACGGTGTGCCTCATCCCCTCGTCGGCGCACGGCACGAACGCGGCCTCGGCGATCCTGGCGGGCATGAAGGTCGTCGTCGTCGCGTGCGACGAGGCGGGGAACGTCGACCTCGACGATCTGCGGGCCAAGATCGCCCAGCACGCCGAGTCCCTCTCGGCGCTGATGATCACGTACCCCTCGACCCACGGCGTGTACGAGCACGACGTGCTCGAGATCACCCAGGCCGTGCACGACGCCGGTGGACAGGTGTACGTCGACGGGGCGAACCTCAACGCGCTGCTCGGCTTCGCCCGCTTCGGCGACCTGGGCGGCGACGTGTCGCACCTCAACCTGCACAAGACGTTCGCGATCCCGCACGGCGGTGGGGGCCCGGGCGTCGGCCCGGTCGCCGCGAAGGCGCACCTCGCGCCGTTCCTTCCCTCGCATCCGTTCTCGCAGCGCGCCGACCACGCCGGTGGTGTGTTCGACGGGGGACCGGTGTCGGCCGCGCCGCACGGGTCGGCGGGGATCCTGCCCATCTCGTGGGCGTACGTGCGCATGATGGGGGCCGAGGGGCTTCGCCAGGCCACGGCCGCGGCCGTGCTGTCGGCCAACTACATCGCCGTGCGCCTGCGCGAGCACTACCCGGTGCTGTACGCGGGCGAGGGCGGTCTGGTCGCGCACGAGTGCATCCTCGACCTGCGTCCCCTCAAGGAGCAGACCGGGGTCACCGTCGACGACGTGGCCAAGCGTCTGATCGACTACGGCTTCCACGCCCCGACGATGTCGTTCCCGGTCGCCGGCACCCTCATGGTGGAACCGACCGAGAGTGAGGACCTCGCCGAGCTCGACCGGTTCGTGGATGCCATGATCGCGATCAAGCACGAGGCCGACGCCGTCGCCGCGGGGGAGTGGCCCGCCGACGACAACCCGCTCGTGAACGCGCCGCACACCGCCGAGACGGTGGTCGTGGGCGAGTGGAAGCACGCGTACTCGCGCGGGACCGCGGTGTACCCCGTGCGTTCTCTGATCCGCGGCAAGTACTGGCCCCCGGTACGCCGCATCGACCAGGCGTACGGCGACCGCAACCTCGTGTGCTCCTGCCCTCCGCCGGAGGCGTTCGCCTGAGCGCTGAGTGAGTGCGGCGGCGATCCCGGCCGGATTCCGGGATCGCCGCCGGATCGTTCGCCCACGGCCCGGACGGGGGTTCGCACAGGAGGCGTTTAGTACAGTTCGGGTGTGCACCACGGGCTGACTGACCACTCACGACCGACTCGACGACGACGCGGACGGGGGCGGTCGATCGCCCTGCTCGCCGCCTGCGCCATCGTGCTCGCCGGGTGCGCTGCGCCCGACGCGGCACCCGCGCCCGAGCCGGAGGCACGCACCAGCCTCACGGTCGGCGTGGTCGGCAGCCTCACGAGCTTCAACGCCGAGAGTCGCACCGGCGACACGGCGGCCAACCGTGCGGTGTCCGAGCTGCTCGACGAGCAACTCGGTTCGCTCGACGGCGACCTGCAGGTCGTACCGAACGACGGCCTCGGACGCATCACCCGCGTCGAGGGGGACCCCTTGAAGGTCAGCTACGAGCTGTTCACCGACCGCACGTGGTCGGACGGCACGCCCGTCACCCTCGACGACCTGCTGTTCGGCTGGGCGGTGTCGTCGCACTTCTTCGATGACGCCACGTACGACGCCACCGGGCAGATCGTCTCGGGCACGCGGTACTTCGACACCGCAGCCCCCGCCGACCCCAACGCGCGCACGGCGCGCCCGAGCATCGACCGTGCCGCCGACACCCTGACCCTCACCTATGACGAGCCGTTCGCCGACTGGAACCGCCAGTGGCTGCTCGATCGGCCGGTCCACGTCGTCGCGCAGCGCGCCGGGGTCAGCGTGAAGGACCTGCTCACCGCCATCCTCACGGTCCCCGAGGGCGACCCGACGGCGCCCGTCGCCCCCAACCCCGTGCTGGCGGCCGCCGCGCAGGCCTGGAACACGGGCTTCGACGTGCCCGCGGGAACGGCTCCCGATCCGGCATCCGTCGTCGCCGCCGGCCCCTGGACCGTCGCTTCGGCCACGACGGACACCCTCACCCTGGCCCGGCGCGACAGCTACCAGGGCGCGCACTTCCCCGGGCTCGAGGGTCTCACGGTGCGCTTCTTCGCGGATCGTGCGGCGCAGCTCTCGGCGATCGAGGCGGGAATGGTCGACGTGGCGAACATCGGCGACCTCGACGAGGACGAGCTGAAGACGCTCACCGACGCCGGTCTGCAGGTGGTCACCGGGCCCACCACCGAGACCCTGCAGCTGCGGTTCGCCAACGGCACCGCCCCCGCCCTGCGAGAGGCCACCTCGCGTTCGCTCGACCGCTCGGTGATTGTGAAGGACGCGCTGGGCACCGTGCGGCCCGACGCGCAGCCGCTGCAGTCGTTCCTGTCGTCGCCCGCGGCCGGTCAGCTCTACCGCGACCTCACCTCGGGCAACGGTGCGCCGGGAACGGGGAGCGACGTCGACGGTGCGCGCGAGGCGCTCGACGACCGCGCCGCGGTGCTGCGGGTGGGGTACGACGCCACCGACGAGACCTCGGCGCAGGTCTTCGCGCGCATGGTGACGATGGGGGCGACCGCGGGCATCGCCGTGCGCGTCGCGACCGAGACCGAGACTCCGGATGCCACCCTCGCCTGGGTCGGAGAAGACGAGAGCCTGTACCGCTCGGCGCGCGATCGGATCGCCGAGGGGGTCGACGGGCCCGACACCGCGCGCCTGTTCGCCGGACTCACGAACGACACCGACCCGGTCGACGTGCTCGCCGCGGCGAAGAAGATCGATCAGTCGCTGTTCACCGCGTACGCCGGGGTGCCCCTGCTCGAGCGCACGGGCGCGGTCGTGACCGCCGCCGGCGTCGGGGGAGTGGCCTACACGTCGCAACCGAACGGCCTGCCGCCCGCATTCTGGACCTGGACGCCGCCGCAGCCCTGATCGCGAGGTCGGGCGTGGCGGCCCGACCGTCGCCGATTCAGCGCGATTCGTGCCGCCCGCGGGGCGTCACGGGGTGACGGTCGGCGACGGTGTGGGCGTGACCGCGGGGGTCGGCGGGGCGAAGATCGCGGGCCACCACGCCGCTGCCAGCGGGTAGCCCACGAAGGCCACGATGTCGATGATCGTGTGCGCCACGACGAGCGGCATGACGCGGCCCCAGCGCTTGTAGCACCAGCCGAACACGAGTCCCATGACGACGTTGCCCAGCGCCGAGGGCCACCCCTGGTAGAGGTGATAGCTGCCGCGCAGCAACGCCGTCGACACGATGATCCCCGTCCACGACCAGCCGAGGCGTCGCAGGCGGTCGAAGAGGTACCCGAGGAAGATGACCTCCTCGGTGAGCCCCGCCCGAAGGGCCGCGAGCACCAGCAGAGCGATGACCCACCACGACGAGTCCAGGGGTGCCGGAACGACGGCGATGCTCTGGCCGAGCGCGCGTCCGATCGCGTACACCCCGATCCCCGGAACGCCGATCAGCAAAAGCAGCAGCACCCCGCGCAGAATGTCGCTGCCGAACCGCCGGAAATCCAGGCCGATCCGGTGCAGCGCATTGTTCGCCGGCTCCCACAAGAGGAAGACGACGAGCGCGACCAGAGCCAGCGAGAACGCGATGTCCAGGAACTGGTAGACGGCGTCCCAGAGCGGTTCGGCGCTGCGCGACGGATTCAACTGCGTCTGCTGCTGCGAGATGGGCGCCCGGGTCACGGTGCGCACGAACGACACCACCGAGTAGATCGCGGACTGGCCCACGGTGACGAGTAGGACGAGGGCGATCTCCCACATCAGTCGTCGTCGTCGATATGTCGCGTCGCCCTCGCCGAGGGAGGGCGGGGCGGAGAACGGATGCCGGGTCACACCGTGTATCTAACACCGGCGGGCGATGACCGATGGGTGCGCGCACGAGCATCGGCGGGGGATGCTCGGCCGCTTCCGGGGATGACACAGAACGGGGTTGTCAGAATGCTCTACGCAACCGCGCTCAAGTTAAAGGTCTGTAACGAATTGCCCAGGAGTTTTGACCATCCGGAAGCCTTTATCTATCGTTTCGGTATCCACGGCTTCCCCCTGCCACTCGTGTGTCGGGGGTGCCCGTCCACTCTGCACTGGAGGCAAAGTGTCTGAAAAGACTCGGCGCATGCGCGCCCTTACGGCGGGAGCAGGAGTCGCGGTCGCGGCTCTGGCCCTTGCCGGTTGCACCACCACCGCCACCCCCGAGGGCGGTGCGTCGTCCACCGGCGGCACCGTCACCATCGCCACGACGAACGCGTTCACCTCGTTCAACGGCGACACCCCCGAGGCCAACCTCGACACCAACGGCATGGTCGGTTACCTGACCGGTGTCAGCGGCGGCCTGGGCCTCGGTGGCTTCCAGCGCCTCGATAAGGACTTCTCGATCCTCGACAACACCGACTTCGGCACGTACGAGACGGTCTCCGAGGACCCCCTCACGGTCAAGTACACGATCAACGAGGGTCTCACCTGGTCGGATGGCGAGCCCATCAACGCCGATGACATGCTCGTCAACTGGGCCATCAACTCGGGCTACTTCGACGACGCCAAGCTCGACCCCGCCACCAGCGAGGTCACCAACGGCGGCACGCAGTACTTCAGCCTCGCCGGCAGCACCGCGGGTCTCGACACCACCGCCTTCCCCACGATCAGCGACGACAACATGTCGATGACGCTGGTGTACTCGCAGCCCTTCGTGGACTACGAGCTCGTCAACCCGATCGGCAAGCCGGCCCACGTGCTCGCCGAGAAGGCCGGCGTGTCGGAGTCCGAGTTCGTCGACCTGCTCAAGTCGCTGCCCGAGGGCAACCCCGACGCGCCCGTCGCGCCCAACGCGACGCTCAAGGCCGCGGCCGACTTCTGGAACACCGGCTACGACGTCACCGCCATGCCGACCGACCAGAGCCTGCTCGTCGCGAGCGGTCCGTTCATCGTGACCGACTTCACGCCCGAGCAGAGCATCACGCTGGGCAAGAACCCCAACTACAAGGGCGAGATGTCGCCCGCGTACGACCAGCTGATCATCCGCTTCATCGGCGACTCGAACGCTCAGGTCACGGCGCTCCAGAACGGTGAGGTCCAGGCCATCCAGCCGCAGGCCTCCGCCGACACGCTGACCGCGCTCGAGAACGCGAACGCCACGGTCCACTCGGGCAGCCAGCTCGCGTACGACCACGTCGACCTGACCTTCGGCGGTGTCTTCGCCGACGCCAACGTCCGTGAGGCCTTCCTCAAGACGATCCCGCGTCAGCAGATCCTCGACTCGATCATCAAGCCGGTCAACCCCGACGCCAACGTGCTCAACTCGCAGATCTTCCTGCCCACCGACGGCGACCAGTACACCACCGCCGTCTCCTCGAGCGGATACGACGCGTTCACCGAGCCCGACATCGAGGGCGCCAAGGCGCTGCTCAACGGTGCCACCCCGACCGTTCGCATCCTCTACAACACCAACAACCCGAACCGTGTCGACAGCTTCCGCGCCATCCAGCAGTCGGCGCAGCAGGCCGGCTTCGTGATCGAGGACGCCGGTTCGCCCGACTGGAGCAAGCTCCTGGGCAGCGGCAGCTACGACGCGTCGATCTTCGGTTGGGTCTCGCCCGGTGCCGGTAACGCCGCGCTCCCGCAGATCTTCAAGAGCGGCGGCGGCGGTAACTACAACAACTACAGCAACTCGGCCGTCGACACCCTCGTCGACGAGACCCAGGTCACGGTCGACACGACCAAGCTGGCCGACCTCAAGGTGCAGATCGACACGGCCACGGCGAAGGACTTCTACGGTCTGCCGCTGTTCCAGTCGCCCGGTCTGTTCGCTGACAACGGTTCCGTGACGGGCGTCGACTACTTCGGCGGCCAGACCGGCATCGTCTGGAACGCACAGGAGTGGACGCTCGCGGGTTGATGACCCGTTGATCCCTCGTGAGGCGCCGGAGTCGCTCGGCTCCGGCGCCTCACTTCGTCTGCGCGCGGCGCGCTCTCTGCGCCGCGCCCGCGACTATCCTTTCCAGGGCGCCGTCTCCGCGTCCGTCACCCGATCGAAAGAAGACCTCCCGCGATGGTCGGATTCATTCTCAGGCGCATCGCCGTCTCGATCCTGGTTCTGCTTGCAGCATCGTTCATCATGTACGTGCTCGCCGCCAACGCCGGCGACCCCCTCCAGGACCTCCGCGACAGCACCGCCGCCAACCGCGACCAGCTGATCGCCGCCCGCGTCGCCGCGCTCGATCTGAACGTGCCCGCGCCGCTGCGTTACTTCCTCTGGCTGGGCGGCGCCGCCGGCTGCCTCATCCCCTTCGCCGGAACCTGCAACCTGGGCCTGACGATCAGCAATGCCCCCGTCCTCGACATCCTGCCCACCGCGGTCGGCTCCACTCTCCAGCTCGTGACGGCGTCGTTCGTGCTGGCGATCGTGCTGGGCATCGTGGTCGGTGTCGTCTCGGCCCTGCGCCAGTACAGCGGCTTCGACTTCGGCATCACGCTGCTGAGCTTCTTCCTCTTCTCGCTGCCGTCGTTCCTCGTGGCGGTGCTGCTGAAGGAGTTCCTGGCCCTCGGCTTCAACAGTTTCCTCGAGTCGGCCACCTCGATCCCGATCTGGGTGATCGTCCTCCTGGCGGTCGTGTCCGCCGTCGTCTGGCAGGCCATGATCGGCGGCGAGGCGCGTCGTCGCCTGATCGTCGGCGCCACCGCCGCCGCGGCGACCGTGGCGCTGCTGGTGTACTTCAACGTCACCGACTGGTTCCGCAACCCCGGGTTCGGCCCCGTGGGTTTGCTGCTGATCATCGCCGGTGTGGTCGTCATCGTCACGGCCCTCATCGCCGGGCTCACCAACCGTCGCGCCCTCATCGTCGCGGCGCTCAACGGCGCGATCTCGTACCTCTGCTTCTTCCTGCTGCAGGGACTGTTCGACATCTCCACGCCCGCGACGATCATCATCATCGGCCTGGTCGCCGTGGTCGTCGGTCTCGCCACGGGCTACCTGCTCGGCGCCCCCGACCGCGGAATGACCGCGCGCATCGGCGGCCTCGTGGCGTTCCTGTCGTTCGCGCTCGTGATCCTCGACCGCTACATGCAGTCGTGGCCGGCATACGTCAACAACCCGCGCATCAACGGTCGCCCCATCGCGACGGTCGGTGCCGTCACCCCCGGGTTCAACGGCGACATGTGGATCACGGGCATCGACAGCTTCACGCACCTGCTGCTCCCGACGATCTCGCTGCTGCTGATCTCGTTCGCGGGATACACGCGCTACGCCCGCGCGGGCATGCTCGAGGTGATGAACCAGGACTTCATCCGCACGGCCCGCGCCAAGGGTCTGCCGGAGCGGACGGTCATCCTGCGCCACGGCCTGCGCAACATGCTCATCCCGATCGTGACGCTCGTTGCAACCGACGTCGGAGCCCTCTTGGGTGGCGCGGTCATCACCGAGAAGGTCTTCGCGATCTCGGGCATGGGTCAGCTGTTCGTGACCTCCATCCAGCGTGTGGACGTGAACCCGGTGATGGGCTACTTCATCGTCATCGCGATCACCGCCATCGTCTTCAACTTCCTGGCCGATCTCGCCTACGCGGCGCTCGACCCCCGAGTGCGAGTGGTCGCATGATCGCCGCCGTCCGATTCCCGGAGGTCTCCCGATGACTCAGATGCTTCCCGAACCCGCGAACGTCGATGCGCCGGTCCCGGCCGACGAGCGCGACACCGTCGGGGTGAGCCAGGGACGGCTCGTCCTGCGTCGCTTCCTGTCGAACAAGATCTCCGTCGTCTCCGGCATCCTGTTCGTGCTGCTGGCGATCTTCTCGATTTCGGCGATCGGCCTGGGGCCCATCCCGGGCTGGTGGAAATACGACTACACGTCGCTGAACCCGCAGAACGACGGCGGGGCGCCGACGCTGTCGGTCTTCCCCTTCTCGCTGGGCGAGCACCCGTTCGGTCAGGACCGCATCGGCATCGACTACTTCGCGATGACGATGCGCGGCATCCAGAACTCGATCCTCGTGATGATCATCATCAGCTTCGTGGGCACCACGGTCGGCACCGTCATCGGCGCCCTCGCCGGGTACTACCGCGGCTGGGTGGATGCCGTCCTCATGCGCATCACCGACGTGTTCATCGTCATCCCGATCATCGTGATCGGCGCCGTCGTCGGTCGCGCGACGGGCGGCCTCGGTGTGATCCCGCTGGCGTTCTTCCTCGCGATGGTGTCGTGGACGACGATCGCCCGCTTGGTGCGCGCCGAGTTCCTGTCGCTGCGCGAGCGCGAGTTCGTCGAGGCCGCCCGCGTGGCGGGCGCCAGCGACGCGCGCATCATCTTCAAGCACATCCTGCCCAACGCCATCGGCGTGGTCATCGTGGCGGCGACGCTTCTCGCCGCCTCGGCGATCCTGCTCGAGACCGCGTTGAGCTACCTGCAGCTCGGCGTGCGCCCGCCCGACGTGTCGCTGGGTCTGATCATCTCCGACAACCAGTCCGCGTTCTCGACCCGCCCCTGGCTGTTCTGGTGGCCCGCCGTGTTCATCGTGCTGCTGGCGGTGCTGGTCAACTTCGTCGGCGACGGCCTGCGCGACGCGTTCGACCCGCGTCAGAAGCGCTTCTCGCTGCGTCGCACGAAAGAGACCTCGGCGTCGTCGACCACCGCTCCCGCGAGCACGCAGGCGCGGGTGCACCCGGAGACCCCGTCGTCATGACGCTCGCCTTCGCGCGGGTGTCAGCCCAGGGCGACCGCCGCGACGAGACCGGCCGCGCCGGCCACGAGCAGCACGAGGTTGCCCGTGCGGACGCCCACGTGCACACGGACGCTCTCGGCGACACCCGCCTCGATGCGTCCGGCTTCGCGCAGGGCGTGCCAGCGGGTGCGCACCATCTCGGCGGCGCGTCCGGAGTCGGTGTTCGGCAGCTCGCCGGGGCGCGTCTGCGGCGTCGACGGGCTGTCGCTGCGGCGGTGGGCGCGGGCGGCGCGGAGCGATCCGGTCGCGCCGGGCGCCGGTGCGGCGGTGACGCCGATGCGACGTCCGGGCGTGTGCAGCTGCAGCGAGTACCGCGTGTCGACGTGGATGAGCGCCGCCCACGGCACGAGGTAGCGCAGGGCGATGTTGTCGACCTGCACGCCGTCGTCGTCGACGGACACCGAGGGCGACCACAGGATGCCGGTGACCAGGGCGGCCGCTCCCAGCGCGCCCACGATCACGAGGGCGGGCGCCTCGCTCGCCCCGGGCGTGACGAGCAGACCGATCGCTACGACGGCGATGATCGCCCAGACGATGCCGCACAGGACTCGGGTGAACGTCGAACGGAACGTCTGGCGTGGCATCCTCCGATTCTTTCATTCCCCGATCACTCACTCCCGCTCGGCGGGACCGAGAGGACATTCTCATGAGCACGACCGAGAAGGCGGCCATCCCCGCCCTCGAGATGACCGACGTCAGCGTCGACTTCGCGGTCGACGACGTGTGGGTTCCCGCCGCGAAGCACCTCACCTACTCGATCGCGCGCGGCCAGGTCGTCGCGGTGGTCGGCGAGTCGGGCTCGGGCAAGAGCGTCAGCTCGATGGCCGTGCTCGACCTGCTGCCGCGCAACAGCCGCGTCACCGGCAGCATCAAGGTCAACGGCCGTGAGGTCACCGGCCTGTCGGCGTCGCAGATGCGGCAGCTGCGCGGTCCCGAGGTCGCGGCGATCTTCCAGGAGCCGATGACGGCCCTGAACCCCGTGCTGACGGTGGGGTCGCAGATCATCGAGGCGCTGCGCGCGCACACCCCGATCGCTCCCACGCAGGCCAAGGCCCGCGCGATGGAGCTGCTCGAGATGGTCGGGCTCCCCGACCCGGCGAAGGCCTTCGCCTCGTACCCGCACCAGCTGTCGGGCGGCCAGCGCCAGCGCGCCATGATCGCGCAGTCGATCAGCCTGGAGCCGGCGCTGCTCATCGCCGATGAGCCCACGACCGCGCTCGACGTGACCGTGCAGGCCGAGATCCTCGATCTCATCCGCGACCTGCGCGACCGCCTCGACTCCGCGGTGCTGCTCATCACGCACGACATGGGCGTCGTCGCCGACCTCGCGGACTGGATCGTCGTGATGAAGTCCGGCGACATCGTCGAGCAGGGCCCCGCCGGGAAGGTGCTGGGCGACCCGCAGGACGCCTACACGAAGGAACTGCTGGCCTCGGTCCCGCGCCTGGGCGAGACCCTCGAGGGCGAAGCCACGGTCGACGTCGTCGAGGCCTTGGCCACCGCGGTGGCCAGCGGTCCCGCCCGCACCGAGACGATCGCCCTCGCCGTCGCCGCCCCCGAGATCGCCCACCCGGTGCTGCAGCTCGACAACGTCTCGATCGAGTACGGCAAGAAGGGACGCGTCGCCGCTTTCCGCGCCGTCGACGACGTCACGCTGGGCATCGCCGAGGGCGAGATCGTCGGACTGGTCGGAGAGTCGGGGTCGGGCAAGTCGACCATCGGCCGCGCCGCCATCGGTCTGCAGCCCATCGCCGACGGTCGTCTGGTGGTCGACGGCGTCGACATCTCGAGCGGTTCGCGCAAGCTCATCAAGTCGCTGCGCCGCCGCGTGGGCATCGTGTTCCAGGACCCGTCGTCGTCGCTGAACCCGCGCCTGCCGATCGGCGAGTCCATCGGCGAGCCGCTGTTCCTCGCCGGTGAGGCCAAGGGCGCCGAGCTCGACGCGCGCATCGAGAAGCTGCTCGACGAGGTGCGTCTTCCGCGCAGCTACCGCAACCGTTACCCGCACGAGCTGTCGGGCGGGCAGAAGCAGCGCGTGGGCATCGCGCGCGCCCTCTCGCTGCAGCCGCGTCTGCTGGTCGCCGACGAGCCCACGAGCGCGCTCGACGTCTCCGTGCAGGCCCGCGTGCTCGAACTTCTCAGCGAGCTGCAGAAGGAGCACCGTTTCGCGTGCCTGTTCATCAGCCACGACCTCGCCGTGGTGGATGCGATGGCAGATCGCATCGTGGTGCTCAACCGCGGCAAGATCGCCGAGCAGGGCACCCGCGATCAGATCCTGCGCGCACCGAAGCAGCAGTACACGCAGCGACTCATCGCCGCGATCCCGGTGCCCGATGTCGAGGTCCAGGCTGCGCGCCGCGAGCTCCGTCACGAGCTGCTGAAGGACGACCCGGCCTCCTGAGGTGCCGGAAAGGGGCGGGATTCCGAGGAATCCCGCCCCTTTCTGCTGTCTGCCAGGCTGCGCGGCGGGCGCCCGGTAGACTAAGGGAGCCCGATTCCGGGCGCCACCCCGAATTTTCCTGGAGACCCTCCATGGCGCACGCCCTTCGTCCTGACCTCCGCAACGTCGCGATCGTCGCGCACGTCGACCACGGCAAGACGACTCTCGTCGACGCCATGCTCCGCCAGACCGGCTCGTTCGGCGACCACGCGCACATCGAAGAACGCGCGATGGACTCGAACGACCTCGAGCGCGAAAAGGGCATCACGATCCTCGCCAAGAACACGGCGATCACCTACAACGGCGTCCACAGCGACGTGCCGGTCACGATCAACGTGATCGACACCCCGGGCCACGCCGACTTCGGTGGCGAGGTCGAGCGCGGCCTGTCGATGGTCGACGGTGTCGTGCTGCTCGTCGACGCGTCCGAGGGCCCGCTGCCCCAGACCCGCTTCGTGCTGCGCAAGGCCCTCGAGGCCAAGCTCCCCGTCATCCTGTTGGTGAACAAGACCGACCGACCCGACGCGCGTATCGGCGAGGTCGAAGAAGAGGCGCACGACCTGCTGCTCGGTCTCGCGTCCGACCTGGTCGACGACGTTCCCGACCTCGACGTCGATGCCCTGCTCGACGTCCCCGTCGTGTACGCCTCGGGTCGTGCGGGAGCTGCGTCGCTGAACCGTCCCGCCGACGGCTCGCTGCCCGACAACGACGACCTCGAGCCGCTCTTCGGCGCGATCCTCGAGCACGTTCCGGCCCCGTCGTACGACGACGAGGCGCCGCTGCAGGCGTGGGTCACCAACCTCGACTCGAGCCCCTTCCTCGGCCGCCTCGCGCTGCTGCGCGTGTTCAACGGCACCCTGAAGAAGGGTCAGACGGTCGCGTGGGTCCGAGCCGACGGCACCACCAGCAACGCCCGCATCACCGAGCTGCTGAAGACCCGCGCGCTGGAGCGCTACCCGGCCGACGACGCCGGCCCCGGTGACATCGTCGCCATCGCCGGTTTCCCCGACATCACCATCGGCGAGACCATCGCCGACCCCGAAGACGTGCGGCCCCTCAAGGCCATCACGGTCGACGACCCGGCCATCTCGATGACCATCGGCACGAACACCTCGCCCCTCATGGGCAAGGTGAAGGGTCATAAGCTCACCGCCCGCATGGTCAAGGACCGCCTCGACCGCGAGCTGATCGGTAACGTCTCGCTGAAGGTCGTCGACATCGGACGCCCCGACGCGTGGGAGGTGCAGGGCCGCGGAGAGCTCGCCCTCGCGATCCTCGTCGAGAACATGCGCCGCGAGGGCTTCGAGCTCACCGTAGGCAAGCCCCAGGTGGTCACGAAGAAGATCGACGGCAAGACCTACGAGCCGTTCGAGCACCTCACCATCGACTCGCCCGAGGAGTACCTCGGCGCGATCACGCAGCTGCTCGCCGGCCGCAAGGGTCGCATGGACAACATGACGAACCACGGCACCGGCTGGGTGCGCATGGAGTTCGTCGTCCCCTCGCGCGGCCTGATCGGCTTCCGCACCGAGTTCCTCACCACCACGCGCGGCACCGGTATCGCCAACGCGATCTCGCACGGCTACGAGCCCTGGGCCGGTCACATCTCGACCCGTCAGAACGGCTCGATCGTCGCCGACCGCATGGGCGTCGTCACCCCCTTCGCGATGATCGGTCTGCAGGAGCGCATGTCGTTCTTCGTGCAGCCGACGCAGGAGGTCTACGAGGGCATGGTCATCGGCGAGAACTCGCGCGCCGACGACATGGACGTCAACATCACCAAAGAGAAGAAGCTGACCAACATGCGTGCGGCCAGCTCCGACTCGTTCGAGTCGATGACGCCCCCGCGCCTGCTGACGCTCGAGGAGAGCCTCGAGTTCGCCCGCGACGACGAATGCGTCGAGGTCACCCCCGAGGCCGTGCGTATCCGCAAGGTCGTGCTCGACGCGACCGAGCGCGGACGCTCCGCCTCGCGCCTGAAGCGTCAGGATGCCAACGCGTAAGCGTCTGCATCCACGACGGCCCCGCACCAGCTCCGGCTGGGCGGGGCCGTTTCGCGTTTCTGCGGCGTTCGTTCCCCGTTGAGTGTCCAGGACACGCCGCTGTGCCTCGGGCGGTGGCGGCGTGTCGTGGACACTCGACGGGTTGTGGCGCTGGGGCGGGGCCGGGCAGGGCTCGGCTGGGCTGGGCGCGGATGCGGCCTGAGCGCTGGCGCGGGCCCATTCGCGTTTCCGCGGAGTGGATTCCCCGTTGAGTGTCCAAGACGCGCCGTGTGTGCCGGTGCGGGGGCGGCGTGTCGTGGACACTCAACGGGGTTGTGGCGCTGGGGGGCTCGGCGTTGCGGCGCTTGCGGCTCGGCGTGGGTGCGACGCGAGTGGCTGGGCGGGGCGGTGGCGCGGGGCCGTTTTGCGCGCGCGGCGCTCGTTTCCCGTTGAGTGTCCAGAACACGCCGCGCGTACCCGCGCCGTGGCGGCGTGTCGTGGACACTCAACGGGGTTGTGGCGCTGGGGGGCGGCTCGGCGTGAGCGCGGCGCGGGGGGCTCGACGGGTGTTGCAGTGCGAGCGGTGGGCTCAGCGCGACTCGACGACGCAGACGACGCTCATGCCCGGCTCCAGTGCCTCGAACACGTGCGGAGCGTCGCCGGGGTACGAGAGGTAGTCGCCGGGGGACAGCTCGTAGGGGGCGTCGACCGGGCCGACGAGGCCGCGACCGGTCACGAGCACGACGTGCTCGATCGTGCCGCGGGGGTGGGGCTCCGACAGTCGCGGCGTGCCGGGCTCGGCGCTGAGCAGGTAGATGTCGCGGCGGGCGTGCGGCGGACTCGCCGACAGGAGCACGGCGAGATAGTCGGATGCCGAGGACGACACGGCCGCGGTGGCCTCACCGGCGCGGATGAGCGTGGGGGAGCGCACGCCCTCGTCGACGAGCACCGCGAAGGGCACCTCGAGGGCCGTGGCCAGCGCCCAGAGCGTCTCGACGCTGGGATTGCCTCCACCGTTCTCGAGCTGCGAGACCGTCGCTTTCGCGACGCCCGCGCGGCGTGCGAGCTCCGAGACGCTCAGATCGCGTCGTTCGCGCTCGCGACGCAGGGTCGCGGCGATGCGGTCGCTCAGATCGGTCATGCGTTCATTATGCTCAACGATCGTTCGACTTGACGAACGCCGCTCAAGCGTTCACGATGTTGACCATGCGTTCGTTCTACCGAACAACCGAGGGTGTCGCCGCTCGCCAGGGGCTCGCCGTCGCGCTGGCGACGAGCGCCTACGGCGTGTCGTTCGGTGCCCTGTCGGTGGCCTCCGGACTCGACGTCTGGCAGACGTGCGTGCTGAGCCTGCTGATGTTCACGGGCGGGTCGCAGTTCGCCTTCGTCGGTGTCATCGCCGCCGGCGGCGCGGCCGCCGCTCCCGCCGCGATCGCATCGTCGGTGCTGCTGGGCGTGCGTAACGCCGCGTACGCGATGCGGATGGCTCCCGTCGTGGCGGGCGGATTCTGGCGCAAGGCCGGTGCGACGCAGTTCACGATCGACGAATCGGTGGCCGTGGGCCTTGCGCAGTCCACGCCGCGCGCACGCCAGTGGGGGTTCTGGGTCACCGGCGTCGCGATCTGGATCGGCTGGAACATCTCGACCCTCCTGGGCGCGCTGCTCGGCGACGTGCTGGGCGACCCGCGCACATACGGCCTCGATGCGGCCGCGGCGGCGGCGTTCCTCGCGCTGCTGTGGCCCCGGCTGCGAGGGCGCGAGCCGCTCGCGGTGGCCGCGGGTGCGGCGGTCGTCGCCGCCGCCCTCACCCCCGTGCTCATGCCGGGCATCCCCGTCATCGCCGCCGCGGGCGTCGCGGTCGCGGTGGGGCTGTTCGATCCGCGCCGCCCGACGTCCGCTCCCGGAGTCGTCGCCGAAGAGAAGGGGATGCCATGACCCTGTGGACCGCGGTGCTCCTGGCCTCGGTGATCTGCGTCGCCCTGAAGGGCGTCGGCTACCTCACTCCCGCACACTGGCTCGAGGCGCCCCGCCCGGCGCGCATCGCCGATCTGCTGACCGTGGCACTGCTCTCGGCGCTGGTGATCGTGCAGACCGTGGCTGTGGGCTCGGAGATCGTCCTCGACGCGCGACTGCCGGCCGTCGCGGTCGCGGCACTGCTGCTGTGGGCGCGCGCCCCGTTCCTCATCGTGGTCGTGGCGGCCGCGGTCACCGCGGCGCTGCTGCGCCTGTGGGGGTGGGCGGCGTGACCGGGGGGTTCTCTCGGGGCAAAGGCGTCGCGCCTACACTGGCGCGATGAGCTCTGGCATCCTGCGCATCGTCGGTTGGGTCGTGGCGCTGCTGGTCGGCGCCTTCTACGGGGCGGCCGGCACGGTCGCGCAGGCGTACCGCCTCGGGCCCGTGCCGCTGGGACTGATCCTGGCCACGATCGGCAGTGCGGCGCTGTTGATCGCGTTGCGCGTGCTGACGGGAGACCGGATCAACGCGCTGGCCGGCGGGTTCGGCATCTCGGCGGCGACGTATCTGTTCTCGCAGGTGGGTCCCGGCGGGTCGGCCATCGTCTCAGCCCCCACCCCGGGCACCGAATGGATCCCCGTGGTGTGGACGATCGTGGGCCCGGCGCTGATGGTCTTCGTGGCCTTCTGGCCCGACTTCTCGCACCTGAAGCAGCAGCCCGCGGTCGGCACGGGCGCGAACGCGACCCCGGCCACGACCGCGCGGTGACGCCTCAGGGGTCATCGGCGGCCGCGCGGCGAGGCCGGTCGCTCCTGCGCGATTAGACTGGGGTCGTGACTTACGTGATCGCCCTCCCGTGCGTCGATGTGAAGGACCGTGCCTGCATCGACGAATGCCCCGTCGACTGCATCTACGAGGGTGAACGGTCGCTGTACATCCACCCCGACGAATGCGTCGACTGCGGTGCGTGCGAGCCGGTCTGCCCCGTCGAGGCGATCTACTACGAAGACGACCTGCCCGAAGAGTGGTCCGATTACTACAAGGCCAACGTCGAGTTCTTCGACGACATCGGCTCGCCCGGTGGAGCGGCGAAGGTCGGCGTGATCGCCAAGGACCACCCCGTCATCACCGCGCTTCCCCCGCAGGCCCACTGAGCCGTGGGCGTCGCCGACCTCGCCGACTACCCCTGGGACGCCGTCGCCCCGTACGCGGAGCGCGCGCGGCGACATCCCGCCGGCATCGTCGACTTGTCGATCGGTTCGCCCGTCGACCCGACGCCCGACGTGATCGCCACCGCCCTCGCCGACGCGACCGACGCGCACGCCTACCCGCAGACGGCCGGCACGCCGGCACTGCGCGAGGCGATCGTCGAGTGGTACGCCCGTCGCCGCGGAGTCCCGGGCCTGACGGCCGCGAACGCCCTTCCGACGGTCGGATCCAAAGAACTCGTGGCGCTGTTGCCGCTGCTGCTGGGCCTCGGTCCTGGCGATGCCGTCGTGCACCCGCGCGCCGCGTACCCGACCTATGAGGTGGGTGCCCGTCTCGTCGGCGCCGAGGCCGTGGCATCCGATGATCCCTCCGAGTGGCCCGCCCACACGCGTCTGGTGTGGATCAACTCGCCGGGTAACCCCGACGGTCGTGTGCTCTCCGCGGCGGAGTTGAGGGATGCCGTGACCCGGGCGCGCGAGCTCGGTGCGGTCCTCGCGTCCGACGAGTGCTACGCCGAACTCGGGTGGGACGCGCCGTGGGACCGCGAGCGGGTGCCCAGCGTGCTCGACCCGGCTGTCGTGGGCGACGACCTCATCGGTGTGCTGTCGGTGTATTCGCTGAGCAAGCAGTCGAACCTTGCCGGATACCGCGCGGCCTTCCTCGCCGGTGACGCGGCCCTGGTGGAGCGACTGCTGACCGGTCGCAAGCATCTCGGTCTCATTCCTCCGGCCCCCGTGCAGCGGGCGATGACCGTCGCCCTGGGCGACGATGCGCACGTCGTCGAGCAGCGCGAGCGGTACGCGCGTCGGCGGGCGATCCTCAAGCCCGCGATCGAGGCCGCGGGTTTCACGATCGACCGCAGCGAAGGCGGGCTCTACCTCTGGGCGACCGAGGGCCGCGACGCGTGGGAGAGCGTGGGTCGGCTGGCCGACCTGGGCATCCTGGTCGGGCCCGGGCACTTCTACGGCACCCACTTCCCGAACCACGTGCGCTTCTCGCTCACGGCGACCGACGAGCGGATCGCCGCGGCGGCGGAGCGGCTGGCTCCGTAGCCCGTGAAGCCGGTCGGGCGGGGGCGGTCCCGCGGGTCACGCACGGCGCGTTCGCGAGCCGCCGATGGATGAGATCAGGATGCCACCGAGCTCGGCCGGTCGGCGCCTGCACTCGGTCGAGATCGCGACGCCGGTGCTTCACGACGAGGGTGAGCACTGGGAGACGCACGCGCACGACGAGCACGAGCTGCTCTCGTCGATCTCCGTGGTGGTGACGGTCGCGACCGATCAGGCCATCTTCGTCGTGCCGCGGGGGGCGGCCATCTGGATCCCCGCGCAGACTCCGCACGCGGTGCACGCGAGCGCCGGCAACGTGATGCGGTGCACGTGGTTCCTCCGCGGCGCGGTGCCGGACGCCCTCACCCTCCCCACGGTGCTGACGACCTCGACCCTCCTCGAGGACGTGCTGGCCCATCTCCACGCCGAATACTCCGATCCCGGGCGTGCCCCCGCGCGCCGCGCCCGGGCGGAGGCGTTCGCCCTCGACCTGCTGTCGCTGGGCGCGCAGCCGGATGCCGGACTCCCGCAACCGCACACCCCCTGGCTCCGGCGGGTGACGCTCGCCCTGTCGGGTGCCCCGGGAGACAGCCGGACGGTGGACGACTGGGCCCGGGCGTGCGCGGTGAGCACCCGCACCTTCAGCCGGCGCTTCCGCGACGAGACCGGCATGTCGTTCTCGCATTGGCGATCGCAGCTGCGCATGCAGGCGGCGATGGCGGCGCTGAGCGCGGGGGCGGGGGTCGCCGTCGTCGCTCGACGGGTGGGATACGACTCGGCGGCTGCGTTCTCGACGGCGTTCCGCGATCGGGTCGGTGCGAGCCCCCGTGCGTTCGTGACGGGCACACACGGTGACCGATTCGCGAATGAAATCGGCTGAACGGCGGAGATTTCTGCCCGCACATGCCGCAACGGCATCGCGATAATTAGGTATCCCTTACCTAACATCGAGGAGTTCTCCGTGCTCAGAACACGTCGTTTCGGCGCGATCGCCGCGACCGCGGCCGTTGCCTTCGCCCTCCTGACGGGGTGCGCCTCACCGGGCCCGGCGTCATCGCCGTCGGGGCAGTCGACCGTCGAGTCGGCCTACGGTCCCGTCGAGGTTCCGGTGTCGCCGGTGCGCGTCGCGGCGGTGTCCTACGACACCCCCTGGCAGCTCATGTCCCTCGGGGTGAAGCCGATCGCCACCATCGACTACTCCCGGTGGGCCGACAGCTACACGGCCGGGCAGATGGAGTACATCGCCGACGCCACGATGATCGGCACCTTCGGCGAGATCAACTTCGAAGCGCTCGCCTCCGCGCGCCCCGACCTCATCGTCGGCACGGCCGACGAGATCGACGAGAGCACCTACGAACGTCTGCGCTCCATCGCGCCCACCGTCGTCACGGGGGGATCCGACCGCGGCGATTGGCAGAGCATCACCGAGCAGACGGCCGCCGCCACCGGGACCACCGAGACGCTGAAGGCCAGCAAGGCCGCGTACGAAGCCCTACGCGACGAGACGAAGAGCACCTACGGCGAGGTGATCGAGTCGCACCGGTGGATCAACTTCTCGTTCGGCGACGAGCCCGGCCAGTTCTCGGTGCAATTGCCCACGGGGTCGACCGGCGACCTGGTCGTGGAAGAACTCGGCCTCCAGTACGGACCCGGTGCGGCCTCGCTTTCGGACACCGAAGGCCGCGGCTACGTCTCGCTGCCGCTCGAGCAGCTGCCCACCGTCTTCGAGGGCGTCACCTACGCGCTGACGTTCGCGGCCGTCGACGGCACACCGCTCGAGGGGATCGAGGCCATCCGCACCTCCCCGGTGTTCCAGACCCTCGATGTCGCCCGATCCGGCGACGTGTACGCCATGCGCGCGAGCGTGACCGACTACGAGACCGCTCAGGAGTGGGTGCGTGAACTGGTCGACAACGTACTTCAACCGCTGAGTCGATGACGGTCGGCGCTGCCGGGGACCGCCGCGTCGCGCGGCGGGCCCCGGCCGTCTCCCGCCGGGGCCGCGTGGCGCTTCTCGCCGCCCTCCTCGCCGGAGCCGCTCTCGCCGTGGCGTCGCTGTGCATCGGCGACCCGCTGCTCTCGCCCGCTCGGGCGTTCGAGCTGCTGCGTCATCCCGACGACTCCGTCGCCTCGATCATCGTCCACACCATCCGGGTCCCGCGTGCCGTGCTGGCGATCGCGGTGGGGGCGGCGCTCGCGGTCGCGGGCGTCGTCATGCAGGCGCTCACTCGCAACCCGCTCGCCGAACCCGGTCTCCTGGGGGTCAACGCGGGCGCGTCCACGGCCGTGGCGGTCGCGTACGTGGTGCTGGGCGTGCACGATTTCTCCGCCACCCTGCTCTTCGCTTTCGCCGGAGCGTGCCTGGCCGCGATCCTGGTGGCGCTGCTCGGCGGCGTCGGGCGCTCGGCATCCATCGCCCGTCTCGTGCTCGCCGGGGTCGCCGTCGGAGCCGTGCTCTCGGGCATCACGCAGGCGCTGAGTCTGATCGACCCAGCGGAGTACGCGCGCATCCGGGTCTGGGAGACCGGGTCGCTCGCCGCACGCGACACCCCGACGGCGCTGCTCGTGTCGGTGCTGATCGTGGCGGGCGTCGCGCTGGCCGTGGGGATCGGGCCGGGGCTGAACCTGCTCGTGCTGGGCGAGGATGCCGCCCACACGCTCGGTGCGCGGGTGCCGCGCGTGCGCGCCATCGGCCTGGTGCTCATCGTGCTGCTGTGCGGCACGGCGACGGCGGCCGTGGGGCCCATCGCGTTCGTGGGCCTCCTCGTGCCGCACGCGGTGCGCGCGGTCGTCGGCGCCGATCAGGTGCGGATCCTGGCCGCCAGTGTGCTCGTGGGCCCGGTGCTGCTGCTGGCCTCCGATGTGATCGCCCGCACGGTCGTCGCGCCCGGTGAACTCCCGCTCGGGGTGGTCACCGCATTCCTCGGGGCTCCCGTGCTCATCGCGCTGGTGCACCGTCGTCGGAGGATGACATGACCTCGATCATCCGCCCACCCGCCGCCCTGCAACGCCGGAGAATCATGGCCTGGGCCCTCGGGGCGGTGCTGCTGGCCGGCGTGAGCGTTGCCACCCTGGCTCTCGGCGACCTCGGCGTCGGGCCCCTCGAGGCGCTGTCGGCGCTCGCGGGCACGGGCGACGCGGGGACGGTGCTCGTCGTGCGCGAGTGGCGGCTGCCCCGTGCCGTGCTGGGAATCCTTATCGGCGCGCTGCTCGCGCTGTCGGGCGCGCTCTTCCAGACGGTCACCCGTAACCCCCTGGGCAGCCCCGACATCCTCGGCTTCTCAGTGGGGGCGTTCACCGGCGTCCTGCTGGCGACCCTCGCGGGTGCGGGTACCGTCCTCGCGCTCACCGGCAGCGCCGTGGTCGGCGGTCTGCTCGCGGCGGTGATCGTCTTCGCCCTCAGCGCGCGCACGGGGTTTCGCGGGCTCACGGTCGTGATCACCGGCGTCGGCATCACCGCCATGCTCGGTGCCGTCAACGTCGTGCTCGTGGTGCGCCTCGACGACGTGCGCGCCCGTGCCGCCGCCGTCTGGGCGACGGGCTCGCTCAACGGCGTCGAGGTGGGCTGGATCCTGCCCGCTGCCGTCACCCTGGGGACGGGCGCCGTCGTCGTGGCCGCTCTCGCCCCCGCGATGCAGGCCCTCGAGTTCGGCGAAGAGAGGGCGGCCGGCCTCGGCGTGCGCCCGGTCGCGGTGCGCTGGACGGCGATGCTGGTCGGAGTCGCCATGATCTCGGTCGCCACCGCCGTGACCGGTCCCGTCGGCTTCGTCGCGCTGGCCGCCCCGCAGATCGCGCGACGACTGTGGGGGACCGGGACGATCCCCTTCGGCGCGTCCGCCCTCACCGGAGCCGTCCTGCTGTGCGCGAGCGACCTCGTCGCTTCGCGTCTGCTCGCCCCCGTCATGCTGCCCACCGGCATCGTGACCGTCTGCCTCGGCGGGGTCTACCTGGCCTGGCTGCTCACCCGTCGAGAGAAGGAGAACCCATGACCGAGCCCGACGACCGTCCGGCATTCGCCGGGACCGTGACGGCGGTCGCACGCGTCACCCCCCACATGGTGAGGGTGGTGATCGGCGAGGTGCACTCCCTCGACGGTCAGGGTCTGGATGCCGCGCAGCACCCCGACGAGTTCTTCGGGCTGTGGGTGCCGGGCCCGGATGCCCTCCCGCTCAAGCGGTACTACACCGTCCGCGAGCGCCGCCCCGAGACGGGCGAGCTGGTCGTCGACCTGCTGCTGCACGGGCACGGTCCGGCCACCGAGTGGGCGGCGCGCGCCGCGGTGGGCGACACCGTGTTGTTCGAGGCCCCCCGCGGGCACTACGCGCCGCCCGCCGACACCACGCGCATCCTCCTGTGCGGAGACGCGACGGCGCTGCCGGCGATCGGCCGCATCCTCGACGAGCGGGCGCTCACCGGTGCGGGCGGCCCTCCGGTGACGGTCGTCATCGCCCTCGACGACCCGACCGACCGCCAGGAGCTCACTGTCCGACCGGGCGACGACGTGCGGTGGTGCGCGCCCGGAGATCTCGTCGCCGAGACCCGGCGACTGAGCGCCGACGACCCCGATGCCTACGTGTGGTTCTCGGGGGAGGCCTCGGACATGCGGACCGTGCGCACCACGCTGCGGCGCGAGCGGAGGATCCCGCCACACCGCTGGATGACGATGGGGTACTGGCGTCGCGACAGCGAGCGGTGGATCGCGCGCTTCGAGGCGGCCGGGCCGGGCCTCCGCGACGCGATCGAGGAGGTGTTCTCGTCGGAGGCCGACGACGAGGAGCAGACCGACAGGTTCGAGGACCTGCTCGCCGAGAAGGGACTGCTGTGACACCGATCCCGGATGCCGAGAGCCCCGGCGTGCTCACCGCCGTCGACGTGTCGATCGCCTACCCGCACGGCGAGACCGTGGTGGACGGGCTGTCCCTCGGCATCCGACGCGGGTCGTTAGTCGCGATCGTCGGTCCCAACGGCTGCGGGAAGTCGACGCTGCTCCGGGCGTTCGCCCGGCTGCTGCCGATCGCTGCGGGGTCGATCGTCTTCGACGGACGCGAGCTGCAGTCGCGGGCCCCGCGGGAACTGGCGCGCTCGCTCGGAATGCTCCCGCAATCCAGCACCGCCCCCGACGGGATGCGCGTGGCCGACCTCGTCGCTCGAGGCCGTTACCCGCACCGCCGCCCGTTCGCACCCTGGACCGCCGCCGACGAAGACGCCGTGCGTCGCGCCCTGGAGGCCACCGGCGTCACCGACCTCGCTTCGCGCGACATCGACGCGCTCTCGGGCGGACAGCGTCAACGGGTATGGCTGGCGATGGCCCTCGCGCAGGACACGCACACCCTGCTGCTCGACGAACCGACCACCTATCTCGACATCGCGCACCAGCTCGACGCCCTCGAGCTGTTCCGCCGCATCAATCGCGAACAGGGTCGCACGATCGTGGCCGTGCTGCACGATCTGAACCACGCGGCACGCTACGCCGACCGCATCGTCGCGCTGAAGCGCGGCCGCGTCGTGATCGACGGCCCGCCCGCCGACGTGCTCACCGCCAGTGCGGTCGAGGAGGTCTTCGATCTGCCGTGCCGCATCATCACCGACCCCGAGTCGGGCACACCGCTGGTGGTGCCGAAGACGCGCGGGTGAGCGGATGCCGTGAGATCGGCGGTGGCAAAAGGAGGATCCCTCCCTTCGATGGGGGCATCCTTTGGCGATGTCATCTGTAGGCGCCCCGGCCTACTAGGCTGTAAAAGCAGTGCGTTCGGGCAACCCTCCGGGCGTGCGCCGACCCGGACGCCGCCCCCGCGGCATCCCCGGTTCGGGAAGATCGCGGGTGCCTCCCGCCCTCGCGGTCGACAAGTGGGCGACCAGAAATCGCAAGGAGGCGCGGTGAGCGACGTGGGTACGCAGCAGGACAAGGCCACCCTCACGGTAGGGGGCACCACCGCCGAATTCGCGGTTCTTCGGGGCACCGACGGCATCCCCAGCATCGACATGGCGTCGCTGACGAAGCAGACCGGGCACACGGCGCTCGACTACGGCTTCGTCAACACCGCCTCGACGAAGTCGGACATCACCTACATCGACGGTGACCAGGGCATTCTGCGCTACCGCGGATACCCGATCGAGCAGCTGGCTCAGAACAGCACCTACCTCGAAGTCGCGTGGCTGCTCATCTACGGCGAGCTGCCCTCGGCATCCGAACTCGCATCGTTCGACGAGCGCATCCGCCGTCACACGTTGCTGCACGAAGACCTGAAGAGCCTGTTCTCGTCGCTTCCGCCGACCGCGCACCCCATGTCGGTGCTGTCGGCGGCGACCGCGGCCCTCTCGACCTACTACGAGGCCGAGTCCGACCCGCACAACCCCGAGCACGTCGAACTCAACACCGTGCGCATGCTCGCGAAGCTCCCCGTGATCGCGGCCTACGCGCACAAGAAGAGCATCGGGCAGGCGTTCCTGTACCCCGACAACTCGATGAGCTTCGTCGACAACTTCCTCAAGCTGAACTTCGGCGTCATGAGCGAGCCGTACGAGATCAACCCCGTCATGACCAAGGCCCTCGACCTGCTGCTGATGCTGCACGAGGACCACGAGCAGAACGCGTCGACCTCGACGGTGCGCCTGGTGGGCTCCACCGGCGCCAACCAGTTCGCGTCGGTGTCCGCCGGCATCCAGGCCCTGTCGGGCCCGCTGCACGGTGGCGCCAACGAGGCCGTGCTGCAGATGCTCGGCCGCATCCGCGATTCGGGCGAGAGCGTCGAACGCTTCGTCGAGCGCGTGAAGAACAAAGAAGAGGGCGTCAAGCTCATGGGCTTCGGCCACCGGGTCTACAAGAACTACGACCCGCGCGCCAAGCTGGTGAAGGGCGCTGCCGACGAGGTGCTCGAAGCCCTCGGCGTGAGCGACCCCCTGCTCGACCTCGCGAAGGAGCTCGAGCAGATCGCCCTCGAGGACGACTACTTCAAGGAGCGTCGCCTGTACCCCAACGTCGACTTCTACACCGGCGTCATCTACAAGGCGATGGGTTTCCCCACGCGCATGTTCACCGTGCTCTTCGCGATCGGACGCCTGCCCGGCTGGATCGCCCAGTGGCGCGAGGCCATCAGCGACCCGCAGACGAAGATCGGCCGCCCGCAGCAGCTGTACACGGGTGCCGCGGTGCGCGACTACCCCGGCATCGGCTGACACCGGCCCTCGAACGCCCCGTCCCTCTCGCGAGGGGCGGGGCGTTTCGTCTGCCGGCGGGGAGGTGCTGGCTCTCGGCGGCCCGGAAGCGCGTCGGTGCGGGTGTGGCCGAGGCAACCGGTGAGTGCGGCAGGGTGCGGCGTCGAGACCCCGGCGCCGCCTCGCCCATAAACGCTGATCGTGCGGATAAACGCGGTGTCGTGGCGTTTATGCGCACGAAGAGCGTTTATGGGCATGATGCGTACGCCGCGCGGGCGCGGGGGACGGACGGATGCCGCGCGGCCGTGGCTGCGGGACGGATGCCGCGGGGCGGGCGACGCGACACGCGGTGCGGTTCGGCGTCGGGCGTGCAGCGCCGCGCGTGCAGCGTCGCGCGTGCGGCGTCAGGCGTGCAGGGCCTCGTTCAGCGTGACGCCGACGCCGGCGCGGGCCGAGACCTCGACGGCGCCGGTGAGGGAGTTGCGGCGGAACAGGATGCCGTCACGGCCCGACAGCTCGCCGGCCTTGACCGTCTCGTCGCCGACCCGCACCTTGGTGCCGGCGGTGACGTAGAGTCCGGCCTCGACGACGCAGTCGTCGCCGAGCGAGATGCCGATGCCCGCGTTGGCGCCGAGCAGGGTGCGCGCGCCGATCGAGACGCGGTGGGTCCCCCCTCCCGAGAGCGTGCCCATGATCGAGGCGCCGCCGCCGATGTCGGTGCCGTCGCCGATCACGACGCCCTGCGACACGCGCCCCTCGATCATCGAGGAGCCGAGCGTGCCGGCGTTGAAGTTGACGAAGCCCTCGTGCATCACGGTCGTGCCGGGCGACAGGTGGGCACCCAGCCGCACCCGCGAGGCGTCGGCGATGCGCACGCCGGCGGGCAGCACGTAGTCGGTGAGGCGCGGGAACTTGTCGAGCCCCTGGATCTGGATGCCGTGGCGCTGGAGCGAGGGACGGAGCCGCGCCGCATCGTCGGGGTGCATCGGGCCGGCGCTGGTCCAGGCGACGTTCGGCAGGTGGGAGAAGATCCCGTCGAGGTTGATGTCGTTGGGACGCACCAGCAGGTGCGACAGCGCGTGCAGACGCAGGTACGCGTCGGCGGTCGACGCCGGTGCCGCGTCGGCGTCGATCGTGAGGGCGACGGCCTCGACGACGACACCCCGGCGCTCGTCGGCCCCGGCCGTCTTCTCGAGGTCGGCCCGCTCGGCATCCAGGGTCTCGGGCACGCCCAGGACCGGCCGGGGGAACCACGTGTCGAGCACGGTCCCCTCGAGGGTGCGGGTGGAGAGGCCGGCAGCGCTGATGCGTCGTTCGTTGCTCACACGTCCAGGCTAGCGGGGGTGCCGCCTGTGGGAGGATCGGGGCATGGCCGCCCTCGACCTCACTTCCTCGTCCGTCGACCTCACCCGTGCGATCTGCGACATCGCCAGCGAGTCGGGGGACGAGACCACCCTCGCGGATGCCATCGAGGCCGCCGTCTCGGCCTACGGGCACCTCGAGATCATCCGGGACGGCGACACCGTCGTGGCCCGCACCCAGCTGGGGCGCGACCGACGCGTCGTCATCGCGGGGCACATCGACACGGTCCCCATCAACCGCAACCTGCCGGTGGAGGACCGCGAGATCGACGGCGAGGCGTTCCTCTGGGGTCGCGGCACGGTCGACATGAAGGCCGGCGTCGCCGTGCAGCTGAAACTCGCCGCGGAGCTGGTCGCACCCCCTGTCGACATCACGTGGATGTGGTACGACCACGAAGAGGTGGACTCCTCTCTGAACGGTCTCGGCCGTCTCTCGCGCAACCGTCCCGACCTGTTCGCCGGAGACTTCGCCATCCTCGGGGAGCCGAGCAACGGCGAGGTCGAGGGAGGGTGCAACGGCACGCTCCGCGCGCTCGTCCGTACCGACGGCGTGCGCGCGCACAGTGCGCGCTCGTGGATCGGCGAGAACGCCATCCACAAGGCGGCCCCCATCCTCGCCCGCCTGGCCGAGTACCGCGCCCGCGAGATCGAGGTCGAGGGCCTCCTCTACCGCGAGGGCCTCAACGCCGTGCGCATCTCGGGCGGTGTCGCCGGCAACGTCATCCCCGACGCGTGCGAGGTCGAGGTCAACTACCGCTTCGCGCCCAGTCGCGATGCCGAGGCCGCCGAGCGCGTCGTGCGTGACGTGTTCACCGGATTCGACATCGAGATCGTCGACGTGGCGGAGGGCGCCCGACCCGGGCTCGACGCGGCCCTCGCGCAGGACTTCGTCACGGCCGTGGGGGCGACCCCGAAGCCCAAGTACGGCTGGACCGACGTCGCACGGTTCTCGGCCCTGGGCATCCCCGCCGTCAACTACGGCCCCGGCGACCCGCACCTGGCCCACCACGACGAGGAGCGCGTTCCGCTCGCGCAGATCGACGCGGTCGAGCGGGGTCTGCGGGCGTGGCTGAGCGGGTCGTGACCGCCGACGTCACGGCATCGCCGTCCGTCCGCGGGTGGGAGCGGCTGCCCGTCGCCGCACGGATCGCCCTCGTCTACGTGGTCGCGCGCGTGATCACGACCGGGTTCTTCGTCGTGACGGCGGCGCTGTCGGGACCGGCGTCGCGCTACGGCGTGGCCCCCTCGTTGGGCGAGCTCGCGCTGGGCTGGGACGCGCAGTGGTATTGGCTGGCGGCGGTGTCGGGGTACCCGGCCGACCTTCCGCTGGCCGCCGGGGGTCACGTCGCCGAGAACGCGTGGGCGTTCATGCCGCTGTACGCCTACCTGTCGGCGGGCCTCGGAGCGCTGCTCGGGTCGTGGGGCGCGGGGGCCGTGGCCATCTCGCTCGCTTCGGGCTACGGCGCGTGCGTCGTGCTGCACGCGCTGCTGCGCGAGCGCATCGGCGCCTCGGCGGCGATGTGGGCCGTCGTCTTCTTCGCGTGCGGCCCGCTGGCCGCGCTGTTCCAGGTGGGGTACGCCGAGGCGCTGTTCCTGTTCCTGCTCTTCCTCGCCCTGCGCTGCGTGCAACTGCGACGATGGGGCTGGCTGTACCTGCTCGTCCCGGCGATGGGGTTCACGCGCCCGGGCATCCTCGCCTTCGCGCTGTTCCTCGCCCTGCTCGGCATCCACCGCTTCCTCCGTCGCCGCACGGAGCCGCTGCCGAGACGCGACGTGGTGCACATCGTGGCGCTGGGGGCGCTGTCGACCCTCGTCGGGTTCGCGTGGCAGGGCATCGCGACGATCGTCACCGGCGATCCGGGCGCCTACCTCCCCACCGAGCTCGCGTGGCGGCGCAACTGGCTCGGCGATAGCGGGGGGCACTTCGTCCCGGTCGACGGGTGGGTGCAGGCGGCGGGATTCTGGTTCACGCAGTGGGGGCCCGGGCCCGTCGTCGGATACGTCGCGCTCGTCGTGCTCATCGTCGGCGCCGCGGCCGCGCTGCTGCTGCTGCCCCAGGTGAAGCGACTGGGAATCGAGGTGCGCCTGTGGTCGGCGAGCTACCTCGTCTACCTGCTGCTCGTGTTCTTCCCCCAGTCGAGCATCTTCCGTCTGCTCGTGCCCGTCTCGCCGCTGTGGGGGGCGTTCGCCGTGCCGACCTCGCGCGGCTGGCGCATCGGCGTTCTGGCCCTGTCGCTCCTGGGGCAGTGGTGGTGGATCTACAACATGTACGGGCTGGCCAACACCTTCTGGCAGATTCCCTGACCGGGCACGATGACGTACTTCGCCGCGCGGGACGACGACACTCGCGGGTTACCGGTAAACTCCTAGGTAGACCAACGACGAAAAGGGGGCCGCGATGGCAGCCATGAAGCCGCGTACCGGCGACGGACCGATGGAGGCCGTGAAGGAGGGCCGGTTGATCATCGTGCGCGTGCCGCTCGAGGGCGGCGGGCGTCTCGTCGTCTCGGTGAACGACGCCGAGGCGAAGGAACTCCACGACGTACTCGGCGGTGTCGTCACGGCGTGACGCATCTCCACGAGTGAAGGCCGGTCCCCGCGGGGGCCGGCCTTCTTCGTTCGTGAGGACGCTCAGGCGTCGGTGAGGCGCGTCGTCAGCTGCAGAAGGCCTTCTCCCGAGGTCGACAGCGCGCCGATGACGGCGGGGGAGGACTGCACCTCCTGGATGAGCGAGCGATACGCGGTCGTGACGGCGTCGCGGCGCACCGGATCCGCCACCGCACCGTGCGACAGGACCCGCGGAATCAGCACCGTGCCGCCGGCGCGGACGAGCCGCAGACCGTGCTCGACGTACTCGATGACGCCCTCGGGGTCGGCGTCGATGAAGACGATGTCGTACGAGGCCTCGTTCATGCGCGGCAGCACGTCCGACGCGCGGCCCGTGATGAACCGGGCGCGGGCCGCGGGCACACGTGCGTCGATGAACGCGGCACGAGCCGCGCCGAGGTGCTCGGGCTCGCTGTCGATCGTGGTGATCGTGGCGCGGGGAGACCCGTGCAGCAGCCACAGGCCCGACACACCGCCGCCGGTGCCCACCTCGACGATGTTGAGGGCACGGGACGCGGCCGACAGCACCGCCGACTGCGCGCCCACCGCGGGGCTGATGGGCGCCGCTCCCAGTTCGAGGGCGTGCGCGCGCGCCCGAGCGATGTGCTCGGGCTCGACCGTCGACTCCTGCACGAACCGCTCGTTCGCCTGATAACCGCTCACGTGGACCTCCTCGATCAGGCTAGACGGCCCGAGCGCGCTCCACCCCCAGGCGCGGCCGGTAATCTGTTCCCATGTTCTTCGGGCTCACGATCGAGAAGCTGATGCTGATCGGCGTGATCGCCGCCGTCCTCGTCGGCCCCGAGCGCCTTCCCCGCTACGCCGAGGCGCTCGCGAAGTTCACCAAGCGCGCCAAAGAGACGATGCAAGGGGCGCGATCGCGCATGCGCGACGAGATGGGCCCCGAGTTCGACGACGTCGACTGGAAGAAGCTCGATCCGCGTCAGTACGACCCGCGCCGGATCATCCGCGAGGCACTGCTCGACGACACTCCGACGGCCACGATGCGCGCGGCCGGAGCGGCCGCCCTCGCGGCGCGCGAGAAGACGACGGTGCCGCCGTTCGTCGCCGGCGAACGTCCCCCGTTCGACGACGAAGCGACCTGAGCCCCCCTTCGCGTCTCCGCGCTGCCGTGCCGCCCGAGCGGGCGACAGGGCGGTATGCCCTGTGTCGGCAGCGGCGCGCGCCGGATCAGACGCCGAGGCGCAGCGGCTTGCCCGCCAGACCCCGGGGTCGAACCGCCAGCGCGGCGGCCGCGGCGTCGATCGCCCGCGCGGCGGGGTCGTCGGGCTGCGACAGCACGACAGGGCGCCCCTCGTCGCCGCCGGTGCGCAGAGCCGGGCTGAGGGGAACGGATGCCAGCAGGGGCACGTCATCGGTCTCGTTCGACAGAGCGCGGGCCACGGCCTCGCCGCCTCCGGAGCCGAACAGATCGAGCACCGTACCGTCGGGCAGCGTCAGGGCGGCCATGTTCTCGATGACGCCGATCGGGCGCTGACCGGTCTGGCGGGCGACGAGGCCCGATCGCACGGCCACGTCGGCCGCGGCCGCCTGGGGGGTGGTGACCACGAGCACGTCGGCGTGGGGGAGCAGCTGACCCACCGAGATCGCCACGTCGCCGGTCCCCGGGGGCATGTCGAGCAGGAGCACGTCGAGGTCGCCGAAGAACACGTCGGTGAGGAACTGCTGCACGGTGCGGTGCAGCATCGGACCGCGCCAGGCGACGGCCCCCGCGGCCTCTTCGCCGGGGCGGCGCAGGAACATGCCGATCGAGATGACCTTTACGCCGTACGCGACGGGCGGGAGGATCAGGTCGTCGAGGCGGGTGGGCGCGGGCGGCAGCCCGTCGGCGTCGACCAGGCCGAGAAGGCCCGGGATCGAGAAGCCGTGCACATCGGCGTCGACGAGTCCGACGCGCAGACCCCGGGCCGCCAGGGCGACGGCGAGGTTCGCGGTGATCGTCGACTTGCCCACGCCGCCCTTACCGCTGGTGACCGCGATCACGCGGGTCAGCGAGTCGGGGCCGAAGGGCATCTCGCGCTTCGCGCGGCCCCCGCGCAGCTTGTCGGTGAGCGCGCGACGCTCGTCGGGCGACATCACGCCGACCCGCACCTCGACCGCGTCGATGCCGGCGACCGAGGCCGCGGCATCCCGCACCTCGCGTTCGATGCGATCGGCGGCCGGGCACCCCACGATCGTCAGCGCGATGCCGACGTCGGCGACGCCGCCGTGCACCTCGATGCCCCGCACCATGTCGAGCTCCGAGAGCGGACGGCGCAGTTCGGGGTCGGTGACGGCGCCGACGGCGGCCCGCACACGGTCGGCGAGCTCGGTCGTCACGGCGTGGCCCGCGAGGGCTCGTCGTGATCGTCGAGGCGTTCGAGCGCCGCCTTCAGCTCGGCGCGCAGGCTGTCTTTCGTGATCACCTCATCGGTGAGGTCACGCACCGCCATGCGCAGCGCGACGATCTCGCGGGCGAGGTACTCGGTGTCGGCCAGATTGCGCTCGGATCGCTGGCGGTCCTGCTCGATCTGCACGCGGTCGCGGTCGTCTTGACGGTTCTGCGCGAGCAGGATGAGCGGAGCGGCGTACGAGGCCTGCAGCGACAGCACGAGCGTCAGCGCCGTGAAGCCGATCGCCGCGGAGTCGAAGCGCAGGTCGTCGGGGGCGAGCGAGTTCCACGCCATCCACACCACGCAGAACAGGCTCAGCATCAGCAGGAACGCGGGGGTTCCCATCGCTCGGGCCACCCACTCGGTGAAGCGGCCGAACCTGTCGCGCGAGGGCTGGGGAGCGCGGGGCGCGAGCACGCGGGCGCGACCGCGGGGGGCGTCCAGTGCGGGCTGGCGGTTGTTCCGAGCCATCAGCGCCTCCTCCGGGTCTGCGGGACGATCTTGGGAATGCTCGTGGTGGCGGTGGGTCTCGTGGTGACCTTGGGCCGCGGATCGTCGCCGTCGTGGGTGCGCCAGTCGTCGGGCAGCAGGTAGTCGAGCACGTCGTCGACGCTCACGCAGCCGACGAGGCGGTGCGCCTGATCGACGACGGGGAGCGAGACGAGGTTGTAGCTCGCCAGCATGCGGGCGACCTCGGCGGCCGTCGCGTCGGCGGGCACCGGCTCGAGGGTGTCGTCGATGATCGCACCCAGACGCTCGTGCGGGGGATACCGCAGCATGCGCTGGAAGTGCACGGTGCCCAGCAGTCGACCCGTGGGCGTCTCGTACGGCGGGAGGGTGATGAACACGGATGCCGCGAGGGCGGGGTGCAGTTCGTGCCGACGGATCAGGGCCAGCGCCTCGGCCACCGTGGCATCGGCCGAGAGCACGATCGGCTCCGGCGTCATGAGGCCGCCGGCGGTGTCGGGGCCGTACTGCAGCAGCGCGCGCACGTCCTCGGCCTCGTCGGGCTCCATGAGGTCGAGGAGCTGTTCGAGTCGCGTCTCGGGCAGCTGACCGAGGAGGTCGGCCGCGTCGTCGGGCTCCATGGCGTCGAGGATGTCGGCGGCGCGCTCGTCGCCGAGCTGCTCGAGGATATGCACCTGCTCGTCTTCGGGCATCTCTTCGAGCGCGTCGGCGAGGCGGTCGTCACTGAGCTCTTCGGCGACTTCGATCAAGCGCTCTTCGGGCAGGTCGAGCAGCGTGTTCGCCAGGTCGGCGGGCTTCAGCTCGGAGTACGTCGCCACCAGCTGCTCGGCGGACTGGGCCTCGCCGGGGGTCTGGTTCTCGCGCACCTCGGTCCAGCTCGCGAACGTCGTCGCCCCCTTGGCGAAGGGCGAGGCGCTGGTGCGGGGACGGCGGAGGAAGAGCTGGCCCACGTCCCACTCGCCGAGGCGGTTGCGCTCGATCGCGACGTCTTCGATCACCGCGGTGCCCGAGCCGTCGACGAGGCTCACGCGTCGGCCCAGCATCTCGACCATCACGCGCACCTCGCCGCCGCGCTGCTGGAATCGCCGCACGTTGATGAGGCCGGTCGTGATGACCTGACCGGCCTGAATCGAGGTGACGCGTCCGATGGACACGAACACATGTCGCCGGCCGGGGATCTCGACGACCAGGCCCACGACGCGCGGAGCGGCGGCGGCGCGGTAGATCACCACGACGTCGCGCACCTTCCCCAGACGGTCTCCCGCGGGGTCGAACACCGTGCAGCCCGCCAAGCGGGCGACGAAAACCCTTTGCGTGCTCACTGGACCAGCGTAGTCCGCCCCCGCTGCGCAAACCCGGTGGGACGGTCAGGACTGCGTGACAAGATGGTGAAATGAGCATGTTCGCGGGGAGACCGGGCGCGGGACGCGACGACGTGGGCGAGAAGGTCGCCTCTTTCCCGACGTACGAGCAGGCGCAGAAGGCCGTGTCATCGCTCATCGCGGGCGAGGTTCCGGCGCGCGAGATCGCGATCGTCGGTTCGGGCCTGCGCTCCATCGAACGCATCACCGGCAAGCTGGGTTACGCGACCGCCGCCCGCTCGGGCGCGTTGAACGGCCTGATGCTGGGCCTGCTGTTCGCGTTCATCTTCGTGCTGGGCATGCCGACCGTGCAGATCTCGGCCTTCGTCGGCGTGCTGCTGGTGGGCATGGCCCTCGGCATGATCCTGAGCCTGGGCACGTACTCGATCGTGCGCCGCCGCCGCGACTTCGCCTCGGTCATGCAGGTCGCCGCCGACCACTACGACGTCTGCGTCGAAGCCACCAGCATCCAGAAGGCGCGCGGAGTGCTCGGTGCCGGCGCCACCCGCACGACGGTGTCGCGCCCCACCGCCGCCCCCATGGCGCCGCCGCAGTACGGCGAACGCGTCGCTCCCGGCGCCGGCGCCCCGGCTGCGCCCCCGCGCCCGCCGGTCCCCGGCGCGACCCCCGTCGACGACGAGCCGCCCCGGTACGGCGAACGCATCACGCCCGTGCCGCCGCGCGAGAACCCGGCGCCGCCGGCCCAGACGCCTTCGTCCGCCCCGCCCGAGGGCGACGCGCCCACCGAGCGGTGACCGTCACCGCCGTTCGCCTCCCCGTCGTGCTGCCGACGGGCGCGAGCGAGGTGTCGGGTCTCTGGTCGCCCGCGCCGCGTCCCGGACCCACGATCGCGCTTGCCCACGGCGCCGGTGCCGGCATGGACCACCCGTTCCTGGTGGGTCTCACCGGCGCGCTGGTCGACGAGGGAGTGAGCGTGCTGCGGTTCGTCTTCCCCTACGTCGAAGCCGGACGACGGATGCCGGGACCCGCCCCGCACGCCGTCGCGACCTGGGCGGGGGTCGAGGCCTGGTTGGCCGCCGCACATCCCGGGCCGTACGCGGCGGTGGGCAAGTCGTACGGCGGGCGCATGGCATCCGTCGCCACCGCCGAGGGCGTGATCGCCCCCGCCGGACTCGCCTACCTCGGCTACCCCCTGCATCCGCCCGGGCGCCCCGACAGACCCCGCGTCGACCACCTGCCCGCGATCGCGGTGCCGCAGCTGTTCGTCGAGGGCGAGAACGATGCGTTCATCCAGCCGCGCGACCAGTTCGACGCGGCCGTCGCCTCGTGCCGCAACGCCCGCGTGGAGTGGATCGCGGGTGGGAACCACTCGTTCGAGGTGAAGGGCGCGCGGCGGCCGGCCGATCAGATCGGCGCGGGACTCGCTCCGATCGTCGCGGCCTTCGCGCGCGCTCTCTGACGTCTGCCCGTCCGACAGCCGGTGATCCGCGAGGCGGTCCTCCGGCGGTCGGTCAGCGCCCCGCGGCGTAGCCCTGCGCTCCGCGGGGGTTGGCCGCCGCCCACAGAAGGCCCTCGGCATCCCGCCCGACGGCGCTGACGCGCCCGAGCGCCCAGTCTCCGGCCCGGCGCACGCGGTGCCCGCGCCTTTCGAGCTCGGCGATGACCTCGTCGCCGAGGCGGTCCTCGACCACCGCGCCCGCGGGCGACCAGCTGCGGGGCCAGAACGAATCGGCCACGGCGGTGGTGTGCAGGGTGGGGGCGTCGATCGCCTGCTGCGGCGAATACGCGCCCACCAGCATGCGCAGCAGCACCGGCAGCTGCCACTGGTCCTGCTGATCGCCGCCGGGGGAGCCCATCGCCGTGACCTCGTCGCCGCGGCTGAGCAGGGTGGGAGTGAGAGTGGTGCGCGGGCGTCGGCCCGGAACGAGGGATGCCGGATGCCCGGGCTGCAACCACGTCATCTGCAGGCGCGTGCCCAGGCAGAAACCGAGCGAGGGGACGACCGGCGACGATTGCAGCCACCCGCCCGACGGTGTGGCCGAGACGACGTTCCCCCAGCGATCGATCACGTCGATGTGCACGGTGTCACCGCGCGTCTGACCCGACCGGTCGACCGTGGGCTCGCCGGTCGCCCCGGCGGCGGCGATCACGTCGGCACGCAACGGAGGCAGCGTCGGGGCGTGCCCCTCGGGCGCTCCCGGACGCAGCTCGGTCGAGGCGCGGTCGTCGATGAGTTCCCGGCGCTGGGCGAGATAGTCGTCGGCGAGGAGCGCCGACACCTCGACCACGCCGCCCGCGTCGCCGAACCAGGCGTCACGGTCGGCATACGCGAGTTTCTGCGTCTCGAGCAGCAGGTGCGCTCCCTCGGCGGTGGCCGGGTCGAGCCGGGAGTCCTCGGCCGTCTCGAGCATGCGCAGCACCTGCAGCAGGGCGGGACCCTGCGACCAGGTGCCGGCTTTGTACACGTCCCACCCGCGGAAGCGCGCCGTCACGGCGGGTTCGTAACCCGCGCGCCAGGATGCCAGGTCGGCGGCGTCCAGGACGCCGGGATGATCGGCGCCGTCGGAGTGCCGGTGCGGGGTGCGTACGAACTCCGCCGCCCGCGGAAGGACGGCGTTCATCCAGTGCTCACGTGCCGCGTCGATACGCCCCGCACGGTCGGCGGCGGTGTCGCCGGCGGCGATCAGCTCGTCGAGGACCCCGGCCCACGCCGGGTTGCGCATGAGCGTGTCGGCGGACGGCACCTCGCCGTCCGGCATCCAGAGCTCTGCCGACGAGGGCCACTGCGCGCGGAAGAGGTCGGCGACGCGGCCGATGGTGGCGGCGGCCCCCGCGACCAGGGGGTGTCCCTCGCGCGCGTAGCCGATGGCGAAGGAGAGGACGTCGGCGGGTTCCCACGTGCCGTGATCGCGCAGCAGCAGCAGCCACGCGTCGACCGCGCCGGGAACGGTCGCCGCCAGCGCACCGGCGCCGGGCACGAGGTCGAGACCTCGCCCCTCGAAGTGCTCGATGGTGGCCGCAGCCGGGGCCGGACCCTGGCCCATGAGCACCAGGGGCTCGGCGGCACCGGCCGGGCGCACGAGGGCGACCAGGTCGCCGCCGGGCCCGTTCAGGTGCGGTTCGACGACGTGCAGCACGAAGGCCGCCGCCACCGCGGCGTCGAACGCGTTGCCGCCGCGCTCGAGCACGGCCTGAGCGGTCGCCGTCGCGGTCCAGTGCGTCGACGCCGACATGCCGAACGTGCCACGCAGGGTCGGCCGCGTGGTGAACGAAGACGGGGGAGTGAAGGTCATCGCGACGACCGCGCGATCCACTCCTCGACCTCGTCGGCGGTGCGGGGGATGTCGGCCGACAGGTTGACGGGACCGTCGGCGGTCATCACGATGTCGTCCTCGATGCGCGCACCGATGCCGCGGTACTCCTCGGGCACCGTCAGATCGTCGATCTGGAAGTAGAGCCCCGGCTCGATGGTGAACGCCATCCCCGGCTCGAGCAGCCCGTCGTAATACATGTCGCGTCGGGCCTGCGCGCAGTCGTGCACGTCGAGGCCGAGGTGGTGGCTCGTGCCGTGCACCATGTAGCGGCGGTGCTGGCCGCCGGTCTCGGCCCGCAGCGCCTCGTCGGCGGTCACGGGGAGCAGGCCCCACTCGGCGACGCGGGCGGCGATGACCTCCATCGCGGCCTCGTGCAGGCGGCGGAACGGCACGCCCACCTCGGCCGCGGCGAACGAGGCGTCGGCCGCTTCGCGCACGGTCTCGTAGATGCGGCGCTGCACGTCGGTGAAGGTGCCCGAGACGGGCAGCGTGCGCGTGATGTCGGCGGTGTAGAGGCTGTCGACCTCGGCCCCGGCATCGATGAGGATGAGGTCGCCGGGCTTCACTGCCCCGTCGTTGCGCGTCCAGTGCAGGTAGCACGCGTGCGGACCGGACGCCGCGATCGTGTCGTACCCGACCGCGTTGCCGTCGGAGCGCGCACGCTGGTGGAACACGCCCTCGACGATGCGCTCGCCACGCGGGTGCTCGACGATGCGGGGGAGCTCCGCGACGATGTCGTCGAAGCCGCGGCCTGTGACCTCGACGGCGAGGGCCAGCTGGGCGAGCTCGTACTCGTCTTTGACCAGGCGCAGCTCCGACACGAAGCGGGTGACCTCGTCGTCGTCGTCGAGCGTGCGGTCGTCGTCGCCGACGGCGAAGTCGTGCAGGTGGGCCGTGGCGATGCCGAGGTCGGCCGCGACGCCGTCGAGTGCGGGACGCGGGCCGATCCAGAACTCGCCGACGGTGGCGTCGGAGTAGAACTCCGCGGTCGTGCGGTCGGCACGCTCACGGAAGTAGAGCACGGCCTCGTGGCCCTCGTCGCGCGGTTCGAAGACGAGCACCGAGTCGGGCTCGGCGTCGCTGCCCCACCCGGTGAGGTGCGCGAAGGCGGAGTGCGCGCGGAACGGGTAGTCGGTGTCGTTGCTGCGCTGCTTGAGACCGCCCGCGGGGATCACCACGCGGCGGCCCGGGAAGGCCTGCGACACGCGCTCGCGTCGCCGCGCGGCCCACGCGGCCTGTTCGCGCGCCTCGGGGAGCTCGACCGGGTGCTCGGCCCAGCCCGTCGAGATGGTGTCGAGGAACCCGCGGGGGAACGGTGCCTTGCGATTGCTCGGTGCGGCGGGCGTCTGCTCGGTCGTCGGATTCTCGACGGTCTGCGGTTCGGCGGTCTGCGCGGTCGTGTCGCTGGTGGAGGGGGCATCCATCGTTCCAGTCTCGCACCGCCGGGCCCGGATCGCATGGCGACGGCGAGAAGCGGGCTCGAGAGCGCGGCGGCCGAGGGTGCGCGGGGAGCGTGCCGAATCCGTCGACGGGCTCGGGCGGGGCGGCTCAGCCGCCCGTGCGCTCGAGCTGGACGACGATGGGGCGGTGGTCGCTGCCCGACCCGTCGAGGGTGCGCATGACGACCGAGCCCGACACGGTCCAGTCGGGCGTCGCCATGACGTGGTCGATCGGGGCGCCGAGCAGGGCCGGGGCGTCGGTCGGCCAGGTGCCGACACCGCCGTTGCCGCTCGCGGACGCCGCGTCGTGGCAGCGGCCCAGCGTTCCGCCCTCGACGCCCATGCCGGTCATATGGTCGAGCGTCGCGTTGAAATCGCCGGCGAGGATGACGTTGTCGCTCGCGCATTGATCGGCCAGCCACTGCAGGTCGCTGCGCCACTCGGTCATGTACTCCTCGCGCGGTGCCACGGCGTGGGCGGCGACGATGATGGGTCCGTCGCCCGAGGTCGGCATCGCCACCGCGCTCGGCACCGTCGAGGTGTTGCTGGACCCGTCGAGCGAGGACTGGATCACGGAGTAGTCGCCCAGCTCCGGTCTGATCAGCACGGTCGTCGAGGTGGCATCCCACCCGGTGATGCCGTACTCGCCGTATTCGGCGTGGTGCGCCCACATGGGCTGACCCATGTCGCGCATGAGCTCCGCGACGCGGGCGCCCGTGTCGATGGTCGTCTCGGGCAGGGTCACCACGTCGGCCTGCATGCCGACGGCGAACTGGGCGATGGATTCGGCCGAGGTGGCCGAGCCCGCGGTGTTCCACGTCATGATGCGCAGGCTCGTGTCGGTCTTCGCAGGCAGCGCCTCGGTGCCGAGGCCGCGCTGCGCGAGCAGCGCGACGTTGATCCCGCCCGCGAGGCCGAGGACCAGCGCCAGGGTGAGAGCGAGCACCCGCACCGGACGGATTAGCGCGAACAGCAGCATGAGCAGCGTCGCGGCCACCAGAACGGCGGCCAGAGCGGCGCGGAACGAGATGATCTGCGCCAGGGGGAAGGTGCGCTCCAGGCCGAAGAACGCCGGCCACGTCAGCACCGCGGCACCCGCCGCGACGACGAGCGCGACGAGGAACCCGAACAACCGACGCACGCACCCGACCCTAAGGGAGCCGTCTGAGAGATCGACCGATGCCGACCGGGCATGCCCTGGGCCTGGGACCGCGCGCTACGCTCGACGGGTGCAGCATGATCGTCGATTCGAGGGGCCGAGCGATCTGCACCTGCACTCCTCGCACTCCGACGGCACCGAACCGCCCGCCCAGGTGATGGCGGCGGCGCACCGGTACGGCCTGCGAACGGCCGCCCTCACCGACCACGACACGACGTCGGGCTGGGCCGAGGCCGCCGAGGCGGCGACGTCCCTCGGGATGACGTTCGTTCCGGGCATGGAGCTCTCGGCCCGCCACCGGTGGCGCAGCGTGCACCTGCTGGCGTACCTGGTCGACCCTGACGACACCGCGCTGCGCGCCATGACCGACCGGATCCGCTCCTCGCGCCTCGATCGCGCGCAGATCATGGCCGAACGCATCTCCCACGACTACGACATCGCCTGGGGCGACATCGTCGCCCAGACGGCCGACGGGGCGACCGTGGGACGCCCGCACATCGCCGACGCCCTGGTCGCACGGGGCATCGTGACCGATCGCACCGAGGCGTTCGCCGGCATCCTGCATCCCGCGGGCGACTACTACGTCGCCCTCTACGCCCCCGACCCGGTGACGGCGGTGGAGCTGGTGATCGGTGCCGGCGGCGTGCCCATCGTCGCGCACCCGGCGGGACGCGCGCTGCTGCCCGACGGGGTGACGCAGGCGATGCTCGACGCGGGACTCGCCGGCTTCGAGCTCGGCCACCGCGAGAACCTGCCCGAGCCCACGGCGCTGCTCGCCGACCTCGCCGCGCGGCGCGATCTCATCGTGACCGGATCGAGCGATTACCACGGCCTCGGCAAACCCAACGTCCCGGGCGAGAACACGACGGCCGACGACATGGTCGCGCGCATCTTCGCCCTGGGCCACGGCACCGCACCGGTCTTCCCGTAGGCGACCGTCGTCGGCGGCGGGTGCCGCGGCGGGCATCCCGGCGACGGGGAGGGGTGACGAGCGAAGGACGTGGGGCGAGCGGAGGACGTGGGGCGAGCGGAGGACGAGGGAGCGCTCTCGCGTCCTCCGCTCGTTGCATCCCCTCCGCTCGTCACCTCGCTCTCGCCGTTCCGCTGCTCGGCGGCGTCGCTCGCGCGCACCGCATGCGGGCGTCTCCCGGCAGCCGGCGCGCCCGGACACGCGAACGGCGCCGACCCCCGGAGGGATCGGCGCCGTGTCGACGTCCGGGTCAGGCGACGGGGGCCGTCGGGGTTCCCGAGCTTCCGCTGCCGCGACGACGACGGCGGCGACGCGGGGCCGCGTTGCCGTCGTGGTGCTCCTTGCCGGCGCCGTCGTGCGTGCCGGCACCGCCCTCGGCGCGCGGGGTGCTCTCCCCGGTGGACTCGCCCGATGAGGGTCCGCGACGGCGACGGCGCGGACCGCGCTCGCCCTCGGCATCCTGGCCCTCGGTCTTCTTCTCGACCTTGGGGACGACGGCCTTCGGGGCGGTCACGAGACGCCCCTTCGTGCCCTCGGGGATGTCGAGGTCGGTGAACAGGTGCGGGCTCGACGAGTAGGTCTCGGTCGGCTCGGGCTGGCCGAACTCGAGCGCGCGGTTGATCAGCGCCCACTTGTGCAGGTCGTCCCAGTCGACGAACGTCACGGCGATGCCGGTCTTGCCCGCGCGACCGGTGCGGCCAGCGCGGTGCAGGTAGGTCTTCTCGTCGTCGGGGATCGTGTGGTTGATCACGTGCGTGACGTCGTTGACGTCGATACCGCGCGCGGCGACATCGGTGGCGATCAGCACGTCGCGCTTACCGGCCTTGAACGCGGCCATCGAGCGCTCGCGCGCCTCCTGGCTCATGTCGCCGTGGACGGCGGCGGCGTTGAAGCCGCGGTCGCCGAGCTCGTCGACGAGCTTCTGGGCGGCGCGCTTCGTGCGCGTGAAGATGACCGCCTTCTCGCGGCCGTCGGACTGCAGGATCCGCGCGATGATCTCGTCCTTGTCGAGCGAGTGCGCGCGGTAGACCAGGTGCTTGATGTTCGCCTGCGTGAGGCCCTCGTCGGGGTCGGAGGCACGCATGTGGATCGGGTTCGACATGAACCGGCGGGCCAGCGCGACGATCGGCCCGGGCATCGTCGCCGAGAAGAGCTGCGTGTGACGGATCGGGGGGACCTTCGAGAAGATCTTCTCGATGTCGGCGAGGAATCCCAGGTCGAGCATCTTGTCGGCCTCGTCGAGCACGACCTCGGTGGCGTTCGACAGGTCGAGCAGACGCTGGTTGGCGAGGTCGATCAGTCGACCGGGGGTGCCGACGACGATCTGCGCCCCGGCTTTGAGCTGATCGATCTGACCCTCGTAGGCCTTGCCGCCGTAGATGGCGACGACGCTGGTGGAGCGGTTCGAGGTGAGCATGTCCATGTCTTCGTAGACCTGGACGGCGAGCTCGCGGGTGGGCACGACGATGAGCGCCTTCACCCCGGGCTCGGGATTCAGACCGAGTCGCTGGACGACGGGGATGCCGAAACCGAACGTCTTGCCGGTACCGGTCTTGGCCTGGCCGATGATGTCCTGCCCCGGGAGGCCGAGGGGGATCGTCTGCTCCTGGATGGGGAAGGCATCGATGATGCCCTTGGATGCCAGGGCATCCACGATGTCCTGGTCGACACCGAGATCGGAGAATGTGGTCATGTGCGTGCCTGTTCCGGCGGCGAGAGACCGCCTGGGGAGTCGAATCCACGCCCTCACTCGTCCGCAGGCGCGGGGCCCCGATCCATCGCCGGGGCTGTTCCACTCTACCCGGCGTGTTTCGACGGCCCCCGACGCCTAGGCTGTAGGCGTGTTCGCGTGGTTCCGTCGTCGTCAGCGCCCCGTGGGCCGCACTCTGCAGCTGCGCTCGCGCGGAGACCTGGGCGAAGCCCTCCGCGTCGACTTCGCCGAGCTGGCGCCCGAGGTCGAGACCTTCCTCGGGCAGGCCGCGTACCTGCAGCTCGGCTTCTTCGAAACGCTCAGCGAGCTGATCGCCTCGACGCCCGAGCTCGCCGAGAAGGAATCCCTCTCGCGCGCGGCCGGAGCGGCGCTCATCAAGCACCAGGAGCTGGTGGGACTCATCCGCGAGCGCGGCGCCGATCCCACCCAGCTCATGCTGCCGTTCCGCGAGTCGCTCGACGCCTTCCGTCGCAACACGCACGGCGTGCGTCCGCAAGAGACGATGCTGACCGTGCACATCACCGCCGGCATGCTCGACGACTTCTACCTGGCCCTCTCGTCGAGCTATGGCGAGACCGGGCGGCGCGTCGCCCGCATTCTGCAGGCCGACGACGACCGCCAGGCCATCGTCGAGATCCTCGGCGCCACGATCCAGAGCGACGAGGAGTGGCGTTGGCTGCTCGCGCTGTGGGGGCGACGCCTGGTGGGCGACACGCTGCTGGTGGCTCGCGCCGCCCTCCGCAACGCTCATCTGGATCGCGACGAAGAGGCCAAGGTCGAGCCTGTCTTCAGCGGTCTGATGGGGGCGCACGCGAGGCGCATGGATGCCATGGGGCTCGCCGCGTAAGAAGCGGGCCACGGGTGGGCGGCGGTGCCGCTGCGCGCCGCCGGGGTGGGCGACGAGCGTCGTGCCGCCGTCAGATGCCGAGCTCGGCGCGATCCGCCGCGTCGCGGTTCAGCCGCGCGCGCGTGATCGCCGGCACCAGCGAGAACGTCGTCGCCGCGGGAGCGAGGACGACGACCAGCCACAGCACGGGGGAGTCGATCCCCAGGCCCGCCCACGTGAGGGCGGTCCAGACGATCGCGGCCGACGCGGCGCCCGCGAACGGGGCGAGGGCCGCGCCGCGGAGCCGTCGATGCGGGAGCACGACGTGGGCGGCGAGGCCCACGACGGCCCCCACGATCAGACCGAGCAGGATCTGCACGGGGCGCTCTGTCAGGCGACGAAGCCGACGCGACGGGCCTCTTCGGTGCCGAATTCGACGAACGCGAGGTTCGCGGTCGGAACCAGGTACGTGTTGCCCTTCACATCGGTGAAGACGACGTGGCTGGCGGAGTTGTCGAGCGCGGCGGCGACCGCCGACTTGACGGCGTCCGAGCTCTCGTTCGTCTCGAAGTTCAGCTCGCGGCCGGTGTTGGTGATGCCGATACGGATCTCCACGATGCGTCCTTTCCCCGCGGGCCGCGGTCGGCCCGGCGCGTGCTTCCGACTCTAGGGCAGCCCTCCGACACCTCGTCCCGCGCGGGCCCCCGCTTCGCGGATGGCGAACGCGATGGTTCCGGAGCGGGCGCCCTCTCACGCGAGCGGCGCGGTGACAGGGCGCTCGGGAGCGCCGCTCGGGGAGGGCCGTCCCGCGAGGCGCCTCGCGGCAGACCTGGCGCGGCCGGTGATGTCGGAGGTCGCCGTTAGCGTGGATGCCATGCAGATCTCCGCCGCGGCCGCGCTCGCCTCCGGGGTGTCCCGCGTCGACGGTCTCGCGGGTGGATCACCGGCGGCGATCGCCCTCGACCGGCTCGACGACGCGCAGCGCGCGGTGGTCCAGTGGCCGGCCGAGGCCAGTGGGGTGGTGGTCGGTGCCCCGGGCTCGGGCAAGACGTCGACGCTGCTGTCGCGCGTGCGCGTGCTCGTGGCATCCGGTGTCGACCCCGACGATCTGCTCGTGCTCACCCCCACGCGGCCGGCGGCGACGGCGCTGCGCGATCCACTCGCCCTCGCGGTGCAACGGGCGACCTCGGGCGCGCTGGCGCGCTCGCTGGCGTCGTTCGCGTTCCACCTGGTGCGCGGAGCCGAGGTGCGTCGCGGTGCCGAACCGCCCCAGCTGCTGACCGGCGGCGATGAGGACCAGATCATCCGCGACCTGCTCGACGGAGATGCGCTCGACGAGGCCGAGGGCGTCTCGCGGTGGCCGGAGTGGCTCGGCCCGGCCATTCGCGCGACGCGCGGTTTTCGCGGCGATCTGCGCGCGTTCCTCGCGGAGTGCACCGACCTGGGCGTCGACTCCGCCGCCCTCGTGCGACTGGCCGAAGAGCACGAGCTCCCGGTGTGGGCCTCGCTCGCCTCGTTCGCCGACGAGTACCGCGCGGTGCGCGCGTCGATGCGCGGAGCGCACCGCGACGCCGCCGACCTGGCCCGCGAGGCCGTCTCCGTGCTCGGTGAGGCGCGCCGGGAGCGCGATCTGCTCGGGCGGTTCTCGTCGTTGCGCTGCGTCCTCGTCGACGACGCGCAAGAGCTCACCGCGGGCGGCATCGACCTGTTGCGCGCCTGCCGCGACCTCGGGATCGGTGTCGTCGCCTTCGGTGACCCCGACGTGGGCTCGGGCGCCTTCCGCGGCGCCACCCCCGAGAACTTCGCGCGACTCGCTCGAGAGCTGGGCGCGACGGCCGCGCTCGGGGAGCCCCACCGCGGCACCCCCGAACACATCGACCTGGTGCGGCAGGTGGCGGCGCGCATCGGCGCGGCCGGCGTCGTGGCGCACCGCCGCGCCCCCGTCGGCGCGGCGCCCACCGGAGCCGTGCGCACCTACCTGCTGCGCTCTCCCGCCGAAGAGGCCGACGCGATCGCGCGTCTGCTGCGCGAACGGCACGTGCTCGACGGGGTTCCCTGGTCGCAGTGCGCGGTCATCGCGCACGACTCGCGGCAAGTGGCCACGCTCGAGGCCGAGCTCGCGGCGCGCGAGGTGCCGGCGCGCTCGAGCGGCCCCGGTCTGGCGCTCGGGGTGCAGCGTCCGGTACGCGACCTGGTCGCGCTCGTCGAGCTGGGCATGCGCGACCCCGACGGGTGGGCGGCCGATGCCGTGACCGATGCGCTGCTGGGAACCTTCGGCGGCCTCGATCCCATCGAACTCCGGCGTCTTCGCACCGCGCTCCGCCACGACGAGCTGTCGGCGGGAGGATCCCGCACCGCGAGCGAGCTGCTGGTCTCGGGCGTGCGCTTCCCCCTCGAGCTCGAGACCGTTGACACCCGCGAGGGGCGACGTGCGGCTCGACTGGGCGAGACACTGGCGGCCCTGCGGGCGCAGACGCAGGCGAAGGCCACGGCGCACGAACTGCTCTGGACCGCCTGGGAGCGCAGCGCTCTGGCGCGGGTGTGGCGCGAGGCCTCGCGGGGGCACGGTCCGCTCGCCGAGCAGGCCGATCGCGATCTCGACGCGATCGTCGCCCTCTTCCAGGCGGCCAAGCGGTTCACCGAACGCGAGCCCGACGGAGAAGCCGCGGTGTTCCTGCGTTCGGTGCTCGACAGCGACGTCGCCGAAGATCGCATCGAGCAGCCCGCCGTGACCGAGACGGTGCGCGTGCTCACCCCCGCCGCCGCGGCCGGCACCGCGTTCGACACCGTGATCGTGGCCGGCGTGCAAGACGGTGTCTGGCCCAACACCCGGCTGCGCGGCGGTCTGCTCGAGACGTGGCGTCTCGCCGACGCGGTCCAGCAGCCCGACCTCCCCGTCTCGGGCATGCTCGACCGCCGCCGCGCCGCGATGCACGACGAGCTGCGACTGTTCGTGCGCGCGATCAGTCGAGCGAACGCGCGGCTCGTGGTCACCGCGGTCGACGACGACGACACCGGTCCGAGCGTGCTGTTCGAGATGCTCCCCACTCCCGAGCCCGCCGCGGCGATCCCGGAGCACCCCCTGTCGCTGCGCGGACTCGTCGCTCGTCATCGGCGTGCGCTCACCGTTCCCCGGGTCCCGCCGGCCGACCGCGCGCACGCCGCCGGCCAGCTCGCCCTCCTCGCGGCAGCGGGGGTGGCCGGCGCGGCCCCCGACGAGTGGTACGGCGTCACCGCACCGACCTCGACCGCGCCGCTGCGCGACCTCACCCGCGAAGACGTGCGGGTCTCGCCGTCGCGACTCCACGCCCTCGAAGAATGCGAGCTCGACTGGGTCATCGCCGATTTGGGCGGTGACCGAGGCGGCACGACGGCGGGCATCGGCACGATCATCCACGCGGCGCTCGAGACCGCGGCATCCATCTCCGAGAGCGACCTGTGGGCCGTGGTCGACGAGCGCTGGGGCGAGTTGGTCTTCGACGCCGTGTGGCGCGAACGGGCGGAACGCACGCGCGCCCGGGAACTCGTGCGACGGCTCGCGACCTACCTCCGCCGGTTCGACGACGCGGGCGGGCGGCTGATCGGCGCCGAGCGGCACTTCGAGGTGCCCATCCCCCTCGACGACGCGGCGGAGCACCGCGCCGTGCTCAGCGGCGACATCGACCGTGTCGAGCTGACGCCGAGCGGCGAGGTGGTGATCGTCGACCTCAAAACGGGCAAGAACGAACCGCAGACCGACGCGAAGGTCGCCGACAACCCCCAGCTCGCCGCCTACCAGCTGGCGTTCTCGTCGGGTGCCATCGAGCCGGTCGCCGGCCTCGCCCCGGGAGGAGCGAAGCTGCTCGTGCTGCGCCCGACGGCGGCGACGAAAGAGTACGCCGAGCCGTTGCAGAAGCCGTTCGACGACGCGCAGCGCGCCGACTTCGTCAGCCGCGTGCAGCGCGCCGTCGGCGTGATGCGGGGCACGAGCTTCGCCGCACCCTACGAGGTGCACTGTCGAGACGAGTTCTCGTACGGGCTGTGCCGCATCCACACGGTGTCGGCGGTGAGCGCCTCGTGAGCGCCACCGTCTCGGCGGCGGTCATCGCCGCGGCCCTCGGGCAGTTCCCGCCGACGTCGGAACAGACGTCGGTGATCGAAGCCCCGCTCGCCCCGGCGCTGGTGGTCGCGGGCGCCGGCAGCGGCAAGACCGAGACGATGGCCGGACGCGTGGTGTGGCTCGTCGCGAACGGCCTCGTCCGCCGCGACGAGGTCCTCGGACTCACCTTCACCCGCAAGGCCGCGGGCGAGCTCGCCGAGCGCATCCAGCGGCGGTTGCAGCGACTGGCCGAGTTCGAGGCGCGCGGGCTGCTGCCCTTCCTCCCGGCCCTGCACGAGGCCGGTCGGCTGTCGGTGTTCGCCGACCTGGCTCCCCTCGACGGTGCCCGCGGCGATGCCGCTCGTCGCGAGGCGCTCGACGCGCTGGCCGCCGAGGTCGGTGCGCACGCCGACGACGCCCACGACGGCGACCAGCTGCTGCACCGGCCGACCGTCTCGACCTACAACAGCTTCGCCGACGGGATCGTGCGCGAGCACGGCGTGCGCATCGGCCGCGACGCCGAATCGGCGGTGCTGTCGGAGTCGGCGGCCTGGTTGCTCATGCGGCGCGTGGTGTTCGCCTCCGACGACCCGAGACTCGAGGAGCGACAGGAATCCCCGCGCACGTTGATCGACGCCGCCCTGCGCATCGCGCGCGACGGCGTCGACAACCTGGTCGACCTCGAGCGTCTCGCCGCGTTCCCCGACGAGTTCGCGCGCATCGTCGAGCGCCCCTCGACGTCGGCCCGCGTGAGCGTCTACAAAGAGGTGGGCGACGCCGCGGCGAAAGTGTCGGCGCTCTCACTGCTCGCCGCCCTCGCGGCGGACTACGACCGCGAGAAGGCCCGCGTCGGGGTGATGGATTTCGCCGACCAGGTGGCGGGTGCGCTGCGCATCGCCCGGGAGCACCCGGCGGTGGTCGCCGAACTCCGCGCGCGGTATCGGGTCGTGCTCCTCGACGAGTACCAGGACACCTCGGTCGTGCAGACCGACCTGCTCGCGACGCTCTTCGGCGGGACCGGGGTCATGGCCGTCGGCGATCCCCACCAGGCCATCTACGGGTGGCGGGGCGCCAGTGCGGGCAACCTCGGCGGATTCCCCGCCGCTTTCGCCCCGGAGGGGGGATGCCGGCACTTCGCGCTGCTGACGAGTTGGCGCAACAGCGCGGCGGTGCTGCGGGCGGCCAACGCGGTCCTCGCCCCCCTCGCCGCGCGCGCGGCGGTCGAGGTGGGCGAACTCGCCCCGCGCCCCGGCGCGCCGGCCGGCGTCGTCGATGTGGTCTTCGAGAACGACCTCGACGCCGAAGCCGATCGCGTCGCGTCGTGGTTCGTCGGGGCCCGCGCCGCCCGCGCGGCCGAGGGACGCCCCACGACGGGCGCGATCCTCTTCCGCAGCAAGAAGCACATGGTGCGCTTCGGCGACGCGCTCGGTCGCCGCGGAATCCCTCATCGCATCCTGGGTCTCGGGGGGCTCCTCACCACCCCCGAGGTCGTCGACGTCGTCTCGGCCCTGCGGGTCATCAGCGACCCCGAGGCCGGATCGGCGCTGATCCGATTGCTGTCGGGCCCGCGGTGGGCCGTGGGCCTGGCCGATCTTCGCGCCCTGGCGCAGTTGGCACGACGCCTCGCCACGCATGACGTCGGCCTGCAGCCCCTCGCCCCCGAGGTCGTCGACCGACTGCGCTCCACGCCGGGGGCCGACCGGGCCTCGCTCGTCGACGCGCTCGACTTCCTCACGCGTCAGACCGACGGCCACGGCTGGCTGGCCGAGATCACCCCCGAGGGGCGCGCGCGGCTGCGCGACGCCGGCGCCGTGTTCGCGGCGCTCCGGCGCAGCGTCGGCGCACCGATCCCGGAGCTCCTGCGACTGATCGAGGTCGAGTTGCGTCTCGACATCGAGCTCGCCGCGAACGAATCGCGCGGCCCCGCCCGCATCGCCTCGGCGCAGTTGCGCGCGTTCGTCGACGAGATCCGCGGCTTCCTCGCCGCCGACGAGTCGGGGTCGGTGTCGAGCCTGCTCGCGTGGCTCGATCACGCCGAGCAGGCCGATGAGTTCGCCCCGCGCACCGAGCCGCCCGAAGACGACGTGGTGCAACTGCTCACGATCCACGGCTCGAAAGGGCTCGAGTGGGATGCCGTCTCGGTGGTGCGCCTGGTGACCGACGAGCTTCCGTCGCTGGCACGCGACACGAAGGGATGGCTGGGGTTCGGCATCCTTCCCGCGGAGTTCCGCGGTGATTCCGCCTGGCTTCCGGTGTTCGGGTGGCGGGGTGCCGAGACCCAGCAAGACCTCAAGGCCGCCATCGACGCCTTCGTCGCCGACAACCGGGCGCGGCAACTCGACGAGGATCGCCGACTCGCCTACGTGGCCTTCACCCGTGCCCGCGACCATCTGATGCTTTCGGGATCGAGCTGGTCGGGGACGAAGCGCCCGCGCCGCCCGAGCGTGTTCCTCGACGAGGCGACCGATGCGCTCGGCATCGACCTCGAGATCGGTGATCCGGGCGACGATCCGTATGACGGGGAGCGCCGTCTGCTGCACTGGCCGCTCGACCCGCTCGGGTCTCGTCGCACCGCCGTCTCGGCTGCCGCGGCCGCGGTGACCGCCGCGCGTGCGTCGGGACCGGTGGATGCCGATCCCGACCTCGCGTTGCTTCTCGCCGAGCGTGCCGACCGGTTGCGTCCGGCCCACACGCCCGCGCCCACGCGCATCCCCGCTTCTCGATTCAAGGATTTCGTCGCCGACTACGGCGAGGCGGTCGAGGCGCTCCGCCGGCCCCTCCCCGAGCGCCCCTACCGTCAGACGCGCCTGGGCACCCTGTTCCACGCCTGGGTCGAACAGCGGTCGGGGTTGGTGGGCGCGGGGATCGGCCTCGACGACGACGCGCTGTGGGACGACGACGAGGCGGGCGCATCGGCCGCCGACGCGGCCGAACTCGAGCGCCTGCGCGCGTGCTTCGAGCGGTCGGAATGGGCGCCGCTGATGCCGCTCGAGGTCGAGACCGAGATCGACTTCGTCACGACGCGGCTCGACGGCCGGGAACACGTCGTCATCTGCAAACTCGACGCCGTCTACCGGCGCGGGGACCGCTACGAGATCGTCGACTGGAAGACCGGTCGTCCGCCGCGCACCGAGGCCGAGCGCACCGCGCGCATGTTGCAGCTCGAGCTCTACCGTGAGGCGTATCACGCCAAGCACGGCATCGACCTCGACCGCATCGACGTCGCGCTGTTCTACGTCGGCGACGAGCTCGTGCTGCGCGGCTGAGGCGGCGGCGCGGGAGGGGCGCGCGTACAGTGCGGCGCGGGCCGGTCGCGTTCATCGATTACGGCGCGGACGTGTCGAGTGCGCGAGCGGCTCGCTCACAGCGAGCTCGACTCCGGCCGGTCAATCACGGTGAGCGCATTGCGAGCGGGTCGCCTACACCGAGCAGGCGCGGGCCGGCGCGACGGCTGAGGCCGTGCGAAACGGGCGCGAGCGCGTCAGGCCCCGTCGCCCGAAACCCCCCAGCGGCGGAGGGCCGCACGGCTGGCGCGCGCAGCGTCTTCCTCATCATCGTGGTCGGTGTCGTCGTGGTCGGTGTCTACGTGACCGTTCCGCAGCGCCGGCTCGTCGTGCCGAGCCCAGCCGGGGAGCGCGCCGTCGCCGTGTGCGGCGGCGGGTGAGACGTTCGCCTGCTCGTCGGCTCCCGCGTGCGCCTGTCCGGGCGCGGTGCCGGGCGTCTCGGTCCACCCGTCGAGATCGATCGGCTCGGTCGCGCCGGGCTCGGGTGAGGAGAACTCGTCCGTCGAGCTCGGGGCGGGCGGGGTGAACGCGAGGGCCCCCGTCTCGGCATCCGGATCCTGGTCGGCGGCGAGTGCGTCGGCGAGGGCCTCGGCCGCCGCGGCCCGATCGCGTTCGGCCGAGAGGTAGAGCGAGAGCGCCTCGGGGTCGTAGGCGTCGGTCTGCATCGAGGTGTCGACCGACCCGGGCGCCGAAATGGGGGGCACGCTCTCGACCAGGGCGAGGGCGTCGTCGATGTCGCTGCGCGAGTCGGGGATGATGTGGTCTCCGCGCACACCCTCGGCGAGGGCGTCGAGAAGGGCGACGGCGTCAGCGACGACGTCGGTTTCCCCCGCGTCGTGGCCGTGCACGAGCCAGCGCGCGAACTCCAGTTCGGCGTACAGGCGCGCGCGTTCGCGCAGCAGGGGGTCGGGGGACCGCTCCGCACCGGAGGCGTAACCGGCGTAGACGTCATCGGTGGCCAGCGGGGCCGAGGCGAGCCAGCGCAGGTCGACCGCGGGGTCGCCCACGCTCAATCCCGCCCAGTCCAGCAGGCCGACGACATGCGGCACGCCGTCGTCGTCGTCGGTGAGCAGGATCGACGAGCTCGTCGCGCCGCCGAGCACGACCGCCGCTTCGAACCGCCAGAGGTCGTCGACCTCGAGAGCGCGGCGCCAGCGCAGCATGAGGCCGTCGCTGACCCGGCCGGTGGCATCGGCGCGGTCGAGGAGGCGCCGGACGTCGTCGCGCGTCTGATCGGCGGAGCGCACGGGCAGGCCGTCGGTGCGCACGATCGACACGGGTAGGGCGTGCACGGCGGCCAGGGCGGCACCGATCGCCGGTGCGTACCCCGGGCCCTTGGGCAGGTGCGCGGGGTCGATGCGATAGCCGTCGATGTGCCCGACCACGAGCACGCGCTGGGCGCCGGATCCGCTCTCGCCGGCGACCTCGGGGACCGCGAAGGGCAGCAGGGCACGCACACCAGGGGTGAGCGCGTGAAGCGCGCGCGCCTCGGCGGCGAGGTCGGCGCCGTCGTCGTCGCCGGCCGGCATACGCACGACGAGCTCCCGTCCGTCGTCGGTACTCGCCAGGGCGGTGTCGAACCTCCCGCCGGCGTTCTCGGTCAGGATGCTGACGCGGGTGATGGCGGTGCGCGGCAGTGCCGCCGTCGCCGACGCGGCTAAAATGAGGGGCGAGCGTGCCATGCCCCCAGGGTAGGTCGGGCCCTCGCCCACCCGCCCGCGCCACGCCCTTGAGAGAGGTGTTCGATGCCGCTTCCCGTGCCTCCGCCGCACGATCACACGTCGCACGACCACCCGATCGACTCGGCCTTCGACCGATCGGCGATCGAGCGGGATCGCGTCGATCTGCTCGACTCCCTCCGTGAGGCGGCCGATACGCGCGTGCTGGCCGTCCGACGTGATGCGGCGCCCGTCTCCGACGCTCACCTGCGACTGGTGAGCGTGCCCGAAGTCGACGACGCGCTCGAGTGGGCGTTCCTGGGCAGGACGGCCGACGGTGCGGGGGTGCTCCTGGCCGTGCTCGCCGACGACGCCGAGCTCGACGGCGTCCCGGACGCCGCGTGGATGGCGCTGCGCACCGGGGGAGGCGATCTGCCCGCCGCCGAGGCCGAGGTGCTCACGACGGCCGTGGCTCTGGCCGGCTGGCTGCGCGATGCGCCGTTCTGCCCGGCCTGCGGCGCCCGCACCCTGCTCGGACAGGCCGGATGGTCGCGCCACTGCCCCTCGTGCGGCCGCCAGCACTTCCCCCGCACCGACCCGGCGGTGATCGTGCTGGTCACCGGCGGCGAGAACGACGACCGCGTGCTGCTCGGCGCGAACGCGGCCTGGGGTGGGGACCGGTATTCGTGCTTCGCGGGCTTCGGCGAGGCGGGGGAGTCGCTCGAAGAGACGGTGGAGCGCGAGGTCACCGAGGAATCGGGTGTGCGCCTGCGCGACATCGCGTATCGCGGCTCCCAGGCCTGGCCGTATCCGCGGTCGCTCATGCTGGGCTTCCGGGCCCGGGCCGTCGACGTCGACGAGGCCCGACCCGACGGCGACGAGATCGTCGAGGTGCGCTGGTTCGACCGCGGCGAGATCGCCGTCGCCCTGCGCGGCGAGGGATCGGTGCAGCTGCCCGGACCCGCCTCCATCGCCCGGCGTCTGATCGATGGCTGGGTTCGGGGCGACGCGTGACCGGCCCCCTCGACGGACTCGACGAGCACCAGCTGGAGGCGGCGCGCGCGCTGCGCGGACCGGTGTGCGTCCTCGCGGGCGCGGGGACAGGCAAGACCCGCGTCATCACCCGGCGTATCGCGCACGGCGTCGACACGGGCGCCTACTCGCCTCAGCGGGTCATGGCGGTCACCTTCACCTCGAAGGCGGCGGGCGAGATGCGGGGGCGGCTGCGGGCGCTCGGGGTGACGGGCGTCTCGGCGCGGACGTTCCACGCCGCGGCGTTGGCTCAGGTGAACTTCTTCTGGCCCACCCTCGCGGGTGACCAGGCACCCTCGATCATCGACAACAAGGTGCGCATGCTCGCGCACGCCGCCGACGGGGTGGGGCTGGCGCCCGACACCGCGACCCTGCGTGATGTGGCCGCCTCGATCGAGTGGCGCAAAGTGACCCTGCGCTCGGTCGAGCAGTACGCCGCGGAGCGACCCGAGGGCGTCGGTCGACTCGGGGTCGACCAGGTGGTCGCGTTGCAGCGGGCGTACGAGAAGCTCAAGGACGAGCGGCGTCAGATGGACTTCGAAGACGTGCTGCTCACCTGCGCGGGCATGATCGAGGCGGAGCCGCGGGTGGCCGCCGCCGTCCGCGAGCAGTACCGGCACTTCACCGTCGACGAGTATCAGGACGTCTCGCCCCTGCAGAACCGCCTGCTCGAGCTGTGGCTGGGCGACCGCCGCGACCTGTGCGTCGTGGGTGACGCCAGTCAGACGGTGTATTCGTTCACCGGGGCCGATGCCCGCTACCTGCTCGACTTCGAGCGGACCCACGACGACGCGCGCGTGGTGCGCCTGGAACGCAACTATCGCTCCAGTGCGCCGGTGCTGGCCGTCGCGAACGACCTCATGCGCGGCCGCGCGGGCGCCCTCGAACTGGTCGCCGCCCGCGACGACGAGGCGGTCGTCCCCACCGTCCGCGGGTTCGACGATGACGAAGCCGAGTCCACGGCCGTGGCCCGATCCATCGCCGATTCGATGAAGCGCGGCGTCGATCCGCACGACATCGCCGTGCTGTACCGCTCGCACGCGCAGTCGGCGGCGCTGCTGTCGGCGCTGTCGGCGGTGGGGGTGGCGGCATCCGTCCTGGGCGGGCGCAAGTTCTTCGACCTCCCCGAGGTGCGGCAGGCGCTCATGGCCCTGCGCGCGGCGTCGGTGGCGCCGCTGGAGACGGGTTTCCACGCCACGGTCCGTGACGTTCTGCGCGGAATGGGGCTCACCGACGATCCCCCCGAGGCCGGGGGCGCCCTCCGCGAAGCGTGGGAGGCACGGGCGGCGCTGCTGCGCCTGGCCGAAGAGGCCCCGGACGACATGGACCTCCGTGCGTTCACCGACGACCTGCAGGCGCGCGCGCGTGACCAGCATGAGCCGACGACGCGCACGGTGACGCTGGCGACGCTGCACGCGGCCAAGGGTCTGGAATGGGATCACGTCTACCTCGTGGGGGTGAGCGAGGGCCTGCTGCCGATCTCGTACGCGAAGACGTTCGAGGCCGTCGACGAGGAACGTCGACTCGCCTACGTCGGGGTCACCCGTGCCGCGCGCACGCTCTCGGTCAGCTGGGCACGGGGACGCGGGCGGATGGAACGCTCGCCGTCGAGGTTCCTTCGAGAGATCGGCAGTGGCAGTCTGCACTCGGTCGATGCAGCTGCCAGACCCGCCGGAACGAATCGACGCGCAGCCGCACCGACCGCGTCGTCTCGGCGATCGGCGAGCTGAGCAGCGAGCGCGCCGCGCGTCCCGCCTCGGCCGCCAAGGCGGCGTCGACGTCGGGTCTGGGCCGCGCGAGCAACTGCGCGGCGAGCGTCGGCCACTGCTCGTCGTGATGGCGGGTCACGGCGTCGAGGCATGCGAGGCACGCGGTGCGCCCGGGGGCGACGACGGGGCCGACGGTGGCGCTCGCACCGTCGAGCGCGAGCGGCAGATGCACGACGTCGTCGCGCACGTACATCGCCGCGCGGCGGGGATCGACACGGTGCGACGCGAGCACGACGACCCGCGTCCCCCGCGGGACGGGCTCGGTCACACGCCCCGCCCAGGCGATGAGGCGCGTGCGGGGCGGGAGCGCCGCGAGCACCGCCTGCACCGCCCGTGCGGACAGGTCGTCGCCGGCCTGGAGCACGAACGGCGCATGACGCCGAGCGCGGCGCAACGCCGGTGAGACCTGCGCGATCAGGGCGTCGGCATCGTGATCGGTTCCGCCGTGCACACGTGTCAGGGCGCGCAGGGCCGGGGCCGTCGTGCCCTCTTCGAGAGCGGCGACGCAGGCGTCGACCCAGGCGTCGGCGCGGGGGATGCGCGCGATCGCCGGAGCGCCGAACTGCACGCTGCCGTCGGGGCGCCAGAGCGGGGGAGCGGAGGGGTCGAGTCTGATCATCGCCCGAGCATGACGCAGGGGTTGACCCCGGATGCCGTTATCCCCAGCCATCCTCGTCGGATCGCGCGTGGGGAGGACGGGACGGGGAACCGATGCCCGGGTCGGCGCGACGGCCGACCCGGGCGGACCGATCAGACAGGGCGCTGGTCGCCCGGAGTGCCGTCGTCGTCGCGCCGGTCGTCGCCGGGGAGCACATCGCCCGGGAGCACGTCGCCGGGGAGGGCCTCGTCCGCCGAGGAATCGGCATCCGGCGCGCCGTCGCGACCGTCGCCACTGGTCTCTTCGGCGATGAGCTGGGCGAGAGCGTCGTCCATGGCATCCGAGGGAGCCGCTTCGCCCCGTGACGCGGCGCTCAGACGGGCGATGAGGGCGGCGGGGTCGTCGATATCGTCGGCCGACGGCATGAGGTCGGGGTAGTCCCACAGCGCGTCGCGTCCGGCGACACCCACGGCGTCGGTGACGGAGCGCCACATCGCGGCGGCCTCGCGCATGCGACGCGGACGCAGCTCGAGCCCGACGAGCGAACCGAGCGCCTGCTCGGCGGGCCCGCCCACGGCCCGGCGTCGACGCACGGCCTCGGCGATGCGCGCGGCCGACGGGAGGCGCGAGGTGGCGTCTTCGGTGACGACGTCGACCCAGCCCTCGATCGTCGCCAGGAGGTTCTCGAGACGCGTCAACGTCGCGGTCTGCTCCTCGGAACGCGCCGGCAGCAGCGCGCCGCTCTCGAGTGCGCCGCGCAGCTCTTCGGGCTGCGAGGGATCGAAGCGCGAGGCGAGGTCTTCGAGGGCGTCGGTGTCGACGCGGATGCCGTGGGCGAAGTCGCGCACCTGCGCGATCACGTGCAGCCGCAGCCACCGGGCGTGCCGGAAGAGGCGGGCATGCGCGAGCTCGCGCGTGGCGAGGTACAGCGCGAGCTGGTCGTCGGGGATCTCGAGATCGCGACCGAAGTCCGCGAAGTTCTGCGGCAGGATCGCCGCGTCGCCCTCGGGCATGACGGGGATGCCCACATCGCCGCCGCCGACGACCTCGGTCGACAGGCGACCGACGACGTGTCCGAGCTGCGTGGCGAAGAGCGAACCGCCGACCGTGCGCATGAGCCGCCCGGCGCCCGCGATCATCTCTTGCATGTCGTCGGGTGCCTGCTGGCCGAGGGCCTCGGTCAGCGCGTCGGCGATGCTGGTCGCGACGGGTTCGGCGAGCTCCTGCCAGAGGGGCAGGGTCGCGCTCACCCAGGCGCCGCGGGTGACCACGCGCGGGGGACGCGGGAGGTCCGAGATCGTCGTCGCCTCGCCGAGCCAGAGACCGGCGAGCGTGAACGCCTGGTCGATGTCGGTGCGCTGGCCCGTCGACACGCCGAGGCCGTCCTGGTTGGCGATGTGCAGGGCCTGGCGTTCGGCGAGGCTCCAGTCGACGCCCTCCTGCGTGCCGGCGAAAGCGCCCTGCAGTTGGTTCATCACCTGCTGCAGCATGGCCGGATCGATCTGCATGCCCGACAGGCGCGACAGCTGCTCGGGATCGATGCCGCTGGTGTCGCCCGACATGAGGCGACGCATGAGTTCCTGGAACTCTTCTTCGGGGCTCCGGTCGTCGGCGCCTCGGTCGTCGTCTGCCACTTCAGCCGCCTTTCAGCCGGGTCATCGGGATCACGACCTACGCTAGTCGCACGCTTCCCCGCTTCCCCCGGCACGGCTCCTCGCCGCTTACGCCGCGCGCGAACGACCCGGCAAAGGATTGAGACCGTGACCCTGTTCGACGACAACGCCTCCGTCGTGCCCGCATCGCCGCAGCGGTGGCGGCGCAGCACCGTCGCGGGCCTGTGGTCGCTCGCGATCGCCGTGATCCTGCTGTTCGTGATGACCTTCCTGCCGTCGGCGTACGTCATCCAGCAGCCCGGCCCCGTGTTCGACACCCTCGGCACCTCGACCAACGCCGAGGGCGAGGAGGTGCCGCTGATCAGCGTGCCCGACGAGGATGACGACACCTCCACCGGTCAGCTCGACCTGCTCACCGTGCAGGTCAGCGGCAACCGCGAGCGCACACCGTCGTGGATCGAGCTCGCGCTGGCCTGGTTCGACCGCTCGCGCGCCGTGGTGCCGATCGACCGCATCTTCCCCGCCGGGCAGACGACCGAGCAGCGCAACACCGAGAACGCCGCCCTCATGACCGACTCGCAGGTCGAGTCCTCGGCCGCGGCGCTGCGGGCGCTGGGCTACGACGTGCCGCAGCAGATCGCCGTCGCAACCGTCGACGACTCGGGTGCGGCGGCCGGCCTGCTGCAGCAGAACGACGTCCTCACCACGGTCGACGGGGTCACGGCGCCGAACGTCGACGCCGTGCGCGCGGCGGTGCAGGCGGCCGCCGGTGCGCCGGTGACGATCGGCTACGAGCGCGACGGCGCAGCCGGGACGGTCGAGATCACCCCGCGCCAGACCGACGTCAACGGTCAGCAGCAGTACCTGCTGGGCGTCGGCCTCATGCTCTCGTTCGACCTCCCCGTCGACGTCAAGATCCAGCTGAACGACGTGGGCGGCCCGAGCGCCGGCATGATGTTCGCCCTCGGCATCATCGACAAGATGTCCCCGGGCGACCTCACGGGCGGACAGCACATCGCCGGCACCGGCACGATCGACGCCGACGGCAACGTGGGCCCCATCGGCGGCATCCGGCAGAAGCTCTACGGAGCACGGGATGCCGGGGCGACCTGGTTCCTCGCACCCGCGGCGAACTGCAACGAGGTCGTCGGCCACGTGCCCGACGGCATCCGGGTGTTCTCCACCTCGACGCTCCAGGAGTCGCTCACGGTGCTCCAGACGATCCGCGACGGAGGCGATCTCGACGCCCTCCCGACGTGTGGTTCGGGATCGTAGCATTCACGGCGTACCCCGAGAAGGGCGCGCCTAGGATGGGGGAGTGACCACGACCTCAGCGCCGAACCAGGCCACGCCCCCGAACCGCTCACGACGGATCATCTCGATCACCCTGGCGGTGATCGCAGCTCTCCTCGTCGCCTTCTTCGTCTTCGCGAACCTGTACTCCGATTGGCTGTGGTTCGCCCAGCTCGGCTTCACGGAGGTGCTGACCACCCAGTGGATCGGGCGCACCGTGATGTTCGTCGTGGGCTTCCTCGCGATGGCGGTGCCTGTGTGGGGCGTCATCCAGCTCGCTTACCGACTCCGCCCCGTCTACGCGCGTCTGAGCTCGCAGCTCGACCGCTACCAGGAGGTCGTCGAGCCGCTGCGCCGCCTGGCGATGTGGGGCATCCCGATCTTCTTCGGCTTCTTCGCCGGGTTCGCGGCATCCGCCCAGTGGGAGACCACCTGGCTGTGGTTCAACGGGGTCGCCACCTCGGTCACCGACCCCCAGTTCGGCCTCGACACCGGCTTCTACCTGTTCGGGATGCCGTTCTACGCGGCCGCGCTGGGCTTCGCCTCGGCCGTCGTGCTCGTCAGCCTGCTGCTCACCGCCGTGGTGTCGTACCTCTACGGCTCGGTGCGGGTCGGTCAGCGCGAACTGCGCATCTCGAAGGCCGCGCGCATCCAGCTCGCGATCCTCGCCGGTGTCTACCTGTTGCTGCAGGGTGCGAGCCTCTGGCTCGACCGCTTCCGCACGCTCGTCGAGCCGTCGGAGCGCATCACCGGACCGGGTTACGTCGGTGCCAACGCCGTCATCCCCGGACAGACGATCCTGGCGATCGCGGCGGTCATCGTCGCGGCGGCGTTCTTCGTCACGGCTTTCATCGGCCGCTGGCGCTACCCGCTCATCGCCACCGCGCTGCTGGTCGTCTCGGCGATCGTCGTCGGTGCCGCGATCCCGTGGGCGGTGAACACCTTCCAGGTGCGCCCGAACGAGCTCGCCCTCGAGAGCCAGTACTACCAACGCAACCTCGACGGGACGAAGGCCGCGTACGGCATCGACGGTGTCGAGAAAGAGGACTTCCAGGCCGAGACGCAGGCCCAGGCCGGTCAGCTGCGCAACGACGCCGAGTCCACCGCGCAGCTGCGCATCATGGACCCCGCGATCATCGGCCCCACCGTGCGTCAGCTCGAGCAGTACCGTGCGTACTACCAGTTCAACACCCCGCTCGACGTCGACCGGTACACGATCGACGGTCAGACTCAAGACACCGTCGTGTCGCTGCGCGAACTGAACATCGGTCAGCTGGGCGATGCCGCGTCGTGGCAGAACACGACCCTCGTCTACACCCACGGCTACGGCATGGTGGCGGCGGCGGGCAACGAGCGCACCGCCGACGGCGACCCGGTCTTCCTCGAGCAGGCCATCCCCGGCACCGGTTTCCTCACCGACCTCAAGTACGAGCCGCGCGTGTACTTCGGCGAGCAGTCGCCGGCGTACTCGATCGTGGGTGGAGAAGAGGGCGGCGAGCAGATCGAGCTCGACTACCCGCTGGGTGCCGACGGGGGCAGCGAGACCCGCACGACCTTCGCCGGCGACGGCGGACCGAGCGTCGGCAACGTGTTCAACCGGCTCATCTACGCGCTGAAGTTCCAGTCCGAGCAGATCCTGTTCTCGGACTACGTCAACTCCGAGTCGCAGATCCTGTACGACCGCAACCCGAAGGAGCGCGTGCAGAAGCTCGCGCCCTACCTGACCCTCGACAGCGACCCGTACCCCACGGTCGTCGACGGACGCATCAAGTGGGTCATCGACGGCTACACCACGAGCGCGAACTACCCGTACTCGTCGGGCGTGTCGCTGTCGCAGGCCATCGCGGACTCGAACAACCCGGCCCCCACCTACGCGCTGGATGACATCAACTACATCCGCAACTCGGTCAAGGCCACGGTCGACGCCTACGACGGTTCCGTGAGCCTCTACGCCTGGGACGACGAAGACCCGCTGCTCAAGGCGTGGCAGAACATCTACCCCACGACGATCAAGCCGTGGACCGACATGTCCGCCGATCTCATGAGCCACGTGCGGTATCCCACCGACCTCATGAAGGTGCAGCGCTCGATGCTCGGCGTCTACCACGTCGACGACGCGCGCTCCTTCTTCCAGCAGGACAACCGGTGGACGACGCCGAACGACCCGCAGGACCCGGCCGCCTTCCAGCCGCCGTACTACCTGACGATGAAGATGCCGAGTCAGGACGACCCGTCGTACTCGATGTTCACGAGCTTCATCCCGGCCTCGCAGGGCGGTCAGGCTCGAAACGTCTTGACGGGCTACCTCGCCGTCGACTCGAACGCGGGCGATCAGAAGGGAACGAAGCGCGACGACTACGGCCGATTGCGCATGCTGGTGATCGATTCGTCGACCACGGTGCCCGGACCCGGACAGGTGCAGAACACGTTCGACTCCGACACCAACGTGTCGTCGCAGATCAACATCCTGAAACAGGGACAGTCGCAGGTGCTCAACGGCAACCTGCTGACCCTCCCGGTCGGCGGCGGTCTGCTCTACGTGCAGCCGGTGTTCGTGCAGTCGTCGGGTGACACCAAGCTCCCGCAGCTGCGTCGAGTCCTCGTGGCGTTCGGTAACAAGATCGCGTTCGAGAACACCCTGAGCGAAGCGCTCGACACCCTGTTCGGCGGTGACTCCGGAGCCAACACCGGCGACGAGACGGTCACCCCGACCGACCAGGGCGACGGCACCGGGAACACCGGGGGCACCACCCCGACGGTCCCGGCCGGCGACTACGCGGCCGCGCTGGCCGAGGCACGCAGTGCCCTCGAAGCGCGTCAGTCGGCGTTGACGAGCGGAGACCTCGCGGCCTTCGCGACGCAGGACGCCCGCCTCACCGCGGCCGTCCAGCGCCTGCTCGACCTCGAGAGCGAGGGCCAGGGCGGCACGGTGTCGTTCGACCCGTCGGCGACTCCGACCCCCGAGGCCACCCCCGCGGGCTGATTCCGCTCACCGACGCCGGCGCTCCGCTCACGCGGGGCGCCGGCGTCGTCGTTCCCGCCGCGCATCCCCGTTGAGTGTCCACGACACGCCGCGTCGCCCCAGCCCGGGACGGCGTGTCTTGGACACTCGACGGTGGGGTGCTGGCATCCCGGGCCCGATCTTGCGCGGGTGACGGCCGCGACGCCACGCTCACCGCGCCGCGCTCACCGTGCCCCGCTCCTCGCGCTCCCCACCCTGTTGAGTGTCCATAAAACGCCGCATCACCGCGGCTTGCAGCGGCGTGTCTTGGACACTCGACGGTGGGATGTCGGCATCCGGGGCCCGCCCGTGCGCGGTGACGGCAGCGACGCCGCGCTCACCGCGCCGCGCTCTCCGCGCCCCGCTCCTCGCGCTCACCACCCTGTTGAGTGTCCATAACACGCCGCATCACCCCGGCCCGCAACGGCGTGTCTTGGACACTCGACGGTGGGGTGCCGGCATCCCGCACCCGCCCGTGCGCGGTGACGGCCGCGACGCCACGCTCCCCGCGCCGCGCTTTACGCGCTGCCCACCCCGTCGAGTGTCCACGACACGCCGCATCACCCCGGCCCGCAACGGCGTGTCTCGGACACTCAACGGTGGGGTGCCGGCATCCCGGGCCCGTTCATGCGCGGTGACAGCCGCGCTGCCGACCGCGACGCCCCGCTCCCGGCCCCGCCCACCCCGCCGAGTGTCCACGACACGCCGCATTGCCCCGCCCCGCAACGGCGTGTCTCGGACACTCAACGATGGGGATGCCGCCACCCCCGCACCCGTTCGCGCACGCGGACGGACGCGCGGCCGAGCGCGGCGCCCGCGAGCGTCAGGCGCTCAGGAACCACCACCAGATCAGCAGCATCGTCGTGCCGAAGCCGGCGATCTGGTTGAGCCAGAGGAAGCGGTTCCATCCGGCGGTGGCGCGGTCGCTCTCGGCATCGGTGACGTTGCGGTACGGCCAGCAGACGACGAGGTACGGGATGACGAGCACGGCGGCCAGCGGCCCCGGCCACGCCGTGAGCAGCATGGCGACTCCGGCCAGGGCGTAGGCGACGAGGGCGAAGCGCACGGTCCAGCGGGCGCCGCGCGCCGTGGCGATCGACGAGATGTCGGCGGCGCGGTCGGCTTCGACGTCCTGCACGGCGCCGAAGGCGTGCGACGCGATGCCCCACAGCGCGAAGGCAACGAGCACGGCGACGAGCTGCCAGGTCCACGTCGCCCCGGCGAGCACGAGACCGTACACGGCGGGCGAGAAGAAGTGGATGCTGCTCGTCATCGAGTCGGCGAACGGGCGCTCCTTCAGCCGCAGGGGAGGGGCGGAGTAGAACACGACGAAGAACAGGCTGATGGCCAGCACGAGCCACGACAGCGGCGATCCGATGGCGACGAGGTACACCACGAACGGCACACACGACAGCGCCGAGGCCCACAGGGTGATGCGGTGCATGCGCTTGTCGAGCACGGCGCCGTGGGTGCCGCCCTTGCGGGGGTTGCGAAGGTCGGACTCGTAGTCGAAGACGTCGTTCACCCCGTACATCGCGAGGTTGTACGGCACCAGGAAGAAGATCGCGCCGACGATGAGCGGGGCGTCGATCTGCCGGGTCGTGAGCAGGTACGCCGCGGCGAACGGGAAGGCGGTGTTGATCCAGCTCACCGGCCGCGAGGACACGAACAGCTCGCGCAGCACGCGCGCGGGGGTGAGGGCGGCGGGGGTGGTCATGCGGGGTCCTTCCGCGACGAACGCGAGGGTGAGGGCTGCGGCGACGGAGACCGCGACGAAAGCAGGGTGTACACCGCGGGCACGAGGAACGCGGCGCACAGCGGGTACGCGAAGTCCTCGATCGGGGCGAGCCCGAGACGCAGCCCGCTCAGGTGCTCCTCGGGGTACGAGAACAGGTCGACGGCGATCATGAGGTTGTCGAACACGAGGGTGAGACCCACGAGTACGAGGGCGGTGAGCCCCGACGAGACCATGCGCTCGGCGAAACGCGGACGCCGGAGCGTGGCCAGCGTCACGAGGACCGTGACGATCACGAACGGCAACACGATCAGCGGGTACGTCACGGCCGCTCCCCGGGCGCCCCCGCGGGGTGCCGCGCCGAGACGCCGAGCCCCCGTCGCCGCGCCGCCCGCCGCTCGAACACCGCGAACATCACGATCGACAGGTAGCTGAGGAACAGCAGGAAGAAGACTTCCTCGAGGGGCAGGTGAGGGGCGAGCGTGACCCCGATGAACAGCGGGCTCTCGCCCTTGACGAACACTCCGGTGACGATGCCGACGACGTCCCAGACGAGGAAGAACGCCGTCGACAGCAATACCGCGGCACTGGTGCGCGCCGGGGCGACGCGCAGGGCCAGACCGAACTTCAGATCGATCGCGATCATGCCGGCAAAAGAGAAGAGGATCGCGCCCAGGTAGATCCCCGGCACCTCAGACCGCCGCGTGCACGGGCTCTGCGAGGGGACCGGCGGAGGTGTCGCCCGTCAGGCGTTTGACCACGAGCTCCGCCGAGATCAGGCACATCGGCAGGCCGATCCCCGGAAGCACCGAGGTGCCCGCGTAGTACAGGTTGCGCACCTTGCGGGAACGGTTCTTCGGTCGGAAGATCGCGCTCTGGTTCAGCGTGTGCGCGAGTCCGAGCGAGTTGCCGTGCCACGCGTGCAGGTCGTTCACGAAGTCCTCGGGGGCGATCGTGCGGCGGACGACCACGCGCTCGGCGAGATCCGGGATGCCGGTCCACTCGGCGATCTGCGCGATGACACGGTCCGCGGCCTTCTCGATCCGCTCGTCGCCGGCTCCCGAGACGCCTCCGCGTCCGCTCACGGGGTCGGCGGGCACGGGGACGAGCACGAAGAGGTTCTCGTGTCCCTCGGGTGCCACGGAGTCGTCAGAGGCGCTGGGGCGGCAGATGTAGATCGAGGCGGGATCGGGGATCTTCTTGTTCTCGCCGAAGATCGCGTCGAAGTTGGTGTGCCAGTCGTCGGTGAACAGCAGGGTGTGGTGGGTGAGCTGCGGAAGCTCGCCCTTCACCCCGAGCAGCAGCAGCAGGGCGCCGGGGCTGGGCACCTTGTCCTTCCACCACTTCTCGGGGTACTGACGGTCCTTCTCTTCGAGCAGGTCGTTCTCGGTGTGGTGGAGGTCGGCGCCCGACACCACGGCATCCGCCGAGATGACGCGTCCGTCGGCCAGACGCACGCCGCGCGCGACACCCGACTCGGTGATGATGGCATCCACCGGCGACGAGGTCTCGATCTGCACGCCGCGCTCGCGCGCGAGCCGCTCGATGGCCTTGATGATCTCGGTCATGCCGCCCCGGGGGTAGAGCACGCCGTCGCCGAGGTCGAGGTGGCTCATGAGGTGGTACAGGCTCGGCACCTCGAACGGGGAACCGCCGAGGAACACCGCCGGGTAGGCGAGGATCTGCTGCAGTCGCGTGTTCTTGAAGTCCGTCGTCACGCGCTTCCACAGCGTGCGGGTGAGCAGCGGGATGAGTGTGGGCAGACGCTTGACCAGCGCGGGGTCGCGCAGGCCCTTCGTCGACGAATACGGGTCGTACAGGAACTTCGAGGTCGACAGCTCGTAGGCGTCCTTGGCGGAGTCCAGGTAGGCGTCGATGTTGTCGCCGGAGCCCGGCTCGTGCTCTTCGAACAGGGCGCGCACCGCTTCGCGTCCCGAGACGATGTCGATGGGCTCGCCCTTTCCGGGAGGGCCGTAGACGCGGTACGCCGGGTCGAGGCGCACGAGATCGAGCTGCTCCGCCGCGCTCGTGCCGAGCAGGCGGAAGAAGTGGTCGAACACCTCGGGCATGAGGTACCAGCTGGGGCCCGTGTCGAAGCGGAAGCCGTCGCTCTCCCACGACCCCGCTCGGCCGCCGAGGGCGTCTCGGGCTTCGAAGAGCTGGACGTGGTGACCCCGGTCGGCCAACAGGGCGGCGGTGCCGAGTCCGGCGATCCCGCCTCCGACGACGACGATGCGCTGGGCGCTCATGAGCGTGAACCTTTCGGGGGACGCCCGAGGAGGGCGCGGGCGGCGAGGGTGGCTTTGACACCGTCGGGGACGCGGACGCGGGGGGCGCCGGCGGGAGACGCGCGCAGTCGACGCGACAGCTCGGCGAACAGATCGTGCGCCGTGGTCACCGCCGCGCGGCAGTCGGGCGGGAGGGTGGGGATGACGGCGGCGGCCGCCGCCAGGTCGGCGTCGATGCGATCGAGCACGGCGATGCGGCGCTCGTCGTCGGCCGCGCCGTCGAGGTAGTCGCGCCCGAGTCGGTCGGCGTCGTCGGCGAGGTCGCGCAGGAAGTTGACGTCTTGGAAGGCGGCGCCGAGGCGTCGCGCGCCGTCGACGAGGTCGGCCGCGGGCCGGGCGGGCGCCGACATGCCGGCGTTGAGGAACACCTGCAGGCACATCAGTCCGACGACCTCGGCGGAGCCGTAGACGTACGCGTCGTGCGAGAGGTCGTCGTGGGCGGCGGTGTCGAGGTCGGTGCGCATGGATGCGAAGAACGGGGCGATGAGATCGGCTCCGATGCCGCATTCCCGCGCGGTCCGGGCGAACGCGTGCACGACGAGGTTGGCGCTGAAGCCGGTGGCGATGGCATCCATCACCTCGCTCTCGAGACCATCGAGCACGGCGCGCTCCCGCTCGGGCGTGAGGCCGGCGTCGTGGGCGGGACCGTCGACGATCTCGTCGGCGACGCGCACGAGGGCGTAGATGTTGCGCACGTGCGGGCGGGGTCGGGCGCCCAGCAGCCGGGCGGCGATGCCGAACGACGTCGAGTACCGGTTGATCACGGCGGCGGCCGCGTCGTCGGCGGTCTGGGAGTACAGCGCCAGACCCGTGGGGACGGAGCTCACGGCATGCGTCCCTGCACGGCGTCGACGAGGTTCAGCAGCATGGACTGGCACGCGGGCGGCAGCGTGGAGGCGGCGGCGATGCCTCGGGCCTCGTCGAGCGTCTCGCGCACGAGATCCTCGAGTCGCGCGCGGGCACCGGATGCCGAGAGCGCCACCTGCGCGGCGCGCACGGCCACCGGGCCGGTGTGGGCGTGCGCCAGGGCCTCGCTGACGACGGGCCAGTTCTCGCTCTCGCGGGCCAGGGAGATGAGGTGGGTCTTCTTCGCCTCGCGGAGGTCGCCGCCCTCGTCCTTGCCCGCGTCGGCGGAGGTGCCGAACGCACCGATGAGGTCGTCGACGAGCTGGTAGCCCAAGCCCAGACGCTGGCCGAAGCGCGACAGCGCGTGTCGGAGCGGCGCGTCGGCGCCCGCCATGACGGCGCCCGCCTCGAGGGGGGCCGAGAAGGAGTACACGGCGGTCTTGTCGTGGGTGGTGCGCAGGATGGACTCGGCGTCGACCTCACCGCCCGACACGGCGTTCTCGACGTCGGACAGTTCGCCGGCCGCCGAGATGAGCACGGCGTCGTCAATCAGGCGCAACAGTTCGGCGCGGATCGGCGCGGGGATCTCGGCGAGGGCGACCAGGCGTCCGGCTTCGTGCAGCAGCAGGTCGCCGGCGAGGATCGCGGCGGCGTCTCCGAGCAGGGCCGCGCCCACGGCATTCGCGCCTCGCCGCAGTCCGCGCTGGCGGAATTCGCCGCCGACGTTGGGGACGCCGCGGCGCTCGGTGTCGTGGTCGATGACGTCGTCGTGCACGACGAACGCCGTGTGCAGCAGCTCGAAGGCCGCGGCGACCTCGAACAGGGCGGGGCGCGCGATATCGGGGCCGTCGAGCGTGTCGAAGGCGGCGACGACGAGCAGGGGGCGGAAGCGTTTTCCGCCCTCGGCGGCGCGACGGATCGCGGATGCCAGCGCCCGGGCTCCGTCTCCGAGATCGGCCACGCGGCTGTCGAGGCGGGCCAGTGCCGCTTCGATCGCGGCGTCGATGCCCTCACGGGCGACGGGAGTCGTCGACAGCGCGATCATGAGGCGCGCCGCACGGCAGGAGAGGAGTCGAAGAGGTGAAGCTGCTGGGCCTGGAGGACGAGCCAGGGGCTGAATGCCCAGGGAGTCGCCTCGAGCGACGCGGCGAGCTCGAGGGGGTCGACCCAGCGGTACTCGGCGACCTCGTCGGGGTTCGGCTGGGGCTCGGCGTCGGTGCGCGCGATGTAGACGGGGCAGATCTCGTGCTCGACGATGCCGCTGGCGTCGACGGCGCGATAGCGGAAGAGCGGCAGCGCCAGCTCGAGCTCGCGCAGCGGAAGTCCGACCTCGAACTCGGCGCGACGGTGCACCGCCGACACCACCGGCTCGGCCGGTCCCGGGTGCCCGCAGAAGGAGTTCGTCCACACGCCCGGCCACGTCTTCTTGTGCAGCGCCCGGCGGGTGACGAGCACCTCACCGGCGGCGTTGACGACGTGGCACGAGAAAGCCAGGTGCAATGCGGTGTCGGTGTCGTGCACGCTCGCCTTGGGCGCGGTGCCGATCTCGTTGCCGAAGTCATCGAGAAGGACGACATATTCGGTCTCGCTCATCGTGCCTCCTGTTTGCTAGTTTAGCTAGCGATGTCAGCGACTATACCCAGCCGGAAAGGGGGTGTCCACCGTGAGGAAACCCGCCTGGGCGTCTGGTACGCGACCCGCTGTGACCGACACATTACGTGCGGTTCAGACCCTCAGTGACGCCCTTGACCGCATGCACAGCGGCATGAAGGGCGACATGGACATGAACGCGAGCGATCTCGCGACGCTGCGCATGCTGACCATCCGCGAATACCGGGGGCAGAGCGTGAGTCCGCACGACGTCGCGACGCACCTGCGCATCTCGACCGCGTCGACCACGAAGCTCATCGACCGCCTCGTCGCGTCCGGCCACCTGGAGCGCCGGCCGCACCCGTCCGACGGTCGCGCGCGTGTGGTCGTGCTGACCGAGAAGTCGCGCCGGGAGTTCTTCCAGCACTTCGGTGCTCACCTGGGTGCCATGGGTGCGGTCGCCGCGCGGTACGACGACGCCCAGCTCTCCACGATCAACGACTTCCTGGGTTCACTCACCGAGGCCATCACGACCGACGACTGAGGGCTCCGCGTGCCACGCGCACGCCGACGTCGTCGTAGGCGTCGCGGGGACGACCGGCGCGCCGGGTGGCCGCGCGCACCTGTGCGGCACTGTCGGCCCAGCCGCCGCCGCGGAACGTGCGGGTCTCGCTCGCGCCCTCGGGGTCGAAGCGGTCCCAACACCACTCCGACACGTTGCCCAGCGTGTCGAACAGGCCGTGCAGGTTGGGCAGGCGCAGACCCACGTCGACGGGGGAGCCCAGGCGATCGGCGGCCGTCCATCCGATCTCGCGAATATGGCCGTACGTCGATCCGGTCGCCCCGGCGCGGCACGCGTACTCCCACTCGTCTTCGGTGGGCAGGCGGAACCCGTCGCCCTCGGCATCCCAGTCGACGACCTCTCCATCGAACGAGTACACCGGGTCGAGTCCCTCCCACTCGCTCAGTGCGTTGCACAGGCGGATCGCGCGGAACCAGCTCACCTCGACGGCAGGGCGCCGGGGATGCCGCGCGGGCACCCCGAGATGCTCGGCGAGCTGCTCCTCGGTGATCGGGTACACGCCGATCTCGAAGTCGGCGACGGTGATCTCACGCCGCTCGGCTCCCCGCTGGTCGCCCCGCAGAACGGTGCCCGCGGGGATGCGGGTCATCTCGACGTCGCTCACGCGAGCTCCACCATCCACAGGTCGCTGTCGCCCGTGATGAACAGGCGCTTCTCGTCGGCGTCGAAGGTGCAGTTGCTCACCACGTGAGGAGTGGGGATGACGCCGAGGCGCCGACCGGTGTCGTCGACGATCACGACGCCCGCCTCGCTCGAGATCCAGAGCCAATCTCGGCTGTCGACGACGAAACCGTCGGGGATGCCGGCATCCACCGTCGCGAAGGTGCGCGGGGCGCCGAGCGTCTCGCCGTCCCAGCTGCACGCGACCACGCGGGGGAGACCGTCGGCGCGTGACTCGGCGACGTAGAGGGTGCGCTCGTCTCGGCTGAAGGCGAGGCCGTTGGGCTGGTCGAGGTCGATCATGCGCTGCAGGGCCTCGCCCTCTCGCCAGCGGTACACGCTCTGGTGGTCGATCGCCGGATCCGCGGGGTACCCCTCGCGGGGGTCGGAGATGCCGTAGGTGGGATCGGTGAACCAGATCGCCCCGTCGGAGGCCACGACGAGATCGTTCGGGCTGTTCAACGGCCGGCCCTCGAACGCGTCGGCCAGAACCGTCGTGCCCTCGGCGTCGGTGCGGCTGATCGCGCGACGGCCCTGCTCGGCCTGTACGAGGCGCCCCTGGGCGTCGAGGGCATTGCCGTTGGCGAATTCCGAGCGATCACGCACGGTCACGATGGCCCCGTCTTCGCGCCACGCGAGCGTGCGGCGACCGATCACGTCGCTGAAGACGAGCGACTGCTCGGCGGGCCACCACACCGGGCCCTCGGCCCACGTCGCGTCGGCGTAGAGCGAGAGCAGGCGCGACGACGCGGGCAACACCGACGCGAGGCGGTCGTCCCACACGCGCGGGGGAGCGACATCGACCGCGTGCGGCTCGCGAGCGGACTGGAGGATGCGACCGTCGAGGGGGATCTGAGGCATACGTCCAGTCAACCGGGTCGGGCAGGCTGGTTGGCGCGGGTTGACGATGGACTACGACGACGCGATCGGGACCTGATCGTCGTCACGTTCGGTTTCATTACGTGAAAGTAGTGAACATTGGCTCGATTACCTAGAAGTAATGACGTACCCTCGTATTACGCGGAAGGTATGGAGGTCTCATGCGCGGTATCGCAACGTCCGCCCAAGACATCGGTCGTGTCGTGCGTGAGATCCGGCTCGCTCACGGCATCTCGCAAGTCGCCCTGGCTGCACAGCTCGGAGTGTCTCAACGTTACCTCTCGGAGGTAGAACGCGGCCTTCCGAAGATCCTCGACGATCGCTACATCTCTCTTCTGAACGCGGTCGGCGTCACCCTCGCCTATGAGACCCGTGACTGAGGCGCTGCCGGTCACGCTCTACGGCGAGCACCTCGCCGACCTGCGTCGCGGAGCCACGGGCATCGAGCTCGCCTGGGCGATGTCACCCGACCGGGTGCGCGGGCGCGTGGAACTGTCGGCTTGTCTGCGTACGGGCGAGCCACCGGTCAAGGGTGCGGCTGACAACTTCTTCGGCGGTCTTCTTCCCGAAGGTCCGTTCCTCGCCAAGCTCGCGAACGAGGTCGGTGTCAGCGGTCATGACGTGTTCGGCCTGCTCGAGGCGGTGGGCTCAGACGTCGCAGGAGCGCTGAGGGTGGGTGCCCTCCACCGAGAGGCGCGACCGGAGTTGCTCGATGCATCTCTGCTTCCCGAGCTGCTGGAAAAGGCCAGTGGCTATGCCGTGGGGGGCGGGGGGTCATCGCTTCCCGGTTTTCAACGCAAGATCGCCCTCACGAGAAGAGGCGAGGGGTGGCTTCTCGGCCGCGGGGCGCTGCCGTCTACGCACATTCTGAAGCCGTCGACCGAGCTGAACTCCCGCATCGCCGACGCCGAGGCGTATCTCCTCTCGCTCAGCCGCCGTCTCGGACTCACGACGTTCGACTCGTGGACGGAGCGGCTGGGCGACCTGCATGTCGTCGTCGTCGAACGGTATGACCGGCGTGTGCGAAACGACGGTGTCATCGAGCGCATTCACCAGGAGGACGCCGCCCAGGCGCTCAACCTGGCCTGGCTGAGTGACGCGAAGTTTCAGCGGGAGCCTTCGGGTGCGTCGCTGCGGTCGATCGCGGGGCTGCTCGACACCGATCGCCGCGTCTTCGACCGCTCGCCCTCTGAAAAGTCGGTGCTGCTGCGCTACGTGACCTTCAATCTCGCCACGGGAAACACAGACGCGCACGCCAAGAACTACTCCATTCTTCGGCCGCAGGGCGAGTCGGCGCGGCTTGCGCCCTTGTACGACCTCGTACCGTTGGCGTTGTTCTCAGAATCCCGTCAAGGGCTGTCGCTGTGGATCAACGGCAAGCGTATGAGTCACGACGTGCAGATCGACGATCTCGTCGACGAAGCCGCGTCCTGGGGGATGGATGCCGATGAGTCGCGTTACGTCGTGACCGACGTGCTCGAGACGCTCGTCGATGCGACGGGGGACGTCGACTGTCCTGCCTCTCTCTTGAAAACCCTGCCGGGGTACGTGCGAGCGCTTTCTCGGTCACTTCTCGACGGGGGTCGCGCCCATGTCGCCGGTTCGGTGCCCGTGTACTTTCGCGGGCAGGTCGGCACGCCCAGCGGCGAATCCGAGGCCGGCTGACGAGGCTGCGCGAATTCCTGGGCTCAGCCGAAGGGGTGGGGCGTGGGCGCGGCCGGTGAGACGGCGAACTGGATGAGCACCTGCAGGCACGGTTCGTCGCCGACCGTCCCCGAGAGGTGGCCGGTTTTGCCGTCGATCTCGGTGGTGTCGATGTCGTGCCCGAAGTGGAGGTCGCCGGGGCCCATCTCGACGCGCGAGCCGTCTTGCGTCTCGAGGAACCATCGCCCCCGCAGCGGGATGACCCACTGCGGATGAGGGGAGGGATGCCACTGCCCCACCCACCCGACCGGCAACGCCGTGAACAGCACGGCCGAGACCTCGCCCGGGAACGGCCGCATCCACTGCGGATCGGCGCCGCCACCGACGCTCTGCAGGCCGAACCCGCGGAGCATCGACTCGTCGAGGCGGCTCTTGCCGTCGAGCCCGGTCCACATGTGCACGAAGTGCAGCGCCGGAGGAGCGGAATCATCGGGGCCGTTGTTGTCGAGCGGGGCGGTCGTCGTGGTGTGCATGAGAGCGAGTCAACCGGGCGGGTGCGAATCGGTGCGGTGGGTTGACTGCCCGTGGTGTGACGGTCTTCGCGGGGATGCCGAAGGGGCCGCCCCGACGTGAGTCGGAACGGCCCCTTCGTGAAGAGCGTGTGCCTTAGGAGTGATTCTCCTGGCGGGTGCGACGCACCTTGGCGCCCACGGCGACCGCGGCACCGGCGAGCACGAGGGCTCCACCGCCGACCCAGATGCCCAGGAGCGAGTCCGCGTCCATACCCGTGGCGGGAAGGGCGTTGCTGCCGTTGTTAAAGGAGCCGCCACCGGTGCCCGAGCCGCTTCCGCCGCCGTTGTTCGCGGCGCGGGCGCCGGTCACCGCGAGGGTGTAGGTGCCGACCGGGTTGGCGGGGAGGGTGACCGTGGCCGTGGCGACGCCGCTTGCGTCGGCGGTCTTGGTGACCGAGGCCGAGCTGACGGGCAGGTTAGCCGTTGCGATGTTGGCGCCGGTGACGCCGACACCCACGAGGGTGAAGGTGGTCTCCGCACCGGGCGTGAAGCCCGAGACGGGGACGGGCCCGTTGGAGGTGATGGTGAACGTCTGCGTGTCGGGACCCGCGGGTACGTAGGCCTGGGCCACGGCGGGAGCAGCGAGGAGCAGCGCGCCCGCAATCGCGGCTGAGGCCGCGGCCTTGGTGAGGTGCTTCATGAATTCCTGCTTTCAAATCCGGTCGCCCGGGAGAGGATGGTCCGCTCGTTTCCCGTTCCGTGGTGCGCAGGTGGGGCTGAGAATGAAGCGGTTGCGTGTGTTGAGAGCCTTCCTGAGTATTGCCTAGGGATCAGCCGGATAGCAAATTATGACGGTTTCTTCGAGGTTAATAATCCGCGATGAATGGTTTCGTCCGCTCCGGCGTCCCGCATCGAAGAAGACGTACGCGTCGACCGGATCATTCGATTGAATGAGCGTGCGCTCCGCGCATCTGCCACACGACGGACGGTGCGTTACTGCAAGGTGGCGGTGCTCGTTCGCGCGCACGCCGCGTGAACGACGGGGAAGAGGGACGCGTCGGCCGTCGGTGTGACGAAGGCTTCCGCTTCGGAAGCAGTCGTCACGGCACGCGCTACTACGGAGACGCCCACGGACTGCTGGGGTGCGACATCGACACCGAAGGTGAGGACGGTATGGGAGCCGTACTGCGCCTCGGCGAAGCTGGCTCCGTTTGTCGTCTCGGCGGAGACCACGGAAAAACCATCGGGCAGATAGATATTGCCGACCACCATCGCGGTACCGGGAGCTGTACCGTAGGCGCCGTTTCCGGTGATGTAGGTGGGCAATGTCGATGCCGCGTCTGCGGGCGCCGAATTGGTGAGGTCGAGGTTCAAGGCCAGTTGCCGCATCGCGTTTTGACCGGCGGCCTGGCACGCATCCCACCCGAGCGAGACCTTCGGGTGAAGGTAGTAGCTCATTTTCGAGCCCGTGCCGTCGTTGAGATAGACCCCGAGGCGGGCTGTGTGCTCGTCGGTCTGGGGGAGCGGGCCCGCAATCGTCGTGTCCGCGAGGATCGACTGCTCTCCGGGGTCGGCGCTCCACATCAGCAGACGGTGCTCGTCGCCGGCGCGGCTGAGCGCGGAGATGAACCCGGATGCCGACCCTCGTCCCTCGAGGAAGGCCTGGAAAACTGCTCCCGTAGCGGCCGCGAAGAACGCGTCCTGTTGGGCGGGATCGGGGTAACGCTCGTAGACCCCGTTCATGAGAAGCGACACCGCGTCGTTCGCGGCCAGTTGCTCACCGTCGGGAAGCGTGACGGGTCCGGTCGCGGAAAGCATGTACGACAGAACGACGGGGTCGATGGCCAGGACGCCGTCCACGGCGACTCCCGTCTTCGCCTGGAAGAAATCGTGAGCCAGTGCCCCATCGATGGAGAAGTCGGGGATCTGCGTCAGATTGTGGAAATAACGCGCGGGTTTGGTGCCGTAGATCTCGGTGATTCCCGCCGGAAGGTCGACGACCGGCTGCGTCGTATCCCGCGATAGTTCTGTCGCGGATTGCGTGGCACCGAGGGAGACGGCTCCGTTGTTTGTCCGGAGGAGTATCGCGCTGCCGGAGATTCCGCCCAACGAGCGCCATTCCGCATTGTTCTGTACAAGGATCAGGTAGTTGCGTTCGCCGTTCTGCCCGAGCATGTCGGGGAGGAGCTGCGACGTGCGGGACAGCGCGTCAATGAAGGTCGCCGATTGCGTGAAGACGTCGCCCGCCTGATCGACGGCTTTCACTAGGACCCCGACGAGCGGTGTGCGGTCGATGTCGTGTACGGCTTTGGCGGCAGCCTTCGCCGACTCGGCAGCGGTTTGTGCGGGTTCGACCAGCGCACTCAGAACCCCGGGCTCGAGGCGTCCACCTACCGGGCGGAGCCCGTCCATCGACACACCCCCAGCGGCCTTGGCTAGGGGGAGGACGCTGTCGTTCATCAACTCGTCGGTGGATGACGTGACGGTGTGGAACGCGGCCAACTGCGGCCCAATCCACGGCGTCAGACAGGCGAGGTCCCAGACGGGTCCAGAGGTGAGTTCCTTCGCAGCAGACGCTTCGTCGGCGAGCGAAGTCAGCTCGGCGGCCGCCGATACGGGGTCCGTGGTGAGAGCCGTCACCGTCTTCGCCGCGCCGGACTGAATCCGCGAGAGGTGCTGGTAGGCGAGTGCGCCGGTCACACCGACCCAGACGGTCAAGACGAAGCCAACTAGGAGCGCTCCCGCCAGCACCCACGCGAGGACGTGTCCGGCGGTGCGCATCTGCGGCGGCAGGATCTGTGAGCCAGGCACGCGTCAGTCTCCTCGGGTCGCCTCGCGCGTGGTGCGTCGTGGCGAGATGCCGAACTGCTCAATGGAGGGAGGCGCGCCCTCGGCCGACCACTTCTTGTCGCCGCCGCGCCGCTTTTCGGCTCTTCTCGAGCTCTTGGTCTCGGTCACTGCGGTGTCCCGGTAGCCGTACTCATAGCCGTAGCCGTAGGCCGAGTAGTACGAGTCAGGGCCGCGTGTGGGCACCATCGACATCACGAAGCCCGCGAGCTTCGCCCCGACCGTGCCGAGCGCCTCCGTCGACAGCGTCAGCTGGTGACGAGTGGTTCGACCCGCTGCAACGACCATGAGTGCGCCGCTTGTGACGCGGGCGAGGATTGCTGCGTCTGTCACCGGCAGAAGTGGCGGAGCGTCGCAGAGCACGACATCGAAGTCTTTTTCGAACATCGTGAGGAGCGCTCCCATACGGGCCGATCCCAAAAGTTCGCTCGGGTTCGGCGGAATCTTGCCGGCGGGCAGGACGTAGAGACTCCGCCCACCCCAGGGGAGCATGACGTCGTTGACCTCGGCGCGGCCGATGAGCACGTCGGTCAAACCGACCCCACCCTCGATACCGAGGTACTCGGCAACCTTCGGCTTGCGGAGGTCGGTGTCGAGAAGCGCTACGCGCTTGCCGGCGTCCGCGAGAGCGATGGCGAGGTTGATCGTGGTGGTCGACTTGCCCTCGCTCGGGATGGAGCTGGTGATGACGAAGCTGGAGCGCCCACCCATGTCGAGGAACTGGAGATTTGTGCGCAGAGCACGGAAGGACTCGGCCCGCGGGCTGAGCGGGTCGGCGTGGACGATCAAGGGGCGGTCTTTGGCTTTCGCGTCGAAAGCGATGGCGCCAATTCCGGGGGCTTTCGTGACCTGTTCGGCATCGCGGGTCGTCCGGATCCGCGTGTCCAGCCGATTGCGCAGTGCAGCTGCCGCAAGGCCGAGCACCAGGCCGACCGCGGTTCCGAGCGAAAGATTCAAGGGAACGTTCGGGCTGGAGGGGCGCATCGCCGGCTGCGCCTGTCTCACCTGAGTCAGGCGGATCGGGCTCGCTCCGTCTCCAGCTTCCGGCTCAAGTTGTGGCACCCTCTCCGCCAGGCTTGCAGCCACGGCGTTCGCAACGGCGGCGGCCTGCGAGGCGCTCGGGTTCGAGACGGTGATCGTGATCAAAGTGGAGTTTTGGCCGGCAGATGCAGTCAGGTCGCCAGCGAGGGCATCGGCGGACGAGGCGAGACCGAGTTCGGCGATCACGGGGTCAAGGATGGCGGGCGTGCTCACCAGTCCCACGTAGGTATTCATGCGGGCCTGCGCGAAGCTAGATCCTTGCTGAATCTCCGCAACGGTGCTGCCGGTCTGCGTGGATACGAAGACCGTGCTGGATGATTCGTAAACGGGAGTTCGAGTGAATGTGTAGCCCGCAACTGCGACGAGGCCCAGGGCGGTGAAGGCGACGATCAACAGCCAATTTTTTCGCACGATGCGGATGTAGTCGCTGAGCTCCATGGTGCCTTTCGAAGACGCATTAACGACCTGTGGGGCGGAAGGTCGGACTGAGGCGTTCAGTCTGACACATCGATCGAATCGCGTTTGCTCAGTCGCGTCGTCGAGTTCGCAAATCCTTGCGCCGCTCTCCTATGTTTGGGCGCTCTCGCTGCTGCCGCAGTGCGGCAACCGTTCTCAGAACGGTCGCTAGATCTCTGAGAAGCAGACGCCGGTTGATTGCCCGGCCGCTCAAAACGCAGTCCAGCAGGCTTGCCTGTCCGTTGAGAAGCTAGATTGTGATCCGTGCCAGATCAGCCCGGTGACGCGATTACTCTCCAGGACCAATCGAGCCCCGTCGTGGGCTCTCCTGAGTCTCGCGAAGATCCCGACCGAGGATCGGGTCATCGTCGACGCCGTCTCGACTGGCGTGTTGGCGGGCGGCAGGTTCATCGATGGGACTTCCGTGTCCTGATGGTCGCCGTTCTCTGCGCCGGTCTAGGGGTGTCGGGGGCTGGTGTGGTGGAGTGGTTAAGCGGATCTCCCAACTCGATTTTTTCGACGTCGGCGCTCTTGGTTGGACTGGGGGCCGCGGTTCTGTTCGCGTTCGTGCGAGCCCGCCCGGCCGGCCTGCTCCGCCTCAAACCGATAGACGTCCTCTGGAGCATCGGCGTTGGTTTGTTTCTTCGGCTGACAGTCGGGGGGCTAGCCGGTGCAAATTCAGCAGCCTTTCCTACCGCTGGCGGTGAGGGGGCTGTGTCCCGGTCGGACTGGTGGTTGACTTACGCGCTGCCCGCGGGACTTGTCGGGCCGTTAGTAGAGGAGATTTTCTTCCGCGGGGTCCTGTTGGTTGTTATCTATCAGCTCCTCCGCCGGTCTGTCGGAGCGTTGGCAGCGGGGGTTAGCTCGCTCCTCTTTACAAGTGCTGCGTTCCTTATGCTGCACGCGTTCTTCAGTCCTCTTGCCGTCGTGGACGGCCTTCAGCTTCTACTTGTCGCCTTCACTTGTGGCTTACTTGTTCTGCTCACGGGCCGTCTGTGGCCCGCCGTCCTCGCGCACGTGGTCTACAACGGCTCGTATCTCGTACTGGTCCTCGCAGGGAGTGTCCTTGCGTGAAGACGGCGTCGGTGATGAGTCTCGGCGCCCGCACGCAGAATGAGGATTGGCCGCTAGTTGGTGTTCTTGGGTTCCTCCGAGCTCATGGCTTGTCTAGCTGCGCTCCCTGACGACGCGCGCGGGGACACCGACGGCAACGCCCCGTGAGGGGACGTCGCTCCGAACGACGGCATTCGCCCCGACGACTGCGCCATCACCGATCGAAACTCCTCGGAGGACAGCGACCGACCGGGCAATCCAAACATCCGAACCGATCAAGACAGGCTCAGAAACAAGTTGGTCCCGCATCGGGGACCCGACTGCGAGTCCATGATCGGAATCTCTGACGGACGAGAATTCAGCGATCTGCGTCAGCTCTCCTACGCTTACGTCGATCGAAGCTGCGATTACGACGTAATGCATGATCTTCGTCCCGCTGCCGACGAACAGGCGCGCCCCGGGGTGTACGTCGACGACAGCGCCGACACCCAGATACACGTCATCGCCGATCGAGATCCCTGGACCAGGTGGATGACGCAGCACAGCGCGGGCGTCGACCTCCAGACGTCGACCGACCTCACCGCCCCAGCCGCGGATCCAAAGGGTCCAGATTGCTCCGCGAATTCGGCGGGGGACGCGAAGAGCTGTTTCGCCAAGTCTGAAAGCTGAAGGGTGCATCTTTACAACCGCTTCCCGTGGGCTGAGAAATCGTCCTCGTGTGCCGTCGACTGCGCCGATAAAGACGGTGATTGGTCGCTAGCTCCGCTACGAGCGCTTAGGGCGAACGCCGCTAATGTTACGGCGAACATCCCTTGACTGGAGGGTGTCAATGTCACGACGCCGGTGAGGAGAACCGGTGCGAGCACCGACGCGTACAGAATTTTTGAAAGAGAGGATCGGCGTGGGCCGCGCAAAATGAGGAGTATTAGGCAGGTTCCGAAGATAAGCCTTGCGCACGCGAGCAGATAGCCCAGGAGTCCAAGCTCTACAACCCATCGAGGCAAGTCGTTCTCGACCGCTACTCCCGCACCGAGATTCTGTGCCGCGGTGCTGGCGGATCCTGGACCCTGTCCGAGGATTGGGAAGGACATCGTGAGAAAATTGAAGGTGCTACCCAGAACTCGACCGCTGACATCCTCGGCACGTGAGGCCTGGTCCACCCGCAGGAGGAACGAACTGATGACGGCGGGGAAAAGCATCGTCGCAAGAAATACGATTCCTCCAAACAGGGTCACCATGGTTAGCACTGCTGTAAATGAGCGAAAGCTCCCACGCAGAATCATCGCGAGAAGGTATGCCGCGATGACTATGAGGCAGGAGACTACGGCTCCGCGAGATCCACTCAACATCGTCATAAGGGCGACGCCGAAAAGCGTTGGTACGGAGACCCATGGCGGAAGGGCTCGAGAATGGAGCCCCACCAACATTGCCGCGAGCGCAAGCGGCAGCATCTGCGTATGGCCAAGCGGGGAGGAGAAAGTGCCACTCGCGCGGACGATGTCGCCAGGATTCACGAAGTAAGCGGTGCCATCACCAACCTGCTTGTTGATGAGGTTGGACGGAGAACTGTGTACCTGGATGACAGTAATCGGAATGTTGACGATTGCGACGCAAGCGATGGATCTGACCATGGCGTCTTTGACCCTCGAGGTGTCAACGAGGGTAAGGAAAGCGACGAGCAGGAGGGGTGAAAGGTAGGAGCGCAGACCGATGAAGCCAACGGCAGCTGGGATACCTGCAATTACCGCACAAGACGCGATGACGAAGATCGAAACCGCGAAAATCCACACCACGGTAGGTTGGCGACGGACGCGGTGGGAAAGTGCGAGTGTCGCTAGGATCGCGACGACGATCAGCGCGTCGCGGGCGACGTAGAAGATCGAATCCATGCCCGGGATCCATTTTCTGGCGGCACCCTCCAATCCCCACAGAAGGACGTATGCGACGACAACGAAAGACGGGTACCGCGGTCGCGCATGAGAGGAGAGGTCGAGCGCGCGCATGTTGGAGATCGACGTCACACGTTCCCCCTCATTTGCTCTACGTCGCCGGGCCCGTAAGTTCGTCGAATCTGTTCGTCATTGCCGCTGCTCAGGGCGTTCGTAACGCCCAGCCCAGCCCGCTGGGTTGTGGGCACCGTCAGAAAATCCCGTGGTCGTGAGGACGCCTGTCGCACTGGGACTGCAGCTCGCAAAGCGACTGCGTGGAGCCAGATGTCATCTGCACGCGGAGTGACGGCGCGGAATTCATCTCCGGCGTCTCGGAGACGGTTCAGCATTTCTTGAGGGTAAAACACCCCCGACACACCAGTGGCGAACACTCGCGGGGATGGACTCGCGCTCGAACGGCGAGTCCATGACATGTAATCGGCGATCTGATTGTTCTCAGTGAACTCGATATGATGCGCCCGGTGCGCCACGACCGATGGGAGATCGCAGGCCGCCGCAGACTGAAGCAAAGATCGCAGCCAGTTGCGTGGATACATGATGTCGTCGTCCGCGGTTACGAGTGGCCGCTCGGGACGGTTCGGGTCTATGCAGTGTGGGAAGTATTTGGTGTGGGGTCCGTAGTTCCGGGTGAAGCGAACTGTAAGTCCCCGTTTCATGAGGGCGGTGAGACCCGGCGAGGGTTTCCACGTCTGCGGGTCGGCATCTAGCCAGAGCGTCAGGCTTCGGGGTCGACGGTCACCAGACGCGATGGACTGAATGGCGATGTGCACGCTCGCGGTTCGGGCTCCGTGCGTGGTGAGCGACACGTCTACGTCCGCATCACCGAGTACTGATGATTGCGAGCTGCGCGCCTCCGAGTCGAATCTGCGAGCCTGGACTCTCGCCGCCATTCGGCTGGCTATGGCTCCCCGAACTCGATTGAGCGGGTTCTGGGAATACTGCCTCAGTGTGGTCACGTCAATCACGTGCCTCGATGTCGCGAATGTATCCCCGTTCGCGGCGGAAATAGGCGCCCTCAAGGTCTCGTTTGACAGCGGTCGCGCGCCCGCCAACGTACAGACTTCCCTGCGGAGCGACGACGTGCGACACCACACTTCCCATCCCGATCACGACGCGGTGGTCGATCGACGTGCCCGGGGCGATCGCGACATTAGATGACACGATGCAGTAGTCGCCGATGGAAATGCCCCCGCTCGTCTGTTGCGCCGATTTCCAGACGATCCCGTGGGTGATGAATGTGGAACGGACTCCCGCCACGGTCGTGTGATGCCCGATTGTCACACCCCCGCTGCAATCCATGTAGTGGCGGCTCGTAACGGCCGAATCCGCGCCGATACGCAAGAACCCACCACCCCGAGCTTCGACGAGAGGCGCCGCAGAGGATATCCAGTTCCACTGACCGATGCGCCCTCGCGACTCCACCGTGAGCTCGGCCATGTCTCTGATGACATTGAACGGTCCAATCCTCACGTCGCTTGCCAGTGTCACAGACATCAATCGGAAATAAAGGCCCGGTCCGACCGATGTTCCCTGCCCGATGCGCCAGCCCAAGGATCTCAAAATGGCAAGCTTCATTCCGCTTGACGGAGCCAAGCCGACCAGAGCAATCATCATCATCTTTAGCATCATTCAGTTCCCTCGGTGACGTGGACGGTCGCGGTGTCCGAAACCTCGATCTGCAGAGCGTCCCGGACGACCTGAGTGATGGCCTCGGCATACGACGACCAGCGTAGGGTCATTGCTCTCTCCCGTGCGGCCTCGCTCATCTTGCGGCCCAGGGGTTCGTCGTCCAGCAGGAGCTCCAGACGTTCTGTGATCGCCGAGGCGGAACGGATCGGCACGATCCATCCCTCTTCGCCGTCTGTGATGAGGTCCGGCGCAGCGGTATGGGGCGTAGCGATGACGGGGAGTCCTTGAGAAAGGGCTTCCGTGAGGACGAGGCCGAAGCCCTCGAAGAGCGAGGGGAAGACCAAGACGTCCGAATCTCGCATGAGTTCGAGAATCCGCGCGTGGGGAGCCGTCGGGATCCACGAGACGCCGCCCCGCAGTGCGCGGTCGAGAGCTCGGGACTCGCCGACTTTTAGCCCGACCACCGTTACATCCACAGCGCCCGACAACGGGGTGAGCGCATCGAAGAAGTAGGAGATACCTTTCCGCTGGCTCAGACCCCCCACGAAGAGAACACGCAGCCGTCCGTCCCGTCGGTGCGGCCTGGGGGCGGAGGGAGCGGGGGCTCCGTAAGGGATAACGGCTGTCGGAGCGAGCTCACCGGGGTAAGACCGGAGCGAGGCGCGGGTGAAGGAGCTCGCGGTGATGATGCGCGTAGCGAGACCTAGTTCTCGCTCTTTCCGCTCTTCCCAGGCGGCGCGGTCGGCATTTCGCCGATGGGTCAACGTGTCGGCCCATTCCGGCTGCCTTGAGGCTTCCTCGTCGAGCAGGGCGGTTCCCTCTCGCCAATATGCAATCGGGAGGTCGTATATCCGGGGGATTCCGGCTCGGGCGGCCTCCGAGAACGACTGCGCCGCCGCGTCCTCGTACCCGTACACGCCGGCGACTCCCGTCCGAACGCGAGCGGCGACGGCCCGGTCGATCGCGTGCAGGGAGTCGTGGATGTTCGAACCACGAGCAATCCGGCGGAGGGGCGTTCGCTGGGACAGAAGACGTGAGAACTCTCGGAGAGGATGCGAGCGGGTCAGGCGGTGGACCTCCGCTGGCAGGGCACGGCGAGCCATCACGTCGTACCAGGGCGTTCCTTTAAGCAGCGCCGAAGCGCGGGTGGTGTCGATCGTCGTGTGGAACTCGTCCAAGAGGCCGTTCTCCGCGAGGGCTTCCATTGCGCGTCGGACATTGGAGTTCAACGCCGGGAATCCGGACACGACTGCGCTCTTCTTGATCACTTCTCGCACTCTTTCGACGGGGTGAGATCGCCAGGCACATTCACGTCGACACAACCTCGTGCGGCTCATTCTTCGCGCGAGACAACCCGGTCACGATGCGGACGATTTGCGTGAGAACCGCGGGCGTGCACTGAAGGACGAACATCACGGCCACGTCCGAGACCGACTGCAGGGGCAGGACGAAGATGCACACCGAGATCGCAATGATCGAAAGAGGCACGTAGAGCCACGACCACTGCACCCACCCCCGCGCCTGACCAATTACATTCATCGCCTGGGCGAGATTTGCCAAGCCATACCCCGCGGCGAAGAGGACGAGGGGACCAGTGAGCCCGGCGTAGCCGGGGCCGAGCAAGGCCAGCAGTAGAGGGGCTGCGACCCAAACCAAGGCGACGAACACGACGACTATAGCCAGGTAGCCGCAGAACACCTGGATCATGAGCCGTCGCAGGTGGAGGAAATGGTTGGCGGCTCGCGAGAAGCGAGGTGCGACAATATCCGAGACCACCGCGTTCAAAACTACGAAGGCAACGGCAAAACGTGAGAGCGCGGCCATCTCCGCTACGATCTCGGGATTTCCGCGAAAGCTCGCAATTGCAAGCAGGGCCTGCTCGGAGGCGACGAGAAAGATCGTCATTGGAAGGACGCGGCGGATGCCCGCCCAGAATTCGCGGCCGTTCGAAGTGGGCTCGCTCCTCACCATTTCTGAGGCGCCGGCGCCGATCCAGAACGCAATGAGGATTGCTGCCGCGACGACGAGGCCGCCCACTAATAGGTAAGCGGCGGAGATTGCTCCCCACCACATACCCAGGCCGATCACGGCCAAGCGTAGGAGCGCTGCACCGATGTCGACGGACTGCATGAACCGCGCGCGAAGCCGAAGGCGGAAGTAGGCGCGGAGCAGGCCCGCCGCGAACGTCGGGAAGAGGGTGAAGGCGGTGACAGACAACAGCAGGGCCGTCCCGTCCCACGCGAGGCCGTTCTGCAGGAGCAGGACGGCGGCCCATCCACAGGCGATGATGATGACGGGAAACCCAAAGAGATACCGGACTCGGAAGGCGCGGGAGAACAATGCGGACATCGCCGCTCGGTCGCCGTGAATCCTTCCACCGATTGCCATGACGGTAGAACTGATTCCGGAGTCCGCGATTACAGCCGCGGCCGCTATGACGGCGATCACCACCGAGTACTGGGCATAGTCGGCCTTATCAAGGGCACGTACCACGAGGATCCCGTTGACGAAACCCAGGATTTGACTCACCGACTGTGCAGCGCCGTGCTCGAGCATGACTCGGGCGGAACGACGCCTCATGCTCACGATGGCATCCCCCGCTCGTGCGGGGCGACGGACACCGCGTCGTGTACGTCAGCGTGCGATCCGTTGTCGCTCATGAGATGGAGTAACACCACACGGGCGATCGCCTCATGGCCGTCGTCGTTGGGGTGGAAATGGTCGAGGAGATAATCGCCCCATCTGTTTATGGCACCGGCGATGGGCAGGTACTCGACGCCGCCGATGCGTTCCGACACCCGCGAGTAGCGCAGCTGCTCGTAGACGCTGCCAGGGAAGAACCGCTCATCTATATCGGGCGGACCAAGGATAACGACCCGCGCTCCGCGCGCTTCGCACTCGCTCTTCAACCGCTCCAGATCTCGCGCAAAGGTTTCAAGCGACGCGAGCTGATGGCTGCCGAACGCGCGCATGAGGACGTTCTTCACACGCCATCTCAGCGCTGACTCGATCGTTTCCAGAACGCGGCGACGGGTACGTGTGGAGAAGTACGGTCGAGGATCCATCCAACCCAGCCGTCGCCAGCGGCGCGGCAGCGGCACCCAAGACGGTAATACAGGACGAAGGATGGGCTCTGTGATGCCGTGCGCGATGACTGCTACGTCGCCGGCCTGCGGCGCCTCCAGGTAGGCCGCCAACGATTGGGTTATCGTCCAGCCGGTTTGACTGTAGTCAATGAGCTCCCCGCTCAGCCCATCCGCGATGAGTGCGCCGTACTTGCATCGGCGCACACCGAGTCCCATAGCGATCGAATCGCCGAAGAGAATGACACGAGGAGTGTCGCTCGAACCGGAAGTGACCATCATGTCTCCTTGCGCGCTTCGAGGCTTGTGCGACGGGATCTCACTCGGCTGCTGTTTGCGAGCGCGTCGAGCCAGCGTGAAGCAACGGAATCCCAGCTGAATTCCTCGACCGCGAAACGTCGGGTTGCGGCGCGAGCGGCCGAGTGGTTCGCGAGTATCGACTCCACGGCCAGTGCGATCGACTGCGCGGTCGGCGCCTCTAGTCGAACACCGGCCTCGGGGGGCAGCGCCGTCGCGGCTCCGACGCGAGTACTAACGACGGCGGGTAAGGCGTGGACGCTGGCTTCGGCGAACGCCAGTCCAAAATTCTCGTCGTCGCTCGGAAGGACGAAGACGTCGGCCTCCGTCAAAAGAATCGACTTCTCAGCTGTCCCCACCGAGCCCGCGAACGCAACGTGCTCATCAAGTCCGAGATCGGATGTGATTCGCCTGAGATGCATCTCGTACCCGCGGTCGCCGGAACCGGCGATTGTAAGGGTGGCGGCGCGGCCCGATTCGCGCAGTACGTGCAGAGCCGCGAGAACGAGATCGATGCGCTTTTTCGGTGCGAGCCGCGACAACGTCAACAATCGAACAGGGGAGTGAGGCTCGGGCGCCCCGCCGACTTCGATGTCCGGGGTCTGTGCTCCTGCGCCTACGACGGTGACACGAGCGCGTTTGATTGATCGGGGCAGTTCGAATTTCTCTAGCGTGGAGGCGACAAGAAATCGGGCGTGAATGTCCACAAGCCAGCCTCCGCCAATAAGCCAGAAGAGTCGCTTCTTCAGGCGAGACCGCCCACGGTCGAACGTAGTGAGAGACCCGTGCGGCATGACGAATATCGGGGTGCGGTAGAAAGTGGCAACGAGCACGGCCACCGGGATCCACCACAGGTAGTACCCGTGCAGGATGAGAACGTCGTACTTTGCGATCGCGCGCGCCTCGCGGAGCGCCGTTCTCAGCGACCCGAACGCTCCCGCACGTGGAGGCATCGCAGGGAAGTCCGGGCGCGTCGACATTTCGGTCAGGAGCGAATCAGTCCCCGGTGCGGTGATCGACACCAACTGCACTTTGAGGCCAGCCGAGTTGAGAGCGAAATTCACTTCCAGAGCGTGTCTCGCTGGCCCTCCGTCCGACCTCGCCAGGGTGTTCACGAGCTGCAGGGCGGTCTTGGGCCTCACGTCGCTGAGTCCGGTAGTCGTTGGAGCTCACGGTACTTTACGCCGATCTGCCAGTAATACATGGCCAGTGCGGCGGCGTAGTCGAAACCGGCGCGTCCGTCCATGAAGCCCGCGCGAGCTAGGAATGCGTAAAGGAAGAAGACGAGAGGTTTTAAAGGCACTGCGTCGAACACTCGGCCCTTGACTGTCCGAGCGCGCCGAACCGAACGTTTCGCCTCGACGCGTAAACGCAGATGCGCCTCCCAGTCGGAGTATTTGTTGTGCCTTGCAAACCATGTGGACACGGGGTCTAAGTCGTTGTGAAGAATCCGCCCCCGTAGTCGGCGAACGGCGCCCGTCGCTTCCGGCTGATAATGACCTTCGAGCTCTCCCATACCCGGCAACCCGATGTCGTCGACAACGGGAAAATGGACGCGGACCTTGTGGACTAGGCAACGCTTCGTGACTCGATGGCCATGTCGAAGTACCCTGCCCGCGAAGACGTAGTCCAAGTCGATATCGAACGCGGCATCGTCCAGCCCCGTTGGGTTGCTCGAGAACAACTGGCGTAACTCAGCGACAAGCTGCGCCGTTGGCGTCTCGTCGGCGTCGATGAAGAGGACCCACTCGCAGGCCGTTTGTAAATGATCCAGCTGCCACTGTTTCTTTTTGGGATAGCCGCCGTCCCACGTGAAATTGACGACCTTTGCCCCGCAGGCCGTGGCGATCTTTCCCGTGTCGTCCTCGCTGTTCGAGTCGACCACGATCACCTCTTCAAAGTCGTGGAGGGCCTGAATGCAGGCAGCGATTCCCAATTCCTCGTTCTTCGTTTGAACAAGCACAGAGACGGGGATTTTGCTGCTCAACGCGTTCCCACCTTTCGGATGGGGTTGCCTGCCCAAATCTCCCCCGGGGGCACCCTGATCCCGCCGACGACCGACATCGGGCCGACGACGGAGGAGGTTTCGACAATGCTGCCGCCCAGGATGACGCAACGCGATGTTACCCAGACGCCGGCGTCGATCCGGATCGGCCTCGTGATCAAAGCCATGTCGCGACGGTGCGCGTGACTGCCGGTCGTGAGGAACGTCTCCTGCGAGATCACAACATCGTGGGCGATGGAGATGCGGTCTTGGTTGTGGAACCACACTCCTTCGCCGATCCAGGAGCGATCGCCGATTGCGAGCCTCCACGGAAACTTGACACGCGTGCGGGGTCGGAAGATGACGTTCTTTCCGATCTCAGCGCCGAATGCACGAAGCACCCGGACGCGAAGTCCAGAGCTGATCTGCCAGGGATTCGTCACGAACAGCAACTCGCAGACAGCCCATAGATAGACCTTCCAAGCTGGCTGATTCCACGCAGTGCGCTCGCCCGGAGCCCGGGAGAGATCGATCACCGGGATGTCGCTCACGGCGTCCCTTCTTGTAACTATCGCGTAATGCGTTCGGGAGTATTGTCTGCACCGTGCAGCAACCCTCGCCAACGCTCTTCTTCGGGCTGAACTACCCCCCGGAGACTACGGGAATCTCTCCCTACACCGGTGCCATGGCCGCCGGGCTCGTCCGGCGTGGCCGTGACGTTCGAGTCCTCGCGGGGCATCCTCATTATCCGGACTGGAAAGTTGCGCCAGGTTACGGCCAGTGGTCGCGCCGCGAAAACATTGACGGCGTGACCGTTCACCGCCTTCGGCACTTCATTCCTTCGCGGCCTACACCCATGCCGCGGGCCGCGGCCGAGGTGACCTTCGGAATTCGGCAGGTTCTCACGAGCTGGGGTCAGCCCGCGGCGGTCGTGGCGGTGTCGCCCGCATTGATCTCATCAGCCCTGGTGCGTGTTCGAGCGCGGTTGACGCACCCCGATGTTCCCTTCGTCGTGTGGGTGCAGGATCTCTACGGTCTGGGCCTCGCGGAGACGGGCCAGGGTTCCGGAATCGCGGCTCGCTTGGTTCGTTTGATCGAGAGATGGCTGCTGCGCTCGGCTTCGATGGTCGTGGTCATTCACGACCGTTTCGCGGATCGTGTGCACTACGACTTCGGTGTGCCCCTCGAACGCATAGCGGTGGTGCGCAACTGGACCCACCTCCCGCCCATGCCGCAGGTGGACGTGGCGGCGGTACGACACGCGTATGGCTGGGGGGAGGACGAGATCATCGTCGCTCACACCGGCAACATGGGGGTCAAGCAGGGCCTGCACCACGTCGTCGATGCGGGGCGACTCGCGCATCGGGCGGGGGAGAAGGTGCGGTTCGTCCTCGTCGGCCGGGGCTCTCAGCGCGACGAGCTCGCCGAACGTATCAATGCCGAGCCGACGACGACCGAGATCATGCCGCCCCTCGATGACAAGGCATTCGCCGAGGTATTGCAGGCCGCCGACATCCTTCTGGTGAACGAGCTGCCCGGCGTCGCGGAAATGTGCGTGCCCAGCAAGTTGACGTCGTATTTCGCGTCGGGGCGTCCGGTGCTCGCGGCCACCGACGCAATGGGCATCACCGCCCAGGAAGTGATCACGGCGAAAGCCGGCACCACCGTCGTCGCCGGTGATCCGGCCGCCCTTCTCGAAGGCGCAAAGGGACTTGCGGCCGACGGCGAAGAAGCCGCTCGTCTCGGCGAGAACGGAAAGCGTTACAAGGAGACGGTCCTGGAGGAAACATTTGCGATCGAGCGTTTCGATAGTCTTCTCGCGGATCTGACCTCCGTCGCCGCCGGACAGATTCCGACTCGCCCGAAAAAATCGATAAAGATCGGTACACCCCTTTGACGAAGCGTGCTCTCATCACCGGTATCACCGGTCAGGATGGTTCCTACCTCGCCGAACTCCTTCTCGCGAAGGGCTACGAGGTGCACGGTCTGATTCGCCGCGCCTCGACGTTCAACACCCACCGCATCGACCATCTCTACGTCGACCCGCACGACCCCGAGGCGAAGCTGTTCCTCCACTACGGCGACCTGTCCGACGGTGCGCGCCTGGTGACCCTGATGGCGGCGATCAATCCCGACGAGGTCTACAACCTGGCCGCGCAGTCGCACGTTCGTGTCTCGTTCGACGAGCCCGAGCACACCGCCGACACCACGGGCACCGGCACGATTCGTCTTCTCGAGGCGGTGCGCCTTTCCGGCATCCAGACGAAGTACTACCAGGCCTCCACGTCGGAGCTGTACGGGGCCACCCCGCCGCCCCAGAACGAAGAGACGCCGTTCTACCCGCGTTCTCCATACGCCGCGGCGAAGCTCTACAGCTACTGGATCACCAAGAACTACCGCGAGGCGTACGACATGTTCGCGGTGAACGGCATCCTGTTCAACCACGAATCGCCGCGTCGCGGTGAGACGTTCGTGACCCGCAAGATCACGCGCGCGGTCGCGCGCATCAAGGCCGGCGTGGAAAAAGACCTCTACCTGGGCAACCTCGATTCCATTCGTGACTGGGGCTATGCCGCCGAATACGTCGAGGGAATGTGGCGCATGCTGCAGGCCGACACCCCGGAAGACTTCGTCCTCGCCACCGGCGTGGGCTACACGATCAAGGAGTTCCTCGAGACCTCCTTCGGGCACGTGGGCCTCGATTGGAGGGAGTTCGTCAAGTTCGACGAGCGGTACCTGCGCCCCACCGAGGTCGACGCGCTGATCGGTGATCCTTCGAAAGCCGCCGACAAGCTCGGCTGGGTGCCTACGATCAATGGCAACGAGCTGGCAAAGCTCATGGTCGACGCCGACGTCACCGCTCTGGAGCGGGGTGCGAACTGGATCGACACGGTCAAGCTCCCCACGTGGAGCAACGCCGAGCTTCTCGGTGCTCGCGCGTGACGGGGACGGCCGACGGCGTCGAGTACACCCCGAGCGAACTGGACAGGGACGCGACGTTCTACGTCGCGGGTCATCGCGGACTCGTTGGCTCGGCGATCGTGCGCAAGCTCGAGGCATCGGGCTTCGGCAACGTCGTCGGCAAGACGTCGGCGGAGCTCGACCTGAAGGACCGCGACGCGGTCTTCGCCTATATGGGCGACACGAAGCCGAAGTATGTCGTGCTGGCCGCGGCGAAGGTCGGCGGCATCCTGGCGAATTCGACCTACCCCGTCGACTTCCTCAGCGACAACATGCGCATCCAGGTGAACGTGCTCGATGCGGCACTCGCGAACGACGTGGAGCGCGTGCTGTTCCTCGGCTCATCGTGCATCTACCCGAAGTTCGCCGAGCAGCCCATCCGCGAGGACTCGTTGCTGACGGGTCATCTGGAGCCCACGAACGACGCGTACGCGATTGCCAAGATTGCCGGAATCCTGCAGACCCAGGCGGTGCGCCGTCAGTACGGACTGCCGTGGATCAGCGCCATGCCCACGAACCTCTACGGCCCGAACGACAACTTCTCCCCGAAGGGGTCGCACGTTCTGCCTGCGCTCATCCGCCGGTACGACGAGGCCGCCAAGGCGGGGGCGGGGAGCGTCACGAACTGGGGCACGGGCACGCCGCGGCGGGAGTTCCTGCACGCGGACGACATGGCCGACGCCTGCCTGCACCTCCTGGAGCACTACGACGGACCCGACCAGGTCAACGTCGGCACCGGGAGCGACGTCACCATCCGCGAGATCGCCGAGACCATCGCCCGCGTCACGGGCTACACCGGCGAAACCGAGTGGGACACCTCCAAGCCCGACGGCACCCCTCAGAAGCTGCTCGACGTCTCGACGCTTGCAGAGGCGGGGTGGACGGCATCCATCTCCCTCGAAGAGGGCATGGAGCGCACGGTCGCCTGGTACCGCGATCACGTCGACACCATTCGCGAGTAGATGTTCCGGCACATCGTGCTGTTCCGGGTCCGTGACGATGTCGCGGACCCGGACGTGTCTGCGGCGATCGCCTCGCTCCATACCCTCGGCGACGAGCCGGGCGTCGTGGCCTGGACCGTCGAGCCCTCGCTCGACACGCGGAAGGGACGCGTCATCGTCGAGGACGCGACTTTCGCCGACGCGGCGGCGTTCAAGGCGTGGCGCGGGGGAGAGGCGCACCGGCGCGTGGCGGCTCGACTGGCCGGGATCGCCGACTGGTGGGTGGGCGACTTCGAAACCGCGTGAGAGCGACCGCTCTCCGCCGGCGCGTCATGAACGTCGGTGTGAGCCTCGGACTAGCCGGGCGTATAGACGGCGATCGAGGGTCGTCGGGGGCGTCAGGGCTGCCGAGGAAGCCGCTGCATGAAACGGATGAGAGAGACCTGTCGGGTCTTCCAGAGTCCGTCTCGCACGAGAACCATCGTGTAGCCCTCGTGGTGCAGCTGCTGTGCGTTCTCGGGCGTCAGACGAATGCCGGGCTCGGCTTTGATCCAACTCAGCGACGAGCCGTAGATCTCGAGGATCACGGGCGGTCGGGAGGCAGAACGATGTGTGTGGCGTGACATGTTTCATCCGTCGAAGGCGAGGCGATGGATGCACCAGAGGTGCGTGACGCCCTTGGAAAGTACCACGGCGGGGTCATTCGTTCCGTGAGAAGTCGGCGGATCACGTGACGAGGCGCCGTCTCCGGATGCGCGACATTCTCATGGACATTCGACGCAACGCCGGGGCTGTCTCTCCTGCGCTTTTCTTCGTCGTCATCGAAACGCTGTTCCTGCGCCGGAAGGTCCTGATCGACGATCTTGTCGCTGCCCTCTCAGCGGGCGACGTCGATGCCGCCGACGCGTCCTTCACCCCCGGAGCGCGCGTCCAGAAGTGGATGCCGCGCGGCGGGCGAGAGCATTCACGCCCGAGGTTCGGAGGAAAGGCAGAAGGCCCCGGATCTGACGATCCGGGGCCCTTCTTCTTGTTGCGGGGGCAGGATTTGAACCTACGACCTCTGGGTTATGAGCCCAGCGAGCTACCGAGCTGCTCCACCCCGCGGCACAAGAGAAAACATTACGCCGAGATGCACCGGAGCACAAATCCGCAGGGGTGGCCCGGGCGTGTTGCAAAATAATGTCCTGGTGAGCGACATCTTCGAGGATCTCGGGTGTTGCGGACGCCGACCGTCGTGGTCGTGGTCGACGTCGTCGTGAAGCCTGTTGCCGTCGTGCTGACGGGGTCGTGCGCGCCCTGGTGATCCTCGTACTGTGGGTCGTGGCGCCGGCGTTCACCGGGTGCCGGCGAGAGGAGAACCCGCGATGAGCCACGACACCGTCGGCGTCGCCGTCGCGCAGTTCGCGCCGGCCGCTTCCCGCGAGGGCAACCTGGCCGACATCGACGCCACCACCCGCACCGCGGTGTCGCGAGGTGCGCGCGTGGTGGTGTTCCCCGAGTACTCGAGCTACTTCGTCGACCCCTTCGACGACTCGCTCGCGCAGAACGCCGAGGACCTCGACGGCCCCTTCGTCTCGGCGCTGACCACCCTGGCCGCCGAGCTCGACGTGATCATCGTCGCGGGGCTGCTCGAGCGGGCCGACGACGGCCGACGGGTGCGCAACACCGTCGTGGCGGTCGGGGCAGACGGCATCCGCGCGGTGTACCGCAAGCTGCACCTCTACGACGCCTTCGGCCAGCGCGAGTCGGACTGGGTCGAGCCGGGTGAGATCGCGCCGCCGCAGACCTTCGAGGCGCACGGCCTGCGATTCGGTCTGATGACCTGCTACGACCTGCGCTTCCCCGAGGTGGCGCGCACGCTCGCCGACGCCGGTGTCGACGTCGCGCTGGTGCCGGCCGAATGGGTGCGGGGGCCGCTCAAGGAGCACCACTGGCGCACCCTCGTGCAGGCGCGGGCCATCGAGAACACGTTCTTCGTCGCGGCGGCCGATCACCCGCCGCCCCTCGGCGTGGGGCACTCGATGATCGTCGACCCCCAGGGCGTCGCTCTCGCGCAGGTGGGCACGGCGACCGACGTCGCCGTCGCGCACATCGACCCGGATGCCATCGCCCGGGTGCGCCGGGTGAATCCGGCCCTCGCGCTGCGACGATTCCGCGTGACGCCGCGCTGACGGGCGTCGCAGGCGTGCTGTGCCCGGGCGACCGCCCGACCGGTCAGCCGCGCGACATCCCCGCGAGCCTCTCAGCCGCGTCGGTGAGGACCTCGACGCGCTTGCAGGCGGCGAAGCGCACGAGGGTGGCGTACTGCCCGCGATGCGGCGGCGACACGAAGGCGGTGAGGGGGATGCCGACGACGCCCGCGCGAGCGGGGAGCTCACGGCAGAACGCGTCGGCGTCGACGGCGCCGAGCGGGGCGGCATCCACCACCGTGAAGTACGAACCCCCCGGCGTCGACACGTCGAACCCCGCGGCGCGTAAGCCCGTGCCCAGCAGCGCGGCCTTGGCGGCCATCTCCGCCGCCACCGAGGCGAAGAACGCGTCGGGCAGGCGCAGGCCCACCGCGATCGCGGGCTGGAAGGGCGACGCCCCGACGTAGGTGAGGAACTGCTTCACCGCGAGCACGGCCGACACGAGGGCGGCGGGACCGGTGACCCACCCCGTCTTCCACCCCGTCAGCGAGAACGTCTTGCCGGCCGACGAGATCGACAGCGTGCGCTCAGCGGCACCGGGAAGAGTCGACAGCGGCACGTGGGGCGCGCCGAAGACGAGGTGCTCGTACACCTCGTCGGTGACGATGATCGCGTCGTGCAGGTGCGCGAGACGCACGATCTCGTCGAGCACCTCGCGCGAGAAGACCGTGCCGGTGGGGTTGTGCGGATCGTTGACGAGGATCACGCGCGTGCGGTCGGTGACGGCGGACGCCAACTGCGCGAGGTCGGGCTGGAAGTCGGGCCAGCGCAGCGGCACCGGCACGAGGCGTGCACCCGAGAGGGCGACGCACGCCGCATACGAGTCGTAGTAGGGCTCGAACACGACGACCTCGTCGTCGGGGCCGTCGACGAGAGCCAGCAAGGTGGCGGCCAGCGCCTCGGTGGCTCCGACGGTGACGAGCACCTCGCGCGTCGGATCCAGCTCGATGCCGTAGAAGCGCCGCTGGTGCTCCGCGATCGCGGCCAGCAGGTCGGGGAACCCCCGCCCGGGGGCGTACTGGTTCACCCCGTCGGCGATGGCGCGGCGAGCCGCCTCGAGCACGGGCTCGGGCCCGTCTTCGTCGGGGAAGCCCTGTCCGAGGTTGAGCGCACCGGTGGAGGCGGCGAGCGCGCTCATCTCGGCGAAGATCGTGGGAACGGCGCTGCCGTCGGGCGAGAGGAGGCCCGCTCCGCGGGCGGTGCGCTGCCAGGCGCCGGGGATCTGCTGCATGGTGGGGCTCTCCGAAGGAACGGGGCGGGTGGCTTTCACCGTAGCGGAGCCCCGGTCGGGGCCGGCGACCGAGGACACCCGGATGCCGGGAGCCACGGCATCCGCGCCGCCGACGTCGGGCGGTGCGAGAGGGGGCGGCATGTCACGCTCTCGGGCGCAACCGGGGGATGCCCCGCGGGCGACTGCTGTTACACCCATAGACAGGGCTCACGCGCGTCATAGGTAGACCACAGGATGCGCGGTCATCGTAGAAGCGCCTGGAAGAAGGAGCACCCCATGAGCGACACCACGAACAACCGTCCTGACGGTCACGACGACAGCACCACCCCCGCGGGCGACGCCGCCGCGCCCACGCCCTCGCAGCCCGAGGCCCCCCGCGCCGAGGCGACGAACGTGCCGCCGAAGCCGACGCGCTCGCCCGCCGCGGCCGCCGCCGCCTGGCCGCCGCCCGTCGCGGGCAGCGCCGCGCCGCAGCCGACCCACGGCTACGCCTCGGCCCCCTCGGGCGCCACCTCGCCCACCGGCCAGGCGTTCGGCCCCGCCGCGACGAGCGCGCACCCCACCCTCGTGCTGCCCGAGAACGCCGCGCACGCCACGCCGCGCAAGAAGAGCTCCGTGCCGCGCATCGCCGCCCTCGTGGTGGCCGCCGCCCTCGTCGGCGGCGCCGCCGGTCTCGGGGGCACCTACGCGGGCCTCAGCTTGTGGGGCGGATCCGACAGCTCCACCGTCGCCGGCCCCACGGCCGTCACCGTGAACGACACCGACGACGTCAACGAGACCGCGGCCGTGGCATCCAAGGTCGTCCCCAGCGTCGTCACCATCAGCGCCACCGGCACCTCGTCGGGCGGCACCGGCTCGGGTGTCATCCTGAGCGACGACGGCTACGTGCTCACCAACACGCACGTCGTCACCCTCGACGGGGCCACCGGCGACGCCAAGATCTCGGTCACCACCTCCGACGGTCACGTGTACGCCGCCACGGTGGTCGGCACCGACCCCACGTACGACCTGGCCGTCATCAAGCTCGAGAACGCGACGAACCTCACGCCCATCGAGTGGGCCGACTCGTCGAAGCTCAACGTCGGCGACGCCACCACCGCCATCGGCGCCCCGCTGGGCCTGCCCAACACGGTCACCACCGGAATCGTCAGCGCGCTGAACCGGTCGATCCAGGTCGCGTCGTCCGCCGCGCCGAAGGACGGATCCGAGCAGGACCAGGGCTCCGAGCCCGGAGGCGAGAGCCCGTTCCGCTTCGACTTCGGCCAGGGCCAGCAGTCGCAGCAGGCGACCCAGACCATCAAGATCGCCGTCATCCAGACCGACGCCGCCATCAACCCGGGCAACTCCGGCGGAGCACTCGTCGACAACGAGGGCAAGCTGATCGGCATCAACGTCGCCATCGCCAGCGCGGGCGGCTCGTCGTCGGGTGCGCAGTCGGGCAACATCGGCGTCGGCTTCTCGATCCCCTCCGACATCGCCAAGCGCATCTCGCAGGAGATCATCGACAACGGCTCCGCCACCCACGGCCTCTTGGGCGCCTCGGTCCAGGATGCCGCGTCGATCCAGGGAGCGACCACGACCGGCGCGTACGTGGCCGAGGCCACCAGCGGCGGCGCGGCCCAGGCCGCGGGCCTCACGAAGGGCGACGTCATCACGGCGTTCGACGGCGTGCCCGTCACCAACTCGATCGACCTCACCGCCCAGGTGCGCGCGCTCGCCGCGGGCGCCCAGGCCGAGGTGACGTACAACCGCAACGGTCAGGAGAAGACCGTCGAGGTCACCCTCGGCACGATGCAGAACTGACCTCGGATCGGGCCGTCGCCGGCCCGTCGCCCGCCGCCGGACGACCGGCGCGGGTCCTCCTCTCCAGGTGACGGACGCCACCCCGCGATAAGCTCGCGGGGTGGCGTCTTTCTCGTTCGGTGCGGGGAACGCGCAGAAACTCCGCCGTCTTCCGCTGTATCTCGCGGGTCGGCTCCTGACGTTGCTCGTGCCCCGGTCCCGCGACGAATGGGTCTTCGGCAGTGCGGTCGGCGTCGCCGACGGTGCTCTGACCCTGCACCGGGTCGCCGCCGACCACGGTGAGAAGACGACGTGGCTCGTCGCCGACGACGGGCAGGCGCGGACGGCTCGGGATCTCGGCATCCGGTGGGTCAGGCGCGACTCGGCACGCGGCCTGTGGCGCACCGCGCGCGCCCGGGTGATCGTGGTGACTCACGGCTTCGGCGACGTGCAGCGCTACGCCGTCGGCGGGGCGTTCGTCGTGCAGCTCTGGCACGGCATTCCGCTGAAGCGCATCGGCCTCGACTCGGCCGAGACCACGCGCGCTCCCGTGCTGCCGAGCGTGCTGAGTCCGGTGCTGCGGCTGCTGTACCGGCGCACCACTCGTCGCATCGGCCTGGTGCCGGCCGCTTCGCATCTCGTGCGGGGCCGCCTCGAGACGGCGTTCGCGCTGACCGACGCCCAGGTTCCCGTGACGGGGGAGCCCCGCGTCGACGTGCTGTCTTCCGGCGAGGCGGCGGAGCGCCGTGCCCGTGCCCGCGCGGCGCTGCACACGCTCACGGGCACGCAGCTCGGCGAACGTCCCGTCGTGCTCTACGCCCCGACCTGGCGAGACGGCGACCCCGACCCGGCGATTCCCACGGCCGACGAGTGGGCGGCCATCCGCGCCGTGCTCGACCGCCACGACGGCATGCTGCTCGTGCGCTCGCATCCCCTCGGCGCGGGGGAGTACCGAGCGCCCTGGCCTACCGACCGGGTGCGTCCGCTCGGCAGCGACCTCGTCGCCGACGTCACGCCCCTGCTCCCCGGTCTCGACGTGCTGGTGACCGATTACTCCTCGCTCGCGTTCGACGCCGCCCTCGTGCCCCTGCCGGTGGTCTTCTTCGCCCCCGACCTCGAGGCGTATACGGCCCGCCGCGGCCTGTACGGGCGCTATGCCGACGTCGCCGGCGACGTTCCCGCCCGCACGTGGAGCGCGGCCGTCGCCGCGATCGAGGCCGTCGTGAATGACCCGACCGAGGCGCTGGCCGCCTCCGTCGCCCGCAGCGCCACCGTGCATGCGCACCGGGACGGACGGAACGCCGAGCGCGTGCACCGCCTGATCCGCAACCGCCTCGATGCCCGCGGCACGACACCCGGTACCGGCGTGCTGCGCGGCGCGCGCCGGTGGACGACGAGAAAGGCGACGCGATGACCGAGGCACGGTTCTTCGACGACGACGGCACTCCCGCGCTGGGGCTCAGCGGAACGGGTGCCCGTCCGGCATCCGTCGACCTGGTCGGGGCGCGAGCCCGATCGACCGGGCGCCTGCACGGACGGGGGCGCACCTGGCGCGCGGTCATCCCCCTGCGGGCCGCGCGGTGGGGCGGCCCGGCGCTGCCCCTGCCGTCGGGCCGGTACCGCCTGCGCATCGACGCGGACGGGGCTCCGGATGCCGCGCCTCCGGCGACGACCCTGCCGGAGGTCGCCCTTACGGGGCTCCGCGCGGCGTTGTCGGACGGCACGGTCGTCATCAGTCCTCCCGGTGACCCCGCCGACCGCACGCCCGCGGGCCAGGCCGCTCTCGAGCGCCGATACGCGCGCGAGCGCGACCCGCTCGAGAACGCCGTGTTCTTCGAGAGCTTCTACGGCCGCACCGCCGGCTGCAACCCGCTCGCGATCGACCGCGAGCTCGCCCGCGTGGCACCGGGGGTGACCCGTTACTGGAGCGTCGTCGACCACTCCGTCGACGTGCCCGCCGGAGCCGTCGCCGTCGTCGAGGGGAGCCCCGAGTGGTGGCGTGCCCGAGGGGTGTCGCGCCTGCTCGTGGTCAACGACTGGCTGCGGCGCCGGTTCGTGCGCCGCCGCGGGCAGATCGTGCTGCAGACCTGGCACGGCACGCCCCTCAAGCGCCTCGCGCTGCACCGGCCCGGGTTCGACCCGCGTCGTGCGCTTGCCGTGCTGCGCGAGAGCCGCCGGTGGAACGTGCTGCTCGCGCAGAGCCCGTACGCGGCGCGCGTGCTCACCCGCGCCTACGCGTTCCTGCGCCGACCGGTGTGGATCGAGGGCTACCCGCGCAACGACGCCCTGCGCACCGACGACGGCGCTCTCACGCGTCGACGCCTCGGCATCGGCCCCGACGAACGGGTTCTGCTGTACGCCCCCACCTGGCGCGACGACCGCGAGGCCATGGTCGACTTCGTCGACCCGGCGGCCCTCGCCCGCGCCGCCGACGCCGTGGTGCTCGTGCGCGGCCACACGCGCACCCTGCAGCCGGGCCGAGACGCCGACGGGGCGCGGGTCATCGACGTCACCGGGTACCCCGACACCAGCCGCCTGCTCGCCGTCGCCGACGCACTGATCACCGACTACTCCTCGGTGATGTTCGACTTCAGCGTCACGGGCAAACCCCTGTACTTCCTCGTGCCCGACCTCGAGCACTACCGGGGCGAGCTGCGCGGGTTCTACTTCGACCTTCTCGACGCCGCCCCCGGGCCCGTCGTGCGCACGCAACACGAGTTGGAGCGAGCCCTGGCCGAGGTCGACCCCGACGTCTTCACCGAGCGGTACGCGCGCTGGCAGCGCGAGTTCACCGCCCGCGACGACGGGCGCGCCGCCGAACGCGTCGTGGCGCGCATCCTCGACCAGGGCCTCGTCGACCGCGCCTGATGCCCTCGCTGATGCCCGCGCCTCATGAGAGCGACCGGACGCCTCGACGGACGGGGCAGGCTAGGGCAGAGGCGTGTTCCGGCCGTCCAGGCGCGACGTGTCGACGGTGTCGCGCGCACCGCGCACGAGCGCCCAGACGAACCCCCACCCCCATGAGACGTGCATCGACGGCAGCACCGCGGCCGTCCACGCCTTGTCGCGCCACCCGCGGCCGCCGCCCCGACCGAGAGCGACGAGGGCGACGAGCAGGGCGTACCCGGCGACCGGCAGATGCAGCACCCAGGAGCGCCCCCGCCGACGGCGGCCGAGCTGCACGCCGGCCGTCACCGCCGAGACCGCCGCCGCGCCCACCAGCGCCGGGGGAGCGAAGTACCGCAGGGAGTTGCCGCGCCCGTAGCGGCGCACGAGCTCGCCCCGCCATGCCCCCGTGGCGCGGAACTGGCGCACGAGTCGCGTCCAGCTCTCGCGCGGCCAGTAGACCGCTTCGAGCCGCGGGTCGAACCAGACGCGGTACCCGGCGCGCCGGATGCGCAGGTTCAGCTCCCAGTCCTCGCCGCGGCGGATGCTCTCATCGAACAATCCGACCTCGTCGAGCACCGCGCGCCGCATGACGCCGAGGTACGCCGACTCGGCGGGGCCCTCCTCGGTGCCGCCGTGGTACGCACCCCCGCCCAGGCCGACGCGGGAGTTGTAGGCCCGGGCGACGGCGCGCTGGAAGGGGGAGCGCCCGTCGGCGCGCATCACTCCGCCGACGTTCGCGGCCTGCACCCGCGCGAGGGTCCGCAGCGCCCGCCGCGCGTAGCCCGGCGCGAGTTCGGAGTGGGCGTCGACGCGGACGATGGTCGGGTACCGGCTGGCGCGGATGGCCCGGTTCAGCCCGACGGGGATGTCGGCGGCGGGGTTCTCGATCAGCACGATGCGGTCGTCGGCATCCGCCAGTTCTCGAGCGAGGGCGTCGGTCCCGTCGGTGGAGGGGCCGAGGGCCACGACCAGCTCGACGGGTCCGGGGACGTCCTGCGCGAGGGTGGAGGCGACGGCGCGACGCAGGTACCGCTGCTCGTTGAGCACGGGCATGACGAAGCTCACGCCCGCATCGTCGGGAGGAACGGGCGCGTCTCTTTCGCCGGGGGTCGAAAGGGGCATCCGTCGATCCTGTCACGAGAGGCTGGCCGGTACCCTGGAACGATGCCCCTCGCCCGCGACACCCGGCTCGCTGTGGGCCTCCTTCGCAAAGCCCTCGCCACCCGACGCGCTCGCCGCGACCTCCGCGCGGCGCTCGACGCCCGCGGTCCACTGCCCGAGGGGCGGTTCCGCGTCGCGGTGTACTTCGCCGACGGCGCCGCGAACATGTACCAGATGCGGCAGTGGTACGCGCCCCTGCAGCACCTGGCGGAACGCTGGCCGGTCGTCGTCATCAGCCGGGCGATCCGCGGCGCCGACGCGCTCCTGCGCGACGATGCTCTGCCGGTCGCGTACGCGCCGACGATCGCCGACGTCGAGCGGGTGCTGAGCGAGCAGGACATCCGCGTGGTGTTCTACGTCAACCAGAACACCCGCAACTTCCAGATGTTCCGCTACGGGCGGCGCTGGCACGTGTTCATCAACCACGGCGAGTCCGACAAGATGTACATGACCACGAACCAGGTGACGGCGTACGACTACGCCTTCGTCGCCGGAAACGCGGCCCGCGAGCGGCTGTCGCGGGAGCTGTGGGACTACGACCTCGACCGCCGCACGTTCTCGATCGGGCGCCCGCAGGCCGACCACTACGGCGGTGAGCCGCCGTTCCCGCCCGACGAGCGCACCGTGGTGCTGTACGCCCCCACGTGGGAGGGCGACCGGCCCTCGGCGCGGTACGGCTCGGTCGTCACCCACGGGGAGTCGCTCGTCGCGGCCCTGCTCGCGACGGGACGTCATCGCGTGATCTACCGCCCGCACCCGCGGTCGGGAATCGTCGATCCGGCGTACGGGGCGGCGAACGCCCGCATCGCGGCGGCACTTCAGGCCGCGAACCGCGCCGACCCCGGCGCGGGCCACGTGCACGACACCGGCGCCGAGATGGGCTGGCAACTCACCGCGGCCGACCTCGCGGTGGTCGACATCTCGGCGATGGTCTACGACCGTCTCGCCGTGGGCAAGCCCCTGCTCATCACGCGGCCCGTGGACCCCGCGGCCGTCGTCGACGAGGGCGGGTACCTGTCGGCGTGCGAATGGCTGGATGCCGCGGCATCCGGCGACATCGTCGGACACGCCGAGCGCGTGCTCGACGACCCCGCGTCGGGTGAGCGTCTCGCGCACTGGGTGCGGCACTACTTCGGCGACACCACGCCGGGATCGGCCACCGTCCGGTTCGAGGCGGCGGTGGCCGAGCTCATGGCACGCTGGGACACCTGGCACGCGCGTGAAGAATCGCGCCACGACACCCCGCCCTCGGACTGAGGCTCCGGGCCGTCACTCCAGCGGAGCGAGCCGACCGATCGCGGCGAGGGGGATGCCGACCCAGTCGGGGCGGTTGCGCGTCTCGTAGATCGCCTCGTAGACGGCTTTGTCGAGTTCGAACGCGGCACGCAGCGTCTCGTCGTCCGTGCTCTGGGGGCCGGCGGTCTCGGCGTAGCCGTCGAGGAACGCCTGCTGGGCGGCGATGACCCACGCGCGCACCGCGGCGCCGTCGTCGTCGGCCACGGCGCCCGAGACGTAGTCGAACGAGCGCAGCATGCCGGCGACGTCGCGCACGGCGACGTCGGGCTGCAGGCGTTCGGCGATGGGACGCAGCGGCTCGCCCTCGAAGTCCAGCAGCACCCAGCCGTTGCGGGGGGTGTCGAGCACCTGCCCGAGGTGCAGGTCGCCGTGCACGCGCTGCAGCGCAGGCCAGGGGGCGGTGGCGGCGGCCGCGTACACGGCACGGATGCGGTCGGCGTACGGCTCCAGCGCCGGGACCTCGGCGAGGGCGATCGACAGACGTCGCTCCCACGCACCGACCACGGCCGCGCGGTCCTCGGCGTCGGGCTCGCGCGTGGGGAACGCCCGCGAGAGGGAGACGTGCATGCCCGCGACGCTCGCGCCGAGCGCGTGGGCGCGCGCAGCGAAGTCGTCGTCGGCGGCCGCGGCGTCGAGGGCGACGCGCCAGGCGTCCTCGACGCCGTCGAAGAACTCCTGCGCGAAGGCGAGCGACCCGCTGACGGGAACTCCTTCGGGCGTCACCCACGATCCGCGCACCTCACCGATCGCGGCGGGCACGAACGCCGCACCGGCGGCAGCGAGAGCCGACTGCAGCTCCACGTCGGGGTTGATGCCCGGATGCACCTGCCGGAAGAGCTTGCAGATCACGGGAAGGCCGGCGTCGTCGGGCCGGAAGATGAGCGAGGTGTTCGACTGTTCGCCGCTCAGCACGCGGGCGGTGGCGCGAGGCGCAGGCGCTTCACCGTCCGGCGAGGCGAGGGCGAAGGCGGTGAGGCCGTCGTCGGGGGTTCCCGCCGCTCCGCCGCGAGTGACCCAGGAGTACAGCAGGTCGGTGAAGGCGGGGTCGGTGGTGGCGTCCGCCCACACCCGCCCCTCGTCGGCCGCGCCGATCAGGCTGCCCGGCAGCACGGAACCCTCGGCCCGCACGACGACAGGTACCTGGTAGAGGATCGCCGGCGCTGCAGCGTCGTCGCGCACGAGAAGCAGTCGCGTGTCGGTCGCGTCGAGTGCCCAGTCGGCCACGATGGTCAGCCGCGGATCGCGGCCTTTCGTGCCGTACCAGCGCTGACGCGGCATCCAGACCGCGAGGAGATCGAGGAGGTCGCCCATGCGGCGAGGCTAACGCGCCGGGGCGAACGACGCGCGGGACTTGCGCCGGAGGCCGTGTCGGTGAGATGGGTCAGGATGCCGAGCCGCGGCCGTCGCCGGCGGTCTCGCCCGTCGCGTCGTCATCGCGTGCGCCCTCCGCACCCGCGCGGCGCCGACGAGGCAGGGCCTTTCGGGCCGCGGAGCCGGTGCGGCGACCCGCGCCGCCGACGACCTCGGCGATCGCGCCGCCCACGCGGTGGATGCCGCCCAGGGTCGCGCGTTCCCTCGTCTCGGCACCGGGCCTCGGCTCGAGGTCGGCGGGGAGCTGGAGCGGGGCAGACCCGAAGGCTCGTCGCGCGTTGACGAGAACGCGCCGGCCGAGGAGGTGGTTCCCGGCACCTCCGACGACGGCCCCGACGCCGAAGGGGAGGGCCTTCCCGAGCCACGACGCTCCGCCGCGCGTGGCGAACTGGCGCACGAACATCGTCTTGAGGCGGTCGACGAGCGGGCCGACGGCGGCGCGCGGCAGCGTCTTGGTCACCATCTCGCCCCAGTAGCTCGCGCGGGTGCCCCCGCGACCGGCGGCCTGCGAGGCGAGCTGCGACACGAGGTCGACGCCTTCTTTGCCGAGCAGCAGAGCGAGAACCAGCGCCCGACCTCGATCGGGGTCCTGCACGACGAGCCCGTGCACCTCGGCGACCGACTGCGCGTACAGCGCGGTGGCCTCGAGGAAACCGATGGTCTCGACCCCGCTCAGCGCGAGGGTCACACCGGTGCCGATACCGGGGACCACCGCGGTCGCCCCCACGGCCGCGCCTCCGGTGGTGACGGCGGCGAGGTAGCGGCGCTCGAGGATCCGCAGGATCTCGTCGGGAGCGGCGTCCGGATGCCGCAGCCGGATGCTGCGGAGATGCGCGAGCACCGCGGGGCGCTGCACGGCGAGCACGCGGTCGAGCATGCGGACGGTTCGGGGGTGTTCCTCCGACCCTGCCGGGGGGAGCCCGCCCTTCCAGGGCGCGTCGTCGGGGAGGGAGTGGATGCGGTGCACCTTCTCGGACATGGAACCATCCTTGCTCGTCGCACGCCGAGGCGAGGGCGACTTGACGATGACGTGTCGGCGCGTGCGGGGGAGAGGTTCGGGGCCCTGCCGAATGACGGTCGGGTGAGGCCTTCGCCGCGCAGTGCCGCCGGAGGACCCCGACGACTGACCGCGACGGTCAGACGAAGAGGTTCGCCCGCTCGAGGTCTTCGGCGAAGTCGACCTCGACCGCGTAGAGATCGGAGATGTCGAGCGGTTCGACGCGCATGCCGTCCTCGGCGATCGCGAGCTCGATGCCCCGCTCGAAGTAATCCTGGTCGTCGACGCGCTGCAGCTGACGTTGCAGGGCCTTCTTGTCGCGCGCCGAGACGTAGTTGATGCCCACGGCTTCGCCGATGCCGCCGACGACGACCTTCGACAGCTCGGCGATGAAGCCCTCGGCATCCACCGTGTACTTCACCTCTTCGTCGCTGACATTGGCCGTGTCGACGGTCACGAAGGAACGGTCCGCGTCGATGAGTTCGACTGCGCGACCGAGGACGCGGGGGTCGAAGACCACGTCGCCGTTCATCCACAGCACTCCGCCTCGACCGCTCTTGGCCAGCGCGCGCAGGAGGCTCTTCGAGGTGTTGGTCTGGTCGTACCGGTCGTTGTAGACATAGTCGACGTGCGGGAACGTGTCGACGATGGTCTCGGCGCGGTAGCCGACGACGCTGGTGATGCGGGCCGTGCGGCCGAATGCGGCGCGGATGTTGTCGTGCTGCTGCTGCATGATGCTGCGGCCGTCGGCGAGCACGGTGAGCGGTTTCGGCAGGCTGCGGCCGAGGCGCGAGCCCATGCCCGCGGCGAGGATCACGATCTGAACAGTCAAGGCTGGCTCCTGGGGGGATGAGTCGTCATGTCCGGTTCACCGGAATGTCACGCCTTCGTGTTCGATCGATGCTAGCGAAAAGGCCCTGTGAGGTGGCATGATTCGCGCCGGTCGTTGTGGTTTCGTGATGCCGTCCTGGGGTTGCGTCCCACGACCCGACGTCGGGCGATGTCGGAGGTGCTTGCTAGTTTGGGGTGATGACAGCGTCGCTGCCGCAGCCCCCCGAAAGTTCCTCGTCCGACACCGAGGCCGCCGCGGCGAGCGCCGAATCCTCCGAGTCTCCGCAGCCGGCCGCGAAACCGCGTGCCCCACGCGCCCCGCGTGCCACCGCACCCCGCGCTCCTCGTCGCGCTCCCGCTCGTCCGAAGGCGACGGTCGAGGCGGCAGACGCCGCGACCGACGCGTCCGCGGACCCGTCCGAGGCCGTCGACACGCCGAAGCCCGCGCCGAAGCCGCGAACTCCCCGCACGACCGCCAGCCGCGCCGCGTCCACGGGCGCGGCGCCGCGCACCCCCGCAAAGAAGCCGGCCGCACCGCGTACCTCCGCAGCGTCCGCATCCACGTCATCCACCCCGCGCACGACGGCCGCGAGAAAGCCCGCAGCCAAGCGCCCCACGGCGAAGAAGCCGGCGACGCCCCGCGCGTCTGCGGCGACCGAGACGAGCGTCGACGCCGCCACGACGCCCGACGCGGCGGCTCTGTCGCCCGACCTCGTGATCCCCCCGCGCCCTCCGCTCCCGGTGCGCACGACGGATTCCGGCGCCTCCGCAGACGCGATCTCCCCTGACGCCGTGCCCGCGGATCCCGCGACCGCCGATGCTGTGCCCGCCGATCCCACCCCCGCCGACGTCGCTGTCGAAGAGCCCGTCGTCTCCGAGGCCGCCCCCGGTGCCGACGCTGCGAGCGCCACGGACGAGGACGAGACCGCGATCGACGCGCCGGCCGACCAGGCATCGCCGATCGCCGCCGCTCACCCCGGCGTGGTGGTCGATACGCCCCTCGCCGACAGCGAGACGGGCCCCGCCGACGCGCTCACCCCTTCGGTGGCCGACGACGCCTCGGGGGAGTCCGCGTCGGGGGAGTCCGAGTCGGCTCAGCCCGAAACGACCGAGCCCGAGGCGACCGAGCAAGAGGCCACCACCGAGCCCGCGCCGACAGAGCTCGAGGAAACGGAACCCGAATCTGCGGAGCCCCCCTCCGACCCGACGCGTCCCGATGTCCGGGTCACTGACGAGAACGATGTCGTCCTTTCGGACGAGATCGACCTCGCGTCCGAGGCCGGGGCGACGCGCGAGTCCCCCCTCGCGTCCGAGGCCGGGCCGGCGGGCGAGACGGAGTCTTCGCCCGAGAACGACGCCCACATCGTTCTCGACGCGCCCGAGCTGGCAGCCGATCCGGAGCTCGAGATCGCACCCCTCACCAACCCGCACGCCGGCTCCGCGTCAGCCGACACCGCCGATGCCGCCACGGCGGACGCCGACCGTGCCGACCAGCACACCGCCGACGCCGTCCCGGCGCTCACGCTGCGCGGCGTCACCAAGACGTTCGGCGAGCTGCGGGCCGTCGACGCGATCGACCTCACCGTGCCGGCGGGTTCGTTCTACGGCCTCGTCGGGCCGAACGGGGCGGGCAAGACGACCACGCTGTCGATCATCGCCGGCCTGCTGCGCGCCGACGGCGGCACCGTGCAGATCAACGGTGTCGACGCCGCCCGCCGCTCACGCGAGGCGAAGAAGCTCATCGGCGTGCTGCCCGACCGTCTGCGCACCTTCGACCGGCTCACGGGTCGGCAGCTGCTGTCGTACTACGGTGCGCTGCGCAGTCTTCCCGCGCCCCTGGTCGAGAGTCGCATCGCCGACCTGGCGCGCGCGTTCGATCTCGTCGACGCCCTCGCACGGCCGGTCTCGGACTACTCCGCCGGTATGACGAAGAAGGTCATGCTCGCCGGCGCGATGATCCACTCGCCGCGACTGCTCGTCCTCGATGAGCCGTTCGAGGCCGTCGATCCCGTCTCGAGCGCGGTCATCCTCGACATCCTGGGCACGTACGTCGACCACGGCGGCACCGTCATCCTCTCCAGCCACGGCATGGAGCTCGTCGAACGCGTCTGCTCGCGGGTGGCGGTCATCGTGTCGGGCCAGGTGCTCGCCGAGGGCACCGTCGACGAAGTACGCGGCGAGGCGACGCTGGAACAGCGCTTCCTCGAGCTCGCGGGTGGTCTGGGCGACGTGGAGGGCCTGGAGTGGTTGCACACGTTCTCCGCCTGAGACTGGCGATGATGTGGGGCGCCCTGCGGGGCGACCCCCGCGAGGTCGTCCGGCGCGTCATCGGTGTGGTCCTCCTCGTCGCTGCGGCGGCGGTCGCGGCCGTGAGTGCCGCGGGTCTCGCGGATGCCGATCGGCTGACCACCGCCGTGGTCACCGTGCTCGCGGGGTCTGCGGTCACGCTCGGCTTCGCGGTCGGTCCTCCCGTCACCGCCTCGATCGACCCGCTCGACCCCCGACGGTTCGCGGTGGTCGGGCCGGAGCCGCGGCCGCTCGCCGGCGCACTCCTGCTCGCCGGGTTCCTCAGCGTCCCGGTTCTCGTCGTTCTGGTGCTCGGGGTGAGCCTCGCCGTCGCGTGGGGCGCCCACGGGGCCGCGGCGGTCGCGAGCGTGGCCTCGGTCGTGCTCGGTCTTGCCACCTGCGTGCTGTTCGCCCGCGTCAGCATGGCGCTCGGCGCGCTCGTGCAGCGCCCGCGGCAATCGCGGGAGCTCATGGGCGTGTACCTCGTGGCCGTGCTCGTCGTCGTCGTGCCGGTGGGGGTGTTCCTCGGCTCGCTCGAATGGCGGGGGGCCGTTCCCTCTCAGCTCGCCTCGGCCGCCGAGATCCTGGCGTGGACCCCGATCGGCGCCGCCTGGGGGATCGCGTTGGCACCGTCGGCGGGGGCGGCCGTCGGCAGCCTGATCGTCGCCCTCGCCACGGTCGGTGTGCTGGCCGTCGCCTGGTTCGTCCTGGTCGACCGCCTGCTCACCACCACCCGTCGCCCCGTCGCCGCCCGCGAGCGCGGGGGAATGGGATGGTTCGCGATGCTCCCCGGTACGCCCGGGGGAGCGGTCGCCGCCCGCAGCCTGTCGTACTGGCTGCGCGACCGCCGCTACATCGTGAACGTCATCATCGTGCCCGTCGCCGCCGTCGTGTCCACCGTGCCGCTGCTGGTCGCGGGCGTGCCCTTCGAGATCGCGGTGCTGCTGCCCGTGCCGATCATGGCCTTGTTCTTCGGATGGCTCCCGCACAACGACCTCGCCTACGACTCCACCGCGTTGTGGATGCACATCGCCTCAGGCGTGCGCGGTGCGCCGGATCGCATCGGCCGTCTCGTTCCGGTGCTGCTGATCGGCCTGCCGGTCCTCGCGCTCACCCTTCCCCTCGCGGTGGTGGCCCACGGCCGCTGGGCCGTCTTTCCCGCCCTGGTCGGAGTGTGTGCGGCCCTGTTCCTGGCGGGGCTCGGCCTCTCGAGCATCTCGTCGGTCGTGGCGCCCTACGCGGTGTCGCGGCCCGGCGACAGCCCGTTCCAGCAGCCTCAGCGGTCGGGCTCGGGGGGCGTCATGGCGCAGGGCCTCGTGATGGTGGGAGCACTGCTGGCCGCGGCCCCCGCGATCTGGCTCACCTGGCGCGCCGTGGCGGGCGACTCCATCGACGCGATGTTCGCGCTGGCGGTCGGCGTCGGCGCGGGTCTCGTCGTGCTGGTAGCGGGTGTGGCGATCGGGGCGGCCCTGTTCGAGCGCCGCGGAACCCGCTTGATGGAGTTCGCCGAAGCGACCTGACGTGGGGTCCACCGTCCCCTCGGCGCGGTCCGCGGCTACACTGGCTGACCATGAGCACGCCTCTCGACAGTCCTGACAGCGGGGGTCTCGCGACCCTGGATCGAGAGCTCGAAGAGCTCATCCGCGAAGAGAACATCGAGCCCGGTGACCACGAGCGTTTCTCGCATTACGTCAAGAAAGACAAGATCCTCGAGTCGGCCCTCACCGGCAAGCCGGTGCGGGCACTGTGCGGCAAGAAGTGGACGCCGGGCCGCGATCCCGAGAAGTTCCCCGTGTGCCCGCAGTGCAAAGAGATCTACGAGTCGCTCATCAAGTGAGCATCAGGCCACCTCGACGGTCGTCGTCGCCGAGGTGGTTCCGTCGGAGCCGTACAGCGCCAGCGTGAAGCGATAGGTCCCCACGGGCAACGGGTGGACCCCGCCGAGCGGGGAGGTACGGACATCTGCCCGTCGGTCAGCCCGCCTCGCGGTACTCCGTCGGCAGGGCGGGCTCCGACCCGCTGAGTGCGAGCGCCCGCACCGGCAACTCCTGCCGCACGCGGGCGTGGTGCGCGCGTGCGGCCTCGACACCCGCGTGGCCGAGGATCGCGGCATCCCCCTCGCCGTCGACCATGAGCGTGGCCTGGAGGGGACGGGCATCGGGATGCTCGGCGGCGGTGGACAGCTCTTCGAACCCGTCGCTGACCATGATGAGCTCCGAGGTCGCGGTCCCCGCTTCGAGGGTGCGGAACGCCGCCTTGCGGCCCCCGTGCGAGGCCTTCTGCGCCGACGCCTTGGCGACACCCACCCATGAGCCGTCGGCGGATTCGCGCGCGACGAGCTTGAACACCAGACCCGCGGTCGGAACGCCGGAGCCGGTCGCGACCGACGTGCCGACGCCGTAGGAGTCGACCGGAGAGGCCGCGAGCGCGGCGAGCGCGTACTCGTCGAGGTCGCTCGTGACGGTGATGCGCGTGCCCGTGGCGCCGAGCTCGTCGAGCAGCGCCCGCACCTCGCCCGCGACGATCGGCAGGTCGCCCGAGTCGATGCGCACACCGCCGAGCTGCGGACCGGCCACGCGCACGGCAGTTCGCACGCCCTCGGCGATGTCGTAGGTGTCGACGAGCAGGGTGGTCCCGCTGCCCAGCGCGTCGACCTGCGAACGGAAGGCGTCTTCTTCGCTGTCGTGCAGCAGGGTCCACGCGTGGGCGGCGGTGCCCATCGTCGGCACGCCCCAGCGGCGCCCCGCCTCGAGATTGCTGGTGGCCGAGAAGCCGACGATGTAGGCGGCACGCGCGGCGGCGACCGCTGCCTCTTCGCTCGCGCGACGCGAGCCCATCTCGGCGAGCGGTCGGTCGCCGGCGGCGATGCTCATGCGCGCTGCCGCCGTGGCGACGGCGGAGTCGTAGTTCAGGATGCTGAGCGCGAGCGTCTCGAGCAGCACCGCCTCGGCGAAGGTTCCCTCCACGGTCAGCAGGGGGGAGCCGGGGAAGTACAGCTCACCCTCGCGGTAGCCGGTCACCGATCCCGTGAAGCGGTAATCGGCGAGGAAGTCGAGGGTCGTGGCATCCACCACTCTCGCGTCCCGCAGGTAGCGCAGTTCGTCGTCGCCGAAGCGGAAGTCGCGGATCGCCTCGAGCAGCCGACCGGTGCCCGCGACGACACCGAAGCGGCGTCCGCCCGAGAGCCGGCGCCCGAACACCTCGAACACGCAGCGTCGCGAGGCCGTGCCGTCGCGGAGGGCCGCGTCGAGCATGGTCAGTTCGTAGCGGTCGGTGTGCAGGGCGGTGCTGCGGCTCATCGCGCCAGCCTATTCCGGCGTCGTGGGCAGCTCGGGAGTTTGTGCGCGTATTGGTACGGCCTTGCGCTGTGCCAAATTCCTGAGTTCTGCTCCCGCGAACACCCCTGAGGGCTGGATCGGCTTCGGCGCGCGCAAGTTCTCAGGAGTTCGGCACGCGCCGCCGCCGGCGCCCTGCGACCTGCGCGCGGGCGGTCTCCGCGCGTGACGCGGCGGCCGGCCGTGCCGAACTCCTGAGTTCTGCGTTCGCAGACGGCCCTGGGCGCCCTCCGAGGCCGCAGCGCGCCCGAAAGTCAGGAGTTTGGCACACGCCCCGCCCCGCCCCGCCCCGCACCGCCCCGCCCCGCCCCGCCCCGCCCCGCCCGGGCCCCCGCGCCCCGCACCGCCCCCGCGCCCCCGCGCCCCGCCGCAGGCGTGCGGCCCCCGCGCCCCGCACCGATCCGTGTCGGCCCCGCCCGGTAGGCTGGGCACCTATGGACAACGCGCCGATCGGGATCTTCGACTCGGGAGTCGGCGGTCTCACCGTCGCCCGGGCCGTGTCGGCGCAGCTGCCGCGCGAGTCGATCCTCTACATCGGCGACACCGCCCGTTCTCCCTACGGCCCGAAGCCCATCGCCGACGTGCGCAAGTACGCGCTCGAGGTGCTCGACACCCTCGTCGATCAGGGCGTGAAGATGCTCGTCATCGCCTGCAACACGGCGTCGGCGGCGATGCTCCGCGACGCGCGCGAGCGCTATGACGTACCCGTGGTCGAGGTGATCGGCCCCGCCGTGCGCACCGCCATGTCGACGACCCGCAACGGCCGCATCGGCGTGATCGGCACGGCCGGGACGATCGGCTCGCGGGCGTACCAGGACATGCTCGAGGTCAACGAGAACCTCACGGTGTTCGCCGAGGCGTGCCCGCGATTCGTCGAGTTCGTCGAGGCCGGCGTCACCGACTCGCCCGAGGTGCTCGCCACCGCCGAGCAGTACCTCGCGCCGCTGCGGCACGCCGGGGTCGACACGCTCGTGCTCGGCTGCACGCACTACCCGTTCCTCGAGGGCGCCATCAGTTACGTGATGGGTCCCGAGGTCAGCCTGGTGTCGAGCGACAGCGAGACGGCGAAAGACGTCTATCGCCAACTCGTCTCGCGTGACCTCCTGGCGAGCCCGGATGCCGTTCCGACGCACCGCTACGAAGCCACCGGGTCGTCGGCCGACGACTTCCTGCGCCTGGCGCACCGCCTCATGGGCCGCGAGGTGCGCGAGGTGCAGCTCGTGCAGACCGGCGCCATCGACCTGCCGCGCCGAGGCACGGCATCCCTTTCGTCCGAGGAGGACACATGACCCGTAAAGACGGCCGCACCGCCGATCAGCTCCGCCCCGTCACCATCGAACGCGGCTGGTCGGCACACGCCGAGGGTTCGGCCCTCGTCACCTTCGGCGGCACAAAGGTGCTGTGCACGGCGTCGTTCACCAACGGCGTTCCCCGCTGGCTCACCGGCAAGGGCAAGGGGTGGGTCACGGCCGAGTACGCCATGCTGCCGCGCGCGACGAACAGCCGCAACGACCGCGAGAGCATCAAGGGCAAGGTCGGCGGCCGCACCCACGAGATCTCGCGTTTGATCGGCCGGGCGCTGCGCGCCGTCGTCGACACCAAGGCTCTGGGTGAGAACACGATCGTCATCGACTGCGACGTGCTGCAGGCCGACGGCGGCACCCGCACCGCCGCCATCACGGGCGCGTACGTCGCCCTGGCGGATGCCATCGCCTGGGGCCGCGAGAAGAAGTTCATCGCGCAGCGCTCCGAGGTGCTGCGCGACTCGGTCGCGGCGGTGTCGGTCGGCATCGTCGACGGCGAGCCGCTGCTCGACCTGGCCTACGTCGAAGACGTGCGCGCCGAGACCGACATGAACGTCGTCGTCACCGGCCGCGGTCTGTTCGTCGAGGTGCAGGGCACCGCCGAGGGCGCGCCGTTCGACAAGGCCGAGCTCGACCGCCTGCTCGAGCTGGGCGTGAACGGCTGCGCCGAGCTGCGCGGCATCCAGATCGCGACGCTCGAAGGCTGACCATGCCGCGCATCGTGCTCGCCACGCACAACCCGCACAAGGTCGAGGAGTTCCAGGCGATCGTCGCCGAGGTGCGCCCCGATCTCGACGTCGTGGCCTACGACGGTCCCGAACCGGTCGAGGACGGCGTCACGTTCGCGGCGAACGCGCTGATCAAGGCCCGCGCGGCCGCGGCCCACACGGGGCTGCCCGCGCTGGCCGACGATTCCGGGATCGCCGTCGACGTGCTGGGCGGGTCGCCGGGGGTGTTCTCGGCCTACTGGGCGGGGCACAAGAAAGACTCCACGGCCAACCTCGAGCTGTTGCTCGATCAGTTGTCCGACGTCGCCGATCCGCACCGCACGGCGCAGTTCGTGTCGGTGATCGCGCTCGTGCGCTCCAACGGCACCGAAGAGACGATCGAGGGACGCTGGCCGGGCCGCCTGGCGATGCAGCCGGCCGGACCGGGTGGGTTCGGGTACGACCCGATCTTCGTGCCCGACGGTCAGCCCGCCGATGCCGAGCGGACGGTCGGCGAGTGGAGCTCGGCCGAGAAGAACGCGTCGTCGCACCGGTCCCGCGCCTTCGTCGCCCTCGCGCCGCTCCTCGAGTCCCTCTGAGCGTGGAGGAGGACCGATGAGCCCTCTTCCGTCCGTGTCGATCATCGTCCCCGCCTACAACGAAGAGGCGGTCATCGAGCAGTGCTTGAACGCCATCGTGCGTCAGACGCTCCCCGCCGCCGAGGTGCTCGTCGTCGACAACCGCTCGACCGACGGCACGCGCGCGGTGGTCGAGCGCGTGCGCGCGCGGTATCCCGACGCCGGCATCCGTCTGCTGCGCCAGGACGACCGTCAGGGCCTGGTGCCCACCCGCAATCTGGGGATGGATGCCGCCACCGGCGACGTGCTCGCGCGGATCGACGCCGACACCGCCCTGAAACCCGAATGGGTGGCGCGGGTCTCGCACATCTTCGCGTCGACAGACGTGGATGCCGCGTCGGGACCCGTCGAGTACTACGACCTGCCTCTGCGTGCGGTCGGACACCAGATCGACGATGCCTTCCGGCGCTTGCAGGTGAAGCTCGCCGGCGACTTCGTGTTCCTGTTCGGCAGCAACATGGCCGTGCGGCGGGAGGCGTGGCACGACGTGCGGGAGTTCCTGTGCGACGACGAGGCCGATGTGATGCACGAAGACCTCGACATCGCCATCCACCTCGCCCTCGGGGGGCGTCGGATCGGCTACTTCTCGCGGATGGTCGCGGGCATCGGCGCGCGGCGCCTCGACGACCGCCCTCGGGACTTCCGGCGTTACATCGACCGTTTCGAGAACACGTACGCCGCGCACGGCATCCGCGACGTGCGACTCCGGGCTCCGATGGCGGTGTTCCTCGGCGTGTACCCGGCGCTGCACGCGCATCGGCGGATCCAGGCGCAGCTGAACGCACGTCGGCGCTGACCTACAGCGCGGTCGGGCGACCGGGTCGAGCCGGGGCAGCCCAGTCGGGTCCCGCGGGGGAGCCCACCGACACCGGTTCTCATTCCCGACTACCGCGATATCACGCGGCGCCCGCGGTGCGCGGCCTAGCCTGAAGTCATGCACGATCACGCGCCTGCCGGCGGCATCCGCGATGCCGGCAACAGACGTCTGCTCACCATCGCTCTCACCCTGACCGCATCGGTCATGGTCGTGCAGATCGTGGGCGCGATCCTGTCGGGCTCGCTCGCCCTGCTGGCCGACGCGGCGCACATGTTCACCGACGCGGCCGCGCTCGTGGTGGCGCTGATCGCCACGGCGATCGCCGCCCGCCCGGCCGATGATCGCCGCACGTTCGGATACCAGCGTGCCGAAGTGCTCGGCGCGCTCGCGAACGGCGTCATCCTCATCGCGCTGTGCGCCTGGGTGGGCGTCGAGGCCGTGCAGCGGCTGCTCGCCCCGGCCGACGCCGAGGTGCAGGGCGGGCTCATGCTCGTCGTCGCGACGGTCGGCATGATCGCCAACGCCGTGTCGATGTGGGTACTCGGTCGCGCGCAGAAGCGCAGCATCAACGTGCGCGGCGCGTATCTCGAGGTGCTGGGCGACCTGGTCGGGTCGATCGCGGTCATCATCGCGGCGATCGTGATCGTGACGACCGGATTCGCGCAGGCGGATGCCATCGCCTCACTGCTCATCGCGGTGCTCATCGTGCCGCGTGCCATCGGCCTTCTGCGCGAGGTCGTCGTCGTGCTCACCGAGTCGGCGCCCGTCGGCGTGCACGTGGCCGAGATCCGGCAGCACCTGCGCGAGGCCGACGGCGTGGTCGATGTGCACGACGTGCACGTCTGGCAGCTCACGCGGGGCGCGCCGGTGTTCAGCGCGCACGTGATCGTCGACGACGCGGCGCTGTCGGACGGTCGCGCCGCCGCGATCCTCGCGACGCTGCAGGGCTGCCTCGCCGAACACTTCGACGTGGAGCACTCGACGTTCCAGCTCGAGCCCGCCGGGCACGTCGAGCACGACTCGCGGCACGCGTAGCGCCGGGGATTCCGCCGGGCTCGGTCCGGGCGGGCGAGGGCGTCGACGCGCCCGGGCATCCCGCTCAGCCAGCCCGTGCTCAGACCTCCCGCACCACCTCGCCCGGATCCTTGTCGGGCCGCAGGCCCCGCCAGCGTGCCTGGCGCAGGATGCCGCCGGAGGTGAACTCCGCGAACTCCACCTCGGCGACGAGTTCGGGCCGCACCCACAGCGCGTCGCGGGCGTCGGCGGCGGGCACCCCCACGAACGGGTCGGTGTCGCTGCCGAGGGCGCCGAGCACCTCGCCGAGTCTGGCCAACGTCCGCTCGCCGAAACCCGAGCCGACGCGGCCGGCGTAGTGCAGGCCGTCGGGTCCGGGAACACCGACCAGCAGCGACCCGATCGTGCCCGAACGGTTTCCCTTGCCCGGGCGGACGCCGCCGATCACGACCTCCTGCGTGCGAGAGTGCTTGACCTTGAGCCACTGTTCCGAACGCTCGCCGCGGCGGTAGGCCGAACCGGGATCCTTGACCACGACGCCCTCGAGCCCGAATCGGCCGCTCGTGGCCACGGCGGCGTCGACGTCGTCGAACACGGGCGGCACGACGACGGGGTCCCCGGCATCCTGCGCCAGCGCCTCGAGGATGCCGCGCCGCTCGGTCAGCGGCAGGACGGCGACGTCGCGCTCGCCCACCGAGAGCACGTCGAACAGGTACAGCTGCACCGGTGTCCGCCGCGCTTCGTGCTCGATCTCGCGGGGCTGCGCCAGGTTCATCCGCCTCTGCAGCAGGGGGAAGCTCGGGCGTCCCTGCGCGTCGAGAGCGACGATCTCGCCGTCGACGACCGCGGGCTCCGGGCCGAGTCCGAGGTCGACGGTCGTGAGTTCGGGGTAGGCGGCGGTGAGGTCGTTGCCGTTGCGTGATCGCAGGCGGAGTCGTTCGCCGTCCCAGAGGCCGATGCCCCGGATGCCGTCCCACTTCATCTCGACCCACGGCTCGCCCCAGCGGTCGGCGGCGGCCCGGGCGATCCCGGCGGTGGCGGCGGTGGACAGCATGGGGCGCAGCTGCGCGGGGCTCGGGTGAGTCGGCGACGTCGAGGTCCGGGGCGCCGGCTCGGGGGAGGACTCCCGCCGGGGCGCATCGCCGCTCTCCGCCTCCGTCTCCGTCTCCGTCGCAGTCACCGTCACCGCGGCCCGATCCGCGCGGCCGTGATCGAGGGCCACCACCGGGTCGCCCTCGCTCTGCGGCCGACCTTCGGCATCCGTCTTCATCCGGTGCAGCAGCCACTGCGACTTCTCGCCCGCGCCCTCGGTGCGGATGAGGGCCAGACGCACTCGGCCGAGCGGCCCGTCGGGCCCGCCCTCGAGGGTGGCGATGACCTCGTCGTCGCGCCATTTCTCGAGCTCGTAGGTGCCCGTGTCCCACACCGTCATGATGCCGGCGCCGTACTCGCCGCGGGGGATCTCGCCGGCGAAGTCGAGGTACTGCATCGGGTGGTCCTCGGTCATGACCGCGAGGCTGTTCTTCGCCGTCGTCGGGGGGACTCCCTTCGGGACGGCCCAGCTGACCAGCACCCCATCGTGTTCGAGTCGTACGTCCCAGTGCAGGCGGGTGGCGTGGTGCTCTTGGATGACGAAGCGGGGAAGACCGTCGGGTGCGGCGTCGGCGTGCGGGGCATCGGGCACGGGCTCGGGGGTCGCACCCGCGGTGCGCTTGGAGATGTACGCACGAAGGGGTCCCGCGTCGCGCTCGACCGGCGCGAGCGGATCGCCGGGGCGATCCAGCACCTCGGTGAACAGCAGGTGACGTAGGCCCGGGTCGTCGAGCTCCTCCCACGTGCGCGGGGCGGCGACGGTGGGGTGCGATCGTCCCCGCAGCGAGTACGGCGCGATCGTGGTCTTCGAGCCGTTGTTCTGGCTCCAGTCGATGAAGACCTTGCCGGGGCGCGCGGACTTCGACATCTGACTGACCACCAGGTCGGGGTGGTCGGCTTCGATCGCCCGGGCGAGCTCTTTCGCGATCGCGCTGGCGGCGTCGCTGGACTGGCGGCCGTCGAGGTGCGCGTAGAGGTGGATGCCCTTGCTGCCGCTCGTCACCGGCAGGGGGTCGAGACCGATGTCCTGCAGGATGACGCGTGCCCACCGAGCCACCTCGGCACACTCGGCCAGGCCGACGCCGGGTCCGGGGTCGAGGTCGAGCACCAGGCGATCGGGGTGGAGCCTCTCGCCGTCGGCAGAGAACCGCCACTGGGGCACGTGCAGCTCGAGGCTCGCGACCTGTGCCAGGTAGACGACGGTGGGCAGATCGTCGACGAGGGGGTAGTCCTTGGCGCCCGAGGAGTGGTCGATCGGCAGGCGCCGCACCCAGGCCGGCGCTCCGGGTTCGAGGGCCTTGGCGAAGAAGGGCTCGCCCGGGTCGGCGTCGGTGCCGACCCCGTCGGGCCACCGCTTGCGCGTGACAGGACGATCCCGCACGTGGGGGAGCAGGCGCGGGGCGATGCGGGAGTAGTAGTCGATCACCTCGCCCTTGGTGGTCCCGGTCTCGGGGTACAGCACCTTGTCGAGGTTCGACAGACGCAGGCGGCGTCCACCGATGCGCACCGTCTGCTCCGTCATCGCCCCAGCGTAGAGCGGGGGCGATGACCGGGGTACCGCGGAGCCGAACTCCTGAGTTTCGTGCGCGAACCGGCCGGTGTGCCCACGCTCTACGCTTCGCGGCGAGTTTCTCAGGAGTTTCGCCCGGGATCGCGGCGGGAACCGACCGCGACGCCGAGTCCCTCGCGCGGCAACCCCCTCGGCATCCGCCCCTCTTTCGGTGTTCACTGTTCCCATGCGATCGATCTGGAAGGGCGCCCTGACCTTCGGCCTCGTCAACGTGCCCGTGAAGGTGTACTCGGCCACCGAAGACCACGACGTCTCTCTGCACCAGGTGCACAACAAGGACGGCGGGCGCATCCGGTATCAGCGCATCTGCGAGGTCGACGGCGAGGTGGTGCCCTACGCCGACATCGATCGCGCGTACGACGACGGCGAGCAGACGGTCGTGCTGACCAAAGACGACCTCGCGTCGCTGCCGAGCGAACGCAGTCGCGAGATCGAGGTGGTCGAGTTCGTCCCCAGCGATCAGGTCGATCTGCTGACCCTCGACAAGGCGTACTACCTCGAGCCCGACTCCTCGTCGCCGAAGGCGTATGTGCTGTTGCGCAAGACGCTCGAGCAGACCGACCGCACCGCGATCGTGCGCTTCTCGCTGCGTCAGAAGACGCGGCTCGCGGCCCTGCGCGTGCGCGACGACGTGCTCGTGCTGCAGACGCTGCTCTGGGCCGACGAAGTGCGTGAGGCGGCGTTCCCTGCGCTGGACGAGAGCGTGCGCATCTCGGCGAAGGAGCTCGAGATGTCGGCCTCTCTGGTCGAGAGCTTCTCGAGAGACTTCGACCCCGAGGAGTTCACCGACGAGTACCAGGCCGAGCTGCGCACCCTGATCGACGCGAAGCTCGAGCAGGGCGACGCCATCGACACCGCGGCGACCTTCGGCGAGCAGGAGAGCGACGATGACGGCGGCGAGGTCATCGACCTCATGGAGGCCCTGCGCGCGAGCGTCGAGCGCAGTCGCGCGGCCCGCACCGAGAAGGCCGACGACGCGCCGGCCAAGAAGGCGCCGGCGAAGAAGAAGAGCTCGAAGGCGTCCTGATCAGCGCGCGGGCTGGTCGCCGTCTTCGAGCGTCTTCGGGTCGAGCGTGAGGGCCTCGGCCTCGGCGTGCGTCACGACTCCGTGTCCCGCGGCGGCGTCGCGCTTGGCGGCGGCGCGTTCGCGGAAGTAGTGGATGCCGATGAACACGACCGTGCCCGCGACGGCGGCGAGCAGGATGACGTCGATGTACTCCGTCACGATGTCGCGGATGAACGGGATGTATCCCACGACGTAGCCGAGCATGGTGAGGCCGATGCCCCAGATGATGGCGCCGATGAGGTTGTACAGCGTGTACTTGCGCCACGGCATGTGGCCGACGCCGGCGGCGATGGGGGCGAACGTGCGCACGACGGGCACGAAGCGGGCGAGGATGACGGTGAGACCGCCGAACCGCTCGAAGAACGCGTTCGTGCGCTCGACGTTCTTCCTGCTGAAGATGCCGGATTCTTTGCGCTCGAAGATCGAGGGTCCGGCCTTGTGCCCGATGTAGTACCCGACCTCACCGCCGATGAAGGCGGCCACACCGATGGCGAGCGCCACCCACCAGGCGTTCAGTCCGAACACGCCGTTGGGTGCCTGCGGGGTGGAGTGCGAGAGCAACCCGGCCATGATCAGCAGGGTGTCGCCGGGCAGCAGGAAGCCGATGAGCAGACCGGTCTCGGCGAAGATGATGAAGCACACGACCAGCAGCGCCCAGGGCTGCGAGTTGGTGATGATCGTCGCGGGGTCGAGCCACGGGAGCAGCGCGCTGGTGGTGTGGATCACATCGGTCCCGTCGGGTCGGAGTATCGGTGCGGGGAGCAGCGAGAATCGTGCGGAAGGGGGGACTTGAACCCCCACGCCCGAAGGCACAGGAACCTAAATCCTGCGTGTCTACCGATTCCACCACTCCCGCGAATGGGTTCATTCTAGGTCCGCGTGAGCGGCGCTACGTGTGAAGCGGCCCTCAACTGCCGCGACCTCACCCGCGGGTGGTGCGCGCGACGACACGCCGGGGGAATGCGGGCGGAGACCGCGTGCTTGTCTTCCGCATGAAGGCGATCACGTACTCCCAGCCCGGTGACTCCTCCGTTCTCTCGCTCGCGGAGCGCCCGCTTCCCGAACCCGGTGCGGGCGAAGTGCGCGTGCGCATCGTCGTGTCGGGGGTGAACCCCACCGACTGGAAGGCCCGGGCCAACACCGACCGGCCGCTCGCGTTCGACGAGGTCACGCCCAATCAGGACGGGGCGGGAATCGTGGATGCCGTCGGCGACGGCGTCGAGGGTCTCTCGGTGGGCCAGCGGGTGTGGGTGTACCTCGCCGCGCACCAGCGTCCGACCGGAACCGCGGCCGAGTACTCGGTGCTCCCCGCCGAGCGCGCCGTCCCGCTGGCCGACGCGGCGTCGTTCGAGCTCGGCGCCAGCCTCGGCGTTCCCGCGATGACGGCCCACCGCGCCCTCACCGTGCACGAAGACGGCCCGTCGCGCCTCGCCCCGGGTGCCCTGTCCGGGCGCACCGTGCTCGTGCAGGGCGGGGCCGGAGCGGTCGGACACGCGGCCATCCAGCTCGCCGTCTGGGCCGGCGCCACCGTCATCGCCACCGTCAGCAGCGACGCGAAAGAGGCGCTCGCGCGCGCGGCCGGCGCCCACCACGTTCTGCGCTATCCGAACGAGGCGCTCGCCGACGGCATCCGCGAGCTCGCCCCGAACGGCGTAGAGCACATCGTCGAGGTCGCGATCGCCGACAACGCCGGTCTCGACGTCGAGGTGATCGCGAACCACGGCACCATCGGGTACTACGCCGACAACGGGGGCGATGCCTTCACCGCGGCCGTTCGCGTGAGCTTCGCCAAGAACGTCCGCTGGCAGGGCCTGCTGCTCTACACGGTGGGCGAGCGTGCGCTCGCCGCGGCCGCCGAAGACGTCTCGGCCGCGGTGGCGGCCGGAGCGCTGCCGGTGGGCGAGGAGGCCGGACTGCCCCTCAGCGGGTTCCCCCTCGATGAGACCGCCGCCGCGCACGACGCCGTCGAGGCGGGCGTCACCGGCAAGGTCCTGATCCGCGTGGCCGACGAGGACTGAGCCGCAACCGAAGCTCAGAGCAGCGGGACGGATCGTCCCGCCTCGAACGAGAACGTCCCGCCGGGACCACGCACCTCACGGTGCGGATCCCGGCGGGACGGTCGTTCCGGGGCCGCGCGTCTCACGCGGCCCCGGTCTTCGTCACTGCTGCGGACGTCGGCGGACGACGGCGGTGCCGGCGGCCACGATGACTCCGAGGGCGAGCATGCCGATGCCGATGGCGGGCAGCGGCGACCCCGCGACGTCGGAACCGGTGCGCGGCAGGTTGCCGCCGGGGCCGTTCGCACCGGGACCCGTCGTCGCCGTGGGCACCGGGCTCGGGGTGGCCGTCGGCTCGCCGGTGGGCTCACCCGTGGGCTCGGGCGTCGGCTCGGTGGTGGGCTCGGGCGAGGGCTCGCCGGGCGTGGGCTCGGGAGTGGGCTCCGGCTCGACGGCGGCCTCCCACGCCAGGGCGAAGGCCGCGTGGCCGATCGCCGGCGAGAAGATGTCGATCGAGTCGCGGTTCACGTTCGCCAGCGTGTCGTCGACCGTGTGGTAGTTGCGGTCCATGAACACTCCGGGGGTGCCGCCGAAGAGCTCGGCCTGCTCGTCGGTCTTGATGTCGTCGCCACCCGAGAACAGGCCGCCCGAGGGGATGTCGTTGTCGATGAACGCCTGGTAGTCGGACCGACCCGAGTACTCGGAGTCGATCCACGGCTGCTCGATCGAGTCGAAGTAGTCGGTGTAGATCTTCTCGATCTCGACCGAACCGTCGGGGATCGTCACGTCGTCGGCGGGGAACGTCGAGCGATCCGCGTCGTAGACGCCCACCGTGAAGTTCTCGGAGCCGATCATGTCGTAGTTGAGGTAGGCCGAGATGCGGGCGAGCTCGGCGGGGTCGTTCTGCACCAGGTCGTCCACGTAGGCGGTCGAGCCGAGCAGGCCGATCTCCTCGGCGCCCCAGAGAGCCAGACGGATGCGCTTGTCGTTGGGAACCTCGGATGCCGCGACCTTCTCGGCCAGGGCGAGCACGGCGGCCGAGCCCGAGGCGTTGTCGTTCACGCCCGGACCTTCGGCCACGCCGTCGAGGTGCGCGCCGATGACGACGGTGTCCTCGGGGTCGCCGTCGATGCTGTCGGCGATGACGTTGAAGGTCTGTGCGACGAGGAACTGCTTCTCGATGACGGCGGTGCCCTCGACGGGGGCGTCGGCGGCAGCGGCCTCGACGAGCGCGGCGAGCGTGTCGCCGGCGGACTGGGGAAGGGTCGCCGCGGGGGAGTCCTCTTCGTTGCGGGGACCCGAGCCGACGTTGGTCAGCTGGTCGTCGGGCGAGACGCCCTCTTCGGCCGGCCGTTCGTTGTTGTAGACGAAGATGCTGCCCGCTCCGGCGGCCGAGGCGAAGTCGATCTTCTCCTCGAAGGTGCAGACGCCGCGCTGGATCAGCACGATGGCGCCGGCGGGGACGGTGGCGTAGTCGGTCGCGGCGCAGCCGATGTGCGTGCCCTCGGCGTCGAGGGGCAGCGCCAGAGCCGCGGTGTACGGCTCGTCGGTGCCTTCGCTGTTGTCGAAGTGCGAGCCGGTGTAGGTCGTGCCGTCGACGGTCAGCGAGGCTTCGCCCAGCTCGGAGTAGGGCACGTCGAAGGTCTGCCGCGAGACGGTGAACGCCCCGGTGCCCTCGAGGACCTGCTCGGCGTACTGCGCCGCGGCCTCGTAGCCCGGACCGTTCCAGGTGCGGTAGCCCTGATCGGCGAACGACTCGGTGATGTCGGACAGCTCGGTCAGGTGGGTCATGACGTCGGCGCCGGTGAGGCCGAGGTCGTCGGGGGTCTCGCCGGGGGCGGGGGCGGCGAACGCCGCCGGGGCGATCATCAGGGCGCCGCCGACGAGAGCGCTCGTCGCCAGCACGGCCGACGCGCGTCGAGCGCGCGAGGCAGTGGGGTGCAGGGTGTTCCGGGGCACGATGGGGAAACCTCTCCGCGGGCACCATCGCCCGCTTCATCCAGGGGGAATGACACGTCGCCGTGAAAATGGCGATCGCGTGACCGATTCTCATCGGAAATTCATCAGATGGCCAGAGTCCGCCGGATTTTTTACCGTCCCGAAACACGTCCCCGAGGTCGTCGGGTATCGGACGGCGGCCGTTCCGGCGCGCTCCCGCGCGTCAGGGGCGGCTTCGAGGGACGTACCGCGGCACCCACCGCACGAACCCGATCGCGCCCAGCAGGGCGATGAATCCCATGGCCCCCACGCCGACCGACAGCGAGACCAGCGCGGTCAGAGCCGACACCAGCAGCGGGGCGATCGCGCCCCCGGCGTCGGTGAGCGTGCGCCACGAACCGAGGAACGCGGCCGGCTCCGTCGGCGGGGCGATGTCGGCCCCGAGGGTGAGCAGGATGCCGCTCGACAGCCCGTTGCCGACGCCGAGCACCGCGGCGAACAGGGCGAACCACATCTCCGCGCTGCCGAGGTCGTGGGTGAACGAGAGCGCGAGGAAGCCCGCCCCCATCAGCACCATCGCGGGCAACGCCGCCCACAGGCGTCCGAAGCGGTCCATGACCTGGCCGCTGGCGTAGAACAGCGCGAAATCGATGGCGCCCGAGACTCCGACGACCACGGCGATGGTCCCGGCATCCAATCCCAGCGACACGCCCCAGAGCGGCAGCACCACCTGACGCGCCGAGCGGACGGCAGACAGCGAGGCCGCGGCGAGCCCCAGGCGCGCGAGCACACCGCGGAAGCGCCACATCGTGCGGAACACCCCCACCCGCTCGACGACGGGAATGGCTCCGGTCACCGGCTCACCGGTGTCTTCGGCATCGCGGGAGTCGGCCTCACGGGAGTCGGCTTCGTTGCGTCGGCTCACGGAGCCCGCGCCCACCGGCACGGCCTTCTCGGGATCGGGGCCGAAGAACACGAGCAGGATCGTCGCGACCTGGCACACGGCGAAGAAGACGATGGATGCCGTCTCGTCGCCGAATATCCCCAGCAGCGCCGCCGAGATGAACGGCCCGACGAACATCCCGAGGCGGAAGGTCCCGCCCAGCAGCGACAGCGCGCGAGCGCGGAAGTGCAGGGGCACCCGGGTGGTCATGAAGGAATGGCGCGCGAGGGCGAACGCCGCGGCGCAGAATCCGATGAGGAACACGGCCGCGGCGAACAACAGCAGGGAGTTCGCGAAGACCACCCCGGTCAGACCGCCCAGGATCACGATGCCGGCGACACCCATCGTCAGGCGCTCGCCGAATCGCGCGACCGCCCATCCGGCGGGGATGTTTCCGCAGAGCTGGCCCACGACGAGGGCCGCCGCCACGAGCGCGGCCACGGCGACGTCGGCCCCCAGGCGGTCGGCGATCACCGGGATGAGGGGGATGACGGCCCCCTCGCCGAGGGCGAACAGCAGGGTGGGGCCGTAGATCATCGGCGCGAAGCGCACCAGCACGTTCCGGGGAGAGTCGGCTGTCACCGTCTCCACGATAGGCTGAATCCAAATGCTCGAACTCGATCTGACCGCCGACATCCAGGCTCTTCGCTCGACCTTCGCCGATATCCAGGCCGTGGTCGACGTCGATGCACTCACCGCCGACATCGCTCGCCTCAGCGAAGAGGCCGGCGCGCCCAACCTCTGGGACGACGTCGACAACGCTCAGAAGATCACCAGCCGTCTCAGCCACCGCCAGTCCGAACTCAAGCGCGTGACCGAGATCGAGCAGCGCCTCGACGACCTCGAGGTGCTCGTCGGTCTCGCGATCGAGATGGACGACGACGAATCCGCCGACGAGGCGCGGCGCGAGCTCGCTTCGCTCAAAGACGTGATCGGTCAGCTCGAGGTGCAGACCCTCCTCGACGGCGAGTACGACCCGCGTTCGGCGGTCGTCACGATCCGCTCCGGCGCCGGGGGCGACGACGCCACCGACTTCGCCGAGATGCTGCTGCGCATGTACCTGCGCTGGTGCGAGCGTCACAAGTACCCCGTGAAGGTCATGGACACGTCCTTCGCCGAAGGCGCGGGCATCAAGTCGGCCACCTTCGAGGTCGACGTCCCCTACGCCTACGGCACCCTGTCGGTCGAGGCCGGCACGCATCGCCTGGCCCGCATCAGCCCGTTCGGCGGCGCCGACAAGCGCCAGACGAGCTTCGCCGCGGTCGAGGTCATCCCCGTGATGGAAGAAGCCGTCGAGGTCGAGGTCCCCGAGGGCGACATCCGCGTCGACGTCTTCCGTTCGTCGGGCCCCGGCGGACAGTCGGTCAACACGACCGACTCCGCCGTGCGCATCACGCACCTCCCGACCGGCCTCGTCGTGTCGATGCAGAACGAGAAGTCGCAGATCCAGAACCGTGCGGCCGCCATGCGCGTGCTGCAGACGCGACTGCTGCTGCTCAAGCGCGAAGAAGAGGCCGCGAAGAAGAAAGAACTCGCCGGCACGATCACCGCGAGCTGGGGCGACCAGATGCGCTCCTACTTCCTCTACGGCCAGCAGCTCGTGAAAGACCTCCGCACCGGGTACGAGGTCGGCAACCCCGCGGTCGTCTTCGACGGCGACCTCGACGGGCTCATCGCCGCCGGCATCCGGTGGCGCAAGCGCAAGGACGACGACTGATCCGCGACCCCCGCGGTCCGAGAGTCCTGTGGATGCCGTCACCCCGGCATCCATAGGACTCTCTCGGTTTGCGGACACGGCGCGTCCTGTCGAGGTCGTCGGGGCACCCGCTTAGGCTCATCGAGCCATGATCCGGTTCGAGAACGTCACCAAGCGGTATCGCGGCACCGCGAAGCCCGCCCTGAACGCCGTCGACTTCGAGGTGCAGCGTGGGGAGTTCGTCTTCCTCGTCGGTGCCTCGGGTTCCGGCAAATCGTCGTGCCTGCAGTTGATCCTGCGCGCCGAGACCCCCAGCGACGGTCGTGTCGTGGTGCTCGGTCGCGACCTACGCACGCTGTCGAACCGCAAGGTGCCCTACTTCCGTCGCCACATCGGCTCGGTCTTCCAGGACTTCCGCCTGCTGCCGAACAAGACCGTGCATCAGAACGTGGCTTTCACCCTGCAGGTCACGGGCGCTTCGCGCGGGTTCATCCAGCAGGCCGTTCCCGAGGTGCTCGCTCTCGTCGGTCTCGACGGCAAAGAGAAGCGCCTTCCCCACGAGCTGTCGGGCGGTGAGCAGCAGCGCGTCGCGATCGCCCGCGCGCTGGTCAACCGTCCCCAGGTGCTGCTCGCCGACGAGCCGACCGGAAACCTCGACCCCGGCACGTCGATCGACATCATGCGTCTGCTGGCCCGCATCAACGCCGGTGGCACGACGGTGGTCATGGCGACCCACGAGGCCGGTTTCGTCGACCAGATGCAGCGTCGCGTGATCGAGCTGAGCGGGGGCGAGATGGTGCGCGACGAGCGCCACGGCGGCTACGGCGACACGTCGAGCCTGCCCCGCCTGGCCCCCGAGGTCGAGAAGGGTGCGGCCGCGGTCGCCGCCCTCACGGCCGTGCTCGAGGTGCAGCGCGAAGTGACCCACATCTCCGGCCCCGTCGAGCCCCTGCGCGGCCCCGAGGGCGCGCCGGCTCCGGCCCCGTCCGCCGAGCCCGCGGCGGCCCCGGGCGCCACGCCCGCCGTGACCACGCCGTCCGCCGACGCCCCGCGCGAACCGGGCACGAACACGCGCTCCATCCCGGTCACTACGCCGGACGTCGACGCCCTGGGCCTCGCCGATCGGCTGGGACTGGGCGAGAAGAAAGACCGCAACGACGAAGTGGGACCCACGTCATGAGATTCGGGCTCATCCTCTCGGAGGCCTTCACCGGCCTGCGTCGCAACGCGTCCATGGTGATCTCGGTCATCCTGGTCACCTTCGTGTCGCTGACCTTCGTCGGCGCCGCGATGCTCATGCAGATGCAGATCGGCAAGATGCAGTCGTACTGGGCGGATCGTGCCCAGGTGGCGGTGTTCATGTGCGCGGCGGTGTCCGACGTCGACACCTGCACCCCGGGGCAAGCCGCGACGCAGGAGCAGATCGACGCCGTCAAGGCGACGCTCGACGGCGAGGCGCTCGCCCCGCTCATCCGCGACTACACCTACTCGACCAGCGACGAGGTGTTCGAGAACGCGAAGAGCCTGCTGTCCGACGACATCGCCGACGTGGTGACGGCCGACCAGTTCAACGCGACCTTCAGCATCAACCTCGTGGACCAGAATCAGGCCGACGTCATCTCGGAAGCCTTCGGCGGCCAGACCGGCGTCGAAGAGGTGAAGGACCAGATGCAGTACCTCGAGCCGCTGTTCCAGGCGCTGACGGTCGCGACCTACGTCGCCGTCGGCATCGCCGGTCTCATGCTCATCGCCGCGGTATTGCTGATCGCGACGACCATTCGCCTCTCGGCGTTCGCCCGACGGCGAGAGCTCGGCATCATGCGCCTGGTCGGCGCCTCCAACCGCTTCATCCAGACGCCGTTCATCGTCGAGGGCGTGTTGGCGGCCCTCATCGGGTCGGCTCTGGCGAGCGTGGCCGTCTGGGCGATCGTGGGGGTCGGGGTCAACCAGTACCTGCGCGACCGCATCGGCTTCATCACGTCGTGGGTGGGGCTGTCCGACGTCGCCTTCGTGATCCCGGTGATCGTGGTGATCGGCGTGATCCTCGCGGCGCTCAGCGCGAGCTTCGCGATCCGTCGCTGGCTGCGCGCATAAACCCCCGCGTCGTTCGACATCGGATCCCGGATGCCGGTGACCCCGGCATCCTGTACGCTGGAGGGCTCTGTGTGCCCATGATCATGAGGAGGTGGCACCATGCCTCGTGAGCAGGGTGAAAAACTGATCGCGTCGAACAAGAAGGCGCGCCACGACTACGCCATCGAGAAGACCTACGAGGCCGGTCTCGTGCTGACCGGAACCGAGGTCAAGTCGCTGCGGCAGGGCCGCGCGAACCTCACCGACGGGTACGCCTACATCGACGGCGGGCAGGCGTATCTCGACGCCGTGCACATCCCCGAGTACTCGCAGGGTCACTGGACGAACCACTCGGCCAAGCGCACCCGCAAGCTCCTGCTACACCGCGAAGAGATCGTGAAGCTCTCGCACGCGGTGTCGGCCGGTGGGTACACGCTCGTTCCGCTGCGGTTGTACTTCCTCGACGGTCGCGCGAAGGTCGAGATCGCGGTGGCGAAGGGCAAGCGCGAGTTCGAGAAGCGTCAGACCATCCGCGAACGCGAAGACAAGCGCGAAGCCGAGCGCGCCATGCGCACGAAGAACCGGCTGGGCGACTGAGGTCGGGTTCGTCGCGGTGACGTACGTTGCCGTGACGCTCGTTGCGGTGACGTACGTGCGCGGTCAGCGCGGCGTTGCCGCGGGACGCGGTCATTCCGCGCGGAAGCGCCCCTCGACGACCGACCTCACGACGATCTCGGGCGGCTGCAGGCTGAACGACGGGCCGCTCGAGTCCGAGGCCGCGGCGAAGCGTGCCGACAGGGGTGCCGTCGGCTCCGGCCGTGCCCCGAGCAGGCCGGCGTCGGCGATCTCGACCGGTGACACGGAGGCCAAGCCCAGAGCACCCGCGTACGCGCCCGCGCGCTCGACGGCGACGTGTACCGCGGCGGCGGCCACGTCGCTCTCGACGCGCACGCGTGTGGCAGGGGAGAGGCGCCATTCCACGGCGATGACCTGCACGTCGTCGGACTCGGTGACGTCGCCGAGCCACCACGACAGGGCCCCGGCGTCGGTGAACGTCGCCGACAGCTCGACGCTGGCGTGGTGCACGAGCGGCAGCTGCGCGCCGTCGCTGTTCCACGGTCGGTCCGACCAGACCGACACCCGAGCACTCGACCATTCCGACACCTCGCCGGAGCGAAGGTGCGCCACCAGGCCGTCCTGCACCGATGAGGCTCGTACCTGGGCGCCCTCGATCACAGGTCCGCGGGACGGCCCGTCGGTCGACACCGTCACCCGGACGGCGGCCTCTTCGGCGCGCACGCGTGCTTCGCTCTCTCCTCGGACGGTGACCACGACCTCGCTCATGCGGTGAGCCTACGCGAGGGGAATCGCTGTTCCGCGGAGGAGATCGAGGGGGCGGGGTGCGGGGCCGCGCGTCGTGCCGACCGCCGCGGGGTCGCGTCGAGTTCCCGGCACCAGCTCGCCACCGCTGCGGACCACGCGGAATGCGCCGGGTGTCGGAGCGTTGTAGACTGTGAGGCTCCGGTGCTTCGGCATCCGGATTGGTAATTCAACAGCGTGACAGTGGCCGCTCCACACGGAGTTCACGGGGCTGATCGGTTTCGACAGCGTCTGCGAACCCGCGAGAAAGCGGGCCGAGGATGTGGGGTTATCTCGTAAACGCTCCCTGCAAAACAATAAGTGCCGATGCTAAGCGCACTGACTTCGCCCTCGCTGCGTAAGCGAGCCCGATAGTCCGTCAGACCGTGTGCGACCCCGCCACGGATCCTGGCGTCATTTAGGGGTCTTGCTGTGTGATGGCGTCTGGACGTCACACGGGACTTTTCCCAGGCTGGGCTTGTCGACTTAGGTGTCTGTGACAAAGGTCGGAGCCGAGTAGAACGTCTGCACAGACTGCGCCCGGAGAAAACGCGGAGACCCAGCGTTGGACGGGGGTTCGATTCCCCCCAGCTCCACGAGTCACTGTCACGTGAGAAAGCCCTCGTTCCCGCCCGTTTCGGCGGGGACGAGGGCTTTCTTGGTTTCGGGATCGAACCGAGCGCTTGGTGTGGGCGCTCAGGCGGCCGTGCGGGTGTGCACGTCGCTCTCGCCCGAAACGTCGTTGAGCTCGAGGTAGACACGCCCCTCGGTGCGGGTGAGGGTGGCCGTGTTGCGCCGCTCGATGCCTTCGGAGACGCGCTCGACGAAGCCGGGCTCGAAGCTGTGCAGAAGCAGGTCCTCGGCGCGGTGGATGCGCTTGCCCGCCCACGCGGCGGCAACCTTCTCGGGGTCGCGGTGCGTGTAAACGACGGTGCGCTCGGCCTTCATGCTGCCGGTGTGCAGGCGGGCGGCATCGGGGGCACCTACCTCGACCCAGGCGACGATCGTGCCGGTCAGGTCGCGCACCATCACGGCGGGCTCGTCGGTGGCGGCGACGCCCTCGCTGAACGTGATGCCCTCTTCGTACTCGAGGCAGTACGCGAGCACGCGAGTCAGCATGTACGGGGCGGTCTCGGAGGGATGCCGCGCGACGCGCAGGGCGAGCTCCTCGTAGACGCCGCGGTCCACGTCGGACAGTTGCACGGTGAACGTGTGAATGGTCGCGCCGATAGCCACGAGGCTCGAGCCTACGTCAGGACGGGGCGGCGGAGAGGCTCGCGCGACGCGGGGCGGTTCGCCCCGGTGGTCGATCGGCTGCGGGACGGTTGCCGCGCATGCCGCCCCGACCGTAGCGTCGAGGGATGCCAGACCCCCGCGCCGCACGGATCGACGTCGGTCCGTTCCACCTCGCTCCCACCCCGAACGCCGGAACCTGGACCGCCCTCGCGCGCCGTGGCACGGGGGCCGGTCCCGGGCAGAGCGGGGGTGCGCCGGCATCCGGGCTCAACGCTGCCGATGACGACGGGGAACCGGGTTCGGGTTCGCACACTCCGCAGCGGCCGGGGGAGCCGGCATCCGGGATCACCGCCTCGTGGGCGGACTGGGTCGCGTTCGCGCACCGCGTCGTGCAGGCGGACGCACTGTGGCGCGAGGTCGAGGCGCGTGGCGACGCCTGGGACGAGGGGTTCGGGGCCGCGCGCGATGCGGCTGCGGTCAACCCGTACCGGTGACCGTCCGAGTGGACGCCCTCGACCGGTGTACCGAGGCGGGGGTGCGTTACTGGGGACCCTCGACGAGCACCAGGCTCTGCCGGGTGTCGGCGAGCTTCACCCAGCCGTCACCGAACAGGTAGGTGATGCCGTACCCGTCGCCGTCTTTGCTGATCGCCCACGAGGGGTCCTCGGTGATGTAGGTGCCCGCGTCGCCGACCTCGCGACGCCAGCCCGAGGCGACGAGCTCCTTCTCGGCCGCCGTGGCATCGGCATCGTCGATGCGTGCCCAGCCGAACATCTGCACACGATCGGTCGTGATCTTCTGATCGCCCCACTTGCACTGGATGCCCTCGTCGAGCTCGATGCTTCCGATGCGGAACGGCTCGGACTGCGCACTCCATCCCAGGCTGACGAAGTCGTCGGCCGTCGCCCGGGGAATGATGTTCTGGCAGGTCGGGTCTTCTGCGACGGGGTCGGCGGTCGGTGTGACCTCGGGCTCTGCGGAGGCCGACGGCGTCGAGGTAACTGCTCCCGCCGGTGCCTCCTGAGGCGCTGCCGGTCCCGAACACCCCGCGAGGACCATGAGGGCGACGGCGGTCAGCGTCGTCGTCGAGAGCGCGAGGGCGAGGGGACGGCGCCTCACGAGGCGTCCTCGTGCAGCAGGGCGAAGAACGCGTCGTGCAGCAGGCCGTTGGTCGCGAACGACGACTCGGCGTCGAGACGGTCGGAGCCGTCGAAGGCCGTGAAACGTCCGCCGGCTTCGCGCACGATGGGGGCGATGGCGGCGATGTCGTACTCCTTGACTCCGAATTCGGCGACGAGTTCCAGCCGACCCTCGGCGAGCCACATGTAGGGCAATGCGTCACCGTAGGCACGATCGCGCCACACCGCTCGCGTGAGACGTTCGAGAGCGGGAAGGTGATCGACGTCATCCCACTGCTCGATGCTCTGGAAGCTGATGCTCGCAGCCGACACCTGGTCGACGCCCGAGACGTGGATGCGGCGCTCGTCGCCAGTGGCGGTGGTCGTCCACGCGCCCTGCCCGGTGGCGGCCCACCAGCGTCGACCGATCGCCGGCTGACTGACGACGCCGATCTGCGGTACGCCGTCGACGGTGAGGGCGATCAGCGTCGCCCAGACCGGAATGCCGCGCATGTAGTTGTGGGTGCCGTCGATCGGGTCGATGACCCACCGGCGCGCGGTGTCGCCCGAGTTGCCGAACTCCTCGCCGAGGATGGCGTCGTCGGGCCGCTCGGCATCGAGGATCGCGCGGATCGCGCGCTCGGTGGCGAGGTCGGCTTCGGTGACGTGGGTGCGGTCGGGCTTGGTGTCGATGCGGAGGTCGGCCGCGTCGAAGCGTTCCATCGCGACCGCGTCGGCGGCGTCGGCCAGCCGCAGCGCGAGGGCGAGGTCGTCGGTCAGATTCGTCGAGGTCGCGGAGGGGTCAGCAGTGGAGGACACCGCACCAGGATAACCGGCGCTCCTGGCACGATTTGGTGTCGCCGCGTCATGCCTGGTAACGTAATCCCTCGGTTCGAGACGCCGATTTCGAACTGTGAAGACGCACCTCTAGCTCAATCGGCAGAGCAATTGACTCTTAATCAATGGGTTCTCGGTTCGAGTCCGAGGGGGTGCACCACCTCCGAAATTCCCCTCTCGCCTCACCAGGGCGAGGGGGGATTTTCGCATTTTCGGGGCGATTCTCCGGGTGCCGGTCGGTTGTCCCGCGGCAAGATGGAGGAGCCCGCGCGTGCTCGTCGCGGCGCAGACGGGGGATGCCATGGCCGACGACGAACTGTGGGACGTGACCGATGTGCAGGGTACTCCGACGGGTGGGCTGCACCGCCGGGGAGATGGACCGGTGCCGGAGGGCTCGTTCCACATCGTGGCCTCGGTGTGCGTCGTCGCCCCGAGCGGTCGGGTGCTGATGAGCCGACGCGCCGAGGGGAAGGACTACCCGCTCGCGTGGGAGTTCCCCGCGGGCAGTGCCCTTCGAGGAGAGTCGAGCCGCGGCGGGGCGGTCCGCGAACTGGAGGAGGAGACCGGTATCGCCGTGGCCCCGGACGACCTCGTCCTCGTGGGCCGTGTCGTGGAGCCGAGCGCCCTCTTCGACCTCTGGGTCGCGCGGGTGGCGAGCGAAGTCACTCCGATTCCCGACCCGGAGGAGGTTCTGGATGCCGAGTGGGTCACGCTCGACGTCGTGCACGAGCGGTGGAAGGACGGTGTCTTCGCCACCCCGTGGAATATGCGGTTCGATCAGCTCTGGGACGTGCTGGGGGAGCGGGTGCGTGAGGGCGATGCCGAGGTGACGGGGGTATAGAGCTCCGTCGTGCTTCGCTCGGTCAGAACGGCGGCGGATCTGTGTCGACTTCGTGGCCGCGCGGGAGGTCCACGCCGAGGTGACGGGGGTGTAGGGCTCCGTCGTGCTTCGCTCGGTCAGAACGGTGGCGGGTCTGTGTCGACCTCGTGGCCGCGCGGGGAGGTCCATCGCACATCGCCGGTGTCGGGATCGCGCGAGGGACTCCAGCGCGACTCGTGCCGCAGTCGGTGATGATGTCGGCACTCGGGTTCGAGATTGTCGGCGTCTGTCGTGCCTCCCTCGGCCCATGCCGTGAGGTGGTCGATGTCGCAGTCCCGCGCGCTGCGCGCACAGCCGGGGAAAACGCACGTCGGTGAGGTGACGCCCAACCACCGGCGCAGCGCGGCCGTGACGCGATACGACGTGCGATCGAGCGCCAACGGGGCGCCGCTGAGCGGGTGCGTCAGCACACGAGTCCAGCTCGAGGCGCCACCCGCGAGGCGACGGGCGGTGTCGAGGTCGATCGGACCGTACCCGTCGAGAGTCGCCGGTCCGTCGTCGCCGCCGAGGAGCGTCAGCGCGGGAACGGTAACGACGATCGAGGCGCGTGAGGGGGCAGGGCGCGCGCGAGCCGTGGGGGTCTGTGGAGCGGCCAGGTCGGGGGATGGGGCGGTGGCCGGTGCGGAGCTCGGGCGCGCGCCGTCGACCGTGTCGGCTCCATCCAGCAGGTCGGCCAGCGTGTCGGCGCGCAGCTGCGCCAGTGTCCGTTCTTCGTCGGTGGTCGCGCGCAGGTGTCGGGCGAACCGGTCGACGCGCGCCATCGCCGCATGGGCACGATCCGCCGGCAGCAGCGCGCTCAGTGTCGCCATGCCGTCGAGTTCCGCCGTCACCCAGACGCCGCGGTCGCGAGCGGCTCGCGCGTGTCGCTGCTTGAGGGAGTCGGCGTGGACGCGCTCGCGAAGCGCGCGCGCAGCCACGACGAACTTCGCGGGCGTCAAGGTGCGCGCGCGTTCCGAGGCGCCGTCGTCGAAGGCCGCCCACGTCTCGGGGCTGTCGGGCAGGCTGTCCGCGAGACGAGCGGTCTCGACGGCATGTCGCTCCGAGGTGCGCCCCTCGGCGAAGTCGTTCCAGGTGCGCGGGCAGCGTTCCCGCATGCCCTCCGCCTGCGAGCCGCGGACGCGAACCGTCTGTTCGGAGAGGCGCAGGCGCACGGCGATCTCGGCGACGGCCGCGCGCTGAGCCAGGTCGCGCCGGTCGCGCGCGATGGCTGCGGCCCCACGACGTCGCGGGTCGCTCCCCACGCCGTCGAGCGTGGGGTCGGGGCCGACCCAGGGTTCGGGATCGGTGGTCGCGCGGCTCACGAGAAGCGCGATGAGCCGGTACCCCTCGGCGGTGGCGCGGCGCTGCGTCACCGCTGCGACCTCGAGCGCGCGGAGCAGATCGTCGACATCGGCCTCGCCGTCGAGGATCGGCGCGCTCGCGACCTCGCCACCGTCTGCCGTGGGGGTCGAGGCGTCGTGCGCTGAGCTGGTCGAGCCGTCGTGCGCCGAGCTGGTTGAGCCGTCGTGCGCGGTGGCGGTCGAGCCGTCCTGAGGCGCGCGGGTCGAGCCATCGTGCGCGGTGGGCGCTGGGTCGTCGCCGCCGGGGTCGTCGTCAGAGTCGATGATGTCGGTCGACCTGTCTATCTCGGCCCAGGAGAACTCGCCGGAGGGAAGGCCGCCGGCATTCTCCTCACCGTCGAGCAGTCCGAACTCTCTCGCCCAGAGCGTGTCGGCTTCGAGCTGCAGATCTCGGGCGCTCGGAGGCGGCACATCGCGCCACCATTCGACGGCCCGGCGGCTGCCGTTCACGGGGGCGGAGAGGCTCATGTCCAGACGGTATCGGCAACCTCCGACATCGGCGGAACGGTCGTCGACGGGGACACTCGAAGGTCGATCCGGTGCCGGAGGATGCTCGATTCAGGGCGTCGGCGCACCGCTCACGCCACCGCGACGATCCGAAACCGCGTTCCCCGCCGAAACCCGCACCTCGCCCGATCACGCCCCCGCCCGATCACGCCCACCCGGAACGCCCCCGCCCCGAAGACCCCTCACACCGACGAAGGGCCCCGTCCCGCGACCCACGCCGCAGACCGAGGCCCCTCACCCCGCCCCGTCAGGCGGCATCGCCGATCAGTACCGCAGCGCCTTCGTCCGCGGCATCCGCGTGTGCTCCGTCGATGTGGGCCAGCAGGCGGCGTCCGAACAGGATGCAGGCGCTCGCGATCACGACCGACACCGCGGCCATGACGTAGGGCACTCCGGCGCCGTAGGCGTGCCAGAGCAGCGCGGCCAGCGGGGGAGCCACGGCCCCGCCGAGGAACCGCACGGCGGAGTACGCCGACGACGCGACCGAGCGCGGAAGGTCGGTGGCCTCCATGACCGCTTCCGTGAGCGCGGTGTTCACCACGCCGAGCACGAGACCTCCGACGACGATGCAGACCACCAGTGCCGTGGCCGACGACACCACGAAGGCGGCGACCAGCAGATCGACGGCCAGGAGCGGCAGGGCGATCAGCAGCACCGTCGTCAGGCGCAGGTGCCGCAGCAGCAGCGGGGCGACCCACACGCTCGTGACGGCGAGCCCCAGGCCCCAGCCGAAGAACGTCAGGCCGATCCCCATCGCCCCGAACCCCAGCGGGAACGGCGAGAAGGCCAGCAGGGTGAAGAAGCCGATGTTGTAGAACAGCGCGGTCGCCGCGAGGATCGCCAGCGCGGGGCGACCGAGAGCGCGGAACGGCGCGCTGAACGCGATCGGCCGACGCTCGGGTGTCGGTCCGCGCAGCAGCAGGGTGACCGCCACGAACGCGATCGCCATGAGCACGACCACCCCGAAGAACGGTCCGCGCCAGCTCGCCTCGCCCAGGATGCCGCCGAGCAGCGGCCCGATGGCGATGCCGAGGCCGAGTGCCGCCTCGTACAGGATGATGGCGGCCGAAGTGCCGCCGGATGCGGCTCCGACGATGGTGGCCAGCGCCGTGGAGATGAAGAGGGCGTTGCCGAGGCCCCAGCCGGCGCGGAAGCCGATCACGGCATCCACGCTGCCGCTCAGGGCGCACAGCAGCGAGAACACCACGATGAGCCCGAGGCCGACCAGCAGGGTCGCCTTCGCACCGATGCGGCTCGAGATCCAGCTGGTGACGAGCATCGCGAGTCCCGTGACCACGAGGTAGCTCGTGAAGAGCAGCTCGGTCTCGACGGGGCTCGCCTGCAGGGCGTCGGCGATGGCGGGGAGGATCGGATCGACCAGGCCGATACCCATGAAGGCGACGACGCAGGCGAACGCCACCGCCCACACCTGTGCGGGCTGCTTCCAGACGCTGGGGGTGGTGCCGCTCATCGACCGGCTCCGATCGTCTCGGGCGCGGGGGTGGGCTGCAGGCCCACACGGGCCGACAGGGCGCCGGCGGCGACGCGCACGGCGTCCCATTCGGCATCCGTCAGATCCGCCACGTGCGGGGCCAGGGCGGCGCGCAGTGACTCGAACCAGCGGGTGAGCGCCTCGATCCCGGCCTCGGTCGCGGCGATCACGCTGACCCGCGAGTCGGCGGGGTCGGCCTGTCGGGCCACGAGCCCCGCGGCGTCCATCTGGTGGACGAGGCGGGTCATGCCGGGCTGGGTCACCCGGCTGAGGGTGGCCAGGTCGCCGAGGCGCTGGGGGCCGTGGTCGCGCAGCAGCGTCAAGGTGCGCCACTGCGCGCCGGGGGCGTCGTTCTGGGTGTCGATGGCCGCGATGCGCGTGAGGGCGTGCACCGCGAGCAGGAGCTTCTGCAGGTCGTCGTCGCGGGTCATCCCAAAAGCATACTGCAGGTATATACCTGGGGTATCTAACGCGAGCCGAGGCGCGTCGACAGCTGGTGCGCGTGCGAGAGCAGGATGCGCCCGAGCTCCGCCAGCCGTTCGCCACCGAAGCGGAACTCCACGCCCGTGAGGCTCAGCGCCCACTGCGGGTCGCCGTCGCGGGTGAACACGGCCGCGCCGATGCCCCAGCTGCCCTCCACGATGAGCCCCGGGTTCACCGCATAGCCGCGCGCCTTCGTATCGCCGATCCGCGTGCGCAACCGCGCGGGCGAGTGCGAGGCGCCCCACTTCTCGACGAGTTCCGGATGGCGCTCGAGATACGCGTCCACATCCTGGGGCGGAAGGAACGCGAGGATCGCCAGACCGGCCGACGCGACGCCCAGCGGGAACCGCACGCCCTCCGAGAGCACGAACGAACGAATGGGGAAGCTGCCGTCCTCGCGGACGAGGCAGACGGTCTCGTCCCCGCGACGCACCGAGAGGAAGGCGCTCTCCTCGGTGCGGACGGCGAGCGAGCGCACGATGTCGCGCGCCGTCGCGGTGATGTCGAAGCGGGATGCCGCGACGCTCCCCATCAGGTACAGCTCCGGCCCCGGAAGCCAGTGCCCGCTGTGCTCGTCACGGTCGACGAGGCCCTCGGCGCGAAGGGCCGTGAGCAGCCGGTGCGTGGTCGGGCGGGTGAGGTCGGCGTCGCGGGCGAGGTCGCCGACGGTCGCGCCGCGTGCGCCCGCCGCCGTTACGAGGCGCAGCAGGTGCGCGGCCCGGGCGATCGCCTGAGCGCCAGGCACCCCGCGCCCGCCCGCGGACGGGGTGGGCGATCCGCCGCGTCGACCCGCGCCGTCGTCGGGGTCGATTCCGGATGCCGTGTCCACGATGTGGACGCTACGCCCCGACCCATCCACATGGCAAGAACCCGCTGCCGGTCCCGGCGCTCGCCGGAGCAGCATGGGACGACGCAGACACGAAGGAGTTCGCGTGATCGACAAGACCTGGAGCTCGGCCGCCGAGGCCGTCGCCGACATCCCCGACGGGGCGTCCCTGGCCGTGGGCGGGTTCGGCCTGTCGGGCAACCCCATCGCCCTCATCGAAGCGGTGCTCGCCCAGGGCACCCGCGACCTCTCGGTCGTCTCGAACAACTGCGGCGTCGACGACTGGGGACTCGGCATCCTGTTGGGGGCCGGACGCATCCGCAAGATGACCTCGTCGTACGTCGGCGAGAACAAGGAGTTCGAGCGGCAGTTCCTCTCGGGCGAACTCGAGCTGGAACTCACGCCCCAGGGAACGCTCGCCGAGAAGCTGCGGGCGGGGGGCGCCGGTATCGCCGCCTTCTTCACCCAGACCGGCGTGGGCACGCAGGTGGCCGAGGGCGGTCTGCCCCGCCGCTACGACGGATCCGGGGGCATCGCGGTGGCCTCGCCCCCCAAGGACGTGCGCACGTTCGACGTGAACGGCCAGCGCCGGGAGTTCGTGCTCGAAGAGGCGATCACGACCGACTTCGCCCTCGTCCACGCCTGGAAGGGCGACCGCCACGGCAACCTCGTGTTCCGGAAGGCGGCGCGCAGCTTCAACCCCCTCGCGGCGATGGCCGGGCGCACGTGCATCGTGCAGGTCGAGACCCTCGTCGAACCGGGCGAGATCGAGCCCGACGCCGTGCACCTGCCCGGGGTGTTCGTGCACCGCATCGTCGAGGTGGGCGAGGTCGAGAAGCGCATCGAGAAGCGCACGGTGAGCGGGAGCGCCCGATGAGGTGCCGCGCGTGCCGGCGTCCGTCGCCGCCCCGGACGCCGATCGTCTCCGCCCCGTCCGCGTCGACCGAGAAGAGGATCTGACATGCCCCTGACCCGCATCGAGATGGCCGCGCGTGCCGCCCTCGAACTCGCCGACGGCGCCTACGTCAACCTCGGCATCGGCCTGCCCACCCTCGTGCCCAACCACGTGCCCGACGGCGTGACCGTCGTGCTGCAGTCCGAGAACGGCATCCTGGGCGTCGGTCCCTATCCGACCGACGACGCCGTCGACGCCGACCTGATCAACGCCGGCAAAGAGACGGTGACCATCCTCCCGGGAGCCGCGTTCTTCGACTCCGCGCTGAGCTTCGGCATGATCCGCGGGGGGAAGATCGACGCCGCCATCCTCGGGGCGATGCAGGTGTCGGCATCCGGCGACCTCGCGAACTGGATGATCCCGGGCAAGATGGTGAAGGGCCCCGGCGGCGCGATGGACCTCGTCCACGGAGCGGCCCGGGTGATCGTGCTCATGGAACACGTCGCCAAAGACGGAACGCCCAAGATCGTCGACACCTGCTCGCTGCCGCTGACCGGCCGGGGCGTCGTCGATCGCATCATCACCGACCTGGCCGTGATCGACGTGACCGACGAGGGGCTCGTGCTCACCGAGCTCGCCCCCGGTGTCACCATCGAAGAGGTGCAGGATGCCACCGAGCCCGCCCTGATCGTCGCGCCCGGCGTCGCCGCACGGCCCTGACGGCCCCGCTCCACCGTCTCCCGACCGGAAGGACACCCCATGTCACTCGACACCGCCATGTCACACGACACCGACGTCGTCATCGTCGCCGCCGCCCGCACGCCCCAGGGACGGCTGAAGGGGCAGCTCGCCCCGCTCACCGCCGTCGAGCTCGGGGCCGCGGCGATCCGCGGGGCGCTCGAACGCGGCGGGATCCCGGCCGCATCGGTCGACGCGGTGCTCGTGGGCCAGGTGCTGCAGGCCGGAGTCGGGCAGAACGCCGCGCGCCAGGCGGCCCTCGCCGCCGGCATCGGCTGGGACGTGCACGCCGCGACGGTCAACAAGGTGTGTCTGTCGGGCCTCACCGCGATCATCGACGCCGCGCGCATGCTGCGCCTCGGTGACGCCACTGTCGTCGTCGCCGCCGGCATGGAGTCCATGACCCGCGCGCCGCACCTGCTGATGAACTCGCGCGAGGGCTACGCCTACGGCTCGGTCGAGGTGCTCGACCACCTCGCGCACGACGGGCTGACCGACGCGTACGACCACGAGAGCATGGGCGCGTCGACCGAGCGGGCGAACACGCGGTACGAGGTGTCGCGCCAGGATCAGGATGCCGTGGCCGCCCGCTCGCACCAGCGGGCCGCCGCCGCGCAGGCGGCCGGGGTCTTCGACGCCGAGATCGTGCCCGTGACCATCCCGCAGCGCAAGGGAGAGCCGCTCGTCGTGCGCGCCGACGAAGGGATCCGCGCCGACACCACGGTCGAGACCCTGGCGAAGCTGCGCCCCGCCTTCGCGGAGGGCGGGTCGATCACCGCCGGCAACGCCTCGCAGATCTCCGACGGCGCCTCGGCCGTGGTCGTCACCACCCGTCGCACCGCGGCCGACCACGGCTGGGACGTTCTCGCCGTGGTGGGCGCCGCCGGCCAGGTCGCCGGCCCCGACAACTCGCTGCACGCCCAGCCCGCACGCGCGATCGCCCGTGCTCTGGACGCGCAGGGGCTGAGCGCGGGCGACCTCGACCTCGTCGAGATCAACGAGGCCTTCGGCGCGGTCGTCGCCCGCTCCCAGGCCGAGCTCGGCCTGTCCGACGACGTGGTCAACCCGCACGGCGGCGGCATCGCGATCGGTCACCCCATCGGGGTGTCGGGCAACCGCCTCGTCGTGCACGCCGTGCACGAGCTGGTCAAGCGCGGCGGTGGCACGGCGGCCGTGGCGCTCTGCGGCGGCGGCGGCCAGGGCGACGCGCTGATCCTCACCCGCGCGAACGTCGCCGGCTGAAACACGGAACGGATGCCGCGACCTCGAGGCCGCGGCATCCATTCGCCGTCAGGGGGTCAGCGCGAGAGGCGCTTCTTCAGCAGCTTCTGCTGCTTCTTCGACACGGGGGAGTCGCCCGCGATGACCTTGCCGCGGCGTGCCCGGCGGGTGTCGACGACCGAGCCCACGGCGAGGGCCAGGGTGATGCCCCAGCTGAGCCACGCGAGCGCGACGCGCCACGTGAACGGCTCGTCGTTGCGCAGGGCGCGCAAGAGCGTGACGCCGCCGGTGATGGCGCTGAGAAGACCGGTTCCGAAGATGTACTGGCGCATGCGCCCAACCTACCCAGGGTGGGGGAACGCACGACGCGCCTTGACACGGTGACGCGCCGACGCGTCGATCGACCGAGCTCGGACGCCGCGTCGACCGCGGGCGCGCGCCACGGTCCGTCGACGCTCGTGTCGCATCCCGTCCAGCCCCCTGCGCGTTTCCGCACCGCTGTTAGCCTGAGAGCAATCCCCGAGGAGGACCTGTGACCCAGGCCGAGTTCGTCGTCGTCGCCAATCGTCTGCCCGTCGATCGCACCCCCGACGGCGAGGGATGGCGGCGATCCCCGGGAGGGCTGGTCACCGCCCTCGAGCCCGTCATGCGCAGCGCCGAGGGCGCCTGGGTCGGCTGGGCGGGTCAAGCCGACGTCGAGGTCGAGCCCTTCGAGTTCGACGGCACGCTGCTGGTGCCGGTCACCCTGTCGGCCGCCGACGTGCAGCTGTACTACGAGGGCTTCTCCAACGACACGATCTGGCCGCTCTACCACGACGTGATCTCCCCGCCCACGTACAAGCGCGCCTGGTGGGAGGCCTACGTCCGCGTGAACCAGCGCTTCGCCCGGGCCGCTGCCGACGCCACCGCCGAGAACGGCACCGTGTGGGTGCAGGACTACCAGCTGCAGCTCGTACCCAAGATGGTGCGCGAGCTGCGCCCCGACGTCACGATCGGGTACTTCCACCACATCCCCTTCCCCGCGTACGGCCTGTACTCGCAGCTGCCGTGGCGCAAGCAGGTGCTCGAGGGGCTCCTCGGCGCCGACGTCATCGGCTTCCAGCGCGTGGCCGACGCCGGTAACTTCGCCCGTGCCGTGCGGCGTCAGCTGCGCTACGAGACCAAGGCCAGCGGCATCCTGGTGCCCGACGGCGAGGGCGGCACGCGCGTTGCGCTCGCGAAGGCGTTCCCCATCTCGATCGACGCCGAGTCGTATATCGAGCTCGCGCAGCGCCCCGACATCCAGCAGCGCGCCCGCGAGATCCGCGAGGGTCTCGGCAATCCGCGCAAGATCCTGCTCGGTGTCGACCGCCTCGACTACACCAAGGGCATCCGCCACCGCCTCAAGGCGTGGGGCGAAGTGCTCGAAGACGGACGCGCCACGGTCGAAGACGCCACCCTCGTGCAGGTCGCGAGCCCCAGCCGCGAGCGCGTCGACGCCTACATGCAGTTGCGCGACGAGATCGAGATGACCGTCGGGCGCATCAACGGCGACTACGACACCACCACGCACACCGCCATCCGCTACCTGCACCAGTCCTACCCGCGCGAAGAGATGGTGGCGCTGTTCCTCGCCGCCGACGTCATGCTCGTCACGGCGCTGCGCGACGGGATGAACCTCGTGGCCAAGGAGTACGTCGCCAGCCGCATCGACAACCGCGGAGTCCTCGTGCTGAGCGAGTTCGCGGGTGCCGCCGACGAGATGGGCAGTGCGCTGAGGATCAACCCGCACGACATCGACGGGCTCAAGGATGCCGTGATCCGCGCGATCGACATGCCCGCGGCCGAGCAGGGACGACGCATGCGCACTCTGCGCAGGCGCGTGCGCGAGCACGACGTCGAGGCCTGGTCGCGCGGCTTCCTCGAAGCACTCTCGGCCTTCCACGACAAGACCAGCGCGACCGCCGCGGTCGAGGTCGAGGCGGGCACCGAGGGCGAGGACGCCCGATGACCGCGCCCGACGCGGCGATCGAGGCCGTCGCCACCACCGAGACCCTGCTCGTCGCCCTCGACTTCGACGGCACATTGTCGCCTCTCGTCGACGAACCGCTCACGGCCCGCATGACCGCGGGTGCGCGCGCGGTGGTCGACGAGCTCGCCGCGCTTCCCCGCACGACCGTGGCCCTCGTCTCGGGCCGGACCCTCGCCGATCTGCGCGTCATCGCGGAGCACGGCGACGACTCGCCCATCTGGTTGGCGGGTTCGCACGGCGCAGAATTCCGGATGCCGGGGGAGCAGACGACGGTCTCGTCCGACGCTGCGGCCGACACCGCCGACGGGACCCCGGCCGACATCACTGACGAGACCGCGCTGCGCGACCTTCTCACGGCCGAGATCTCGCGCGCCGTCGCCGAGATCCCGGGCGTGCGCATCGAACCGAAGCAGTATGGCCTCGGCGTGCACACCCGCACGGCGGACGCCGGGGGAGCCGAGGCCGCGCGCGCCGCGGCCGATCGACTGGTGCAGGCGCAGGCGCCGACCTGGCGTCGGCGCACGGGCCACGACATCCTCGAGTACTCCTTCCGTCACGAGGGCAAGGACTCCGCGGTGCGGCACCTGCGCGAACGCCTCGGCGCCACCGGCGTGCTGTTCGCCGGAGACGACGTCACCGACGAAGACGCCCTCGCCTCGCTCGAGCCGGGCGACCTGGGGGTGCGCGTGGGCGGGGGAGAGACCGTCGCCGCCCTCACCGTCTCCGACATCGACGGGTTCGTCGAGGTGCTCGAGACGGTGGCGCGGCTGCGCGCCGCGCACACCGTCTGAGAGCGCATCCCGTCGGCGCACCTCCGACCGTGATCGGTAATCGAAGGATCGCGCGTCGACGGGCGTGGCAGGGTCGGCACGCGCAATAGACTTCAGCAATGCCCGCACCGCAGAATCCGAACAACGGCGAGTTCGACATCAAGCCCCGCAGTCGCGTCGTCACCGACGGCATCGAAGCCACCACGTCGCGCGGAATGCTCCGCGCGGTCGGCATGGGTGACGAGGACTGGGACAAGCCCCAGATCGGCATCGCGTCGAGCTGGAACGAGATCACGCCCTGCAACCTCAGCCTCGACCGCCTCGCTCAGGGTGCGAAAGAGGGCGTGCACTCCGGCGGCGGATACCCGCTGCAGTTCGGCACCATCTCCGTCTCCGACGGCATCTCGATGGGCCACGAGGGCATGCACTTCTCGCTCGTGTCGCGCGAGGTCATCGCCGACAGCGTTGAGACCGTCATGATGGCCGAGCGCCTCGACGGGTCGGTCCTGCTCGCCGGTTGCGACAAGTCGATCCCGGGAATGCTCATGGCATCCGCCCGTCTCGACCTCTCGAGCGTCTTCCTGTACGCCGGCTCCATCGCCCCCGGCTGGGTCAAGCTCAGCGACGGCACCGAGAAGGACGTCACGATCATCGACTCCTTCGAGGCCGTCGGTGCGTGCCTCGCGGGCAAGATGAGCGAAGCCGACCTCAAGCGCATCGAGTGCGCGATCGCCCCGGGCGAGGGCGCGTGCGGCGGCATGTACACCGCCAACACCATGGCCTCCGTCGCCGAGGCCCTGGGCCTCAGCCTCCCCGGCTCCGCCGCACCGCCGTCGGCCGACCGTCGCCGCGACTACTTCGCCCACCGTTCGGGCGAGGCCGTGGTCAACCTGCTGCGCCAGGGCATCACCACGCGCGACATCCTCACCAAAGAGGCGTTCGAGAACGCCATCGCCCTCGCCATGGCGCTCGGCGGCTCCACCAACGTCGTGCTGCACCTGCTCGCGATCGCCAACGAGGCCGAGGTCGACCTCGACCTGCACGACTTCAACCGCATCGGCGACAAGACGCCGCACGTCGCCGACATGAAGCCGTTCGGTCAGTACGTCATGAACGACGTCGACCGCCACGGCGGCATCCCGGTCATCATGAAGGCCATGCTCGACGAGGGCCTCCTGCACGGCGACGCGCTCACCGTCACGGGCAAGACGCTCGCCGAGAACCTCGCCGACCTCAACCCCGACCCCGTCGACGGCAAGGTCATCCACTCGTTCGACAACCCGATCCACGCCACCGGCGGCATCACGATCCTGCACGGGTCGATGGCGCCCCAGGGTGCGGTCGTGAAGTCGGCCGGCTTCGACGGCAACGTCTTCGAGGGCCCCGCGCGCGTGTTCGAACGCGAGCGCGCCGCCATGGACGCCCTCGAGGCGGGGCAGATCGCCGCCGGCGACGTCGTCGTCATCCGGTACGAGGGCCCCAAGGGCGGCCCCGGTATGCGCGAGATGCTCGCCATCACCGCCGCCATCAAGGGCGCGGGTCTCGGAAAAGATGTACTACTCTTGACGGACGGTCGATTCTCAGGCGGCACAACCGGACTCTGCATCGGCCACATAGCTCCCGAAGCGGTGGACGCAGGTCCTATCGCCTTCGTGCGCGATGGTGATCTGATACGGGTCGATATCGCCGCTCGCACCCTCGACTTGATCGTCGATGAGGCCGAGCTGAGTTCCCGCCGTGAGGGCTGGGAACCGCTCCCCCCGCGCTATACCCGTGGCGTTCTGGCCAAGTACTCCAAGCTCGTGCACTCCGCCGCGGAGGGCGCGGTCACGGGCTGACGGCCGTCCCCTTCTCACCTTCTCTGGTTCTCGAGGTACCACCATGTCCGTCGATTCCACCACGGCCATTCCCCGGCCGCCCGCACGCACCGCACCGGCACCCGTGCTCACGGGTGCGCAGGCGGTCGTCCGATCGCTCGATCTTCTCGGGGTGACCGACGTGTTCGGTCTTCCGGGCGGGGCGATCATGCCCGTCTACGACCCCCTCATGGACGACGAGAACGTCCGCCACATCCTCGTGCGCCACGAGCAGGGCGCCGGCCACGCGGCCGAGGGCTACGCGGCCGCATCGGGTCGCGTCGGCGTGGCGATCGCCACGTCGGGCCCCGGTGCGACCAACCTCGTCACCGCCATCGCCGACGCCTACATGGACTCGGTCCCGCTGGTGTGCATCACCGGTCAGGTGTTCTCGACCCTCATGGGCACCGACGCCTTCCAAGAGGCCGACATCGTCGGCATCACCATGCCGATCACGAAGCACTCCTTCTTGGTCAAGGCCGCCGACGAGATCCCCGGTGCCATCGCCGCGGCCTTCGAGATCGCCTCGACCGGCCGCCCCGGCCCCGTGCTCGTGGACATCACGAAGGACGCGCAGCAGGCCGAGGCGCCCTTCGTCTGGCCGCCCAAGATCGACCTGCCCGGCTACCGCCCGGTGACCAAGGCGCACGGCAAGCAGATCCAGGCCGCCGCGCAGCTGCTGGCCACCGCCAAGAAGCCCGTGCTGTACGTGGGCGGCGGCGCGATCCGTTCGAATGCCTCGGCCGAGCTCAAGGTGCTCGCCGAAGCGACGGGCGCCCCCGTGGTGACGACGCTCATGGCGCGCGGCGCGTTCCCCGACTCGCACGACCAGCACCTCGGCATGCCGGGCATGCACGGCACGGTGCCCGCCGTGCTCGCGCTGCAAGAGAGCGACCTCATCGTCTCGCTCGGCGCGCGCTTCGACGACCGCGTCACGGGCAAGGCGGCGCTGTTCGCCCCCCACGCCCAGGTGGTGCACGTCGACATCGACCCCGCCGAGATCTCGAAGATCCGCTTCGCCGACGTGCCGATCGTGGGCGACCTGCGCGAGGTTCTCATCGACCTCGAGGCCGCCTTCCGCGCCGCAGACGCCGAGCAGCCGCACGACTACACCGAGTGGTGGACGTACCTGAACGGACTCCGCGAGGAGTTCCCGCTCGGATACGCCAAGACCACCGACGGTCTGCTGTCGCCGCAGCAGGTGATCCAGCGCATCGGTGAGATGACCGGACCCGAGGGCGTGTACGCCTCGGGCGTCGGACAGCACCAGATGTGGGCCGCGCAGTTCATCAAGTACGAGCGTCCCAACGCGTGGCTCAACTCCGGCGGTGCCGGCACGATGGGCTACGCCGTTCCCGCGGCCATGGGCGCCAAGGTGGCCCAGCCTGAGCGCGCGGTGTGGGCGATCGACGGCGACGGATGCTTCCAGATGACCAACCAGGAGCTCGCGACCTGCGTCATCAACGACATCCCGATCAAGGTCGCGATCATCAACAACTCCTCGCTCGGCATGGTGCGCCAGTGGCAGACGCTGTTCTTCGACGGACGCCACTCCAACACCGACCTCAACACCGGGCACGGCACGCGCCGTATCCCCGACTTCGTGAAACTGGCCGAGGCGTACGGCTGCCTCGGCATCCGGGTCGAGAGCGAAGACGAGATCGACGCCGCCATCCAGCTCGCGCTCGACACGAACGACCGCCCCGTGGTGATCGACTTCGTCGTGAGTGCCGATGCCATGGTGTGGCCGATGGTGCCGCAGGGCGTCAGCAACAGCTACGTCCAGTACGCCCGCGACCACTCGCCCACGTTCAGCGAGCAGGAGGACTGACATGTCGAGGCACGTGCTGAGCCTCCTGGTGGAGGACAAACCGGGTCTGCTGACCCGCGTCGCCGGGCTCTTCGCCCGTCGCGGCTTCAACATCGAATCCCTCGCCGTGGGCGTGACCGAGGTGCCGGGCCTGTCCCGCATCACCGTCGTCGTCGACGTCGAGGGGCTGCCGCTCGAGCAGGTGACGAAGCAGCTGAACAAGCTCATCAACGTCATCAAGATCGTCGAGCTCGACCCCGCGGCATCCGTGCAGCGCGAGCACGTGCTCGTGAAGGTGCGCGCCGACAACTCGACGCGGGCCAACGTGCTCGAGGTCGTGAACCTCTTCCGCGCCTCGGTCGTCGACTACGCGTCCGACGCCATCGTGATCGAGATCACCGGCGACAAGGGCAAGGTCGAAGCGTTCCTGAAGGCCATCGAGCCCTTCGGCGTGAAGGAGCTCGCGCAGTCGGGTCTGCTCGCGGTCGGTCGCGGCGGCAAGAGCATCACCGAGCGCGTCCTGCGCGGCTGAGCTTTTTCACTTCCATTCACCAGCGGCCCCGGAGCGGGCCACGATTCAAGGAGAAACATCCTCATGGCAGAGATCTTCTACGACGACGACGCCGACCTCGCGATCATCCAGGGCAAGAAGGTCGCCATCGTCGGCTACGGCTCGCAGGGCCACGCGCACGCGCAGAACCTCCGCGACTCGGGCGTCGAGGTCACCATCGCCCTCAAGGACGGCTCCAAGTCGGCCGCCAAGGCGCAGGAAGACGGCTTCGAGGTCAAGAACGTCGCCGACGCGGCCGAGTGGGCCGACCTCATCATGATCCTGGCGCCCGATCAGCACCAGCGCTCGATCTTCGCGGACTCCATCAAGGACAAGCTGACCGCGGGTAAGACCCTCGCCTTCGCGCACGGCTTCAACATCCGCTTCGGCTACATCGACGCCCCCGAGGGCGTCGACGTCATCCTCGTCGCCCCCAAGGCCCCCGGCCACACCGTGCGTCGCGAGTACGTCGCGGGTCGCGGTATCCCCGACATCATCGCCGTCGAGAGCGACGCCTCGGGCTCGGCCTGGGACACCGCCCTCTCGTACGCGAAGGCCATCGGCGGCACGCGTGCCGGCGTCATCAAGACCACCTTCACCGAAGAGACCGAGACCGACCTGTTCGGCGAGCAGGCCGTGCTCTGCGGTGGCATGAGCCACCTCGTGCAGGCGGGCTTCGAGACCCTCGTCGAGGCCGGCTACCAGCCGCAGATCGCGTACTTCGAGGTGCTGCACGAGCTCAAGCTCATCGTCGACCTCATGTGGGAGGGCGGCATCGCCAAGCAGCGCTGGTCGATCTCCGACACCGCCGAGTACGGTGACTACGTCTCGGGCCCCCGCGTCATCTCGTCCGACGTGAAGAAGAGCATGCAGGGTGTGCTGGCCGACATCCAGTCGGGCGCGTTCGCCGAGCGCTTCATCGCCGACCAGGACAACGGCGCCCCCGAGTTCCTCGAGCTCCGCGAGAAGGAGCAGGGTCACCCGATCGAGGCCACCGGCAAGGAGCTGCGCGGTCTGTTCGCGTGGAAGCAGCAGGACAGCGACTACGTCGAGGGCTCGGCCGCGCGCTGAGTCTGTCCACTCGAACGCCCCGGAACCTTGCGGTTCCGGGGCGTTCGGTGTTTCCCGAGGGGGCGACGGTCATCGGATGCCGCGTGCTCGGCCGTCGCACGAGTTCCCCGTCCGGCGGGGCGCGAGCGGCGGGCGGGGGAGCGACGCTACCGTGGACGCGTGAGTACTCCGCGCGATGACGACGCCCTCTCGTGGGGCGGTGACGACGATCCGACGCTCGACGTCGGAGACAAGCGTGCCGCCGAGCATCCGAGCGGTACCGGGCCCGACCCGCTCGTCCCCGAGCCGCGGCCCGAACCTCTCGTGCCCGAGCCGGTCCACCGTCCCGAGGCGGACGCGCCCGCCGCTGACGCCCCCGTGCACGAGACCGCCGCGGACGCGCCGGTCGAACCGGCTCCCGACGACACCGCGGCCGCGCGGAGCGCGGCGCCGCTCGGCAACGCGGGTCTCGTCGGCATCGGCATGGTGGCCGCGACCTTCCTGCTCTTCGCCGTCGGCTGGTTGCTCGCCGGTCGGCAGCTGCAGGGACTCGGGATCCCGATCCCCGAGGTCACCGTCGTCGCGATGACGATCGGTGCCACTCTCGCCCCGATCGTGTGGTTCGTCGCCGTGCTCGTGCTGACGCGCGGGTGGCGCACCTGGCAGCGGTTCCTGCTGCTGATCCTGGGCATCGTCCTGCTCGTTCCCTGGCCCTTCCTGTCGATGGGATCCCTCGCATGAGCGCGCCCGCCCGCCCGCGTCACCTGCCTACCGGCCTCGTCGTGACCATCGCCGGTCTGTTCGGCCTCTTCTACGCCTACGTCGTGTGGAGCGCGGTCGCGCTGCTGATCCTCCAGGCCACCGGCCCCCTCGGGTTGAACGGCCTCGGGTGGGTCGTCTACATCCTCCCCATCGTGTTCCCCCTGCTCGCGTTCGGCGCCGCGTTCGCGATCGGCCAGCGGCGCAAGGCGGGGGAGTTCGCCATCGTCCTCCTCGCGGGTCTGACGCTGTCGGCCGCGTTCTGGCTGGCCATCGTCGGGTACGGGACGACCTCGTACGGGCTCTACGGCGGGTGAGCTGAGCCGCTGACGTCACCGCGCGATTCGCGGCGTCCGCTGTCGGCGCCCGGTTCCCGGCATCCGGAACTCTCCGTCACACGGTCGGGGGCGTCCTCGGCTCCGCGCTAGGCTGGCAGACGGCCCGCACGCTTCGCGCTTCCGGTTCGCGCCGGACAGGCACAGGGGTGCGCGCCGGTCCCCACGCACCGTTTCGAAGGACGCATCCGTGACGAAGCCCGTCGTGCTCATCGCCGAAGAACTCTCTCCCGCCACGATCGACGCGCTCGGCCCCGACTTCGACGTGCGCAACGTCGATGGGACCGACCGCCCCGCGCTGCTCTCGGCTCTCGCCGACGCGCACGCGGTGCTCGTGCGCTCGGCCACCAAGATCGACGCCGAGGCCCTGGCCGCGGCGCCCTCGCTGAAGGTCGTCGCCCGCGCCGGTGTCGGTCTCGACAACGTCGACATCAAGTCGGCCACCGCGGCCGGCGTCATGGTCGTCAACGCGCCGACGTCGAACATCATCTCGGCCGCCGAACTCACCGTCGGCCACGTGCTGAGCCTCGCGCGCCACATCCCGGCGGCGCACGCCTCGCTCGCGCAGGGCCTGTGGAAGCGCAGCTCGTTCACCGGCACCGAGCTGTTCGAGAAGACCATCGGCATCATCGGTCTGGGTCGCATCGGCGCCCTCATCGCCGCCCGCCTGCAGGGCTTCGACATGCGGGTCATCGCCTACGACCCCTACGTCACCGCCACCCGCGCCCAGCAGCTGGGTGTGCAGCTGGTCTCGCTCGACGAACTGCTCGAGCAGAGCGACTTCGTCACCATCCACATGCCGAAGACGCCCGAGACGACCGGCATGATCGGCGCCGAGCAGCTCCGCCGCATGAAGACGTCGGCCTTCGTCATCAACGTCGCCCGCGGTGGCCTCATCGACGAGAACGCGCTGTACGAGGCCCTCACCACGGGCGAGATCGCCGGTGCCGGTCTCGACGTGTTCTCGACCGAACCCCCCGCAGAAGACGGGCCGGCGCGTCGCCTGCTCGACCTGCCGAACGTCGTCGTCACCCCGCACCTCGGTGCGAGCACCGACGAGGCGCAAGAGAAGGCCGGCGTCTCGGTCGCCCGCTCGGTGAAGCTCGCCCTCGAGGGCGACCTGGTCCCGGATGCCGTGAACGTCGCCGGTGGAGCGATCGACCCGTTCGTGCGCCCCGGCATCGCGCTCGTCGAGATGCTCGGTCAGTTCTTCAGCGGACTCGCCGACAGCGCGCTGACCAGCCTCGACATCGAGGTACGCGGCGAGCTGGCGCAGTACGACGTCAGCGTGTACCGCCTCGCCGCCCTCAAGGGGATCTTCAGCCAGATCGTCAGCGAGACCGTCTCGTACGTCAACGCCCCGCTCTTCGCCGAGCAGCGCGGCGTCGAGGCGCGACTGGTCGTCGAGGCCGAGAGCCCGCTGTACCGCAACATCACCATCCTGCGGGGAACGCTGTCCGACGGCTCGACGCTGACCGTGGCGGGTACCCTCGCCGGCACCCGCATGGTGCCCAAGGTCGTCTCGATCAACGGCTACGACATCGAGGTGCCGATCGAGCAGCACCACCTCGTCATGCGGTACGCCGACCGCCCCGGCATCGTCGCGATCTACGGCCAGAAGCTGGGCGACGCGGGCATCAACATCGCCGGGCTCCAGGTCGCGCGGCCCGACGCGACAGGCCGCGCCCTCTCGGTGCTCACCGTCGACTCGCCCGTTCCCGACGACATCCTCAGCGCCATGCGCGAGGCCGTGAACGCCGACCTGTTCCGCCAGATCGAGATCGTCGAGGGCTGAGACCCGCACGGCATCGGGGGAGGGGGTCGCGGGTGCGGCCCCCTTCTTCGTTCCCCGGGTTCGCGCGCAGAGTCGGTTCCCCGGTGGCGTGCAGGGCTCGTTCCGACCGGCGTGCGTAAGGTTCGTTTCACACGGCGCGTGCGCAGGCTCCGCGATGTGCGCAACTCAGCGGCATCCGCCCCGGGTCGATTGAGTTCGTGCGAATCGCGGAGGTTGTGCGAGCGGGGCCCCGAGGGCTCAGGTGGTCGCCGAGACGACGGACTCGATCAGCTTGTCGAGGTCGGCGCCCTCGAGCGCGGGGCCGGGGACGGCGTTGAGGTCGAGCACGGCGTTGAAGTACAGGCCGTCGCTGACCAGCAGCACCATCTGCAGGGCGGTCTCGTCGCGCGTGTGCGCGCGCAGACTCTCTTCCCACAGCTCCCGCACGCGGCGGAGAGAGGCGGATGCCGTGTCGTTGCCGTTCTGCGCCAGTCTCGACACCGCGAGGATCGTGACGTCCAGTGCCGAGCCGGTGTTCTGCGAGGAGCGCAGGTGCGCGGCCACGACGCCCTCGGTGGAGTTCTCGATCTCGGCGACGTCTTCGCGGGCGAGGTGCTCGAGGCGCTCGACCAGGGCGGCCTCGAGGGCGCTCTTGGAGTTGAAGTGGTAGAGCAGGCCGCCCTTCGACACCCCCGCGGCGCGGGCCGTCGCATCCATGGTCGCCGCGCGTTCACCGTCGTCGACCAGGATGCGGGTGAACGCATCGAGGACGGCGTCGCGGGCGAGTGGGGGGCGGCTCATGGCTCCTCGATCGTACTGGCGGATGGGGCTGACACTCTGTTACTATACCGGCTGGACGGTTTAGAAACGGAATCCGAAAATGCTCACCTCGTCGTTGCCCACCCATGAGATCACCGTGACCCGCGCGGGGTGGCGGGGATGGTTCGCGCTGGCGGTGCTCATGCTGCCCGTGCTGCTCGTCTCGGTCGACAACACGGTGCTGAGCTTCGCGCTGCCCGAGATCTCGCTGGCGCTGCAGCCGTCGAGCATCGAGCAGCTGTGGATCATCGACGTCTACCCGCTCGTGCTGGCCGGGCTGCTCGTCACCATGGGCACCCTCGGCGACCGCTTCGGTCGCCGCCGCATGCTTCTCATCGGGGCCATCGGCTTCGCCGCCGTGTCCGCTCTGTCGGCGTTCGCGCCCACCGCGGCCCTGCTGATCACCGGTCGCGCCCTCATGGGCGTCTTCGGCGCCATGCTCATGCCGTCGACGCTCTCGCTGCTGCGCACCATCTTCCGCGACCGCGATCAGCGCCGCATCGCCATCGCCGTCTGGGCCTCCGGCTTCTCGGCCGGTGCCGCTCTGGGCCCCATCGTCGGCGGCTTCCTACTCGAGCACTTCTCGTGGGGCTCGGTGTTCCTCATGGCCGTACCCGTGCTGGTGCCGCTGCTGATCCTCGCCCCCTTCTTCGTCCCCGAGAGCCGCGACCCCGCCCCGGGTCGTTTCGACCCCCTCAGCGTGCTGCTCTCCCTCGCCACCATGGTGCCGATCGTCTACGGCATCAAGAAGCTGGCCGTCGAGGGACCGATCTCGCTCGCACCCGTGCTCTTCGTCGTGGGCGTCGCCTTCGGCTGGCTCTTCGTCCGTCGTCAGCGCCGCCTCCCCTCGCCCATGCTCGACATGACCCTCTTCCACCAGGGCACCTTCTCGGGCGCCATCCTCGTCAACCTGCTCAGCGTGGTCGGCCTGGTCGGCTTCCTCTACTTCGTGGCTCAGCACCTTCAGCTGGTGGTCGGGCTGTCGCCGATGGTCGCGGGCTTCGCCCTGCTCCCCGGACTCGTGTTGATGATCATCTCGGGTCTGGCCGTCGTGGCCGTGGCGAAACGTTTCTCGCCCCGCATCGTCGTGCCCGTCGCGCTGTCGTTCTCGGTGGTGGCGTACGTGATGGTCGCGATCTCCACGGCCGACCTCGCCCTGCTGATCATCGCCTTCGCGCTGCTGGGCATCGGCATCGGCGCCGCAGAGACGGTGTCGAACGAGCTCATCCTCTCCAGCGCGCCGTCCGCGAAGGCGGGCGCGGCCAGCGCGGTCTCCGAGACCGCGTACGAGGTGGGTGCCGTGCTCGGCACGGCGGTGCTCGGTGGCATCCTCGCCGCGTTCTATCGGGCGCGGCTCGTGCTGCCGGCGGGGCTGCCCGAAGAAGCAGCGCACGCCGCGCGCGAGACTCTGGCCGGAGCAGTGGCGGTGTCGAACACGCTCTCCGACCCCTCTCTCGCCGAGTCGCTGCGTCTCGCGGCGGCGCACGCCTTCGACTCGGGTGTCGTGATCACCGCGCTCATCGGCGCGGGGCTGATCGTCGTCGCCGCCGTGATCGCTGCCACTACCCTGGGAGGATCCCGCAGCACGTCGAAGAAGTGACGTGCCCCGAGCTCTGAGGAGAGCGATGTCGCGTGTCGTGAAGCTGGCCGTCATTCCCGGTGATGGCATCGGTCCCGAGGTGGTCGCCGAGGCCGTCAAGGTTCTCGACGCCGTCACCGCCGCATCCGACGTCACGTTCGAGAAGACCCCGTTCTCGCTCGGCGCGGGTCGCTACCTCGACACCGGCGACACGCTCACCGACGACGACCTCGCCGCCATCGCCGCACACGACGCGATCCTGCTCGGCGCGGTCGGGGGAGTACCCGGCGACCCGCGCCTGAAGAACGCGAACATCGAACGCGGGCTGCTGCTGAAGCTGCGTTTCGCGCTCGACCACTACGTCAACCTGCGTCCGTCGAAGCTGTACCCCGGAGCTTCCGGCCCGCTCGCCGACCCGGGCGAGATCGATTTCGTCGTCGTGCGCGAGGGCACCGAGGGGCCCTACGTGGGCAACGGCGGCTCCATCCGACAGGGCACCCCGCACGAGATCGCGAACGAGACCTCGGTCAACACGGCCTTCGGTATCGAGCGCGTCGTCCGCTACGCCTTCGCCCTCGCCGAACGTCGCCGCCAGACGCTCACCCTCGTGCACAAGACCAACGTGCTCGTGCACGCGGGCGGCATGTGGAAGCGCATCGTCGACGCGGTGGCATCCGAGTTCCCGGGGGTCGCCGTAGACTACCTGCACGTCGACGCGGCAACCATCTTCCTGGTCACGAACCCGGGCCGCTTCGACGTGATCGTCACCGACAACCTCTTCGGAGACATCCTGACCGACCTGGCCGGCGCCGTCACCGGTGGCATCGGCCTCGCCGCATCGGGCAACATCAACCCCGACGGCGCGTTCCCCTCGATGTTCGAGCCCGTCCACGGATCGGCGCCCGACATCGCGGGTACCCAGAAGGCCGATCCCACGGCCGCGATCCTCTCCGTCGCCCTGCTGCTCGATCACCTCGGGCTCACCGACGAATCCGCGCGCATCACCCGCGCGGTCGAGAGCGACATCGCGAGCCGCACCGGCGCCCGCACCACCGCCCAGATCGGCGACGCCATCGCCGCCGGCGTCCAGGCGTAACCTGGACCGATCGGCCCGCATCGCCTCCGCGCAATCGACAGATTTTGGATCACTGATGACGACCATCGACACCGACCCCGACACCGGACTCGACCCGCTCGAGTTCTCGGTCACCCGTAACCTCGCGGCCAAGAACGCGGCCGATCGCGACGCGATCCTGGCCGCTCCCGGCTTCGGGCAGAGCTTCACCGACCACATGGTCGACATCTGCTGGTCGGTCCGCGGCGGCTGGCACCGCCCGCGCGTCTCGCCGTACGGCCCGATCTCGCTCGACCCGGCCGCGGCCGTCCTGCACTACGGCCAAGAGATCTTCGAGGGCATCAAGGCCTACCGCCACGCGGACGGATCGGTGCACACGTTCCGTCCCGACCAGAACGGCCGCCGTCTGCAGCGCTCCGCGCGGCGCCTGGCGCTGCCCGAGCTGCCCGTGCCCTACTTCCTGCAGTCGCTGCGCGAGCTCATCGCCGTCGACGGCGCCTGGGTGCCTTCCGGCGAAGACCAGAGCCTGTACCTGCGCCCGTTCATGTTCGCGAAAGAGGCGTTCCTGGGCGTGCGTCCCGCGCACAAGGTCGCCTACTACCTCATCGCGAGCCCGGCCGGCGCCTACTTCAAGGGCGGCGTGAAACCGGTCTCGATCTGGCTGAGCGAGGACTACTCGCGCGCCGGCAAGGGCGGCACGGGAGCGGCGAAGACCGGCGGCAACTACGCCGCCAGCCTGCTGCCGCAGTCCGAGGCCTACGAGAACGAGTGCGACCAGGTCGTCTTCCTCGACCAGGACCGCAACGTCGAAGAACTCGGCGGCATGAACGTGGTGTTCGTCTACAAAGACGGCACGATCGTCACCCCGCAGTCCGACTCGATCCTCGAGGGCATCACGCGCGACTCGCTGCTGCAGCTGGCCCGTGACCGCGGTCACCACGTCGTCGGTCGCAACGTCTCGCTCGACGAATGGCGCCAGGGGGTGGCATCCGGAGACATCGTCGAGGTGTTCGCCTGCGGCACCGCCGCCGTCGTCACCCCGATCGGTCTCCTCAAGGGCCGCGACTTCATCGATGAGCAGCCCACGGGCACCCTGGCTCTCGAGCTGCGCCAGGAGCTCACCGACATCCAGTACGGTCGCGCCGAAGACAAGCACGGCTGGCTCTACCGCCTCGACGCCTGAGTCGTGGCGACGAACGGAGGGACTCCCGGGCGACCGGGGGTCCCTTCGTTTTGCATTCAGGGCGGCCGCGCCCGTGCCCGATGAACGCGGTTTCTCCCGAGACACTCTGCGCCGCGGCGTGTGTCGCGAGGATCGGCGTTTATCGCGTCGGAGCGGCGCGCGCGGCTGGGCCCGTTCTCGCACCGGTTCACGGCGGGCCGGGAGAGAGGGCTCGCGTGGGGCCGCGCCGCTCATCGGGCCGGCGCCGGGACGGGCGTGTCGGAGCCCGCCGATAGGGTGGAGCGGTGAAGATCGCTCGATTCAGCTACCAGGAGTCCATCCGCTACGGCATCGTCGACGACGGTGAACTCGTGGTCCTCGCCGGCGACCCGATGTTCGCCGGGTTCGAGACGACGGGGGAGCGCGTTCCGCTGGGCGAGGTCGCCCTGCTCGCGCCGGTCATCCCGCGCTCGAAGGTCGTCTGCATCGGCAAGAACTACCACGATCACGCGGCCGAGATGGGCGGCGAAGCCCCCGCCGAGCCGCTGATGTTCCTCAAGCCGAACACCTCGGTCATCGGCACGGGCGACGTGATCGTGCGCCCCACGAGCCTGACCTCGCACACCGACTACGAGGGCGAACTCGCCGTCGTCATCGGCCGCATCGCCAAGAACGTCCCCGCCGAGCGGGCGAGCGAGTACATCTTCGGTTACACCGTCGCCAACGACGTCACGGCGCGCGACCTGCAGCGTTCCGACGGGCAGTGGTCGCGGGCGAAGGGCTTCGACACGTTCTGCCCCGTCGGCCCCGTCATCGAGACCGACCTCGATCTCGACGCCGCCGCGATCACCACGCGCGTCAACGGCGAGGTGCGTCAGCAGGGTCCGGTCTCCGACATGATCCACGGCATCGGTGCGCTCGTCGCGTACGCCTCGGCGGTGTTCACCCTGCTCCCGGGAGACCTGATCCTCACCGGCACCCCGGCGGGCGTCGGTCCCTTCGACGCCGGCGACACGATCGAGATCGAGGTCAGCGGCATCGGGGTGCTGCGCAACACCGCGCGCGATGCCTGACCTCGCCGCGCCGGAGGCCATCGACCTCGTCGCCGCTCAGCGCCGCACGGTGCGGGTGCTGGCGGCGGGACAGGTGCTCACCGGCGTGGCCTTCGGCGCGACGCTGTCGCTCGGCGCTCTTCTGGCCGCCGACCTCTCGGGGCAAGAGGCCCTGTCGGGCTTCGCCACGGCGGCGGTCACGCTCGGTGCGGCATTGACGGCGATCCCGCTCGCGCGCCTCGCGGGGCGCCGCGGTCGGCGGGTCGCCCTCACCACGGGGAACGTCGCGGCCCTGATCGGAATCGTCGTCGTCATCGCGGCGGCGGGTTCTCGGCTCTTCCCCGTGCTGCTCGTGGGGATCGCGCTCATCGGTGCCGGCAACGCCGCGACGCTGCAGTCGCGTTTCGCCGCCACCGACCTCTCGAGCACCGCCCGCCGCGGCCGCGACCTGGCGACGGTGGTGTGGGCGACCACCGTCGGCGGGGTCGTGGGGCCCCTGCTCCTCGCGCCGGGGGAGCTGATCGGGGCGAGCGTCGGCATGCCGCGCCTGACCGGCGCCTACCTCTTCTCGTTCGCCGCCCAGGTCTGCGCGTTCGCGCTGTACGTGCTGGTCCTGCGCCCCGACCCGCTGCTGCTCGCCCAACGTCTCGACCGCGAGAAGACGGCATCCGCCTCCGCGCCCGCTCCGCAGGCCGATCGCCCCGGCCTCGCCCGCTTCGCCATGCTGGCCGTCGCCGCCTCGCACGTGACGATGGCGTCGGTGATGGCGATGACGCCGGTGCATCTGTCGCACATCGTGGCTCCGGATGCCGTGACCCTCGCCGTCGGTGTCACGATCGCCGCGCACGTGTTCGGCATGTACGGGCTGTCGCCGGTGTTCGGCGCCCTCGCCGATCGGTTCGGCCGCATCCGCGTGATCGTGCTCGGGCAGGTGCTGCTGGCGGCTTCGCTCGCCGTCGCCGCCACGATGCCGGATTCGCAGGCGGGGGTGTTGGTCGCGCTCGTGCTGCTGGGGCTGGGCTGGAGCGCGGCAACAGTGTCGGGCGCGGCGCTGCTCACCGAGGCGACCCCGCTCGCGCTCCGTCCGCGCCGACAGGGCCGCAGTGACACCCTCATGACCGCGTGCGCGGCGGTGGGATCGGTGCTCGCCGGCCTGATCCTCGGGGCGGTGGGCTACGACGGCCTGGCGCTCTGGGCCCTGGTCCCGGTGTCGACGGTCTGCCTGAGCGCCGTCCTCCTGCGCCGGACCCGCATCCCCGCGTGAGTCGCCGGAATCCGTCGCTTCGGAGACCCCCGAAGCGACGATCTCTGGCGACTCCCGCGAGACGCGGCGCGAGACGAGGGTGGGCCGGGCGCGGTCAGATCGCGTAGACCAGGCCGTCGAACGGGGACAGGTCGGAGTCATTGCGCACGCCGAGGGCGTGCAGGGCGCGGTCGACGTCGAGCTCGTCGTTGAACACGTGGAACGCCACCCGGGCGCGGCCCGCGCGTCCCGACGCCGTGATGCCGTGGGCGGTGAGCTGGGCGAGGGCTTCGCCCGTGGCATCCGGCCAGGTCACGATCGCCGAGGGGCGGGCGGGGTGAGCCAGGCCGAGACCGTCGCGGAAGCGCGCCGCGAGCCCGGTGGCGTGGGCGTAGATGGCGGTGATGTCGGCGTCGGCGAAGAGAGCGAGAGCGGGAGCTGCACCGACGAACGCCTGCCAGGCGGGTGACACGTCGAAGCGTCGGGCGTCGGACGCCAGCGTTCCGCCGGTGCCGTAGCACGATGACCACGGGTCGTCGCCCGAATACCAGCCGGCCTGCACCGGACGGATCTCGCGCGCGAACTCGGGATCGATCGTGAGGAACGCCACTCCGCGGGGGCAGCACAGCCACTTGTAGGTGTGGCACACCGTCGCGTCGAACATCGTCGCGTCGATCGGAAGCCACCCCGCGGCCTGAGTGAGGTCGCAGAGAGTGCGGGCGCCCGCTCGTGCCGCGGCGGCGGCGATGCCGGCGGCATCCGCCACCTCGCCCGTCGCCGACTGCACCAGCGAGAACGCCACGAGCCACGTGTCGGGCGAGACCGCGTCGGCGAGTTCGTGCAGGGGAGCGGTGCGCAGGCGGATGCCGCGGCCCGCGTGGACGAAGGGCGCCACGAGCGACGAGAAGTCGCCCTCGGCGCAGAGCACCTCGGCACCGTCGGGCACCGACGCGGCGATGAGCGAGACCAGCACCGAGGTCTGCGAGCCGATGGCCACGTCGCCGACGGGCGCGCACACCAAGCGGGCGAACGACGATCGGGCCTGCTCGACGGCGAGCGACGCCGCGACGACGTCGGGACGACCGGATGCCGCGGACTCGAGGTCGGCGCGGACGGCGGCGACCGTCGCTCGCGGCGGAAGGCCGAGGGTGCAGGCGGCGAGGTAGTCGCGGCCACCGGCGAAGTGCGAGGTGAGGCTGCTCATGTGTCCAGGTTCCCGCCGAACGGGTTATTGCACCAGGTCAGGTGTTGCATGAGAAGCATCAAGAATGCTTATGTATGGGGATGAGCGAGACAGACGACGTCCTCGATGCGAACGCCCTCCGCGTCGTCAAGGCGATCGCCGACACGGGGTCGATCACCGCCGCCGCCCGCGCGCTCGGTTACAGCCAGCCCGCCGTGAGCCAGCAGCTGCGTCGGCTCGAGCGGCGCGCCGGGTTGCCGATCGTCGAGCGGGTCGGACGCGGCATCCGGCTCACCGAGGCCGGCCTGGTGCTCGCTCGGCACGCAGCGACCGTCACCACCGCGCTCGACGCGGCCGCCGGCGACCTCGCCGAGCTGCGGGGGCTCCGCGCGGGGCGTGTGCGCATCGCGGCGTTCCCCTCTGCCTCGTCGACGGTCGTGCCGCGCGTGATCGCCGCGGTCACCGCCCGGCGTCCGGGAGTCTCGATCAGCTTCATCGAGGCCGAGCCGCCCGAAGCGATCTCCGCCGTGCGCGAGAACCGTGCCGACATCGCCCTGACCTACAGTTACCCGGGTGATCGGCGCGAACACCTGGAGTCCGCGGCATCCGGACTCTCGGCGCGGGTGATCGGCGACGACGACACCGTCGTGGTCGTGCCCATCGGACACCCCGCCGCCGCCCACGACCCGATCGATCTGTCGCGGCTCGCGGGGGAGCGCTGGATCGCGGGCTGCCCGCAGTGCCGCGGACACCTGCTCGAGGCCTGCGGGCGGGCCGGATTCACGCCGGACATCGCGTTCGAGACCGACAACTTCATCGCGGTCGAAGCCCTCGTCGCCCAGGGGGTCGGCATGGCGATCCTGCCGCGCATGGCCGTGGTGTCGCTGCCCCTGCTCGCCGGAATCGCCGCTCCCCGTCTGCCGGCCGCCGAGGCGCGCACCCTGCACGTGGTCACCGCGCGGGGAGCGGAGCACGTTCCCGCCGTGGGGGCGGCTCTCGAGGTGATGACCGACGTGCTCGCCGATCACCTCCGTCTCTCGGGAACCGGCACCGCCCGCCGGTAGGATCGAGGCGATGTCTGCCACGCCTGATCCCCGCACCACGACCGCCTCCGGCGCCGACGTTCGCGTCCGCTTCTGCCCGTCTCCGACGGGTCTGCCGCACGTAGGTCTCATCCGCACCGTCCTGTTCAACTGGGCCTACGCCCGGCACAACGGCGGCACACTCGTCTTCCGCATCGAAGACACCGACGCCGCGCGCGACAGCGAAGAGAGCTACCAGCAGCTGCTCGAGGCGCTGCGGTGGATGAACATCGACTGGGACGAGGGCGTCGAGGTGGGCGGCCCGCACGCGCCGTACCGGCAGTCCCAGCGTCACGACATCTACCGTGAGGTGCTCGACAAGCTCATCGCGGCTGGGGCCGTGTACGAGAGCTACTCCACCGCCGACGAGATCGACGCGCGCAACGCGGCCAACGGTCGGGCCAAGCAGCTCGGCTACGACAACTACGACCGCGACCTCACCGACGAGCAGAAGGCCGCCTTCCGCGCCGAGGGGCGCGAGCCCGCGTGGCGCGTGCGCGTGCCCGACGAAGACCTCACCTACGTCGACCTCATCCGCGGGGAGGTGACGTTCCCGGCCGGATCGTTCCCCGACTTCGTGGTCGTCCGCGCCGGCGGCATCCCGCTGTACACGTTCGTGAACCCCGTCGACGACGCCCTCATGGGCATCACCCACGTCATCCGCGGCGAAGACCTCATGCCCTCCACCGCTCGCCAGCTCGCGCTCTACCGCGCGCTGCTCGACGCCGGTGTGACCGACTACGTTCCGCGCTTCGGACACATGCCGCTCGTGCTGGGCGAGACCGGCAACAAGAAGCTCTCCAAGCGAGACCCGCAGGCCGACCTGTTCCTGCAGCGCGAGAAGGGCTTCATCCACGAGGGCCTGCTCAACTACCTGTCGCTGCTCGGATGGTCGCTCGCGAGCGACCGCGACGTGTTCTCGCTCGACGAGATGATCGCCGCGTTCGACATCGCCGACGTCAACCCCAACCCGGCCCGCTTCGACCAGAAGAAGGCCGAGGCGATCAACGGCGACCACATCCGAATGTTGGATGCCGATGACTTCGCGTCGCGGATCGTCCCCTACCTCGCGGGTGCGGGTCTCGTCGCTGAGCAGCCGAGCGAGGAGCACCGCGCGATCATCGCGTCGGCAGCGCCCCTCGTGCAGGAGCGCGTGCAGCTGCTCGGTGAGGTGCCGGGCATGCTCGGGTTCTTGTTCGTCTCCGACGTGGAGTACGCCGAAGACGCCCTGAAAGGCCTTCCGGCCAACGCGGGCGAGGTGCTGGTCGCCTCGGTCGCCGCCCTCGAGCTCGTGCCCGAGTCCGCCTTCACCACCGAGGCCGTGCAGGCGGCGTTGTCGAGCGCTCTGGTCGACGAGCTGGGGCTCAAGCCCCGCGTCGCCTACGGCCCCCCGCGCGTCGCCCTCACGGGCCGCCGGGTGTCGCCGCCGCTGTTCGAGTCGATGGAACTTCTCGGCAAGGCCGACACCCTCCGCCGTCTCGGCGCCCTGGTGCAGCACCTGGGTTGAACGGAGCGGCCCGCGCGACGCGCGCGGACCGGTCCCGTTTTGGCACTCGGGCCGACGTCGCGTAAGCTTGTCCCTCGGCACGAGTTACGGCTCACCGCCTTGGGGTATGGTGTAATTGGCAACACGGCGGTTTCTGGTTCCGTTGTTCTTGGTTCGAGTCCAGGTACCCCAGCAAGACGAAAAGCCCCGGTCATCGCGTATGTTGCGAGAAGCCGGGGCTTTTGCTTTCTTCCCGCCCCGACGTGATGCCGCACTCGCGAAGGGGTACGCCGCATGACCCGAACCGCACCGCCGCCCCCGCGGCCTCGGTCGGCGCAGCAGCGGCGCCGACGCAGGGAGCAGCTTGCGACGTGGATCACGCTGTCGGTGGTCGTCGTCATCTGCGCGGCCGTCGGCGTCGGCGCGTACGCGATGGCGAACTCCTGGTGGGTCGTCGAGGATCCCGCGCCGTCGGCCGACCAAGAGCTGTCGGACGGACAATCCCGATTCGACCGCGCCGGGACCGACTTCTTCAACCGGCAGCGCGCCGTCGTCATCGATCTGACGACCTCGGCGTCGGCCAGCGACCTGGGCCTTCCCGCCGACGCGGACACGCCGGTGGAGACCCTCGTGCCGCTCACGGTGACGGTGCGGGCCGACGGGGAGTCCCTCGATTTCACGGGCGTGACGTGGTTCGCGCTCGCGACGGGCGGCGATCGCCTGTCGGCGGTGAGCGTGCAGCCGGCCTCGAGCACGACGTGGGTCAGCATCCGCGCCGACCTCGAGCAACGGGCGGAGCAGTGGGGATGGTCCGAGGCCGACGTCGCCACCCTCGCGCAACAGGTCGGCGACGCGGCCCGCGCCGAGGGCCAGGCGACCACGGCGAGCCTGCCGCCCACGCCCCTCGGCAGCATCACGGTCTCGGCCCACGTCGCGGTCGACGCCGACGGGCGACTCTCGTTGCAGTACGTCTTCGCCCGCTGATCCTGCGAGGGTCGCGTGCGGCGCGAGGAACGGTATCCGGTTTCGCGTGGGGGAGATCGGCGCCCGCCGGGCCGTGGTCGTCCGAGAGGCGATGCGCGACCGGTCGTGACGAGCGAGAATGGTGCCATGGGTCTTTTCGTGCAGCGTCCCGAAGAACCGAGCGAGTGGGCGGGCCTTCCCGGCGAGCCCCAGCGGCCGCGCAGTCGCGCCGAGGTCCTGCCCGACGACGCTCCACTCGACGTCGCGTCGCCCGCTCTGCTCGGGCTCGGTGAGACGTCGATCTCGTCGATCGAGATCCCGGTGACCGCCGTCGACGACAGCACGTCGCCGGAGGAGTAGGGGGCGCGTTCGTCGGGGGTGAGCCTGGCTTCGCTACGATCCCCTCAGTGCTCGCGTCGACGGGCCCGAGCCGGAAGCAGGTCACCCGTGAAGCGTTGGTCCCTCGTCGTCGCTGTCGTCGCCCTTCCGCTGCTGGTCGCGGGATGCACTCCCTCCGCGTCGGGCGACACGCCGGTCACGGGTTCGGGCGCGAGCCCCGCGGCGTCCATTGGCTCGCAGGCGCTTCCGCCGACCGTCGTCTCGCCCGGAGAACTCGACACCCGCGACGCGACGGTCGTGGTGGCCACCGCCCTCGTGCTCGCGGTGCCCGACGGCACCGAAGCCGAGTGGAGCGGGACGACGGCCGATCCCACGATCGCCGAGTTCTCGGCCGGCGGAGCGTCGGAGGGCGCCGTCTTCCGCCCGGGGTTCGAGGCGCGGAAGGTGGGCACCACGACCGCGACGCTCACCGGCCCCGACGGCCAGCAGATCGCGTTCACGATCTCGGTCGTCGCTCCCTGACGGGGAAGCACGCGCGAGGACTCCGTCCGGGTACGTGCCTCACCGCGGGGTCCTCAGCGGGTGTTCGTGAGCCGCGCGGCCATTCCCTCGAGCAGAAGGTCGATGCTCATCTGCAGTTGCGTGTCGTCGAAATCGACGAGGTCGGCTCGAGCGAAGCGTCGAAGGGCCGGGAGGTGTGCGCTCTCCGCCTCGTCGAGTGCGAGACGCAGTTCCGGAACCTGCGGGTGCCCCGACGGCTGCTGAGCGATGAGTTGCTCGCGTGCCAGAGCGCCGGCCATGCTGGTGAGCGCCGCCAGACTACGGGCGGCGGTCTCGTCATCGAAACCGGCCTCCGTCATGATGCGCAGGGTGCGATCGACGGGCTCGAGGAGCGCGACGTTGGCAGCCGTGAGGCGCACGTACACGCCGAGACCCTTGGCGGCGAGCACGGCACCGTGCATCGACAGCGCCAGGAGTCGACACGCTTGCCGCCAATCGGCATCCGGGGGAAGAGCAAGGGTGCCGAAGTTCCCGGTGAACGCCTCGAAGGCCACAGCCTGTCGAAGGGCGCCCACGTCGCTGACGTGATGATGCACCGCCGCGCGGTCGACGCCGAGTCGGTCGGCGACGGCCTTGACGGTGATCGTCTCCGCGTCCAGGTCTCGCGCCGCCTCGACGATCCGGGCCGCGGTGAGTCCGGCGCGGGTGCCGCGCCCGCGCCGAGGCCCGTCCGGGGTCGTCTCGTCGTCGGTCACCCGTCCATCCTAGGCGTCGACGATTGTATTCACGGGCGTGAATACCTACTCTGAGCATGGTCGTCTCACTGGGGGACGCCGCCTCAACAGAAGGAGAACGCAATGGCCGGGACATCGGGACACGTGACCGCCGACAGCACCATCGGCTCATGGTTGGAGCATCCCGTCGGCGGCCCGCTGATCCGCGGACTCCTACGGGAGTCCGGAGTGGGCGATGACGTCCTGGGTCCCGTCCGGGGACTCCCGCTGCAGCAGCTCGTGACGATGAGTCAGGGCAAGATGCCGCAATCCGTGGTCGACGATCTGGTCTTGCGCGCGAACGACGGGGTCGTTCCGCCGTCGGGGGACTCGGCGGGATGGGTGGAGAAGATCACGCCGGGTCGATTCGCGGGGAAGACGATCGTTGTCACCGGCGCCGCCGGCGGGATCGGTCGTGCGACGGCCGTGCGCATCGCGCGAGAGGGCGGTCGGGTCGTGGCGGTCGACATCAGCGGCGACCGGCTCGCCGAGACCGCGGCCGCCGCCGAGGGTGCCGAGATGGTCGTCGTCGTGGGAGACATCACGCGGCAGCAGGACATCGACGAGATCGTCGCAGCCGCCGGGGACCGCATCGACGGCCTGGCGAACGTCGCCGGCATCAACGACGACTTCTCGCCTCTGCACGAAACCAGTGACGAGATGTGGGATCGAGTGATCGGTATCAATCTCACCGGGGGCTTCAAGCTGTCGCGCGCCGTCGTTCCGCTCATGCTCGCGGCGGGGTCCGGGGCGATCGTGAACGTCACTTCCGAGGCGGGGCTGCGAGGCAACGCCTCCGGGAACGCGTACACGGTGTCCAAGCACGGCGTGATCGGTCTGACGCGGAGCGCCGCGTTCATGTACGGGCCGCAGGGGCTGCGCGTCAACGCGGTCGCACCGGGCGGCGTCGCCACCGGCATCCCGATGTCCGCCCACCCCTCCGTGGCGGGATCCGCCCGCCTGGCGCCGTTCCAGCAGGCGATCCCGACGATCGCCACCGCCGAGAAGCTCGCCGCGTCCATCACGTTCCTGCTCAGCGACGACGCGGTGAACATCAACGGGGCGATCCTGCCCTCCGACGGCGGGTGGTCGGTGCAGTAGTCGCCCGTGTCGAGGGGACGGGTGCCGGGGAGCGCGCAGGCCCGTCTCCTCGACACCCGGCTCGGGCGGCCCGCGACGTTCCTCGCGTCGGTACGGACCTGGATGCCGCGGAGTATTGCTGTGTGTTGTTTCGTGTTGTATCGTGTGGGAATCTTCGAAGGGGATCCCGTGTACGCAATGGAGCGCCAGCAGCTCATCGAGCGCGAACTGCGCGAGGTCGGACGCGTCAGCGTCATCGACCTGGCCCGCCGCTTCGACGTGACGACCGAGACCGTGCGTCGCGACCTCGACCGCCTCGAGGGCACCGGATCTCTGCGCCGCGTGCACGGTGGGGCGGTCGGTATCGACCGGGCCAGCACGGCGGAATCCTCGCTCACCGAGCGGCGTGAGCGCCGCGGTGACGCCAAGCGCGCGATCGCCGCCGAGGCGGCCGGCCTTCTCGGAGCGGACTTCCGCGGGTCGATCTTCCTCGACGGCGGAACGACGCCCGCCGCCGTGGCCGCGATGCTCCCCGCCGCGCTCGACGCCGGCTCCGGGGTCGAGGTCGTCACGCATTCGCTCGAGGCGGCGCACCTGCTCGCGGGCGAGGAGCGTCTCTCGCTCACCACCATCGGCGGACGGGTACGCGGGGTGACCGCCGCGGCCGTCGGTGCGCACACCGTTCGCACCATCGGCCAGCTGCGCCCCGATATCGCCTTCGTCGGCACGAACGGTCTGAGCGCCGGCTTCGGGCTCAGCACGCCCGATCCCGACGAGGCCGCCGTCAAGACCGCCATCATCCAGTCGGCCCGTCGCGTCGTGCTCGTCGCCGACGCGGCCAAGTTCGGAGAGGAACTGCTCGTGCGTTTCGCCCGACTCGACGAGATCGATGTGCTCGTCACCGACGCGGCCCCGCCCGCCTCGCTCGCGGAGGCCCTGGCCGACGCCGACGTCGAGGTGCGTGTCGCATGATCGTCACCCTGACCGCCAACCCCTCGGCCGACCGCGCCGTGGTGCTCTCCGACGCCCTCGCCCCCGGTGAGGTACAGCGCGCGCTGTCGTCCCGCGAAGACGCCGGCGGCAAGGGCGTCAACGTCGCCCGCGTGGTCACGGCGGCCGGAGCCCCCGCGCGCGCCGTCGTCCCCGTCAACGCGCACGACCCGTACCGGATGCTGCTCGAAGACACCGCCATCGCCCTCGACCTGGTCGAGGTCGCGGGGCGCGCCCGGGCCAACCTCACCATCACCGACCCGGCGGGCGAGACCACCAAGCTCAACCTGCCGGGTGCCGAGCTGTCCGGCGCCGAAGCCGAGGCTCTGGTCGCCGGCGTCGTCGCCGCGGCCGAGGGCGCCACGTGGCTCGTGCTCGCCGGATCGCTGCCGCCGGGCGTTCCGGCCTCGTTCTACGCCGATCTCATCACGGCGGTCCGCGTGCGCTGGGGCGCCGCCGCTCCGCGCGTGGCGGTCGACGCCTCGGGGCCGGCCCTGGCCGCGGTGGTCGCCACCGCCCGTCCCGATCTCATCAAGCCCAACCACGAAGAGCTCGCCGAGCTCGTCGGTGAAGACGCCGCCGGCGACGCCGATGTGCTCACCGAAGCGACCCGCCGTGCACGCACGCTCGTGCCCGAGCGGGTGGCATCCGCCCTCGTGACCCTCGGGGCCGACGGTGCCCTGCTGTTCACGGCCGACGGCGCGTGGCGCGGTCGCGCCCCCCGAATCCAGGTCGCCAGCACGGTCGGCGCGGGCGACAGCTCGCTCGCCGGCTACCTGCTGGCCGACCTCGAGGGAGCCTCGGCTCCCGACCGTCTCGCGCGGAGCATCTCGTACGGCGCCGCCGCCGCGACCCTGCCGGGGACTCAGGCCCCGACACCGGCCGATCTGCCCGCGGGCACGATCGCCGTCTCCGACTTCTCCACCCACACCGCAACATCCTGACCACGGAGGTCACCAGACAATGTCCGACATCATCACCGCGGAGCTCGTCACCCTCGACGCGCCCCTGGGCACCGACAAGCAGTCGGTGATCCGTGCCCTGGCCGAGCGCGTCGTCGCGCAGGGTCGCGCGACCAGCGCCCAGGAACTCTTCGACGACGCCTGGGCCCGTGAGCAGAAGGACGAGACCGGCCTGCCCGGCGGCATCGGCATTCCGCACGCCCGCAGCGCCTCGGTCACCGAGCCGACCCTCGCGTTCGCGCGTCTGACGCCCGGGGTCGACTTCGGCGCCCCCGACGGCCCTGCCGACATCGTGTTCCTCATCGCCGCGCCCGCCGGTGCCGACGAGGCCCACCTGGCGGTGCTGTCGCAGCTCGCGCGGAGCCTCATGAACAACGACTTCATGTCGGGTCTGCGCGCCGCGCAGACGCCCGCCGACGCCGTGCGCATCATCACGGATGCCGTGACCCCGGCCCCCGCCGCGGCACCTGCCGCCGCGGCAGCCCCCGCCGCCACACGCGCCGAGACCCGTGCCGCGGGCCGCACGAAGAAGATCGTGGCGGTCACCGCGTGCGCCACTGGCATCGCCCACACCTTCATGGCCGCCGACGCGCTCACCGCCGCCGGCGCCGAGACCGAGGGCGTCGAGCTGATCGTGGAGCCGCAGGGCTCGAGCGGTTACAAGGCCCTGCCGCAGAGCGTCATCGATGACGCCGACGCCGTGATCTTCGCGGTCGACGTCGACGTGCGCGAACCCCAGCGCTTCGCGGGCAAGCCCGTCGTGCGCGCCGGCGTCAAGCGCGGCATCGAGCAGCCGAAGCAGCTCATCGCCGAGGCCCTCGCGGCCAGCGACAACCCGAACGCCGCGCGCGTGCAGGGTGGTGCCGCCGGTGCGGGTGCCGCCGAGGCCCCCGTCGCCCAGCAGTCGGTCGGCCGCCGCATCCAGCGGTGGCTGCTGACCGGTGTCAGCTACATGATCCCGTTCGTCGCCGGTGGTGGTCTGCTGATCGCCCTCGGGTTCCTTCTCGGCGGGTACCAGGTCACGCAGAACGCGGCCAACGTCATCATCCAGAACTCGCTGTGGGATCTGCCGACCGAAGGCATCACGTCGTCGTTCGGCCCGCTGGGCCAGTACCTCGGCTCGGTCGCGTTCATGATCGGGTCGACCTCGATGGGCTTCATCGTGGCCGTGCTCGCCGGCTTCATCGCCTACGCGATCGCCGATCGCCCCGGCATCGCCCCGGGCTTCGTCGCCGGTGCCGTCGCCGTGCTCATGAACGCCGGCTTCATCGGCGGCATCATCGGTGGTCTGCTCGCCGGTTTCATCGCCTGGTGGCTCGGTCGCTTCGACGCCCCGCGGTGGCTGCGCGGCCTCATGCCGGTGGTGATCGTGCCCTTCCTCGGCTCGATCTTCGCCTCGGGGCTGATGATCCTCTTCCTCGGACGCCCGATCGCCTCGCTCATGGCCGCCCTCACCGAGGGCCTCACCGGCCTCGCGGGCAGCGGTGCCGGCGCGATCGTGCTGGGCGTGATCCTCGGCCTCATGATGTGCTTCGACCTCGGTGGCCCGGTCAACAAGGTCGCCTACGTCTTCGCCACCACGGGCCTCGCCGCCGCCACCCAGTCCAACACCACGCCGTACCTGATCATGGCCGCGGTCATGGCCGCGGGCATGGTGCCGCCGCTCGCGATGGCGCTGGCATCGACCGTGCTCGCCCGCGGTCGGTTCACGCCGGTCGAGCGTGAGAACGGCGCCGCAGCGTGGCTGCTGGGTGCCTCGTTCATCTCCGAGGGCGCGATTCCGTTCGCCGCCGCCGACCCGCTGCGCGTCATCCCCGCCTCGATGGTGGGCGGTGCGATCACCGGTGGACTCAGCATGATCATCGGCGTGCAGTCGTTCGCCCCGCACGGCGGCGTGTTCGTGTTCTTCGCGATCAACCCCTTCTGGGGTTTCGCGCTCGCAATCGCGTTGGGTACGGTCGTGACGGCGCTGATCGTCGTCGCGCTCAAGCGCATCGGCGCTCAGAAGGACCCGTCCGTCGCCGAGACCGCTCCCGCGGCCACGGTCGCCGCGTAATACCCCCGTCGAATCGAGAGGATTCACCATGGCAGAACGTCAGGCCACCATCGCCAGCGCCTCGGGCCTCCACGCCCGTCCCGCGAAGCTCTTCGTGCAGGCCGTGCAGGAGAAGAAGATCCCCGTCACGATCGCAGCCGAGGGCGGTGCCGACCTCAACGCCGGCAGCATCCTCTCGCTCATGGGCCTGGGTGCCGGTCACGGCACCGTCGTGACCCTGAAGGCCGAGGGCGACGGCGCCGAGCAGGCGCTCGACGAGCTCGTCGCTCTTCTCGAGACCGACCTCGACGCGCAGTAAGCACCGCGCTTCACAACACCGGATGCCACGGGCCCCAGGGCTCGTGGCATCCGGTGTTTCGCGTACGGGTGGCGGGCCGAACTCCTGAGTTTCGCCGGTCGGTGCGGGCTGTCGGACGCCGAAGGGCCTGGGCGCGCGGGTTGTTCAGGAGTGTGGCCCGGTCCGGGCTTCAGACGTCGAGAGTGTCGCCCGGCTGCAGATCGACGAACGATCCGCCGTTCTGCTCAGCGGCCCAGGTGAGGCGCGCGGCGCCCATCTGCTTGCCCGCTGTGGACAGGGTCATGTCGTGGGTGGCGAAGACCCGGTCGGGCTTGACGTCGAGGACGAAGTCGATGGCGTCGCCGATCTTCAGCCACGGGGCACCGACGGGCGCGGCCAGGAGCTGCACCTTCGAGCGCTTCGGGACGGCGTACGAATCTCCGGGGTAGTACAGCGCGTCGTTGACGAGCACGCCGACGTTGTCGACGTTCGGGATCGACTCGTGGATGACCGCGTGCGTCCCGCCGAAGAACTCGAGGTGGAAGGGGCCCACGTCGAGGCGATCGCCGGGCGAGACCGCGATGACGTCGAACCCGGCTGCCGCGTGCACCACGCCCTCGGGACCGTAGATCGGAACGCCGGGGTGGGCCTTCTGCAGGCGCGTGAGGTGATCGGCCGTCCAGTGGTCGGCGTGTTCGTGGGTGATGACGACGCCGACGAGACCGACGAGGTCTTCGAGCGGCGAGGTGAAGCTCCCGGGGTCGACGACGAGGGTGTGTCCCGACTCGACGAGGACCAGGGCGGCGTGTTCGTGCTTCGTGAGGCGCATGCTCCCAGTGAACTCCGCGACCGCGCGGGCGGCAACCGCTGGCGGGGGAGGCGAAGTCGGGCTATCGGCTCTTCCGCCCGCCGCGTTCTCGCGATACCGTGGCCGGACACGCCCGGGAATTCGGTGGTTCCGGCCCCGATTTTGCGTGCGCGCAATTCGTGGTGCATACTTGAACGGTTGCGAAGCGGCCCCATCGTATAGCGGCCTAGTACGCTGCCCTCTCACGGCGGTAACGCGGGTTCGAATCCCGCTGGGGTCACCACAGAGAAAAAGGCTCCGACCATGTGGTCGGGGCCTTTTTCGTGTCTCGGTTTCTTGCGCCTCGGTGGCGCGCCCGCGCGGCTCCGGGCCTGAACCCGTCTCAGTCCTCGCTCGCGGCGCGGCGCCGACGCACCAGGCGACGCGTCCCCCAGACCACGGCGAAGACGACTCCCGCGACGGCGATCCACGGCAGCAGGAACCCCAGGCCGATGACGACGCCGTTCAGCGTCGCGACGAGGCCGTTCCAGCCGGCGATGAGCCCGTCGCCGAAGCCGGCGGGGTCGGCGGTGACGGATGCCGCGGGCTCGGTCAGCTGCACGCTCAGCGTCGACATCGCCACCTGCGACTCGACCGACTGCAGCACCTGCCGGTCGCTGTCGAGTTGCGCCTGACGCTCCGCGAGCGCGGACTCCGCGGTGATGAGGTCGGACACCGACGCCGCTTGGGCGAGGAGTTCGGTGAGGCGCGCCACCGAGGCCTCTCCGGCCGACACCCGGGCACGCAGGTCGACGGCTTGCTCGGTCACGTCGGAGCGGGTGACGCTCGTCGCCGTGACCTCGCCGACCTGGCGGAGGCCGTCCATCACCGAGGCGAGGGTGTCGGCGGGTACGCGCACGGTGATCCAGCCCGACGACGTCGGCGACACGGCGGCGGAGCCGTCGATCGGCAGGCCCATCGCGCCACCGCCCAGCTGGGACGAGTCGACGTATCCGCCGACGCTCGTCGCCGTGGCCGAGATCGTGTCGATCGCCGCGGTGAGATCGTCGACCTCCACGGTGCTCGACCCGGTCGCGACGATGTCCCGGGTGCCCGCGTCTCGAGTGCCCGCGTCGAGTGCGACCGAGGAGTCTCCCGCTGCGCCCGACCCCGCGGCCGCCTCCTGCCCCGGGGCTGCGGGCGCACTGTCGGCGCTTCCGGCGTCGAACCGTTCGCCGGCCCACGGGGCGCCCTCGGCCGCGCCGGAGCCGCCCGCCGCAGACCCGCCGGAGCTCTGGGAGGTGGTCAGGGCGGGGCCGACCACGGCCGCGATCACCACGACGGCGGCGGCCGCGCCGACCCCCGTCCAGATACCGCGACGGCGTCGGCGCACGCGGGTGCGCTCGTCGCCGATGCGCGCGAAGACGGCGTTCTCGATGGCATCCACGCGGTCGGCGGGAAGCGAGGGGAGGGTGGGGCTGGTCATGGGGTCTCGGTCTCCATCGCGGTGGCGCGTACCCGGGAGCGGATACGGGAGAGGCGGTTGCGCACGGTGCCGTGGGATACGCCGAGTTCCACGGCGGCGGCTTCGTAGCCGTACCCCTCCGCGGCGCACAGGCGGAAGATCTCGCGGTCCAGCTCGCCCAGGCGGTCGACGGCCGCGAGGATGGCCGCCACCGTCTGGGCCTGCACGACCTGCGCCTCGACGTCGACGGCCGAGGGGATCTCGTCGTCGAGCGCCGCGTGCGATCCGTGTCGCCGACGCGCCCGCAGGCGGTTCTGCGCCTGCAGCCGGCACACCGTCGCGAGCCAGGGGAGGAGCGATGCCCCCTCGAGCCGCAACGACGGGATCTTCCGCCACGCGACGACGAACGTCTCTTGCACGACGTCTTCCGCGTCGCTCGCCTCGCCCACCAGGCCGAAGGCGATCCAGTACACCGGACGCGCGTAGGCGCGGTACAGCTCGCGGTACGCGACCTCCGACCCGCCGGCGGCGCGCGCCACGAGGGCCCTGTCGTCGATGACGTCGTGGGTCATGGCATCCGTCCCGCTCCCGGTCGATTCCCGTGAGCACTCTCTCACTGAGAGGTGTCCACCCGCGCGTGATCGTCTCGTATCCGGTGGGGACGAGAGGCGGGGCCGCGGTCGAGCACCGGATAGAATCGAGCGTTTCCCCGACGAAAGGCCCCGCCATGGAGCTGCAGCTCGACCCCGTCTTCCAGACGGTCACTCTGGTGGTCCTGGTGCTGATCCTGGTCGCCGACCTGCTCATCATCCTCAAGCGCCCGCACATCCCTGCGGCGAAGGAATCGACGCTGTGGGTCGTGTTCTACGTCACGCTCGCCCTGATCTTCGCGGGTGTGCTGTGGATCGTCGCCGGGGGAGAGGTCGCCGGGCAGTTCGTCGCGGGGTGGCTGACCGAGTACAGCCTGTCGATCGACAACCTCTTCGTGTTCGTGCTGATCATGGGGCAGTTCGCCGTGCCCCGGCGCTATCAGCAGGAGGTGCTGATGGTGGGCATCATCATCGCGCTCATCCTGCGCGGGGCGTTCATCCTCGTGGGCGCCACGATCATCGAGAACTTCAGCCCGATCTTCTACCTCTTCGGCGCCTTCCTGGTCTACACCGCGATCCGGCAGGCGTTCCCCGGCTCCGATCACGACGACGACTCGCAGAAAGAGAACCTCATCGTGCGGACGCTGCGCCGCGCCCTGCCGATGAGCGACTCGTACGACGGCAAGAAGATCGTCACGCGCATCGACGGCAAGAAGCTGTTCACCCCGATGATCATCGTCTTCGTCGCGATCGGTGTGACCGATCTGCTGTTCGCGATCGACTCGATCCCGGCGATCTTCGGCATCACGCAGAGCCCGTTCATCGTCTTCACCGCGAACCTCTTCGCGCTGATGGGGCTGCGCCAGCTCTACTTCCTGCTCGGCGACCTGCTCGATCGCCTCAAGTACCTGCACTACGGGATCGCGTTCATCCTGGCGTTCATCGGCGTGAAGCTCGTCTTCCACGCGATGCACGTCAACGAGCTGCCCTTCCTCAACAACGGCGAGCCGATCGAGTGGGCGCCCGAGATCTCGACGTGGGTGTCGCTCGCGGTCATCGTGCTGTCGATGGCGGTGGCCACCGTCGCCAGCCTGATCGCCGCGCGTCGCGAGCCCGCCGCCGTCGGGGCTCAGGATGCCGCGGCCGACGTCGCCGACGAAAAGGGCACCCCGACGACGGTGGAGCATCCCGAGCGCGACTGACGGTCCGCCTCGCACGCCCGCTCTCGGCGCACGCGTCAGCCCCGAGGCCGGCGTGTCCCACTTCGTGCACGTAAATGCCGGTCATTCTGCACGAAGTGGGACATCATGCGCGAGGCTGGGGCGGCGCTGTGGGGTGTGTCCCATTTGGTGCGGGCGGATGACTGGTTTCCTGCACGAAGTGGGACACGGTGTCGCGCCGGGGCGCTCAGAACGCGCGGAGGTTCGCGTGCAGGCCGCCGTTGACGTACTCCTCGCGCAGGATGCCGCGCCGACGCAGGATCGGAACCAGGTCGTCGAGCACGCGGTGCACGGTGACCGGGTGCAGGTCGCCCCACAGCAGCACGCCGTCGTTGCCCCAGGTGCCGAGCTCTTCGATGCGGTCGGCGAACTCGTCGGCCGTTCCCACGAAGCCGCTGCCATCGTTCAAACGGCCGAGGCGTGCGTGGGCGCCCAGCAGGGTGCGCAGCGGCGCGTCGTCGTCGTGCTTCCCGACGAGTCGCCGGATGCTGCCCTCCGACACATGCTCGCCGAAGATCGACCGGTCCAGCGGGCGGTCCAGATCGAGGGCCGTCAGATCGGTCTCGAGGTCGCTCGACTGCTTGCGGGCGATCGCGATCAGCGCCTCGTCGTCGGGGTGGGCGGATGCCGCGACCAGGCGGTCGGCTTCTTCCGGCGACGACACGAGCACGGGCTGGATGGCGAACAGGATCTTGATGTCGTCGGCCGAGCGCCCCGCGGCTTCCGCCGCAGCGTGGATGCGTCCGCGGTAGGCGCGGATGCTCGCCTCGTCGAGGGGGGCGAGCGCCAGTTGCACATCGGAGTTGTGCCCGGCGAACGACAGGCCCCGCCCGGAGCCGCCGGGTGACACGATCGCCGGCTCGCCGTCGGTGAAGGGAACGGCGTTCAGCGGACCGTCGAAGCCGAAGTGCTCGCCGCGGTGGCGCGTGGCATGCAGTTTCGTTCCGTCGGCGTAGACGCCGCTGCCCTCGTCCTCGACGAGCGCGCCCTCACCCCAGCTGCGCCAGAGGTCCCGGATGCCGCTGAGCCACTCCTCGGCGCGGTCGTAGGCCGCATCGTGTCCGAGCTGCGGGGCGGGGGAGAAGTGCCGGGCGCTGCCGGTGTCGGTCACCACGTTCAGCCCGAGGCGGTGCCCGCTCAGGTGCTGAAGGGTCGCGAACTGCCGGGCGGCCGTGTACGGCAGGTACGCCGCCGGGTTGACCGTGGGCACGACGCCGAGGTGCCGCGTGGCGGCGAAGAGGTAGGGGGCGAGCAGCAGCGGATCGTGCTTGGGGCCGCCGAATGCGTGGCGCACGCGGAGGTCGATGGTCTCGGCACTGCCCAGCGAGGGGGCGTCTTCGATGATCAGCAGATCGAAGCCCGCCTGCTCCAGGGTGCGGGCGGAGTCCTGGTAGAGCCCGGGCTCCGTCCACCGGTGGTTCCACCGCAGGTAGGGGTGGCCCCACCCGTGGGGGCCGAAGCCGCGGGCGAGGAACCAGCCGAAGTGCTGCAGACGGCTCACAGCACGACCACCTCTCGCTCGACGTCCGACGAGAGCCCGGCGAGACCGTCGAGCGCCTGAGCGAGGTCGGCGAGCAGGTCGTCGATGTCTTCGATGCCGATCGAGAAGCGCAGCGTGCCCGGGAAGACCCCCGCGCGCTCGCGCTCGGCGACCGTGCGCGCGGCGTGCGAGGTGCTCTGCGGGTGCAGCACGAGCGAGCGCACATCGCCCAGGTGGGTCATGTGCGTGATCACCTCGACCGATTGCACGACGTGGCGGGCCGCTTCGAGACCGCCGCGGAGGGTCACGGTGAACACCGAGCCGCTGCCGCGGCGCAGGTAGCGCGCACCGAGCTCGTGGTGCGGGTGCGATGCCAGGCCCACGTGGTCGACGCGCTCGACCTCGGGGCGCTCCTCGAGCCACCGCGCCACGGCGAGGGCGTTCTGCGACTGCCGCTCGACGCGCAGGCTGAGGGTCTCGATGCCCTGGCCGATCAGGAAGGCGTTGAGCGGCGACGGCGAGGGACCGAACCGCGGGGCGACGCTCTCGCGGATGTAGGCCCCGCGCGCGCGTCCGCCGTGCTTCTCGGCGTAGCTCGCCCCGCCCAGGCGGTCGGTCTGCACGAGGTGGGGGAACCGGTGTCCCGAGGCCGCCGCGTCGAAGCGTCCGTCGTCGACGATGACGCCACCGAGCACGGCCCCCTGACCGGCGAGGAACTTGCTCGCCGAGTGCACGACCACGGCCGCGCCGTGCTCGAGGGGCCGCAGGAGGTACGGGGTGGTGAACGTGCTGTCCACGACGAGGGGGATGCCGTGCTGCCGCCCGATCGTCGAGACCGCGGCGATGTCGAGCACGTCGTTACGGGCGTTGGAGAGCGTCTCGGCGAAGAAGGCGCGGGTGCGCGGGGTGATGGCATCCCGCCACGCGTCGAGGTCGGAGGCGTCGACGAAGGTCGTCTCGATCCCCAGGCGGGCGAGGTTGTCGAGCAGGAGCCCGCGGGTGCCCTCGTAGATGTGCTCCGACACGACGACGTGATCGCCGGCGCCCGCGAGCGCGAGCAGGGCGACGGTGACGGCGGCCTGTCCGCTCGAGACGAGCACGGCCTGGTCGCCGCCCTCGAGAGAGGCGAGACGCTCCTCGACCGCCTGGACGGTGGGGTTGCCCGTGCGGGTGTAGCCGAAGCCGGCGCCCGTGCCGAAGTGCTCGGCGGACTCGTCGAGATCGGTGAACGTGAAGCCGGCCGTCAGGTAGATCGGGAGCGCGCGCGGCGACGCGGACACGGTCGAGGCGCCCACGTGCACCTGTCGGGTCGAGAATCCCGGTTCTGCGTTCGCGGCCATGCGGCACGCTCCTTCCTGCGGCGTGTCGACAGGCTTTCACGCGGGGCCGGGGAGCGCCCAAACGTGCGGCGCCGTGTTACGTCGTCGACGCCGCGCGCTCTCGCTCCCGCGCCGCCGACGGCCTCGCGATCGACGCCGGCGGCGACGGCTGTGCCGGTGTCGCCGGTGGTATCGTGGCGAGGTGCGGATCGCCGGCCTCCTCCTTAGCGGCCGCGACGAGACCTTGTTCTAGGCCTTTCTCGTCGCGGAGTTCGTCGCGGGCCTCACACCCCTCCCGAGGAGAAACGCAAACCATGAGCAGCGCATCGATCGACGGCATCCGCATTCCGGATCGTCCTCGCACCCTGGCCGAGAAGGTCTGGGACGACCACCTCGTCGTCAAGGGCGAGAACGGCCAGCCCGACCTCATCTACATCGACCTGCACCTCGTGCACGAGGTCACCAGCCCCCAGGCCTTCGACGGCCTGCGCGCCGAGGGCCGGCCGGTGCGCCGGCTCGATCTGACGATCGCGACCGAGGACCACAACACCCCCACCCTCGACATCGACAAGCCGATCGCCGACCTCACCAGCCGCACGCAGATCGACACGCTGCGTCGCAACGCGGCCGAGTTCGGCGTGCGCCTGCACTCCCTGGGCGACAAGGAGCAGGGCATCGTGCACGTCGTGGGCCCGCAGCTCGGCCTCACCATGCCCGGTGTCACCGTCGTCTGCGGTGACTCCCACACCTCCACCCACGGGGCGTTCGGGGCGATGGCGTTCGGCATCGGCACCAGCGAGGTCGAGCACGTGCTCGCCACGCAGACCCTTCCGCTCAAGCCCTTCAAGACGATGGGCATCACCGTCGAGGGCGACCTGCGCCCGGGCGTCACGGCGAAAGACATCATCCTCGCGATCATCGCCAAGATCGGCGCCAACGGCGGCCAGGGCTATGTGCTCGAGTTCCGCGGCAGCGCGATCCGGTCCCTCTCGATGGAGGGGCGCATGACGATGTGCAACATGTCGATCGAGGCCGGCGCCCGCGCCGGCATGATCGCGCCCGACGAGACGACCTTCGCCTACGTCAAGGACAAGCCGCACGCGCCGCAGGGCGCGGACTGGGACGAGGCTGTCGCGTACTGGCGCACGCTCCCGAGCGACGAGGGTGCGGTGTACGACGCCGAGGTCTTCCTCGACGCCGCCGACCTCGAGCCCTTCGTCACCTGGGGCACGAACCCCGGTCAGGGCGTGTCGCTGTCGGACGTCGTGCCGACCCCCTCCGACATCACCGACCCGAACGAGCGCGCGGCCGCCGAACGGGCGCTGGAGTACATGGACCTGGCGGCGGGCACCCCCATGAAGGACATCCCCGTGGATGCCGTGTTCATGGGCTCGTGCACCAACAGCCGCATCGAAGACCTGCGCGCCTTCGCCTCGGTGATCCAGGGCCGCACCAAGGCCGAGAACGTGCGCGTGATGGTCGTGCCGGGCTCCGCGCGCGTGCGCCTCGAGGCCGAGGCCGAGGGCCTCGACAAGGTCTTCATCGACTTCGGCGCCGAGTGGCGCTTCGCCGGGTGCTCGATGTGCCTCGGCATGAACCCCGACCAGCTGGCGCCGGGCGAGCGCTGCGCCTCGACCTCGAACCGCAACTTCGAGGGACGCCAGGGCAAGGGCGGCCGCACGCACCTGGTGTCGCCGCTCGTCGCCGCGGCCACCGCCGTGCGTGGCACGCTCTCGAGCCCCGCCGACCTCGACGCGATCGCGAGCGACGGCACCCTGATCACCGGCGGTGCCGCCCGCACCGATGAGACCGTTTCGACCGGGGCGGAGGCCTGACATGGAGAAGTTCAGCACCCACACCGGTGTCGCCGCCCCGCTGAAGCGCTCGGCCGTCGACACCGACCAGATCATCCCGGCGGTCTACCTCAAGCGCGTCACCAAGACGGGCTTCGAAGACGCCCTGTTCGCCAACTGGCGCCAGGATCCCGAGTTCCTCCTCAACCAGGACGCCTACCGTTCGGCATCCGTACTCGTCGCCGGTCCCGACTTCGGCACCGGCTCGAGCCGCGAACACGCCGTGTGGGCGCTGCGCGACTACGGGTTCAAGGTGGTGCTGAGCCCCAAGTTCGCCGACATCTTCCGCGGCAACTCGGGCAAGCAGGGCCTGGTCACGGGCGTGATCACCGAGAACGAGGTCGAGCGCATCTGGGCCGCCATCGAGGCGCAGCCCGGTATCGAGATGACCGTCGATCTGCAGGCCAAGACCGCCACGGTCGGCGACCTCCAGGTCTCGTTCGAGATCGACGATTACACTAGGTGGCGGCTTCTCGAAGGGCTCGACGACATCGGGCTCACGCTGCGTGACGAAGACAAGATCACGCAGTTCGAGGCGCGCCGCGAGGCATGGCGGCCACGGACCCTCCCGGTCCGCTGAATCCGATCGACCCGATCGGTTCGATTCGCCGCCCCTCGTCCACGAAGTGAGGTCCACCCCCCTATGAGCACACTCGTCACCGATTCCGCAGATCAGAACCCCGGACAGCCCGACTGGGAAGCGGCCGAGACCCTCACGATCCGCGGCGGTCGCCCGCTGCGCGGCACCGTCGAGGTCAAGGGGGCCAAGAACCTCGTCACCAAGGCGATGGTCGCAGCCCTTCTCGGCGGCACCACCAGCACGCTGCGCGACGTGCCCATGATCAGCGACGTGAAGGTCGTGCGTTCGCTCCTCGAGGTGCACGGCGTGACCGTGACCGAGGGCGACGAAGAGGGCACGCTGCACCTCGATCCCTCGGGCGCGGTCGCCGCGCACTTCGAAGAGATCGACGCGCACGCGGGCGCCTCGCGCATCCCGATCCTGTTCTGCGGACCGCTGCTGCACCTTCTCGGCGAGGCGCTCATTCCCGACCTCGGTGGATGCCGCATCGGCGACCGTCCGATCAACTTCCACATGGACGCGCTCCGCGCCTTCGGTGCGGTCGTCGACAAGAGCTACGAGGGCATCCGCATCACGGCCCCGAACGGCCTGCACGGAGCGAACATCACGCTGCCGTACCCGAGCGTCGGGGCGACCGAGCAGGTGCTGCTCACCGCGGTCCGCGCCAAGGGCGTGACGGAGCTGCGCAACGCCGCCATCGAGCCCGAGATCATGGATCTCATCGCGGTGCTGCAGAAGATGGGCGCGATCATCTCGTACGAGCCCAACCGCGTCATCTTCATCGAGGGCGTCGACAAGCTCGACGGCTACGACCACCGCGCGATCTTCGACCGCAACGAAGCCGCATCCTGGGCGTGCGCGGCACTGGCGACCGACGGCGAGATCTTCGCCAAGGGCGCCCGCCAGCAGGACATGCTGACCTTCCTCAACGTCTTCCGCAAGGCCGGCGGATGGTTCGACGTCCGCGAGGACGGCATCCTGTTCCGTCGTGGCGAATCGCTCAAGCCCGTCATGGTCGAGACCGACGTGCACCCGGGCTTCATGACCGACTGGCAGCAGCCGCTCATCGTGGCGCTCACCCAGGCGTCCGGAACCTCCACCGTGCACGAGACCGTCTACGAGAACCGACTCGGTTTCACCGAGGCGCTCAACAAGATGGGCGCCGACATCGTCGTGCACCCCAAGGGGCTCTCGAGCGCCGACCGGCGCGTCCCGCGTCGCGATCTCGAGCAGGCGGCCGTCATCAACGGCCCGACGCCCCTGCACGGGGCCGACGTCGAGGTTCCCGACCTGCGCGGCGGCTACAGCTACGTCATCGCCGCGCTGGCGGCCGAGGGCGAGTCGACGGTGCGCAACATCGGCATCATCCGCCGCGGCTACGAGAAGTTCCTCGAGAAGCTCACCGCTCTCGACGCCGACTTCCGCGTCGTGGGGTGACGGGCGTGGCCGCTTCCTCCGAGAAGAGCCGCCCGAGCGCCTTCTGGCCGCTCGCGGCGATCATCGTCCCGATCACGGGTCTGTTCGCGCGGATCGAGATCCGCGGGGCCGAGAACCTCCCTCGTGAGGGTGCGTACGTGATCGCTCCCAACCACAACTCCGAGTTCGATCCCGTGATCGTCGCGGTCGCCGTCTGGCGGCTGGGTCGGGCTCCGCGGTTCCTGGCCAAAGAGAGCCTCTTCAAGGTCCCCGTGCTGGGTGCCGCGCTGAAGGCCACGGGCATGGTGCCCGTGCCCCGCGCGTCGACCAGCGCGAACCAGTCGATGAAGGCCGCCGAACAGATCGCGCGCGACGGCCGCGGCGTCATCGTGTACGCCGAGGGCACGCTCACGCGCGACCCCGACCTGTGGCCGATGCGGGGCAAGACCGGCGCGGTGCGCCTGGCCCTCGCCGCCGACCTGCCGCTCATCCCGATGGCGCAGTGGGGCGTGCAGCAGATCCTGCCCCGCTACGGCAAGCTGCGCTTCCCCCGGCGTTCGCACGTCATCGTGGAGTTCGGTCCGGCCATGGACATGAGCGAATACCGGGCGACCCCGACGCACCCGGCGACGCTCACCCGCGCGACCGACGCGATGATGAATCGGATCACGGCCCTGCTCTCCGGCATCCGGGGTCTTCCCGCCCCCGCCGAGCGGTGGAACCCGTCGCAGCACGGGCAGAACGAGACGGGGCGCCTTGAGCCGTAGGAATGCGCCGCCCCTCGCCGGCCCCAAGGTCGCCGTCGTCGGCGCCGGGAGCTGGGGGACAACCTTCGGCAAGATCCTGGCCGACGGGGGAGCCTCGGTGGTCATGTGGGCCCGACGCGCCGAGCTCGCGGCCGAGATCACCGAATCGAAGCGCAACAGCCGCTATCTCGCCGGGATCAACCTGCCGCGCACCATGACGGCGACCACCGACCTCGCCGAGGCGCTCACCGGCGCCGAGCAGATCTACCTCTCGGTTCCCAGCCAATCGCTGCGCGAGAACCTCGCCGCCATCAAGCCGCTCGTGCAGCACACCGACGTGCCCATCGTCTCTCTCATGAAGGGCGTCGAGAAGACGACCGGGCTGCGCATGAGCCAGGTCATCGCACAGGTGCTCGAGTGCGACCCGGCGCGGATCGCGGTGGCATCCGGCCCGAACCTCGCCCTAGAGATCGCGCGCGAGCAACCGACCGCGGCGGTCATCAGCTCGCTCAGCCCCGAGACCGCCGAAGCGGTGGCCCGTCGTGCGCGCAACCGGTATTTCCGCTCCTTCGTCAACACCGACGTCATCGGCACCGAGTTCGGCGGAGTGCTGAAGAACCTCATCGCCGTCGCCATCGGCATCGTCGACGGCGTCGGCTATGGCGAGAACACGAAGGCGTCGATCATCACGCGCGGCCTCGTCGAGATGACCGACTTCGCGGTCGCCCAGGGCGCGCAACCCGAGACGCTCCAGGGGCTCGCGGGGCTCGGTGATCTGATCGCGACGTGCCAGTCGCCGCTCAGCCGGAACAACACCGCGGGGCGGCTGCTCGGACAGGGATACGGCTATAAAGAGGTGGTCGCGCAGATGCAGCAGACCGCCGAGGGGCTGGCCTCCGTCGCCCCGGTGCTGCAGCTGGCGAAGCAGGTCGGTGTCGACATGCCCATCGTGCAGCAGGTGAAGATGGTGCTCGACGGCACCATGGACCCGCGCGACATCGCGCCGCACCTCACGACAGACGACGATCAGCCGCAGGGCGAGAGGACGCAGAATGACCAAACCGGTGGTGGTGGTGCTCTTCGGCGGGCGCTCCAGCGAGCATTCGATCAGTTCCGCCACGGCGGGCGGGGTTCTGCGGTCGATCGACCGTGAGCGTTTCGAGGTGATCCCCGTCGGGATCACCCGCGACGGCGCCTTCGTGCTCGAAGACGATGACCCCGACAAGTTCGCCCTGCGCCCCGAGGCCCTGCCCCAGGTGGTCGACAACGGCACCCGCGTACGGATGCCCGACTCGACGCTCTCACGGGAGTGGACGGTGACGGATGCCGATGGCATCCGCTCCCTCGGCGACGTCGACGTGGTGCTGCCCATCCTCCACGGCCGCTTCGGCGAAGACGGAACGGTGCAGGGCCTTCTCGAGCTGCTCGGCATCCCCTACGCCGGCGCCGGGGTGCTCATGTCGGCGATCGGGATGAACAAGAACGTCACCAAGCGCGTGCTGCGCTCGGCGAACGTCCCGGTCGTGCCGTGGGTCGCGGTCACGCGCGCCGACCTCGCCCGCGACCGGGCGCTGTGGGAGCGCCGCATGCGGGCCCTCGACCTTCCGGTGTTCGTGAAGCCGAACCAGGCCGGCTCGAGCGTCGGCGTCACGAAGGTGTCGCGCTGGGAAGACCTCGATGCGGCGCTCGAGACCGCCTTCGCCGAGGACGTCCTCGCGCTCGTCGAGCAGACCATCGTCGGGCGTGAGCTCGAGTGCGGCGTGCTGCCCGGGCGAGACGGGGGAGCGGTGCGCGTGAGCGTCGCCGGAGAGATCGTGGTCACGGGGCGCGAGTTCTACGACTTCGAGGCCAAGTACCTCGATGCCCCCGGCGTCGATCTCGTGTGCCCCGCGGAGCTCGGCGACGGCGAGCTCGCCGAGATGCAGCGCATCGCCGCTCAGGCCTTCGAGGCGATCGGCGGGCAGGGCCTCGCGCGCGTCGACTTCTTCTACACCGGTACCGAGTTCTACGTGAACGAGGTGAACACGATGCCGGGCTTCACCCCGATCTCGATGTTCCCCACCTGTTGGATCGCCTCGGGTCTCACCTATCCCGACCTGATCAGCGACCTTCTCGACGCGGCGCTCGAGCGGGTCTGACGCGCGTCGACGGGCGCCGGCCGGAGCGTCGCCGACAGCGGTGCCGCGGGCGGCGTGCGGTCGCGCCGGTCAGGGCGTCGGGGTCGGCGCGGGTGTCGCGTCCGAGACCGAGGTGCACACCGAACCGGTGGCGGGCAGGTACTGGCGGATGAGCGGGCCCAGCGCCTGGGCGACGTCGCCACTGCTCGCGATGTCGTAGTCGAGGAAGACCTGAACGGCGGGCTGACGCCCGAACGTCGTCAGGGTGTACCGGTTCTGGTCGGCCTGCGACTCGTCGACGATCCAGTCCACGCCGTCGAACGAGCGGCACGGCAGCGTCGAGGGGCCGGGGGCTTCGAGGCCGCAGGTCATGAGGATCGCGGCCGGGTCGCCCCAGGCGCCGGTCGCCTGCGCATCGGTCCAGCGGCGGTCCTGCCCCGAGATCGAGGCCGGCAGACGCGAGACGACCTCGGCGCACGCGGCGTCGTTGGCGAGCTTCGCGGGCTGCATCGGCACGGTCGTGCTGCACGCCGCGAGCCCCGGGATCAGGGCGACGGCGGCGAGGAGCGCGAGGGTCCGAGTTGAGCGGGGCACCCCTCCAGGCTAATAGCGTGGAGGGGTGACCGACGCCGAGACCACCCGTGAGACCACCGTGGGAGAGCTGTCCGAGGGGCAGATCCTGCGGGGCATCCTCGACCGCCTTCCGCCCTCGACGGCGCCGGTGGGTCCGGGCGACGACGCGGCCGTGCTCGCGGTGCCCGACGGGCGCGTGGTCGCGACCACCGACACCCTGGTGCACGGCCCCGACTTCCGGCTGGCGTGGTCGTCGCCCTTCGACCTGGGGTTCAAGTCTGCGGCCGTGAACCTCGCCGACGTGGCCGCGATGGGGGCACGACCGATCGCCCTGCTCGTCGCCTTGGCCATGCCCGAGTCGACGCCGGTCTCGTTCGTGCGCGGATTCGCCGACGGGCTCGCGGCCGCGTGCGCGGAACTCGCCCCCGGCTGCGCGGTCGAGGGCGGCGACCTCACGGTCTCGGACACGCTGACCATCGCGGTGACCGCGCTCGGCAGCCTCGACGGTCGGGAGCCGGTGCGCCGATCGGGCGCGCGGGCGGGCGACGGTGTCTACGTCATCGGCGAGCTCGGGCTCGCGGCGCGAGGTCTCGAGGTGCTGTTCGGGCGGTTCACCGACGCCCAGGGCGCGCCGCTGCCCGTCACCGACGACACGCGCGCGGCGCTCAGCGCCGTCGACGCCCTGGCCCTGTCGCGACAGCTCGCTCCGCGACCGCCCCTCGCCGAGGCTCTGCGCGCGGCCGACGCGGGGGCGACGGCGATGATGGACGTGTCGGACGGCCTCGCTCTCGACGCCACCCGCCTGGCCGACGCCTCCGGCGTGACGGTGGCCTTCGACTCCGCCACCCTGGGCGAGAACCCGGCCCTCGCGCTCGCGGGCGGGGAGGACCACGGCTTCCTCGTCACCTTCGCCCCGGATGCCGAGCCGCTCGGTCATCGCGTCGGAACCGTCGTGCCGCGCGGCGCCGACGCCGTCACGGTGGACGGCCGCGCGTGGACGGGGCGCGCCGGCTGGGATCCCTACCGCGATTGGGATGCCGGTCGCGGCTGATCACCGACGCCGTCCGGGGCCCGTCGGCCGTGTCGTCGTCGGCGCGGGCCGGTGACGACACGCACGAGCCCAGGAGCGCCGGCGTCAGAGCGTCGGTCGGCCCCACCACATGGTTGTGTCGCCGTAGGAGCGATCGCGCTCGGCCTCGAGGCCGGCGGCCGCCCAGTCGGGCGCGGTCGAGCGCGTGGCCCGCTCGACGATGACCGTGGCATCCGCGCTCAGACGGGGCGCCAAGGCGACCAGTGCCCGGCTCAGCTCGTCGTCGCCGAGGTCGTAGGGCGGGTCGAGGAAGACGAGGTCCCACTCGGCGGTGGATGCCGAAAGGAACGTGGTGACGTTCGCGCGGTGCACCCGCACCGGGCCGGTCACTCCGGCCGAGCGCAGGCGATCCGCGTTCGTGCGGATCAGCGCGGCCGCCGGGGCCGACAGCTCCACGAGGTCCGCGGAGGCGGCTCCGCGGCTGAGGCTCTCGAGCCCGAGGGCCCCGGAGCCGGCGTACAGGTCGGCGACACGGGCGTCGTCGAGCAGCCCCGCCGACTCCAACGCACCGAACAGCGACTCGCGAACGCGGTCGCTGGTGGGGCGGGTGCCCTTCGGGGGGACGTCGAGGACGGTGCCGCCGGCGCGGCCGGAGATGATGCGCGTCACGGTCTCAGCCTAGGCTCCGGCGCGGCCGGTCACCGCGCGCGCGTGCACAGGCCGATGCGGCCGGACGACGGTGTCGGCGGCTCTCCCTAGACTCGGAGCATGCCCGCTCTCACGCTCGCCTCCCGTCTCGACGGTGTCATCGGCGGCAAGACGGCGGCCGCGTTCGATCGCGCGTTCGGCATGAAGACCGTGGGCGAACTCCTCGAGCACTACCCGCGTCGCTACGCCCGACGCGGCGAGCTCACGCCGATCGCGACGCTGCCGCTCGGTGAGCCCGTGACCATCGTGGCCGAGGTCGTGAGCGCGAGCGAGCGGCGTATGCAGAACCGCCGCGGGTCGCTTCTCGAGGTCGTGATCAGCGACGGCGACGGCCGCATGTCGCTGACCTTCTTCAATCAGCCCTGGCGCCTGAAAGAGCTCACCCCGGGTCGCCGGGGCATCTTCTCGGGCAAGGTCGGCGAGTACCGGCGGCAGACGCAGCTCACCAACCCCGACTACGAGCTGTTCGACGACATCGCCGAAGCCCGGGCCGAGGCCGAGGTCACCGCCAAGCGCCCCATCCCGATCTACCCGGCCACCAGCTCGGTCCCCAGTCCCCTCGTGCAGAAGACCATCTCGCTCGTGCTCGACGCCGTGGGCGACATCGACGATCCGCTGCCCGACGACCTGCGGGCGCGCCGAGGGCTCGTCGACGCCCGCACGGCGCTCGAACACATCCACCGGCCCGAAGACGACGACGACATCGCTCCGGCCGTGGCGACGCTGCGCATGCACGAGGCCTTCGTGCTGCAGACCGCCCTGCTGCAGCAGCGGCAGTTCGTGCGGGCCCTGTCGGCCACGAAGCGTCCCGCCGCCGCGGGCGGGCTGCTCGAGAGGTTCGACGCGATCCTGCCGTTCGAGCTCACCCCCGACCAGCAGAGCGTGGGTGCCCGGATCGCCGCCGACATGATCGGCGACTGGCCGATGAACCGGCTCGTGCAGGGCGAGGTGGGGTCGGGCAAGACGCTCGTCGCCCTGCGCGCGATGCTACAGGTCGCCGAGTCGGGCGGGCAGTCGGCACTCATCGCCCCCACCGAAGTGCTCGCCGCTCAGCACCTGCGCTCCATCGCCCGCATGCTGGGCCCCGAGCTCGCGCCCGAGCTCATGCCGACCCTGCTCACCGGCCAGCTGCCCGCCGCCGAGCGCCGCAAGGCCGCCCTCCGGGTGGCCTCGGGGCAGGCCCGCATCGTCGTGGGCACCCACGCGTTGCTCAGCGCCCGCACGACCTTCGCCGAGCTGGGCTTCGTCGTCGTCGACGAACAGCATCGCTTCGGTGTCGAGCAGCGCGAGGCACTGCGCTCCAAGGGCGAATCGCCGCACACGCTCGTGCTCACGGCGACGCCGATCCCGCGCACCGTCGCCATGACGGTGTTCGGCGATCTCGACGTCTCGACCATCCGCACCATGCCGGCCGGGCGTGCCGGCATCCAATCGTTCGTGGCTCCGCTGGCCGAGAAGCCCGGGTGGTTCACGCGGGTGTGGGACCGGGTGGCCGAAGAGGTGCGTCTCGGACGCCAGGCGTTCGTCGTGTGCGCGGCCATCGATGCCGAACAGCTCGCCGCCGACGAGAAGACCGACGAACCCGCCGACGCCCCGGCCGCGGCGGCCGCCGCCGAGAGCGGCCGCACCCGGTGGGGCGTCGTGCAGGTCGAAGAGATGCTGTCGCGCATGCCGTCGTTCGCGGACATCCGCGTGCAGATCCTGCACGGCAAGCTGCCGGCCGACGAGAAGGACGCGGTCATGCAGGCCTTCGCGCGCGGCGACATCGACGTCCTCGTGGCCACAACCGTGATCGAGGTGGGCGTCGACGTGCCGAACGCCTCGACCATGGTGATCCTCGAGGCCGATCGCTTCGGGGTCTCGCAACTCCACCAGCTCCGCGGACGCGTGGGCCGCGGCGGGGTGCCGGGCCTGTGTCTGCTGGTCACCGAGGCGTCTCCGGGCTCGTCGTCGCGATCGCGTGTCGAGGCCGTGGCGAGCACGCTCGACGGCTTCGCGCTGGCCGAGGTCGATCTCGAGCTGCGGGGCGAGGGCGATGTGCTCGGCGGGGCGCAGTCGGGCGTGCGCTCGTCGCTGCGACTGCTGCGCGTGGTGACCGATGCCGATCTCATCACCGAAGCCCGCGCCGAGGGGGAGCGGCTGCTGGCCGACGATCCGACGCTGGAGCGGCATCCCGGTCTGGCGGCCGCGCTCGAGCGCCGCGTCGGCGTGGAGGAGCGGGCGGCGCTCGCGAAGTCGTGACGGCGCGGGCCGGGTGCGGGGCGTCGTCGGTAGGCTGACGGCATGAACCCCCGGATCGCCGTCGTCCCCGGCTCGTTCGACCCGCCGACCCTCGGTCACCTCGATGTGATCCGCCGCGCGGCGGGGCTGTTCGATCAGCTCCACGTCCTGGTCGTGCACAATCCGGGCAAAGAGGCGATGCTGCCCCTCGCGCAGCGGCAGTCGCTGCTGGAGCAGTCGATCTCGGAGGCCGGGATCGAGGGCGACGTCATCGTGGCGGCCTGGAGCATGGGGCTCCTGGTCGACTACGCCACCGAGGTCGGCGCCCGCGTTCTCGTGAAGGGCATCCGTTCGCAGGTGGACGTGGCCTACGAGACCCCGATGGCGATCGTCAACCGCGACCTCGCCCACGTCGAGACGGTGTTCCTGCTGCCCGATCCCTCGCACGCGCTCGTGTCGAGCTCGCTCGTGCGACAGGTCGCGGGGCTCGGCGGCGACGTGTCGCCGTACGTCCCCCCGGCCGTCGCCCGTTTCCTCGACACCGGAGCACGCGGGCTCTGACCGCGGGTCCCACCGGTCCGCGGCGGGTCGCGACGCGGCATCCGGCCCGTGTTCAGGGGCGCGCGGGTAGCATGGACGACCGTGAGAACCCGCCGACCCGGTCCCTTCCAACTCCCCGTACGTGACATCGAGCACCACGCGGGAGAGATGCGCGAGCACAGCCTCGACATCCCCGCGCCCGAGAAGTGGGGTGAAGGACTCGTCTCGATCCCCGAGGCCGAGCCCCTCGAGATCGAGGTGCGTCTGGAGTCGGTGCACGAGGGCATCCTCGTGTCCGGCACCGTCGACACCACCGCCACCGGCGTGTGCGGCCGATGCCTCATCGACATCGAGGAGCCTGTCGAAGTCGAGTTCCAGGAACTTTTCACGTATCCTGGGAACGAAGCGAGTGACTTCGACGTTCAAGACGACCACGTGGATCTTGAAAATCTGGTCCGGGACACGATTGTCCTGTCGCTTCCGTTCCAGCCGGTGTGTCAGCCGGACTGCCCCGGGCTCGACCCGAACACGGGCGAGAGGCTGACGGAAAGCACCGGCGACACGGAGCAGACGTCCGTTGATCCTCGATGGGCTGCGCTCCAGCAGTACACCCCAGACGACGGCGATGCGCTCCGCGCCGCCCCCAAGACAGAGAAGAGCTAGCCATGGCAGGTAACCCCCCGAAGCGGAAAGTCTCCCGCTCGAACACCCGCTCGCGCCGCGCGCAGTGGAAGGCCGAACCCACCCCGCTGGTGAAGACCATCGAGAACGGCAAGGTCGTCTACAGCCGCCCCCACCAGGCCAAGGTCGTCACCGACTCGCAGGGCACCGAACTCTTCATGGAGTACAAGGGCCGCAAGGTCGCCGACGTCTGATCGTCGCCCGCGACGAGACACTGCGACGCGAAACACTGTGACGCGAAACACCGTGACGCGAAACACCGTCGAGCGCCAGGCGCTCACCGAGAAGCTCGGGGTCGACATCGACCCCGAGCTTCTTTCGCTTGCCCTGACCCACCGCTCGTTCGCCTACGAGAACGGCGCCATCCCGCACAACGAACGTCTCGAATTCCTCGGCGACTCGGTGCTGGGCCAAGCCGTGACCGTGCGGCTGTTCACCCGGCATCCGGATCTCGACGAGGGAAGCCTCGCCAAGCGGCGCGCGAGCGTCGTGTCGACCGTGGCCCTCGCCGAGGTGGCGCGCACCATCGGCCTCGGCGATCACGTGCGGCTCGGCCGGGGCGAGATCCTGACCGGCGGTCGTGACAAGGATTCGATCCTCGCCGACACCATGGAAGCCGTGATCGGGGCGACGTTCCTCTCGGCGGGACCGGATGCCGCCACCGACATGGTGCTGCGCCTGGTCGAACCGCTCTTCGCCGACCCCGAACGCTACGGCGCGGCGATGGACCCGAAGACGAGTCTGCAAGAGATCGCTGCGCGGCTGGGGCTTCCGGCTCCCGTCTACGGCGTCGAGGCGACCGGGCCCGACCACGACCGTCGCTTCACGGCCACCGTGACCGTCGGCGAGGTCGTGACCACGGGTGCCGGGTCGAGCAAGAAGCAGGCGGAGATGGCCGCCGCCCTCACCGCCTGGCGCGAACTCGACGCGCGTGCCTGAACTCCCCGAGGTCGAGGTCGTCCGCGCGGGACTCGAACCCGCGGTCACCGGCGCCGTCATCGCGTCGGTCGACGTGCGCGACGAGCGCGCCCTCACCCGGCACACCGGGGGAGCCGCGCACTTCGAAGCCGAGCTCACAGGTCGCCGCATCTCGTCGGCGGTGCGCCGGGGCAAATTCCTGTGGATGCCGGTCTCCGACGCCGAGGCCATCGTCACCCACCTGGGCATGAGCGGTCAGATGCTGCTTCGTGTTCCCGGGGCACCCGAAGAGCGCCACGAGCGCATCCGCATCGAGCTCGAGCACCCCGTGCACGGGCCGTTGTCGGTGGTCTTCGCCGATCAGCGCACGTTCGGATCGCTCGCGGTCGACACCCTCGTGGACACCGCCGACGGCGCCGCGGCGGGGCGTGGATCCGACCTCGCCCGGGTGCCGACGCAGGTGGCCCACATCGCCCGCGATCCCCTCGACCCCGCCTTCCGCGCCGATCGCTTCCGCGCGCGCCTGGCGCACACCGCATCGGGCATCAAGCGCGTGCTGCTGGATCAGACCGTGGCCAGCGGCATCGGCAACATCTACGCCGACGAGTCCCTGTGGGCCGCGCGCATCCACCCCGAGACCGCGGCGTCGGCTCTGTCGACCCGTGCCGTGAACCGTCTGCTGGCCGAGGTGCAGGCCGTGCTCGAGAAGGCCCTCGCCGAGGGCGGCACGAGCTTCGACGCGCAGTACGTCAACGTGAACGGGCAGGCCGGGTACTTCGCGCACTCGCTCAACGCCTACGGCCGCACCGGGCAACCGTGCCCGCGATGCGGGCGCCCGATCGTGCGCGTGTCGTTCATGAACCGCTCGAGCCACTTCTGTCCGCACTGCCAGCGCGTGCGGTGAGCGACCCGCCGGCGCCCGGTTTCCGCGCGCCGCGGTTCGCGGGACGCGCGGGAACCTCTCCCAGTCGGGCGGATGTCAGTCGAGCACCTTCTTCCACACGCCCTCGTAGGCGACCGGAACGAACCCGATGCGCTCGTTGATCGAGAGCATCGGGCGGTTCTCTTCGGCGTTGTACGTCATCACCCGCGGAGAGTCGGGGGCGATCTCGCGCCAGGCCTGCAGGGCGGCGCACTTCACCAGCATCCCCAGGCGGTGGCCGCGGTGGGGCGCCGTGACAAGGGTGTCCTCCTGATGCGACATCGCCGTGCGGTCCTTGCCGATGACGAGTTCGGTGAAGGCCGCCAGCTCCCCGGAGTCCACGTGCTGCGCGGCGGTGATGAGCATGTGGCGACCGGCGTCGAGGTAGGTCGCTTCGAAGCGGCGGACGCGCGCGGCATCCCACACCTCTTCGTCGAACTCGAGGTCGGCCGAGGGGGCGTCGGTGACCATGCGGGACTTCATCGCGGCGAAGGACTCGACGAACTCGTCGGGGGTCGGGAGCGCCCACTGCACGACGCGATAGCCGCGGGCCGCGCGCTCGGCCTCGTCGAGGAGGTCCCGCACCCGCGGTGCGGCGTCGGCGAGGTCGAGGCTGCTGACGCGCATGACCTGCTCGAGGGTGCTCCCCGAGGCCAGGAAGAAGCGCGCCGCGTGGTCGCGAGGGACGGAGCCGAATCCGGTCGGTGCGGCCAGCCGCGGTCCGTCGGTCTCGGGGTGCTCGGCCCAGGCCTGCAGCACGGTGCGGTGATGCTCGCGCGCGGTGCGCTCGATCAGGGCGAAGGCGGCGCGGCCGATGCCGCGGTTCCAGGCGGAGCGTCGGAGCTCCACGAGCCAGAACCCGGTGCGCGCCCCCTCTTCCTGCGGCAGGTCGAGTGAGGCACGGCCCACGACCTCGCCGTCGAGCACGGCCAACCAGCAGTAACGCACCTGAGCGGGGTCGGGCTGGTACGACGGCAGCAGCTCGTCGGCGGGCATGGAGTTGTCGTCGTGTCCGGAGATCTCGGCGTAGACGAGGTTTCGCACCCGGGCCATCTCGCGGAAGTCGGCGGCATCGGGGGCATCGATCGAGGTCGGCACGTGCAGGGGGCGCAGCTCGAGGCCGGCGGGGAGGGAAGTCATGTCGTGTGTGTCTTTCTTGCGGGGGAGAGGGGGGCGGGCAGTGCCGCCCCCGAGGGGACGGCACTGCCGGGTCAGGCCGGCGGACGCTGCAGCGCGGCGGCGCGATACCAGTCGCGTTCGCGCTGGGTGCGCTGGGCGTCGCGCTGCCGTGCCCGGTGGACGGCGGCGGCGCGCCGCTCGATCGCGTGGATCCGGGCGGCGTGACGTGTCAGCAGCCAGAGGCCGAGACGCAGGGTCAGTCGGTCGAGGCGGCCGACCGGGTGGTCGGTGACGGGAATGGTGAGAGGGGCGGGCGCGGCCGAGACAGAGTGCGGCGCGCGCGTGGGCAGAGTGCTCATGCGGAGGCTCCGAGAAGAGAAGAGCGGAAAGAATCGCGCGAGCCGAGCTCGCACGGGAAGGATCCAGAGGATCGGGTGCACGGCATCCGAGGGATGCGGCACGGGAAGCGGAGACGGACGGCGTCTCGACGCGAGGCGACAACCCCGTGGGGCGGGTCAACCCTGGCGGGAGGGCATTCCGACGGCGGTGGTCACTCCGGTGAACGGTGCGGAGAGCACGGGAACGGCGATGAAGCCGGTGGCGGTGAAGCCGGTGAGAGTGCGAATCATGGGAGGACCTCCTTTCGTCGTCGGTTGCGACCACCGACGCTAGCGAGGTGTGCGCGCGAATGTCAAGCGTTCGTCCAGATTGGCGTGCCCGCCGGGCGCGTCGCGACGACGGTGCGCGGCTTGGCGCCGCGGAATCCCGCGGGATCTCGGGTACCGTGAGGCCGTACTCGATCGCGGGAAGGCGGGGTGACATGCACCTCAAGAGCGTGACGCTCAAGGGCTTCAAGTCCTTCGCCTCGTCCACGACCTTCGCCCTCGAACCCGGCGTCACCTGCATCGTCGGGCCGAACGGATCGGGGAAGTCCAACGTCGTCGACGCCCTCGCCTGGGTGATGGGCGAGCAGGGAGCGAAGACGCTCCGCGGCGGCAAGATGGAAGACGTCATCTTCGCCGGAACGTCCACGCGTGGACCCCTCGGGCGCGCCGAGGTGCACCTGACGATCGACAACAGCGACGGCGCCCTGCCCATCGACTACAGCGAAGTGACGATCAGCCGCACGCTGTTCCGCACCGGCGCGAGCGAATACGCCATCAACGGACAGACCTGCCGCCTTCTCGACGTGCAGGAGCTGCTGAGCGACTCGGGCCTGGGCCGCGAGATGCACGTCATCATCGGCCAGGGCCGCCTCGACACCGTTCTGCAGGCGACGGCCGAGGATCGGCGCGGGTTCATCGAAGAGGCGGCGGGGATCCTCAAGCACCGCCGTCGCAAAGAGAAGACCGCGCGCAAGCTCGAGGCCATGGAGACCAACCTCACCCGTCTCAGCGACCTCGCGGGGGAGCTGCGACGCCAACTGAAGCCGCTCGGCAAGCAGGCCGAGGTCGCACGCGAGGCCGCGACGATCGCGGCGGTCGTGCGCGATGCGAAAGCCCGGCTGTACGCCGACGAACTGGTGCGCCTGCGCGGGCAGCTCGCCGACGCCGCCCGCGCCGAGAGCGAGCGGCACACCGAACGCCTGGGCTTGCAGGAGCAGGCCGATGGGCTGCGTCAGCGGGTGGAGCGGCTCGAGAACGACCAGCGTTCCGAGGCGGTCGACCGTGCGCGCAGCGTCGCCTTCGCGCTCGAGCAGGCGCAGGAGCGTCTGCGCGGGCTCTACAGCCTGGCCGGTCAGCGTCTGACGCTGCTCGCCGACGACGACGCCGACGGCGCGGGGTTCGCCCCCACGGTGACGCAGACCATGATCGACGACGTCCGCGCCGAGATCGACGACATCGCGGCCGGTCTCGGAGACGCGCACGACGCCGCCGCGGATGCCGCGCGCGCCGTGGCGCGGGCGCGCGCCGAGCTCGACGCCCTCGACACCGAGATCTCCGCGCAGAGCGCGCTGGTGTCCGAGCACGACATGCGCCTCACCACCCTGCGTGGAGCCGCGGATGCCGCCCACTCGGCCCTCACAGCGGTGCGCGCGGGCGTGGAGCGTCAGCAGCGTGCGCTCGAGGCCGCGCTCGCCCGGCGCGCAGAGGCGGAAGAGGCGCGGGCGGCGCTCGATCCCGACGTCGTGCCCGAAGCGTCCACCGTCGAACACGCCACGGCGTACGAGCGCGCCCAGCGCGACGCGAACGACAGCGAGACGCAGGTGGCGGCGCTGCGGGAACGCCTGCACGCGGCCGAGCGCGAGCGCGACGCGCTGTCGGCGCAGACGGCCGCTCTCGGACGCGCGCTGGACGTGCGCAACGCCGCGGCCGAACTGATCGCGGCCGGGGGCACCGGCATCCGGGGGCTCGTCGGAGACGACGTGCGGGTGACGGCCGGCTTCGAGGCGGCGATCGCCGCCGCCCTCGGCACCCTCGCGGAGGGTTTGCTCGTCGACGACATCGACGCGGCGTTCGCCGCTGCCCGGACGGCCGCCGACTCCGATCTGGGGCTCGTCGAGATCGCGATCGCCGATGCCGCCGTCTCGGACGCCCCGCCGACGGTGGAGGGCGGGGTGCCCGCCGCGCAGGTCGTCACGGCCTCGTCGGGGGTGAGCGCCATCCTGTCGCGGGTGGTCGTCGTGGACGACCTGGCGACCGCCCGGACGGCTCTGCCCTCGCTCGCCCACGACATCACCCTGGTGACCCGCGCCGGAGAGGTGCTGACCGCGCGCACCCTGCGCGCCGGTTCGGGAGCGGGCGGTTCGCGCCTCGAGCTCGCGGCCGAACGCGCCGCCGCGAGCGAGCGGCTCGACGAGATCGTCGTGATCGCCGATTCGCTGCGCGAGGCGCTCGGCGACGAGCAGCGTCACCAGAGCGAGGCGCGTCAACGCACCAAGGACGCGCTGTCGACCCTGCGCGCGCACGACGCCGCGCTGGCGGCGCACGCCGAGAAGGTGAACCGCGTGATGGTGCGGCATGAGGCCGCCGTGGCGGAGTGCGAACGCCTGGCGGCCGGACTCGCGCAGACCGAGGCCGCCGTCGCCGAGGCCGAGGCCACCGCCCGCGTCGCCGAGGAGGCGCTGCGCCGTGCCCAGGAGACGCCCCGGCCCATCCTCGACGTGTCGGCGCGCGACGGATTCCTCGCCGAGGTCGAGGCGGCGCGCGAGGGGGAGATGCGGGCGCGACTCGACATCGAGACGCTCCGCGAGCGGGTGCGCGCGGGCGAGGCCCGCATCGTGCAGCTCGAGCAGCAGCGGGAGCGAGAGCGCGCGGCGGCCGACGAGGCGGCGCGACGCACCGTCATCCGTCGCGCGCAGCGCGAGATCGCCGCCGAGGTCGCAGGGCACCTCCCGGCGGTGCTCGACTCCGTCGATCGATCGGTGAGCGAGGCGCGCGTCGAGCTCGCCGCCGCGGAGTCGGCCCGAACGGCCGTGACCGAGCAGTTGAGCCGAGCGCGCGCCGAGGAGAGCGGGGTGCGCGAGCGCCTGGCACGTCTCACCGAGAGCGTCCACGGTCTCGAGCTGCAGATGCACGAGCAGAAGCTGCACATCACCAGCCTTCTCGAACGCGTGCACTCGGAGCTCGCGCTCGACGAGAGCATTCTCGTTTCGGAATACGGTCCCGACCAGCTCGTTCCCGGCGAGAGTGACGGTGACGGCGTGGCCTTCGACCGCGCGGCGCAGAAGAAGCGCCTTCAGGAAGCCGAACGCAAGCTCGGTCAGCTGGGACGGGTGAACCCCCTCGCCCTCGAGGAGTTCGCGGCCCTCGAGCAGCGGCACGCGTTCCTGACCGAGCAGCTCGCCGACCTGCAGCAGACGCGCGCCGACCTGCAGACGATCATCGCCGAGCTCGACGACCGCATGCAGACGATCTTCGTCGCGGCCTTCGAGGACACGCGGGTCGCCTTCACCGAGATCTTCCCCATCCTGTTCCCGGGCGGGGCGGGGAGCATCTCGCTGACCGACCCCGACAATCCGCTCACCACCGGCATCGAGGTGTCGGTGCGCCCGGTCGGCAAGAAGATCGAGCGACTGTCGCTGCTGTCGGGCGGGGAGCGGTCGCTGGCGGCCGTGGCGTTCCTGACCTCGATCTTCACCGCGCGCCCCAGCCCCTTCTACATCCTCGACGAGGTCGAGGCGGCGCTCGACGACGCCAACCTCGGCCGCCTGCTGGGGGTGTTCGAGAAGCTCCGCGCGAGCAGCCAGCTCATCGTCATCACCCACCAGAAGCGCACGATGGAGATCGCCGATGCCCTCTACGGGGTCTCGATGCGTCAGGACGGCGTGTCGGCCGTGGTCGGACAGCGCGTGGGCGATCGCGCCGCGGCGCGGGGCGAAGCCGCCCCCGTAAGCTGAAGCAATGGCTGAGAACTCCTGGTCGCTGGGTCGCGCACTGCGCGGACTCTTCGTCAAACCCACGATCGACGAGACGACGTGGGACGACCTCGAGACGGCGCTGTTGACCGCCGACTTCGGCCCCGATGTGACCGAGCGCCTCATCGACGAACTGCGCGAGAAGGTCGAGCGCTTCCGCACGACCGACCCGCGCGATCTGCAGCGCATGCTGCGCGAGACGCTCGAGGAGCACTTCGCGAAGTTCGACACCACCCTGCGACTCACCGAGCGGCCGGCCGTGGTGCTCGTGGTCGGGGTGAACGGCGTGGGCAAGACGACCACGATCGGCAAGTTCGCGAAGTTCCTGCAGCGCTACGGCCGGACGGTCGTGGTGGGTGCCGCCGACACGTTCCGCGCGGCAGCCGTCGACCAGCTGGCCACCTGGGCCGAGCGCGGCGGTGCGACGATCGTGCGCCCGCAGCACGAGGGTCAGGACCCGGCATCCGTCGCCTTCCAGACCGTCGCCCACGCGAAAGAGACCGGCACCGAGATCGTGCTCATCGACACCGCGGGGCGCCTGCACACCAAGGGTGGGCTCATGGACGAGCTCGGCAAGATCAAGCGCGTCGTCGAGAAGCAGGCGCCCATCAGCGAGGTCCTCCTGGTGCTGGATGCCACGACCGGCCAGAACGGACTGATGCAGGCGCAGGCCTTCCTCGACAGTGCCGGGGTGACCGGCCTCGTGCTGACCAAGCTCGACGGGTCGGCGAAGGGCGGCTTCGTGCTCGCCGTGCAGGAACTCACCGGCATCCCCGTCAAGCTGCTCGGCCAGGGCGAGGGCATCAACGACCTGACCGGTTTCACCCCGCACGTGTTCGCGGCCTCGCTCGTCGACTGACCGCGAGACCCTTATCGCAGTCCGCGCCCCAGGCGGGTCGCCTTCCCGAAGTCGGGGCTGACTGCTTACATGGACTCATGGCCATCGAGCACGATTTCTTCGGACTCCTCGAGTCGGGTCCCGACGGTTCGATCTTCTGGTCGGAGAACGTGGAGTTCGGCGATCAGAGCGTCACGGTCGACCTGACCGCCCCCGATCAGGACGACGTCTCGGTCGACGCGCTCGACGTCGCGGCCTCGCTCATCTCCACGCTCGAGGCGATCGACCTCGTGGCGCGCAATGCCATGGTGAACGAGCTCGACACCCGCACGAGCGAGGTGACGGAGTACATCCTGCAGCAGCAGGCCACCCTGGGTGACGAGCTCGAGGACTTCCTCACCGACGTGACCGGCGACACGCACATCGACGTCATCAAGGCGCTGCAGCTGATGAGCATGACGATCCTCGCCGACGAGCACGGGGGAGCCGACCCGTTCGCGGTGCTCGAGTACGCCCTCGATCCCGACGCCACCGACGATGCCCTGCTGGTGAACCTGGGCTCCGACGGTCAGGTGCAGTCGGTCACCAGCGCCGACTGAGGCCCGAGCCCGAGACGGCCGGGATCACGACGCGGGTGGGTGCCCGCGCGGACGTGCGAGAACGACGGATGCCGTCTGCCGCCGTGGCGACGAGACGGCCGTCGCCGCCGACGAACCGCGTCAGACGGCCTGCGCGAAACCGGCGTCGGCGGCGGCCATGTCCTTCGCGAGGTGGGCGAGGTGCGGCGGGATCTCGCGGCCCATCGACACCATCGACTGCGCCCACAGGCGCCCCGCGCGGTACGACGAGCGCACCAGGGGCCCGGCGAGCACGCCCAGGAAGCCGATGCGCTCGGCCTCTTGCTTGAACTCCACGAACTCGGCGGGCTTCACCCAGCGCTGCACGGGAAGGTGCCGGGGCGTGGGGCGCAGGTACTGCGTGATGGTGATGATGTCGGTGCCGGCCGCGCGCAGGTCTTCGAGCGCCTGCACGACCTCCGCGGGCTCCTCGCCCATCCCGAGGATGAGGTTCGACTTGGTGATGAGGCCGGCCTCGCGCGCGGCGGTCAGCACGCCGAGCGAGCGCTCGTACCGGAACGCGGGACGGATGCGCTTGAAGATGCGGGGCACCGTCTCGACGTTGTGCGCGAACACCTCCGGACGCGACGAGAAGACCTCGTCGAGGTGCGAGATGTTGCCCGAGAAGTCGGTGGCCAGGATCTCGACGCCCGTGCCCGGGTTCTCGGCGTGGATGCGCCGCACGGTCTCGGCGTGTAGCCACGCGCCCTCGTCGGGCAGGTCGTCGCGCGCGACGCCCGTCACGGTGGCGTAGCGCAGCTGCATCCGCGTCACGCTCTCGGCGACACGGCGCGGTTCGTCGGTGTCGTAGTCGGCGGGCTTGCCCGTGTCGATCTGGCAGAAGTCGCAGCGCCGCGTGCACTGGGAACCGCCGATGAGGAAGGTCGCCTCGCGGTCCTCCCAGCACTCGAAGATGTTGGGGCAGCCGGCCTCCTGACACACCGTGTGCAGTTCCTCGGTCTTCACGAGGTTCTGCAGGGCCGTGTACTCGGGCCCCATCCGGGCCTTGGTCTTGATCCACTCGGGCTTGCGCTCGATCGGGGTCTCGGCGTTGCGCACCTCGAGACGCAGGAGCTTGCGCCCGTTCGGAGCGGTGGATGCCGGAGCCCCGGTCGCTCCGGTTCCGCAGGCGCTCACGCGGCCACCGCCGCGTACTCGGCACGGAACACGCGCTCGATCGCCGGGGCGAGATCGGCGGGAGAGACGTCGCGGCCGATCACCTCGCTCACGGTCGTGACCCCGGCATCCGAGATCCCGCACGGGACGATGCGCCGGAAGCCGGCGAGGGAGTTGTCGCAGTTGACGGCGAAGCCGTGCATGGTCGCACCTCTTTCGACGCGGACTCCGATCGCCGCGACCTTGTCGACGCCGAGGGGGCGTCGGACCCAGACGCCGCTGCGTCCCTCGATGCGGAAGCCGTCGACCCCGTGCTCGGTGAGAGCCGAGATGAGCAGTGCTTCCAGTCGCCGCACGTGGGCGACCACGTCGATCGGCTCGGGCAGACGCACGATGGGGTAGCCCACCAGTTGGCCCGGTCCGTGCCAGGTGATCTTTCCCCCGCGATCGACGTCGACGACCGGGGTGCCGTCGTCGGGCCGCTCGTGGGCCTCGGTGCGCTTGCCGGCCGTGTAGACGGCCTCGTGCTCGAGGAGCAGCAGGGTGTCGGGCCGGCTGCCGGCGACCACGTCCGCGTGGATCGCCCGCTGGTGGGCCCAGCCGTCGAGATAGGGCACGTAGTGCGGGGAGAGCCCCGCGTGGTGGATGTCGATCATCGACCGCTCCCAATGTTGGATTGCGTCCAAGAATACATGCGACGAGCCGCCTAGGCTGAAGCGGTGACCCCCGAGCCCCGCAGCGGACGCCCCCGCGCCTCGTCGCGAGAGGTGCTGGCCGAAGCCGCGTGCGAGCTGTTCCTCGAGCGCGGCTACGACGCCACCTCGGTGTCCGACATCACCCGCCGGGTCGGCGTCAGTCGTTCCAGCTTCTTCAACTACTTCGCCGCGAAGAGCGACGTGCTGTGGTCGGGGTTCGATGAGCGGGTGGATGCCGCCCAGCGGCACCTGCGCGCGGGGTCGGCGATCGATGAGACCCTGATCCGCATCGGAGAGGGGTTCGCTCCCGACGCCCTCGCCCTGGCGATCACGAACGCCGACGCCATGGGCATCGCCACCGAGCTCGACCGCGATCGCGCCATCCGACAGTTCCGGCTGCAGCGGGATCTCGCGGCGCGATTCGTGCGGGACGGGATGCCGGAGCTCTCGGCCGAGGTGCGCGGGGGAGCCCTCTCGGCGGCGGTTCTGGCTGCTGTCTGGGCGTGGGCGGACCGCACCGCAACCGGGCCGGCGCTCCGTGACATGCTCACGGCGGCCCTCGCTCTCGCCTGAGCCCGGCGGCGCCGGGGCCACGGGCCACGCGGGTCGACAGCGCCTTTCGCGCCACCCGCGTAAACTCGTCTCATCATGGCGACTTTCGGCACCCTCTCCGACCGGCTCACAGAGACCTTCCGCAACCTCCGGAAGAAGGGCCAGCTCACACCCGCCGACGTCGACGGGACCGTGCGCGAGATCCGCCGGGCCCTGCTCGACGCCGACGTGGCGCTGCCCGTGGTCAAGGAGTTCACGGCGGCGGTGCGCGAACGCGCCCTCGGCGACGAGGTCAACCGCGCGCTGAACCCCGCGCAGCAGGTCGTGCAGATCGTGAACGACGAGCTCGTCGGCATCCTGGGCGGTCAGCAGCGACGACTGCAGTTCGCGAAGAACCCCCCGACCGTCATCATGCTCGCGGGCCTCCAGGGCTCCGGTAAGACGACCTTCGCCGGCAAGCTCGCCAAGATGCTCGAGAAAGACGGGCACACCCCGCTGCTGGTCGCCTGCGACCTCCAGCGCCCGAACGCCGTCAACCAGCTGCAGGTCGTCGCCGAGCGCGCCGGTGCCGCCATCTACGCCCCCGAGCCGGGCAACGGCGTCGGCGACCCCGTGAAGGTCGCCCGCGACGGCGTCGCCTACGCCACCCGCCAGCAGCACGACATCGTCATCATCGACACCGCCGGCCGCCTGGGCGTCGACGCCGAGCTGATGAAGCAGGCCGCCGACATCCGCACGGCGACCCAGCCCGACGAGGTGCTCTTCGTCATCGACGCCATGATCGGCCAGGATGCCGTCAACACGGCCAAGGCGTTCCAGGACGGCGTCGACTTCACCGGCGTCGTGCTGTCCAAGCTCGACGGCGACGCCCGCGGTGGTGCGGCCCTGTCGGTGGCCTCGATCACGGGTCGGCCGATCATCTTCGCGTCGACGGGTGAGGGTCTCGACGACGTCGAGCCGTTCCACCCCGACCGCATGGCGTCGCGCATCCTCGACCTCGGTGACATCCTCACCCTGATCGAGCAGGCGCAGTCCGCGTTCGACGAGGCCGAGGCGATGGCGGTCGCCGAGAAGCTCGCGACCGAGACGTTCACGCTCGAAGACTTCCTGCAGCAGATGCAGCAGATGAAGAAGATGGGCTCCATGAAGAAGATGCTCGGGATGCTCCCGGGCATGGGCAACATGAAGCAACAGCTCGAGGATTTCGACGAGCGCGAGATCGATCGCACCGAGGCCATCATCCGCTCGATGACGCTCGGCGAGCGTCGCAACCCCAAGATCCTCAACGGCTCGCGTCGCCTGCGCATCGCGCGCGGTTCGGGCATGACGGTGACCGACGTCAACCAGCTCGTGCAGCGCTTCGACCAGGCCGCCAAGATGATGAAGACCGTCGCACGGGGCGGTGTGCCCAACATCCCCGGCATGGGTCCCGTCGGCGGAAAGCCCGGCGCCTCGTCGAAGCGCGGCAAGCAGCAGAAGGCGAAGGGCTCGCGCTCGGGCAACCCCGCAAAGCGCGCGGCCGAGAACGCCGGTGTCGCCGAGGCGAACGCTCCGACCGGTTCGGGCTTCGGTCTGGGCGGCCAGGCCGCGCCGAGCGAGGCCGACCTCGCCGAGCTGCAGAAGATGCTCGGTCGCGGCTGACGCCGCGACGAAAGCTGCTCGGTCGCGGCTGACCCCGCGACGAGAGCTGCGCGGTCGCGGCTGACCCCGCGACGAGAGCTGCGCGGTCGCGGCTGACGCCGCGCCCAGGGCGTCGGGTCAGGGCAGCACGTCGGCGTCTTGCAATGCCGACATGACCGTCTGCTCGATCGCGCGCTGACCCCGCGGCGTCGGGTGCACGTCGTCGGGCTGCATCCATTCGGGGTGCCCGACCAACGGCTGCCCGACGTCGACGAAGGTCCCCCCGGCGTCGTCGATGGCGTCTCTCAGGGCCTGCGAGGTGACGGCGGTGTCGTCGGGGACGTCGGCTTCGTCGTTCCAGATGGTGCTGAGTCCGACGATGCGCGCGTCGGGTGCCGCCTCGCGCAGCAGCTCGATGGTGTCGGCGGTGTCGTCGCGGATCTCGTCGCCGTCCTCCCAGAAGTCGTTGCTCGACGATTCCACGACGATCAGCTGTGGTTGCAGGGCGGCGACGGCGGGCGCGAGCCCCGAGAAGGGCGCCCCGCAGTCGCCCGTGACGACGAAGCCCGCTCCCGCGCAGGCGAGGTTCGTGAGGTTCAGGTGCGCGCGCGTGCCGAGCAGCACCGGCCACGCCTGCTCCGGTTCCAGCCCGAACCCCGACATGAGGGAGTCGCCCACCGTCACCACGCGCAGGGGCGCGGGCGTCGACGAGGGGATCGGTGTGGGGGAGGGGCGCAGCACCGGATCGGCGAACGTCGGCTCGGGCCGAGCGGTCGACGTCTCGGCGGCGCAGGCGGTGAGGAGCACGCCCAGGCCCACGGCGATCGCCGTCGTGACCACCAGAGAACGCCCGCGCATCATGGAGCGATCCTATGAGGGCGACCCTATGAAGGGGCGCCGAGCCCGCTCACACCCGCAGTGAGGCGAGGTGTTCGCGCAGGGTGGGTCCCGCGCGGAACTCGCGGATCAGGTGGTGCACGACCTCGCGCAGATCGCCGTCGGCGGCCTCGGCCACCGCGACCTGGCGAGCGGAGCTGCCGCCGGTGGCGAGGATCGTCTCGAGCCCGGCGAACTCGCGCGCGCAGTGCAGCTCGGCGGCGACCCCGGCGAGCTCCTGCATCGTCGAACGCAGGTGGTCGACCACCGGCAGCTGCGTGCCGTCGCGGTCCACGATGACCCGCGCCTCCAGACCGTAGCGGGCTGCGCGCCACTTGTTCTCGCGGGCGTACCAGGGCGGGATGCCGGGAAGCTCGCGTCCCTCGTCGATCAGGCGCGAGAAGTGCTCCACGAGCGTCTGCGCGAGGGCGGCGACCGCGGCGAGCTCGGGCAGGGTCGACATCCCGTCGCACGCGCGGATCTCGACGGTGCCCCACTTGGGCGCCGGACGGATGTCCCAGCGCACCTCACTGGCATCCGCCATGACCCCGGTGCGCACCATGTCGTCGAGGTAGCGCTCGAAGTCGTCCCAGGTCTCGAGCTGCCAGGGCAGGCCCGCGGTGGGCAGCTGCTGGAACACCAGGGCGCGATTCGAGGCGTACCCCGTGCGCTCGCCCGCCCAGAACGGGCTGGATGCCGAGAGGGCCTGCAGGTGCGGGAGGTAGACGGTGAGGGCGTTGACGATCGGCAGGACCTTCTCGACGTCGTCGACGCCGATGTGCACGTGCACGCCCCAGATCATCATGTTGCGGCCCCACCACTGCGTGCGCTCGATGAGCGAGTGGTAGCGCGTCTTGTCGCTGACCTGCTGATCGAACCACTGCGCGAAGGGGTGGCTCCCGGCGCACAGCAGCTCGACGCCGAGCGGCTCGGTCTCTTCGCGCAGAGCGCCGATGGCGTCGGCGATGTCGTCGACGGCTCCGGCGACGGTGTCGCCCACGCCGCTGGTGACCTCGACGGTGTTCGTCAGCAGCTCACCCGTGACGGTGAAGCGCTCGAGCGCGGTGCGGTCCTCGAGGCGTTCGAGGATCTCGGGGGCACGGGGGACCAGGTCGCCCGTCTCGCGGTCGGCGAGCATGAGCTCCCACTCCAGCCCCACGGACGAGCGCGTCGATGCAGCGAACGGCAGCCTCATGCGGCTCAGTCTCGCATGCGGCATGCGGTGGATCGCGCCGGTGGAAACGCCGTGTTACGCCGACTCCGGCGCGTCGCGGCGTGTCATTCGACGTCGCTGTCGCGGGTGGGGCGACGGATCTGGCAGAATAGAGGGTCGGACCCACCACTCGACCCTCTATCCAGTGTCGGTCCGCCCTTTTGAGCTTCCGCCGGGTGTGCACCCCACGCTCCAGGCGTTCGGTTCGTTCGTTTTCCATCATCAGGAGTCATCGTGGCTGTCAAGATCCGTCTCAAGCGCCTCGGAAAGATCCGCGCGCCCTACTACCGCATCGTCGTCGCCGACTCGCGCACCAAGCGCGACGGTCGTGTCATCGAAGAGATCGGCAAGTACCACCCGACCGAGGAGCCCTCGTTCATCGAGGTCGACTCGGAGCGCGCGCAGTACTGGCTGTCGGTCGGCGCCCAGCCCACCGAGCAGGTCGCCGCCATCCTCAAGCTCACGGGCGACTGGGGCAAGTTCAAGGGCGACGCCAACGCCGTGTCCACCGTCAAGGTGCGCGAGCCCAAGGCGCCCTTCCAGCCCGACGCCGCCAAGAAGTCGGTCGTCAAGCCGAAGGCCGAGAAGAAGGCTGCCGAGGCCCCCGCCGAGGCGTCCGCCGACGCCGCCGAGACCTCGGCCGAGTAATTCCCGTGCTGTCTGCCGCGCTCGAACACGTCGTCAAGGGGATCGTCGATCACCCGGACGCCGTGACCATCCGTTCCAGCACCTCGCCCCGCGGCGATGTGCTGGAGGTTCACGTGCACCCCGATGACCGGGGTCGCGTGATCGGGCGCGGCGGACGCACCGCCAAAGCATTGCGCACCGTCGTGTCCGCCCTCGCCGACGGGCGTCGCGTTCGCGTCGACGTCGCCGACGACTGATGGCGGCCGGCGACACCGCGGGCTCCCAGCCCGCCAAGACCCAGCTCCGCGTCGGGCGCCTGGTCAAGGCCCACGGCCTCAAAGGCGCCTTCAAGCTGGAGCTCTACACCGATGACCCCGACGGGCGCTTCGTCCCGGGCAGCACCTTCACTCTGCAGGTGCCCGAGTCGTCGCCGTGGCACGGCCGCGAGCTGACCGTTCGCGAGTTCCGGTGGATGAACTCGCACCCCGTCGCCTTCTTCGAGGGTGTCGACGACCGCAGCGCCGCCGAGGCGCTGGTCAAGGCCATCCTGTGGATCGATCAGGACTCCGAGACCGCCCCCACCGAAGACGACGCCTGGTACGACCACCAGCTGGTCGGTCTCGACGTGGTGCGTGACGGCGACATCATCGGTCGTGTCGTGCGGGTCGATCACTTCCCCGCGCAGGACCTGCTCATCGTCCGCCTGAGCGGCGACGAGCACGAGGTCCTCGTTCCGTTCGTGAGCGCGATCGTGCCCGAGGTCGACATCGCCGGCGGTCGCGTGGTCGTCACGCCCCCGGCCGGTCTCTTCGAAGAGCTTCCGTCGGTCGAGGGCGATGAGCCCGAGCCCGATGCCGCCGACCTCGAGGCGCACGTCGACGAGACGCCCGACGCCGACGAGGCCACCGACGCACGCGAGGACTGACGTGCGCATCGACATCGTGTCGATCTTCCCGACGATCTTCGACGCGCTCGAGGTGTCGCTGCTGGGCAAGGCCCGTCAGAGCGGACTGCTCGACGTGCGCGTGCACGATCTGCGCGACTACACGCACGACCGTCACCGCACGGTCGACGACACGCCCTACGGGGGCGGCGCCGGCATGGTCATGAAGCCCGAGCCCTGGGGCGAGGCGCTCGACGACGTCACCCGCGATGCCCCCGAGCGGCCCGTGATCGTCTTCCCGTCGCCCGCCGGCGAGCGGTTCTCGCAGGCCACCGCGCGCGAGCTGTCGACCGCCCCGCACCTCGTCTTCGGATGCGGTCGCTACGAGGGCATCGACGAGCGCGTGTTCGACTACGCCGCCGAGCTGGGCGAGGTGCGTCTCATCAGCCTGGGCGACTACGTGCTCAACGGGGGAGAGGTCGCCGTGATGGCGATGGTCGAAGCCATCGGCCGCCTCGTGCCCGGCGTGGTCGGCAATCCCGAGAGCCTCGTCGAGGAGTCCCACGAAGACGGGCTGCTCGAGTATCCGTCGTTCACCAAGCCCGCCGTGTGGCGGGAGCGCGAGGTGCCCCCGGTGCTGCTCAGCGGCAACCACGGTGCGGTGGCCTCATGGCGACGCGAGCAGCAGCTCGAGCGCACGCGACAGCGCCGGCCCGACCTCCTCGCCGACTGACCCCGCCGCCCGGTCGTCCGCCTCGCGGCCTCGGCCGGAGGGGGAGTCCGCTTCGGGTGTGCTCCGCGCTGAGCACCGGTCTGCGCGGTGGACGACGGATGCCGCGACCCCGAGGCCGCGGCATCCGTCGATCGCGTGTCAGTCGACGCCGAGGAACGAACGGTCCGTGAGCACGATCGGGCCGTCGGCGGTGATCGCGACCGTGTGCTCGGAGTGCGACCCGCGCGAGCCGTCGGCGCTGCGCAGCGTCCAGCCGTCGGGGTCGGTGACCAGCTCGTCGGTCGTGTGCAGGAACCACGGCTCGAGCGCCACGACGAGGCCCGCACGCAGCGGGTAGCCGCGTCCTGCCTTGCCGTCGTTGGCGACGTGCGGATCGCCGTGCATCGTGCGTCCGACGCCGTGACCGCCGAAGTCGGTGTTGATGCTCAGGCCCTCGGCGTGGGCGACCGCGGCGATGGCCGCCGAGATGTCGCCGATCTTGTGGCCGACGGTGGCGGCGTCGATCGCGGCGGCCAGAGCGCGCTCCGACGTGTCGATGAGCGCCAGGTCCTCGTCGCGGGCCGTGCCGACCACGAACGACACGGCCGAGTCGGCGACCCAGCCGTCGACCGACGCCGCGAAGTCCAGCGAGACGAGGTCGCCGTCGCGCAGGACGTAGTCGTGGGGGAGGCCGTGCAGAACGGCGTCGTTGATCGAGGTGCACAGCACCTTGCCGAACGGGCTCGCGCCGAACGAGGGGTGGTAGTCGATGTAGCAGGACTCGGCACCGGCGGCGCGGATCATGTCGTGGGCGCGGCGATCCAGGTGCAGCAGGTTCGTGCCCACCTTGGTCTCGTCGCGCAGGGTCGCGAGCACCTCCGCGACGAAGCGGCCCGCCGGACGCATCGCTTCGATCTCGGCCGGGGTGCGAAGTTCGATCATGGTGTTCCTCTCGTGGAACGTCCATTCTCCCCGACGCGGCGCCCTCGCGCCGAGACGGGCAGAGGGTTCTCATAGGCAGCGCACATTCCCGCGCCGTAGCATCGGTCCATGGCGCTGCGCAGACTCTTCCTCGGCTGGTTGTTCCCGGCCGCCTTCGTCTTGCCGCTCTGGCTGTTCGTGGGATGGATCGTCTTCTCGGGCGGAAGCGGGTGGGCCCTGCTGTGGCTGTTCGTCGCTCTTCCGGCCGTCTTCGTCTCGCAGGTGCTGCTGTCACTGCTCATCCGCGGACGGGCGAGCGTGCGCGAGTCGCGCGCGGTGTCGTGGCGCGATGTGGCGGGCCTGGGGCTGTGGCACGTGGTGATCGTCGCGCTGGGCTTGTTCGACTCGCGCGTGTTCTTCCCGCTGCTGGTGCTGTCGGTCGTCGGTGCGCTGCTGCTGTTCTGGTCGTCGCTGGCGCAGTTGTGGAACGAAGCACGGGGTGCGGTCACCGTGCTGCACGCCACCGACGGCACGGCCTACATCCCGCCGGCGCAGGAACGCCCGGCTGCCCAGCCCGCGGGCGACGTGATCATCGTCTCCGAAACGCGCCGCCCCGACTGAGCCGGTTTTGCCGCGCTCGGTGTCCGTGGCAGAATAAGCGTTTGTGCCCTGACCGGCTCTGCCTCAGGGGAGTCCGCCGCATCCGCGGCTTCGGGCACGCCTCACCTTTTCCCCTTTTATCGTGCGATCGACCTGTGGCGGTCGCAGGAAGTGAAGATCATGCAGATCCTCGACTCCGTCGACGCAGCCTCGCTGCGGTCCGACATCCCCGTCTTCGCCCCCGGCGACACCGTCAAGGTGCACGTCAACATCACCGAAGGCACGCGCTCGCGTGTCCAGGTCTTCCAGGGCGTCGTCATCGGCCGCTCGGGCGATGGCGTCCGCGAGACGTTCTGCGTCCGCAAGGTCAGCTTCCAGGTCGGCGTGGAGCGCACGTTCCCCGTCCACAGCCCGGTGATCGACCACATCGAGGTCGTCACCCGCGGTGACGTCCGTCGCGCCAAGCTCTACTACCTGCGCAGCCTCCGTGGCAAGAAGGCCAAGATCAAGGAGAAGCGCGACCGCTGAGTCCGCTCCCCTCGAACGCCCCGTGGATTTCACCCACGGGGCGTTCGGCGTTTTCGCGGCGGCGTCGGTCATCCGTCGGGGCCTCGATGTGCGACCCTTGTCCGTGCGGTTCTCCGGTGTGCGGTGGACCCGGTGAAGGAACACATGAACGACCAGACCGCCTCGACCCCGGATGCCATGGCATCCCGTTCCGACGGTCGGCGTCGCCGCGGGTGGGGGCTGTTCTTCCGCGACCTCGTGGTCATCGTGCTCATCGCGCTGGTCGTGTCGTTCCTGGTGAAGACGTTCGTGGTTCGGTCGTTCTACATCCCGTCGGCGTCGATGGAGAACACGCTGATGATCAACGACCGCATCCTGGTCGATGAGCTGACCCCCCGTTTCGGCGAGTACTCGCGGGGCGACGTCGTCGTGTTCCGCGACCCGGGCGGTTGGCTCGACACCACACCGGCCGCTCCTCGGTCGCCGCTCGTCGAGGGCGTCGACTGGGCGCTGTCGCTGTTCGGGCTGTCTGCTCCCGACAGCGACGACCACCTGATCAAGCGCGTGATCGGCACCGCGGGCGACCACGTCGTCTGCTGCAACGCGCTCGGGCAGACCACCGTGAACGGCGTGCCGCTCGACGAGAGCTACGTGCGCCTCGCGCCCGGCGCCACGGCTCCCGAGCCGGTTCCCTACGACATCACGGTGCCCGACGGCTCGCTCTGGGTGCTCGGCGACAACCGCAACAGCTCGCGCGATTCGCGGTTCAACCAGGATCAGCCGGGGCTGGGCTTCGTTCCCGTCGACAACGTCGTGGGGCGCGCCTTCCTCAAGACGTGGCCGCTCGACCGGTTCGGCCTCGTCGACTTCCACCACGAGGTGTTCGCGGGGGTTCCCGCGCCGGGATCGCCGTGATCGAGCCCACCCTCACGCTGGAGCGTCGCCTGCTCAAGGAGCACGCGATCGTCATCGCCTGCGACGAAGTGGGTCGCGGGGCGCTGGCGGGACCGGTGGCGGTCGGCGCGGCGGTGGTCGACCCGGCCCGCTCACGCAAGCGCGTGCCGATGGGGCTGCGCGACTCCAAGCTTGTACCCGAGGCCCGTCGCCCCGAGGTCGCCGCGCGGGCGGCGGCGTTCGTGCAGCACAGCGCCGTCGGATGGGCGAGCTCCGTCGAGGTCGACGAGATCGGCATCATCCGTGCCCTCGGACTCGCGGCGGTCCGGGCGATCGCCGACCTGCGCGCCCACGGCGTCGTGCCCGAGGAAGCGCTCGTGATCCTCGACGGCAACCACGACTACATCACCCCGGCGGGCGAGTCCGGACTGACGGTGCGCCCGATCATCAAGGCCGACCGCGACTGCGCGAGTGCGGCCGCGGCATCCGTCATCGCCAAGGTCGCCCGTGACACCCTGATGGTCGGTCTGCACGACGACCTGCCCGCCTACGGATGGGCGCGCAACAAGGGCTACGCGAGCCTGGATCACCGCGACGCCATCGCCGCGCACGGCATGAGCGAGCACCACCGGCATTCGTGGGCGATCGCCGCGGCGCCCACGCTGTTCTGACGACGCCGATCCGACGACGCCGAGGGACGCGCCCGGGAGCGCACCCGCGTGCGGCTCGGCGCCCGACGCCCGCCTAGGATGGGAGAACCATGGATGACGACGTCTTCGAGGACTACGACCGCGAACTCGAACTGGCCCTTTACCGCGAGTACCGCGATGTCGTGCGCCAGTTCACCTACGTGATCGAGACCGAGCGACGGTTCTACCTGGCCAACGACGTCAACGTCGTGCGCCGCGACACCGAGCACGACTTCTACTTCGAGATCTCGATGACCGATGTGTGGGTGTGGGACATCTACCGCGCCGACCGCTTCGTGAAGTCGGTGCGGGTGCTGACCTTCAAGGACGTCAACGTCGAAGAGCTCTCTCGCCACGACTTCCAGCTGCCCGACGAGCTGTCGCTCGACAACTGAGGCTCCTCCACAGCGGCCTGATCTCTCGGGTTCTCCACCGATGACGGTTTCGACGCCGCGGACGCGGTGAGCCGGATGCCACGCTCTCGGGCATGGCAGCGAAAGACGACCTCGGCCGAGCCGGGGAAGAACGCGCCGTCGCCTTCTTGACGGGCGACGGTTACCGGATACTGGCGCGGAACTGGCGGTGCGCACAGGGCGAGCTCGACATCGTCGCCGAGCACGGGCGCACTCTCGTCGTGGTCGAGGTGAAGACCCGCCGGAGCGAGGACTTCGGTCACCCGTTCGAGGCGATCGACGCGCGCAAGGCGGCTCGCCTGTGGCGGTTGGCCATGGCGTGGATCGCCGCTCACCCCGACGCGGCACGCGGCCGCCATCTGCGCATCGACGCGATCGCCCTCGTGGGGGACGATCCGGCGACGGCCCGCCTCGAGCACCTCGAGGACGCCCTGTGAGCGTGGCACGCACGTGGGCGGTGGCACTGACGGGCTTGCGCGGAGACCCCGTCGAGGTCGAGGCCGACGTGTCGTCGCAGACGCCGGAGTTCGCCATCATCGGACTCCCCGACAAGTCCCTCGGCGAAGCAGGACGCCGGGTGCGCAACGCCTGCGCCAATCGTGGTCTCGACCTGCCGAAGCGGCGGATCACCGTGAACCTCTCCCCGGCGAGTCTTCCCAAACGCGGGTCGGGGTTCGACGTGGCCATCGCCGTGGCCGCACTGGCGACGACCACGCGCATGGATGCCGCCCGCGTCGCCGCCACCGTGCACATCGGCGAGCTGGGACTCGACGGCCGGCTGCGCCCGGTGCCGGGCATTCTGCCCGCGGTGGTCGCGGCCCGCCGGGCGGGTCACGCACGGGTCGTGGTCCCCGCGGCGAATGCGGCCGAAGCCGCCCTCGTCGAGGGGGTCGAGGTGTTCGCCGCCACCTGCCTCGCCGAGGTCGTGCGCTGGCACGGAGGGGCGACCGACGCCGTGGAGCTGGACCCCGTCACGGCTCCGACGGTCGACGACTCCTCCGATGAGAGCCACGAACTCGCCGACGTCGTCGGGCAGGCCGATGCCGTCGACGCGCTCGTCGTGGCGGCGGCCGGCGGCCACCACATGCTGATGAGCGGGCCCCCGGGCGCGGGCAAGACCATGCTGGCGCGTCGGCTCCCCGGCATCCTGCCCCCGCTCGACGACGACGCCGCCCTGTCGGTGGCGTCGGTGCGCTCCCTGTCGGGCGAGACGGTGACCCGGTTGTCGCGGACACCGCCGTTCGAGAGCCCTCACCACGGCGCGACGGCCGCCGCCCTGATCGGGGGAGGGTCGGGCGTGGTCCGCCCGGGCGCCATCGCCCGCGCCAGCGACGGGGTGCTGTTCCTCGACGAGGGTGGTGAGTTCCCGGCGGCGGTCCTCGACGCCCTGCGCCAACCGCTCGAGAGCGGCGTCATCCAGGTGCACCGATCGGGGTTGGCCGCCACGTATCCCGCGCGTTTCCAACTCGTGGTCGCGACGAACCCCTGCCCGTGCGGTCAGTACGGGGTGGCCGGGGGAAGGTGCGAGTGCGCCCCGCAGGCGATCCGGCGGTACACGCGTCGACTGTCGGGTCCCCTCCTCGACCGGATCGACATCGACCTGCGCCTCCAGCGCGTATCGGCCGCGCGACGCGAGAGCGACACGCGGACGGTGACCACCGCGCAGGCGCGCGAGACCGTCGCGCGGGCGCGAGAACATGCGGCGGTCCGGTGGGCCGCGACCCCGTGGCGTCGAAACGCCGACGTGCCGGGGACCTGGTTGCGCGGCCCCGCGGCCCCGTCACCCGCCGTGCTGAGTCCGCTCGACGCGGCACTGCGGCGTGGGGCGCTGACCCTGCGCGGCTACGACCGGCTGCTGCGGGTGGCGTGGACCGTCGCCGACATCGCCGGTCACGAGCTGTTGCAGCCCGACGACGTGGGCCGGGCGCTGTATCTGCGACGGGGGATGAGCGCGTGAACCTCCCCGATCTCGAGGCACCGGCCGCGCGCCGCGCCCTCCGCGGGCTCCGGCGCACCGAGGGCGACGAGGGCTCGGCCTACGCCCGCGCGATCTGGAGCGTTCTGCTCGAGCCCGGCGACGGGGTGGCCGGGACCCTGATCGCGGCGCACGGGCCGGTCGACGCGCTCCGTCTCGTCTCGCGCGGAGAGCGGGCGGAACTCGCGGAAGCGCGCGCACGGTGGCTGCCGCGCTTGCAGCCCGGGTCGATCACCGCCGTGCTGGAGTCGGCCCGTCGGGCGGCGGTCGACCTCGTCGTGCCGGGCGACGAAGACTGGCCGGTGAAGCTCGACGACCTCGGTGCCCATGCCCCGGTGGCCCTGTGGCGGCGGGGCCGATCCGCGGTACCCGCCGGGCCCGTGGTCGCCCTCGTCGGGGCGCGCGCATCGACGGCCTACGGCGAGGGGATCGCCGCCGACCTCGCCGCCGAGCTCGCTGCGGACGGTGTCACGGTGGTGTCGGGAGCGGCGTACGGCATCGACGGCGCGGCCCACCGCGCCGCGTTGAGCACCGCGGGAACGACGAGCGCCTTCCTCGCCGGAGGCGTCGACCGTTCGTATCCGCGCGGGCACGAAGCCCTGCTGACGACGATCGCCGCCTCGGGTGGGGTGTGGAGCGAGACACCGTGCGGAGCCGCACCGACGAAATGGAGGTTTCTCGCGAGGAACAGGCTGATCGCGGGGTTCGCCGATGCCGTGGTCATCGTCGAGGCCGGGTGGCGCAGCGGCTCGCTCAACACGGCTGCACACGCGGCAACGCTCGGTCGCGCCTTGGGGGCGGTGCCCGGGCCGGTGACGAGTGCGGCCTCGGCCGGCTGCCACCGCATCCTGCGCGAGTACGACGGGGTGTGCGTGACCTCGGCTGCCGACGTGCGCGAGATGCTCGGCGGCGCGGGAGCGGGCACGTCGGTCGACGACGGGCGTACCGACGAGAGCACCCGGATCATGGATGCCCTCTCCGCGCGGTCGGCGCGACCGACCGACGAGGTCGCGCGGCGGAGTGGGCTGGCGCCCTCGCACGCCGTCGCGCTCCTGGGCTTCGCCGAGCTCGAGGGGCGGGCGATGCGCGACAGCGAGGGGGACTGGCTCCTGGGGCACGGCGCGCGATGAGAGGGAGGGCGGCGGGGTGCCCGATGCTCGGCGCGTGGCCGCGTGAGCGCCTTCGGTCGTCCGTTCGATGCGATCGCGGTCGGACTGCGCGTCGTGTCGGGCTTCGTCGTGCGTGGCGGGCAGGGTGGAGCCGTGCGTGTTTCCGAAGCCGTCGAGGGGTATCTCACCCACCTCGCCGACGTGCGCCGGCTCTCGTCGGCGACGGTGCGCGCGTATCGGGCCGACCTGGCCGACCTCACGGGAGCGACCGGCGATCCGGAGGTCGCGGCGCTCGGCGTCGAGGACCTCCGCGAGTGGCAGTGGGAGGCGTCCAGATCCGGGCTGTCGAAAGCCACTGCTGCGCGACGGACGTCGGCGGTGCGGGGGTTCCTCGCCTGGGCGAAGGATGCGGGGCTGATCGACGGCGACCCGGCGCAGCGCCTCGTCGCCCCCAAACGCGGTCGCACGCTGCCGGCCGTCGCCACTGCCCAGGCACTCGAGGGCGTCCTCTCGACGGCGGCCGAGAACTCGCGCGAGGGTGACCCGCTGGCGCTACGCGACCACGCCCTGCTCGAGATGCTCTACGGCTCGGGCGCCCGCGTGTCGGAGATCTGCGGTCTCGACCTCGACGACATCGACCCCGAGCGTCGCACCCTGCGTCTGCGCGGGAAGGGCGACAAGGAGCGCGTCGTGCCCTACGGCGTTCCCGCCGGCCGCTCCCTCGACGCCTACCTGGTCCGCGCGCGCCCGATCCTCTCGGCGCGTGGTGAGGGGGGCGCGGGACGCGCGGTGTTCCTCGGCGCGCGAGGCCGGCGCCTGGGCCCACGGGCCGTGCACTCCGTCGTCTCGCGCACCGTGGCCCACGTCGTCGGCGCTGAGACCCTGGGACCCCACGCGCTGCGCCACTCCGCAGCGACGCACATGCTCGACGGGGGCGCCGACCTGCGCGCGGTGCAGGAGATCCTCGGACACGCCAGCCTCGGAACCACGCAGATCTACACCCACGTCTCGGGCGAACGGCTGCGGGAGGCGTACAAGCTCGCGCATCCGCGGGCCTGAGTATCCGCGGGCCTGAGCACTGGCGGGCTTGAGCATTCGCGGGCCTGAGCCGCCGAGGGCTTGGAGTCGGGGCGTCTGACCTCCGCGCGCCGGGCATCCCATCGCCTAAGCATCAGCGCACCCGAGCAGGTACGGGGCCGAGGAGGCGCGGTCCGCGCGAGCTCGAGCGTGCACGGGCTCAATCCGGCGTGGGCCCGAGCATGCCCGACCCCGCGTCACGGCCCGAGACCTCGCCCCGATGCACGTCCTGCGCGGCCAGCCGCTGGCGCTCGCCCCGTCGGCGGACGTAGCGTGAGCCGGGTGAATCGCCGATCCGTCTCCGCCGCGGCGGGTGCCGTCGTGCTCGTCCTCTCGCTCGCCGGGTGCGCGCTGCAGCCGACGCCCGTCGAGACGCGCCTTCCCCCGGGAGCGGTCGTCACCTCCGCGCCTCCGACGGCTGCCGCGCCCTCGCCGACGGTCGTCACCCTGCCCCCGACCACGGCACCGACGGTCGCACCCGTGCCCGATCCCTCGACGCCGGCGTCGGACCCCGACGCCCTCTCGTGCGGCGACGGAGGCTCGCAGAACGTCTCCGGCGCCGAACAGACGGTCCGCGTCGTCGGCACCTGCGCCGAGCTCACCGTCTCGGGGTCCGCGCTGACGGTGGATGCCGCGGGCGCGACGATCCGATCCCTGCGCGTCTCGGGCGATCGCGTCCGGGTGTCGGCGTCGGCGATCGATGCGCTCGTCGTGCAGGGCAACGACGCGGCGGTCTCGTCGGGCGGCGCCATCGGCAGCATCGACCTCAGCGGCGACCGCACGACCGTCGACGCCGGTGGTGCCGTCTCGTCGGTCACGGTGCGCGGGCAGGACAACATCGTCCGCGCCGGCGGGGGAGTCGGCCAGAGCACCATCGAGGGGCGCGGCAACCAGATCGGCTGATGCCCGGCCGCCCGCGAGTAGGTGAGGTCGCGGAAGCGCGCCGCCCGGCGCCTTCGTCAGCAGCAGGGCAGCAGAACCGCCCGGGGAACGCCGCCCAGCAGCCGCAGCGGGTTGATGTACTCGCCGTCCAGCCGCACGCCGAAGTGCAGCGTGTGCGGGCGGGTGTGACCTTCGGGGGTGACGGTGCCCACGACGGCTCCGCGGGCGACGCGGTCGCCGGCGACCAGGCCGGTCGCCACGGGCTCGAGGGTCGTGACCAGACCGTCTCCGTGGTCGATGGTGACGACGAGGCGTCCGGCCACCGCCCCGGCGAAGGCGATGCGACCGTCGGCGGGGGAGCGCACCGACTCGGCTGCCGCGAGGTCGATCCCGCGGTGGCCCGGAGCGTAGCGGTGGGCGGGGGCCTCGAAGGGGCGGAGGAGCTGCACCGTCTGTACCGGCCACACCCACCCCCGATCGGCGAGCGGATCGCCGTCGGCCGTCGGGTTCACCGCGAGCAGCAGGGCGAGGATCATCGCGAACCGGAGCGCGCGCAGGACGAGGAACCGGGATCGCATGGCCGAAGTCTCCCGCTCCGTTCCGCGGCCTCGCGGGCGAATCGGGTGCAACGGTGACGGTCCCGCTCCTGCACGCGGTGGGGAGGAGGCGTCCTGTATGCTGGAGGACGCATCTCGCTTGTCGGGATGACTCCGCGTGCCCTCAGCGCAGCGCGCCGCCCCTCGGGGCAGCGCATCGCGCGGCATCCACACCCCATGGTCCTCCGCTCCGGCGGATGGCGGGTGTGCGCCGGGCACCAGGCTCGTCGAACGCATCGTCCGACGCGAACAACCACAACCACGGCGCGAAAGCGCCCAGAAACAGGAGTACGACCATGGCCGTCGTCACCATCCGCCAGCTGCTCGACAGCGGCGTTCACTTCGGACACCAGACCCGCCGGTGGAACCCGAAGGTCAAGCGCTTCATCCTGACCGAGCGCTCCGGCATCCACATCATCGACCTGCAGCAGTCGCTCGGGTACATCGACAAGGCGTACGAGTTCGTCAAAGAGACCGTCGCGCACGGCGGCACCATCCTCTTCGTCGGCACCAAGAAGCAGGCGCAGGAAGTCCTCGCCGAGCAGGCGACGCGCGTGGGCCAGCCCTACGTCAACCAGCGCTGGCTCGGTGGCCTCCTCACCAACTTCCAGACGGTCTCGAAGCGTCTCGCCCGTATGAAGGAGCTCGAAGAGCTCGACTACGAGAACCCGGCCGAAAGCGGCTTCACCAAGAAGGAGCTCCTGCTCAAGAAGCGCGAGCTCGACAAGCTGCACAAGTCGCTCGGTGGTATCCGCAACCTGCAGAAGACCCCCTCGGCCATCTGGGTGGTCGACGCCAAGCGCGAGCACCTCGCGGTCGACGAGGCCAAGAAGCTCGGCATCCCCGTCATCGGCATCCTCGACACGAACGCCGACCCCGACGAGTTCCAGTACCCGATCCCCGGTAACGACGACGCGATCCGCTCGGTGAGCCTGCTCACGCGCATCATCGCCGACGCCGCCGCCGAGGGCCTGATCCAGCGCCACCAGCCCGCCGGAGAGGCCGAGGCCGAGGCCGCCGAGCCGCTCGCCGAGTGGGAGCGCGAGCTGCTCACCTCGGGCACCTCCGACGAGGCTGCGGCCGAGACCGACGCCGAGACGACCGAGGCCGCCACCGAGTCGGCTGACGACGCCGCGGGCGCCGAGGCTCACGACGAGGCCGTCGCCGACGCGTCGGGCGAGACCGCGACCGAGGTCGCCGACGCCGAGGCCACCGACAGCAAGTAAGCCGCGCGACCCCCGATCACCCTCGGGTGGCCGGGGCGTCACCCGCACAGGCTACGATCCGGCGGGGTCGTGACCGCCCCCTCTTCGCGAGGGTGGTGACACGGCCCCGCCGGGCTCACATCTAGAACGCAAACGACAAGGAGACCGCCACACCATGGCAAACTTCACGATCGCCGACATCAAGGCGCTGCGCGAGCAGCTCGGCACGGGCATGGTCGACACCAAGAAGGCGCTCGAAGAGGCTGACGGCGACGTCGAGAAGGCCGTCGAGATCCTGCGCCTCAAGGGCGCCAAGGGCAACGCCAAGCGCGCCGACCGTTCGACCAGCGAGGGCCTCGTCGCCGCGCGCGAGGTCAACGGCACCGTCACGCTGCTCGAGCTCGCCTGCGAGACCGACTTCGTCGCCAAGAACGAGCGCTTCATCGCTCTGGCCGACAAGGTCGTCGACGCGGCATCCGCCGCCGGCGCCGACTCGGTCGAGGCTGCCCTGGCCGCCGACGCCGACGGCAAGACCGTCGAGCAGCTCATCTCGGACGAGGCCGCGATCATCGGCGAGAAGGTCGAGCTCCGTCGCGTGCGCACCATCTCGGGCGACAAGTTCGAGGTCTACCTGCACAAGACCAGCAAGGACCTGCCCCCGCAGGTCGGCGTGGTCCTGGCCTACACGGGTGACGACGCCGAGACCGCTCGCTCCATCGCGCAGCACATCTCGTTCGCGAACCCCTCGTACCTCACGCGCGACGCCGTGCCCGAGGCCGACGTCGAGAAGGAGCGCGAGATCGTCACCGAGATCTCCCGCAACGAGGGCAAGCCCGAGGCGGCCCTTCCGAAGATCGTCGAGGGCCGTGTCAACGCGTTCTTCAAGCAGGTCTCGCTGCTCGACCAGGACTACGCGAAGGACAACAAGCTGTCCGTCGCCAAGGTCGCGTCCGACGCCGGTCTCACCCTGACCGACTTCGCCCGCTTCAAGGTCGGCGCGTAATCCACGCATGACGAGGCCCGGGATGCCATGGCATCCCGGGCCTTTTCCCTGCCCGGGGGTCGTTTCGGTCGACGCGGGCGGGGAGCTAGTTTGTTCAAGACGAGAGGACACCACACGTGATCGATGAAGCCACCAAGCGCCGCCGTGTACTGCTGAAGCTGTCGGGGGAGGCATTCGGCGGGGGCCAACTGGGCGTGAATCCCGACGTCGTGAGCCAGATCGCCCGCGAGATCGCCGAGGCGGTCGACCGGGTCGAGATCGCGATCGTGGTCGGCGGTGGCAACTTCTTCCGCGGAGCCGAGCTGAGCCAGCGCGGCATGGACCGCGGGCGCGCCGACTACATGGGCATGCTGGGCACCGTGATGAACGCACTCGCCCTGCAGGACTTCCTCGAGCAGGCGGGAGCGGCCACCCGCGTGCAGTCCGCCATCTCGATGACGCAGGTCGCCGAGCCCTACATTCCGCGTCGCGCCGTGCGCCACCTCGAGAAGGGCCGCGTGGTCATCTTCGGCGCGGGAGCGGGGCTGCCGTACTTCTCCACCGACACCGTCGCCGCCCAGCGCGCGCTCGAGATCGGCGCCATCGAGGTGCTGGTCGCCAAGAACGGCGTCGACGGCGTCTACACCGCCGACCCGCGCACCGACGCCGACGCCGTCAAACTCGATCACCTCACCTACCGCGACGCCCTGCAGAAGGGCCTCAAGGTCGTCGACTCGACGGCGTTCAGCCTGTGCATGGACAACGGGATCGACATGCGCGTGTTCGGCATGGAGCCGGCCGGCAACGTCACCCGTGCGCTGCTCGGCGAGACGATGGGCACCCTGGTCACCACATGACGCGCCGTGCGGGCCCGGGGAGCCGGGTCCGCACGCGGCTAGACTGAGAAGTCAGTCCCAACGAATGGAGTCACCGTGATCGCCGATGTCCTCGCCGATGCCGGAGCGCGCATGGATCGTGCCGTGGAGGCCGCCAAGGAGGACTTCGCGACCGTCCGTACCGGACGCGCGAACCCCCAGATGTTCCAGAAGGTGCTGGTCGACTACTACGGTTCGCCCACCCCTCTCGGCCAGCTCGCCTCGCTGAACAACCCCGAGGCCCGCACGCTCGTGGTGAACCCCTACGACAAGTCGGCGCTCAAGGCGATCGAGCAGGCGATCCGCGACATGCCGAACCTCGGGGTCAACCCGACGAACGACGGCACGATCGTGCGCATCACCATGCCGGAGCTCACCCAGGATCGCCGCAAGGAGTACGTCAAGATCGTGCGCGGCAAGGGCGAAGACGCCAAGGTGCAGGTGCGCAACCTCCGCCGCAAGGCCAAGGACGACCTCGACGCGCTGAAGAGCGATGTCGGCGAAGACGAGCTCGTCCGCGCCGAGAAGGACCTCGATGGCCTCACGCGCACGCACGTCGACAAGATCGACGAGGCTCTCAAGCGCAAAGAGGCCGAACTCCTCGAGGTCTGAGTCATGACCGACCTGCCCGAGACCGGCGACACCGATCCGGTCGATCCGACCGGTGCTCGCCGGGCCGATCCGGTGCGCCGTTCGCCGATCACGGGCGAGGGCGTGACCGCCATCGAGTCACAGTTGCGGGCGATGCGCACCGACGCCGAGCAGCACATCGCGCATGCCCGCGCGGAGTTCGACCAGGCCAACGAGCGTCTCAAGCAGCGCACGGGCCGCGACCTCATCGTCGCCACCCTGATCGGTGTCGGCATCGGCGTGATCGTGATCGCGTCGCTGGTCTTCGTCAAGTGGCTCTTCGTGCTGTTCGCCGCGGCGGCCATGGTGCTGGGCGTGCTCGAGTTCTCGCGCGCGCTCCAGGTGGCCGGGCGGCGCGTCGATGTGGTGCCCCAGCTCGTCATGGGCTTCCTGCTCGTGCTCAGCGGGTTCTTCCTCGGCGCGTGGGTGCACTGGGTCGCCACCCTGGTCGCGGTCGTCGTGGTCATCGTGTGGCGCCTCACCGCGCAGCTGTTCTCGGACGACGGTCGCGCGCCCATCGAGGTGATCGGCGACGTTCTGGTCGGCGGCTTCGTGCAGCTCTACGTCCCCTTCCTCACCAGCGTCGCGCTGATCCTGCTCGCGCAGCCGCGCGGCGAATGGTGGGTGCTGGCGTTCCTCATCCTGGCCGTCGCCGCCGACACCGGCGCGTACGTGTCGGGCTTGACGTTCGGGCGGGGCGGGCGGCATCCGATGGCCCCCCGCATCAGCCCGAAGAAGACCTGGGAGGGCTTCGCCGGGGCCTGCGTCGCCGCCCTCGTCGCCGGGGCGCTGCTGGCCGTCTTCATGCTGCAGGTGCCGTGGTGGGCGGGTCTCATCTTCGGCGCCGTCGTGCTGGCGACGGCGACGGTCGGCGACCTGGGTGAGTCGATGCTCAAGCGCGACCTCGGCATCAAGGACATGAGCTCCTGGATCCCCGGCCACGGGGGAGTGCTCGACCGCCTCGACTCGATCCTGCCGTCGGCCACCGCCGCACTGGTGATGTTCTACCTGCTCGCCCCGCTGGGAGTGTCATGACCGAGACCCCGATCCACGATCGAGTGAGCGCGACGCCGTTCCCCGAGGCCTCCGGGCGCTCCAAGGGCTACGAGAAGCGGGCCGTCGACGCCTTCCTCGCGCAAGCGCGCGAGGCGTTCGAAGCGGATGCCGAGGGAGCGCTGCGCTCGTCGGAGATCCGCGCTGCCGCCTTCCCTCTCGTGCGCGGCGGCTACGCGGTCGCCGCCGTCGACGCGGCGCTCGGACGCGTCGAGGACGCCTTCGCCGCCCGCGAGCGGGAGTTCGCCCTGTCGCGCCTGGGCGCCCGGGCGTGGGTCGCCGAGACGCGCGACACGGCCCAGGTCGTGCTCGATCGTCTGGGCCGCCCGCGCGGCGAACGCTTCGATCGCGTCGGCCTGCTCCGTTACGGCTACCGGGTCGACGAGGTCGACGTCGTCGCCGACCGTGTCGCGGGGTATCTGGCGGCGGGCCACCCCGTCACGCCCGAGCAGGTGCGCGCCGTCGCCTTCCGCATGCAGCGCGGCGGATACCGCGAGGCGCAGGTCGACGCCGTGCTCGATGCCGTCGTCGAGGTCATGCTCGCCGTCGGATGACCCGTTCACGTGGCACGCGCCCGCGGGCGTCGGTAGACTCGAGCACACTGTGACTGCCGGTTCAGACCTCTCGCGTGCCTCCTCGTCCCGCGCCGCCCGCCGGGGCGTGGTGTCCGTCGACGTCGTGCCGCCCGCGCTTCCGGGTCGTTCGGCGCCGCGCTGGTCTCGCCGACGCGGGGTGGTCGGTGTCTTCGCCTCGTGCGCCGCGGTGCTCTTCGCCGCCGCGTACGTCGGCCCGATGGGTGCGGCGCTGATGCCGGCCCAGGCTGACGAACCCCGCACGGTCACGCTCTACGCCGAGGGCCTCGCCGACACGCAGGCCGTGTCGACCTCGGGCGAGAAGCAGGTCCCCGTGCTCGATCGCTCGAGCTACAACGTCTACGTCAAGCCGAAGCCGACCCCGACACCGACCCCCACGCCGTCGAGCGGGTCGGGATCGTCGGCGGGCGACGCCGGACCGCTGTTCTACTCCGGCGGCGGTGCCCCGGGCGAGTGGATGGCGGCGGCGGGCATCTCCGACGCGGACATGGGCTACGTCGACTACATCGTCAGCCGTGAGAGCGGCTGGAACCCGAACGCGACCAACCGCTCCTCGGGCGCGTGCGGTCTCGTGCAGGCGCTGCCGTGCAGCAAGGTGCCCGGAAACGGCTACGACCCGGTCGACAACCTGCGCTGGGCCACCGGGTACGCCACGGGCCGGTACGGCAGCTGGGCGGGCGCCTACGCGTTCTGGACCAGCAACCACTGGTGGTGAGCGGCGGTCATGCCCCGCTCCCGTAAACGTCGCCCGGAACCCGGCCGCGGCGAGGATTCCCTCGATCGCCTGATCGCCGGGTGGAAGCGCACCGAGGTCAAACGCGGGATCGACTGGACCGTGCAGCCCATCTCGGCACCGCAAGCGCTGAAGGACTACGTCTGCCCCGGCTGCGGTCGCCCGGTCGTGGCCGGAACCGCCCACCTCGTCGTCTGGCGGGCCGACGGCGTGCTCGGCGACGCCGCCGACCTCGCCGCCCGACGCCATTGGCACACGCACTGTTGGAGGATCGCCTGATGGAGATACGCGGACCCGTTCTGCTCCCCGCCCGTCGCGAAGACATCGAGCTGCGGACGGTCGACGAACTCACCCTCGTCGGCGAACTCGCTCTTCCGCTGGAGCGGGAACCCGTCGCGACGCTGGTGACCCTGCATCCGCTGCCGACGGCGGGCGGATTCATGGACTCGCACATCCTGCGCAAGGCCGCGGGGCGACTGCCGGCCCTGGCCGACCTCGCGGTGCTGCGCTTCAACACCCGCGGCACCACGTCACCCCGCGGGACGAGCGAGGGCACCTTCGACGGCGGAGCGAGCGAGGTCTTCGACGTCGCCGCAGCCGTGGACTTCGCGCGCGAGCGGGGTCTTCCCCGACCGTGGTTGGTCGGCTGGTCGTTCGGCACCGAGCTGGCGCTGAAGTACGGTCGCGATCACGACGTCGAGGGCGTCATCCTGCTCTCGCCGCCGTTGCACCGTGCGACGGCCGACGAGGTCGCCGCGTGGGCCGGCGACGCGCGTCGTATGGTCGTGCTGGTTCCCGAATTCGACGACTACCTGCGACCTGATGCGGCGCGGGAGCGATTCGCGTCCGTTCCGGATGCCACCCTGATCGCCGTCGAGGGCGGGAAGCACCTGTGGGTGGGCGAGACCCAGACCCGTCGGGTGCTCACCGAGATCGTCGCCGCCGTGAACCCCGACGCGCTGCCGCTCCCCGTGGAGTGGGACGGCGACCTCGACGGCTGACGACGGTCTCCCACGCGAGGCGAACGGCTCGGCCGGTCTCGCGGGGTGACGGAGCGCCGACTCTCGATCACCGCTCGTTCTGCCGCGGGATGATCACCTCGCGGTAGATGATGAGGATGCTCGCGGCCACGGGGATGGCGATGAGGGCGCCGAGCAGGTTGAGCAGCGCACCGCCGGCGAGGGCCGAGATCACGACGACGGCACCGGGTACCGAGACGGCGCGGTTCATGATGCGCGGCGAGATGACGTACGCCTCGATCTGCATGTAGACGAGGTAGTAGACCAGCGCGATGAGCGCCGTCGTGGGAGATCCGAGCCCGGGCAGGAGGCACGTCAGCACGATGATCGTCGACCCGGTGAGCGTGCCCACGAGCGGGATCAACGAGAAGAAGAAGGCGATCACGGCGAGCACGGCCGGGAACGGCGCGTTGATGATCGACAGGAAGATCGCGCTCAGCACGCCGTTGATCACGCCCAGGCTCACCTGACCCATGACGTAGTAGCCGACGGAGTCGGTGATCTTCTCGGCCAGCTCGATGAACCGCGCGCGCTTCGACGCGGGGACCAACTGGTAGACCGCCGACTTGAGTGACGGGGTGGATGCCGTGAAGTAGATCGTGAGGATGAGCACGATGAACGCGCCGCCGACGCCGGCCGCCACCGCACCGCCGATCGTGAGGAGGCTGTTGCCCACCATCGTCGAGATGGAACCCACGTCGAGCGTGGTGACCCACTGCTGCACACCGGCCCACACTTCGTCGAGGCGCAACCAGGGGAGGGTCTGCTCGACCCAGGTCTGCACCTGCGTGACGATCTCGTTCCACCGGGTCGGCTGCAGGAGCTGCTCGATCTGCACCACGAGCTGGGTGATCTGCCCGACGATGATCGGCACGACCATCACGATGATGCCGGCGAAGATCCCCAGCACCCCGAGGATCGTCACGAGGACCGCCGCCCACCGGGGGAGACCGCGCTTCTCGAGGAACGAGACGACGGGGTCGAGGCCCAGCGAGAGGAAGAGGGCCGTTCCCACGTACAGCAGGATCGTGGACAGGTTCTCGACGCTGCCGATCAGCAGCAGCCCGACGCCGACGCCGAGCGTCGCCAGCAGCGCCACCTGGAAAGGATTGTGGATCTTCATGACGACGACTCCCGCCTCGGACGGGTGCGACGGCGCCCGTTGTCGTCAGGATACTGACGCCGCGCCCTCGAACGTGCGCGACGGGCCTCGCCGCGAACTTTCAGGCGTCCTCGGCTAGTCTGAAACGTCGATTCTTCGGTGGTGCCAGGGCCGCCGGTGGGGATGGTGTGAAGAGTGAGATTTGTCTGGGCCGTGGTGGCGTTCGTCATCGCCGCCGCCATGATCGGTGCGGGCATCGCTCAGCGGACCGTATTCCAGGGTCCGTCCGAGACCACCGCGGCCGTGCAGACCGAGGGCACCACGCCCTACACGCTCATCGACGGGTCGGTTCTCACCAGCACGCCGGGTGCGCAGACGCTGCGCGTCGCGGGTGACGGAGCCGTGTTCGTCTCGTACGGGCGCACCTCCGACATGCAGGCGTGGCTATCGGACACGCGGTACACCTCGGTGGTCCCCGGCGGCGAGGGCAGCCTCCAGACCTCGGTCGTCGAGCCCACCGCGACCGCGACGGGCCAGGTGGCCGGGCGCAGCCCAGTCGATTCCGACCTGTGGCTCGACGAGTTCGAGCAGACCGGTTCGCTGTCGACCACTCTGCAGCTGCCCGCCGACATGAGCGTCCTGGTGGCTTCGGACGGCACCGCTCCCGCCCCCTCCGACATCAGCGTGACGTGGCCGATCGACGACAGCACGCCCTGGGCGGGCCCGCTGATCGTGGGCGGCGGCATCGCGCTTCTCGCCGGTCTCGTGCTGTACCTCCTCGGCATCCGGCACGTGCGTCGTTCGCGCCGCCCCCGCCGCAAGGGCCTCCCGCTGCCCGTGACCGAGCCCATCTCGATCGGCGAGTCCCGGACCGCGGGCACGGGTGTCGTGAGCGAGTCGCCGGCCCGTCGGGGTCGGGTACGCGGAGCCCTGGGTGGCGGACGACGTGCCCTCATCGCGGTCCCCGCGCTGGGTGTCTCGCTCACCCTGCTCGCCGGCTGCTCCGCCGATGCGTGGCCGCAGCTGGCCGCCACCGAGACGCCGAGTGCGTCCCCGACCGTCATCGTGCCCGAGGGCCAGTTCCCGCCGGCCGTCACCGAGGCGCAGGCGACGCGCATCGTCTCGCGCGTGTCGACGGCGGTGACGCAGGCCGACGCGTCCCTCGACAAGACCGCCGCCGCCACCCGCCTGACGGGACCGGCGCTCGCGGAGCGCGAGACCAACTACACGCTGCGTGCGGCGATCACCGACCGTCCGGCCCTCCCCGCCATCCCGGCCGAACCGGTGCAGATCATCCTGCCGCAGACCACCGGCGCGTGGCCGCGCACGCTCATGACGGTCGTGGAGTCCGCTGACGCGGCGACTCCGACCACGACGATCATGATGATGACGCAAGAGACGCCCTGGGCCGAGTACAAGGCCGCGTACGTCGGAAACCTCGAGGCCTCGACCAACCTGCCCGAGCTGGCCGCCCCGTACGTGGGCGCCACGCAGGTTCCCCCGGACTCGTCGTTCCTGGTCATGGAGCCGCAGAAGGTCGCGGAGGCCTACTCCGACATCATCAACAACGGGCAGAACAGCGCCTCGTACGGCCTCTTCGACACGGCGAACGACCTGCTGCTGACCGCCATCCAGGACAACAAGACCAAGCGCACCGACGAGCTGAATCAGACGGGTCAAGGCACGGCCGAGATCAGCTTCGCCGCCTCGGCCGGTCCCGCCTCGCCGATCGCTCTGGCCACCCTCGACACCGGCGCGATCGTCGCGGTCAACGTGTACGAGAGCGACACGGCCAAGCCCACGAACGCCGACGCCGTGATCAAGCTCGACAACAACCCGGCGGTGAAGGCGCTGACCGGCGTCGACCAGTCGGCGACGGGCTTCACCACCACCTACTCCGACCAGGTCTTCTTCTACGTCCCCAGCCAGGGGTCGGACGACCAGATCCGCCTGCTCGGCTATCGATCCAGCCTCCTCGAAGCGAAGGTGTCCCCGTGAGCACTCCCGCCCCCGGTTCCGTCATGCGCGGTGCCGTCGACCTCTCGTCGCTGCGCAACCGCCCGCAGCCGCCCGCCGCCGGTGAGGCCGCCCCGGCGGCCCCGCCGTCGGGAGCGCTGCCCCTCGTCTTCGACGTCACCGACGCCAGCTTCGGCGAGGTGCTCGAGCTGTCGCGGACCGTTCCGGTCGTCATCGACCTGTGGGCGGAGTGGTGCGGTCCCTGCAAGCAGCTGAGTCCCGTGCTCGAGAAGGTCGTGACCGAGCTCGCGGGGCGTCTCGTGCTCGCCAAGGTCGACGTCGACGCCAACCCCCAGCTCGCCCAGGGCTTCCGCGCGCAGTCGATCCCGATGGTGCTGGCGCTCGTCGCCGGCCAGCCCGTGCCGTTGTTCACGGGCGCCGTCCCCGAGGAGCAGGTGCGGGAGGTGTTCGCGCAGCTGCTGCAGCTCGCGGCTCAGCACGGCGTCACGGGCACGATCCCCGTCGACGGAGCCGCCGACGCGGTCGCCGAGCCCGAAGAGCCGGTTCTGCCCCCGCTGCACGCCGAGGCGTTCGCCGCGATCGAAGAGGGCGACTACGCCCGGGCGATCACCGCCTACGAGCAGGCGCTCGTCGAAGACCCCCGTGACGCCGACGCCCGCGCCGGACTCGGACAGGTGCGCCTGCTCGCCCGTGTGCAGGATGCCGACCTCCAGGCCGCCCGTGCGGCCGCGGCCGCAGCTCCGACCGATTTCGACGCGCAGTTCCTGGTCGCGGACCTCGACCTCGTGGGCGGCCACGTCGACGACGCCTTCGCGCGTCTTCTCGATCTATTTGCCGAGCTCCCGGCCGACGATCGGGCGCCCGTTCGCGAACGCATCCTCGAGCTGTTCGGTCTCGTCGGCGACGACGACGCCCGCGTCATCCGTGCGCGTACCCGTCTGGCATCCCTGCTCTTCTGAGCCGACGACGAAGGCCCCACCCGATCGAGGGTGGGGCCTTCGTCGTTCGCCGAGGTCAGCTCCCGGCGCGGTGGTGCAGCCACAGCACGCCCAGGAGCGGGAGCGTGACGACGGCGCTGCCGCGGGAATCGGTCGTCACCGCACCGAAGTTGCCCTGACCCGAGCCGCCGAACGCCTCGGCATCGCTGTTGAGGATCTCGGTCCACGTTCCCGCTTCGGGCAGGTCGATGGGGAAGTCCCCGAGCGGGACGCCCGAGAAGTTGCACAGCACGGCGATGGTGTTGCCGTGGTGGTCGCGGCGCGCGAACGCCAGCACGTTGGGGTTCCACGCGGGAGCGCCCAGACGCGAGAACGCGGCGCCGTCGTGGTCGCGCGACCACAGGGCGGCCTGGTCGCGGTACACGCGGTTGAGCTCGGCGACGAAGGCGTGCAACTGCGCGTGCGAGGGCTGGTCGAGCATCCACCAGTCGAGGCCGCGCGACTCCGACCACTCCGACATCTGGCCGAACTCCTGGCCCATGAAGAGCAGCTGCTTGCCCGGGTGGCCCCACATGTAGGCGAGGAACGCGCGCATGTTGGCGAGTTTCTGCCAGTGGTCGCCCGGCATGCGGCCGAAGAGGCTGCCCTTGCCGTGCACGACCTCGTCGTGGCTGATGGGGAGCACGAAGTTCTCGCTGAACGAGTAGACGAACGAGAACGACAGCTCGCCCTCGTGGTGTGAGCGGTACATGGGATCGCGCCCGATGTACTGCAGCGAGTCGTTCATCCAGCCCATGTTCCACTTGAACCCGAAACCGAGTCCGGCGTGCGAGGTGGGGGCGGTCACCCCGGGGAAGCTGGTCGACTCCTCGGCGATGATCGCGATGCCCGGATAACGCTTGTACGAGGTCGCGTTGACCTCCTGCAGGAACCGGATGGCCTCCAGGTTCTCGCGCCCGCCGAACTGGTTGGGGGCCCACTCGCCGTCGTTGCGCGAGTAATCGAGGTAGAGCATGGATGCCACGGCATCCACGCGCAGACCGTCGACGTGGAACTCCTCGAACCAGTACAGCGCGTTCGCGACGAGGAAGTTGCGCACCTCGTTGCGGCCGTAGTCGAAGATGAGCGTGCCCCAGTCCTTGTGCTCGCCGCGCCGGGGGTCGGGGTGCTCGTACAGGGGCTCGCCGTCGAAGCGCGCGAGCGCGAACTCGTCTTTGGGGAAGTGGCCGGGGACCCAATCCATGATCACGCCGATGCCGGCCTGGTGCAGCCGGTCGATGAGGTAGCGCAGGTCGTCGGGGTCTCCGAAGCGGCTGGTCGGCGCGTAGTAGCCCGAGACCTGGTAGCCCCAGGAACCGCCGAACGGGTGCTCGGCGAGCGGGAGGAACTCGACGTGCGTGAAGCCCTGGGCCCCGACGTAGTCGATGATCTCGTCGGCGGCGTCACGGTACGACAGCCCGGGCTTCCACGACGCGAGGTGCAGCTCGTAGATCGACATCGGGCGGTCCAGCGGAGCGGTCGTCGAGCGTTCTTCGATCCACGCGTCATCCGACCAGGCGTACTCGGAGTCGGTGACGACCGAGGCCGTGGCCGGGGGGACCTCGGCCAGGCGGGCCATCGGGTCGGCCTTCTGGATCCAGGCGCCGCCGCGGGTGAGGATCTCGAACTTGTAGCGGGTGCCCGCGCCGATGCCGGGCACGAAGAGCTCCCAGACGCCGCTGCCGCCCATCGAGCGCATCGCGCTGCCCGTGCCGTCCCAGCCGTTGAAGTCGCCGATCACGCGCAGGGCGCGGGCGTCGGGCGCCCACACCGTGAAGGCCGTACCGGCGGAGCCGTCCATCTCGCGGACGTGGGCGCCCAGGACCCGCCAGAGTTCTTCGTGACGCCCCTCGGAGATGAGGTGCAGGTCGAGCTCGCCGATCGAGGGAGCGTGCCGATAGCCGTCGTCGGTGGCGTTCTCGACCCCGTCGTCGTAGGTCGTGCGCAGCATGTACCGGCCGGGGTTCTCGGCGAGAGCGACTTCCCACACGCCGCCGTGCACGTGCTCGAGGGTGACGCTGTCACCGGTGGCGAGATCGGCAGCCACCTCTCGCGCGAGAGGGCGCCGCGCGCGCAGGACCCAGCCGTCGGCGCTCTCGTGCACGCCGAGCACGCTGTGCGGGTCGTGGTGCGCGCCGTTCGCCACGGCATCCAGGATCTCGGGAGGAAGAGTGGTCATCGGTTCTCCTTGACGTGCAGGATGTGCACGGGCTCGGTGAAGGCGTCGAGACGCACGAAGTTGTGGTCGGCCCAGGTCCAGACCTGTCCCGTCACGAGATCTTCGACGTCGTACGACGTTCCCGGTTCGACACCCCAGACGGTGGTGTCGAGATGGACGGTGCTCTCGCGGGTCGAGTGCGGATCGACGTTGGCGATCACGATGATCGTGTCGCTCTCGCCGGTGGGTGACAGGGCGGCGTCGAGGTGCTTGGAGTAGACCAGGATCGCGTCGTCGTCGCTCCAGTGCACGCTGAGGTTGCGCAGCTGGCCGAGGGCGGGGTGCGCGCGTCGGGCCTCGTTGAGCATGCGCAGGTACGGGGCCAGCGAGTCGCCCGCCGCCTCGGCACCGGCCCAGTCGCGGAACTTGTACTCGAACTTCTCGTTGTCGATGTTCTCTTCGGCACCGGGACGCGCAACGTTCTCGTACAGCTCGTACCCGGCGTACACGCCATACGTGGGGGCCGCCGTAGCGGCGATCGCGGCGCGGATCTTGTACGCCGGTCGACCGCCGAACTGCAGGTACTCGGTGAGGATATCGGGAGTGTTCACGAAGAGGTTGGGACGGAGGAAGTCGTCGGTCTCGTGCGCGAGGCCCGAGAGGAACTCCTCGAGTTCTTCCTTCGTGTTCCGCCAGGTGAAGTAGGTGTAGCTCTGCTGGAACCCGGCCATCGCCAGGCCCTGCAGGGGAGCGGGGCGCGTGAACGCCTCGGCGAGGAAGACCGCGTCGGGCTCTTCGGCGCTGACGGTGGCGATGAGCCACTCCCAGAACTGCAACGGCTTGGTGTGCGGGTTGTCGACGCGGAAGATCTTCACGCCCTGGGCGATCCAGTGGCGCACGATCCGCAGTACCTCGGCGCGGATGCCGTCGGGGTCGTTGTCGAAGTTGACCGGGTAGATGTCCTGGTACTTCTTCGGCGGGTTCTCGGCGAAGGCGATGGAGCCGTCGGGGAGCGTGGTGAACCACTCGGGGTGCTCGGTGACCCACGGGTGGTCGGGGGAGGCCTGGAGGGCGAGGTCGAGGGCGACCTCGATGTCGTTCTCGCGCGCCGCGGCGACGAAGGCGCGGAAGTCGTCGAGGGTGCCGAGGTCGGGGTGCACGGTGTCGTGCCCGCCCGCGGCCCCGCCGATGGCCCACGGCGAACCGGGGTCGCCCGGCTGGGTGACGAGGGTGTTGTTGGGGCCCTTGCGGTTGGTCTGACCGATCGGATGGATCGGCGGCAGGTACAGCACATCGAAGCCCATCGCGGCGACGGCGGGGAGGCGTTCGGCGGCGGTGCGGAAGGTTCCGCTGACGACGCTGCCGTCCACGGCGCGCGTGGCGCCCTCGGAGCGGGGGAAGAACTCGTACCACGAGCCGACACCGGCGCGGGTGCGTTCGACGAGCAGTTCGGCGTCGCGCCCGACCGAGACCAGGCCCATCAGAGGCCGGGCGTGGAACAGCGCGGCGATCGCGGGGTCGCGGACGATGTCGAGGGCGACGTCGTCGTGCGTGTCGGGGTCGCGGAGTGCCCGCGCGGCGTCGTACAGCACGTCTTTGTCGCTGCCGGGGCGCTTCTTCTCGCCTCGGGCGCGGTCGAAGAGCTGAGCGCCCATCTCGCGCATGACGGCGACGTCGACGCCCGCGGCGATCTTCAGGTCTGCCGCGTGCTCCCAGGTGGCGAAGTCGTCGGCGTAGGACTCGAACCGGAACCGCCAGACACCCTGCTCGAGGGGGACCACGAGCGCCGACCAGCGGTCGAACCCGTCGTTCAGTGGGCTGAGACGGTGCAGCGATTCGTCGCCCGAGGGCGAGAACAGGCGCACGTGCACGCCGATCAGATCGTGTCCCTCGCGGAAGGCGGTCACCGTGAAGGGCACGGCTTCGCCGACGAAGGCCGACGGTCGGAACCGCCCGCCGGGAACACTCGGATGCGGAAGGGCCAGGGGGATGCGTGGGGTGACCACGTTCCGTGACGTCGGTGTCGGCTTGACCGGCCGCACGGGGATCGAGGCGGCACTGCGCCAGGGCAGCTCGGGCGTGAGAGTCGTCGTGTCAGCCACGGTCCGAACCTACCGCGGGGCGACGACGTGCCCTCACCTTTCTCGCGCCCTTGACAGGGCGCGTCGCTTACTCGACGCGGAACAAACGCATCGATGCGCCCGCCAGCGAGACCGTCTCGCCGGGGGCGAAACGCTCGCCGCCGGGGGTCGGCGCCTCGTCGGCACTGGACCACAGCGAGACGTAGGCCGTGCCGGCATCGTCGTCGAGAGCGGGAAGCACGATGTCGGCCGGCGCCTCGGTCCCGTGCACGACCAGCAGGACCTGGTTGAGGTCCTCGTGCTCGGGCGTCGAGGTCGCGAGGTATTGCAGCGTGCGATGCGCGGGGTCGTTGAAGGCGTCGCTCGACATCGTGCGCCCCTTCTCGTCGAACCACTGCATGACCGAGGCCGAGGGGATGCGCTCCCCGAGTCGGGCGAACCGCCGAGGACGCAGGGCCGGGTTGTCGCGGCGGATCTGCAAGAGACGCTGCGTGTGCGCGAACAGATCGCGCTGCCAGGGCGCGAGATCCCACGACAGCCAGGTGAGGGCCGAGTCGTGGCAGTAGGCGTTGTTGTTGCCCCGCTGGGTGCGTCCCATCTCGTCGCCCGCGGTGATCATCGGGATGCCGGCCGACACGAGCAGCGTGCCCATCAGGTTGCGCATGGCCTTGCGACGGGTGGCGAGGACGCGTTCGTCATCGGTGCGCCCTTCGGCGCCGTGGTTGAAGGAGCGGTTGGTGTCGGCGCCGTCGCGGTTCTGCTCGCCGTTGCCCAGGTTGTGCTTGACGTCGTACGAGACGAGGTCGCGCAGTGTGAAGCCGTCGTGCGCCGTCACGAAGTTGATGCTCGCGAGCGGACCGCGCTCCTCTGAGAACGTGTTCGAGGACCCCGCCAGGCGCGTGGCGAAGCCGCCGATCCCCACGGGGGTGGTGTCGGCGCGGCGGGCGTAGTCGATGTCGCTCAGCCAGAAGTTGCGCACCCGGTCGCGGTAGCGGTCGTTCCACTCCTGCCAGCCGTCGCCGAAGTTCCCCGTCTGCCACCCGCCCATGCCGACGTCCCACGGCTCGGCGATGAGCTTCACGTCGGCGAGTTCGGCGTCGTCGCGGATGGCCTGGAGCAGCGGATGCTCCGGCGTGAACGAGTGCCGCTCGTCGCGGCCCAGCGTGACGGCGAGGTCGAAGCGGAACCCGTCGATCTGCACGTCGTTGGCCCAGTAACGCAGCGAATCGAGGACCAGCCGCGCGGCGGCGTCGGTCGAGGTGTCGACCGCGTTGCCGCACCCGGTCTCGTCGATGTAGGCGCCGTCGTCGGTCTGGCGGTAGTACGACCGGTTGTCGATGCCCCGCAAGCTCGTGCGGGGGCCGCCGATGCCCTCTTCGGCGGTGTGGTTGTAGACCACGTCGAGGATGACCTCGAGGCCGGCCTCGTGCAGCAGCTTCACCATGCCCTTGAACTCGCGCAGCACCGCCTCGGGACCTTCGGCGCGGCTGGCCGCGGTGGCGTAGGCGGCGTGCGGGGTGAAGAAGTTGAGGCTGTTGTAGCCCCAGTAGTTCGTCAGCCCCAGCTGCAGCAGACGCGGCTCGGTCGCGAAGGCGTGGATCGGCAGCAGCTCGACGCTGGTGATGCCGAGCGACAGGAAGTGATCGATCATGGCGGGGTGCGCGAGACCGGCGTAGGTGCCGTGCAGCGCCGGCGGAATGAAGGGATGCCGCTTGGTCAGCCCCTTCACGTGGCCCTCGTAGATCACGGTCTTGTCCAGCGGCACGCGCGGTTTCGTCGACGTGCCCCAATCGAAGCCGCCCTCGACCACGACCGCGCGCCAGTCGCCGAAGTTGCCCGAGACGAGCCCCCGCGCGTACGGCTCGACCAGGAGCGTCTGCGGATTGAAGGTGTTGCCGGGGCCGAGCGGACCGCCCACGCGGATGGCGTAGCGGGCTCCGGGCCGCAGCAGGGCGGAGGTCGCCTCGAACACCCCGTCGCCGAGGGGGACCATCGTCACCGTCTCGGTCGCCCAGTCGAGGTCGACGTCGTCGAACACGAGCATCTGCATCGCGTCGGCGTGACCCGACCACACGCGGAGGGTGCCGCCATCGGGGCCCAGCCTCACTCCGAGATCGTCGAAGGCGCTGCCGAGCAGGCCGGGGCGGGCGGGAAGGACAGTCTCGGGTCGGACCATGCGTCTTAGGGTAGTGAACGGCGGCAGGCGTCGTCGGAAGGACAGCACGATGCAGGTCTACCTCGATCACGCAGCGACCACGCCGCTGCGCGCAGAAGCGCGCGATGCCTGGCTCGCCGCACACGATGTGCTGGGCAATCCGTCGTCGATCCACGGGGCCGGCCAGGCGGCGCGTCGCCTGCTCGAAGACGCCCGCGACCAGCTCGCCCTCGTACTGGGGTGCCAGGCCATCGAGATCGTCTTCACCGGCAGCGGCACCGAGGCGGCCAATCTCGCCCTGAAGGGCCTGTGGTGGTCCCGCCCGACCGGGGTCGACGCCCTCGTCCTGCCCGACGGCGAGCATCACGCCACGCTCGACGTCGTGAGCTGGCTCGCCACCCAGGGCGCGCTCGTACGCCCGGTCGGCCTCGACGCCCTCGGTCGGATCGACGCCGACGCGTTCGCCGCGGCGCTCCCGGGAGCCGCCGTCGCCACCGCGCTCGTGGCCAACAACGAAGTCGGGACGGTGCAGAATCCGGCGGCTCTCGCGGAGCTGGCATCCGGAGCCGGGGTTCCCCTGCACCTCGACGCCGTCTCGGCGCTCGGTCAGATCGCGGTCGACTTCGCGGCCTGGCGGGGTGCCGGGACCGCGACCGGGGGACTGGCGGCGATGTCGGTCTCGGCGCACAAGGTCGGCGGCCCCGTCGGGGTGGGGGCCGCGGTGGTGTCGCGGCACGCGAAGCTGACGGCCCTCGTGCACGGGGGCGGGCAGCAGCGGGGGCTGCGCGCCGGAACGCAGGACGTCGCGGGAGCCGCCGCCTTCGCCGCAGCGGCCACGGCAGCCGAGGCCGAGCGCGAGGGCGAGAACGCGCGGCTCGGAGCGCTGCGCGATCGCCTGGTCGACGGCATCCTGAGCTCCGTCCCCGCGGCCCGCCTGCTGGGCGATCCGACCGATCGGCTCGCCGGAAACGCGCACGTGCTGTTCCCGGATGCCGCGGGCGAGACGCTGCTGTTCCTGCTCGACATGGCGGGGATCGCCGTGTCGACGGGATCGGCGTGCCAGGCCGGTGTCGCCGAGCCCTCGCACGTCGTCCTCGCTCTCGGACTCGACGACCGCGCCGCCCGCTCGGTGCTGCGGTTCAGCCTGGGACGCACCTCGACGTCGGCGGACGTCGAGGCGGTGCTCGCCCGTCTTCCCGACGCGTACGCCCGGGCCGTGGCATCCGGCGCCCGTTCAGCCCCGCGTTCGTAGACTGGACCCATGCGAGTTCTGGCGGCGATGAGCGGTGGCGTCGACTCCGCGGTGGCCGCGGCCCGCGCGGTGGAGGCGGGCCACGACGTGGTGGGCGTGCACCTGGCGCTGTCGCGCGCGGGCGGAACGCTGCGCGCCGGCAGTCGCGGATGCTGCACGATCGAAGACGCGATGGACGCCCGCCGCGCCGCCGACAAACTCGGCATGCCCTTCTACGTCTGGGATTTCTCGGAGCGTTTCCGCGACGACGTCATCGACGACTTCGTGTCGGAGTACCGCGCGGGGCGCACTCCCAACCCGTGCATGCGGTGCAACGAGAAGATCAAGTTCGCGGCTCTGCTGGAACGCGCTCTCGAGCTCGGCTTCGACGCCGTGTGCACCGGGCACTATGCCACGCTCATCGACACGCCCGACGGGCGGGAGCTGCACCGTGCGTCCGACAACGCCAAGGACCAGTCGTACGTGCTGGGCGTGCTGACGGCGGAGCAGTTGGCCCACACCTACTTCCCGCTGGGGTCGACCCCGTCGAAGGCCCTGGTGCGCGCCGAGGCGGCCGAGCGCGGATTGACGGTGGCACAGAAGCCCGACAGCCACGACATCTGCTTCATCCCCGACGGCGACACGCGCGGCTGGCTCGCCGACAAGGTCGGGGCCGAGCGCGGCGAGATCCTCGACCGCTCGGGCGCCGTCGTCGGCACGCACGAGGGGGCGCACGCCTTCACCGTCGGTCAGCGACGGGGCCTGTCGCTCGGCGTTCCCGCCGCCGACGGAAAGCCGCGCTTCGTGCTCGAGGTGCGCCCGATCAACAACACCGTCGTGGTGGGGCCGAAAGAGGCCCTCGCGTGCGCCGAGATCGCGGGGGAGCGCTTCACCTGGGCCGGCCGCGCGCCCGCCGACGACCGCTTCGATTGCCACGTGCAGATCCGCGCGCACGCCGACCCGGTGCCCGCTTGCGCTTCTCTGGTGGACGGTGTGCTGACGGTACGGCCCGATGCGCCCTTCGACGGCGTCGCCCCGGGCCAGACGGCTGTGCTTTACGACGGCACGCGCGTGATGGGCCAGTTCACGATCGACCGGACGGTGTCGGCGGTACCGGTCGGCGCCTGACCTTCTTGCGCGGGCGTGGGGCGTCCGCCGGCGGTGATGGGCGGAGGGTGTGGGGTCTGGGGAGGGCGGATGCCGTGGCATCCCTCCTCCGCTCGTCCCTGGCCCTCCGCTCATCACGGCAGTGAGGCAACCCCGACGGCGATGTCGGGACCCCTCCCTAAGCTGGAGGACGTGACCGAGCACGACCAGCTTCCCGACCTTTCTCTCGACGACGCGCGCGTCGAGGCGGCCGACCTGACGCAGCGCATCGTCGACGCGCGCGAGGCGTACTACGGCCGGGACGCCGAGCTCGTCGACGACGCCACCTACGACGGATGGATGCAAAGGCTCGAGGCCATCGAGCGACTGCACCCCGAGCTGCAGGGGCAGGACAGCCCCACGCAGTCGGTGGGCGCCGCCGAGGCCACCGACCTCGCGACCATCGAGCACGCCGAGCGCATGCTGAGCCTCGACAACGTCTTCTCTCCCGACGAGCTGCGCGACTGGGCGGTGAAGACCGAGGCGGCGGCGGGTCGAGCGGTGCACTGGCTCAGCGAGCTCAAGATCGACGGCCTCGCCCTCAACCTCCGCTATGAGCACGGCGTTCTCACCTCGGCGGCCACCCGGGGCGACGGGCGCGTCGGTGAGATCGTGACCGACAACGCGCTCCGTCTCGCCGGCGTTCCGCGACAGCTGTCCGGCGAGGGGCATCCCGCCCTCGTCGAGGTGCGCGGCGAGGTGTTCATCCCCGTCGCGAAGTTCGAGAACCTCAACAGACTGCAGGGCGAGTACCGAGAGCGCGCGGTGGCCGAGTCCCGCGAGCGCGCCGCCGGTCGACGCGGCAGCCGGGCCTTCGACGAAGAGAAGGCCGAGCAGGCGGCCGCGCGACGGTTTCCCGCCTTCGCCAATCCGCGCAACGCGGCCAGCGGCGGACTGCGCCAGCAGATCGAGAAGAAGACCGGCCTCGAGCTCGAGGCCGGCCTCGCCCGCATCGACTCCCTCTCCCTTTACGTCCATGGCCTCGGCGCGTGGCCCGATCCGCCGGTCGCCGCCCAGAGCGAGATCTACGACCTGTTGGCGTCGTGGGGACTCCCCACGTCGCCGTACAGCCGGGTCGAATCGTCGATCGACGGCGTTCTGTCGTTCGTCACGCACTACGGCGAGCACCGCCACGACGTGGAGCACGAGATCGACGGCGTCGTGGTCAAGGTCGACGAGCTGGCGCTGCACGACGAGCTCGGCGCCACGAGCCGCGCTCCGCGCTGGGCCATCGCCTACAAGTACCCGCCGGAGCAGGTCAATACGAAGCTCATCGACATCGTCGTCTCGGTCGGGCGTACCGGGCGGGCCACGCCCTTCGCCGTGATGGAGCCGGCGAAGGTCGCCGGCAGCGTGGTGCGCCAGGCCACTCTCCACAATCAAGACGTGGTCAAGGTCAAGGGCGTGCTCATCGGCGACACCGTCGTGCTGCGCAAGGCGGGCGACGTCATCCCCGAGGTCCTCGGCCCGGTGGTCGAACTGCGCGACGGCACGGAACGCGCGTTCGTCATGCCCGCCGACTGTCCCGAGTGCGGCACCGCGCTGCGCCCCGCGAAAGAGGGCGACATCGACCTGCGGTGTCCGAACGCCCGCTCCTGCCCCGCGCAGGTGCGCGGGCGTGTCGAGCACATCGGCTCCCGCGGCGCGCTCGACATCGAGGCGCTCGGCGAAGTGACCGCCGCGGCGCTCACCCAGCCCGAGGTCCCCGACCGCCCACCCCTCGACACCGAGGCGGGGCTGTTCGATCTCACGATCGAGCAGCTCGTTCCCATCGAGGTCGTCGTGCGCGACTCCGAGACGGGCGAGCGCAAGGTCGACCCCGACACCGGAGACCTCGTGCGTCGCGCGCCGTTCCAGAAGCTCGGCCCGGCGACGTATCCGCCGGGGACCGAGGATCTCGATCCCGCCGAGCGCCGACGCCGCGGCATCCGCAAGGATCACCGCGAGGTGCGTCCGTCGGAGCAGGCGCTGAAACTGGTGGCCGAACTCGAGAAGGCCAAGACGAAAGACCTGTACCGCCTGCTCGTCTCCTTGAACATCCGCCATGTCGGACCGGTGGCCGCTCGCGCGCTCGCGCAGTGGTTCGGATCGCTGGATGCCATCCGCGCGGCCTCGCGAGAAGAGCTCGCCGCCGTCGAGGGCGTCGGGGGCATCATCGCCGACGCGGTCATCGACTGGTTCGAGGTCGACTGGCACCGCGAGATCGTCGAACGATGGACGGCCGCGGGCGTGCGCTTCGCCATCCCCGGCCACCCGGGGCCAGGCGCCGCAGCAGCCGCCGGTGGTGTGCTCGCGGGGCTCACGGTCGTGGCGACCGGGTCTCTCGAGGGGTACTCCCGCGAGGGGGCGCAGGAGGCCATCCTCGCTGCCGGGGGCAAGGCCGCATCGAGCGTGTCGAAGAAGACGGACTTCGTGGCGGCCGGCCCGGGAGCCGGGTCAAAGCTGGCGAAGGCCGAAGAGCTCGGTCTGCGCATTCTCGACGCCGCACAGTTCCGCGTGCTGGTCGAGCAAGGGCCCGCGGCTCTCGACGGCGAGGACGGCGGCAACGCGGATGCGACTGCCGACGCGACCGCTGACGTCACCGCAGACGGCGACGCGAGGGCTGTCGGCGACGTAGACGAAGCGACCCCCGACACGCCGAGCTCCGACACGCCGACCTCGGACGACTGAGCAGCCCCGGACACCCGCAGACGCCCCCCGGAGCGCAGACACCGCAGGCCGTTCGCGTGCGCGCGCATCCGTGGGGTCGCAACGACGGCCTGACCGCACCTACCGTGGGCGATGCCCGAGGTCCGCGCCGCGGCGAGGCGGCGGTCCCGGATCGGCCCCTCCCTCCCGCACGGAGGGGCGGAGCCGAAACCGGCCCCGCCCCTCAGCGCGCGTATTACGACGTCAGCCGGCGCAGACCGCCGCGGCGTCGGTGAAGCTCTGCTGCAGCGTCTGCACCTGCTCGCCCAAGCCGTCGACGCCGCTCGGGTCGGCGACCACGCCCTCGAGGAAGGCGACGTAGTCGTTCAGCGCACCGCTCGCCTGAGCGGCGGCGGGGGCGACCTCGGTGTTCGTGATCGACGAGAAGGCGTCGTCGACGTTCGTCGCGAGGCTCTTGAAACTCGTCATCGCGGCCTCGGGGTCGGACGAGCTCATCGACGAGCCCGCCTTGCTGACCTCTTCGAACTGCGTCTTGACGATGTCGCACGCGTCGGCCTTGGACTGATCGGACGCCGGAGCGCCGCCTCCCGAACAGCCGGCCAGCAGCAGCAAAGCCGACGCCGCCAGCGCGGCGAGCGGAGTGCGCTTGATGATCATGTGATCCCCCTCTGTCTCCCCGAGCGGATCGCTCCGGGTGGGGCTCACGATATCGAGGGCACGACGAGGGGCGCCATCTTGTGCCCGGGACTTGCTTCGGAGCCGCGCGGGGCCTCTCGTTCAGCCGCCGAGCAGCTGATCGCGCACCTGCCGGCGCAACACCTTGCCGATCAGCGAGCGGGGCAGCTCGTCGACGACCACGAGACGCTTGGGCACCTTGTACGGGGTCAGGATGCCGCGCGCGAACGCCCGCACCGCCTCGGCGTCGAAGTCACCCGGGGTGGTCGGCACGACGGCGGCGACGACGTCTTCACCCGAGTGCTCGCTCGGCACCCCGACCACGGCCACATCGGCGACGGACGGGTGCTGACGCAGCACGTTCTCGACCTCGGTCGGTGCGACGTTGAAGCCGCCGGTGATGATGAGCTCCTTGATGCGGTCCACGATGCGCACGAACCCGTCGTCGTCGATCGTCACGATGTCGCCCGTGCGGAACCAGCCGTCGACGAACACCGACTCGGTCTCTTCGGGTTTGCCGTAGTAGCCCGAGAACACCTGGGGACCGCGGACGAGCAGCTCGCCGCGTTCGACGTCGGTGCGGGGGTCGTCGGGGTCGACGACGCGGCACTCGGTGCCCGGCAGGGGGAGCCCCACGGTCCCGGCGACCCGGTTGTCGGCCACGGGGTTCGCCATGAGCACGGGGGAGCACTCACTGAGTCCGTATCCCTCGACGAGGTAGCCGCCGGTGGCCTTCTCGAACGGCACGACGAGGTCGTGGGGCAGTGCCATCGCCCCCGAGATCGCGACGTCCGTCCCGGCCAGCGAGATTCCCCGGGCCTCGGCGGCGGCGAGCAGTCGTTCGGCGATCGGCGGAACGAGGGGCAGGAACGTCGCGGGGTGCTTCTTCGTCACGGCGAGCACGAGGTCGGGGTCGAACTTCGGGAAGAGCACGAGCCGCGCGCCCATCGACATCGCGAAGGTGAGGCACAGGGTCAACCCGTAGGCGTGGAACATCGGCAGCACCGCGTAGACGACGCACCCCTCGCCGCGGACGATCTGCGGAACCCAGGCGCGGGCCTGGGCGGCGTTCGCGAGCAGGTTGGCGTGCGTGAGCATGGCGCCCTTGGGGGTGCCCGTGGTTCCGCTGGTGTACTGGATGATCGCGAGATCCTCGGCGCTCGGTCGGGGGTGCGACTCGGGCAGCGGCGCGTGACGGACGAGCTCGGTCCAGGGGGTGGCATCCCGCGTCTTCTCGGTGAGCGCAGCGCGGGACTCGCGGGCCTTCGCGATCGGCAGTCGGAGCGCGAGACGCGTGAGCCGAGGCATCGCCAGGGTGACGTCGACCGACACCAGTGTGCTCACCCGCAGGTCGGCGGGGAACTCCTGCACCGTGCGCACGACCTTGCTCCAGACGATGGCGTGCTTCGCGCCGTGGTCTTCGAACTGCTTGCGCAGCTCGCGCGGGGTGTAGAGCGGGTTGTGTTCGACGACCACCGCTCCGAGCCGCAGCACCGCGTAGAACGCCACGATGTGCTGGGGGCAGTTCGGCAGCACGATCGCGACGGGGTCTCCGGCGCGTACGCCGTGGGCCGCCAGAGCGGCTGCGGCCCGCGAGATCTGCGCCGACATGTCGGCGTAGGTCGTCTCGCGTCCGAAGAACTGCAGCGCCGGGGCGTCCGGGTAGTCGCGCGTCGAGGCGTCGACGATGTCGACGAGCGAGCCGGTCTGGGCTCCGACGTTCTCGGGGACGCCGTCGGCGTAGCTGCGGGTCCAGGGACGGGGCGGGTCGAAGCGCGTCACGCGGCCAGCCTACGGCGAGGGGCGAGCGCCGTACCGTCGCAACCGGCCCGGCGTTCCGCACAGCGGGGATACGCGCGGCATGTCACCGGTCTCCGCTCGTCCATCGCGGCCCGGCGCGCGGCGCCGCGCGAACTAGACTCGACGGGTGTCTGAAATCACTCCTGATCTCGTGCGCCATCTCGGTGTGCTCGCTCGGATCCAGTTGAGCGACGAAGAGGTCCACAGCCTCACCGGCCAGCTGGATGCCATCGTCGACAACATCGCGAAGGTGTCCGAGGTCGCAACGCCCGACGTCGTCGCCACGAGCCACCCGATCCCGCTCGAGAACGTGTTCCGCCCGGATGTCGTTCAGCAACCGCTCACGCGCGAGCAGGTGCTGCAGAACGCACCCGACCAGGCCGACGGCCGATTCCGCGTGACCGCCATCCTGGGGGAGGAACAGTGACCGACCTGACCCGCCTGAGCGCCGCCGACCTGGCCGCCGCTCTCGCCCGCAAAGAGGTGTCGAGCGTCGAGGCGACGCAAGCGCACCTCGACCGCATCGCCGCCGTCGACGGCGACGTGCATGCGTTCCTGCACGTTAGCGACCACGCCCTCGAGGTGGCGGCCGACATCGATCGCCGCCGCGCCGCGGGCGAGCAGCTCCACGAGCTCGCCGGTGTGCCCCTCGCGGTGAAGGACGTTCTCGTCACGACCGACATGCCCTCGACCAGCGGATCCAAGATCCTCGAGGGCTACATGTCGCCCTACGACGCCACCGTCGTCGCGCGCTCGCGCGCCGCAGGCCTCGTGCCCCTCGGCAAGACGAACATGGACGAGTTCGCCATGGGTTCGTCCACCGAGTTCTCGGCCTACGGTCCCACGCGCAACCCCTGGGACCTCGACCGCATCCCGGGCGGCTCCGGCGGTGGCTCCGCCGCCGCCGTGGCGGCGTTCGAAGCGCCGCTGGCCCTCGGTTCCGACACCGGGGGGTCGATCCGTCAGCCCGCTCACGTGACCGGCACGGTGGGCGTCAAGCCCACGTACGGCGGAGTCAGCCGATACGGCGCCATCGCCCTGGCATCCAGCCTCGATCAGGTGGGGCCGGTGACCCGCACCGTCCTCGACGCCGGGCTGCTGCACGACGTCATCGGCGGACACGACGCGAACGACTCGACGTCGCTCTCCGACGCGTGGCCCTCGTTCGCCGCGGCCGCCCGAGAGGGCGCCACCGGTCAGGTGCTCAAGGGACTCAAGATCGGCGTCATCCGCGAACTCGACGACCAGGGTTTCCAGAAGGGTGTCTCCGACTCGTTCCGCGCCTCGCTCACCGCGATGCAGGAGCAGGGTGCCGAGATCGTCGAGATCAGCGCCCCGCACTTCGAGTACGGTGTCGCCGCGTACTACCTGATCCTCCCCGCCGAGGCGTCGAGCAACCTCGCCAAGTTCGACTCGGTGCGTTTCGGCATGCGGGTGAACCCCCAGGGCCCCGCCACGGTCGAGAACGTCATGGCCGCCACGCGCGACGCCGGTTTCGGTCCCGAGGTCAAGCGCCGCATCATCCTCGGCACCTACGCGCTGTCGGCGGGCTACTACGACGCCTACTACGGCAGCGCCCAGAAGGTGCGCACGCTCATCCAGCAGGACTTCGACGCCGCCTTCGCCGAGGTCGACGTCATCGCGACGCCGTCGGCGCCGACCACGGCATTCCGCCTCGGCGAGAAGATCGACGACCCGCTGCAGATGTACCTCAACGACATCACCACGATCCCCGCCAACCTGGCCGGTGTCCCCGGCATCTCGGTGCCGAGCGGCCTCGCCGCCGAAGACGGCCTGCCCGTCGGCATCCAGTTCCTCGCTCCCGCCCGCGAAGACGCGCGTCTGTACCGCGTCGGCGCGGCGCTCGAGGCGCTGCTGGTCGACCAGTGGGGCGGACTGCTGCTGGACAAGGCCCCCTCTCTCACGAACGGAGCGTCGAGCTGATGGCGAAAGATGCGCTGATGGACTTCGACGAGGCGCTCGAGCGATTCGAGCCCGTCCTCGGTTTCGAGGTGCACGTCGAGCTGAACACCGCGACCAAGATGTTCTCGTCCGCGCCGAACCCGGCGAACGAGGCCCACCACGGCGCCGCGCCGAACACCCTGGTCGCGCCCGTCGACATGGGACTGCCGGGTGCGCTCCCGGTCGTGAACGCCGAGGCGATCCGCTCCTCGATCAGCCTGGGGCTCGCCCTCGGCTGCTCGATCGCGCCGTCGAGCCGCTTCGCGCGGAAGAACTACTTCTACCCCGACCTCGGCAAGAACTACCAGATCTCGCAGTACGACGAGCCGATCGCCTTCGAGGGCTCGGTCGAGGTCGAGCTGGCCGACGGAACGCTCGTCACGATTCCGATCGAACGCGCCCACATGGAAGAAGACGCCGGCAAGCTCACCCACATGGGTGGCGCGACCGGTCGCATCCAGGGCGCGGAGTACTCGCTGGTCGACTACAACCGCGCGGGTGTCCCGCTGGTCGAGATCGTCACCAAGCCGATCATCGGCGCCGAGCACTCGGCTCCCGACCTGGCGAAGGCGTACGTGGCCACGATCCGCGACATCGTGCGCGGTCTCGGCATCTCCGAGGCCAAGCTCGAGCGCGGCAACCTTCGGTGCGATGCGAACGTGTCGCTGCGTCCCCGCGGGCAAGAGAAGCTGGGCACGCGCACCGAGACGAAGAACGTCAACTCGATGCGTTCGGTCGAGCGCGCCGTGCGGTACGAGATCCAGCGCCAGGCCGCGATCCTGGCCCAGGGCGGCACGATCACGCAAGAGACGCGCCACTGGCACGAGGACACCGGTCGCACCTCTCCCGGGCGCCCGAAGTCGGATGCCGACGACTACCGCTACTTCCCCGAGCCCGACCTGCTGCCCGTCGTACCGGCTCCCGAGCTGATCGAGGAGCTGCGCGCGGCCCTTCCTGAGCCGCCGGCGGCCCGTCGCCGTCGTCTGAAGTCCGAGTGGGGCTTCACCGACCTCGAGTTCCAGGACGTCGCCAACGGTGGCCTGCTCGACGCCGTCGCCGAGACGATCGCCGCCGGTGCCACCCCCGCGACCGCGCGCAAGTGGTGGACGGGTGAGATCACCCGCGTCGCCAATGCGCAGGAGCGCGACGCCGCCGACCTCGTGTCGGCCGCGCACGTGGCCGCCCTGCAGCAGCTGGTCGAGGCGGGCACACTCACCGACAAGCTCGCCCGTCAGGTGCTCGAGGGCGTCATCGCGGGCGAGGGCACCCCGCAAGAGGTCGTCGACGCCCGCGGCCTGGCCGTGGTCTCCGACGACGGAGCGCTCATCGCGGCGATCGACGACGCCCTCGCGGCTCAGCCCGATGTGCTGGCGAAGATCCGCGACGGCAAGGTGCAGGCCGCAGGCGCCGTCATCGGCGCGGTCATGAAGGCGATGAAGGGCCAGGCCGACGCCGCGCGCGTGCGCGAGCTCGTGCTGGAGCGCGCCGCCGCCCAGTAGAACGCCCCGGATGCCACGGCACCGCCGCCCCGCGAGGGGCCGGTGCCGTGGCATCCGTCGTTTCCCGTCGGAGTCGACGCCTCCACTCCGCCCGATGTCGGAGGTCGGGGGGAGAATGGATGCCATGGGACGAGGCGACGGCACCGGGAGGCTCGTCTCGCGTCCCGACGCCGACGACACCGGCGCGGGCATCCTGCACGTCGACATGGACGCGTTCTTCGCGTCGGTCGCCGTGCTCGACGATCCCTCGCTCGCGGGCAAGCCCCTGATCATCGGCGGCTCCGAGGGCCGCGGCGTCGTGTCGAGCGCGTCGTACGAGGCGCGTCGGTACGGGGTCAAGTCGGCCATGCCCGTGGCGATCGCTCTGCGGCTCTGCCCGACGGCGATCGTCGTCAACCCGCCGTATCAGCGCTACACCGAGATGTCGCGGCAGGTCATGGCGATCTTCCATGACGTGACCCCGCTCGTCGAACCCCTGTCGATCGACGAAGCCTTCCTCGACGTGCGCGGAGCGCGCCGGCTGTGGGGGAGTCCCGCCACCATCGCCCGCGATCTGCGAGCCCGGGTCAAGGCCGAGACCGGGTTGACGTGCAGCATCGGTGTCGCGGCCACCAAGCACGTCGCCAAGATGGCGTCCACCATCTCGAAACCCGATGGGCTGCTCGTCGTCTCGGCCGCCGACACCGAGGCGTTCCTTCGGCCGCGCTCGGTGCGCGCCCTGTGGGGCGTGGGCCCGAAGGCGGCCGAGGCGTTGGAGTCCCGGGGGATCCGCCTGGTGTCCGACATCCTCGACACTCCGCGGCACGCGCTCGACCAGGTGCTGGGCGCGGCCATGGGCGAGCGCATCTGGCACCTGTCGCGCGGGGTCGACGCGCGCGAGGTGCACACGGGTCGCGCCGAGAAGAGCGTGGGGCACGAAGAGACGTTCCACACCGACATCTCCGACACGCGCACCCTGCACGTCGAGTTCCGTCGACTCGCCGACCGCGTCGGGGCCCGCTTGCGCGCGCAGCAGTACGAGGCGTTGACGATTGCGATCAAGGTGCGTTTCTCGGACTTCACCACGCTCAGCCGTTCGCGCACGCTCGCCGAGCCCACCTCGGTCGGCCAGCGCATCGGCGACGCCGCGATCGAGCTGTTCGATTCCATCGACCGCCGCCAGGCGGTGCGTCTGGTGGGCGTGCGGGGCGAGAAGCTCAAGCCCGCGGCCATGGCGGCGACGCTCTGGGACGACGATGCCGAGTGGCGTCGCATCGAGGGAGCGCTCGACGGGGCCACGGCGCGCTTCGGGCGCGGTGCGGTGACCCGGGGGTCGCTCCTCGGGCCCACGCGCGGCGGGGGCGCTCTGCCCACCAACCCCCGGCCGTCATACGACCACTGACACGCCGTCGGCATCGACGCAACGCCCTTGGGTCGCGGATCCCCGGGCCGGTACGGTGGGCTCATGCCCAACATCGCTCTGGAACTCGGCCAGCAGTCCACCCACTTCGGCGTCACCTCCGCCTACGGCGAGCAGCAGGACGTCGACGGCGTGCGCATCGTTCCCGTCGCCCTGGTGTGGGCCGGGTACGGCGGCGGCTCCGACGAGCAGGGCAACGGCGGCGGCGGCGGCGGTGGCTACACCCTGCCTCTCGGTGCCTACATCCGCCGCGGCGACGACCTGCGGTTCGACCCGAACCTGGTGTCGCTGCTTGCCGTCGGCATCCCGTTCGTGTGGGTCGCCGGTCGCGCGCTCAGCCGTGTCATCCGCGCCCTCAAGAAGTAGCGCAGACCCGGTCGACGACGCCCTCGCCGCGGCGACGGCCTGCGTCGTGGCGCGCGTCAGCGCCCTCGGCGTGGCGAATCCGGTGGTCGTCGTCGACGGCCGCAGCGGCGCGGGCAAGAGTTCTCTCGCGCGTCGGCTCGTCGCCGCGTGGCCGGGTCGCGGTCGGGTGCAGCTCGTGGCCCTCGACGATCTCTATCCCGGCTGGGGCGGGCTCGCCGCGGGGGCGGAGTACGCCCGCGAGACCGTGTTGTCACCGCACGCGCGGGGCATGGTGGGCGTCTGGCAGCGGTGGGATTGGCGGAGCGACGCGCGCGCCGAGGCGCACGCCGTCGACCCGTCTCTTCCTCTCGTCGTCGAGGGCGCCGGGGTGCTCACTCCGGAGTCGGCGCGCCTGGCCGATGTCGCGGTGTGGGTCGACGCGCCATCGTCCTCCCGCAAGCACCGCGCGCTGGACCGCGACGGCGACACCTACCGGCCGCACTGGGACGGCTGGGCGGCGCAAGAGGAGCAGCACCTCGTTGCGCACGATCCGGTGTCGTTGGCCTCGGTGGTCGTGCGGGTGCCGTAACGCGCCGGCGAGTCCGGCGCCGGGTCGGCACGACATGCAGAACGCCCCGTGACCGCCCGCGCGCCAGGGGCACGGCATCCGGAACTCTCCGCGTTCAGCGCCGATCGAGAGCGGTGACGAGGCCGTCGAGACGGTAGCCGATCCAGTCGTAGATGCCGAAGCGCGGATCGTCGGGCTGGTGGTCGTCTTCGCTCTGGATGCCGAGACGCGTGGCCAGTACGAGCCGCACGGCCGAGAGGGTGCGCATCCACGCGAGAGCCTCGGTCTCACCGAGTGCGACCGAGATCGTGGCATCCGGATCATCGTCGGCGTCGAGGTCGCCGCCGTCCATGCCCAACGTCCGCAGCACGATCGCGGCGTCGTCGGCCCGCCGTCCGAGCAGGTCGTCGCCCGTGAGGCGGCGGAACTCGCGCGTGGCGTCGTCGTCGTCGGGATAGGCGTCGGGCAGCAGTCGTGCCACGGCGGGGTCGTCGTCGCGTCGACTGTCGGCGATCACGTCGCGGAACTGACCCACGATGCCGGCCAGGTGGAGGGCTTCGAGACCACTGATCTCGAGCACCACGATCTGCTCGCTCACGCGGGCTCCTTCCGCACGGTGGCCCAGAGTCCGAAGTCGTGCATCGCGTGCGTGTGGGCTTCCATGACTTCGCGGGGACCGCGCGCCACGACGGCGTGCCCGTCGTGGTGGACGGCGAGCATGAGTCGCTCGGCCGTGGCGGTGTCGAAGCCGAAGTAGGTGCGAAAGACGTGGCGCACGTAGCTCATGAGGTTGACGGGGTCGTTCCACACGACCGTCTGCCACGACGACGGCGGCTGCGCGCGCAGGTCGGTCTCGTCCACGACGTCGAGGTCGGGTGTCGCGAGCCCGGCCATCATGCCCATCCCAGCTCGTGCAGACGCTCGTCGTCGATGCCGTAGAAGTGCGCGATCTCGTGCACGAGCGTGGTGTGGATCTCGTCGCGCAACTCGCCCTCGTCGTCGCACGCGGCGAGGTGGGGTTCGCGGTACAGGATGATCCTGTCGGGCAGTTCGCCGACGCCGTAGCGCTCGCGCTCGGTCAGTGCCCACCCGTCGTACAGGCCCAGCAGATCGAGGGAGCCGTCTTCGGGGCGGTCTTCGACGACGAACACCACGTTGTCGAGCCCGTCGACCATGTCGTCGGGCAGGCGGTCGAGTTCATCGACGACCAGGCGTTCGAACGCTTCGGCGTCGAGGTCGAGGGCCGCGCGCGTGTCGGCGTCGTCGTTCACGGCGGGCCTCCCGGGGTCGCAAGCCGATCGATGGATGCCGAGCCGGCGACGCCGGCGGACATAGACGATTCTACGGGCGCTGCGCCCGGGAGTCCGGGACCACGAAAGCCCGGCGAGAGGACTCGACCGGGCTTTCGTGGGTGTGGGGTGGCTAACGGGACTTGAACCCGCGACCCCCGCGACCACAACGCGGTGCTCTACCGACTGAGCTATAGCCACCATGTGTCCGCCGCAGCAGACAACTGAACGATTATGTCATAGGTCCAGCGCGAACGACGACACGGCCGAGGCCGAGATGACCTTCGCCTCTTCGCTGGTGGGACCCGGCTGCGGCACGAAGACCGCGGCGCGGTAGTAGGCGAGTTCGCGGATCGATTCACGGATGTCGGCGAGGGCGCGGTGCCCACCGTGCTTCGCGGGCGCCTGGAAATACGCTCGCGGGTACCAGCGGCGCGACAGCTCTTTGATGCTCGACACGTCGACGTTGCGATAGTGCAGCCAGCGGTCGACGCGCGGCATGTACTTGGCGAGGAACATGCGGTCGGTGCCGATGGTGTTGCCCGCCAGCGGGGCCTTGCCCTCGACGGGCGCGAACCGCTGGATGTACTCGAGCGCCTGGAACTCCGCGTCGGCGAGGCTGACCCCGTGGGGGATCTCGTCGAGCAGTCCCGACGAGCGATGCATGTCGGTGACGAACTCGCCCATGTTGTCCAACGCGGAGTCATCGGGCTTGATCACGATCTGGAAGCCGGGGTCGAGCACGTTGAGCTCGAAATCGGTCACGACGACGGCGATCTCGACGAGCTCGTCGACCGCGAGGTCGAGTCCCGTCATCTCGCAGTCGATCCAGACGAGACGGTCGTTCTCGGAGGCATTCACCATCCCCTCAGTCTAGTGAGGGGCTCCGACACGGCATCTGGTCCCCCAGACACGATTCGAACGTGTGACCGGCGGATTAGAAGGCCGCTGCTCTATCCACTGAGCTACTGGGGGTCCGCTCCAGGATATCCGTCGGGCCGTTCCGTCGACACCAGCCCCTGGCGCGGCCCGGCACGCGAGCGTAATCTGCCGCCATCGAGAGCGAAGGAGCACTCATGTCTGAGACCATCACGCACCGCCGTCTCTGGGTCGCGTACGGCCCCTCCGGGGTCGTCGGCAAGATCCAGAAGGATGCCGAGGGCTACGCCGTCCACATGGCGGGCAAGGACGAGCGGCTGGGGGTCTATCCGTCGATGGAGATCGCCAAGAACGCGCTGCATTCGCACCTGAAGCCCGGTAGCGATCGCCCCGAGTTCCGGGAGCACTGAGCGTTCGAGGTCACACCCGGACCGGGCGGCGCGCGCGTCGCGACGGTTCGGGCGTGGCCAGGAGCGGAAGCGCGACGTGGACCAGGGGTCCGATACCGAGGGCGAACACGACGGTGCCGATCCCCACCGTTCCGCCCAGCATCCACCCCAGAACGAGCACGCTGCCCTCGACCCCGAGGCGGCAGGCCCAGATGGGCCATCCGAACCGCGCGTGCACGCCCGTCATGAGGCCGTCGCGCGGACCGGGGCCGAAGCGCGCGCCGATATACAGACCGGATGCCACGGCCACCAGGACGACGCCCGCCACGAGCATCGCCGCCTGGACCCAGAACACGTCGGGGTGGGGGAGGACACCGAGTGCCACCTGCATGCTCGTCCCCACGAGAAGGATGTTCGCGACGGTACCCACGCCCGGCTTCTGGCGGAGGGGGATCCAGAGCAGCAGGACCCCCAGGCCCACGATGTTGGTGATCCATCCGATGCCGATCCCGGACACCCGCGAGATGCCCTGCGCGAAGACCGTCCACGGGTCGACGCCGAGGCCCGCGGCGACGGTGAACGCGCAGCCCACGCCATAGAGCGCGAGTCCGACGATGAGACGGGTGATGCGGGAGAACATGAAGGAATCCAATCACGTGATTGGCTTGGTCGAATAAGGCCAATACGGATACCGTGGCCCCATGGATTCCCGCATCTCCGCCCGCGCTCTGGCTGAAGCACTCGGGGGGTGGCGGGGGACCGGCCCGGCGTACGAGGCGCTGGCCGACGGCGTCAGACTGCTCTGCCTCGACAACCGCCTCGCGCCCTCGACCGCGCTGCCCGCCGAACGCGAACTCGCGACGGCGCTGTCGCTGAGCCGCACGACGGTCGCCGCCGCGTATCGCAGCCTGCGGGACACCGGCCATATCGAGAGCCTTCGCGGCAGCGGGAGCGTCACCCTTCCCGTGGGGCGCAACGATCCCGGACGCTACGAGGCCGACGACACGATCATCGACCTGCAGCAGGCCAGCCCGGCGGCGTGGCCGGGGCTTCCGGCCGTCGTCTCGGAAGTGGCCCAAGACGCCCCCGCGCTGGTCGCCCGGATCGGCTACGACGTGGTCGGCGATCCGACGCTGCGCTCGGCGATCGCCGAACGCTATGTGCGGCGCGGTCTGCCGACGGACCCCGATCAAATCCTCGTCACGACCGGTGCGCAGAGCGCGATCCACCTGATCGCGTCGATCCTGCTGACGCGCGCCGACCGAGTGATGATCGAGACGCCGACCTATCCGCACGCCGCGGACGCCTTCCGCCGTGTCGGCGCGCGCCTGGTCGGCGTTCCCGTCGACCCCGAGCGCGGCTGGGACCTGGAGCGGGCGGCACAGACCTTCGCGCGTGCCCTGCCGACCCTGGCGTACCTCATGCCCGACTTCCACAACCCCACCGGCCGCACCATGACCTCGCTCGAGGCGGCGACCTTCGTCGAGGGCGCCCGTCGGGTGGGGAGCGTGCTGGTGCTCGATGAGACGACGGCGGAACTCGACATCGATCGGCGCGAGACGGCCGCGCCGTTCCCGGACGACGACCGGATCATTCGTGTGGCGTCGCTCGGCAAGACCGTGTGGGGCGGGCTCCGCGTCGGATGGATCCGCGCCGCGCCCGACATCATCCGACGGCTCGCCGCCGGTCGCCCGGTGCACGACCTGGGCACACCCGAGTTCGAGCAGGCCATCGCGGCGCGTCTCGTTCCCCGGCTGGACGAGATCTCGGTGCAGCGCGGCGACCTGTTGCGCGCCGGACGGGACAGCCTGGTCGCGGCGCTTCGCCGAACCTTCCCCGAGTGGGAGGTGCCGGAACCTTCCGGTGGCGTCTCGCTGTGGGTGGGCATCGGGCACCCGCTCAGCACCCCGCTTGTGATGAACGCGCGGGCGCGCGGGCTGGCTTTGTCGGCGGGTTCGCGCTTCGCGGTCGAAGGAGGCCACGATCGCCGGCTGCGGCTGCCCTTCACCGCGGCGCCCCCGACCCTCGAGCGCGCGGTCGACATTCTGCGGACCGCCTGGGACGACGTGCGCGGCGGCGGCTCGGTCGCAACGCGCGACGAGCTCTCGACGGTGGTCTGACGTCGGTCGAGCTGCGTCGGCGCGCGGAGCGCGGTCGCGCGGCTGAGCCGGGGGAGTGCAGGGCGAGTGGCTGAGCCCGCGGGGCACCGGGTCAGCGGCTGTACCGCAGGCACTCGAAGGCCTCGGACGACGACCAGAACGCGCCGAGCTCACGAAAGCGTCCCGACGCGGCATGGAAGCGCTCGGCGGTGTACCGCCAGCCCCCCTCGGCCGCGATCGCGCGAATGTGACCCACCACGAGGCCGCGTGGGTCGGCGACGCGCCACAGACCCGCGGCGACATGGGTCGCTGCGCCCCACCCGGCCGGACGCGGTGCCGGGGCGAGGTCGTTCCAGAGTGCGGTGCTCATGCGGACACGGTAGAACCAACCTCCGACATCGCCGCGGACGGGGAATCTCACCCTTCCTCCCCACGACAGGGATTGCTCGATCCCTCCCCGGATGTGCGGTTCGCGCCCGCGCGGACCAGGCGGGTGCGGTCATTCTGGCGGGGCTCCGGCATCCGTCGGGCACACGGATGCCGGAGCGCACCACACACACCGAGAGGACTTCATCATGAGCGACCACATCACCCTGGTGGGCAACATCGTCGGCGATCTCGAGCAGCGCTCGACGCGCGGAGGCGGGACCGTCGCGGCCTTCCGTCTCGCCGTCGGCGAGCGACGTCTCGATCGGGAACGCGGCGAATGGGTCGACGGGCACACCAGCTTCTATGCCGTGTCCGTCTTCGGCGAGTTGGGGGCGCACGCGCTGCGGTCGTTCCAGAAAGGGGAGCGCATCATCCTCAACGGTCGCCTGCGGCTGCGGGAATGGGAGACCGAGAGCAAACGCGGCGTCAGCGCCGACGTCACCGCCGAGGCGATCGGCCACGATCTGCGGTGGGGGATCTCGCGATTCGAACGCACGCCGCGGCCGGAGTCGTCGAATGCTCCCGCGGGCCCCGCGGTCGTGGCGGCGGCATCGGCCGGACGAACGGCGGCGGCGGCCCACAGCGACGCCGACGGATGGGCACTTCCGGGAGGGGAGTCGCCCGAGGCGGCGACACGCGACGAGACCGAGTCCGGCGCTGCCGCCGACTCGTCGGCCGAGCCCGTCGACGTGCCCTTCTGAGACGGTCGGCGCGGGGGCGGAGGCCGTCGAGGCCGCGGTCGCGGGCCGCGTCCGTAGGATTGACCGCGTGTCCCGCTCCCACGGTCGTCCCCTCGCCGCTCTGACCCTTCTGGCCGTGCTGTCGCTGGCCGGCTGTACGGGCGGCCAGTCGCCGACGACGCCCGAGGGGTCCGCGACGCCTGCGGCCATCGCCACCGAGGGGACGACGCCCTCCGACGCCGGTGCCGCGACGAGCGCTCCGGCGCCCGTGGCACTCGTGCCGAACGGAACCGCCGCCGAGAACCTCCCGTTCTTCACGCAGGTCGTCGGTGCGGTCTGGTCCGGACCCGATCAGGTCGCCGGTCGGGCCTACATCGACGCCCTCGCCGCAGCCGGGTTCGACAAGGGGTCGATGCAGGTCACGGCCGACCAGACCATGATCGGCAACCCCGCCGAGAGCATCGAGTTCTCGGTGCGCCTCGGTGACGACTGCCTGGTCGGACAGGTCGGTCCCTCGATCGGCAACCCCGTGTCGACGGTGCTTCCCGGGTTGTCGGCCGGGGGCTGTCTGATCGGGCAGACGCGCACGATCGACTGGTGAGCCATCGCGCCCGATCCGGGCGCAGCCCTTGGCTGCGCGTGCCCTCCCTCGGCGCCGGCGGTCCGACCTCCCCGCGCGACGCGGACCTCAAGCGACGAGCGTCCACCGATCGGCAGCAGCGGACCCTGGGCGTCGGCGCGGAGGCTCTGCGCCCCTAGACTGGAGAGGTTATGGCGGAATACATCTACTCCATGGTCCGCGCCCGTAAGTCTGTGGGCGACAAGCTGATTCTCGACGACGTCACGATGTCGTTCCTCCCGGGTGCCAAGATCGGCATGGTCGGGCCGAACGGTGCGGGAAAGTCGACGATCCTGAAGATCATGGCCGGTCTCGACGTCCCGTCCAACGGCGAGGCGCGGCTGAGCCCGGGCTTCACCGTCGGCATCCTCATGCAGGAGCCGGAGCTCGACGACAGCAAGACCGTGCTCGAGAACATCCAGGACGGCGTGGCGATCAAGCCCAAGCTCGATCGGTTCAACGAGATCTCCGCCCTCATGGCCGATCCCGACGCCGACTTCGACGCCCTTCTCTCCGAGATGGGCACGCTGCAGGAAGAGATCGACGCGGCCGACGGGTGGGACCTCGACTCCCAGCTGGCCCAGGCGATGGACGCCCTGCGCACCCCGCCCGCCGATGCGTCGGTGGTGCCGCTCTCCGGTGGTGAGCGCCGCCGCGTCGCGCTCGCGAAGCTTCTGCTGCAGAAGCCCGACCTGCTCCTGCTCGACGAGCCCACGAACCACCTCGACGCCGAGAGCGTGCTCTGGCTCGAGCAGCACCTGAAGGCCTACAAGGGCGCCGTCATCGCGATCACTCACGACCGGTACTTCCTCGACAACGTCGCGGAGTGGATCGCCGAGGTCGACCGCGGTCACCTGTACCCCTACGAGGGCAACTACTCGACCTACCTCGAGAAGAAGGGCCAGCGCCTCGAAGTCCAGGGCAAGAAGGACGCCAAGCTCGCCAAGCGCCTCAAAGAGGAGCTGGAGTGGGTGCGCTCCAACGCCAAGGGTCGCCAGGTCAAGTCCAAGGCTCGACTCGCCCGCTACGAAGAGATGGCAGCCGAGGCCGAGCGCACGCGCAAGTTGGACTTCGACGAGATCCAGATCCCCGCGGGTCCGCGTCTGGGCGGCATCGTCATCGATGCGAAGAAGCTCGAGAAGAGCTTCGGCGACCGCTCGCTGATCAGCAACCTCAGCTTCAACCTTCCCCCCAACGGCATCGTCGGTGTCATCGGGCCCAATGGTGTGGGTAAGACCACGCTGTTCAAGACGATCGTCGGTCTCGAGCCGCTCGACGGCGGCACGCTGAAGATCGGCGAGACCGTCAAGATCAGCTACGTCGACCAGTCCCGCGCGAACATCGACCCCGAGAAGACCCTGTGGGAGGTCGTGTCCGACGGACTCGACATCATCACGGTCGGCAAGACCGAGATCCCCTCCCGCGCGTACGTGTCGAAGTTCGGCTTCAAGGGACCCGACCAGCAGAAGAAGGCCGGCGTGCTCTCCGGTGGTGAGCGCAATCGCCTCAACCTGGCGATGACGCTCAAAGAGGGCGGCAACCTGCTGCTGCTCGATGAGCCCACCAACGACCTCGACGTCGAGACACTGAGCTCGCTCGAGAACGCGCTGTTGGAGTTCCCCGGCTGCGCCGTGGTCATCACTCACGACCGGTGGTTCCTCGACCGCATCGCGACGCACATCCTCGCCTACGAGGGCACCGAAGAGCACCCCGACCAGTGGCACTGGTTCGAGGGCAACTTCGAGGCCTATGAGCAGAACAAGATCGAGCGCTTCGGTGCCGACGCCGCCAACCCGTCGCGGTCGTCGTACCGCAAGCTCACGCGTGACTGACGCGGCCGCCGCGTCGGCGGGCGCGGCATCCCCCGACGAGGGTCCGGTCGCGGCCGGACCCTCGCGGGTGCACGTCCCCATCCACCTGCGGTGGGGCGACCTCGATGCGCTCGGGCACGTGAACAACACCGCGATGCTGAAACTGCTCGAAGAGGCGCGCCTGCGGGCCTTCTGGTACAGCGACGGCGACGAAGAGCCCCTGCCGACCGCGGTGTTCGACATGGACGTCCTCGCCAGCGGCGGGGAACGCGCAACCCTCATCGCGCGGCAGGAGATCGAGTACTTCCGACCGACGCCGTACACCCAGCGCCCCTTGGACGTGCGGATGTGGATCGGCGCGATGGGCGGCTCGAGCGCCGACATCTGCTTCGAGGTCTACAGTCCGGTCGGCGATCCCGAGCGCGTGCTCTACGCGCGCGCCACGGCCGTCGTCGTGCTCGTCGACACCTCGACCGGTCGCCCGATCCGATGGACCGATGCGGAGCGCGCGGCATGGGCGCCCTACACGGGCGATCCGATCGAGTACCGGCGGCGAGCCGCCCGCGCCTGAGCCTTCGGCGCCGTCAGTCGTTCGGCACCCGCACCATGACCTCCTGGGCCACGCTCGCGACCAGCACGCCGTCGCGCGAGTAGATGCGCCCGGTCGACAGGCCTCGGCCGCCGCGGGCGTTGGGGGACTCCTGCACGTACAGCAGCCAGTCGTCGACGCGACCCGGACGGTGCCACCACATGGCGTGGTCGAGGCTCGCGACCTTCAGGTTCGGGACGTTCCACGCGACGCCGTGCGCACGCATGATGGACTCCTGGATCGTGAGGTCGCTGAGATACGCCAGCGCCGCGCGGTGCACCGCCGGGTCGTCTGGCAGTGCGCGGCGTGTGCGCATCCACACGGCCTGTCGCGGAACTCGCGGCCCCTCCACCGAGGTGTAGATCGGCGACGGGACGTGCAGCACGTCGACCGGTCGCTCCGAGAATATCCGGCGGCTGAGCGGGTGGAGTCCCTCGACGTCGAACGGCGCGAGGTCTTCGGGCTGAGGGATGCCATCGGGCATCGGTTCGGCGTGCTCCAGGCCCGGGTGCTCGTCCTGGAACGAGGCGATCATCGAGAAGATCGGGACGCCGGCCTGGTAGGCCTGCGTGCGCCGGGTCGAGAACGAGCGTCCGTCGTGGATGCGGTCGACCGAGAAGGTGATGCCGTCGGCCGGGTCGCCCGGACGGAGGAAGTACCCGTGCATCGAGTGCACCGCGCGTTCGGGCGGGAGCGTGCGCGACGCGGCCACGACCGACTGGGCCAGCACCTGGCCGCCGTACACCCGCCCGAACGGCATGGGCTGCGAGACACCGGTGAAGATGTCCTCGGTGGTGCGGGCGCCGGCGTCGCGCAGGTCGAGCACCGCGAGGAGCGACGCCACGGGATCGAGGGCATCGGTCATGGCGACTCGCTTTCCGGCGCAGCGAGCCCGCGCCGCTTGATAGTTTAGGGCGGGTGTCCGCGCGCCTGTTGTTCCCCGACCCCCAGGCGGCAGCCGACCTGCTGACCTTCGCCTCCCGCACGATCCGTCTGGGTGACGGCACCGTGCGCTTGCGTGCCGACGGGGGAGTGCTCGTCGCCACCGCCGCCCCCCTCGCCCCCCGCGGGTTGCTCGACGCCACCCCGACGGTGCTGGGCCTGCGTGTTTCGGCGATCGATCCCGAGCTCGAGTGCGACCTCGTGGTCGACGCCTCCGCGCTGCTCCCGGCCCCCGACGACGCCTCAGCGGTCGTCCTTCCCGAGACCGCCACCTCGCCCGCGTGGGCGGGGATCTCGCCCCCGCGCAGCGGATGGGAGCAGAAGGATGCCATCGACGCCGCCGTTCTGGCATCCCGAGCCCAGTACGGGGTCGCCGCCGTCGCCGACGCGCTCCCCGCCGATGCCGGTGAGGACATCGTGCGGGTGATCCGCGCGCAGGTGTGGGGTCAGCCCGACGACGCCCTCGGGGGTCTGCCGCTCGGTACTGCCTTCGCCGCCTTCGCGCTGGGCTTCATCGCCGGCAGCGAGATGGCGCCCGTCCGCACGAGCGGCCCGTGGACGCGCGTGAGCCTCACTCGCGGTCACGTGCTCGTTCGAGGCCCCGTGCGCTCGGGGCTGACCGCCGTGCGCGCGACCGGGAGCTGATCCAGCCCGCGCATAGGTGGCCGCTTTACGCTGAGGGAAGCAAGGGGAGTACTCCCGTCGCGATGCATCCGTCATCACGAGCCCACCGTTGGGCTCCGGGTGCGTCGGTCCCGTCCGGGGCGGAGGAGACCTTGACGTCGCAGTTTCCGCTGCCCGTCGAGAGGTACCCCATGGTCTCGTTCTCCCGTCTGTTCGACCTCGCTTCGAAGGCCGTCGACAAGGCGTCGTCGTCCTCGTCTTCGCGGGACGGCTCCGCTCCCCACCCCTCGTCGGGTGCCTCCCGCGACTGGCGCACCATGGTGCGCTCCGCCGCCGATGCCGTCACCGGTGATCGCCGCGCAGACTCCGCGCCCGCGCCCGTCGCCGATTCGCGCCGAGACGCCGGTGTGACGGGCCGATACGCGCCGCCGCCCACGTCGGGCTCGGCCCCGGCGCTCTCGGCCGACGACCGCGCGGCGATCGCGCGGTACGACTACCTGCTGCGCACGGCCGACCCCGATCGCGTGGAGCAGATGCATCGCGAGGCCTTCGCGCGACTGACACCCGACCAGCGCGCGCACGTGCGCGAGCGCATGGATGCCGACCTGCAACCGCACGAGCGTCCGCGCTCGGACGCCCCCGACGACCTCGCCCGCACGGCCGCACGCGCCGAGGCCACGCGTCCGGGTCGCATGTCGCAGATGCTGTCCCGCGCGGGCCGCGGCGGGCTGATCGGCGCGGGAGTGGTGGGTGCGGGCGGGCTGCTCGCCGCCGTGGCCGGCGGAGCGATCGTCAGTGCGGTCGCCGGGCCCCTGCTCGCCCAGGCGGGTCAGCTGGGCGTCGACTTCGCCGGGCTCGCCGAGGGCGTCGACCTCGACGCTCTGGCATCCGGTGTCGACCTCGAGACACTCGCGGGCGGCGTCGACCTGGGGGCGGCGGGCGACTGGGCCAGCGGCGCGCAGGACGCGGTGTCGGGTCTGGGCGATCAGGTCGGCGGACTCGGCGAACGTCTGTCGAATTTCGACATCCCGGGCTTCGGCGACTTCCTCGGGCGCTGAGCGGCCCGACGACCCCGTCACCGCGTGAATGCGCGACGGTGCGCGGGCGGCCGCCTTCGGGCCAGCTGACGTGACGCCGGTCGAGGCTGCGCCGGTCGACGTTGAGCCGGTCGACGCGGCAGGCCGGGGGACGCGGCAAGCCGGTCGACGCGGCAAGGCGGACGGCGCGGCCGACCCGACGGCGCGCGGGCCGGTCGAGAACCGCGCCGGAGCGGCAGTGATCGGCACCCGCCGCCCCGTGACGTCGCTCAGTCGGCGGCGCGCACGGGCAGACCCGTGTCGGGGCGCCCGTTCTGCTGCGGCCCGATGCCGCGGGGCTCGAACGTGTTGACCATCGCGTACGCGGCGCGCTCGAGGTAGTCCCAAAGGGGTGCCTCGAACCCGGGCGGCAGGGCGATCTCGTCGACGGCGGCGCGCATGTGCCGAAGCCACCGGTCGCGGGCGTCGGGGTCGACGTGGAACGGCATGTGGCGCATGCGCAGGCGCGGATGACCTCGGGTCTCGCCGTAGGTCGCCGGCCCGCCCCAGTACTGGGCGAGGAAGAGCGTCAGACGTTCGGCCGCCGGCCCGAGGTCTTCTTCGGGGTACATGGGCTTGAGCACCTCGTCGCCGGCCACGCCGCGGTAGAACGCATCGACCAGGCGACGGAAGGTGTCCATGCCGCCGACCTGGTCGTAGAAGCTGATGGGCTCGGTCACGACTGCTCCTCGTGGTCGGCACGGACGGCCGGAGGCGTCGGCTTGGCGACGTCGGCCCCGGGCATCTCGGCGCCCGGAAGGTCCAGGGTCGCCGTCGGGGTCTCGTCGCGCAGGGTCTTCTTCTTCGTCTTCGCGGGGACGGCGTCGTCGTGGTCGTCGGCGGTGTCGGGCGCCTCGACGCGGCGGCCGCGGGGCTTCCAGCGAGGCCGGTCGGCGCCGGGCGCCACCGGCGTCTCTTTCGTCTTCGGCGGGTGCGCACCGCGCACGCTCTGCGCGCCCTCGGGCCCGCTGAGCATGATGGAGTTCAGCTGGGGCAGGGCGATGCCCATCGCATCGATCGCACGCTTGAGGCGCGCGCGCAGCTCGCGGGCGACGTCGTCCTTGGCACTCGAGCGCGTCTTCATGACCAGGCGGATGACGAGAGCGTCACCGCTGATGGATTCGAGGCCCCAGATCTCGGGCTGCTCGATGATGCGCGAGCGCCACTTGGACTCTTTCGACATCGTCTTCGCCGCGGCGAGCATCGCCGTCTCGACGTCGTCGATGTCGGCGTCGGTGGGAACGGCGAGGTCGATGATGACGCGCGACCAGCCCTGCGACATGTTGCCGATGCGGGTGATCTCGCCGTTGCGGACGTACCAGAGCGTTCCGTTGACGTCGCGGACGTGGGTGATGCGCACGCTGACGAACTCGACGATGCCGGTCGCCAGGCCCAGGTCGACGACGTCGCCGATGCCGATCTGGTCTTCGGCGACGATGAAGATGCCGTTGAGCACGTCTTTGACGATGTTCTGCGCGCCGAAACCGAGACCGGCGCCGACGGCAGCCGTGAGCAGGGTGAGCGAGGCCAGCGCGTTCGGCGCGACGATCCCGGCGACCCACACGAGCGCCACGATCACCAGGATGACGTTGACGATGTTCTGCAGGATCGTGCCGAGGGTGCGCGTGCGTTGCACGAGTCGCACCGCGCTGAGCGGGGACCGGTCGAGGGCCTGGGTGTCGTCGACGCGCGCCTTGCTCTTCGCACCGTTGACGATGCGATCGACCACGTGCCGAATGATGACGCGCAGGATCCACGCCGCTATGGCGATCCCGACGACGATGCCGAGAATCTGCAGCAGCACGCCACCAAAGCCGAGCAGCTGGCCGCCGACCCAGGTCCAGAAATCGAGGCTGCCGATGTCGGCCGGGGGCGCGGTGGAAGACGGGCTCGGTTCGGGGACTTCGGCGAGAACAGACATCCGTCACAGCGTAACGACGGATGCCTCGGCGCTGGCTGAGCGTCGAGGCATCCGTGGTGGGGAGGAGGGGTCAGACGTCGCGCGACCGCAGGGCGATCCAGCCCAGCACGAGCGGCGCGAGGGCCCACGCGGCCAGGGTGAGGGCGCCTTGGCCGAGTTCCGTGCCGCCGGGCGTGGTGAGCTGCACCGCGGCGTTGACCGGCAGGTAGTCGGCCGCGTCGAGGATCCACTGCCAGCTCGGTCCCGCGAACGAGAACAGGCTGAACACGATGGGCAGCACGAAGAGCACCCCGACCGTGGCCGCGATGGCGCCGGCGCCGCTGCGGATGACGAAGCCGAAGCCGAGACCGATCAGCGTGAAGGCCGCCATCGACACGACCCCCAACGAGAGAGGGACCAGGGACTCCGAGGGCGTCGACCAGTCGAGGCCCGTGCTGACCAGCGGCGCGGTCGCGGCGATCGCCACCGCGTAGATGACGACGGTGGTCACGGCCATGACGAGTGCGACGACGAGGGCCTTCGCCACCAGCACCGCCCCCCGACGGGGTTCGGCGGTGAGCGTCGAACGGATCATGCCGGTCGAGTACTCACCCGTGATGACGATCGCACCGAGGATGCCGGCGACCAGCATCGTGAACTGCGTCGGCGCCAGGATCACGTTCGCCGCGGGGAAGCCGCCGCCGATGTCGCTCGAGGCCGCGGCGATCAGCAACGAGATCCCGACCGACAGGGCGGCGGTGACGCCGAGCGACCACCAGGTGGAGCGCAGGGTGAGCATCTTGATGCTCTCGCTCTTCATCAGGTGGATGAAGCTGAGGCGGTGCGCGGTCGAGGCGTGGGCGTGGGCCCGCGTGGTCGGCGCGGAAGCGACGGCGGTCATGCGATCTCCTTGGTCTTGTACTCGACCGAGTCGTCGGTGAGGGCGAGGTAGGCGTCCTCGAGCGAGCCCGCTCGCGGGGTCAGTTCATAGAGGGGGATGCCGCGAGCGGCGGCGAGGTCGCCGACCGTCTGCGCCGTGACGCCGGTGATCTGGGCGGCACCGGGCTCGGTGGCCGTCACCGTGGCATCCGGGATCTGCAGGGCCGAGACGAGGTCGGCCAGGCGCGGGGAGCGCACGAGCAGGGTCGTGGTGGTCCAGGTGCCGACGAGGTCGGCGAGCGGCGCATCGGCCAGGACGCGTCCGCGGCCGAGCACGATGACGTGGTCGGCGGTCTGCGCCATCTCGCTCATCAGATGACTCGACAGCAGCACGGTGCGACCCTCACCCGCCAGATGGCGGACGAACTGGCGCACCCACCGCACGCCCTCGGGATCGAGGCCGTTGACCGGCTCGTCGAGGATGAGGGTGTGCGGGTCGCCGAGGAGAGCGGCGGCGATGCCGAGACGCTGGCCCATGCCGAGCGAGAACTTGCCCGCCCGCTTGCCGGCGACCGAGCCGATGCCGGTGAGCTCGATCACCTCGTCGACGCGGCTGCGCCCGATGCCGTGCGTCGCGGCCATGGCGCGCAGGTGGTTGCGCGCCGAGCGCCCGGTGTGGATCGCCTTGGCGTCGAGCAGCACGCCGACCTCGGTGAGGGTGGAGCGCAGACGGCGGTAGTCCTGCCCGCCGACGGTGACCGAACCCGTCGAGGGACGGTCGAGACCGACGATCATGCGCATGGTGGTCGACTTGCCCGCGCCGTTGGGGCCGAGGAAGCCGGTGACGCGGCCAGGAGCCACGGTGAACGAGACGTCGTCGACGGCGGTCTTGTCGCCGTAACGCTTGGTGAGGTGCTCTGCAACGATCATGCCTTCACGCTACGGAGGCGCCCCGGGCGGGGGCATCCTCCCAGGGGATGATCCGGGTCCACCCGGGGATGACCCGCGAACGACGAATGCCCCCTCCCGGTGAGGGAGGGGGCATTCTGAGGACCTCGATTACTGCGAGTCGCGCTCCTGGACCGACAGCGCACGCTCCACGCCGGCGAGGTTCTCGCCGACGAGGCGGCGCAGCGCCGGGGCGGCGTCGGCGTTCTGCGTCAGCCAGGCGCGGGTCGCATCGCGCAGGGCGGTGTTCGCGAGGGCGGCGGGGTACAGACCCACGATCAGGTACTGCGCGATCTGGTAGCTGCGCGACTCCCAGATCGGCAGCAGCATCGCGAAGTACGGCTCGACGAATTCGGCCAGCACGTCGACCGTCGCCGGGTGCGTGAAGCCGAGGGCGGTCGAACGCACGATCGTGTTCGGCGCGTCGGCGTTGTCGATGAGCGAGTTCCACGCCTGCTGCTTCGCCTCGTGCGTGGGCAGCGAGGCCTTCGCCTGGGCGGCGAGCTCCCCACCCTTCGAGGTGTTGTCGGCCGCGCGGGCCGCGTCGATGTCGGCGGCCGACACCGCGCCGGCCGTGGCCAGCGAGATGAGCAACTGCCACGACAGGTCGGTGTCGATCTCGAGGCCGTCGAGCACCGTCTCGCCCGAGCGCAGGGCCCGCACCGTCTCGGCGTGTGCCGGGGTCGAGGCCGCCGAGGCGAACGCGGTGACGAACTGCAGCTGGCTGTCGCTGCCGGCCTCGGCGGCCTGGGCGAGCGCCCAGAGGCCGTCGGCGACGCGTGCGCGAGCCGCCTCGCGCGACGCGGGCGTCACGTACGAGTTGGCGGCGAGCTGCAGCTGACCGAGCGTCGTGCGCACCGTCGTGGACTCGGTCTCGGAACCGATGTTGCGCAGCACGAGATCCAGGTAGTCGGTGGCCGAGGACTCGGCATCCCGGGTCTGATCCCAGGCGGCGCCCCAGACGAGCGAGCGGGCCAGCGGGTCGGAGATGTCCTTGAGGTGGGCGATCGCCGTGGCGAGCGAGCGCTCGTCGAGGCGGATCTTCGCGTAGGCGAGGTCGTCGTCGTTGAGCAGCACGAGATCGGGACGACGGATGCCGCGGAGCTCGGCGACCTCGGTGCGGTCGCCGTCGACGTCGATCTCGACGCGATGCACGCGCTCGAGCGCTCCGGTGTCGTTCAGCGAGTAGAAGCCGACGCCTAGGCGGTGCGGACGGATGGTGGGGTAGTCGGCGGGCGCCGTCTGCACGATCGCGAAGCGCGAGATGGTGCCGTCGGAGCCTTCTTCGATGAGCGGCGAGAGCGTGTTGACGCCCGCCGTCTCGAGCCACTTCTTCGACCAGTCGCCCAGGTCGCGGCCGCTGGTGGCCTCGAGCTCGACGAGCAGGTCGCCGACCTCGGTGTTCGACCACTGGTGCTTCTGGAAGTACGCGCCGACCCCGGCGAAGAACTGCTCGATCCCGACCCAGGCGGCGAGCTGCTTGAGCACCGACCCGCCCTTGGCGTAGGTGATGCCGTCGAAGTTGACCTGCACGTCTTCGAGGTCGGTGATCTCGGCGACGACCGGGTGGGTCGAGGGGAGCTGGTCCTGACGGTAGGCCCAGGTCTTCTCCATCGCGTTGAAGGTGGTCCAGGCGGCTTTCCACTCGGTGGCCTCGGCGGTGGCGATCGTCGACGCCCATTCGGCGAACGACTCGTTGAGCCAGAGGTCGTTCCACCACTTCATGGTGACGAGGTCGCCGAACCACATGTGGGCGAGCTCGTGCAGGATCGTCACGACGCGGCGTTCCTTGACCGCGTCGGTGACCTTGCTGCGGAAGACGTAGGTCTCGGTGAAGGTCACCGCACCGGCGTTCTCCATCGCGCCGGCATTGAACTCGGGCACGAAGAGCTGGTCGTACTTGGCGAACGGGTACGGGAACCCGAACTTCTCCTCGAAGTACGCGAAGCCCTGGCGCGTCTTGTCGAAGACGTAGTCGGCGTCGAGGTGCTGCCACAGGCTCTTGCGCGCGAAGACGCCGAGGGGGATGACGCGGCCGTCGGCGCTGGTCAGCTCCGAGAAGGTCGCCTCGTACGGACCCGCCACGAGCGCGGTGATGTACGACGAGATTCGGGGCGTCGGGGGGAAGTCCCAGCGGGCGGTGTCGTCGCCGACGGCGACGGGCTCGGGCGTGGGGGAGTTGGAGACGACCTTCCAGCGCGCGGGGGCGGTCACCGAGAACGTGAAGGCGGCCTTGAGATCGGGCTGCTCGAACACCGTGTACATGCGGCGGGAGTCGGGAACCTCGAACTGCGAGTAGAGGTAGACCTCGCCGTCGACGGGGTCGACGAAGCGGTGCAGGCCCTCGCCGGTGTTCGTGTACTCGCAGTCGGCCTCGACGACGAGCTCGTTCTCGGATGCCAGCTCGTCGAGCGCGATGCGCGAGTCGACGAACACGGCGGCCGGGTCGAGGGATCGGCCGTTCAGCGTGACGGAGTGCACGGTGCGCGCGATGAGATCGATGAACGTCGATGCGCCCTCGGTGGCGGCGAAGGTGACGACGGTGCGCGAGGAGAAGACCTCGTCGCCGCGGGTGAGATCGAGCTGCACGTCGTAGGCGTGCGTGTCGACGACAGCGCGGCGTTCCTGCGCTTCGATGCGGGTGAGGTTCTCTCCTGGCACTGGCGTACTCCCTGGGATGAGGGTGGATCGTCGCAGATCGAGCGCTCTCGCGGGTGACGACGGACGCCGTCGGCGACGATGACAACCAGATAAGCCTAGTCACGAGATAACCCGCGCCCGGGCTCGCCATGCAGGTGCGAGGATGTCTGCGTGAGCACGACCGACACGGACACTACCCCTGAACCCGTCCTCTATGCCTCGCCCGCCGCGGCGTCGGGGCCCAAGTGGGTCGAGACGCCCGTCGCGTACGACGGCATCCTCCTCGCCGGATTCGGCGGCCCGGAGGGGCAGGACGACGTCATCCCCTTCCTCCGCAACGTCACGCGCGGACGCGGCATCCCCGACGAGCGCCTCGAAGAGGTCGCCCATCACTACCGCCACTTCGGCGGGGTCAGCCCCATCAACGAGCACAACCGCGAGTTGAAGGCGGCTCTGGAGGCGGAGATCGCTGCGCGCGGGCTGGGCTTGCCCGTCTACTGGGGCAACCGCAACTGGGCGCCCTACCTCGAAGAGGCCGTGACCGAGGCCGCCGAAGCCGGCCACACCACTCTTCTCGCGATCGCCACGAGCGCGTACAGCTCGTTCTCGAGCTGCCGGCAGTACCGCGAGGACTACGCCCGCGTGCTCGAGTCGACGGGGCTCGGCGAGACCGTGACGATCGACAAGGTGCGCCAGTTCTTCGATCACCCCGGCTTCGTCGACACGTTCCTGCGCGGAGTGACGGATGCCGTGGCCGGCTTCGTCGCCGACGGGATCGCGCCCGAGAAGATCCGCGTGCTGTTCTCGACCCACTCCATTCCGATGGCCGACGCCCAGCGCTCGGGCCCCCGTGACGTCGAGTTCGGCGAGGGGGGCGCGTACGAGGCGCAGCACAAGGCCGTCGCGGAGGTCGTCATGGCCGCTGTCGCCGACGCCGTCGCCGAGGTCGAGTGGGAGCTCGTCTACCAGTCGCGCTCCGGCCCGCCCACGCAGCCCTGGCTCGAGCCCGACGTCAACGACGTGATCGCCGAACTCCCCGGCCGCGGGGTCGAGGCCGTCGCGATCGTGCCGCTCGGCTTCGTCAGCGACCACATGGAGGTGCTCTGGGACCTCGACACCGAGGCCATGGAGGCCGCCGAGGAGGCCGGCATCCGCGCAGTCCGCACGCCCACGCCCGGCGTCGACCCGGCCTACGTCTCGGGCCTCGTCGACCTCGTCGAGGAGCGACTGAACGGCACTCCGAAATCGGAACGCCCGCACCTGACCGACCTGGGGCCGTGGTACGACGTGTGCCGCCCCGGCTGCTGCGAGAACATCCGCGCCGGGTTCAAGCCCGTCGCCGCGGGCGTTCGCCCCTGACCCGATCCGACGCCGCCCGCTCTCTCTTCCGGGGAGCGGGCGGCGTCGTCGCGTCCGCCCCCTGATGTCGGCGGCCGTCAATAAGATGAGCGCATGCGCATCCACATCGGCACCGATCACGCCGGTCTCGAGTTCTCGACCCAGATCCAGCACCACCTCGCCGCCCAGGGGCACGAGGTCGTCGACCACGGCCCCCTCGAGTACGACCCGCTCGACGACTACCCGGCCTTCTGCATCCGCGCCGCTCAAGCGGTCGTGCGTGATCAGGCCGATGGCGTCGACGCGCTCGGCGTCGTCTTCGGCGGCTCGGGCAACGGCGAGCAGATCGCCGCGAACAAGGTGCTGGGCGTGCGCGCCGCTCTGGTGTGGAACGTGTCGACCGCCGAGCTGGCGCGCGAGCACAACGACGCCAACGTCATCTCGATCGGCGCGCGTCAGCACACGTTCGACGAGGCCGCATCGTTCATCGACCGCTTCATCGCGACACCGTTCTCGGGCGAAGAGCGCCACGCGCGCCGGATCGGCCAGCTCGCGGCGTACGAGCAAGACGGCGTGCTGCTGCCCGACCCGCGGGCGGCTCGCGGCGAGAACACCCTGACCGACGCCAGCGACTCGTTCGACCCCGAGGCAGGCTGATGCCCGAAGGGCATTCCGTCCACCGCATCGCGCGGCAGTTCGACCGCAACATCGTGGGGCGCATCGTGGCGGCATCCAGCCCCCAGGGTCGTTTCGTCGAGGGCGCGTCGGTGCTCGACGGGCGCGAAGCGGTCGAGGTGCGGGCCGTCGCCAAGCAGATGTTCCTGCGGTTCGACGGTGACGTGTGGCTTCGCGTGCACCTGGGCATGTACGGCGCGTGGGACTTCTCGGGCGAGGTGGCGCTCGACGCGACGATCGCCTCGGCGAACGGCCGCATGGGGCACACCAACCAGCGCGGCACGACGTTCGACGACGCGCCGATCCTCGACGCCGCGGGCGAGAACTCCCTGAGCTCGATCGGCGCCCCGCGGCGCGCGCGCGTGCGCATGTCGGAGCAGACGACCGGCCTCGACGAACAGGTCGAGTGGCCGCCGCCGGTGGTCGGCGCCGTGCGGCTGCGTCTTCTCACCGAGACGACGTGCGCCGACCTGCGCGGCCCCACGGCCTGCGTGCTGCAGACGCCCGACGAGGTGGCGGCGACGATCGCGAAGCTCGGCCCCGACCCTCTCGTCGACGACGTCGCCGAGGGCGAGGAACGCTTCACCGCGACCGTCAAGAAGAAGCCCACCGCCATCGGCCTGCTGCTGATGGATCAGGCCGTGGTCAGCGGAATCGGCAACGTCTACCGCGCCGAGATCCTCTTCCGCGCCCGGCAGAATCCGCACACGCCTGGCCGCGACGTGCCCGAAGAGGTCGTCCGCGGCATGTGGCGCGACTGGGTGCGACTGCTGTCGATCGGCGTCGAGACCGGCCAGATGATGACGATGGACGACCTCGACCCCGAGGCGTATCGCCGTGCCATGGCCCATCGCGACGACCGGCACTGGGTCTACCACCGCGCGGGTCTGCCGTGCCGCGTATGCGGCACCGACATCGTGATGGAAGAGGCGGCGGGGCGCAAGCTCTACTGGTGCCCACGCTGCCAGGCCTGATCTGCCGGGGACGGTCCCGTCGACGAGCCCGGTGCCTCGCGCGCCGCGTCGGCGGATGAGCCTGGTGAAGCCCGCCGCGTTCTAGGCTGATCCGGTGCGCCAGAACCCCAGCTTCGCGATGACCGACGTCGGTGAGATCCGGCGTCTCATCGACCGCCACCCATGGGTCACCCTCGTCGGTCAGGGCGACGACGGTCTCGTCGCCTCGCACTATGCGGTCATGCTCGACGACCAGCGCGACGACCTGACCATCGTCGGGCACGTCGGCAAGCCCGACGACGCGATCCTCGGTCTCGGTGACCGCGAGCTGCTCGTGGTGGTGCAGGGCCCGCACGGATACGTCACTCCCCGGTGGTACGGCGATGTGCCCGCCGTCCCCACCTGGAACTTCGTGTCGGCGCACCTCTCCGGCATCCCGGAGATCCTGACGCCCGACGAGAACCTCCGCGTACTCGAACGTCTCGTCGAGCGGTTCGAGGGCGACGCCGACGACGCGCGGACCCTGTACGCCCTGCCGAACGACGCGACGTTCGTCGAACGCCTCGAGCGCGGCACCGTCGGCTTCCGCCTGACGCCCACGCGGGTCACGGCCAAACGCAAGCTGAGCCAGAACAAGAGCGCCGAAGTGGTCGAGACCATCGTCGCGGGGCTGTCCGTGCAGCACCCCGAGCTCGCCGGCGAGATGCGCCGCGCCGAAGACGCCCGGGGACGCGCGTGATCGGCGAGCACGTCGGATTCGTCCGCGCCGTGCGGGTGGCGGGGCCGGGTCGTGAGTTCCTCCCCACCTCGGAGCCCGTCGACCTCGTCATCGCCGACGGGGTGATCGCCGACATCGCCCCCACGGGGAATCTCCGGCCCACCGGCGTGGTGGTGGACGGGGAGGGCGGCTGGCTGCTGCCCGGCCTCTGGGACCACCACGTGCACGTGCTGCAGTGGGCCCTGGTCGCCGAGCGCGTGCCGCTCGGCGAGGTCGCCTCGGCGCGCGATGCCGCATCGATCATGGCGTTCGCCCCCGAGAGCGACGGACGCCGCGTCGGCGTCGGCTTCCGCGACGGGCTGTGGCCCGACGAACCGAGTCTCGCCCTGCTCGACGCCGCGACCGGAGACGGGGCGACGTACCTGGTCAACGCCGACGTGCACAGCGTTTGGATGAACAGCGCCGCGTTCCGTCGCGAGGGCTTCGAGCCCGTGGCATCCGGGATGCTGCGCGAAGAGGACGCATTCGAGATCTCGCGCCGACTCAACGCCATGGAGCCGGACCGTGCCGACGACGCCGTCGAGCGCATGGCTCGCGCCGCCGCGGCGCGCGGGATCGTCGGACTCGTCGACCTCGACATGACGTGGAACGACGAGCCCTGGCAGCGGCGGGTCGCGCGGGGCTTCGACACGCTCCGCGTCTCGTACGGCACCTACCCGCAGCACCTCGACCGCGCGATCGCCGAGGGCCTGCGCACCGGCGACCGGGTGCGCGGGGCGGCGCACGACCTCGTGCGCGTCGGACCGCTGAAAGCCATCACCGACGGGTCGCTCGGAACCCGCACGGCGGCGTGCGCCCACCACTACCCGGGTGAGATCGGCAACCACGGACTGCTCACCGTGCCCCCCGACGCGCTCGTCGACATGATGACGCGGGCGACCGCCGCAGGGCTCGAGTGCGCGATCCACGCCATCGGCGACGTCGCGAACGCCCACGCTCTCGACGCGTACGCGCGCACCGGCGCGGTGGGCACCATCGAGCACGCCCAGCTCGTCGCGCACGCCGACATTCCGCGTTTCGCCCGGCTGGGAGTCGCGGCGAGCGTGCAACCCGAGCACGCGCTCGACGATCGCGACATGACGGATGCCATCTGGGCCGAGCAATCCGCGCAGCCCTACCCCCTGCGCGCACTGGTCGACAGCGGGGCGAACGTGCGGTTCGGCTCCGACGCGCCCGTGGCGTCGCTGGATCCGTGGGCGGCGATGGCGTCGGCCGTGTTCCGCACGCGCGACGGGCGCGACGCCTGGCACCCGCACCAGCGGATCGACATCGACACCGCCATCGCGGCATCCACCGCCGGAGGATCGACGGCGCCGGCGCAGATCAGCCCCGGGGCCCTGGCGGATCTCGTCATCGTGGGCGACGATCCGCACGCCGCCGACGAGCGGGGCCTGCGCGCCATGCCGGTGCGAACGACGCTGCTCGCGGGGCGCGTGACGCACGGCGCGTGACGCACACGTCCTCGCCGCTTCGGATTCGCGCGCGACGACAGCCCCGGCGTTTCGCTCGGGGAACGACGAAGGGGGCGGTGCCGAAGCACCGCCCCCTTCGTGGAGGAATTACGCCGCGAGGTGCGCGAACAGGAACCAGCGGTCCTTGTCGAGACCGCGCTTGATCTCGATGGCGACGTCCTGGCTCGTCATGTCGAGCTCGTCGAGGCCTTCGATGGCGGCTTCGATGTCGAGCAGCACGGCGTCGATGTCGGCGATGACGGCGCGGATGACGACGTCGGACTGCGCGAAGCCGGCGGGGACCTCGGTGGCCTTCGCCTTGGCCGCGACCGTCGACAGGCGCGCGTCGATGGGCAGGCCCAGGGCGACGATGCGCTCGGCGGCCAGGTCGGCCCAATCCTGCGCGTGAGCCACGACCGTGTCGAGCAGCTCGTGCACGCCGATGAAGTTGGATCCGCGGACGTGCCAGTGCGCCTGCTTGCCGTTGACGACGAGCGCCTCGAGGCCGATCACGACGGGGGACAGGAACTGCGCGGTGCCGGACGCCATGGTGGAGTCGACGGTGGTGGCGGCGGGGGTGTGAACGGTGCTCATGTTTGCTCCTTAGGCGACGTTCGAAGTCTCGATGGATGCAACGCTACTCAGTCGCGGACATTCCGCAAGCAAGATGAGGCTCGGCTAAATACCTGATGAATAGGCAATCCTCACCTATGCTCCCGCCTTCTCGTCGCGAGCGCGAGCCCCGCTCCCACGGCTCCGGTCGCCACGAGCGCGACGGCGGCGAGCGGGTCCGTGCCCCGCCCCGTCCGGGGCAGCGCATCGCCGGGCGATCGGGGCGAGTCCGGGTCGGCGCCCTCGACGTGCTCGCTGAGCCGCACGACGGGGGTGACGCTCGTCGCCGCGCGTCGCGTGTCGTTGCCCGCCGCGGCATCCATTCCCACGCCCATCGCGATGCGCACGGTGCCGCCGGCCGGGATGACGGCGCTGCGCCACTCGCCACCCGGCGCGACCGTCTGGTCGTCGATGACGAGTCGCAGGGCCCCCGCCAAGGTGGGGCGCGTCCCGTCGGCGCCCGGGAGGTCGAGGCGAACCGCAGCGCGAGCGGGATCGCTGCTGACGTTGCGGATCCACACGGGCGTGGTGAGCGTGGTTCCCGGTGCGAGACGGCCGAGGTCGTCGATCGGGTGCAGCGAGCCGTCGGAAATGAACCGGATGCCATCGGCGCTGAGCTGCAGGTTCCCCTCCGCCGCGTCACGAGACGCCGCCGCCGAGGACAGCGTCCCCGGCTCGCCCGCTCTCGCGGGCGCCGGAGCGAGGAAGGGAGTGAGAGCCGCGACGGCGACGAGCACGGCGAGCGTCGCCGCCGCAGCCCGCCGACGCCGGGTCCGCGCCAGGTCGATGACCAGCAGCGTGACGCCGTACCCGACGATGAGGACGCCGATCACGGCGACGATCGCCCCGCGGTCATGCCCGCCCAGCAGCACACCCGGATACCCGAGGTACGGCACCGCCATGATCACCGTCCCGCGCAGTTGCTCTCGCTGCACGGGTGGGTCGTCGACGTCGTTGGCGTCGCCCCGTGTCACGAGCAGACGATCTCCGCCCGTGCTGTTCGTCGTCCCGACGACTCGGTGCGTGACGACCGCGGGGTCGCCCGAGCGGATCTGGTAGGTCACGACGTCGCCGACCCGCGCGTCGTCGATCGACGCGGCGCGCACCGCGATCATGGTGCCGGGCGGCATCCCGGGCTGCATGCTCCCGGTGAGCACGGTGTAGGTCTGAGCCCCGAGCAGGTTCGGGATGACGATGGTCAGCAGCGCGAACAGCGAGAGGGCCAGGATGACGACGGTGCCGACGAGGGAACGCACACGCGGCCAGCGGGAGCGCGGGCGGGGGTGGGCCTCGCGCGTGGAGCGTCGGGTCAGGTTCCCTGACACTTCAGCCCTCCGGTCAGCAGACCACCGACGAGGCTCGACAGCACCACGGGCTGTGCGTTGCTGGCCGCGGATTCCCACGCCCCGACGCGGGCTTTGACGGTCACGAGGACCGACCCTCCGGTGAGGAGCGAACCGAGGGTGAGACCGAGGTTCTCGAGCAGGGAGCCCCGCACCTCGAAGAACAGGTTCGTCTGCTGCTGGCTGAGCAAGGTGGTGCTGCTGTTGACGGTGTTCCCGACCCTGACGTCGTAACCGGTCGCGCCCGCGACACTTGCCCATTCGATTCGCGCTGCTCGGGGGTTCGATGTCACGTTCTTGCACTGGGTCACGGGTGCGGCGAGCGAGCCCGTCGACAGCGAGAACGCGGGCGCCGCGGCGGTCGACTGCCAGGCGGCCTCTGCGGGCGGAGCGGTCAGACCCCAGAGGAACGACAGGGCAACGGCGCCGGCGATCACCGACCGGCCCCCCGGCGACAGCCCCGTCACGAGAGCACCTGATCGGCCGTCACCGTCATCGACGGCGAGATGGCTGTGTTCTGCGCGGTAGACGGCGCGTCTGCGCGCAGCGTCACCCGCAGGCACAGGTCGACCGACTGTCCCGTCTTCAACCCTCCCGCCGGGGCGTAGGAACCCCCCGGCGGGATCACGGTGCCGCTCCCGCACGCTCCGACGAACACCTGCGTGGTGACCCACGTCGACTGCGTCGTCGGCGTCGCGCTGAGCTTCCAGCGGAGCGTCGTCCCGCTCCCCGTCGCGGTGACTCGCAGCGTCGCGGTGTCGCTCACGCCGCTCGGGTACAGCGGCTTCCACGCCGACCAGGAACCCACCCACTGCGTCGCGAGGGCCAGGTCACCGGATGCCACGACCCCCGCGGCGAGGGGCACACGGCTCTGCCAGAACGCCTGCGCCGCGGTGGTCCCCCCACCGAGCACGAGGACCGTCGCCAGCATCGCTCCCCAGCGCAGCCGTCGCGGGACGCCGTCGTCACGCTGCGACATGCCGAGGCCCGTGTCAGGAGGTCGCCTGCGACAGCGCGAAGGCCACACCGTTGAGGTCGACGGTGCTGTTGACGCCGTTTCGCTGGTCGGTGGTGGAGCGGAACGTGATGGTCAGAGTGGCGGTCACCGTCTCCTCGGTGTCGCCCGTGATGCGGTAAGTGTTCGGAGTGGTCTCGGTGCCGAGGCCCGGCACCGTCAGGTCCACGTCGAGATAGGCCGCGAGCGCACCCGTGGTGAAGTCGTCGCCGAGGGCCGCCGTGAGGTCCGCGGCGATGGTGTCACCCTCCAGCGTCACGGTCAGCGGTTGCGACAGCGTCAGCACGTCGCCCGGAACCAGTCGCACATCGCCCAGGTCTGCCTCGTCGACGGCCGTGGCCGGCTGCAGTGCGCCCGCCAGGGTCCACGAGCCCGCCCCCAACGTCAGGTCGAGGTCTCCCGACTCCACGGTGCCGGCGCTCAACGCGGTCTCGGTCGACCAGTACGCGTACGTGCCGGCGCCACCGAGCAGGAGGGCGGTGCCGGCGGCGATCGCGAGGATCGCGACGCCTCGAGGGTGGCGCCGAACCGAACGGGTGCGGGTGGCGGGGGATGTTTCAACGGTGCGGGACATGATGTTCTCCAGGGCGGGATGCGGCTGCGGTGCGGGACCGAACCTATGAGCGCCGCCCGTCCGCGGCGCTACCGGTTTCGCCTTCCCGGTAGGCGAAGCGGCGCTCGCCGGTAGTCGGGCCGCGCGTGCGGCCAGTAGTCGCGGGTCGTTAGGGTCGGGCCATGACCATCGCTCGCGACGCCGTCGTGCTCGCCCTTCCCGATGCCGCTCCCGAGATCGACGACACCGCGTTCGTGGCATCCGGAGCCCGAGTCGTGGGCGACGTGCGACTGTCGACGGATGCGAGCGTCTGGTACAACGCGGTTCTGCGGGGCGACAGCGCGTCGATCACCGTCGGCGCCCGGAGCAACGTGCAGGACAACGTCTCGGTCCACGTCGACGCCGGACGCCCCGTCGTCATCGGCGCCGACGTCTCGGTCGGACACAACGCCGTCGTGCACGGGTGCACCATCGGCGACGGTTCGCTGATCGGCATGGGGAGCGTGATCCTCTCGGGTGCCGATATCGGTCCCGGCTGCCTCATCGCCGGGGGAGCGGTCGTGCTCGAGGGCACCGTCGTGCCGGCGGGATCGCTCGTCGCGGGCGTTCCGGCCCAGGTGCGTCGCGCGCTGACCGACGAGGAGCGCGCGAAGATTCTGCGAAACGCCCAGACGTACGTGGCGCACACGGCTCGGCATCGCGCGGCGTCGCCGGTCACGGACCTCGATCGAGACCCGGACATGTGGACGGACTGACCCGGGGGGAGCGAATCGACGCGTCCGACGGGTGAAGTTCCGCGGCTCTGACGGGGGTCCGCGCCGGGACTGTGGTGGCGTGGCGAGCGGTGTCGCTGTCGGCGATGCCGTCGCCGCCCGGGAGCCGCCATCTGCGCAACCGCCTCGTCGATCCGCCGTGAGCGGGTCCGTCCCGCAGCGGCGCGCGGATCATGGCCACGCGGGTCGTGGCGGCGAGCAGCGCTCTACGCCACCTGCGGATTCGACGTTCCCACCGAGGCGCAGGCGGGCCTCGAGCTCGACCTGTCGCTGGGCGGGTGGGCCGGCCCCGAGCAGCAGCGCGACGCGTAGTCTCGCGAGATGCACATCACGACGCTCGGCCCCGACGAGGTCTTCGTGTTCGGATCGAACGCGTCCGGGGCGCACGGCGGGGGAGCCGCGCGGTTCGCCCTCGACCGTTTTGGAGCGGTCTGGGGCCAGAGCGAGGGGCTGCAGGGGCAGGCCTACGGCATCGACACGATGTCGGGCCTCACGGTGTTCGAGGAGCAGGCACGGCGATTCGTCGCTTTCGCGGCGGATCACCCGCATCTGCGGTTCCTCGTCACCGAGGTCGGGTGCGGGATCGCGGGATATCGACCCGCGCAGGTGTCGGGGTTCTTCGCGGGAGCCGGGCAGAACGTCGTGCTGCCGGAATCATTCCGCGGAGAGGGTCGTCGGCGATCGGATGCCGATGCGGAGAATCCCTAGGCGCGGGACGGGTGGAGGGGCTGACGAGAATCGAACTCGCATCATCTGTTTGGAAGACAGATGTAGGACCCTTCTGCTTGTGTCTGGACCCGCGATATTTCGCAAAACATGGCGGTTCCTTCGCGTCATAACCTAGCTGTTTCCGGGCTCGGATTGTCCACGTTTTGTCCACGCCAGGCGGCTCTGCGCCGGGATATAAGCTCACGACCATGGGTGCGAGATGGACGATGGTGTCGGGTGTGCTGACGGTCGCGAGCTTCGTTCTTGGCATCGTGTTCTTCGCGGCGACGCAGACAGTGGTTGGTCGTGACTGGATCGTGCTCGCCATCGGAGCTGTCTTCGGCGGGACGCTTGCGAGCTTTCTGGTCGGCTGGGTCATGCTGTCGGACCGTCAGCGACGGCTGATCGGCGCTGAGAAGGCTGTCCTTGCTCGGAGGCTGAAAATGGTGGCAGCGTTGCCAACCCGACAGGAGTCAATCCTGGATCAAATTAACCGCATCAGCGATCTAGACCAGGAGATTGCTCGGGCGGAGGCCCGCATCGAGTCGCACGCCCTGGAGGCCCGGGGGCTCGGGTGGCAACACCGAGACGATGAGGCCGCGATCGCGCGAGGTGAGTCGGAAGCAGCGAAGCGGGCGGTCGAGTCGTTGAATGCCCGTCGTGAGATCCTGATGGACCAGCTTGCCGACCTCCGAAGCGCCACAGATGAGGAATTCGCGAAGGAGCAGGCGCGAACTTGGGGGCTCGTACAGGGCTGAAACGGAAAGTCGCTGAGCCCCTCACCCGAAGCAGGAGAGGGGCTCAGTTGGTAGGAGGCGAATCAGCCGATGGAATCTTCAACCGAGTAGGTCTCCTCGGGAGCCTTCTCAATGATGGCGAGTGACCCCACCGCGGTCCAGGGGATGTACTGCTCGTACTCTCGCTGGAGCCCCACGTGATGCTGGTCCCAGCCGATGAGCTTGCCGGTGATCTCGTGCGAGACGTCGCCCGTGAAGCTGATGGTTACGGTGTCTCCGATTCGGAGCTTGTGGTTAATGAACATGGGGCTCACGATAGGCGCGCCCTCTGACATCGGCCCCTGGGCATTAGTGGTCGGGGGTGTCTTCGGGGTGCTTCGACAGCGTTCCGTCGGTCTGTTTCGGCGGCAGCGCGAACGCCCTGTTAGCAACATTGTGAATATCTAGCGCGTACGAGTGTCAATAGGCGGTTAGCGCGAGCCATGCAATAAATACCCGGTCAGCCAACATAACCGACTCATGGGTACTGTCGGCCGTATCCGCTCGGGGCAACGAGAAGCCGCCCCGACCTTGCAGGGTCCGAGGCGGCGAAGATTGTTTTCTCGATGGCGACCTTAGCCGACCCAGCGCACCCACGCACGCCGCGTCGCGTCGCGTTCTCCCGTGCGGCCCGCCTGAATCACGAACGCGCCGACCGCGCAGCCGCGAGCCTCGTCGCGACATTGTCCATATATCAAGACGGGTTAAGTCGAGGCGCTCGATATAAAGCCCAATACGAACTAAACGAAGTGCAGCGCCTCTATTCACTCCGCCAGGGCATCCGGCGATGCCGACAAGGTGGGCGACGATGCGAGTCCGCGCTTTGCGCCGTATGCAGCACCGCCCGGGCCAGTCAGAACCGCAGGTCTCTGCTCGACTCGCTCACAACGGCCCAGCACGGCACGGTGCTGCTCTGGACTCCCACGATCGCAGAAGCGCCCGGAGAGAGCCTCAGAAGCCACTGGAGCGCCCTTGTGCAGGTCTTTCAAACAACCACCGCAGGAGGATGGCTCAAGCGTCGAGGAGTCTCCGGAACCGCTCGTGCGATCGAGGTCGAGCACACCGCGGCCGGATGGCATCCGCATGGGCACCTCCTGATCTGTTTTCCGAAACGTCTCAGCCGTGATGCAGCCCGCGAGTTCGCGCTAACCCTTCGCGACCGCTGGATCGTCAAAGCCGCTGAGTTGGACCGGCATGCATCGCCGCAGGGGCAGCACATCGCGCTCATCGGGGCCTCTGACCTCCACCGCGCCGCCCGCTACGTCACTAAGAGCCGCATACGCGCTAACGCCAGCGACACCCCGTCTGCCCTTTGGAGCAGCGTGCGGGACGGAGACGCAGACGCACTGAGCCTGGTCCACGAACTGGAGGCTGGGAGCTTCCGTCGCCGCGCTTGGACCACGACAGGCACATGCCGACCTGTTCTCGACCTCGACGACCTACTCGCCTCGGGGGCGTCCTGAAGTTCATCCCCGCCGTCGCCATCATTCCGCCTGTGTGAGGTCGATATCCTTAGTGAAGCGGCATGAAGCCCCTTCGGAGGGGAGCATCATGCCGCGCGACTGCCTACTGTGTCGAGACAGCCAGAACCGTGATCGCATCGAGCGAGCCCTCGCTAACGGTGCCTCCTTTGCGTCCGTTTCGCGGGACACGGGGTTTTCTAGGTACTTCCCCGACAGCGTCGAGCGGCATTGGGCGAACCACGTCGCACCAGAGCTGCGCGGCACAGAGGGCGCTCGCCTGGGCCTCGGAGCTGTGACCATAGCGAGTCGCCTCGTCGAGCTGATGGATGCCGCGAGCGAGATTCGTGTGCGGGCGATGGCGGCGAATCGCGACTCGACCGCGATCCGAGCGATCGTCGCGGAGGAGCGCATCCTGACCTCGATCGCGGACCGCGTGGGCATCCCGGCCGACCAGGCCCTCGCAGAGCTACCCCGCCTCGCCGCCCTCGCTGCCGCCGTCCAGCGAGCCGTTCGCGCTAACCCCGCCGTCGGCGAGGCACTCGCCACCGAGTTGGACTCCGCCGACCGGGCAGAGGACGCAGCGGACCTCCGCATCCTGTTTTCTGAAACGACCCGAAAGGCGGTCTCCGTATGACGAATCCACGCATTGCAGCCCCCGGAGAGCGAGTCACCGCGCTCCTGGATGGCCTGACGGTCGCCACGGGGGCGAACGCTCTCGGCGGCGCAGGCATGACCCTGACGCGCGGTCAGACGTTCGTTGTCACCGACGCACTGATCGAGGCGAGCCGCGATCGGAACGGCGCGCTCGGGTGGCCCGCACTAGTCCACGACGAGGCGGCGCAGCTCGCATTCTGGGGGCGTCGGATGCTCACACCGGCCGACGACGTCGTCGAGGATCTCGGCGTCCCCGAGTACGGCACGCCCGACTGGGAAGAGGCGCGAGAGACCGCCCGCAAGGCCGCGTGGCGCATCGAAGACCCCCAGGAGCGAGCACTCGCCCGCGCAGCCGTGGAGCGCCGGTTCGGAGCCGCTCCCCTCACGTCCAGCACGACCTGGAGTGACCCCGCGGAACGGGAGCGCCTCGAAGAAGTCGCCCGCGCAGCAGATGAGCGAGCCCGGGGCGGGGCGCTGCGATGACCGGCCTTACCCACCGACAGCGCGGGGCGCGGGAGAAGGTGGACCGCCGCGCTCACGACTGGGGCGAGGCCGTCGCATGGCTGCTTCGCGCAGTGACCGGCTTTCCCGTCGAGCGCCCTGTCGGCTTCCGGCAGCTCAACCGCATGTCCGACATCCATGGTGTGCCGAATTGGTCCCTGGCGCTCCGTCCCGCGTACCGGCGCGATTGGACGGAGTCAGGCCCTGAGAGGGGTCCTCGGCGAAGGCGAGGCCCCACGGTGACCGACCGATGGGAACCGGTGTTCCGCCCCATGTCGATCGCCGAGGACGCGCAGCATTCCCGCGACGTCGAGGCCATCCTGATGGGCGAAGCGCCTCCTATTCAGATCGGAATGCGGCGCGTGGGCGACGACTCCGGGGACGACATCGCGCCGCAGCTCGATCGATTAGCCGACTGAGGCCTCTCAAAAACGAAGCCGAGGCGAGAGACACGAACTTGAGAACGGGTCCGCGTGATTCTGGGGCTGAGTAGCAGCGAGGTGCGCGTCAAAACCCATGCAATACTGAGTCGCTTATACGTCTGAGTACTTGAGAGACTAGCTGCATGACCACCTCGCAGAGCATCCGCCTCGGCTACACCCGCGTCTCGACCTCGGCTCAGGATGAGGCCCTCCAGCTCAACGCCCTGGACGACGCCAAGGTCCTGCGCCGGAACAGGTACTCCGACCACGGCGTCAGCGGCACGAAGACCTCGCGGCCCGGACTCGACGCGATGCTCGCCGACGCCTACGCCGAGCGCGAGGCCGGGCACGAGGTGACGATCGTCGTCTACCGCCTCGATCGCCTGGGCCGCAGCTCTCTGCACATCGCGCAGCTCCTCGCCGACCTCACAGAGCGCGGGATCAACATTGAGTCGGTGTCGGACGGCCTGAATAGTGCCACCCCCATGGGACGCGCGATGCTTCAGATGGCCAGTATTTTCGCCGAACTGGAGCGCAACCTCATCGCCGAGCGCACCGTCGCCGGACTCGCCGCAGCTAAAGCGCAGGGCCGCGTCGGTGGCCGCCCCAGGGCGACCGACCCAAAGCAAGCTCGCACGGCGCAGACGTTGCGCGACTCGGGCGAGAGCGTGCCCGACATCGCCCGGACGCTGGGAGTCTCGATCGCAACGATTTACCGGATCACTCGATCGCCCGCGTCGAAGATCTAGGGGTCAAGGTGCCCCGGTGGCTTCGACTGCGCTGTGAGCTGACTCGTCAACGTATCGGCTCGATTGGCGAGTTTTCGCGCCGTGCGTCTATAGCTGAGCGCCTCTGCCGGTGATGGGACGACTTGACCGTGCGCCACGAGGTTTCGAACTTTTTGAAGCCCCCGGATTGACGTAATGAGGCCCTCGTCGAGAAGCTTCGCTCGCTCCAGCTCATTCAAGATGTTTCGTTCGCCGCTCGCTGGCTTATCGGAACCTAGTGAGGCGATGTCAAGCATCACCAGGCTGTGCAGCAGGTCAGACCAGGAAAAGATGATCGCCCCAACGGGATCGATCTCAGCCCCCGCTTCAGTGTCGTAAAACGAGACCTCCTCCGACGTCTCGCCGCCTGACTGGGCATGCTTGTCCTTGCTGTCCGGTCTGCGACCGCCGTTGTCACGGCGCGTAGGCCGGAGGGGCACTGTTGTGCCGTCCCGCGTTCCCACGCTGCTCGCACCGTTGGGCCCTGCCGCCTCCAGCCTCTCTTCAGTTCTTGTGGAGATGGTCAGGAGGTCCTCAGCCAGGTTCATTTCAGCGCCCCACCCCTTGAAGCTGCGCAACCGCCCGATCAGTCGGCGTAGTGGCTTGAGAAGGAGCAAGATGACCACCAGGAACATGACGGGCCACGAGAGCACATCTCCGATGACGGAAGCCGCAAACTCTTTCCACCCCATTTGGGAAGCATGGCACAGAGGGCACGCCCTGCCATCCTCGGTTCGTTAGCCCTGGATTCGTCTCAGCATGTTGGCAAGCAGGATCACCGCGTCGGCCGCGACACCTGCCTCCAGCCGTGTGACCGTCTCCCGCCGGTGTTTTACTGCTTGCGCAAGCTCGATAGAAGCGCGTGTTAGTTTGCGAAGCTCAGCGTTATCCCGGCCGTCGAGAGCAACCTCAACGAAGCGATCGAGGCGGTTTTTGGTGCTAGCAATAGGAGGTTCCGATTCGTTGGCACGGCCGTGAGTCGCATGGTCGTACACGGTCGCGCTCAGCGCCTCCAGCACCGAGACCACATCGTTGCCGACATTGGAGTAATCCTGCCGTGTCGTCGCCGTCTCGAAGTGTCGCCTCAGTTCCGATATCTCCTCGTCAACGCGCGGCCATCCGGTCACTTGGTGAGGTGAGATTGCTGTCGCAAGGGTGGAGTGAATAGAGCCCGCCTCGCACTTGTCCAGAAGCCGGTGGAGGGGCTCGAAGTCCGCATCGAGCAGATCCCGGCGAGCTTGCCAGCTCCCCGTTGCCCCTGATGTCCGCCAGTACTTGTAGAACGTGTCAAAGTCGCGGTAGGGCGGGTCGAAGGTATCGATGTTCATTCGTCGAAGGACCGCCTTCAAAGCGCGCATGATCGTGGCGGAATCCTCCTGCGACGAGACCTGATTCTCATGGGTCCCGCGCCCTTCGTACTCCTCATGCACGAAACGAGCTAAGGCGACCGCTACCTCAACGTCGGGGTGGTCGGGTATCGGACCCGCTGCCACGGCATCGAGCAGGTGGCTATTGATTACCGTCTGCGTGCTCGTTGACTGCCCACCCCAAAAATCGGGGACATCTTCCTGCTTCAGGAAGTCCCAACTACGCACGGTGCCGTCACACTCCACATCTACTCAAAGTCGCGTCCGATCAGACTTGTCCCAGTCGGGAGGCCACTCCGCGCGGACGGCGTCAACCCACGCTAGGGCTTCACCCGGCCAAGGCGTCGGAGGTTCCTCGCCCTCGAAAAGAAACTTAGAGCCCCGCTCGCGCCCCCCAACTCCCAGCACCGCACCACCCGGCGTGCGCCGCCAGGCGCGGAACATTTGACCGTCTCGGGTGACCTCTACGGCGAAGCCGTGCGCCCGGGGGAGTCCATGCTTCTCGGCGTCAACGATCCAATCAAGAAGGTCCGTCCAGTAGCGCCCTCCCTGCCGATCGAACTGGCCGTTCTGACATGTCCAGATCCAGTCGAGGCGGTCTTTAGTGACGTCGAACTCTCGGCGATCCAGGTGCGCACCGTGGTCATCTAGACCGCTATTCCCGGTGTGCTCATCCAGAGTGCGAAGTCGCTCCAGTTCCTCTCTTTCGCGCCGCGCAACGTCCTCACGAAACGAGCGCATGTAGGCCAGGCCCTCTCTCAAACCCGACTTGCGCCCGAGGTCGCTGTACCGTCCGGTGAACTTTGCCAATAAGCCCAGCCGCAGCCGGGTGCCGACGAGAAGGGCAGCAACGAGCGCGGGCGTCAGCGGTCCGCCGAAAGCTCGTGCCCGAGCGCGCACGGCATCTGTGCGTGCGTAAAAACCAAATAGGTAAAAGAAGGGGAGGAGAGAGAGCGGCAGCCAGAAGCCGAAGAACAACGAGCGGAAGAACTCTGCCCAGTCGGGCGGCTCCTGGAACAGGCGCACCGTCGTCCAGACGATGAGGAACGCACCCAACAACGCCAGAACAACATCGCACAGCCGCTTGACCGGAGCCCACTCGGGTCTCGTCGCGGCCACCGCGGTGAGGGCACCAAAGAAGATAGCCGCGAGCTGGACAACAATCTCCCATCCGAGGGCCAGAGGGGCAGTGTCCAAGTAGAGAGTGAGCAGCGCTGCGAGCGTCAACGTTTCGCGGATAAGGCGATGAGTCAGAGCGCCGCCCGTCGTGAAGTTCATTGAGCGGAAGGTCATCGGCAGTATCACTGTGAAGGTTGTAATGACCGTGTCCTTCAGAAGCGCGGGCTCCCAAAGACCGACCGCCCTCGCAATGAGCGTGGACAAGACGCACATTGCGAGGACGATCAGATACACGGCAACTAGGCGCGGCGCGAACGCCGCTGTCATCAATGGCTTGAGGTGGGGAACAACACCCCGCCTGGTCTTTGGCCATAGGAGCATCGCCACGATGGCGGCGAAGATGATTATGAGTGTTGCCGACTCACGAGAACTCAGCATTCAGCCCCCCCCGGGTTCCGAGGCAAAGCCTCCACCGGCACTCTAGGGGCGACCACCGACACTGCCCGAGCGAACCGCGCCCCGCATGGGGGAGAGGGGTTAGGAAGCCTTGTCGCGCAACTTGGACACCAGCGCGTCTACCTTCCTAACTGCGTCCGCGTGCATCCGTTCGTTCGAGTGCAGGTAGCGCCTGGTGGAGGTCGCAGAAGCGTGCCCCGCACGCTCCTGCACGACGCGCTCCGATGCTCCCGCCTCGGCGACCAGGCTCAGGCCGATGTGCCGGACATCGTGCACATGGAAGTTCTCGTACCCAGCGGCCTCCAGGGCGTCGTTCCACGCATCCTGGAGGCTCCTACGGGGCATGCACTCGGCGCGCTCGCCCGGGAACAGGGGAGTGGACCCGATCCCTCTCGGTAGCTTCTGGAGGGCATCCACGCCCCGCTGAAGAAGCTTGATGCGCTTGTGCTGTCCGGTTTTTGTGTCGGCAGTGAAGCCCAAACCGAGCTTCTGCTTAGTCACCGTGATGAAGCCGTCCCGCGACACGTCTGACCAGTCGAGCGCGATCAGCTCACCGAGTCGAAGATGACCGGCGAACATCACCTCGATTGCCGGTCGGTAGAACGCGTCAACGTGCGAGAGCGCCGCGTCGAAGTCCTCGACGCCCCACGTCGGCCGCTTCTTCGAGACGTCCTTCCCGGGATCCTTCACCTTGCACGGTGACACGGAGATCATGCCCCAGTCCACCGCCTGCTCCAGCGCCCCTCTGAGTGCGTAGTAGGCGTTCCGCCTCGTGACGGGGTGGCCGGAGTGCTTGGCCCACCAGAGATCCACGGACCGGCGCGTGATGGTGTTCAGCTTGCGGGAGCCGAAAGTGGGGCTCAGGACCGTCTTGTGCAGGCTCACGAGGTTCTTAAAGGTGGAGGGCTTCACCTCCAGCTCACGCAGAGCTAGCCAGTCCTTGAAGAACGCGTCGAAGGTCATTGACCCTCGTCGGTCGTCCTGGTGCTCGCCCCTGTCCACTTCAGCGAGGATGCGGCGAAGCTCCTGCTCCGCCTGCCGTCGCGTCGAGGGCCGGAGCACCTTCGAGCTGCGTCCCCCTTCCGGGGTGGACCACTTCAGTTGGAAGCCGTCCTTGTACTCAACGATGGTGCCTGTGCCGTGGCTGCGCTTCATGCTGTTTCCGCTCATGACCGTGTTACGCCGGAGAGCGGGTGCTGCGAAAGGCTTTCGTCCACGGATTGTCCACGGACGCCGATCAGCTCCAGCGGAAGGAGCCGAACTAGCTACGGAAACAGTGCTTGACCAGGCACTTACGGTGGAGGGGCTGACGAGAATCGAACTCGCATCATCTGTTTGGAAGACAGAGGCTTTACCACTAAGCTACAGCCCCGAAATCCGGCGACTCGAGGAGTCGCGGAATCGGACATCTCTACTCTACGACACCCATGGGAGTGCCTCCGACACCCTGCGGGGCACTCGTGCGCGGGCGGGTGGCTCCTCGGCATCCGTCGGACCGGCCGGAGGTGCCGCCCGCGGACGCCTCCTGAGCGGATCGGACAACCCCGCCGCAGAGAAACCGGCGCGCCCAGGCCGATCGACTAGACTTTCCTCGGTCGTTTCGTCGGCGCGTGCCGCGCGTCGCCCCGGGGCGTAGCTCAGCTTGGTAGAGCGCCCGCTTTGGGAGCGGGAGGCCGCAGGTTCAAATCCTGTCGCCCCGACGTCACGGCCCCACAGACCACAGGCCCAATCGGCCCCCGCGTGCGCGCGGGCCACACGAGGAGAACGAACCGCATGGTCAACAGCACCGTAGAGAAGCTCAGCCCCACCCGGGTCAAGCTCCACATCACGGTCTCGCCCGACGAGCTCAAGCCGAGCATCGCTCACGCCTACGAGCACATCGCGCGCGACGTGCAGATCCCCGGCTTCCGCAAGGGCAAGGTCCCCGCCCCGATCATCGATCAGCGCATGGGCCGCGGCGCGGTCATCGAGCACGCCGTCAACGAGGGCCTCGACGGTTTCTACCGCGCGGCCGTCGACGACCAGGAACTGCGCGTCATCGGTCGCCCCAACGCCGAGATCATCGAGCTCCCCGAGCTCAAGGACTTCTCCGGTGACCTGGTCATCGACGTCGAGGTCGACGTGCGCCCCGAGTTCGACCTCCCCGCCTACGACACCCTCACGGTGACCGTCGACGCGGTCGAGGCCGATGAGGCCGGCATCGACGCCGAGCTCGACCGCCTTCGTGCGCGCTTCGGCACGCTCGTCACCGTCGACCGCCCCGCGACCACCGGTGACTTCGTCGAGCTCGACCTGGTCGCCACCATCGACGGCGCCGAGATCGACCGCGCCGAGGGCGTCTCGTACGAGGTCGGCTCGGGCGAGCTGCTCGAGGGCATCGACGAGGCCATCGAATCGCTCACCGCCGACGAGCAGACCACGTTCCGCTCGAAGCTGGTCGGCGGAGACCACGCGGGCGAAGAGGCCGAGGTCGCGGTGACCATCACCGCCGTCAAGGAGCGCGAGCTCCCCGACGCCGACGACGACTTCGCGCAGATGGCGTCGGAGTTCGACACGCTCGCGGAGCTCCGCGAGTCGCTGAGCGAGCGCGTGTCGCAGCAGGCCGTGTTCACGCAGGGCTCCGCCGCGCGTGACAAGTTCATCGAGGCCCTGCTCGAGGCCGTCGACATCCCGGTTCCGCCGGCGCTCATCGAAGACGAGGTGCACACGCACCTCGAGGGCGAGAACCGCCTCGAAGACGACGAGCACCGCGCCGAGGTCACCGAGGCGAGCGAGAAGCAGTTCCGCACGCAGATGGTGCTCGACAAGATCGCCGAAGACGCCAACGTGCAGGTGTCGCAGGACGAGCTCACGCAGTACCTGATCCAGTCGGCCGCGCAGTACAACATGGCGCCGCAGGACTTCGTCAACGCGCTCCAGCAGGGCAACCAGCTGCCCGCGCTCGTCGGTGAGGTCGCCCGCAACAAGGCCCTCGCGATCGCGCTCGGCAAGGTGTCCGTCGTCGACACCAACGGCAAGGCCGTCGACCTGACCGGCTTCGTCGCCGTCGAGGGCGAAGAGCCCACCGAAGGTGACGACGAGGTCGTCGAAGAGGCGCAGGAGATCGCGGATGCCGCGGCCGACGCCGACGCCATCGTCGAGGCCGAAGAGGCTCCCGCCGCGGAGGCTCCGAAGAAGGCTCCCGCCAAGAAGCGCGCGCCCGCCAAGAAGAAGGCCGACGACAAGGCCGCCGAGAGCGAGTAAGTCGTGACGAGGGGGCGGGTGCTACGGCATCCGCCCCCTTTCCCGTTCCCGGACTCTCTGTTGAGTGTCCAAGACACGCCGCGCGCCGCGCGCTCTGAGCGGCGAGTCTTGGACACTCAACAGGGGGTTTGCGCCCCGGGGCGCACGGGCGGTGCGGTGCGCGGCGCGCCGCGGGCCGGAACCCGAGAGTGCGCACTCGGCCACGAACCCGAGGGTTCGCACCCGGGCGCGAACCCCCGGGGGTGCGCACCCGGGCGCGAACCCCCGGGGATGCGCGTGCGCGCGGGGCGGCGCGCCCGGCGCCGACCCCGAATGCTGTTGAGTGTCCAGGACGTGCCGCGCCAGCTTCGGCGATGCGGAGTGTTGTGGACACTCGAGTGAGAAGGACGACGCCGAGAGGGCGGATCGACGACATGGACGACTGGCAGGACCGAGTGGATGCCGTGTGGGCAGACGAGACGCTCGAACCCACCGCGGTGATCGCACGCATCGACGCGCTGGCCGCGGAGCGGCCCGACGACGACGCCGTCGCGCTGTTCGAGCGGGCCGGCGCACGGGACTCCGCGGGCGTCGAGAACGAGGCGGAGGTGCTCTACCGCCGCGCGCTGGCCCTCGGCCTCGACGACGAGCGACGCACCCGAGCCACCATCCAGCTGGCGAGCACGATCCGCAACCTCGGCAAGACCGAGGAGGCCCTGGCGTTGCTCCGCGCCGAGTACGAGCGCGAACCGCGCGGACCGCTGCACGATGCCGCTGCGGCGTTCTACGCCCTCGCGCTGGTGTCGACCGGTGCGCCCGAGCAGGCGGCATCCATCGCCCTCCGGGCCCTCGCGCCGCACCTGCCGCGCTATACCCGCTCGGTGACCGGGTATGCGCATGAAATCGCCGACGAATCCCGCTGATCCGCCCGCGGCGAACACGGCATCCCGGTCCGCGGCCCGCCGGTAGATTCGTTGCAGATCACCGGAAGAGGAGCACACATGCCCGAACCCCTTATGGCAACGAGCGTCTTCGACAGGCTGCTGAAGGACCGCATCATCTGGCTCGGTTCCGAGGTGCGCGACGATAACGCCAACGAGATCTGCGCCAAGATCCTGCTGCTGGCCGCAGAGGACTCGCAGAAGGACATCTACCTCTACATCAACTCGCCCGGCGGCTCCATCACCGCCGGCATGGCCATCTACGACACGATGCAGTTCGTCCCGAACGACATCGTGACCGTCGGTATCGGCATGGCGGCGTCGATGGGTCAGCTGCTGCTGACCAGCGGCACCAAGGGCAAGCGCTACATCACGCCCAACGCGCGCGTTCTGCTGCACCAGCCGCACGGCGGCTTCGGCGGAACGTCCAGCGACATCCAGACGCAGGCGCAGCTCATCCTCGACATGAAGCGTCGTCTGGCAGAGATCACCGCCGCGCAGACGGGCAAGAGCGTCGAGCAGATCAACGCCGACGGCGACCGCGACCGCTGGTTCAGCGCCGCCGAGGCTCTCGAGTACGGCTTCGTCGACCACATGCGCGAGCACGCCACCGACGTCACCGGCGGCGGCGGGACCGCGGCCTGAGGCCGAGAGGAAAGGACACCGACATGAACATCCCCACTTTCGGCGGCGCAGCGTCACACATGCCCAGCAGCCGCTACGTTCTTCCTCAGTTCGAGGAGCGCACGGCCTACGGCTACAAGCGCCAGGACCCGTACAACAAGCTGTTCGAAGACCGCGTGATCTTCCTCGGCGTGCAGGTCGACGACGCGTCGGCCGACGACGTGATGGCCCAGCTTCTCGTTCTCGAGTCGCAGGACCCCGACCGCGACATCATCATGTACATCAACTCGCCCGGTGGCTCGTTCACGGCCATGACGGCGATCTACGACACGATGCAGTACGTCTCGCCGCAGATCCAGACCGTCGTGCTCGGTCAGGCCGCATCGGCAGCCTCGGTGCTGCTGGCCGCCGGTGCCCCGGGCAAGCGCCTGGCGCTGCCGAACGCCCGCATCCTGATCCACCAGCCCGCCATGGGCGAAGCGGGTCACGGGCAGGCGTCCGACATCGAGATCCAGGCGCAGGAGATCCTGCGCATGCGCACCTGGCTCGAGCACACGATGGCTCACCACACGGGCCAGGACGTCGCGAAGATCAACAAGGACATCGACCGCGACAAGATCCTGTCGGCGCAGGAGGCCCTCGAGTACGGCCTCGTCGACCAGGTGCTGACCACGCGCAAGCGCATGCCCGCGGCTCTCACCGCCTGACGCGCTTCTCGTCTCGAAGCCCCGCAGACCCGTTTCGGTCTGCGGGGCTTCGTCGTTCCTCGCGCGACTCGCCAAGAGTCGTCGCTCGAGGGTGGTCCGCAGGGACATATCTCGGCGATTCGCGCGCGGGAAACGGGGGAGAGAACGGATGCCGGCGTCCGCCCTGGGCGATCACGACACCGCCGCGGGCCCAAATGCCCTTGGTTCGTACGGGCACGGGTTAGGCTCGGGTACACACCGGCGGGGGCCGGGTGACAGGAGGAACCGGCATGGCACGTATCGGTGAAAGCGCCGACCTGTTCAAGTGCTCCTTCTGCGGCAAGAGCCAGAAGCAGGTGCAGCAGCTCATCGCCGGTCCCGGCGTGTACATCTGCGACGAATGCGTCGAGTTGTGCAACGAGATCATCGAAGAGCGCATGGCCGAGTCCTCGGCGGGAGAAGTCGCCGAGTTCGACCTCCCCAAGCCCCGCGAGATCTTCTCGTTCCTCGAGGAGTACGTCGTCGGTCAGGAGGCCGCCAAGCGTGCCCTCGCCGTCGCCGTCTACAACCACTACAAGCGCGTGCGCTCGCACGGCACCCTGCAGCCCGCCGAGGCGCGTGCCGAAGAGATCGACATCGCCAAGAGCAACATCCTGCTGCTCGGTCCCACCGGCTGCGGAAAGACCTACCTCGCGCAGACCCTGGCCAAGCGTCTCAACGTGCCGTTCGCGGTCGCGGATGCCACGGCGCTCACCGAAGCGGGATACGTCGGCGAAGACGTCGAGAACATCCTGCTGAAGCTGCTGCAGGCCGCCGACTTCGACGTCAAGCGCGCCGAGACCGGCATCATCTACATCGACGAGGTCGACAAGATCGCCCGCAAGGCCGAGAACCCCTCGATCACGCGCGACGTGTCGGGCGAGGGCGTGCAGCAGGCCCTGCTGAAGATCCTCGAGGGCACCGTCGCGTCGGTTCCCCCGCAGGGCGGGCGCAAGCACCCGCACCAGGAGTTCATCCAGATCGACACGACGAACGTTCTGTTCATCGTGGCCGGCGCCTTCGCGGGGCTGGAAGAGATCATCTCCGCCCGCGTCGGCAAGCACGGCGTCGGTTTCGGCGCCCCGCTCCAGCGGAAAGAAGATGCGCCCGACCTCTTCAGCGAGGCGCTTCCCGAAGACCTGCACAAGTTCGGTCTCATCCCCGAGTTCATCGGTCGCCTTCCCGTCGTGGCATCGGTCTCGCCCCTCGACCAGGACGCGCTGATGGAGATCCTCACCGCCCCGCGCAACGCCCTGGTCAAGCAGTACCAGCGCATGTTCGAGCTCGACGGCGTCCAGCTGGAGTTCGACGAAGACGCGCTGCGCGCCATCGCCGACCTCGCGGTGCTGCGCAAGACGGGTGCCCGCGGTCTGCGCGCGATCCTCGAAGACGTGCTCGGACCGATCATGTTCGATGTGCCCTCGGCCGATGACATCGCCAAGGTGGTCATCACGCGGGCGTCGGTCGAAGACCGTGTGCCGCCGACGATCGTGCTCGCGCAGAAGCGCCGGAGCGCCTGAGCGCGAACGCCCGGCTCGTCTCGCCTGAGAAGATCGGGACTGTTTCGAACGACGGCGGCGCCGTAGCGCGAGCGTCCGCACACGCGGTCCCGCACCGGCGGTGACCAGACGACCCGTGGCGTCGGCGAGCGATGTCGGAGGTGGCCGCTAACCTCGCGACATGGCCACCGTCACACCCTTTCGAATCTCCGTTCCCGAGCACGACCTCGTCGACCTGCGAGAGCGTCTGCGCCGTTCCCGGCTGCTCCCGGATTCCCCGGGCCGACCGGCCTCGGGCATGTCGGCCGACTACCTCGCCGAGCTGGTGGAGTCCTGGGCCGACTTCGACTGGCGCGCCCGCGAGGAGTGGCTGAACGCGCACCCGCAGGTGCTCGTCGACGTCGAGGGGGCGACGCTGCACGCCGTCCACCTCCGCGCGCCCGACCCCGAGGCGCCGGCCCTGCTCGTCATGCACGGGTGGCCGCACACCTTCGCACTGCAGCTCGACTTCGCGGAACGGCTGCAGTCTCGCATGCATGTCGTGGTCGTCAGCCTGCCCGGGTTCGGTTTCTCGACGCCCTACCGGGAGGGGCCGATGACCGATGAACGGCTGGTGCGGTCCGTGCACGAACTCATGACCGAGCATCTCGGATACGAGACGTACGTCACCTACGGCGAAGACGTCTCGGCGTCGATCAACGACCTTCTGGCCGTGCGGTATCCGCATCAGGTGACCGGCATCATCGCCACGCACCCGCACTTCGCCGCCCCGAGTGACGAGACCTTGTCCGCGGTCCCCGAGGTGCAGGCGTTCCGCGCTCACCTGGAGCGCGAACGCGCATCGGGCGGCGCGTACAGCCACGCGCAGGCGACACGGCCCGACACCCTGGCGGTCGGGCTGAACGACTCGCCCGCGGCCCTGCTGGCGTGGATCGTCGAGAAGTTCGTCGAGTGGGCCGACGTCGACACCGACGACCCGCGCTCGCTCGAGACGCGCATCTCCCGCGAGAGGATCCTGACCGAGGTGACCCTGTACTGGGTCACGCAGACGATCGCGACGTCGTTCCGGCCCTATTTCGACCACCACTCCGCCGTCGACGACCCCACCGCGACGACGACCGTGCCGGCCGCGGTCTTCATCCAGCGCCACGAGGCCGACTATCCCGAGGTGATGGCTCGAGCGTTCTACCGCGACCTGCGGGTGTTCGAGCGCCTGTCCGAGGGCGGTCATTTCACCGCGGCCGAGGTGCCGGAGGCGTTGGCGCAGCGCGTCGGCGACTTCGTCGAGTCGCTCACCCGCTGAGCGTGCTCGGTGACGTCCCGCCGTGGCCCCGCCCATGCCCGTCGGCGGCGAGGGCCACGGCGGGACGCCTCAGCCCGTGAGACCGCGGCGCTCCAGCAGCGGCTGGATGTCGGCGTCGCGCCCGCGGAAGTCGCGGTAGGCCGCCAGCGGATCGCCCGAGCCGCCGACGCCGAGCAGGCGCTGCCGGAACCGATCGCCGTTCTCGCGGCGCACGCCACCGTTGGCGCGGAACCACTCGACCGTGTCGGCGTCGAGCACCTCGCTCCAGATGTACGAGTAGTAGCCCGCGCTGTACCCGCCCGAGAACACATGGGCGAAGTACGTCGACGAGTACCGGGTCGGCACCGCCGGGATGTCCAGGCCGATGTCCGCCAGAGCGGCGGCCTCGAACTCGGCGACGTCGATCTCGGCCGCCGCCTCGTCGACGGAAAGGCTGTGCCAGGCCTGGTCGATCCACGAAGCCGCCAGGTACTCGCTCGTGGCGAAGCCCTGGTTGAACGCCTCCGACGCGTGCAGGCGCTCGACGACGTCAGCGGGGAGGGGCTCGTCGGTGTCGATGTGGCGGGCGTAGTTCGTCAGGATCTCGGGCCAGAGGATCCACATCTCGTTCACCTGGCTGGGGAACTCCACGAAGTCGCGGTGCACGGCGGTACCGGCGAAGTGCGGGTACGTGACCGTCGCGAAGAGCCCGTGCAGAGCGTGGCCGAACTCATGGAACAGCGTGGTGACCTCGTCGAGGGTCAGCAGCGTCGGCGTACCCGGCGCGGGCTTGTTGACGTTGAGGTTGTTCACCACCACGGGCGCGGTGCCACGCAGCGCCGACTGCGTGACGATCGAGTTCATCCACGCGCCGCCCCGCTTGGTGTCGCGGGTGTACAGGTCGAGCAGGAACAGGCCCAGCTCGCTGCCGTCGGCGTTGTGCACCTCGAACACGCGCACGTCGGGGTGATAGCCCTGCAGGTCGTGTCGCTCGCTCACGCGGATGCCGTACAGCTGCTCCGCGGCGAAGAACACGCCGTCGCGCAGCACGCGCTCCGCCTCGAACCAGGGCCGGAGTGCCGCACGATCGAGGTCGTACTCGGCTGCCCGAACCCTCTCGGTGAAGAACGCCCAGTCGTGCGCCTCGATCTCGATACCGTCGGCGTCGGCGATGCGCTGGAGCGCGGCCTGCTCGGCGCGGGCGTTCGCCGCGGCGGGGGCAGCCAGGCGGCGCAGCAGCTCGTGCACGGCGGTGGGGGAGCCGGCCGTCTGGTCGGCGAGGATGGCCGCGGCGTGCGACGGGTACCCCAGCAGGGCGGCACGCTCGGCGCGCAGTCGCACGATGTCGCGCAGCACCGCACGGTTGTCGTGCGCGTTGCCGCGGGTCCCGCGCGAGCGGGAGGCCTCGAGCAGGCGTCGGCGACTCTCGCGGTTGGTGAGCGACGCCAGGTAGGGGTGACCGGTGTACAGGGTGAGGGTGACGACGTAGCGACCCTCGAGACCGCGGGCGGTCGCCGCCTGGGCTGCGGCCGACAGTTCGCCGGCGCCGAGACCGTCGAGCTCGGCGACGTCGTCCAAGACGACCGCGAGGTCGTTCGTGTCGGCGAGCAGGTTCTTCTCGAACGCGGTGGTGAGCACCGACAGCCGCTGGTTGAGGTCGGTCAGCTGGGCCTTCTGCGCATCGTCGAGACCGGCGCCGGCGAGGGCCATCTCGCGGTGGTGGCGTTCGACGAGGTATCGGCTCTCGGCATCCAGCTCGAGGTCGTCGAGGGAGGAGTGCACCGCCGCGATGCGGGCGAACAGGGCCGCGTCGAGCTGAATGGCGTCGCCGTGCGCGGCCAGGAGCGGCGCGAGTTCTTCCTCTACGGCCTGGATGTCGGGCGTTCCGTCGGCCGACGACACGGTGTAGAACGCCCTCGCGACGCGGTCGAGCAGGTCACCGCTGCGCTCGAGCGCCAAGAGCGTGTTCTCGAACGTCGGAGCATCGGTCTGCGCCGTGATGGCGTCGACCTCGGCCCGGTGGGCGTCGAACGCCGCGCGGAACGCGGGGAGGTAGTGCTCGGCGCGGATGCTGCCATAGGGCGGCAGGTCGTAGGGGAGGGCGGGCGGTGAGAGGAGGGGATTGGTCACGGCATCCGTCATCGTTCCAGCGTAGTCACGCGTTCAGCGACCGGATGCAAAGAAGTGGTTGCAAAGAAATCCGTGCAAAGGTATCTTTGCATCATGACCGAGCAGAACCGACCCCGGGAACGCGTCCTCGACGCCGGTGCCCTCCGCGCGCTCGCCCACCCGCTTCGCGTCCGCCTGTTCGACCTGCTCAGCCAGTACGGCGCCCAGACGGCGAGCGGCCTCGCGACGCTCACGGGGGAGTCCACGGGCGCGACGAGCTACCACCTGCGTGCGCTCGCGCGCCACGACCTCATCCGCGAGGTCGAGGGGCGCGGCACCGCCCGCGAGCGCTGGTGGGAACGCCCGGTGGGTGCGATCACGCTCACCAACCCCGAGCTGGCCGAGACCCCGGCCGGTCGTGCCGTGCAGGAGGCCGTCGCGAGCGAGACCCTCACCCTGCGGCAGCAGCAGCTCATGCGCTTCGTGCGCGACGGCTGGGAAGAAGCACCCGCCTGGCGCGATGCCACGCTCATCGCCACCGCGAGCGCCCGACTGACGTCGGCGCAGATGGCCGACCTGAGCGCACGCCTGCAGGCGGTGATCGACGACACGACCGACCGGTACCGCGATCAGACCGGCGACGACGTTCGCGTGGTGACCATGCGTGCCGACGTCTTCCCTCTTCCCGCCGACGGAGTCGCCTCATGACCGCCCTCACGACCGCGGCGCCGCGCACGCTCGCCCCCACCGCCCTCGACCGCGCCCTGCTGGGTCTGTCCCGCATGCTCGCCCGAGCCGCGGAGTCCCGCATGCGGGCGCGGGCGATGAGGCCCGTGCACAGCGAAGCACGGCACGCCGCCCGAGGCGACGGGCGATCGCCGTACGCCGAGGCGGAATTCTACCTGCGCGTGCGCTGACTCAGGCGAACTCGTCGTCGTCGTCGTAGCGCACGACGACCTCGCCCGCGGCATCCTGGGTCACGACGACCCCGGTGTCGAGCTCGGCGACCGCACGCCCCTCGAGGAACGTGAGCGTCCACCGCGGGGCGGGGGCGCTCAGGCCGTCGGGGGTGAGTGCGGCCTCGACCGCGGCGATCTGCGCGTGCAGCGCCTCGGGCACGGCCTTCGGCGGCTGCTCGCGGGCGGTCCAACGGGTTCCGAGCTGCATCAGTCCTCCTGGGGTGCGAACACGATGTCGGTGACCGCGGTGGTCTCGGCCCCGACGAAAGAGATGGTCTCGATGCGGCCCACGGCGCGCAGATCGCCCTCGGCCAGACGCAGGGCTTCGACGTTCGGACCCGAGACGGTGAGCGAGGTGACCGGCGTCTTCTGCGAAGCCTTGGCCTCGGTCTTGGCACGACGGATGCCGATGAGCGCGGCGCTGACGGCGGTGAGCACGGCGGGGTCCCCGTCGATGCCGAGCGGCTCCGGCCACGCGGCGGTGTGCACCGAACCCTCTTCGAACCACGACCACGTCTCTTCGGCCGCGAACGACAGCACCGGGGCGAACAGGCGCACGAGCGCCGACAGGGCCGTGCGCAGCGCGAGCGCTGCCGACGCCTGACCCACGTCGGACTGGTCGTACGCGCGTTCCTTGACCAGCTCGAGGTAGTCGTCGCAGAACGTCCAGAAGAACGACTCGGTGATCTCCAGCGCCCGCGCGTGGTCGTACGCCTCGAAGGCGGCGGTGGCGTCTCGAATCACGGCATCCAGGGTCGCGAGCATCGACGCGTCGAGGTCGTGCGTGACCTCGGCGCCCTCGGGCACGGGGAAGGACAGCACGAACTTCGCCGCGTTCAGCAGCTTGATCGCCAGGCGCCGACCGATCTTCACCTGCGTCGGGTTCTGCGGGTCGAAGGCGGCATCGGTGCCCAGGCGGCTCGACGCCGACCAGTAGCGCACGGCGTCGGAGCCGTGCTGCTTCAGGATGTCGGCGGGAGTGACGACGTTGCCCTTCGACTTCGACATCTTCTTGCGGTCGGGGTCGACGATGAAGCCCGAGATCGCGGCATCCGACCAGGGGCTCCGATCGTCTTCGAGGGCGCTGCGCAGCATCGTCGAGAAGAGCCAGGTGCGGATGATGTCCTGACCCTGCGGACGCAGGTCGAACGGTGCGACGAGGTTCCACAGCTCCTCGTCGCGCTGCCAGCCACCGGCCAGCTGCGGGGTGAGCGACGACGTCGCCCACGTGTCGAGGATGTCGAGCTCGGGGTCGAAGCCGCCGGCCACTCCACGCTGGTCCTCGGTGTACCCCGGGGGCACATCGACCGTCGGGTCGACCGGAAGGGCGGCGAGGTCGGGGGTCAGCACGCGCGCGTAGTCGCGCTCCCCGTTCTCATCCAGCGCGTACCAGACGGGGATCGGCACCCCGAAGAAGCGCTGGCGCGAGACGAGCCAGTCGCCGGTGAGGCCGTTGGTCCAGTTCTCGAAGCGCACGCGCATGAAGTCGGGATGCCACGACATCTCGCGCCCCAGCGAGACGAGACGCTCGCGTAGCTCGGCATCCCGCGCACCGTTGCGGATGTACCACTGGCGCGTCGAGACGATCTCGAGCGGGCGGTCGCCCTTCTCGAAGAACTTGACGGGGTGGGTGAAGGGCTTCGGGGCGCCCTCCATGGCGCCTGCCTCCTGCAGCAGCTCGACGATGCGCTTCTTGGCGCTGAAGACCGTCTTGCCGGCGAGTTCGCCGTACGCCGCCTTCGCGGCATCCGTCACGATCACGTCGGGGGCGTCGGCGACGATGCGTCCGTCCTTACCGATGATCGTGCGGTTCGGCAGGTCGAGCTCTCGCCACCAGATGATGTCGGTCACGTCGCCGAAGGTGCAGATCATGGCGATGCCCGAGCCCTTGTCCTTCTGCGCGAGCGGGTGCGCGAGCACCGGCACCTCGACGTCGAAGAGCGGGGTGCGCACGGTCGTGCCGAAGAGGGGCTGGTAGCGCTCGTCGTCGGGGTTGGCCACGAGAGCGACGCACGCGGCGAGCAGCTCGGGGCGGGTGGTCTCGATGAACACGTCGCCGGAGCCGTCGGTCTTCGCGAAGCCCACGCGGTGGTAGGCGGCGGGCTGGTCGCGGTCTTCGAGCTCGGCCTGGGCGATGGCCGAGCGGAAATCGACGTCCCACAGGGTCGGCGCCATCGACTGATACGCCTCGCCGCGCTCGATGTTGCGCAGGAACGCCAGCTGGCTCGTGCGGATCGAGTCGTCGGAGATGGTGCGGTAGGTCTGCGTCCAGTCGACGCTGAGCCCCAGCTCGCGGAAGAGCTCCTCGAACTGCTTCTCATCCTCGATCGTGAGCTGCTCGCAGAGTTCGATGAAGTTGCGGCGGCTGATCGGCACCTGGTCGGCGGCCTTGCTGCTCTTGTTGTCGCCGCCGGCGAACGGCGGGGTGAAGTCGGCGTCGTAGGGGAGCGAGGGGTCGCAGCGCACGCCGTAGTAGTTCTGCACACGGCGCTCGGTGGGCAGGCCGTTGTCGTCCCAGCCCATCGGGTAGAACACGGTCTTGCCGCGCATGCGCTCGAAGCGCACCTTCACGTCGGTGTGCGTGAACGAGAACACGTGGCCGATGTGCAGGCTCCCGGATGCCGTCGGCGGCGGGGTGTCGACCGAGTAGACGCCCTGCCGGCCGCTCTCGGCGGCGCGCAGGCGGTCAAAGACGTACGTGCCGCGTTCTTTCCACGCGGCGTCCCACTTCTGCTCGAGGCCTTCCAGGGCGGGCTTGTCGGGAATCGTGGCCATGGGAGTACTCCTCGAGCGATATGGGCGGCACTGTGTGAGCGTGCCTGAAGGGGGTGGCCTCCAGGATACCGGGGTCGCCGTGCGCGCGTGGCGCCGGCGGGCGCGTGCTCGGCGATGTGCGCAAAGTCCGTGGGGCGGGGTGGATGCCGAGGTGCACAACGGCCCACGGCGTCGAGGTTTCCGCACCGCGTCCAGGAACCCGGGTAGTCTGAAACCTCCCCATCGAAAACTCTGAGGTTCGTCCATGCCTTCTTCGCTCTCCCGTCGCGTGCTGTCGGCGGTCGCCGTCGCCGCGGTCGCCGCCCTTTCCCTGTCGGCGTGCTCCGGCTCCGACCCGGGCGCCTCGGGCGACGGCGAGATCGTCTGGGCGATCGAGGGCGCGAACCTCTCGGCCGGGCACATGGACCCGCAGACGAGCCAGCTCGACGTGTCGGCCATGGTGCAGCGCGCGGTGCTCGACTCGCTCGTGTTCCAAGAGGCCGACGGTTCGTTCTCGCCGTGGCTCGCCGAGTCGTGGGACGTCGAAGACGGCGGCGCGAGCTACCTCTTCCGCCTCCGCACCGACGTCACCTTCCACGACGGCACGCCCTTCGACGCGGCGGCCGTGAAGGCGAACTTCGACCGCATCGTCGATCCCGACACGGCGTCGGCGCAGGCGGCATCCATGCTCGGCGGCGACCTGTACGCCGGCACCGACGTGGTCGACGAGCACACGGTGCGCGTGCGTTTCTCGCAGCCCTACGCCCCGTTCCTGCAGGCCGCGAGCACGGCGCTGCTCGGGTTCTACTCCCCGGCCGTGCTCGAGACGAAGGCCGACCAGCTCAAGGCCGGCGGCCCCGGCGTCACGGTGGGCACCGGCCCGTTCGAGCTGACCGAGTACACGCCCGACCAGGACATCGTGTACACCCGCAACGACGACTACACGTGGGGACCCGACGGGGGCGGCAAGCCCGCTTTCCAGACCCTGCGCGTCGACATCCTGCCCGAGGCCTCGGTGCGCGTCGGCGCACTGTCGAGCGGCCAGGCCGACGTCGTGACCAACCTGCCCCCGAACCTCGTCAGCCAGGTCCCCGCCGATGACACCGTGGAGTCGATCGAGTACCCCGGCCTGCCCTACTCGCTGTTCCTCAACGAGAAATACGGCGTCTTCGCCGACGAGAAGGTGCGCCAGGCCTTCACGCGGGCCATCGACGTCGACACCGCCGTGCAGGAGATCTTCTTCGGCCAGTACCCGCGCGCCTGGAGCATCCTCGGCTCCACGACTCCCGGCTACGACGCGAGCCTCGAGAACTCGTGGCCCTTCGACGCGGCCGCCGCCGGCGCCCTGCTCGATGAGGCCGGATGGACCGGACGGGATGCCGATGGCATCCGCACCAAGGACGGCCAGCGCCTCACGGCCCGCTGGATCGCCTGGACCCCCGTGCCCGACGACCGCGCCGCACTCGCCAACGCCGTGCAGAGCGACCTCAAGGCGGTCGGATTCGACCTGCAGCGCGAGGTGCTGGAGCCCGGTGCGTACAACGAGCAGTACGGCCCGAAGACCTACGACGTCACCGACTGGGGCTTCTCGGGCGTCGACGCCGATCTGCTGCGCAGCCACCTCGCCACCGACGGCTTCCAGAACGCCTCGCAGGTGAGCGACCCCACCGTCGACGCGCTGCTCGCCGAGGGCGCGTCGACCACCGACCCCACCGCGCGCGCCGAGATCTACGCCCAGGTGCAGCAGTGGAACGCTCAGCACGCCGCGATCGTGCCCCTGTACAGCCCCGCGCTCATCAGCGCCGTCCGTCCCGACGTGACCGGCCTGACGTTCGACCTCTACGGTCGGCCGCTGTTCGCCACGGCCGCCGTCGGCTGAGACTCGGACCCGGAATGCCACGATCTCGCTCGCGCGCCCTGCTGAGGCGCATCGGCGGGATCGTGGCATCCGTCGTCGTGGTGCTGTGGGGGGCGGCGACGCTGGCGTTCGTGGCGTTCCGCATCATCCCCGGCGATCCGGTCGACGTCATGCTCGGCCCGCAGGCGCAGGTGAGCGACGCGGTGAAAGACGGGATCCGCCGCGAGCTGGGCCTCGACCGCCCGGTCTTCGAGCAGTACGGCGCTTTCCTCGGCCGGCTGCTGCGCGGCGACCTGGGGGAGTCGTACCAGTTGCGCCAGCCCGTGACCGAGGTGATCGGGCGTCAGCTCGGACCCACGCTGCAGCTCTCCGCCCTCGCACTCGTGATCGCGGTGCTGCTGGCCCTGGCCAGCGCCCTGCTCGTGCGCGGGCGGACGGGCCGCGCACTGGCATCCGGGATCGAACTCGTCGTGCTCTCCTCGCCGGTGTTCTGGACGGGACTCGTGCTGCTGTCGGTCTTCTCCTTCCAGCTGGGGTGGTTCCCCGTGTCGGGCGCGAGGGATGCCGCGGCCCTCGTGCTGCCCGCGGTGACCCTCGCTCTGCCGGTCGCCGCGCTGCTGTCGCAGGTGCTGCGTGACGGCGTGGAGTCGGCCGAACGGGAACCGTTCCTCACCACCGTCCGTGCCCGCGGGGCGACGCCGCTGCGCGAGAGCGTGCACCACACCCTGCGCCACGCGAGCGTCGGCGGCGTGACGCTCGCGGCCTACCTCGTCGGCTCGCTGCTGGGGGGTGCGGTGCTGGTCGAGACGGTGTTCGCGCGTCCTGGAATCGGCCGCGTGACCCTCACCGCGATCACCGATCGCGACCTGCCCGTCATCACGGGAGTCATCCTGCTGAGCGCCCTCGTCTTCGTCGTCGTGAACACGGTGGTCGACCTCGTCGTGCCCGTGCTCGACCCGAGGCTGCGGCGGGCCGACGCCGCCCTGCGCGCCCGGGTGGGGGTGCCGGGGTGAGGGGCCGCGTCGTCGCGCTGAGCACGGCGGGCGCCGTTCTCGCCGTCGTCGCCCTCGCCGCCTTCGCGCCGGGGCTGCTGGCCACCCACGACCCGCTGCTGACCGACGTGCGGGCGGCGCTCCAGCCGCCGAGCAGCGCCCACTGGTTCGGCACCGACCAGAGCGGACGCGACGTCTACTCGCGCGTGGTCTTCGGCGCGGGACGCTCGGTGGGCATCGGACTGCTCGCGACGGGGCTCGCGCTGGTCGTGGGCGTGATCGTCGGGTCGCTGTCGGCGATGGCACCGCGCCTGGTCGACGCCGCGGCGATGCGCGTCGTCGACGTGCTGCTGGCGTTCCCCGAGTTCCTCGTCGCACTGCTGGTCGTCGCCGTTCTCGGTCCCGGCCCGGTCAACGTCGCGGTGGCCGTCACGATCGCCGCCGTCCCCGTGTACGTGCGCCTGGCGCGTGCGCAGACGCGCACCTCGGCCGCCGCCGAGCACGTCGAAGCGGCGCGCATCGTGGGGGTTCCGGCAGTCACCGTGCACGTGCGGCACGTGCTGCCGGGAGTGCTGGGCGCGGTGAGCGTGCTGGGCACCATCGGCATCGGCACGAGCATCCTCGCCGCCGCCGGCTTGAGCTTCCTGGGCCTCGGACCGACCGAACCGACACCGGAGTGGGGGCTCATGCTCTCGGCCGGGCGCAACCTGCTGCTGCAGGCGCCCTGGGTCGCCGTGTTCCCGGGCCTCGCGATCACCGCGACGGTGGTCAGCGTGAGCGTCGTCGGTCGTATCCTGCGGGCGCGGGCCGAGGAGCGCGGCGTATGAGCGGGCGAGAGGGGCGGGGCGTGAGGGCGGCGGGCGGGGGCGGCGCGGGCGGGAGCGGCGCGGGCGGCGGGAGCGGGGCGAGCGTGGGCAGCGCGGGCGGGGGCGCCGCGGGCGGCGTGCACGTGCGCGGGCTCCGCATCGCCGACGGTGACACTGAGCTCGTCCGCGGACTCGACCTCGACGTCGCGCCGGGGGAGTGCGTCGCGATCGTGGGGGAATCGGGCACGGGCAAGTCGCTGAGCGCCCGCGCACTGCTCGGACTGTTGCCGCGCACGCTGTCGTGGAGCGCCGACGCCCTGCGCATCGACGGCGTCGACGCGCGCGCCCTCGGCGAGCGGGCCTGGCGCAGGCTCCGGGGGCGACGCATCGCCCTCGTGTCGCAGGACGCCCTGGTCTCGCTCGACCCCTTGCGCCGGATCGGCGCCGAGGTTGCCGAGCCCCTGCGCATCCACGAACCCGCCGTGCGCGGCGACGCCCTGCGCGATCGGGTGCGCGCGGTGCTGGAACGCGTGGCCCTGCCCGAGCCCGAGCGTCGCGTGCGGCAGTACCCGCACGAGCTGTCGGGCGGCCTGCGCCAACGCGCGCTGCTCGCCTCGGCGTTGGCGGCGGGTCCCGGCATCCTGGTCGCCGACGAGCCCACGACGGCACTGGATGCCACCGTGCAGGCGCGCGTGCTCGATCAGGTGCGCGCGATCGCCGACAGCGGCGTGGCCGTGGTGTTCATCAGCCACGACCTGGCTGCCGTCCGCCGCGTGGCCGACCGGGTGATCGTGCTGCACGACGGACGCGCGATCGAGACGGGGACCACGGCCGAGGTGATGGCCGCGCCCCGAGACCCCCACACCCGGGCGCTGGTCGATGCCACCCGGCATCCGCCGCTGCATCGCGCCCCCCGCACCGACGCTCCGCTGGCCTCGGGCACCTCTCTGACGAAGCGGTTCGGCGACCGCGCGGCGGTCGACGACGTCTCGTTCGCCGTGCGGCGCGGTCGCACGCTCGCCGTCGTCGGGGAGTCGGGCTCGGGCAAGACGACGCTCGCGCGCATGATCGTCGGCGTCACCGAACCGGATGCCGGGACCCTGACCTTCGACGGCCGCCCGTGGTCGCCCCGCGCGGCCAGGGGCGCCGCCCGTCGTCGCGTGCAGCTCGTACAGCAGAACCCCTGGGGCGCCCTCGACCCGCGTTGGAGCGTCGGACGCACGCTCGGCGAGGCGGTCGCCGCCGCGGGTGTGCCGCGGGCCGGCCGTCGGGCCGCGGTCGGCGACCTGCTCGACGAGGTGGGGCTCGGCTCGGCGTTCGGCCGACGGCTTCCGGCCCAGCTGTCGGGTGGTCAGCGCCAGCGCGTCGCGATCGCTCGCGCCCTCGCCGCCGACCCCGACCTGCTCGTGCTCGACGAGCCGGTGTCGGCGCTCGACGCGACGGTGCGCGAGCGGATCCTCGAACGGTTGCTCGCCCTCCAGCGCGAGCGCGACCTCGCGATGGTGTTCATCACTCACGATCTCGACGTCGTGGCCTCGATCGCCGACGACGTCATCGTGATGAAGGACGGCCGCGTTGTGGACTCGGGCACGGTGTCGTGCGTCTTCGCCGATCCCCGGCATCCGTTCACGAGGGAGTTGCTCGCCGCGGCGGGCGTGGGTCCCGGCCCGTCCACCGCCGGGTGAGCTGCGCGCGCCCGCCCGCACGCGCGACTGCGCGACTGCCGGCCGTCGGCAGCGGGCGGCCGACCGCACGGGCGCAGCCCCGTTGAGTGTCCAGGACACGCCGTGCCCGCACCGCTCCATGCGGCGTGTCTTGGACACTCAACGCCTCTGTCGGCCCCCGCGTGCGGTCGCCGGGACCCCGCGCGCGACTGCAGGCAGCGGCACGGGCCGTCAGCCCGCGCGCGACGCAACCCCGTTGAGTGTCCAGGACACGCCGCAACTGCACCGCCACACGCGGCGTGTCTTGGACACTCAACGCCTCTGCCGACCCGGTCGCGCGACCGCCCCCGGGCCCGCGCCCGGCCCGAGCCCGCCCGTCCGGCGGCACCGGGTGCCGACCGCGCGGGCGCAGCCCCGTTGAGTGTCCAGGACACACCGCACCCGCACCGCCACACGCGGCGTGTCTCGGACACTCAACGCCCTTGCTGCCCCACGCCCGCAACCGCCGCCCCACGCCCGCACCACCCCCCGCGACGCAACCTCAAGCCCCGCCGCACCCCGCCGCACCCCACCGCACCGCACAACAGCCCGAGCGCGTAGACTGGGCGCATCAGCACCGATCCGGCCATCACCGGGGAGCTCTCGGAAGAAACGGGTCACGGCCCGCGGTAGAACCGAGCGGGGCAGGCCCGTCATCGCCGCAGTGAGAGAGGCGTCCTCGCGAGAGGGCGCAACGCAGGGTGGTACCGCGGTCCGCAAGGGTCGTCCCGGCGAGTGAACCTCGACCCGCGGAGTGACATGACCTACCCACGCCCCTCATCCTTCGGCCCCGCCGCCGACGCGTCCGCGAGCCCGGATGCCACCACCCCGGCGTCCGCGGCATCCGTCGTCCCGAGCCCTCGCTTCCCGGCGATCGAGAACGACACCCTCGCGTTCTGGGAGGCCGACGACACCTTCCGCGCGTCGATCGCGAACCGCGACGGCGGCGAGGAGTGGGTGTTCTACGACGGCCCTCCCTTCGCCAACGGCCTGCCGCACTACGGGCACCTGCTCACCGGGTACGCCAAAGACGTGTTCCCGCGCTTCCAGACCATGCGCGGCAAGAAGGTCGACCGCGTCTTCGGGTGGGACACCCACGGTCTCCCGGCCGAGCTCGAGGCCATGAAGCAGCTCGGGATCACCGAGAAGGACGAGATCGAGCGCATGGGCGTTGCGACCTTCAACGCCAAGGCCCGCGAGTCGGTGCTGGAGTACACGCGCGACTGGCAGGACTACGTCACCCGCCAGGCCCGCTGGGTCGACTTCGACCGCGGGTACAAGACGCTCGACACGACCTACATGGAGAGCGTGCTCTGGGCCTTCAAGACGCTCCACGACAAGGGCCTCGCGTACGAGGGCTACCGCGTGCTGCCGTACTGCTGGCGCGATGAGACCCCCCTGTCGACGCACGAGCTGCGCATGGACGACGACGTCTACAAGATGCGCCAGGACCCCTCGGTCACCGTGACCTTCCCGCTCGTCGGTGCAAAGGCCGAGGCGCTCGGGCTCACCGGCGTGCGGGCGCTGGCGTGGACGACGACGCCGTGGACCCTGCCGACGAACCTCGCTCTCGCGGTGGGTCCCGGCATCCGGTACGCGGTCATCGAGGGCGGTCCCCACGGTGCCGCCGACGTGCACCGCGCCCCCGACGGCACCCCCGACGAAGCGATCGAGGCCACCGCCCACCGCTATCTGCTCGCCGAAGACCTGCTGCCGGGCTACGCGAAGGACCTGGGGTACGAGACCCCGGATGCCGCCCGCCAGGCCGTGCAGACCACGCTCACCGGCGCCGAGCTCGAGGGCGTGTCGTACGACCGCCTCTTCGACTACTACGCCGACGCCGAGACGTGGGGGACCGGCAACGCCTGGAAGATCCTCGTCGACGACTACGTCACCGTCAGCGACGGCACGGGCATCGTGCACCAGGCGCCCGCGTACGGTGAGGACGACAAGCGCCTCGCCGACGCCGCGGGCCTGCCGACGATCATCTCGCTCGACGACGGCGGCCGGTTCCTCTCGGCCGTGACCGACGTGGCCGGCGAGCTGTGGATGGAGGCCAACCGGCCCCTCATCCGCCTGCTCACGCAGCAGGGCCGTCTGCTGCGCGAGGCGTCGTACGAGCACTCGTACCCGCACTGCTGGCGCTGCCGGAACCCCCTGATCTACAAGGCCGTGTCGAGCTGGTTCGTGCGGGTGACCGAGATCAAGGACGACCTGCTGGCGAACAACCAGCAGATCACCTGGGTGCCCGAGAACGTCAAGGAAGGTCAGTTCGGCAAGTGGCTCGAGGGCGCACGCGACTGGTCGATCAGCCGCAACCGCTACTGGGGCTCGCCGATCCCGGTGTGGAAGAGCGACGACGCGAACTACCCGCGCGTCGACGTGTACGGCTCTCTCGCCGACATCGAGGCCGACTTCGGCCGCCTGCCGGTGAACGGCGACGGCGAGGTCGACCTGCACCGCCCCTACATCGACGACCTCACGCGTCCGAACCCCGACGACCCGACGGGACGCTCGACGATGCGCCGCATCGAAGACGTGCTCGACGTCTGGTTCGACTCGGGCTCCATGCCGTTCGCGCAGGTGCACTACCCGTTCGAGAACCACGAGTGGTTCGACGAGCACGCCCCCGCCGACTTCATCGTCGAGTACATCGGGCAGACGCGCGGCTGGTTCTACGTCATGCACGTGCTCTCGACCGCGCTCTTCGACCGCCCGGCCTTCACGGGCGTGTCGTGCCACGGCATCGTGCTGGGCAACGACGGGCAGAAGATGTCGAAGTCGCTGCGCAACTACCCCGACGTGCGCGAGGTCTTCGACCGCGACGGCTCGGACGCCATGCGGTGGTTCCTCATGTCGTCGAGCGTGCTGCGCGGCGGCAACCTCGTCGTGACCGAGGAGGGCATCCGCTCGGGGGTGCGCGAGTTCCTGCTGCCGATGTGGAACGCGTGGTACTTCTTCGCCACGTACGCCAACGCGTCGGGGGAGGGCTACACGGCCGAGTGGCGCACCGACTCCACCGACGTGCTCGACCGCTACATCCTCGCGCTCACCGGTGACCTGGTGAAGGGCGTCGCCGCCGACCTCGAGGGGCTCGACTCCACGACCGCGGCCGAGCGTCTGCGCGACTTCGCCGAGGTGCTGACCAACTGGTACATCCGCCGCTCGCGCGACCGTTTCTGGGTGGGCGTGACCGACGACCCGACCAGCCGTGAAGCGTTCGACACGCTCTACACGGTGCTCGAAACGCTCACCCGCGTCGCCGCCCCGTTGCTGCCGCTGGTGACCGAGCGCGTGTGGCAGGGCCTGACGGGTGGGCGCAGCGTGCACCTGACCGACTGGCCCGACGCCGACGCGTTCCCCGCCGCGGCCGACATCCGCACGGCGATGGACACCGTCCGCGACGTCTCGAGCGTCGCCAACGCGCTCCGCAAGCGCGAGGGCAAGCGCGTGCGCCTGCCGCTGCCGCGCCTGACGGTGGTGACTCCGGGTGCCACCGGCTTGGCGCAGTTCGACGACATCCTGCGCGAGGAGCTCAACGTGAAGAACGTCGAGCAGGTCACCCTGCAGGCCGGCACCGCCGCCGAGTACGGCATCACGCACCGCCTGTCGGTCAACGCCCGCGCGGCGGGTCCCCGCCTGGGCAAGCAAGTGCAGCAGGCGATCAAGGCCGCCCGCGAGGGCGACTGGAACGAGGTCGACGGACGGGTCGTCGCCGGCGGCATCGCGCTGGAGCCCGCCGAGTACGACCTCGTGGTCGAGACCGCGGGTCGCCCCGAGGGCGAAGCTCTCGCCGTGCTGGCGACGGGCGGCTTCGTGCTGCTCGACACCGTCACCACCCCCGAGCTCGAAGCCGAGGGCCTGGCGCGCGACATGATCCGCGGCATCCAGGACACCCGCAAGGCCGCCGGCTTCGACGTGAGCGACCGGATCTTCCTCTCGCTCACCTTCGTCGACGACGCCGACGCGCGGGCGGTCGCCCAGGCGTTCGACGTCGCCGGCGTGGCATCCGAGACCCTCGCCGAAGCCGTCGTGCTCGCCGGCCCCGAGGGAAGGCTCATCGAACGCGGGGCCATCGCCCCCGCCGCGTACGAGACCCAGATCGCCGCGAGAACCTACGCGAACGTCGGTGCCGTCACGGTCGCCGTCGCGCGGATCGGAGCCACCGCATGAGCGACCGCACCCGAGCAGACGCCGTCTACAGCGCCCTGCTGGAACGCCAGGGGGAGCAGTGGGTGCAGCCGCGCGTCGAGCGCACACGCCGAGTGCTCGAGCTGCTCGCCGACCCGCAGCGCACCTACCGCGTCATCCACGTCACGGGCACGAACGGCAAGACCTCGACCAGCCGCATGATCGAGAGCCTGTTGCGCGGCCTGGGACTGCGTACGGGCCTGTTCACGAGCCCGCACCTCGAGCGCTTCACCGAGCGGATCCTCATCGACGGCGAACCGGTGGCGGATGCCGCGATCGCCGACGCGTGGGACGAGATCACGCCGTTCGTCGACATGGTCGACGCCGAGCTCACCGCCGACGACGATGCGCCGCTGACGTTCTTCGAGCTGCTGACGGTGCTGGCCTTCGTGGTCTGCGCCGACGCGCCGATCGACGTGCTGGTGCTCGAGGTCGGCATGGGCGGGGAGTGGGACTCCACCAACACCGCCGACGGCGACGTCGCGGTCTTCACGCCCATCGACATCGATCACACCGACCGCCTGGGCTCCACGATCACCGAGATCGCGACGGTCAAGGCGGGCATCATCAAGCCCGGCGCCGCCGTCGTCTCGGCCGCGCAGCCCGACGCGGCGCTCCGCGTCATCCGCGCACGCGCCGAGAAGGAGGGCGCGACCGTGTCGGTGGCCGGCGACGGCTTCGCGCTCGAGGCCCAGGCGCTGGCCGTCGGCGGGCAGATGCTGACGATCCGCGGGGTCGCGGGGTCGTACCCCGAGCTGTACCTGCCGCTGTACGGCGCGCACCAGGGCACCAACGCCGCCCTGGCGGTCGCGGCCGTGGAGTCGCTCATCGGCGGGGGCACGCAGCCCCTGGCCGCCGAGGTCGTGGCCGACGGCCTCGCGAACGCCACCTCGCCCGGGCGCCTTCAGCTCGTCGGGACGGCGCCGACCGTCTTCGTCGACGCGGCGCACAACCCGCACGGCGCCCGCGCGCTCGTCGCCGCCCTCGACGAGGCGTTCGACATCGACGAGTGGGGTGCCGTCGTCGGCATCCTGGACGGCAAAGACGCCCGGGGCATCATGTCGGCGCTCGTGCCCGCCGTCGCGCGCGTGTTCGCCACGGCCCCCGCGAGCGACCGCGCCAGCGACCCCGACGTGATCGCCGACGTCGCCGAGGCGGCCGACCTGCCCGTCACCGTGCACCCGACGCTCGAAGACGCCGCCGACGCGGCGCGCGCGTGGGCCGCGGAATCCGACCGGCGCGCGGTCATCATCGCCGGTTCCGTCGTGCTCGCGGGCGAGGCGCTGCGGTTGTCGGAGCTCGAGGACTGGAAGTCGGGGTGGCAGGAGTGAGCCCGCGCGCCCCACGGACCCCGCGCGTGCGGCGTCAGCGCGGTGCGCTCGAGTCGCTCGGCGCCGTCGTGCTCGGCTTCGAATCGATCGTGGTGTTCCTCGGCGGCCTGGTCGTCTACGGCCTGAAGGTGCTGCCCTTCGGCATCGAACCCTGGTGGGGCATCGTCGGCGGCGTCGTCATGGCGGTCGCCATGGTCGCCGTGGCGGGGCTGCTGCAGCATCGCGCGGCGATCGTCGTCGGCTGGGCCCTGCAGATCCTGCTGCTGCTCGGCGGATTCCTCGTTCCCGCCCTCGCGGTGGTCGCCCTCATTTTCGGCGGCATGTGGGCGTATGCCACCATCAAGGGAGCGGCACTGGACCGGCAGAACGCCCGACGCGCCGCTCATCCCGACCTCTCGAACGGAGAATGACCCATGGCTACCGAAGAGACCCTCGTCCTGGTCAAGCCCGACGGCGTCGCCCGCGGACTGACCGGCGCCATCCTCGCCCGCATCGAGGCGAAGGGCTACGCGCTCGTCGACATCCGCCTCGTCGAGCCCGATCGTGAGCGCCTCGCCCAGCACTACGCCGAGCACGAGGGCAAGCCCTTCTACGAGCCGCTGCTGGAGTTCATGCTCTCGGGCCCGTCGGTCGCGATCCGCCTCGCCGGGAACCGCGTGATCGAGGGCTTCCGCTCGCTGGCCGGCACCACCGACCCGACCACGGCCGCCCCCGGCACCATCCGCGGCGACTTCGGTCGCGACTGGGGCCTCAAGGTGCAGCAGAACCTCGTGCACGGCAGCGACAGCACCGAGTCCGCCGAACGCGAACTGGCGATCTGGTTCGCCTGATCCCGGATGCCGAGATGGCCGCCGCCCCCGAGGGGGTGGCGGCCATCGTCGTTTGATCGGCCCGCGTGGCCGCACGGCCTGTCGAATCGGATCCGCGCGGCGGCGCGTTTGTCAGCTGCGCGCGATCCCGCGCCCCGCACGACGACCGGCGGCGAGCCAGGCCACCGGTCCCAGGACGGGCACGAGCAGAATGACCACGGCCCACAGCACCACCGTCAGGGACGACAGCCGGGCCGCTCCACGGGACAGGCCGACGATCGCCCAGACGGCGAGAGCGAACGCGACCAGTGCGACGACCGCCCACACGACGTCGTAGGCGGCCGGCACCAGCGGGTTCATCACATCCATTCCTGGAGGATAGGGCCCGCGAGGCGAGCCGCGCGACTCGGATGCCCATCGCCGGGCCGGTGGGTCAGGGCCGCCGTGACCTCACAGCTGCGCGAGCACGTCGAGCCGCAGCTGCGCGATCACCGCGATGACGGCGAAGGCCACGATGCTCATCAACGGCACCCACACCATGAGACGGTCGGCGACCTCGCGCACCCGCGCGCCCGGAAGGACGCCCTCGCGCAGAACGTGCAGGGTCACGACGAAGAACGAGGGGATGACGACCGACCACGTCACCATGCACCACGGGCAGAGAGTGGCCAGAACGAACAGGCTCTGCGCGATCAGCCAGATGACGAAGGTCAGGGCCAGAGCGAAGCCCAGCCAGAAGAGGGCCCAGAACCAGCGTGCGAATCGGGCGCCGGCCAGCAGCGCGACCCCGACCACGATGGGAGCGATCCACGCCGACAGTCCGATGATCGGGTTGGGGAAGCCGAACACGCTTCCCTGCGACGACTGCAGATTGGCCGAGCACTGCACGAGGACGCTGAAGTCGCACGACGCGGCGGCCGTGGGATCCATGAGCTGGTGGAACCGCTCCATCGTCAGCGAGAACGCTGCCCACCAGCCGACGATCCCGGCGAAGATGAGCCAGACCGCCGTGACGATCGGACGACGGGTCGTGACGGTTTCGCTCATGCCGCGATTCTGCCACCGCTGACTTCTCCGCCGGCTGAAGACGGCTCGTCGTCGACCTTCTGCGGGCGAAACGCGTGGTCCGTGCGATAATGAAAGCTGATGTGACCGCGGCCGCGCCGCAGGAACATCACCCAGAAGACTTCGGGCGATGACCGCCCATCGCAGCAAGCGCCACAGGCCTGCTGCAGACCGAGTGAGTTCGCGGCCCCGCCGGGTGCGGCGCCGCATGAGATTTCGCCGGGTGACGCGCGGTGTCGCCCGCTAGGGAGTATCCCCGATATGGCCGACAAGACCGACGATCAGACCCCCGCTGACCAGGTGACGCCCGAGACCGAGGCTCCGCAATTCGAGACCCTCGCGTCCGAGACGGAGGCCGCCGCGGGATTCGTGCCCCCCGTCGACGACGAAGAGGCCGCGGTGCAGGATGCCGAGCAGGCCGCCGCCGACGATGTGGCACCCCCCGCCGTGCTCGACGAGGGATCCGACGACGCACCGGCTCAGGCCGCTGCCGGTGACGACGCTGCTGGTGACGACGTTGCCGAAGCGAACGTCGCGAGCGTCGAGGAGCCTGTCGCCGACGCGTCCGCGGCGGACCAGGGCGCCGACGCCACGGCATCCGCTGCCGAGGTCGCCGCCCCCGACGTCGCTGAGCCGGAGGCTCCGGCTCAGCCCGAGGTCGCCGCTCAGCCCGAGGCTCCCGCTCAGCCGGAGGTCTCCGCACAGCCCGAGGCCGCCACCGAGTCCGAGGCTCCCGCGCGTCCCACGGCCGTCTCGCTCGGACTGCTGCCCGAGGTCTTCGTCTCGGCCGTGTCGACGGCGCTGCACTTCTACGCCCCCGCGCTGCCGGCCTTCCCGGTGCGCGACGACGTCGATGACCGCGACGACCGTGACGAGCGCGACGACCGCGACGACGACGGCCCCCTCGAGCGCGGCTCCGCCAACGCCCGTCGCCGCAACCGCCGACGCGGCGGTGTCGACGTCGCCCCCGCCGAGCAGCACGAGGCCCCCGCAGCCCCGGTGCGACAGCGCGCGGTCGAGCTCATCACCGAGCCGCAGCGCATCAAGGGCTCCACGCGCCTCGAGGCGAAGAAGCAGCGTCGCCGCGATGGCCGCGAGGCCGGCCGTCGCCGCCCCGTCGTCACCGAGGCCGAGTTCCTCGCCCGTCGCGAGGCCGTCGACCGCGTGATGGTCGTGCGGTCCAAGGCCGGCCGCATCCAGATCGCCGTGCTCGAAGACAACGTGCTCGTCGAGCACTACGTCGCCCGCAACCAGGACGCCTCGCTCATCGGCAACGTCTACCTGGGTCGTGTGCAGAACGTGCTTCCCAGCATGGAGGCGGCGTTCGTCGACATCGGCCGCGGCCGCAACGCCGTGCTGTACTCCGGTGAAGTCGATTGGGACGGCGTCGAGACCAACAACCAGCCGCGTCGCATCGAGCTCGCGCTCAAGTCGGGCGACCGCGTCCTGGTGCAGGTCACCAAAGACCCCGTGGGACACAAGGGCGCCCGCCTGACGAGCCAGATCTCGCTGCCCGGCCGTTACCTCGTCTACGTGCCCAACGGCACGATGAACGGCATCTCGCGCAAGCTCCCCGACACCGAGCGCGCGCGCCTGAAGAAGATCCTCAAGGAGGTGCTCCCCGAATCGTCGGGCGTCATCGTCCGCACGGCCGCCGAAGGCGCCACCGAAGAGCAGCTCACCCTCGACGTGCAGCGCCTCACCTCGCAGTGGGAGCACGTCTCGAGCCAGATCAAGACCATCCAGGCCCCCGCTCTGCTGCACTCCGAGCCCGACCTGCTGGTCAAGATCGTGCGCGACGTCTTCAACGAGGACTTCACGCGCATGCTCATCCAGGGCGACGAGGCGCTGCAGACCATCTCGAGCTACCTCCAGGGCGTGGCCCCCGACCTGCTCGAGCGCGTCGAGAAGTACGAGGGCGAGCAGGACCCGTTCGACGCGTTCCGCGTCACCGAGCAGATCGAGAAGGCCCTCGACCGCAAGGTCTGGCTGCCCTCGGGCGGCTCGCTCGTGATCGACCGCACCGAGGCCATGACGGTCGTCGACGTCAACACCGGCAAGTTCGTCGGCTCGGGCGGCAACCTCGAAGAGACCGTCACCAAGAACAACCTCGAGGCGGCCGAAGAGATCGTGCGCCAGCTACGCCTGCGCGACATCGGCGGCATCATCGTCGTCGACTTCATCGACATGGTGCTCGAATCCAACCGCGATCTCGTGCTGCGTCGCCTGATCGAATGCCTCAGCCGCGACCGCACGAAGCACCAGGTCGCCGAAGTCACCTCGCTCGGCCTCGTGCAGATGACCCGCAAGAAGCTCGGACTCGGCCTGCTCGAGACCTTCAGCGAGGCGTGCGACGTGTGCGCCGGTCGCGGCGTGGTCGTGCACCACGACCCCGTCGTCAAGCACCGCCCGGCCGGGAACGGCAGCAGCAACGGCGGCGGCAACACCGGCTCGTCGAACCGCCGCGGTCGCGGGGGCAACACTCCCGCGAACGGCAACGGATCGAACGGCCACGCCGCACACGGCGGTGGCGCGTCGGCCGGAGCCTCCTCCACCGGCAACGGGGGAGCGGCGCCGACCGGCGGCACCCACGTGATCACCGAGGGCGTGAAGTCCGCTCTCGCTCAGATCGCGGCATCCACCGTGAAGCCGACCCTCGATGACCCCGCCGTGGTCGAGGCGGCCGTGGTCGCGTCGGTGGAGGCCGTCGTCGAGGCCCAGGCCGAGGCACCCGCACCGGTCCGCGAGAAGCGTCCGCGCAAGAAGCGCGAGCCCAAGGCGCCCCGTACCGAGAAGGACGCCCTTCTCGAGTCGGTGCTCGAGGCCCTCCCCGAGCCCAAGGCGCCCGGACAGGGCCGCTCACGGCGCCGTGTGACGACCGCGGCGCTCACCGGCACCCCCGTCAACGCCCAGCCCTCCAGCGAGGCCTGAGTCCGCTCCCTCGTGCGTGTGGGGCCGCGACCCATCGTTCCCGACTTCGGTCGGGCGACGGGTCGCGGCCCCACACGCGTGTCAGCGGCGTTCGCGCGCCGTGATCCGCAGGCCCGAGGCCCGCAGGCGTCGAACGAGCTCTTTGCCGCCGACGTGCTGGGCTCCGGCGGCGACCAGGTCGGCGTGCCGCTCATCGGGGACGTCGTAGTGGTCGAGATCGAACGCGCGGCGGGGGATTCCGGCCGCGGCGGCGAAGGCGTGCAGTTCGTCGAGGTCGCTGTCGCTGACCAGGTGCGCCCACAGTCGTCCGTGCGCGGGCCACTGCGGATCGTCGATCAGAATCACCATCCCGCGATCCTAGGTCGACACGCGGGCCGAATGCTTTTGCCGGATGCCGCCCGGTGAGCTAAACTTGACCCTTGGTGCGTCGCGTCCGCCCTTACTGGAGCGTGACCCCGCGGGCTTTGCCCGCCGGATCGCACCGAGACTTGGGTCGCCAGACCCTCCCGACGTCATCAGACAACCGGAGCTCCGCGCTCCCGAACGAAAACAGGTGTGAAGTGGTTTACGCAGTTGTGCGCGCCGGCGGCCGCCAGGAGAAGGTCCAGGTCGGCACGGTCGTCGTGCTCGACCGCCAGAAGGCGAAGATCGGCGAGAGCATCCAGCTGCCCGCCGTCCTGTTCGTCGACGGCGACGCGGTCACGACCGACGCCGACAAGCTCGCGAAGGTCTCGGTCACGGCCGAGGTCCTCGGCGAGGAGCGCGGTCCGAAGATCGTGATCCAGAAGTTCAAGAACAAGACCGGCTACAAGAAGCGCCAGGGCCACCGCCAGGACCTCACGCGCGTCAAGATCACCGGCATCAAGTAAGAGCCAGGAGACGCAGAGATGGCACACAAAAAGGGCGCAAGCTCCACCCGTAACGGTCGTGACTCCAACGCACAGCGCCTCGGCGTGAAGCGCTTCGGCGGTCAGGTCGTCCTCGCCGGCGAGATCATCGTCCGCCAGCGTGGCACGCACTTCCACCCCGGCGCCAACGTCGGCCGCGGTGGCGACGACACCCTGTTCGCCCTGGCCCCCGGTGCGGTTCAGTTCGGCGCCAAGGGCGGCCGCAAGGTCGTCAACATCGTCACCGCAGCAGCGGAGTAATACCGAGCGCTCAGCGCTTCAGAGGGGGTGGGCACACAGCCCGCCCCCTCTTCTTTTCTTCCCGGCACCCGCCGGTCCGTCCTGAAAGGACACTCATGGTCACCTTCGTCGACCGCGTCACCCTGCACCTCCGTGCGGGCAAGGGCGGCAACGGCTGCGTCTCGGTGCGCCGCGAGAAGTTCAAGCCTCTGGCCGGCCCCGACGGCGGCAACGGCGGCAGCGGCGGCGACGTCGTGCTCGTCGCCGACCCCCAGGTCACCACGCTGCTGTCGTACCACCACTCGCCGCATCGCACCGCCGGCAACGGTGGTTTCGGCATGGGCGACCACCGCTCGGGCGCGATGGGCGAAGACCAGGAGCTCCCCGTGCCGCTCGGCACGGTCGTGAAGGACCCAGACGGCACCGTGCTCGTCGACATGCTCACCCCGGGCATGCGCTTCATCGTCGCCCCCGGTGGTCTCGGCGGCCTCGGCAACGCCTCGCTGTCGTCGCCCAAGCGCAAGGCCCCCGGCTTCGCGCTGCTCGGAACGCCCGGCTGGGAAGGCGACGTCGTCCTCGAGCTCAAGACCGTCGCCGACATCGCCCTCGTCGGCTTCCCGTCGGCGGGAAAGTCGAGCCTCATCGCCGCCGTCTCGGCGGCGCGACCGAAGATCGCCGACTACCCCTTCACCACGCTGCACCCCAACCTGGGCGTCGTGCAGTCGGGTGACATCCGCTTCACCATCGCCGACGTCCCGGGTCTCATCGAGGGCGCGAGCGAGGGCAAGGGCCTGGGCCTGGAGTTCCTCCGCCACGTCGAACGCTGCACGGCTCTCGTGCACGTGCTCGACTGCGCGACGCTCGACCCCGGTCGCGACCCGCTCACCGACCTCGACGTCATCCTCGCCGAGCTCGGCGCCTACCCCGTGCCCGAGGGGCAGACCCCGCTCCTCGAGCGCCCGCAGATCATCGCGCTGAACAAGATCGATGTGCCCGAGGCCCGCGAGCTCGCCGACTTCGTGCGTCCCGACCTCGAGGCCCGCGGTTTCCGTGTGTTCGAGATCTCCACGGTCAGCCGCACGGGCCTGCGCGAACTCACCTTCGCCCTGGCCGACGTGGTGGAGCAGCACCGCCTGGCGTCGATCGACGAGGCTCCCGTGGAGCGCATCGTCATCCGCCCGCAGGGCACTCGCAAGGACTTCGAGATCAAGGTCGAGGGCGGCACCTACGGTCCCGTCTACCGCGTGCTCGGCGACAAGCCGGTCAAGTGGGTGCAGCAGACCGACTTCCAGAACGAAGAGGCCGTGGGCTACCTCGCCGACCGTCTCGCGCGCCTGGGCATCGAAGAGGGCCTGTTCCGCGCCGGTGCGGTCGCCGGTGCGACCGTCGTCATCGGCCCCGGCGACGGGATCGTCTTCGACTGGGAGCCCACGCTCACCTCGGCGGCCGAGCTCATGACGGCCCCCCGCGGCACCGACCCCCGTCTCGTGCAGAACCCGCGCCGCACCTCGTCGGAGCGCCGCGAGCGGTACCACGAGCGCATGGATGCCAAGGCCGAGGCCCGCGCCGAGCTCGAGACCGAGCGGCGTGCCGCCCGGGCCGTGGGCATCGGCGCCGACGGGGATCCCTCGCTGTCGTCCGCCGAGGACGAGGAGCGGTGAGCGCGACCTCGCGCTCCGCGATCCCGGGAGCCGGCCGCGTCGTGGTGAAGGTGGGCTCGTCGTCGATCAGCGGCGACGGGGCGCACCGGATCGACACGATCGTCGAGGCTCTCGCCCACGCGCGCGGCGCGGGGACCGAGGTGGTGCTCGTCTCGTCCGGGGCGATCGCGACGGCCCTGCCGTTGCTCGACCTCGGCGGCCGACCCAACGACCTGGCGACGCAGCAGGCCGCGGCCGCCGTCGGTCAGAACGTGCTCATGTGGCGCTACCAGACCTCGCTCGACCGCTTCGGCCTGCTTGCCGGGCAGGTCCTGCTCACGGCGGGCGACCTCGAGAACGCCACGCACCGTTCGAACGCGCGCCGGGCGATGGAACGGCTGCTGGGTCTCGGCATCCTGCCCATCGTCAACGAGAACGACACCGTCGCGACCCACGAGATCCGTTTCGGCGACAACGACCGGCTCGCCGCTCTCGTGGCGCAGCTGATCGGTGCCGACGCACTCGTGCTGTTGAGCGACATCGAGTGCCTGTACACGCTGCCGCCGAGCGAGCCCGGAGCGCGCCCGATCGTCGATGTGGCGTGGGGCGACGACCTGTCGCAGTTCGAGTTCGGCGCCGGCGTCGTCAACGGCGTGGGGACCGGGGGAGCGGCGACCAAGGCGTCGGCCGCGAAGCTGGCCTCCACCGCCGGCGTCGGGGTGCTCGTCACCAGCGCCGACCTCGTCTCATCCGCTCTCGCGGGCGATGCGGTGGGCACCTGGTTCGCCCCGAATCCCGACCCCGTCACCCTCGCCACCGGCCCGGTGGGCGCCGTGGGCGCGCCGGTACACTGAGCGCATGACCACGATCGCCGCCTCCGTCGATGAGCGCTTGCGTCTGGCCAAAGACGCCGCGCGCGAGATCGGTCTGCTCGATTCCGAGCGTAAGACCGCTCTGCTGAACGCGGTCGCCGACGCGATCGAGGCGGCGTCCGCCGAGATCGTCGCGGCCAACGCCGACGACCTCGAACGCGGACGAGCGGATGCCATCGGCGACGCCCTCCTCGACCGCCTGCGCCTCGATGCCGGACGCGTCGCAGCCCTGGCGGCGGCGGTGCGCGATGTCGCCGGCCTGCCCGACCCCGTCGGCCGTGTGCTCGACCGCCGGACGCTCGCCAACGGACTCGCCCTCGAGAAGGTGGCGGTACCGTTCGGGGTCGTCGGGTCGATCTACGAGGCGCGCCCGAACGTCACGGTCGACATCGCCTCTCTCGCTTTGCGCTCCGGAAATGCGGTCGTGCTGCGCGGCGGTTCCGCGGCGCAGAGCACCAACGCGACCCTCGTCTCGGTCATGCGCGCGGCGCTGCAGGCCCAGGGCGTCAGCCCCGAGGCCGTGCAGAGCGTCGACGACTTCGGCCGCGACGGCGCGCGTGCGCTCATGAACGCGCGCGGACTGGTCGACGTGCTCGTGCCACGCGGAAGCGCGTCGCTGATCGAGACGGTCGTGACCGAGTCGACCGTTCCGGTCATCGAGACCGGGGCCGGCGTGGTCCACGTCTTCCTCGACGCCACGGCCCGTGACGACTGGGCGCGCGACATCGTGCTCAACGCCAAGACCCAGCGGCCGAGCGTGTGCAACGCCGTCGAGACAGTGCTCGTCCACCGCGACGCGGCCGATCGACTGCTGCCCGAGCTGCTGGCATCGCTGTCCGATGCCGGGGTGACCGTGCACGGCGACGACGTCACGCGGGCACACGACGCGCGCGTCGTCACCGCGACCGAAGACGACTGGGCGCGTGAGTACGGGACGCTCGACCTGGCCGTGCGTGTCGTCGACGACCTCGACGACGCCCTCGCCCACATCCGCCGTTACTCGACCCACCACACCGAGTCGATCATCACGGCCGATCAGGCCTCGGCCGACCGGTTCCTCGCCGAGGTCGACTCGGCCGTCGTCATGGTCAACGCCTCCACCCGCTTCACCGACGGGGGAGAGTTCGGCTTCGGCGCCGAAGTCGGCATATCGACTCAGAAGCTGCACGCCCGCGGTCCCATGGGCCTCGCCGAACTCACGAGCACCAAGTGGCTCGGGCGCGGCGACGGCCAGGTCCGCGCCTGACCGCCTAAAATGGGCTGCGCGCCCCGCGCAGACCTCTCGAACGGAGCACAGATGACTTTCGTCTCACTTCTCGCCCACGCTGCAGAAGAAGGCGCCCACCACGGCGGCAACGTGCAGGCCCAGACCTTCTGGTTCGGCGCCGTCGCGTTCGTCGTGTTCGTGTCGCTGAGCCTGGTCACGCTGTCGTACCGCAACGTCGCCAACCGCCACGCGCACAAGGCCGACGCCTACACGAAGAAGCACGGGACGCCCACCCCCGAGGCGCACGGCCACTGAGGCCCACCGTATGTCGGTGACGCGCGCCCCTCGGATCGGGGTCATGGGTGGGACGTTCGATCCCATCCATCATGGTCACCTCGTCGCGGCCAGCGAGGTGGCGCAGTCGTTCGACCTCGACGAGGTCGTCTTCGTGCCCACGGGTCGCCCGTGGCAGAAGGACGACGTCACCGAGAGCGAGCACCGCTACCTCATGACGGTGATCGCGACGGCCTCGAACCCCCAGTTCACGGTGAGCCGCGTCGACATCGATCGGGAAGGCCCCACCTACACGATCGACACGCTGCGCGATCTGCAGGAGCAGCGTCCGGGAGCCGAGCTGTTCTTCATCACCGGTGCCGACGCCGTGGCGCAGATCCTGGGGTGGCGAAACCATCAGCAGCTGTGGGATCTCGCGCATTTCGTGGCCGTCTCGCGGCCCGGACACGTGCTCACCACCGAAGGCCTGCCCACCGAAAACGTGAGCCAGCTGGAGATCCCGGCGCTGTCGATCTCGTCCACAGACTGCCGCGCCCGTGTGCGCCGAGGACACCCCGTGTGGTACCTCGTGCCCGACGGCGTCGTGCAGTACATCGCGAAGCACCACCTCTACCGGAGCAATGCATGAGCACTTCCGAGAACCCCGAGACCCCCGCGCTGACCCGCCGTCAGCTGCGCGAGCTCCGCCACACCGGCGCGACGCCGATCATCGCGCCCGAGACGGATGCCGAGTCCTCGGCGCCCGCGACCGACAGCACCGCCGAGACGGCGGCGCCCGCCGAGACCACGGCGTCGAGTGCACCGGTCGTCGACGATGCCGCCGCGTCCGACGCCCCGGTGGACGATGCCTCTGCCGACGTCGCGGCTGCCGACGTACCTGCTGCCGACGTACCTGCTGCCGAGGCCCCGGCGGTCGACGACGCGGCCCCGACCGCGTTGTTCCCCGCGGCGAAGTCCACCGACGAGCCCGCGCCCGCGGCATCCGGTGCCGACGAAACCGCACGTGAAGACAGCGCACGCGAAGACACCGCGCGCGAAGACACTCCGGCCGCCGCGCGCCCCTCGGCCTTCGAGCCTCCGTTCGGCGACCATGGCGCCGACTTCGGCGTTCCGGGACTCACTCGCCGCCAGGCGCGCGCGCAGGAGAAGATCCGCACTGCCGCGGTGCCGGTCATCACGCCCGACCTCGAGCCCGCCCTGCCGCGTCAGAACTCCCCGTTCGCTCCTCTGCCCCAGGCCGAGTCGACGCGGCCGGCGATCTTCCGCCCGTCGGCGCCCGACACCGCCGAGACGCCCGCCGCGGCCGATGACGCCCCCGGCGCGTCGGTGGTGAACCCGGCGCTCGGTTCCGAGTTGCTCGACGGCGCCAAGCCCGACGTCACCCTGCCCGACTCGTTCGACCAGCTCATCGCGCGCAACGCCTCGGCGAGCGGCGCGGTGTCGACGCCGAACGCGCTGATCCTCTCGCAGACGCCCTCGGGCGTGCCGCTGGTCGGCCCCGTCACCGCGACGGGCGAGGTCATGATCACCGGCACGTTCGAGCTACCCGAGGGCCTCGGCTCCGTCGGTCACGCCCCGGGCACGACCGACGGTCGCGACGCCGATGCCGTTCTTCTCGACGGCGAGCTCCCGCCCGCCTCGTCTCCCACCCCGATCGCGGCCAGTGCCGCCATCAGCACCGTCAAACAGCCCGGCGAGATCATTCGCCCCCCGGCGCCCGAGAAGGGGAGCAAGCTCCTCATCGGCCTCATCATCACGACCGGCGCGCTGGCGCTGGCGGTGGCCGTCACCCTCGTGCTCGCCTTCACGACAGGAGTCTTCCGATGACCGCCACCGCCAACGGACGGGAGATGGCGCAGATCGCCGCTCTCGCCGCCGACGCCAAGAGCGGCGACGACATCGTCGCCCTCGACGTCTCCGAGCCCCTTCCGCTCGTCGACATCTTCCTGCTCGTCACCGGTCGCAATGAGCGCAACGTCGCCGCGATCGCCGACGAGATCGAAGACAAGCTGCTCGAGCACGGCCACAAGCGTCTGCGCCGCGAGGGGCGTCAGGAGTCGCGCTGGGTGCTGCTCGACTTCGGCGACCTCGTGGTCCACGTCTTCCACGAGGAAGAACGTGTCTACTACGGCCTGGAGCGCCTCTGGAAGGACTGCCCCGTCGTTCCGATCGAGCTGCCGACGCCCGCGGGCGCGCCCGAGTAACGACCCCCACGACAACGCCCTCGGCCCTCACGGCCGGGGGCGTTCTGTGTGCGTGGGGCGTGTTCGCGCCGGCCCATTCGCGCTGTGCCCGCCCGACCACTCACCCGTAGCGTTCGCGATACCGCCGCTCGGCCGCCGCGTGCAGGGCGATCGGCAGGGTGTCGATGAGGCTCGCCGGAGTCAGGTACTGGATGCCGAGGGCCCCGGGCGCCACGAGGCGCGCCGCGTCGTCGATGAGCACGTCGACGACGCGCTCCACGAGCGTGTCGTCGAGGTCGGGGCGGGCGAGCAGCAGGTTGGCGACGCCGATGGCGGGAACCGGGGAGTCCGCGCCGTAGACGCCGGCGGGGATGGTCGTGGCCACGTACGCGTCGGGGTAGCGCTGCAGGAGCGTCGGCAGCACGGGCGTCGTGTCGAGCACCGCGATGGGGGTGCGGGCGGCGAGCTCCGCGATCTGGGGCGTCGGCACCCCACCCGACCAGAACAGCGCATCGATGCGGCCCCGCTCCAGATCGACGGCGGCATCGCGGAGCGGCCGCTCGGTCGCCGACGCGGGCGACAGTCCCGCGGCATCCATCACCCGGCGCGCGGTCGCGGCCGCACCCGAGCCGGGGGCGCCGAGCGAGACGCGCGTTCCGGCGAGCTCGGCGAGCGAGCGCGGGCCGTCGGGTGACCGGACCAGGCACTGCAAGTAGTTCTGGTAGACCCGCCCGATCGCGACCACCCCACCGCTCGCCGCCGCCGCCGAATCCGCGAGCGAGAGGGCGAGCTCCACGCGGCCCTGCGACAGCAGGGCGAGGTTGTCGACGCTGCCCTCGGTCTGCAGGGCGGTGATCTCGAACGACCCGGACCCTCGGGCGACGTCGCTCAGCAGCTGGCCGAACTGCAGGTAGCTGCCGCCGGGTTCGCCGCAGCCCAGCGTCAGCACGGTCGGCGCGGTGGGCACGCACCCCGCCAGTACGACGGTGCCCGCCGCGGCGCCCGCCCACAGGAAGCTGCGCCGCGAGACCCCCGTCACGTTCTGTCCCAGATCAGGTGCGCCGCGAGTCCACCCTCGCGCGAGCGGCGCAGCTCCAGCCGCCCACCGGCGGCCCGCATCAGCTGCGCGACGATGGCGAGCCCGAGGCCGGTGCCGGTGGTGCCGCCGTCGAGACCGGCGCGCCAGAAACGCGTGCCCAGGCGCGGAAGGTGCGCGTCGTCGAGCTGCGTGCCCGAGTCCTCCACGCGCACCTCGAGGCGTCCGGCATCCTGTTCCACGCTCACCCGCACCCGCGCGCCCGCACCGGCGTACTTCGCCGCGTTGTCGAGCAGCACATCGAGCATCTCGTCGAGGTCGGCGCGGCCGCAGGGGACCACGATCGCCGGGGAGTCGTCGATGCTGAGCGTCAGTCCCGCGGCGTGCAGGCGCGCACGGTGCCGTTTCACCAGGTCGGCCGCGGTGACCGAGCATTCACGCGGGGCGCCCTCGTCTCGTGCGTCGTCGTGACCCTGGGTTCGCGCGGCAGCGCGGTGCTCCGCGTTGGCGAGGGTCAGCATGCGCTCCACGGTGTGCTCGAGGCGATCGAGGTCGTCGTCGACGGCCGAGAGGTCGTCGGCCGCGTCACCGTCGCGGGCGAGGCCGTCCACGCGCAGCCGGATGGCCGCGAGGGGCGTCCGCAATTGGTGCGAGGCATCGGCGACGAAACCGCGCTGCTGCTCGAGGCTGTTCTCGACCTCATCGGCCATCGTCGCGAATGCCCGGCTGAGGCGGCGCAGCTCGGGCGGTCCCGAGGGACGCAGCGGTGCGGGATCGCGATGGGCGGTGAGGTCGGCGACCGCGGAATCGAGCGCGCGCACCGGGCGCAGGATCCAGCGGGTCCACAGCAGCGAGGCGACCATGAGCACGCTGAGCAGCAGCACCCCGATCGCGGCGATCACGGCCCACGCGCGCGAGACGTCGGCTTGCGCGCCCCGCAGGTCGACCGCGAGCACCACGACGCCGGCCGACAGATCACCGGCCGCGATCACGGGCACCGCGACGAGGGCGCTCCGGGGTCCCCAGGGGGTGACCCGGGGGAGCGACAGCTGGGGAATGGCCCGCGAAGCCGCGGTGACGAGCTGATCGACGGCGGCATCGCGGTGCAGCTCGCCCGCCGAGGCGACCGGTTCCCCGCTCTCGTCGAGGACGAGCACCGACTCGGCGTAGACCGCGTGGAAGCGCTCGAGGTAGGCCTGGAGTCCCTCGACGTCGGACTGCACGAGCGCCGTCCGGGCGCGCTGCACGACCTGGTCGAGCGCCGCGGTGCGCTGCAGGGCGAGCTGCTGCGTGCGGGAGTCGGCGAGCGACTGCGCCACGGGGATGAGCACGGCGATCACGGCGATGAGACCGAAGACGAGCAGGGGGAGCAGCACCCGCAGCTTCACGCGGCATCCTCGAGGCGGTAGCCCAGGCCGCGGATGGTCGTGATGGTCACCTCGGGGAGCTTCTGGCGCACCTGCCCCAGGTGCACGTCGAACGATCGCGACGATGCCACGTACGCGTCTCCCCAGACTTCGTCGAGGATCTGCCGACGGCTCACCGCCTGCCCCGCGCGTCGGGCGAGGGCGTACAGGATGCCGAACTCGTTGGGCGTCAGCGCGACCTCGCGGTCGGCGGCGTGCACGCGGTGGGCGTCGATGTCGATCTCGACCGAGCCGACCCGCACGCGCAGGGGCTCGTCGGGCGGGCTGTAGCGACGGGTGACGGCCAGGAGCCGCGCCAACAGCTCGTGGAGGCGCACCGGCTTGACGAGGTAGTCGTCGGCGCCGAGCGACAGTGCCCGCACGGTGGAGCGCTCGTCGCCGCGGGCCGTGACGACGATGACGGGGAGCGAGCTCACCTCGCGCAGCTGGCGCAGTACGTCGAGCCCGTCCATGTCTTCCAGCCCGAGATCGAGCAGCACGACCTGGGCGTCGCGGTGGCGCAGCAACACGTCGCTGCCGCGCGCGACACGGGTGCACGCGTGCCCGGCGCGCGTGAGCGCCGAGACGAGCGCCGCGGCGACCGAGCCGTCGTCCTCGGCTACGAGTACGTGCATGGCCCCATCGTAGGCTCACGCGCCGGGGTCGCCCCCGGCGGCGGGCCGGGGTCAATGTAAGGCGCATGTAAGGATCTCGGGACGGGCCCCCGCGCGCCGCCACGATAACGGGATACGACTCGTCGCCGCCGCCGGGCCCCGTCTTCGACGGCGTACGAGACGAGAACCGTCCATCGACCGATCGGATTACCCATGTCAACGACGACGACGATCCCCACGAGCCTGCGACGCTCCATATCGAACACGCTGAAGGGCTCGGCCGGCAACCTGGTCGAGTGGTACGACGTCTACGTCTACTCGGTGTTCGCGGTGTACTTCGAGTCGCAGTTCTTCGACTCCGACGACAAGAACTCCTCCCTCTACGTGTGGGCGATCTTCGCCGTCACTTTCCTCATGCGTCCGATCGGATCGTGGTTCTTCGGCCGCTTCGCCGACCGCCACGGACGCCGGCTGTCTCTCACCGTGTCGGTGTCGCTGATGGCGTTCTGCTCGCTCGTCATCGCCCTCGCCCCGACGGCCGAGGCGATCGGCGCCGGAGCCGTCGTCATCCTGGTCTTCGCCCGCCTGGTGCAGGGCTTCGCCACCGGCGGCGAGTACGGCACGAGCGCGACGTACATGTCCGAGGCCGCCATGCCCGGTCGTCGTGGCTTCCTGTCGTCGTTCCACTACGTCACGCTCGTCGGTGGGCACGTGCTCGCCCAGACGACCCTGCTCGTCATGGTGCTCACCCTCGACGACGAGGCCATCTCGGCGTGGGGCTGGCGCGTTGCCTTCGCCATCGGCGGGGTCGCCGCGGTGGCGGTGTTCTGGATGCGCCGCACGATGGACGAGTCGCTCGAGCAGAGCGTCATCACCGACAACAAGTCGGGCCGCTCGAAGGAGTCGGGCTCGATGCGCGACCTGCTCGTCAACAACTGGCGTCCGCTGCTGCTCTGCTTCGCCGTCACCGCGGGCGGGACCGTCGCGTTCTACACCTACTCGGTCACCGGACCGAACATCGTCAAGACCGCCTTCTCGGGCGGCGACGTCGTGGCCGGCACGATCATCAACCTGGTCGCCCTGACCGCACTCATGCTCATGCAGCCCATCGGCGGCTGGCTCTCCGACAAGGTCGGCCGCAAGTCGCTCCTGGTGTTCTTCGGCGTCGGCGGCGTGCTCTACACGTGGTTCCTGATCACGATGCTCCCGCAGCAGACGAACGAGTTCGCGGCGTTCGCGATCCTGCTCGGAGGCTTCATCATCCTCACCGGATACACCTCGATCAACGCGCTGGTGAAGGCCCAGCTGTTCCCGACCCATGTGCGGGCGCTCGGCGTGGGCCTCGGCTACGCGCTGGCGAACTCGCTGTTCGGCGGCACGGCCCCCCTGCTGTACGCCGGGGCGCAGAGCGCCGAGCAGGTGCCCGTGTTCATCGTCTACGTCACGGTCATCATCGCGGCCTCGCTCGCGGTGTACATCTTCGCCCTGCGCAACAAGGCCCCGAACTGGCTCGACGATGAACTCCTCATGCGCGAGGCCCAGCAGGCCAAGACGCGCGTACCGGTCTCGTCGCGCTGAGTCGTCTCACCGGATGCCCCTCCCGCACGGGAGGGGCATCCGTCGTGTGGCGAAGGGCCGGGAACGGATGCCGGGAGCCCGCCGACGCGGCCGGAACCCACGCATCGACCGGAACGACGAAAGCCCCCGCCGAAGCGGAGGCTTTCTCTCTGGGTGGACCTGAGGGGACTCGAACCCCTGACCCCCTGCATGCCATGCAGGTGCGCTACCAGCTGCGCCACAGGCCCGGATATTTTGTTTTCCGCCCCCTTCGAGGCAACTCCATGAGCTTACAACACAGATCGCGGGCGTAAGAAATCGGCGCGGCCGGGCGTGTCGTCGGTGCCCGTGACCGCGCGGATGACGTCGCGCCGCAGACCCTGACCGCGCTCGCTCAGACTCCTCTGACGGGCCACGTACTCGGCCTTGCCCTCGGCCGTTTCGATGGGCACGGGCAGGTAGCCCCAGTCGCGCAGGTCGTAGGGCGAGGCCTGCATGTCGAGGGTCCGGATGTCGCGGGCGAGCTCGAACGCCGCGAGCAGCAGGGGGCCGGGAACGAGAGGACCGAGCTTCACGGCCCACTTGTACACGTCCATGCCCGCATGCAGACAACCGGGCTGCTCGCGCTCGGCCTGGTCATCGCGGGAGAGGGGCGTACGGTTCAGCGGCACCGCATCGGGCGTGAAGAACCGGAACGCGTCGAAGTGCGTGCAGCGCAGGTCGTGGGCCTCGACCACCGCGTCGGTCCCGTCGCGGCCGAGCCGCAGGGGCACCGCGTGCCGCACCTCGTCGGCGCGGTAGGCCATGGCCCACTCGTGCAGCCCGAAGCAGCCGAACTGCGCCGGTCGGTCGGCGGTGGCCCGCAGCAGCGAGACGATGCCGCGATACAGGGATCCGCGCTCGGTGCGGAAGCTCTCGGCATCCACTCGCACGCCGTCACGGTCGCCGCGGTACCAGCGCCAGGCGGCGCGCTCGTCGGCGTCGCCGAGTACGACGTCGATGCCGGGGTGCCAGCGCCGCAGGATCGCCGGCTTGTACGAGTAATAGGTGAAAAGGAAGTCTTCGACCGGGTGCTTCTCGGCCCGACTCGCCCGCGCGCGATGGTCGGCGGTCAGCGCGTCGGCGCGTGCGGCGTGCGCATCGGCGAGAACGCTCCACTCGGCGCGCGAGAGCGTCGTCGTGTCGAGGACGGTGCTCACTCGACGGCGTCGATCAGCGCGGGGGAGTCGTTGCGCACATTGCCGACGTCGGACGACACGACGTGGTCGTCGAGCGTCTCGGCGACGTCGGGGGCCGCGTCGATCGCGGCGTCGAGCACGTCGCCGACGTTCTCGGTGGTCGGGTCGAGCCAGGCGTCGGCGAAATCGGGGTCGAGGAACAGCGGCATGCGGTCGTGGATCGATCCCAGGCGGCCGATGGCGTCGCGGGTGAGGATCGTGCAGCTGAGCACCCACCGGGCGGGGTCGTCGTCGGCGAGCGAGGGGTCTTTCCACCACTCGTACAGCCCGGCGAAGAACAGCGGCGAGCCGTCGGACGGGTGGATGTAGTGGGGGGTCTTGCCCTCGTCGGTGGTCTTCCACTCGTAGTACCCGGATGCCGGGATCACCGCGCGCCGCTTGATGAGCGCGGTGCGGAACATGGGCTTGTCTTCGACCTCTTCGGCGCGGGCGTTGAACGCCCGGGCGCCGATCTTGACGTCTTTCGCCCACCCGGGCACGAGCCCCCAGCGCGCGACCTCGAGGCGCCGGACGGGGGGTTCGCTCTTGATCGAGTCGAGCACGATGCCCACGCGCGACGTGGGAGCGATGTTGTACGACGGCGGGGGCAGCTCGTCGGCCTCGACGTCGACGCGCAGCACCCCCACGAGCTGGGAGGCCACGTTGGCTACGACGAAACGACCGCACATGCTTCCACCGTACGCGCCCCCTCCGACATCGAGCCGTGTGCGGCGTCCGGAGCTGACGGCCTTCGCCCCGCGTGCGTGCGTGTGGTCAGCGATGCGCGCATCCTCCGCCCGAACGGCCCGGATGCCGCGGAGGTTGTCCGCATCGAGGAGGCTACGACCAGCGTCGCCCCGCCCGCGCTCAGCCCTCTCGCGAGATGACCCCGGCATCCTGCAGTCGCTCGAGCAGGCCCGCGCCGTCGGACTCGCTCACCCACGGCACCTCGGCGGCCGAGTGATCGTCGACCACGGTGCGCCCACCGGCCAGCACGGCCTCGGCGGGCAGCAGCCGGCGGATGGCGACGGCGGCGACGCTCCGCGGATTCTCGATGGCGAAGCCGGTGTAGATGGCGTCGTCGTGCTGACCGTCGTCACCGACGAGCAGCCACTTCACCTGGGGGAACTCCCGCGCGAGACGGCGGAGGTTCTGCTCCTTGTGGTCGCGACCGCTGCGGAACCAGCGGTCGTGCGTGGGGCCCCAGTCGGTGAGCAGGAACGAGCCCGCCGGGAACAGGTGCCGACGCATGAAGCGGGTCAGAGTGGGGGCGACGTTCCAGGCACCGGTCGACAGGTAGATCACCGGCGTACCGGGGTTCTCCCGCGTCAGCCGCTCGAGCATGACCGCCATCCCCGGAACGGGCTGGCGGGCGTGTTCGTCGAGTACGAAGGAGTTCCAGGCCGCGAGAAGCGGACGCGGAAGGGCGGTGACCATGACGGTGTCGTCGATGTCGCTCACGACGCCGAAGCGCACGTCGGAGCCGACGATGAACACGCGGGTCTCGGTGGGCTCGCTGCCCTCGACCGACATGGTGATGTCCTGCCAGCCGGGCGCGAGCGTCGCGGGGAGCTTGGCGTCGATCACTCCGCCACGGTCGGCGGTGACCTCGTGCGTCACCCCGTCGATGACGATGTCGACGCGCGCCATCCCCACCGGAACGGCGGCGAACGCACGCCAGCCGCGCAGGCTCGCGGACTCTCCGGTCGAGGTGCGCTTGATCGGCGGGGCGATCAGCACGCGACCGAGCACGCGCACCCACTCCTCGGTTCCGTAGCCCGGAAAGCCGGTGACCACGGGACGCAGGTGGCGGGCGCGCGCCCGACGCTCGCGCCAGCGGTGGAACCGGCGCTCGAGTCGGGCGAACCAGAGCACTTTGGCGCGAGAAGAGCGAGACATTCCGCTCAGTCTTTCACGTCGCCGTCCGCTGGTCCGAGGGAAGTCGTCTCTTCGGCCAGATGGCGACGTTCCGCGCGTTCGATCAGCTTCTTGGCGACGAAGACCAGCACGAGGAACGCCACGAGGATGCCGACGAAGAGGTAGCCGGCGTAGTGCAGTTGGTCGGCGAGCTCGCGGTAGGTGCCCGCGGCGGTGGCCGCGACGGTGATGTACAGCCCGGCCCAGATCAGGCACGCGGGGGTCGTCCAGGCCAGGAACCGGCGGTAGCTGTACCCGCTCATCCCCACCGTCAACGGCACGAGCGAGTGCAGTACGGGAAGGAAGCGCGAGAGGAAGATCGCCGGTCCGCCGCGTCGGCGCAGATACCGGTCGGCGCGATCCCAGTTGCGTTCGCCGAGCTTCTGGCCCAGCCGCGAAGCACGGATGCGGGGACCGAAGTACCGGCCCAGCCAGAAGCCGAGGCTCTCGCCGATCAGCGCGCCCAGGACGACGGCTGCGCCCAGCAGCACTCCTTCGAGGGGAGACGCGATCGCGGTGCCCGCCACAATGACCATGGTGTCGCCGGGAACGATCAGACCGACCAGCACGCTCGTCTCGAGAACCATCGCGACACCGGCGACGATCGTGCGCAGCACGGGGTCGACGTTTTGAACGACGTCGAGCAGCCACGTGAGGATCTCGTTCACCCCGTCACCCTATGGCCGTCGGCCACGCCTAGCCTGGGAGCGTGCCGCACTCCTCCGCTCCGGTCGCCCTCCCCGCGTGGGTCGACCCCGAGGCGGTGTTCCTGCACCTTCTCGCCGACGCCGATCACGCGTTCTGGCTCGATGCCGGGGTCGACGCGTCGGCCGGGTGGAGCTGGATGGGAACGGGAGTTCCCGACTCGTCGTCGGCGCCGATGGATCAGGATGCCACTTCACCCGGCCTCGCACCCGGATCACCCGGAGAGGAAGCCGGGGCGTTCCGCGGGGGATGGGTCGGCTGGCTCACGTACGAGGGTGACCCGGTCTGGCTGCGGGTGGAGACGTTCCTCGCGTTCGACCACGCCGCACGCCGCGTGTGGGCCTTCGGCGACGCCGAGATCGCCCGGCGCGCCGCCGAGGCGCCCGTGCCGCCGCCGGTGCCCGTCGCGGAGCGCCGGGGTGCGGCATCCGGTCGCGTGACACCCACCCGCTACGCGGAACTCATCGAGGCCTGCCGCGCGCGCATCCGCGAGGGCGACGCGTACCAGCTGTGCCTCACCACGCGATTCACCGTGCCCGGAGCCGTCGACCCCGTGGCGGTGTTCCGGCGCCTCCGCCGCGCCTCGACCTCGCACCACGCCGGCTTCGTGCGCTCCGGCGACACGGCACTGGCGAGCGCGTCGCCCGAGCGCTTCCTCGAGGTGCGCGGCGGGGCCGTGCACACCCACCCCATCAAGGGCACGCGTCCGCGCTCCGCAGACCCGGTGCGCGACGCCGCCCTGGCCGACGCCCTGCGGACGGATGCCAAGGAGCGCGCCGAGAACGTCATGATCGTCGACCTCATGCGCAACGACCTGTCGCGGGTGTGCGAGCCGTCGAGCGTCGGCGTCGACCGTCTTCTCGAGGTCGAGAGCTACCCGCACGTGCACCAGCTCGTCAGCGAGGTGTCGGGGCGCCTGCTCCCCGGCACACGCGTCGGTGCGCTGCTCGAAGCGACCTTTCCGGCCGGCAGCATGACGGGCGCCCCCAAGCAGTCGGCGATGCAGATCCTCGCCGGCCTCGAAGAAGCCCCGCGCGGCGTCTACTCCGGCGCCTTCGGATGGATCGGCGACGACGGCGCGGCCGATCTCGCCATGGTCATCCGCAGTGTCGTCGTCGACGCGGATGCCGCCTGGGTCGGCGCCGGCGGGGGGATCACGTGGCGTTCGGTCGCGGCATCCGAAGTCGCCGAGGTGGGGATCAAGGCGCGAGCGCCCCTCGCCGTCCTGGGCGCCGAGGTACCGCCCGGGTGGTGACGTCCGGGTCCGATAGCCTGGACGCCGGCCCCCGCGGCCTCCCCGACCTTCACGATTGGCTTCACCCGTGTCTCAGAATTCCGCACCCGACCCCCGCGAAGGTGGCTTCGACACCCACGCCATCCAGGCGAAGTGGCAGCGAGCGTGGGCCGACAAAGATCCCTTCCGTGCCGGCGGCGACGACGACACGCGCCCCCGCAAGTACGTGCTGGCGATGTTCCCGTACCCCTCGGGCGACCTGCACATGGGTCACGCCGAGAACTACCTGTACTCCGACATCGTCGCGCGCTTCTGGCGCCACCGCGGCTACAACGTGCTCAACCCCATCGGGTGGGACTCGTTCGGCCTGCCGGCCGAGAACGCCGCCATCAAGCGCGGTGCCGACCCGGTCGAGTGGACCTACGCGAACATCGCGCAGCAGAAAGAGAGCCTGAAGGACTACGGCGTCTCGTTCGACTGGAGCCGGGTGCTGCACACCAGCGACCCCGAGTACTACCGGTGGAACCAGTGGCTGTTCCAGAAGCTGTACGACAAGGGCCTCGCGTACCGCAAGGACGCCCTCGTCAACTGGGACCCGGTGGATCAGACCGTGCTCGCCAACGAGCAGGTGCTGCCCGACGGCACCAGCGAGCGCAGCGGTGCCGTCGTGGTCAAGAAGAAGCTGACGCAGTGGTTCCTGCGCATCACCGACTACGCCGACCGCCTGCTCGACGACCTGAACCAGCTCGAGGGCTTCTGGCCGAGCAAGGTCATCCAGATGCAGCGCAACTGGATCGGACGCTCGATCGGCGCCGACATCGAGTTCGAGATCGAGGGCCGCGGCGAGAAGATCACCGTCTTCTCGACCCGCCCCGACACGCTGCACGGTGCGACGTTCTTCGTCGTGGCGCCCGAGTCCGACCTCGCGGCCGAGCTCGCGGCATCCGCGGATCAGGGCGTGCGCGAGAGCTTCGAGGCGTACCTCGCCCAGGTGCAGCGCGCGACCGACATCGAGCGCCAGGCCACCGACCGGCCGAAGACCGGCGTGTTCCTCGGGCATCACGCGATCAACCCCGTCAACGGCGAGAAGCTGCCGATCTGGGCCGCCGACTACGTGCTGGCCGACTACGGCCACGGTGCCGTCATGGCCGTTCCCGCGCACGACCAGCGCGACCTCGACTTCGCCCGCGCCTTCGACCTGCCCGTGCGGGTCGTCGTCGACACCCTCGCCCCCGTCACCGGGGCGATCCCCGTCATCGAGCTCGACGACGACGGCGTGCCGATCGACCCGCTGGGCGACCTCGACGAGACCGACCCGGTGAAGACCGGCATCGCGCTCACCGGAGACGGCCGCATGGTCAACTCGGGTTCGCTGAACGGCCTGTCCAAGCGCCACGCGATCGCCCGCATGATCGAGGAGCTCGAGGCGAAGGGCGTCGGCCGTGCCGCCAAGACGTACCGCCTGCGCGACTGGCTCATCTCGCGCCAGCGCTACTGGGGCACGCCCATCCCCATGCTGCACGGCGAAGACGGCTCGATCACGCCGGTCCCCGCCGACCAGCTGCCGGTCACCCTGCCGTCGGTGGAGGGCCTCGACCTGAAGCCCAAGGGCACCTCGCCGCTGGGGGCCGCGACCGAATGGGTCGAGGTCACCGACCCCGAGACCGGCCAGACGCTGCTGCGCGACCCCGACACGATGGACACCTTCGTCGACAGCTCGTGGTACTACCTGCGCTTCCTGTCGCCGGACAGCTCGACCGAGGCGTTCTCGGCTCGCGAGGCCAACAAGTGGGGCCCCGTCGACTTCTACATCGGCGGCGTCGAGCACGCCATCCTGCACTTGCTGTACGCGCGGTTCATCACCAAGGCGCTGTTCGACATGGGCCTGGTGGAGTTCACCGAGCCGTTCTCGAGCCTCATCAACCAGGGCATGGTCATTCTCGACGGCACCAAGATGTCGAAGAGCAAGGGCAACCTGGTGCTGTTCCAGGAAGAGCTCGACGCGCACGGTGCCGACGCCCTGCGCGTGGCGCTGGCCTTCGCCGGCCCGGTCGAAGACGACAAGGACTGGAACGACGTCTCGACCACCGGAGCGGCGAAGTTCCTCGCCCGCGCCCTGCGCATCGCGCACGACGTCGACAGCGACACCGACGTGGTGTGGGCCGAAGGCGACCCCTCGCTCCGCCGCGTCACGCACCGCCTGCTGGCCGAGGCGCCGAACCTCGTCGAGCAGACGAAGTTCAACGTCGTCGTCGCCCGCCTGATGGAGCTGGTCAACGCCACCCGCAAGGCGATCGACGGAAAGGCCGGCGCGAGCGACCCCGCCGTGCGCGAGGCGGCCGAGGTCATCGCGATGACCCTCGACCTGTTCGCCCCGCACACCGCCGAAGAGATGTGGCAGACGCTCGGCTACACCGGCTTCGTGGGGCTCGCGACCTGGCGCCAGGCCGACCCGACGCTGCTGGTCGAAGACACCGTCACCGCCGTCGTGCAGATCGACGGCAAGGTGCGCGCCACGCTCGAGGTGTCGGCCAAGATCGGCGGCGACGAGCTCGAAGCCCTCGCCCGGGGCGACGAGCGCGTGCTCCGCGCGCTCGGTGAGCGCGAGATCGTGCGCGCGGTCGTGCGTCCGCCGAAGGTGGTCAGCTTCTCGACGAAGTAGGTTCTGATTCCGGATGCCACGTCCCCGGCGCTCCACGGAGCGCGGGGGCGTGGCATCCGTCGCTCTGATCCGACCGTTCGTCCGTGGGCGGCGACCTCGGACCGTCGGTCTCGTTCCTCAGGGCATAGGAGACGCCGCTCCTCCCCAGGGAGGCTTTTCGCGCGAGCGTTCACCGATCGCCGTCGCGCGGCACGGGCGGGCGGGGGTGCTGCCTACTGTCGCGGTGTGACCGAGAACGTCGTCCTCCCCGCCGAGGCCCACCCGCCGCACGCGGGGGAGCCTCTGCCGGCGCGGGCGCGGCTGGGGATCGGGGCGGTCGTGGTGCTGGTGCTGCTGGCGTTCGCCGTCACCATCGGGATCGGCATGGTCCGGGGCGCGGCCGGGACGGAGGTCGTCGATCCCGCCGTGTCGGCGTCGCCCCCCTCGGCCGCCGTCCCGCAGGTCGGTGTCTACGTGCACGTGGCGGGCGCGGTGCGCGAGGCCGGGCTCTACCGGCTCGAGGTCGGCGACCGCGTCGCCGATGCGGTCGCGCGCGCGGGCGGCTTCGCCGAGGACGCCGCTCGAGACGGGGTGAATCTCGCGCGGCCCGTCGCGGACGGCGAGCAGATCGTCGTCCCGGTGGCAGGAGCCGACGTCGGCGCCGGGGGAGCCGCTCCGGCCTCGGGAGCCTCGGGCGGCGTCGTCGATCTGAACACGGCGACGCGCGAGCAGCTCGACACGCTCCCGCGGATCGGCCCCGCTCTGGCCGACCGCATCATCGCGTGGCGCGACGAGAACGGCCGCTTCACCAGCGTCGACGACCTGTCGTCGATACCGGGGTTCGGCGACAAGATGATCGAGGCCCTGCGCGACCTGGTGCGGGTGTGAGCGAGCGGCGTGCGCTGCGGCGACGGGCACTCCGGCCGATCTCGGTGGCCGCCACCACCTGGGCCTTCGCGGGGCTCTCCACCGGGCTCCCCGACGCCCGCGTCCTGGCTCTCGTCCTCGCCGCGGTGGCGGGCCTCACCGCCCTCGCCTTTCTGGGCAGACGGCACGCGGTCCTCGCCGTCGCCACCATCGCCGTCGCCTGCGCCGCGGCATCCGTATCGAGCGTGGCTTTCGTGGACGCCGTACGCGAGCAGGTCGACGCCCTGCGGGTGGAGGGCGGCCGGCAGCTCGTGCTCGAGCTCACGGTGACCGGACGTATCGACGGCGCCCCGGACGGCGGGGCGTGGTTCGACGCCGTCGCCACGGAGGTCCGCGCCGGGAGCGTGCAGCTCTCGGGAGACATCCCGGCCCGCATCGGAGTGGATGCCGAGGGGCGCCGGGCTCTCGCCGAGGCCGCGATGGGCAGCGAGGTAGAGGTCGTCGGTCGCGCTCTGCCCGCCGAGCCGGGAGAGCGGGCGGTGCTCGTCGTCCGGGCCGAGGAGGTCGCGAGAGCGGCACCGCCGGGCGGGGTCTGGGGGTGGTTGGAAGGGCTCCGCAGCCGCCTCGTCGCGTCGACCGACGGACTCCCGCAGCCCGGTGCCGGCCTCGTGCCGGGCCTCGCGGTGGGCGACACCTCGAGCCTCGACGCGGCGACCGAGACCGCGATGACGGTCTCGTCGCTCTCGCACCTCACCGCCGTGTCGGGTGCCAACTGCGTCATCGTGGTCGGGGCGGCCTTCGCCGTCCTCGCCCTCTGCCGTGCGCCACGGGGAGCACGTATCGTCGGGGCGCTGCTCGTGCTCGCCGGCTTCGTCGCGCTGGTCACCCCCGAACCCAGCGTCGTGCGCGCCGCGGCCATGGCATCGGTGGCACTCCTCGCCCTGGCCCTGGGCAGACCGGCGGTCGGGATCGCCGTGCTGTCGCTGGCGACGACCGTGCTGCTGATCGTCGACCCCTGGCTCTCGAGGTCCGTGGGCTTCGCGCTCTCGGCCGCGGCCACCGCCGCCCTGCTCGTCCTCGCGCGGCCCCTCGCCGCCGGCCTCGAGCGCTGGATGCCGCGGGCTCTGGCGCTCGCGATCGCCGTGCCGGCCTCGGCGCAGCTCATCTGCGGCCCGCTGATCGTGCTGATCGATCCGCACGTGCCGCTCCTGGGCATCGTCGCGAACCTCCTCGCCGATCCGGCGGCCGCCCCCGCCACCATCGCGGGCGCTCTCGCCGCCATTGCCCCGTTCCCCTGGCTGCAAGACGGGCTCACCGCCCTGGCCTGGATCCCCGCCTCGTGGATCGCCGCTGTCGCGCACACGACCGCGGGGATCTCGGCGCAGAACATTCCGTGGCCCGACGGCCTGCTCGGCGCCGGGCTGCTCGGGCTTGTCGGCGCCGCCGTGTTCGTCGCGGTCGTCCGCCCCCGCCGTCTGCCCCGCACCGCAGCCCTCGCCGCCGCGGCTTCCGCCGTCAGTCTCGGCCTGATGCTCGGTCAATCGGCCGTCCGCACGGTCGCGGGACCGCTCACCGTCCCCGCGCCGTGGCAGGTGGTCATGTGCGACGTGGGGCAGGGCGATGCCACGCTCTGGCGATCCGGAGCGTCCATCGCGCTCGTCGACACCGGGCCCGACCCGGCGGCGCTCACCGGCTGCCTCGAGAAGTTCGGGGTGGAGCACCTCGACCTCGTCGTGCTGACCCACTTCGACCTCGACCACGTCGGCGGCGCGGCGGGGGTGCTCGGGCGCACCGACCTCGTGCTCCACGGCCCGACCGACGAGGGCGCCGATCAGCGGCTGCTGGAGCGCTTCGCCGCCACCGGCGCCTCGCTCACGCAGGCGACGGCCGGGATGACCGGCACGCTGGGCGCCACGCGTTGGCAGGCTCTGCACCCGCCGCCGCGAGCGGAGCCGGGCAATGACGCCAGCGTCGCCCTCGACGTCGCCGGCCCCGGCTTCCCCCGCACGGAGATGCTCGGCGATCTGGGCGAGGACGCGCAGGAATCCCTGCTCCGACGCGCCGACGTGACGCCGGTGCAGGTCGTCAAGGTGGCGCACCACGGCAGCGCCGACCAGGACGCCGACCTTTACCGGCGACTCCACGCGGCGATCGGACTGATCGGCGTCGGTGCCGACAACCGCTACGGCCATCCCACGGCATCCCTCCTGTCGATCCTCGAGAGCACGGGCACGACCGTGGGCCGCACGGATCGAGACGGGGCGCTCGCCGTGTGGATCGACGAGCAGGGCCGTCTGTCGCTCTGGCGCGAGAACGGTCCCGCTGTCGACAGCGTTCCGAGCCCGACATCGTCTGCACCTCGATAGCCGTGCATGCTCCGGTTCAGATGGCGTCGGTGGCTCGCCGCACCGGTGAGAGAGCCTCGCACCGGGCCACGCGTGGCGACACCCGTTGCCGCGTCGTCGTCGGGGTTCCGCGCCTCCGCGCGGCGGCTCCGATGTCGGACCCGGTCGGTAGGCTGGGGGAGTGACCCCGGCACCCCGACGCTCCGCCCCCGCGAAGACCAAGTCGGCCATTCCGCAGGTGTCCTGGCGCACCCCCCAGCCCGCGCCGGTCGTGCTGATCTCCGGTCCCGAAGAAGTGTGCGCGGAGCGCGCGACCGCCGGCATCCGGGCGCTTCTCAAGAGCGAAGACCCGAGCCTCGAGGTCACCGACATCCGCGCCGACGATTACGCCGCCGGCACCTTGCTCGGCGTCACGTCGCCCTCGCTGTTCGGCGAGCCCCGCCTGGTCCGCGTGAGCGGCGTCGAGAAGTGCAGCGACACGTTCCTCAGCGAAGCCGTGTCGTACCTCTCGCAGACGCAAGATGGCGCAACCGTCATTCTGCGCCACACCGGGGCGAGCGTGCGCGGCAAGAAGCTCCTCGACGCCATCCGTGCCGGGCAGGGCGCCGGCATCGAGATCCCGTGTGCGGCGGTGAAGCGCGACTCCGACCGCTTCGACTTCGCCGTGGGCGAGTTCAAGGCCGCGCAGAAGCGCATCGCCCCCGTCGCCCTCCGCTCCCTGGTCTCGGCGTTCGCCGACGACCTCACCGAGCTCGCCGCCGCGTGCCAGCAGCTCATCGCCGACGTCCCCGGCGACATCGACGAGCGCATCGTCGAGCGGTACTACGGCGGGCGGGTTGAGACCTCGGCCTTCACGGTCGCCGACACCGCCATCGCCGGGCACTACGGCCCCGCCATGTTGGCGCTGCGGCACGCGCTGGCATCCGGAGCCGACCCCGTACCCCTCGTGGCCGCGGTCGCGATGAAGCTCCGCACCATGGCCCGGGTCGCCGGCACCCGCGAATCCTCGTCGGCGGCCGCCCAACGCCTCGGCATGAAGGATTGGCAGGTCGACCGCGCCCGGCGCGACCTGGTCGGGTGGACCGGCAACACCCTCGGCATGGCCATCCACGCCACGGCCCGCGCCGACGCCGAGGTGAAGGGCGCGTCGCGCGACGCGGTCTTCGCGCTCGAGCGCATGATCACGATCATCGCCACCCGCGCGCCGTACGGCGGCTGACCGCGCACGGTCGGCTCGCCGGCCGTGGGCTCGCGGGGCAGCTCCGTGAGCCAGGGAGGGCGTGGGCTGAGCGGAGGACCGGATCGAGGCCGCGTGTCCTCCGCTCGTCCCTGAACCTCCGCTCGCCCGGAGTCGACGTCCCACAAGCCCTGCGCCGCGCAATCCGCGGCGCAGATCCGTGCCCAGGGGAGGGCCCGGGCTCAGCGGAGGACCGGATCAAGGCCGCGAATCCTCCGCTCGCCCCCACCCCTCCGCTCGCCACGCCTCATCGGCCCCCGCGCAATCCGCAGCACGCACCCCCGACGCCTCCTACGCTCTCGCGCCCCCACCCCGAAAACGACGAAGCCCGCCCCGCGTGATGCGGGACGGGCTGTCGAAAAGGTGCGACTCAGAGAGCGGCGACCGACTTCGCGATGGCCGACTTGCGGTTCGCGGCCTGGTTCTGGTGGATGACACCCTTGCTCACGGCCTTGTCGAGCTTCTTGGTCGCGGTGGCGAGCGCCTTGAGAGCGCCTTCCTTGTCACCGGCCAGCACAGCCTGCTTGGTGCGACGCACGTGCGTCTTCAGCTCGCTCTTGACGGCCTTGTTGCGCTCGTGCGCCTTGTCGTTGGTCTTGTTGCGCTTGATCTGCGACTTGATATTCGCCACGTCGACGGTCTTTCGTTTGAAGTGAATATGGAAGAGCCGGGCGAGCGGTAGAGGGACGCTGCACCGGCATCGTGGAGGTCGGGAAAAACCCCACACGCAAGCCAAGGACCAACCCTATCAGGTCGTCGCCTCGACGGTGGTGAGCGCCACGTCGACCAGCGCGTTGAACACGCGGGGCCGCATCGCCGTCACCAGGTGCGTGGTGCGGGGGACGACGATCAACTCGGCCTCGCGCGCCACCGACACGAACAGCTTCTCGTTGGCGCGCAGTTGGTCCCACTGCCCGTTGATGAACCACAGCGGAACCTCGATGCGGCGCAGCGACGCCAGAAGGTCGAGCACCGACAGGCTCGCCAGGGCGGTGTCCTGCGCCTCGAAGGCGTATCCGCCCGCGCCGAAGTCGGGCCGCGTCTCGGGTGGGAGTGTGCGGTCGAGCACGCGGTTGGTGAGCCCCAGGCCGCGGTCGGGCAGGCTGTCGAATCGCCGCGCGAGGAAGCGGTAGGCCGCGAGGCCCACACCCCGCGGGATCGAGGTGCACGATGCGGCGATGAACGCCGCGACCGGCGGCGGGTCTTCGCGCCCGACGTACTCGATGCACAGCAACCCGCCCATCGAATGGCCCACGAGCAGCACGGGGCCGCGGGTCGCGGCATCCTGCACCGCCCGGTCGATGGTGGCGAACGCCTCGTCGAGAGTGAACTCCTCGCCGCGGCGGGTGCCGTGTCCGGGCAGGTCGACGGCGACGGCCGGGTTGCCGCGCTCCTCGAGGTGGGCGAGCTGCGCGCGCCACATCGTCGCCGAGGTGCGGATACCGTGCACGAACACGACCTGGACCGTCATGGCATCCAGGGTAGAAGCCGTTCGCTACCGACCGGCTGTGCGTCCGCGTCCCCCGACGCGCTGCGCGGCACGCGCCGCACGTTCCCGCGCGTGGAACGGGCGATCTCGACCCGTGGGGGACCCCCGGATGCCGTACCCCGGGCATCCGCGGACGGCGATGTCGGCGCGCCACCGTAGAATCGACGGAACATGTCACCGCGCGCCCTGAAGCCCCTCGAGCCGTCTGCCACTCCGCCGGAGCAGATCCGCAACTTCTGCATCATCGCTCACATCGACCACGGCAAGTCGACGTTGGCCGACCGCATGCTGCAGATCACCGGCGTCGTCAGCGACCGCGATATGCGGGCGCAGTACCTCGACCGCATGGACATCGAGCGTGAGCGCGGCATCACGATCAAGTCGCAGGCGGTGCGGATGCCGTGGGCCACCGGCGACGGCACGTTCGCCCTCAACATGATCGACACGCCCGGCCACGTCGACTTCACGTACGAGGTCAGCCGTTCGCTCGCCGCGTGCGAGGGAGCGATCCTGCTCGTCGATGCGGCGCAGGGCATCGAGGCGCAGACGCTGGCCAACCTCTATCTCGCACTCGAGAACGATCTGACGATCATCCCCGTGCTGAACAAGATCGACCTGCCGGCCGCCGACCCCGAGAAGTACGCGGCCGAGCTCGCCGGCCTCATCGGCGGCAAGCCCGAAGACGTGCTGCGCGTGAGCGGCAAGACCGGCATGGGCGTCGAAGAGCTGCTCGACCTCATCGTCGACAAGATCCCCGCCCCGGTCGGCAAGCCCGACGCCCCGGCACGCGCCATGATCTTCGACTCGGTCTACGACGCCTACCGCGGCGTGGTCACGTACGTGCGCATGATCGACGGCTCGCTGCAGCCGCGTGAGCGCATCCAGATGATGTCGACCACGGCGACGCACGAGCTGCTCGAGATCGGTGTGTCGAGCCCCGAGCCGGTGCCCACGCGCGGTCTCGGCGTCGGCGAGGTCGGCTACCTCATCACCGGTGTGAAAGACGTGCGCCAGTCGAAGGTCGGCGACACGATCACGACGCACCGCAAGCCCGCCACCCAGGCCCTGCCGGGGTACACCGATCCGAAGCCCATGGTCTTCTCGGGTATCTACCCCATCGACGGCAGCGACTACGCCGAGCTGCGCGAAGCCCTCGACAAGCTCAAGCTGTCCGATGCGTCGCTGCAGTACGAGCCCGAGACCTCGGTCGCGCTGGGCTTCGGCTTCCGCGCCGGGTTCCTCGGCCTGCTGCACCTCGAGATCATCACCGAGCGCCTCTCGCGGGAGTTCGGTCTCGACCTGATCACCACCGCCCCGTCGGTGACCTACGAGGTCACCACCGACACGGGCGACACCGTCTCGGTCACCAACCCCAGCGAGTACCCCGACGGTCGCGTCGCCTCGGTCTCGGAGCCGATCGTCAAGGTCGGCATCCTGCTGCCCAAGGACTACGTCGGCACCGTGATGGAACTCTGCCAGTCGCGCCGCGGAACACTCCTGGGCATGGACTACCTCAGCGAGGACCGCGTCGAGCTGCGGTACCACATGCCCCTCGGCGAGATCGTGTTCGACTTCTTCGACCACCTCAAGTCGCGCACGCAGGGCTACGCGAGCCTCGACTACGAACCCGCCGGTCAGCAGACCGCCGAGCTCGTGAAGGTCGACATCCTGCTGCAGGGCGACAAGGTCGACGCGTTCAGCTCGATCGTGCACCGCGAGAAGGCCTACGCCTACGGCACGCTCATGGCCGAGCGCCTGCGCAAACTCATTCCGCGCCAGCAGTTCGAGGTGCCCATCCAGGCCGCGATCGGCGCCCGCATCATCGCGCGCGAGACGATCCGCGCCATCCGCAAGGACGTCCTGGCGAAGTGCTACGGCGGTGACATCACCCGAAAGCGCAAGCTGCTCGAGAAGCAGAAAGAGGGCAAGAAGCGCATGAAGATGGTGGGCCGCGTCGAGGTGCCGCAGGAAGCCTTCATCGCCGCCCTCTCGGGCGACGTCGAGGCCAAGAAGTAACGACCGATTCGAGAGGAAGATCATGCGCCGGCAGAACTTCACCGACGACACGGTCGACTACGCGGCGGTGGGCGCCACTCAGGCCCCCGACCTCATGCAGTATCCGCCCGAGCGTTCCGTCCCCGCCGAAGATGCGTGGCGTATCGGCAGCGGCGAAGAGCGCTTCGTCGCCGCGGGCGAGTTGCTGCTCGCGTGGGCGCCGCTGCGCAGCGAAGAGCTGAGCATCACCGACGTGCGTCCCGCGTCGGGCGCCGGCTACGCGGGCGTCGGCTTCGACGCCGAGGGCGCTCCCGTCGCCCCCAGCCGCCTCGAGGCCGAGCAGCGCTTCGCCGCCGACGGCACCCCGTTCGTCAGCCCCGGAACGGGCGTGCGCCTGCACGGCAAGGTCGATGGCCACCGCGCCGACGCCGAGCTGCGGGTCATCTCGGTGTTCGAGGAGCCGCGCCGCGTCGGATTCATCCTCGGCACGGTCGGACACTCCATCGTGAGCGGCGAAGAGTTGTTCTCGCTCGAGTGGCGCGACAACGACGAGGTCTGGTTCGTCGTGCGCGCGTTCGACCGCCCCACCGCGCCGTCCTACAAGCTCCTCACCAGCCGCGTGCGCCGTCGTCGCAAGGCGCTGTTCACGCGGTACCTTCGCGCGATCTCGCCGCTGTACACGTCCTGATGGGCGGACCGCTTCCCCTCGGAGACCCCGCGCCCACCGATGGTCGTCTGCCCGACGACCTGACCATCGATCCGTCGGTCGACTTCGGGATCTACCTGCACGTGCCGTTCTGCCGCGTGCGCTGCGGCTACTGCGACTTCAACACCTACACGGCCAGCGAGCTGCACGGCGCCCGGCAAGACGACTTCGCCGACACGCTCGCCGCCGAGGTGCGCCTGGCGGGCGGGGTGATGGATGCCACGGGCGGCCGCCGCACGGCATCCACGGTGTTCTTCGGCGGGGGTACGCCGACGCTCCTGCCTCCCGGCGATCTGGCGCGCATGCTCGACGCGGTGCGCGCGGAATTCGGCATCGCCGAGGGGGCCGAGGTCACCGTCGAGGCCAATCCCGACACCGTCGACGACGCCGTGGTCGAGACGCTGGCTGCGGCGGGCGTCACGCGCGTGTCGATCGGCATGCAGTCGGCCCGCCCGCACGTGCTCGCCGCCCTCGACCGCACCCACGACCCCGCGAACGTCGCGACCGCCGTCGCCGCGGCCCGCCGCGCCGGGCTCGACGTGTCGCTCGACCTCATCTACGGCGCACCGGGGGAGTCGCTCGACGACTGGCGGTCGTCTCTCGAGACCGCCGTCTCCCTCGCTCCCGATCACATCTCGGCCTACGCGCTCATCGTCGAAGACGGCACGAAGCTCGCCCGCCAGATCCGCTCGGGCGCGGTCGCGGAGCCCTCCGACGACCTGCAGGCCGACATGTACGAACTGGCCGACGAGCTGCTCGCCGATGCCGGGTACGACTGGTACGAGGTGTCGAACTGGTCGCGCGGCGTCGCCCACCGTTCGCGGCACAACCTCGCCTATTGGCGCGGCACGGACTGGTGGGGGTTCGGACCGGGCGCCCACAGCCACGTCGCGGGGCTGCGCTGGTGGAACGTCAAACACCCGGCCGCCTATGCCCAGCGCCTCGCGGCGAACGAGTCACCGGCCGCCGCGCGCGAGCGCCCCGACGAGACGGCCCGACGACTCGAGTCGGTGCTGCTGCGCAGCCGCATTCGCGAGGGTCTCGCCGTCGGCGAGCTGCACGGCGAGGGCCGCAAGGCCGTGGCGTCGCTCATCGCCGACGGGCTCATCGAGGGGGCGGATGCCATCCGGGGCCGCATCGTGCTGACCCGCCGCGGACGCCTGCTGGCGGATGCCGTGGTGCGAGCCCTCACGGTCTGATCCGCGCCGTCGCATCCCGCGGCGGGACCGCACGCAGGCGCGGAGGATCCGGCATCCGCGAGCCCCCGACGGGGCAGGTCGTCGATCGGCGTAGAATTGGCACTCAGTCAAGTCGAGTGCCAGACGGGGAGGAGCAGCGCATGGTGTCGGAACGCGGCCTCCAAGTGCTCCGCGCGATCGTGCAGGATTACGTCGACACGCGTGAACCCGTCGGCAGCAAAGCGATCGTCGACCGGCACGCGTTCGGTGTGTCGGCGGCGACCATCCGCAACGACATGGCGCTGCTCGAAGACGAAGACCTCATCGTCGCACCCCACACCTCGTCGGGCCGCGTGCCCACCGACAAGGGCTACCGCGTGTTCGTCGATCACCTCGCCGAACTGCGCCCGCTCTCGGGAGCGCAGCGCAGCGCGATCACCTCGTTCCTCGACGAGGCGGGCGATCTCGACGACCTGCTCGCCCGCACGGTGCGTGCCCTGACGCAGCTGACCGGCCAGGTCGCGATCGTGCAGTACCCGTCGTTCGCGCGCGCCAACCTCTCGCACGTGGAGCTCGTGGCTCTCGGCGGTCCCCGCGTGCTCGTCATCCTCGTCACCGACACCGGCCGCGTCTCGCAGCGGATCGCGCTCGTCCCGGCCGAGCCGGCCGAGGCCGACATCGTGCAGCTGCGCGCGCGTGTGGGCGCGGTGCTGGTCGGGCGCTCCGTCGCCGACTGCGCGCAGCAGGTCGCCGCGGTCGTCGCCGACGGCCCCCGCCCCGGCATCGCCCTCGACGCCGTCGCCGACGCCGTGTTCCGCGTCGTCGGCGAGGAGCTCGAGGAGTTCCGTCAGGATCGCCTCGTCATGGCTGGGGCGGCGACCCTCGCCAAGCGCGAGTCCGACTTCCGCGGCAGCATCTACCCGCTCCTCGAAGCCATCGAGGAGCAGGTGACCCTGCTGCGGCTCATGACCGAGATGGTCGCCGACGAGAAGGGCTTGTCGGCCAGCATCGGCCGCGAGAACGAACCCTTCGGACTCATCGAGGCCTCGGTGCTCGCCAGCCGGTACGACGGCTCGACGGGCGGTGCCCGCGTGGGCCTGCTCGGCCCCACCCGCATGGACTACTCCTCCAACCTCGCGGCGGTTCGCGCCGTCGCGCACTATCTGACCCGGATGCTCGAAGACGACGACAGCGCGCGCTGACGAGCACCCCACCGAGAACGACCCCGCACCCGCGGACAGGAAGGCGATTGTGGCTGACCACTACGAGGTCCTCGGCGTCGAACGAGACGCCAGCGCCGACGAGATCAAGAAGGCGTACCGCCGTCTCGCTCGTCAGTTGCACCCCGACGTGAACCCCGGTGACGACGCGTCCGAACGCTTCAAGCTGGTCACGCACGCGTACGACGTGCTCAGCGACCCCGAGCAGCGTCGCCGCTACGACATGGGCGGCGACCAGAACCCCTTCGGCGGGGGCGGGGGAGCGGCCGGCTTCGGCGGCTTCAGCGACATCTTCGAGACGTTCTTCGGCGGGGCCCAGGGCGGCGGAGGCGGGCGTGGACCGCGTCCGCGTTCGCGTCGCGAGCGCGGGCAGGACGCCCTCGTGCGCGTCACGCTCGATCTCGGCGACGTCGTCTTCGGCACGCACCGCGACCTCGACGTCGACACCGCCGTCCTGTGCGAGACCTGCCAGGGAGCCTGCACGCAGCCCGGCACGAGCGAAGTCACCTGCGACATCTGCCACGGCTCCGGTCACGTGCAGCGCACGGTGCGCAGCCTTCTCGGCAACGTCGTCACCAGCCAGCCCTGCAACGTGTGCCACGGACACGGCACGACCATCCCCTACCCCTGCGGCACCTGCCAGGGACAGGGACGCGTACGCGCCCGCCGCACCGTGTCGGTCGACATCCCCGCCGGCGTCGAGTCGGGCCTGCGCCTGCAGCTTCCCGGTTCGGGTGAGGTCGGCCCCGCCGGCGGCCCCAACGGCGACCTGTACCTCGAGATCACCGTCGACGCGCACGAGGCTTTCAGCCGCGAGGGCGACGACCTGCTCGCCACCCTCGAGGTGTCGATGCCGGATGCCATCCTCGGCACCACCACGACGATCGACGCCCTCGATGGTGCCGTCGAGCTCGAGGTGCGCCCGGGCGTGCAGTCGGGCGACGTGCTCACCATCAAGGGCCGCGGCATCACGCCGCTGCGCGGAAGCCAGCGCGGGGACCTGAAGGTCGGCGTGCACGTCGTGACGCCCACGCGCCTCGACCACAAGGAACGCGCCCTCATCGAGGAGTTCGCCAAGCGCACGAAGGCCCCCCAGCCGCGCCTGGCCGAGCACCAGCAGGGCATGTTCTCGAAGTTCCGCGACCGCTTCCGGCACTGACCGTGGCGCTGCACTTCGTCACCGACGAGGCGGCATCCGCTCAGCCGGGGGACACCGTCACGCTCACCGGAGCAGAGGCGCACCACGCCGCAGCGGTCCGCCGGGTGCGGGTCGACGAGGCGGTCACCCTCGGCGACGGTCATGGGGCGTGGCTGTCGGGCCTCGTCACGGCCGCCACGCCGAAGCAGGTCGACGTGCGGGTGACGGGCCGCGAGGAGCATCCGGCCCCGTCGCCGCGCTTCGTGCTCGTGCAGGCGCTCGCCAAGGGCGACCGTGACGAACTCGCGGTGCAGGCGGCGACCGAACTCGGCGTCGACGCGATCGTTCCCTGGCAGGCGGCGCGGAGCGTCTCGCGCTGGGATGCCAAGGCCGACAAGGGTCTCGCCCGCTGGCGCACCATCGTGCGCGAAGCGGCGAAGCAGGCGCACCGCGCGTGGATCCCCGACGTCGAGGGCGTCGCCCGCACGGCCGACCTCGTGCGCCGCGCCGGCACCGACCTGGTGCTGGTGCTCGAGCCCTCGGCATCCGATCGCCTCACCGCGGTCGCCGTCGAAGCCTCCGACGATCGCGACGTGGTTCTGGTGGTCGGGCCCGAGGGCGGGATCGCCTCCGACGAGCTCGACGCGCTGGTCGCGGGCGGCGCTCGACTCGTGCGCCTGGGCGACACGGTGCTGCGCACCTCGACCGCGGGCGCGGCGGCGATCTCGGTGCTCTCGGCGGCGCACGGGCGCTGGTGACCTCCCGCCGCGTTCCGATCCGCCCGTTCGGGGCGCGAAACGTCCCGACCCGCCCGTCCGGGGCGCGGGATGTGCAGCGGGGCGCACACCAACCGCCCCGATGCACGGTTCAGGCCCCGGCCACGAGTCGCACGGCTCGACGCGCCATCTCGCCCGTCGAGCCCGGACCGCCCGACCTGCGTGTCGGAGCCCGTCACTAGACTGGATGCCATGAGCGAACCGTCGATCTTCACGCGCATCCTGCAGGGCGAGATCCCCGCCGAGATCGTCGCCGAGACCGAGAACGCCTTCGCGATCCGCGACATCGCCCCGCAAGCGCCGGTGCACCTGCTCGTCATCCCCAAGACGCAGCAGTACCGCAACGTCGTCGAGCTGGCGGCGGGCGACCCCGACCTGCTCACCGAGGTCGTGGGGCTCGCGAACAGCGTCGCCGCCGAGCATGCCGACGGCGACTTCCGGCTGATCTTCAACACCGGCGAGGGCGCCGGCCAAACCGTCTTCCATGTGCACGCCCACGTCCTCGCGGGTGGCCTGAACGAAAAGAGCGTGGGTGTCTGACTCCGCCGAAGAATCCGTCGTCGACCGCATCGAGGTCGACGGCGTGGCCATGGTGCAGCTCCTCGGACCGCAGGATCGCCTGCTGCGCGTCTTCGAGAAAGAGCACCCCGAGGTCGACGTGCACGTCCGCGGCAACGAGATCACGCTGTCGGGCACCGCTTCCGCCGTCGCCGCGGCGCGGGGCCTCGTCGACGAGCTGCTCGCGATGACCCGCTCGGGTCACGGCCTCGACCCCTCCGACGTGAAGAGCTCGAACCGCATGCTCTCCGACGGCGGTCCCCGTCCGTCCGAGGTCATGGGCGAAGCGATCCTGTCGTCGCGCGGCAAGGTCATCCGCCCCAAGACCGCCGGGCAGAAGGCCTACGTCGACGCGATCGACGAGAACACCATCGTGTTCGGCATCGGCCCGGCCGGTACCGGAAAGACCTACCTCGCCATGGCCAAGGCCGTGCAGGCGCTGCAGCGCAAAGAAGTCGCCCGCATCATCCTCACCCGCCCCGCCGTCGAAGCCGGCGAGCGTCTGGGCTTCCTGCCCGGCACGCTCACCGACAAGATCGATCCGTACCTGCGGCCGCTGTACGACGCGCTCAACGAGATGATGGACCCCGACATCGTGCCGAAGCTCATGGCGACGGGCACGATCGAGGTCGCTCCTCTCGCGTACATGCGCGGACGCACGCTGAACGACTCGTTCGTCGTGCTCGACGAGGCGCAGAACACCACGCCCGAGCAGATGAAGATGTTCCTCACGCGCCTCGGCTTCGGCACGCGCATGGTCGTCACCGGAGACATCACCCAGGTCGACCTGCCCCAGGGTGCGTCGGGTCTGCGTCTGGTCACCCGCGTGCTCGACGACATCGACGACATCCACTTCTCGCGTCTCACCAGCGAAGACGTGGTGCGTCACAACCTCGTCGGTCGCATCGTCGACGCGTACAGCGAGTACGACGAGAAGCGTCTCGTCGCCCGCCGTGAGCGTGACGAGGCCTCCGAGTTCGCCACCCGTGCGGAGCGACGCGGCTCGAGTGCCGCCGGTCCCCGCGATCACCTCCCGAGACGAAACCGCTCATGACGATCGAGATCAACAACGAATCCGACCACCAGATCGACGAGCAGGTGCTGCTGCGCCTGATGGAGTACAACCTCGCCGAGCTGCACGTCAGCGGTGACGCCGACGTGGCCATCGTGCTCGTCGACGAGGGCGCCATGGAGTCCTTGCACGTGCAGTGGATGGACGAACCCGGCCCGACCGACGTGCTCAGCTTCCCGATGGACGAGCTGCGCCCCGGCTCGGAAGACGCGCCCACCCCCGCGGGTCTGCTCGGTGACATCGTGCTGTGCCCCGCCGTCGCCGAGACCCAGGCGGTCGCGGCGAAGCACTCCACGCAAGACGAACTGATCCTGCTCACCACCCACGGACTGCTGCACCTCCTCGGCTTCGACCACGCCGAGCCCGATGAGGAGCGCGAGATGTTCGGTCTTCAGCGCGAGCTCATCGCCGGCTTCCAGGCCGTCGAGCGCCAGCGCCGCGCATGACCGAAGCGCTCCTTCTCGTCGCCGCCGTGCTGCTCGTCGCCTTCGGCGGGCTGATGGCGGCGTCCGAGGCCGCGCTCGGGGTCACCTCGCGCACCGACCTGCTCGAGCTGGGCGCCTCGGGGCGCAACGCCACGTCGCTGCGTCGCATCGCCGACGACACCAGTGCGCACGTGACAGCGGTCGTGTTCATCCGCGTGCTCGCCGAGACCACCGCCGCGGTGCTCGTGACCGCGGCGTTCATGCTGCTCTTCGACGACATCTGGTTGGCCGTCGCGGCCGCCGCCGTGCTCATGACGGGCATCTCGTTCGTCGCCGTCGGGGCGAGCCCCCGCTCGGTCGGTCGCCAGCACGCCCGCGGTCTGCTGCGCGGCGGGGCGCCCGTCATCCGGGGCATGCGCATTCTGCTCGGGCCTCTCGCGCACGGCCTCGTCGCCGTCGGAAACCGCGTGACCCCCGGAGTACCGCACTCGACGTCGTTCGCGTCAGAGGAACAGCTGCTCAGCATCATCGACGAGGCCGCCGAGAACGAACTCATCGAGCAGGACGACCGCGAGCTCATCCACTCGGTGTTCGACTTCACCGACCGCTACGTCCGCGAGGTCATGGTCCCGCGCACCGACATGGTGACCGTCGGGGCCGGCGCCACCTCGCGTGAGGCCCTCGCTCTCTTCCTCGAGAAGGGCGTCTCGCGCGTTCCCCTCGCCGACGATGAGGCCGATGACGTCGTGGGGATGCTGTACCTCAAAGACCTCGTGCAGTTCGGCTTCCGCGACGAGGCGGGGTGGCGCGACGCGCCGATCCGCCGCATCGCCCGTCCGGCGGTGTTCGTGCCGGAGTCGATGAAGGCCGAGACCCTGCTGCAGCAGATGAAGAAAGACGCCGTGCACGTGTGCCTCGTCGTCGACGAATACGGCGGCGTCGCCGGCCTCGTGACCCTCGAAGACTTGATCGAGGAGCTCGTGGGCGAGATCGCCGATGAGTACGACGCGCCCACCAGCGAGATCGTCGAGCTCGACGACAACCGGTACCGCGTGAACGCGCGCCTGGGCCTCGACGAGGTCGGCGACCTCTTCGGTCTCGAGCTCGACGACGAAGACGTGGACTCGATCGGTGGGCTGCTGGGCAAGGCGCTCGGCCGCATCCCCCAACCGGGGGCGACGGCGGAACACTCCGGTCTCGTCATGACCGGCGGGGCATCGCGCGGCCGCAACCGCGGCATCGCCACGGTGATCGTGGAGCGCGCCGAGACTCCGAACGACGACAACGCCGAGGCCGATGGCCCCGCGCGTGAGAGGAACGACAGATGACCGACACCCGATCCGGTTTCGTGACCTTCGTGGGCAGGCCGAATGTCGGCAAGTCCACCCTGACCAACGCCCTCGTGGGCGAGAAGGTCGCGATCACCAGCGAGAAGCCGCAGACCACGCGTCGCGCCATCCGCGGCATCGTGAACCGCCCCGGCGGTCAGCTCGTGCTCGTCGACACCCCCGGCATCCACCGCCCGCGCACCCTGCTCGGACAACGTCTGAACGACCTGGTCGAACAGGTGCTGGGCGACGTCGACGTCATCGCCTTCTGCGTTCCGGCGACCGAGAAGGTCGGCCCGGGCGACCGTCGTATCGCCGAGTCGCTGTCGGGGTACCCCCGCGCCAAGAAGGTCGCGCTGGTCACCAAGACCGACGCCGCCTCGCGCGATCAGATCACGCAGCGTCTCGTCGAGGTCGACGCGCTGCGCGAGGACTGGGCCGCGGTCATCCCGCTCTCGGCCATCACCCACGACCAGCTCGACGTGCTCAGCGACGAGCTCCTCGCGCTCATGCCCCAGGGGCCCGCGCTGTACGACGCCGACATCGTCACCGACGAGACGCTCGAAGATCGCATCGCCGAGATCATCCGCGAAGCGGCGCTGCACGGCGTGCGCGACGAGCTCCCGCACTCCATCGCGGTCACGGTCGATGACGTCGCCGCGCGCGAGAACAGCGACCTCACCGACGTGTGGGCGAACATCGTCGTCGAACGCGACAGTCAGAAGGCCATCATCATCGGCCACAAGGGCTCGCGCCTGGCCGACGTCGGTGCGCGTGCGCGCGCGGGCATCGAGCCCCTCGTGGGCAGCCGGGTGTATCTCTCGCTGCACGTCCGCGTGGCCAAGGAATGGCAGCGCGACCCCAAGCAGCTCGGACGCCTCGGCTTCTGACCCCCACCCGGCCGCGCCGCACCCGCGCCGCGTTTCCGGGCGCACATGAGACGAACGACACGACGAAAGGTGCAGCCATGGCGATGAGGTGGACGGCTCCGGCCGCAGGACCGATCGAGACGTGGGTCTTCGACGAGGTCGAGGTGGCTCCGCCCGGCGCCGGGGAGGTCACGGTGCGCGTGCACGCCGCGGGCATCAACCCCGCCGATGCCAAGCACGTCGCCCAGGCGCGCCCGGGGGCCGAGTTCCCCGTCGCGATCGGCTACGAGCTCTCCGGCGAGGTATCGGCCGTCGGTCCCGACGCGGTCGGCGGCTCCGGCGCGCTGCACGTCGGCGACGAGGTCGTGGCGTTCCGCGTGCAGGGCGCATACGCGACCGAGCTCACGGTGCCCGCCCGCGACGTCTTCGCCAAGCCCGCACGGCTCTCGCACGCCGAGGCGGCCAATCTGCTTCTGGCGGGAACGACGGCGGCCGAGATGATTCAGGTCACGCGGGTGACCGCGGGTGACACGGTGCTGCTCCACGCCGCCTCGGGCGCCGTCGGCGTGAGCCTGCTGCAGCAGGCGCGCGAGCTCGGTGTGCGCGTGATCGGCACGGTGGGACCGGATGCCGACGAGTCGGCGGCACGCGTCCGCCACTACGGCGGTATCCCGGTGGCCTACGGCGACGGCCTCGCCGAGCGCGTCGCGACCGCCGCCGAGGGAGCTCCCGTCGTCGCCGCGTGGGATGCCGCGGGCACCGACGAGGCGATCGACGTCTCGCTCGCGTCGGTGTCGGAGCGCGACCGCATCGTCACGATCGTTCGCCCCGACCGCGCCGAGGCCGACGGGTTCCTGTGGATCGCAGGTTCGCGGCCCGAGAGCGCCCGATTCCGCGACATCGCCCGTGCCCGCGTTCTGGAGCTCGCGGCATCGGGGGCTCTCGAGGTGCCGGTCGCGCGTACCTACCCGCTCGCCGACGCGATCGAAGCCGTGGGCTTCGTCATGGACGGCCACCCGGGCGGCAAGGTGGCGTTGCTGGCGTAACCAGCGCTTACGGTTCGGTGGGGGAGGCGGGGTATCCGCATGGCCGTCGTCGAACTCCCTGACGGTGAGGAACGAGCGGGCCGCACCGACAGCTGTGGTTGCTGAGGTCTCGACACGGTCGCGACGGCCACGTGCGCCGACTCGATCATGAGATCTCGGGAACCCCGCCGGTGGCGGAGGTGCCCGAGATCTTTAGATCTTCCCCGGCCTGGACACCGTCATTCCGCCGTGCTCGACGCAATGACGGTGATCAGGACGGGGGGTCAGCCCCCTGTCCACATGGGACCGAGGACGAGTGCGCAGCCGTCGCCCCAGGAGTGGCCGTGGACGCCGATGAGTGTCACGATCGAGTGCGATACCGTGACGACGGTCGGTGTCGACACCGTCCCGATGCTGCTGAATCCGGTGCGTCCCCATGCGAGGAAGGTGCCGTCACTCCTCAGCGCGTATGACGCAGACGGTGACGTCGCGATCTGGGTGACGTCGGACAACCCGGGAACCTGTGCCGGGGCGAACGAGTTCGTCGTGCCGTTGCGTCCGAGTTGACCGGCCGCGTTGCGACCCCAGGACCACACGGTGCCGTCGTTCTTCAACGCCAGGTAATTCGCTCCGTTGTAGTCTTCAAACGTGGCAGCCCCGGCCAACGCGGTGATGCCGGACAGTCCGAGAGCTTTCACGGGGGTGTTCTGCTGGGTCGTCGTTCCATCGGCCAGCTGACCTTCGTTGTTGCGGCCCCAGGTCCACACGGTGCCGTCTTCGAGCACGGCGGCCGCCGTGTATCCGACCCAGTTCACGACCTGAACCGCACGAGCCGGCAGCACCACCTGGGTCAACGGGACCGGGCTCGTGAACAGGCCCACACCACCTCGGCCTTCCGTGTTTCTGCCCTGGAACCACAAAGTTCCGTCACTCTTCAGCGCGTGCAGTCCGTACTGGCCCGCCTGAATCTGGGTGACATTGTCCAGTCCCTGGAACGCCACCGGCGAGGTTTGATCCGTCGTGGTGCCATCGCCCAGCTGTCCGTCACCGTTCGTTCCCCAGCCGACGATCGTGCCGTCCTTCTTCAGGATGAAGACGGAGTTAGGGCCGGCCTGAGAGCCCGACACTCGCGCAGCGTTGGTGATCTCCGGCATGAGCACCCAGTTGGGGCCGTTATGCCACACCGACCCATCCGCCAACACTGCAATCTGCCACAGCGGGTGGTAGTCCACCACCGGTGATGGGAACACCCGCGGAGTCTGCACCAGACCCACCAGAAGGTTCGATCCCAACACCGACACCGTCTCGGATGCCGAACCGTCACCACTGGTGGCGGAGATCCGCACCTGGGCCCCCGGCGTGCTCCACTGCGGTGCGGTGACGCTCGTGCTGAACACGCCGTCCTGTCCCGTCGTCCCCGACGCCGCACCCAAGTCGCCACCGACTGCCGAGAGGGAAACGGCGGCTCCCACGAATCCCACAGAGCCCGCGGCGACCTTCGCGTTCACCGTCCCCGCAACACCCGCCGTGAGGTTCGTCTCGACCACGTCCAAGGTTGTCGTCGTTTCCGCGGTGATAAAGGGGCAGTCCTGGATGTTGTACGAGTGGCCGTGGGTGCCGAGGAGTTTCGCGATGGGGCGGGGTGCCGGCCTGGCGGTCGGTGTCGATCTCGCCACGTTGCCGCCGGCTCCCGTGAGTCCCCAGGTGAGGAAGGTGCCGTCGTTCTGCAGCGCGTATGACCCGGACGGTGACGTCGCGATCTGCGCGACGTTGGACAGCCCCGGAACCTTTGCCGCGAGGTACGACGCGGTCGTGCCGTTGCGCCCCAACTGACCGTACTCGTTGCGACCCCAGGACCATACGGTGCCATCGTTCTTGAGGGCTAAGTAGTTCGCTCCGCCGTAGTCCACATACGTTGCCGACCCCGCCAACGCGGTGATGCCGGACAATCCGAGGACCTTTACCGGGGTGTTCTGTTGCGTCGTCGTTCCATCGGCCAGCTGACCTTCGTTGTTGCGACCCCAGGTCCATACGGTGCCGTCTTCGAGCACAGCACCCGCTGTGTATCCGACCCAGTTCACGACCTGAACCGCGCGAGCGGGCAGCACCACCTGGGTCAACGGGACCGGGCTCGTCGTCAAGCCCACGCCACCGCGTCCCTCCAGGTTTCGGCCCTGGTACCAGACGGTGCCGTCGCTCTTCAGGGCGTGCAGTCCGTACTGGCCCGCCTGGATCTGCGTGACGTTATCCAGTCCCTGGAACACGACCGGCGACGTTCGATCCGTCGTGGTGCCGTCACCCAACTGCCCATCACCGTTGGTTCCCCACCCGACGATGGTGCCGTCCTTCTTCAGGATGAAGACGGAGTTTGGGCCGGTCTGAGAGCCCGACACTCGAGCAGCGTTGGTGATCTCAGGCTTGACCACCCAATTGGGACCGTCGGCCTGCCACACTGAGCCATCCGCCAGAACCGCCAACCCCCACAACAGGGAGTAGTCCACCACCGGCGACGGGAACACCCGCGGAGTCTGCAACATCCAGGCCACCAGGTTCGACCCCAACACCGGCGCCGTCTCGGATGCCGAACCGTCACCACTGGTGGCGGAGATCCGCACCTGGGTACCCGGTGTGCTCCACTGCGGCGCGGTGACGCTCGTGCTGAACACCCCGTTCGGACCCGTCGTCCCCGACGCCGCACCCAAGATGGCCCCGCTGGTGGACGAAAGTGAGACGGCAGCTCCCGAGAGCCCCACAGAACCCGCGGCGACCTTCGCGTTCACCGTCCCCGCCACACCCGCCGTGAGGGTCGTCTCCACCACATCTACGGTCGTCGTCGTCTCCGCCGTGGTGAGGGGGCACCCGTCGTAGGTCTCGCTGCCGAGGAGCTCCGAGATCGGGCGGGACACCGACACGACGGTCGGTGTCGGCACCGTGCCAACACCGCTGAATCCTGTGCGTCCCCAGGCGAGGAAGGTGCCGTCGCTCTTCAGCGCGTATGACCCGGACGGTGTCATCGCGATCTGGGTGACGTTGTCGACTCCGGCAAGCTGCGTCGGGACGAACGAGTTCGTCGTGCCGTTGCGCCCCAGCTGACCGTACTCGTTGCGACCCCACGACCACACGGTGCCGTCGTTCTTCAACGCCAGGTAGTTCGCTCCGTTGTAATCCTGGAAGGTATTGGACCCCGCCAACGCCGTGATGCCCGACAGTCCGAGAACCTTCACGGGGGAGTTCTGCTGCGTGGTCGTCCCATCGGCCAGCTGACCTTCATCGTTGCGGCCCCACGTCCACACCGTGCCGTCCTCGAGCACGACGCCCGCCGTGAACCCGACCCAGTTCACGACCTGAACCGCACGAGCAGACAAAGGCACCTGAGTCAACGGAACCGGAGTCATCGTCGAGCCCACGCCAGCTCGCCCACCCGTGTTCCTGCCCTGGTACCAGAGAGTGCCGTCGCTCTTGAGCGCGTGCAGCCCGCCTAAGGTCGTCCGGATCTGTGTGACGTCGCTTAGCCCCTGGAACACCACCGGCGACGTTCGATCCGTCGTGGTGCCATCTCCCAACTGCCCATTGTCGTTCACTCCCCACCCCACGACCGTGCCGTCCTTCTTCAAAACATGAACGGAATTGGAGGTGGCCAGTCGGGCCGCATTCGTGATCTCCGGCATGACCACCCAATTGGGGTCGTTCTTCCACACCGACCCGTCTGCCAACACCGCCAGGCCCCATAGCGGTGAGTAATCCACCACCGGAGAGGGGAACACCCGCGGAGTCTGCGACAACCCCACCAGGAGGTTCGATCCCAAGATCGTCGCCGACGCCGACGCCGACGTACCCCCCGACAGGGCGGTGAGAGTGACCGTCTTGCCCGGCGTCGCCCAGGGAGTGCCGAGATCGATCGTGGTGGAGAACCGCCCTGCGCCGTCCGTCATCCCCGTCGTGTCGGCGAACACGCTCCCATCCGGACCCAGCAGACTCACCACCTGACCCGCGAGCGGACTTCCCAGGTGATCGCGTACCGTCACGACCACCGGCGTCGCACCACTGGCCGGCAGCTGGTTGTTCGGCACCGACAGCGACACCTGAGTGGCATCCGACGTCGCCGCCCAGGCGGGGGCCGCGGTCGCCAGGCTCATCGCGGGGACACCCCACGCCGCCGCGCCCACCACGGTGCGACGCGACACACCCGCAGGAGCCATCGGCTCCTTGGTCACGGTGCGAGATTTCATGAACAACCTCCAGGTAGGGCGCGACAGCGCCAGCCACTTCTGCTCGACACCGTGACATCCCGGAGCCTGGCCCGATTCGCCCCTTTCCTGAGCGAGCGGGAATCCGCGGCACACCGCGCAGCGGTTCACCCGATACATCGCCCCTCAGGTCACCGTCACCCGGCAGATCGAGTCGACCGCGCCGGGTCGCCCGCACTCACGCCGAAGAGAGGCGAAGGCCCCGCTCACGGGGCTGCTACGATCGCTCCATGCGCTTCGGTGGCCTTCTTCTTCTTAGCTGCCGCGACGAGTCCTCGTTCTAAGGGCCTTCCTCGTCGCGGAGATCGTCGTCGGCCCCACCGAACGAATCTAAAGAAGCGACACATCATGAAGAACACCCAGAAGCCCACGTCCGCTCCGGTGCACAAGTACCGTCCGTTCCACGAGCAGATCCGGGTCGACATACCCGATCGCACGTGGCCGTCGAAGCGCATCGAAGTCGCCCCGCGCTGGTGCGCCGTCGATCTGCGCGACGGAAACCAGGCCCTCATCGATCCGATGAGCCCCGAGCGCAAGCGCGTGATGTTCGACCTGCTCGTGAAGATGGGCTACAAGGAGATCGAGGTCGGCTTCCCCAGCGCCAGCCAGACCGACTTCGACTTCGTGCGCCAGCTGATCGAAGAGAACCTGATCCCCGACGACGTCACGATCCAGGTGCTGACCCAGGCGCGCGAGCACCTGATCGCCCGCACATACGAGTCGATCGCCGGCGCGAAGCAGGCCATCGTTCACCTGTACAACTCCACGAGCGTGCTGCAGCGCGAGGTCGTGTTCCGCACCGACCAGCAGGGGATCGTCGACATCGCGCTCGAGGGCGCCCGTCTGTGCAAGCAGTACGAGGCGACCATTCCCCAGACCGAGGTCTACTACGAGTACTCGCCCGAGAGCTACACCGGTACCGAGCTCGAGTTCGCCCTGCGCATCTGCAATGAGGTGCTGGAGGTCTTCCAGCCGACGCCCGAGCGCAAGGTCATCCTGAACCTGCCCGCCACGGTCGAGATGGCCACCCCGAACGTCTACGCCGACTCGATCGAGTGGATGTCGCGTCACCTGAACCACCGCGAGAACGTCATCCTGTCGCTGCACCCGCACAACGACCGCGGCACGGCCGTCGCGGCGGCGGAGCTCGGGTACATGGCCGGCGCCGACCGCATCGAGGGCTGCCTGTTCGGCAACGGGGAGCGCACCGGAAACGTCGACCTCGTCGCCCTGGGCGTCAACCTGCTGACACAGGGCATCGACCCGCAGATCGACTTCAGCGACATCGACCAGGTCAAGCGCACGGTCGAGTACTGCAACCAGCTGCCCGTGCCCGAGCGCAGCCCCTGGGCCGGCGACCTGGTCTTCACCGCCTTCAGCGGTTCGCATCAGGATGCCATCAAGAAGGGCTTCGAGGCGATGGAGGCCCGCGCGGCATCCGAAGGCAAGAGTATCGACGACATCGAGTGGGCGGTTCCGTACCTGCCGATCGACCCGAAAGACCTGGGCCGCTCGTACGAGGCGGTCATCCGCGTCAACTCCCAGTCGGGCAAGGGCGGCGTCGCCTACCTGCTGAAGGCCGACCACGCGATCGACCTGCCGCGCAAGCTGCAGATCGAGTTCTCGGGCGTCGTGCAGACCCGCACCGACGCCGAGGGTGGCGAGGTATCGAGCGCCCAGATCTGGGACATCTTCACCGACGAGTACCTGCCCGCCGAAGACCACGACCAGCGCTGGGGGCGTTTCGAGCTGCTGTCGACGCGCTCGTCGAGTGACATGTCGGGCGACGTGCACCTCGACGTCGCCCTGCGCGACGGCGACGAGACCCACCCCGCCTCGGCCGTCGGAAACGGCCCCGTGGCCGCGTTCCTCGAGATCGTGCGCGCGCAGGGCTTCGACGTCACGCTCTACGACTACGTCGAGCACGCCCTGAGCTCGGGCGGCGACGCCCAGGCCGCGGCGTACGTCGAACTGCAGGTCGACGACCAGCGCCTGTGGGGCGTCGGCATCGACGGTGACATCTCGACGGCGTCGCTGAAGGCGATCGTCTCGGGCGTGAACCGCGCGATCCGCACCCGTCAGTCGGCCGACGCCCTCGCCGGCGTCTGACCTCGACGCCGAAGAACACGGCCGTGGCCTACGCCCACGGACACCACGAGAGCGTGCTGCGTTCCCACGCCGCACGCACCGTCGCCGACTCGGCGGCGTACCTGGTGTCTTCACTGTTCGCCGGCGCCCGCATCCTCGATGTGGGCGCCGGCCCCGGCACCATCACCGTCGACCTCGCCGACCGGGTCTTCCCGGGGCGTGTCGTGGGGGTGGATGCCGCGCCCGACGTCGTCGAGGTCGCCCGCGCCACCGCGGGGGAGCGCACGAACGTCGAGTTCCGCACCGATGACGCGTACGACCTCGATGCCCGCGATGGGTCATTCGACATCGTGCATGCGCATCAGGTCCTTCAGCACCTGGCCCGGCCCATCGACGCCCTGCGCGAGTTCCGCCGCGTGGCGGGCCCCGAGGGCCTGGTCGCGGTGCGTGACGTCGATTACGGTGGGGTGATCTGGCATCCACGGATCCCCGCCCTCGATGAGTGGCTCGAGATCTACCACGGGGTGCACCGCGGGGTGTCGGGCGAACCCGACGCGGGCCGGCGGCTCAAGGCCTGGGCGCGCGAAGCCGGATTCGCCCGTGTCGAGGCCAGCGCCAGCGTGTGGGTCTTCGACACGGACGAGAAGCGCGCGTGGTGGGGCGGCATGTGGGCTGACCGCGCGCTCGCCTCGGCCTTCGCGGGGCACGCGAAGAGGCTCGGCCTCGCTGACGACGCCACGCTGCAGCGCATCTCCGACGCGTGGCGCGAGTGGGCGGCGCACCCCGACGGGTGGATCCTGCTGCCGCACGGCGAGGTGCTCGCCCGGGGGTGACAGGGCCTCTCCGGCCCCGGCCGACACGGCGGGGCCGGAGGGCAGAGCGAGGGCGCGTGCACGGCCGGCGGGCGGTGCGAGGATGAGAGGGTGATCCGCGTCGATGCCCTGTACCGCTATCCCGTCAAAGGCTTCACGCCCGAACGCCGGGCGCAGCTCGTCATCCAGGACGACGGACGGGTGCAGGGCGACCGCGCCCTCGTCTTCCGCTTCGCCGACGCGCTCGAGCCCGAAGACGCGACTTTCCCGAAGAGTCGCGGCCTGGCGCTGATGACCTTCCCCACGTTGGCGCGCGTCGACCTCGCCTACGACGACGAGGCTCGAACCCTGCGCCTGCGCGTCGACGACATCGACATCGAGGCCGACCTCAGCGAGAGCGGGCGCACGCGCCTCGCCGATGCCGTGACGGCGTACCTGCGCACGACCAGCGACGCGAAGCTGCTCGACGCCGACGGCATCCTTCCGCTCGGGCTGCTGGGCGACGGCCGCACCGCGAGGTTCCAGGATCGCCCGCGCGGATACGTCTCTCTGCACGGCACCGCCTCGGTCGAGGCCCTGGACGCCACGGTGCCGGCGCCCGTGGACGATCGGCGATTCCGTTCGAACATCGTCGTCGGCGGTTCCGCGGCCTGGGCCGAGCTCGACTGGCGCGGTTGCGTACGCATCGGCGAGGTGGAGTTCGAGGTGCAGAAGCCGATCGAGCGCTGCGCCGCGATCGCGGCCAACCCCGACACCGGGGTGCGCGACGCGCGACTGCTGCGCGTGCTCACGACCGAGTTCGCTCAGGACGAGCCGACCCTCGGCATCCTGCTCCTGCCCGTGGCCGGCGGCGGCACGATCCGGGAGGGCGACGAGGTCGTCGCCGTCGCGTGAGTCGCCAGGCGGGCTCGGGTGCGGTTCAGGCGGGGTCGTCGGTGCGGATGATCGGGATGCCGGTGGTCTCGACCGCGACCTTGCGGCGGTAGAGCTTGCGCTGCTCCGGGAGCGAGAGGTCGAAGAGCACCGCCAGCACGCGGATCACGGTCGTCACGACGACGCCGATCACCGCGGCGAGGGGCAGGGGCAGCCCGAAGGCGGCCGTGACGGCGAGCACCGCGCAGCCGCCACCCGCGGCGACGGCGTAGAGCGAACCGACGTGCATGATCGCCACCGGCAGGCCCATCAGCACGTCGCGCAGCACGCTGCCGCCCGCGGCGGCGACGACGCCGACGAAGATCGCGGGCACGGCAGGCAGACCCAGGGCGAGCGCCTTCGACGTGCCGAACGCGCCGAACAGACCGATGACGACCGCGTCGAGCATGACGATCGCGCGGTTGAGGCGTTGGAAGATCCCCGACAGCAGCATGCCGACGATCGAGGCCAGCGTCGCGGTGATGAGATACCAGTTGCTCTGCAGGGTCGCGGGCGTCAGCCCCAGCAGCAGGTCGCGGATCAGACCGCCGCCCATCCCGAGCAGGATGCCGATGATCGCGACACCGAGCAGATCGAGGCGCCGCTGCCCCTGGAAGCCCGACGCGAACAGCGCCCCCTGCACGCCGCCCAGGGCGACGGCGGTGAGATCCGCCCACAGGGGGATGACGAAGACCGAGTTCACGGCATCCATTCTCCCTCTTCGGTCTTGCCGCCCGGGGACGCGGTCCATCTGTCTGACCGGTGGGGCTGGTGACGCCTACCGGGGCGTGTGCGCCATCGAAACGCGTGGTGGTCCGACAGACGGACCATTCCGCGCTGCGGATGGGTTCTCCCGCTCGGCCGGTCTCGCCGCCGGGGACGCGGTCCATCTGTCTGACCGGTGGGGCTGGTGACGCCTACCGGGGCGTGTGCGCCACCGCAACGCGTGGCGGTCCGACAGACGCACCATTCCGCGCCGCAGACCCGGCCGCGTGCGCGCCGCGCAGGCCTCTCACGGGATCGCCGAACGATAATGGACTGTGCCCACCTACCGCGATGAAGTCGTGGTCCTGCGTACCCAGAAGTTGGGGGAGGCGGATCGCATCCTCACCCTGCTCAGCCGCCGCAACGGCAAGATCCGCGCGGTGGCGAAGGGCGTGCGGCGCACCTCGTCGCGGTTCGGCTCGCGCCTCGAGCCCTTCATGGTGGCCGACGTGCAGTTGGCGACCGGCCGCAATCTCGACATCGTGCAGCAGGCCGAGTCGCTCGGCTCGTACGGTGCCGACATCGTCGCCGACTACGACAGCTACACCACCGCCAGCGCGATGGTCGAGACCGCCGATCGGTTGAACGAGGCCGAGGCGACCCCGCAGCAATATCTGCTGCTTGTGGGTGGACTGCGCTCGCTCGCCCGCAGCGACCACGCGGCACGGAGCGTGCTGGATTCGTACCTGCTGCGGGCCATGGCGCTGTCGGGCTGGGCACCCGGACTCGGCGAGTGCGCGCGCTGCGGCACCGTCGGCGAGCACGACTACTTCCTTCCCCAGCTCGGCGGCGTCATCTGCTCGACGTGCGCGCCGGCCGGCTCTCCCCGGGTCGCCCGCGACACGGTCGACCTGCTTCGCTCCCTCATGGCGGGGGAGTGGGATGCCGTCGACGCCGCCGCCGGGCGCACCACCGCCGCCGCGTCGGGGCTCGTCGCCGCCTACGCCCAGTTCCACCTCGAACGGGGCATCCGTTCCCTCTCGCACCTGGAGGCGCATCCGTGACCCCGAAGCCCTTCACCCACCGCGACGCCGTGCCCTACCGTCCCCTCGACTGGACGGAGCAGTACCCGCCGGCCTATCCGAAGGGCGCGGTGCCGGAGCACGTCGCCATCGTCATGGACGGCAACGGCCGCTGGGCCAACCGGCAGGGTCTCACCCGCGTCGAGGGCCACCGGGCGGGCGAAGCGGCGCTGCTCGACGTCGTCGCAGGCGCCATCCAGGCCGGGGTGAAGCACCTGTCGGTGTACGCCTTCTCGACCGAGAACTGGTCGCGCTCTCCCGACGAGGTGCGTTTTCTCATGGGCTTCAACCGCGAGGTGCTGCACCGCCGTCGCGATCAGCTCAACGAGTGGGGGGTGCGCATCCGCTGGTCGGGCCGCAAGCCACGCTTGTGGGGCTCGGTCATCAAGGAGCTGCAGCACGCCGAACGCCTCACCGAGGGCAACTCCACGCTGACGCTCACCATGTGCGTGAACTACGGCGGGCGCATCGAGATCGTGGATGCCATGCGGCGCATCGGCGACGACATCGCCGCAGGTCGCCTCAAGCCCTCGGCGGTGACCGAGAAGCTGATCCGCAAGAACCTCTACCAGCCCGACATGCCCGACGTGGACCTGTTCGTGCGATCGAGCGGCGAGCAGCGCACGTCGAACTTCTTGCTGTGGGAGTCGGCGTACGCCGAGATGGTCTTCCTCGACACCTTGTGGCCCGACTTCCGACGCACGCACCTGTGGGACGCGATCGGGCTCTACCTGTCGCGCGACCGTCGCTTCGGCGGCGCGATCGACACCCCCACTGCCTGATCCCGGCGAAGATGCCGCCAACGGAATAGATCACCCGCCCGAAAGGTTGCACGCGATATGACGGATGCCATCAAGATCGACGTGTGGAGCGACATCGCCTGCCCCTGGTGCTACATCGGCAAGCGCAACCTCGAGAACGGGTTGGCCGCGACCGCCGCCGATGACGACGCCCCCGTGGTCGAGATCGAGTACCACTCCTTCGAGCTCTCGCCCGACACCCCCGAAGACTTCGACGGCGGCGAGGTCGACTACCTCTCGCAGCACAAGGGCATCTCGCCCGAGTCCGCGCGGGAAATGCTCGACCGTGTCACCGGCGTCGCTGCCGACGCGGGGCTGACCTACCGCTTCGACATCCTCAAGCACACCAACACGGTGAAGGCGCACGAACTCCTGCACTTCGCGAAAGAGAACGGGCGTCAGCTCGAGCTCGCCGAGCTGCTCATGTCGGCGTACTTCCTCGAGGGTCGCCACGTCGGCCGCGACGACGACCTCGTCGACCTCGCGGTCGAGGCGGGCCTCGACGGCGACGCCGCACGCGAGGCCCTGGCCTCGCAGCGGTACCGCGCGGCCGTGCGCGCCGACCAGGACCAGGCGCAGCAGTTCGGGATCACCGGCGTGCCGTTCTTCGTCATCGACGGGAAGTACGGCGTGAGCGGTGCGCAGCCGGTCGAGGCGTTCACACAGATCGCCCGCCAGGTCTGGGGCGAGCGTCGCGAGGCGTCGGAGACCGCCGACGCGTGAAGCTTCTCCACAGCGGTGCCCGTCCCGGCGTCTGACCGGACCGGGCACCGCTGTCTCATGAGGTCTGGGAGAATGAACGAGTGAACACGGCATTGGCTCCGGCGCGGACGCTCCGCATCGGCAACATCGAACTCGACGCCCCCGTCGTGCTCGCCCCCATGGCCGGCATCACGAACACCGCGTTCCGTCGACTGTGCCGCGAGTACGGCGCCGGCCTGTACGTCAGCGAGATGATCACGACGCGCGCCCTGGTGGAGCGCAACGAGACCACCCTGCGCCTCATCCGCCATCACGAGTCCGAGACCCCCCGCTCGATCCAGCTCTACGGCGTGGATCCCGCGACGGTCGAAGCGGCGGTGCAGATGATCGTCGACGAAGACCACGCCGACCACATCGACCTCAACTTCGGCTGCCCGGTTCCCAAGGTCACCCGCCGCGGCGGGGGAGCGGCCCTGCCGTGGAAGCTCTCGCTGTTCCGCGAGATCGTCGAGCGCGCCGTGCGCGCCGCCGGCGACAAGCCGCTCACCATCAAGATGCGCAAGGGCATCGACCCCGACCACCTCACCTACCTCGAGGCCGGACGCATCGCCGAGGGCGCGGGAGTGGCATCCATCGCCCTGCACGCCCGCACGGCATCGGAGTTCTACTCGGGTCACGCCGACTGGAGCGCGATCACGAAGCTCAAAGAGACCGTGACCGGCGTGCCCGTGCTGGGCAACGGCGATATCTGGTCGGCCGAGGACGCCGTGCGCATGATGGCCGAGACCGGGTGCGACGGCGTCGTCGTCGGCCGCGGCTGCCTCGGGCGTCCCTGGTTGTTCGGCGATCTCGCGCGGGCCCTCGGCGGCCCCGACGCCGCCCACGGAGCCCCCGTCGACGCCACCCTCGGGTTCGTCGCGCGCGCCTTCCGCCGTCACGCCGAGCTGCTCGTGGAGTTCTTCGACGACGAGGGGCGCGGATGCCGTGACATCCGCAAGCACGTCGCCTGGTACTTCAAGGGCTACCCCGTCGGCGGCGAGCTGCGAGCCAGCCTCGCGACGGCCTCGACCCTCGACGAGATCGACGAGCTGCTGGCCACGATGGAGCTCGACGCGCCGTACCCCGGTGCCCCGGCCGAGGGGCAGCGCGGGCGGGCGGGCACGCCCAAGCGCCCGGCCCTGCCCGACGGATGGCTCGACTCCCGCGAGATCGGCGACGCCGCCGGCCGCGCCCTCGCCGACGCCGAACTGGACCACAGCGGTGGCTGAGCTGAGCACGGCGACCGCTCGTCCCCTCGGCTATGCCGATGCCGACGCCGCCCGGTTCCACGTCGAGAAGCACCGTTCGCAGCGCGACGACTTCGCCCGCGACCGTGCGCGCGTGCTGCACTCCGCCGCGCTGCGGCGCCTCGCGGCGAAGACCCAGGTGCTGAGCCCGGCCAGCCCCGCCGACTTCGCTCGCAACCGACTCACGCACTCGCTCGAGGTCGCGCAGGTGGGCCGTGAGCTGGCGACGGCCCTGCAGCTGTCGCCCGACGTCGTCGACACGGCGTGCCTCAGCCACGACCTCGGTCACCCGCCCTTCGGCCACAACGGCGAACGCGCCCTCAACGACTGGGCGGCCGACATCGGCGGCTTCGAGGGCAACGCGCAGACGCTGCGGATCCTCACGCGCCTGGAGCCCAAGACCTTCGGCGCCGACGGCGAGCCGTTCGGGCTCAACCTGACGCGCGCGAGCCTCGACGCGACCTGCAAGTACCCCTGGACGGTCGACGAACCCGTCCCCGATCCGGGCGGGCGGCTCAAGTTCGGCGTCTACCCCGACGACGAGCCCGTCTTCCACTGGATGCGCGGGGGAGCGCCCGCGCGCCAGCGCTGCATCGAGGCCGAGGTCATGGACCTCTCCGACGACATCGCGTACTCGGTGCACGACTTCGAAGACGCGATGGTCAACCGCTACATCGACCCCGCCCGCCTGGCATCCAGGGTCGGCCGTGACGGTCTGCTCGACGCGATCCAGCGATGGGTCGGCTACGACTTCGCGCGCGACGACCTCGCCGAGGGGCTCGAGCGACTCATGTCGATGCCCGAGTGGATCCCCTCGTTCGACGGCACGCGCCCCGCCCTCGCCCGCCTGAAGAACCTCACCTCCGACCTCATCGGCCGCTTCGCGCGCGCGGCGACCGCGGCGACGCGCGAGGCCTACCCGGCCGACGAGCTCACCCGCTACCGCGCCCACGTGATCGTCCCGGCCGAGGTCGAGACCGAGATGGCCGTGCTGAAGGGCATCATCGGTGCCACCGTCGTGTCGATCGACGGCCGAAAGGTGCTCTACCGTGAGCAGCGCCACGTGCTGAAGCGCTTGGCATCCGCCCTCTGGGAGAACCCCGGCGCGCTCGACGCCCTGCACGCCCCCGACTTCGAGGCGGCCGCCGACGACACCGCGCGTCGCCGGGTGGTCGTCGACCAGGTCGCGAGCCTCACCGACCAGCTCGCGATCGCCTGGCACAACCGCCTGGTGGGCGACGTCGATGCCGCCGAGCTGGGCGTCTGGGCGCCGGGCACCCGCGCACCCCGCGGAGCGGATGCCTGATGGCGCGCATCCGCCAGTCCGACATCGACGAGGTCAAGGGGCGGGTCAACATCGCCGACGTCGTCGGTGAACGCGTCGCCCTGAAGTCCGCGGGCGTCGGGTCGATGAAGGGCCTCTGCCCGTTCCACGACGAGCGCAGCCCCAGCTTCCACGTGCGGCCGCAGGTGGGCTACTACCACTGCTTCGGATGCGGGGAATCGGGCGACGTCTACTCGTTCCTGCGCGCGATGGACCACGTCTCGTTCACCGAGGCCGTCGAGCGCATGGCGGCGCGCGTCGGCTACACGCTGCACTACGAAGACGGCGGCGGGCCGGCTCCCGAGACGACCGGGCGGTCGCGCCTGTACGCGGCCAACGCCGCCGCCGCCGAGTACTTCCGCGCCCAGCTCATGACGCCCGAGGCCGAGACCGGGCGCCGCTTCCTCGGCGACCGCGGGTTCGACGCCGGGGCCGCCGCGCACTTCGGCGTGGGGTACGCGCCGAAGGGCTGGTCGCACCTCATGGACCACCTGCTCGCCCAGAAGTTCACCCGCGACGAGCTGTTGCAATCCGGACTCGTGTCGCAGGGGCAGCGGGGCGTGTACGACCGTTTCCGCGGCAGGCTGGTGTGGCCGATCCGCGACATCACCGGTCAGGTCATCGGGTTCGGGGCGCGCAAGCTCTACGACGACGACCAGGGCCCCAAGTACCTCAACACCCCCGAGACGCCGGTCTACAAGAAGGCCCAGGTGCTGTACGGCCTCGACCTGGCCAAGCGCGACATCTCGCGCTCGCACCGCGTGGTCGTCGTCGAGGGCTACACCGACGTGATGGCCTGCCACCTCGCGGGCATCACCACCGCGATCGCCTCGTGCGGAACGGCCTTCGGCAGCGACCACATCACGGTGCTCCGCCGCGTCATGGGAGACGACAGCGCCTCGGGCGAGGTCGTGTTCACCTTCGACCCGGATGCCGCGGGGCAGAAGGCGGCGCTGCGCGCCTTCGCCGACGAGAAGCGTTTCGCCGCCCAGACGTACGTGGCCGTGGCCCCCGAGGGCCTCGATCCGTGCGACCTGCGCCTGCAGCGCGGCGACGGTGCCGTGCGCGCGCTCATGGAGAACAAGGCGCCGATGTTCGAGTTCGTCATCGACCAGCGGCTCAAGGACTTCGACCTGTCGAGCGTCGAGGGGCGCGCCGGTGCCCTGCGCGCCGCGGCCCCGATCGTGGCAGACATCCGCGACCCGGCGCTGCGCCCCGGCTACGTCCGCGTGCTCGCCCGACGCCTCGGCCTCGACCTGCCCGAGGTCGGCAGCGCCGTCGAGCGTGCCGCGCGCGGCGCGGACCGTGCCGAGAAGCGCGAGACGCAGCGCGGGGGAGCGGGCGAGACGGAGCGCCCCGTGATCGCGCAGTCGGTGAGCCTGGCTTCGCTGCCCAACACGCGTGACGTCGCCCTCGAACGCGGCGCGATGATGGCCTTCCTGCAGTACGGGCATCGCATCGAGCCCGACCTGTTCCTGCGCGCCCTGCAGTCGCCGTTCGGACACCCCGCCCTCGAGGCCGTGCGCAGCTCGCTGGCCGCCACCGATCTGTCGCAGCCCGGGTGGGCCGTGGCCGCCGTCGAGGCGGTGCGCGAGCCTTTCCGCACCCTGGCCGCCGAGCTGCTGACGGCCGAGTTCCCGGCCCGCACCGAGGACGGCGCGGTCGCCTCGGCCAACGACCTGGCGCGAGGACTCCTCGTGCGCGAACTGGAGCGCGAGAAGAACGAGCTGCTGCGCGGCATCCAGCGGGTTCCCGCGGACTCCGAAGAGGGCCGCCGCCTGCGCATCCGACTGCGCGAACTCGACGGCGACCGCCAACGACTCGTCGCGCAGTAGGGCGCGCTGCTGGCATCGGCCCCCGTGGTGGGCGAGGATGAAGGAATGCCCCGGTCCCACGACACCGACGTCGCCCTCCGTGCCGACGACCTCTCGCTCGCTCGCAGCGGCGTCCGCGTCATCGACGGGATCACGTTCTCGTTGGGCGCGGGCCAGACCCTCGTCGTGCGCGGCGCCACGGGGTCGGGCAAGACCTCGCTGGTGTCGTTGCTCGCCGGCCACCCCGACGACGGGCTCACCGTGGTCGGGGGCGACGCCCGCGTGCACGGGATCTCGGCGCGCCGACCCGGGCGCGCCCGCCGGGAGTGGACGTTCCACACCGGCTACCTGCCGCAGGGCGCCGGCGCGGGGCTCCCGTCGCGCCTGACCGTGCAGGACGTCATCGCCGAGCCGATCACGAGCCGCGATCGCAAGGTCAACACCCGGGCGCTGGCGGTGCGCGTCGCGACCCTGCTCGACGAGATGGAGCTCCCGCTCGGCACGGCTCCGAAGTACCCGTACGAGCTGAGCGCGGGGATGCGGCAGCGCGTCGCGCTCGCCCGCGCCCTCGTGCTCGAACCGCGGCTGTTCGTCGCCGACGATCTGTACGCCAACCTCGATGTCGAGGTGCGCGCCGCCGCCCGTGCCTCGATCCTGCGCCGTCGTGACGAGCGCGGCATGGCGACACTGGTCGTCACGAACGACGCCGATGCCCCCCGTGACCTCGACGCCGACGTGCTGGTTCTGCACGCCGGGCACGCCGTCGCGTTCGGCCACAGTGTGGAGGCTCTGCAGTGGACACCCGACGGCACGCCCGAGCGACGTCTTTCGGCGGGCTGATTTTTCGCACGCCCCCGCGTGCTGTTAGTATCGTGGGGTTGCCCACCGCAAGGTGCGCATGATCCTCGGTAGCTCAATTGGCAGAGCAGTCGGCTGTTAACCGACAGGTTCTTGGTTCGAGTCCAAGCCGGGGAGCGAGAGTACCGCGTCATCTAACGTGGCTCTCACCTTAGGCCCGGGCTTCCACCCCGGGCCTTTCCTCTTTTCCGGGCGACCATCGCGGGCCCGGGACGGGCGAGTCGCACGTCTCGCGATCTGAACAGCGGCCGCCTGCGCGGCGTATGGGAGCGGTTCCATTAGACTCGCTCCGGCCGTCGCTCGGCGGCCGGAGAGGACGCCCCCGTGACCGCACCCGCAGGCCCCGCGCGCCGCGATCTCCAGGGGCTCCGGGCGTTCGCCGTCGTGGCCGTGGTCGCCACGCACCTGACGGGATGGCCGCGCGGAGGCTTCGTCGGCGTCGACGTGTTCTTCGTGCTCTCGGGGTTCCTGCTCACCGGTATCGTGCTGCGCGATCTGGACGCCTCCGGCACCGTGCGCCTGTCGGCGTTCTTCGCCCGACGCCTCCGACGCCTTCTGCCCGCTGCCCTCGTCGTGCTGGCCGCCACCGTGGGCGCCGCCTTCGTGGTGTTCCCCGGTACCCGCGCCGAGAGCATCGTGGGCGACGCTCTCGCCGCGGTCGGCCTCGTCTCGAACTGGCGCTTCGCGCTCGAGGGACGCGACTACTTCTCCACCATCGCCGTCTCACCGCTGCAGCACTTCTGGTCGCTGTCGATCGAGGAGCAGTTCTCGCTCCTCTGGCCCCTCCTCGTCATGCTGCTCGTGCTGGTGCTCCCCGACGCGCGTCGGCGGGGCACGGGGGCGCGCGTCGCGGTGGGCCTGCTGTCGAGCGCCGTGGTTCTGGCATCCGCTGCTCTCGCCTGGATGCAGACCCCGCTCGACCCGAGCGTGGCGTACTTCTCGACCGGAACCCGCGCGGGCGAACTCGCGACCGGCGCCGTCGTCGCGACCCTCGTGCCGCTCCTGCTCCGGATGCCGAGCCCCCTGCGCGCTCTGCTCTCGTGGGCCGGGGTGGCGCTCGTCGTCGCGTCGTTCTTCGTCGTCGATCCGACGGCGCCGTTCCCCGCCCCCTGGGCCGTGATGCCCGTCGCGGGCGCGGTGCTGGTGATCGCGGGTGGCACCGGGGGAGACCCGCGTCACCGCTCCCTCTTCGTGGTCTCGAATCCGCTGGCGGTCGCGATCGGCAACGCGTCGTACTCGCTGTACCTCTGGCACCTCCCCGTCATCGTCTTCGCCGGGGCGCTGCTGGCGCCCGGGCCCGCGGCCACCGGCATCACCGTGCTGGTGATGGTCGTGCTCACCGTTGCGACCTACCTCGGCGTCGAGCAGCCGCTGCACCGCTCGCCGTGGCTGGTCCGCCCGAACGGGGGCGCTCCGACCGCCGACGAAGTCACGGCCGCCTCGACCCCTGCCCTCGCCGATGTCGCGGTGCCGACGCCACGGGCCGCCGCGCTCGCGTCTCGCCCCGCCGGATGGGTGCCCGGGCAGCGGTACTACCCGGGACGGCGAGCGACCGAGAGCGCGACCACCGAGGCGGTCGCTCCGGAACCGGCCCCCGCTGCAGAGATCACCCCGCCCCAGCCCGCGCCGGTGCCCACCCCGGCGCCGGCCCGGCGCTCCGGCGACTCCTGGGCCGAGTGGAGAACGCGCTTCGCCCCGCGCATCGCCCTGGCCGGCGCCACCTTGGCGATCGGGGCCGGAGCGACCGTGCTCGCGGTGTTCGTCGCCTACGGGGCGCCGGTCATCGTGGCGCCCGCCGCACCCGTCGCCGCCGCTCCGGTGGCTGACGCCGGCGCCGCCCTCGCCGCTTTGCAGAGCGAGCTCGCCGCGGCGACGACGGCATCGAGCTGGCCCGATCTGCATCCCTCGCTCGACGAGGTGATGCGCGCCACCTCGGCCACCGATCCCGCGCACGACTGCTTCACCCCCGACGTCGCTCCCGACGCCGGCCGCTGCACGTGGGGGAACGCCGACGCTCCGCGGCACCTGTACCTGGTGGGCGATTCCAGCGCGATGGCCTACGCGCCCGCCTTCCGAGCCCTCGCCGACGCGAGCGGCGGAGCGTGGCGCGTCACGACCGTCGGAATGTACGGATGCCGTTTCACCGACGTCCTCGTCGAGAGCCGCGACCCCGCGGTGACGGCCGGGTGCGCCGGGCGCAAGTCCGACATCGCCGCGATGGTCGCCGCCGGCCCCGCCGACCTGCTCGTCGTGTCGAACGCCTACACGCTCGCCCGCACGGTCGACGGGCGGGACCTCAACGCCGCGGAGCTGGCATCCGGGGTCGCGAACGAGGTCTCGGGGTGGGCGCCGGCCGGGCACACCGTGTTCCTCGCGCCTCCGCCGCACGGCGCCGACCTGGGACGCTGCTACTCCCCGCTCACGGGCCCGGCGGCGTGCCTCGCCGCCGTCGACGACGTGTGGACGCAGATGCAGGCCGCCACCGAGGCGCAGGCGGCCGCCACCGGCGAGGCGGCGATCGACGCGTTGCCGTTCTCGTGCTGGCAGGGAGTCTGCCCCGCGTTCGCCGGCGACACACCCGTGCGGTACGACGACATGCACCTGACACCGGCGTTCTCCGAGCGCCTCGCGCCGATCCTGCGCGACGAGCTCTCAGCCCGCGGACTGTACTGACGGCCCCGCGCGCTCGCTCGGCTGACAGGCTGGGGGAGTGACCTCGCCCCCCGATCCCCGCTCCCTCGACCTCGACCCGCTCCGATCGCGCCTGCTCTCGGAGCGCGGTGGCACGGTCGACGACAGCATCCCGCAGCTGGCCGACGCCGATCCCGACCTGTGCGCTCTCGCCCTGGCGCTGCCCGACGGCACCGTGCGCACCAGCGCCCAGGCCGATGTGCCGTTCAGCGTGCAGTCGGCGGTCAAACCGTTCCTCTTCGCGCTCGCCCTCGTCGACACCGACGGAGAAGCCCTCGATCTCGTGGGCATCGAACCCACCGGTGAGGCCTTCGACGCGATCAAGCTCGAAAGCGGCACCGGTCGGCCGCCGAACCCGATGGTCAACGCGGGGGCGCTGCTGACGGCCTCGCTCGTCGGGGGAGACGGCCCCGACGAGCGCAGCGCGCGGATCGCCCGGGGCCTCTCGGCCTTCGCCGGCCGCGACCTGCTCGTCGACGAGCAGGTCGCGCACAACGAGCATCTGCTCGGCGACCGCAACCACGCCCTCGCCCACCTCATGCGGGCCGAAGGCGCGCTGAAGCCCTCGGCCGACGACGCGGTGGCCGTGTACGCCCGCGCGTGCGCAACCCTCGTCGATGCCGAGACCCTCGCGGTCATGGGCGCGACCCTCGCGCTCGGCGGCGAGAACCCCCGCACCGGTGAACGCGTCGTCTCCGCACGCGTGGCCCGCGACGTCGTCTCGGTCATGGCGACCTGCGGGGTGTACGACGGGTCGGGGCGGTGGATGCGCGCGGTCGGCGTGCCCGCGAAGTCGAGCGTGTCGGGGGCGATCGTGCTGTCGGCGCCGGGGCGTCTGGGAGCCGCGGTCGTCAGTCCGCCCCTCGACGATCAGGGCACGAGCGTGCGCGGCCGCCGGGCGAGCGAGATGCTCAGCGACGACCTGCAGCTGCACAGCTTCGCGGTCTGAACGCGCTTCTCCACCGACGCCGGAGGGCGCGGCCCGTGCATCTCGACCTGCACCGCCCGTACGTGTGAGAGCATCGGCGTGACCCCCGATCCCCGCCTGATCTCGCAGGAGAACCGATGCCCCCCGTCGCGCGCCGCCGCGCCTCACGCAGCGTGTCCGTCGGCGTCGTCGCCGCCCTGGCCGCCACCCTCACGGGCTGCGGGCAGGGGACGAACGTCTCCGAGGACTACGCCCAGATCTGTCAGGACAACGCGACCGAGAAGCGCCTGCCCGACGACGACTGCAACAACCACGGCGGCGGCGCGCACTGGTACTTCCTGCCCCTCGGGTCGGGGAGTCGCACGGTCCCGGCCGTCGGCCAACCCGTCGCGGGCGGCGTCGACACCCTGCCGGGCGGAAAGACCGCGGCCAAGGGCATCTCGGGCGACGGCGCGAGCGTCTCGCGCGGTGGGTTCGGCGGCTCGGGGTCCGACGGAAGCCACGGCGGCTGATGCGCCGCATCGAGCTCGAGCCGCGCCCCGACTGGGAACGCACGATCAAGCAGTCCGGCCTCATCTACTCCCGCTCCCTGCGCGACGACGGCACGGCGGTCGAGTACTGGAACGACGGCGCGGCCTACGTCTTCACCCTTGCCGAGGTCGAGGAACTGGAGCGGCAGACCGAGGAGCTGCACCGCATGTGCCGTGAGGCGGCCCGGTACCTGGCATCCGGAGAACTCGGCTCGCTCGGGCTCACCCCGAAAGCGTTCGAGCTCGCGCAGTGGTCGCTCGAGCAGGACGAACCCGACGTGTACGCCCGCTTCGATCTGGCGTACGCCGGCGACGGCACCCCGGCCAAGATGCTCGAGTACAACGCCGACACCCCCACCGGACTCATCGAGGCCTCGCTCACGCAGTGGTTCTGGCTGCAGGACCGCATCAGGACCGGTGCGCTCCCCGCCGACACCGACCAGTGGAACGGCCTGCACGAAGCGCTCGTCGCCCGGTGGCGCACGCTGCTGCACCGCTCTCTGAACGAGGGCGAGGGCGGTCGCCTGTTCGTCGCGCACTCGGATGCCGACATCTACGGCGAGGACTGGGACACCGTCGCCTACATGCGCGATCTCGCCGCCGAGGCGGGGTGGGAGCACACCGGCATCGAGATGAAGGACATCGGCTGGCACCACGGCGCGCGCCAGTTCGTCGGCGTTCCCGAGGCGTGGGGGTCGTCGCGCAGCATCGCCGCGCTGCCCGGCGACACCCCGGGCACCCAGTACCCCGTCATCCGCAACCTCTTCAAGCTGTACCCGTGGGAAGACCTGGTCTCGGGTGAGGATCGGGTCATCGGCGACCAGGAATTCGGCGCCCTGCTCATCGCCGGACGCGGACTGTTCGGCCGCTGGTACGAACCGGCGTGGAAGATGTTCCTCTCGAACAAGCTGCTGCTGGTCGCGCTGTGGCGGATGTACCCCGGGCACCCGAACCTGCTGCCCGCCTACGCGGACGGCCCGAACGGCATGACCGACTTCGTGGTCAAACCCGTCTTCGGCCGCGAGGGCGACGGCATCCGGGTGCACCGCGCCGACGGCAGCGTCGCCTCGAACGGTCAGGAATACCGACGCGAAGGCACCGGGCGCGAGCGCGTGTGGCAGCAATACCACGAGCTGCCCGACTTCCGCGGGTCGCACGGCAGCAACCACCCCGTGCTCGGGTCGTGGGTGGTCGACGACGAGGCGTACGGGGTCGGCATCCGCGAATCCGACGGACCCATCACCGACTACTACTGCCGCTTCGCCCCGAACATCATCGAGGGCTGAGACCGGCCGGATCGCTCAGGCGTCGATATCGTCGACGCCCGGCATCCACGAGACGCCGGGCTTGCCCCACTTGCGCTTCTTCGCGATCTTCGCGACGACCCGGCTGTCTTCGTCGTCGAGTCGGTCGACGTACAGGATGCCGTCGAGGTGATCGAACTCGTGCTGCAGGATGCGCGCGCGCCACCCGGTGACCTCGACGCGCACCGAATGCCCGTCGAGATCGGTCCCCGTCATCAGCGCGGCCTCGGACCGTCGCAGCGGGAAGCGCTCCCCGGGGAACGACAGGCACCCCTCCGACTCGTCGTCGGGATCGGGGTACCCCGGCTCAGTCGGACGGATCCAGAGCTCGGGGTTGATGACCACGCCGCGCCAGGGGAGCCCCTCGTCGTCCTCGTACGTGTAGGTGAAGATGCGCAGGCCCACACCCACCTGCGGAGCCGCGAGCCCGACACCGGGGGCGGCGTCCATGGTCTCGAACATGTCGGCCACGAGGGTGCGCACCTCGTCGGTGATCTCGTCGACGCGGGCAGCGGGGGCGTGCAAGACGGGATCGCCCATGATGCGAATCGGGAGTACGGCCACGTCTCCAGCCTAACCAGCGGGCGGACCGTTATCGTCGAGGGGTGATCCCGCTCGATGTCTCCCTGACCGACGGTATCGACGATCTCGTCGGCATCTTCCGCGATCCGCGCATCCTTCTCGGCATCCCGCTCGCCCTTTTCGGCGCGGTGTTCATGTCGTTCGGAGCGCAGTACCAGCACCGGGGCGTGCAGAAGGTGGAGCGCCTTTCGGGCAAGACCACCGGCGGCCTCTCGCGCAAGCAGCTCACCTCGCTGCTGACGCGTCCGTCGTGGGTCGCGGGCACCGTGATGCTCGCGCTCGCCATCGTCTGCCAGCTCGGGGCGCTCTCGGTCGCACCGCTCATCCTGGTGCAGCCGCTGGGTGCGATCGCGCTCGTCATCACGACGGTGCTGAACGCCCGGGTCTCTCACCACAAGCCCACCCGGCAGTCACTCATCGCGATCGCCCTGTGCGTCGGCGGCATCTTCATCTTCGTGACGATCGCGGCGTTCTTCGCCACCGAGCACGTGGTCACCGAGCGCGAGCTGCTGATCATCCTCGGCATCCTGGCCGTGGTCGTCGTGGTCTTCGGTGCCTTCTGGATGCTGGTGCGCCGCCGCGCGCAGGCCCTGTTCTACATCATGGCCGCCGGCGTCATCTACGGCTTCGTGGCCACCCTCGCCAAGGTCATCATCAGTCGCATCCAGGCCGGCAACTTCGAGTGGCTCACCCTTCTCTGCGTCGTCGCGCTGGTCGCCGCCGTCGCCGTCGGCGCCTACTTCGTGCAGACCGCCTACTCGGTCGGCCCGCCCGACCTGGTCATCGCCGGGCTCACCGTGATCGACCCGATCGTGGCCGTGCTGATCGGCCTGCTGGTGCTGGGCGAGGCGTCGACCGCCCCCGCGTGGGCGTTGATCGGCTTCGTCATCGCCGGCGCGATCGCCACGTGGGGTGTCATCCAGCTCACCAAGCACCACCCGCAGATCGCCGGCGACGGTAAGCCCGCCAAGCCGCGCGTGCGCTGAGCGGGATGGTGAGCCTTCGCCGGGCCGCGGCTACTGTCGTGGCGGGCCGTGCGGGCGACGTGCGCACCCCGGCCACGGCCTTGGCTCGGGCGTACTTCGCGTTGCAAGCCGCTGGCGGTGCCGCCTGGTGGGTGAGCGTGTTCACCGTCCCCCTCGTGAGGCAGGCGACGCTGGGCGGCCTCGACCCCGTTCCAGTGGCGGCCCTCGACGTTCCGCTCTTCGTGGTCGCCTCCTCCGCCGCCGCGGTGATACCCAGTCGAGGATCCCGGTGGGCGGCCAGCATCGCGACGACGTGGACGCTCGTCGTGACCGTCCTCCTGTTCGTCTACGCCACCGTCACCACTCACGCGGGCGGGGGAGTCGTCCTCATGATCGCGGCATCCACCGGGTCGGTGGGCGCGTGGTTCCTGCTCGTTCTCGGGCGGATCCCCACGACGTGGATTCTGATCGGACCGTTCGCCTTTCGTCCGGCACGCACGCGTCGCACACCCTGGGCGCACATTGCAGCGACGGCGGCTCAGATCGTCGTGTTCTGGGGCGTCTGCCTCGTCGTACTGCCCCTCGTCATCTCGGCGCTCGAACAGCGATGGCGCTTGGCGGTCCCGACGCTGGAGGGCACGGTCGCGGCCGGCGTGGTCGTCGTGGTGGCCGCCAGTGCGCTCGGACTCTGGTCTGCCGCGTCGTTGACGACGCGGGGCGACGGCACGCCCCTGCCGTCAGCGATGCCGAACCGTCTGGTGGTCGTCGGGCCGTACCGGATCATCCGCAATCCGATGGCCGTCGCCGGTATCGCCCAGGGGGTCGGCGTCGGGCTGATGCTGTCCTCGTGGATGGTCGTCGCCTACGCCCTCGCCGGCTCTCTCGTGTGGAACTACGCAATCCGCCCGCACGAAGAAGCCTCCCTCGCCGCGACCTTCGGCGACGAGTACGCCCGCTACCGGCACGCGGTGCGGTGCTGGGTTCCTCGCCTGAGGGCACCGCGCTGAGCAGATCGAGCGGGCACGTCATACCGGGCCCCGCTTTCTCGCCGGACGACGGATGCCGGTAGGCTCGTCGTCGCTGGGGGCGGTGGCCAAGCTGGTCAAGGCAGCGGGCTCATAACCCGACGATCGTGGGTTCAAGTCCCACCCGCCCTACTCAAGCCCTCCGACTGGTTACGCCAGGTCGGAGGGCTTTTTTTGTTGCCTCAGGACGCTCGGATGCCGATGCCTGCCCACACTTTGCCCACATCCGCGGCGGCCGTGGCGCGCGCATCGAGCAGCGTCGCGACGTTGTCGAGGTCGTCGTCGAACAGGTCGGCATAGGTGTCGAGCGTCATGGCCGCGGACTTGTGGCCGAGCATCCTCTGCAGCACCTTGACGTTGGCGCCGGCCGAGACGGCGAGGGATGCCGCGGTGTGCCGGAGGTCGTGAGGTGTGAGGCGTTCGATGCCGGCGGTCCTGAGCCCGGTGAGGAACCACGACTTCGAGGTGTGCGGCTGGCGGAGGTAGTTCGGCCCGTCCGTGAAGACCGTGTCGTCGGGGCCCTTACCGACGCAGAGCGCAGCGAGCGCGTGGTCGAGGAACGCGGGGAAGGCGACGGTCCGGCGCTCCCACGACTTCGGTTCGCCTTCGTGGAAGATGCCGTCGAGCTCGACGACGGGGCGCCGCACGTTTAGGCGTCGGCGGAGCATGTTGAGGTCGCGGACGCGGAGTCCGACCGCTTCGCTCCAGCGCAGGCCGGTGTAGGCCAGCACGACGACGAGGGTGGATCGGGTCGGGTCCGCGATCGCCCCCGCGAGGCTCATGACCTCGGCATCCGTGAGATACCTGCGGTGGGCTTTGCCGGTCTTCTTCGGGAGGTTCTCGGCGCCGCGCGCGGGGTTGCTGTGGATGCGGCCGTCGCGCTTCGCGTCGTCCAGGATCCCGGCGAGCACGCCCACGGCGCGGAGCACGCTGGACGCTGACAGCTCCCGGCCGTTCTTCCGGTTGCCGAGACGTTCTGCCGGGGCCTTGCCGTTCCCGAGCTGCGTGATCCACGCCTCGACGTCGGATGCCTTCACGTCGGCGACCGGGACGCGGCCCCACTTCGGTTCGACGTACACGCGCCAGGACATCTCGAGGGGCCGGTATGACGACGGCTTGAGCCCTGCCTTCTTCTCGATCCAGGTCGGGCCGAGGTGTGCCACAGTGACGCGGCCCGCGGTCGGGTCGACGTACTGCCCGGTGGCTTTTGACATGGTGACGGAGGCCAGGAACAGTTCGGCCTCGCGCTTCGTGCGGAAGCCGCGCTTGTCGGTCTGCTGCTTGTCAGGCTTGCGGTACCGGACCCGGTAGCGCTTCCCCTTCGCCGTGTCGTACGGCGTTATCGTCCCGGCCACTACCGCGACCCCTTCGACTTGTGTTCGGGCGCCGGTGAGGCGCACAGCGTTGCGGGCGGCGTCATGCGCTCTGCTCCCGGTGCAACCATTGGCCCACACCCATTCGGGCTTTCACGTACGTGATCCCTCGCAGCTTGAGCATGCTCGAGCGCAGCCACAGATCGAGTGCCTCAGGTGCCACGCCCAGCTCTTCGGCGATGTCGTGGCGATGGATGCCATCGCGTTCGAGTTGCGCGTACCGTGCTGGCTCGATGAGCAGCTGCGCCGCGAAGACGTCTGCGCGTTCCTCAACCTCGGGCTCACCCTCGCACCGGTCGCCGTTGTGCGCGTGCCCCAGCTCGTGCGCGATCGTGAAGACCGTCTCGTCCGGGGTGAGCTTCAGATCGACGTAAATCTCGCGCTCTTCCTCGTACCACTCCCCGAGGACCCCATCCTCGAGGTGCGCGGCGTGAACCGTAATCCCCAATCTCGCGGCGTACCGCAACACGTACTTCAAACCCGACCCCTCAGTCTGCGTGCGGAGCCTGGTCCGCCTTTCGTGTCCCCTTGCGAGCCGCGGTGCGCTTCCGCGAGGGCGGTTGCTTCACGGACGGTTCGCCCAGGCTTTCATCATCAGCGGGGGTACCGACATTGCTCGGGAATCGTCCCCGCACGACGTTCTCGGCGGCCTTGGCGGCCTGGCTAGCAGGAGCGTCGAAGAGGGTAGATGCGCCCTCGATGCCCATTCGCTTGCTGACCTCGATAACGAGTTGCTCATCAGACGCTGCGGCCAGCGCGACCTGAATGCCGTCCAAGCCGGCCTCTTGTTCTGTCAGGTGCCCGTTGGCCACGAGCGCGGCCACAGGTGAAGTGCCGTACGCACGGGCGAGCGCGATCGCTGTCTCGATCAGGAAACGGCCCGCCGTGATCTGCCGCGAAAGCGTCGCGTGGCTGAGGCCAGCTTGCTCTGCCGTTTCACGCAGGGACTCAGTAGCACCGATGGCCTTGAGCCATTCATGGGGGGTGGGCATGTCTCAATCATGAGACACAACAGTCTCAGTGTCAAACCATTTGGTGCAGTCGGGTTGACCATTTGTCTTAGCCATGTTTCCATCGTTTCATGACTGAACCACTTGGTACGACGGTGAGAATCCGTCCTGATCTGCTCGACCGACTCAAGTCGAACGCGGGTATCCGAAGTGATGACGCGTTCGCTCGAACCATCGGAATCACGCGCGCCACTCTGGCTCGCATCAAGGCGGGCGACGAGCCTTCGCTTCGTACCGTGCTCGGCATCATGCAGGCATTCGGGCTTGCGTTCGGAGAGGTGACGGAGCCCGTTCAGGCGGAGGTTGCTGAGCCCGTGTCGGTGGCATCGTGAGCGCGGTTGCTCCCGTCACGCCGATCCGATCGGCTAAGCCCTCCGCCGAGGTGCCGGTGTGGTTGTCTCCCGCGCAGGTGTGCGAGGTCGTCCCGGTGTTGACCGTCCGTGACCTCGAGGACATGCGGTCGAACGGCACCGGTCCCGCCTACTCGCGTCCGACCCCGCGGAAGGTCGTGTACCTCGAAGCGGATGTCCGCGCGTGGGTGCAGTCGAAGCGCCAGACCACCCGGGAGCAGTCATGAGCGTGCTCGATACCCGGCCATCGAACGCAGAGCCTGAGGCTGACCTCAGCGCCCTCATCGAGTCCGACGACGAGGCCGTCTGCAACAGGGGCGACGCCGCTGCCGTCGCCAGCCTCGTCGTCAGGTGCTGTGGCGCGTCCTACCTCGTCTGCGATCGACACCTCCGCATGGCACGCATGCGGATCGAGCAGAACGCGTTCCTCTGCGCGACCTGCGGCACCCCGTACGTGCGGAGCCAGTTCGACGAGGTCTACCGGGTGGTGTCGCTGTGACTGCCATCGCCAAGCACCCCGTGGGCGCCCTCGTCGTGTTCATCGCCACCCTCTACGCACTGATCCTGCTCATGTCCGTCTCGCCGCTGCTCGCGTTCATCGTCGCCTGCATCATCGGGCTCGCGCTGCTCGTGGTCTACATCGTCGAGGGCCTCGCCCTCTACATCTCGTTCGACTGCCACGACGGCCGTCACTCCGCGTGCGACGGCTGCTGGTGCGCCCACTGCCCGCACATCCCGCTCACCCCCTGATCTTCCGCCGGGGGTGTCTGCCCCCTCTCTGATGCCGGCGACGGTCGCCGATGGCATCCCCGGCGGCCCTCCCACCCACCCTCACTTCTCTCAGGAGCACCCGTTGAACCGTCCTCTTTTGCGCGCCCCGAAGTCGCTTCGCCGCCGCCCGTACCGTGCCCGCCGCGTCGCCGCCGTGATCCACGTGCCGTTCGAGTACTCGACCGAGCGAGCGGCGCCCCGCGCGCTCGTCATCGTCGCCACGGTCCTCGCCCTGCTCGTCGTCGTCGAGCTGATTGTCGCGCTGGTGGTGATCGCATGACCCCGACGTCGTTCTTCGTCGCTGGCATCCCGATCCCGCAGGGTTCGAAGAAGGGCTTCTCGCGGAAGAACTCGTCCTTGGTGCAGATCGTTGACGACAACAAGGCCCTGCTGCACCCGTGGCGTGACCAGGTCGCCCGCGTCGCGTTCAGTGTCTTTGCGTTCCGCGGCGTCGTGGAGGGGCCCTGCCGGGTCGACGCGGCGTTCGTGCTGCCGAAGCCCCCGTCGGTGAAGCGGGACCTGCCCGCGGTCCCGCCCGACCTGGACAAGCTCCTGCGCGCCGTGTTCGACGGCATCACGCAGGCCGGGAACGTCTGGCCGGATGACTCGCGCGTCGTCGAGGCGCACACCTCCAAGGTCTACGGCGTCGCCCCCGGCGTGCACGTGACCATCACCCCGATCTCCGGCGTCACGGTCCTCGTGCCGTCGGTCAGTGAGACGGCTCCCGTCGTCGAGGAAGGAACAGCAGCATGACCGAGATCAAGCCCACCGCGTTCAAGCGCGGCGTCCCCGCCGAGCAGGCCAACGGCCTCTACGGCGTCGAGGACCGGCTCATCGAGATGGCGCCCGGCGACCAGATCGTCGCCGTCGTCACGTTCTCCGTCGACGAGGTGATGGAGAAGCGCCGCGCAGGGGAGGAGTGGCCCGTCGTCGCGATGAAGCACCTCGAGCCTCTGTGGGACGAGAAGTCGTCGTCGGCGGCGATCAAGCTCCGCGATTCGGCGTACAAGAAGCGCACCGGCCAGGACGCGCTCGAGATCGCTGAGGTGGACGGCTGATGGGCGACATCAGCCCCGCCAACGACGTCGACTTCTGGACGAGGGAAGCGTGATGTGCGCGACGGCGTCCGCTGCGCCCGTCGTCGCGGACATGAACAGGATCCGCGACGACCACGGTCTGGCGGAGGCGCAGCAGGAGTCGGCGTGGTGGTCCGGCTGGGGTGACGAGCGTCTGGGCGTCTCCGCGAAGCAGGGCTACCGCGCCGGCTGGTGGGCGGCGGTGCAGTGGGTGCTCAACACCCAGCAGGCGATCGACGACCTCACGACCGGGGAGTTGCTCGCTGAGCTGCGCAAGGAGGCCGGGTCCGTCTACTGGCCGCTCTTGGCCGCCGACCCCACGTTCTGGGCGGACTGTCCGCGCTGTCGCGTGGAGGTCCTCATCGACAAGCAGGGGCTCTGCCCTACGTGCACGCACGAATTCGAGGAAGGGAACTGACATGGCGCTGACTACGCGCAAGCCGACGGGGCGCCCGTCGTGGCCGATTCTGCTGCTGGCGGGTCGAGAGGGAGCTGGTAAGACGTTCGCGGCGCTGTCGGCGTCGACGTCGCCGCTCGTGGGCCGGGTGCTGTACATCGGCATCGGAGAAGACGACCCGGACGAGTACAGCCTGATCCCAGGCGTCGAGTTCGACATCGTCGTGCACGACGGCACGTACCCAGGCATCTTGGCGGCGATCACGGCGGCCGTGGAAGAGCCCACGGGCGACCTGCCGACGCTAATCGTCGTTGACTCGATGTCGCGGCTGTGGACGCTGATCCAGGACAACGTGCAGGCGATCGCGAACAAGCGCGCGAAGGGCCGCCGGAACCCGAACGGTGACTTCACGATCTCGATGGATCTGTGGAACCTCGCGGCGGATCAGTGGAACGACGTGATGAACGCGCTCCGTCTGCACCAGGGACCGGCCATTCTCACCGCGCGCCTCGACCCGGTCGCCGTGATGGAAAACGGCCAGCCGACGGGCGCGAAGGACTGGAAGGTCCAGGCGCATAAGTCGCTCGTCTTCGATGCAGCCGGCGTGATCGAGATGCGGGAGCGGGGACAGTTCCTCATCACGAAGCTGAAGTCGATCCGGATGATGCTCGAGGGGCCGCGCCAGTACCCGAATTTCACGGTCGAGAAGCTGTGGAACGACCTCGGCATTGCAGACGGTACGGGAGACCGAGCCCACGCAACGGTCGTCGCCGACCGCTCCGGAACTGAAGCGCCACGCACGACCGGCGTTGACAAGGTGAAGGCCGCGGTCACCGCCATCGGCAAGGCAGCGGACGCCGCGAAGCTGGACGAGATCGAGGCGCACGCGGCGTCACTCGGCATCCACGGTGTTGCAGCTTTCGTCGACGCGATGAAGGCGCGGAGGGCTGAGCTCGGCACGGCCGACGCCGATGCGTGGGCGCCCACCGAGCAGACCGCAGCATCCGGCAGCCTGCACGATATTCATGCCCAGGTTGCCGACGAGCACAAGGTCGCGGCGTGGCCCACCGCGGAGGTGCCCGCGTGAGCGCCCTGACCGCGCCCGTCGAGGATGGTGTGCGCGACTACCTGCGGACGCCGATCAACTTCGGCACCGACACCGAGAAGCAGCGTCTCGCTGAGGCAGACGCGTTCCGCGCGGGCGTCGAGTGGGGGCAGGCGCATACGGACGGTCGCGTGCTGGCCGGGCTGATCCCGGGGCCCGTCGAGGCTCGTCTGCTGCGCATCGGCGATCGTGTGCGCGTCGTGCACGGCGAGGCGACCGTGATCACGAAGCGCGAGCACGGCCGTCCCGGCTCGGTCTACATCGGCACCCGCACCGACGGTGGCGCCGAGGTCGTGCACGAGTTCCGCTCCACGGAGCGCGTGCACGTGATCTTGGGGGCGACGGCAGCGTGAACGACATCCACCCCGTCGTGGCCGCGACCTTGCGCGCCATCATCGGCCTCGAAGTCGACGCCACGGACGCCCTGCACCAGAAGCTGGCTGCGACGATCACGGACCTCGGTCCTGGGGCGACGTACGGGCAGCGAATTGTGGCGCTGCGTTTCGACTTCGTGTGGGAGCTGCGTGACGCCGGGAAGGTGTACGGCGAAGCGAAGGGCGACTACGAGGGCACGCGGTCGCGGCGGGTCGTGGAGATCACTGAGACGGCGATCGCGGAGGGCCGCAAGGTCACGCTCGGGCTTGCTGAGCACATGGCCGAGGCCGAGCTGTACGAGCTGAAGCTGACGTACCTGGTGGCGGAGCAGCGTGAGCGCGCGATGCGGAAGTTCCTGGACGCGCTCGACGCGGCGCTCGATAACCACCGCACGGACCGCGCCGACTCGCGCGCCGTCGACCGGGCTACCGCGCAGGGCTTCGGCGGGGGTTCCTGATGGTCGCGGGTGAGTTCACGGACGCCACGGTGCGCCAGGTGTTCTTCGAGCGGGACGGAGAGGCGTGCTTCCTGTGCCGTCGGCATCTCCGGTTCGAGGACCGCGGCGAGGGGTGGTCGATGCACCACCGGAAGCCGCGCGGCGCGGGCGGTGTGAAGGGCCGCGGGGCCGAGGTGTTCGCGTCCCCCGCGAACGCGCTGACGCTCTGCGGATCCGGGACGACCGGATGCCACGGCGACGCCGAGAAGAACCGGGACGTCGCGCTCGAGCGCGGGGTGCTGATCTCGCGTCTCGGTCGCGGCGAGGAGTTCGACCCGCCGCGGGTGCGGGTGCAGAGGAACGACAGAACTTGGTGGCTGCTCGACGAGAGCGGCCTGGCGAAAGAAGTGGAGAAGTCATGGGCGTGAGGCGTACGCACCTCGAGTTCGAGGGGCAGTTCACTCAGGTCCCGAACGCCTGGGCGCGCGACAAGAAGCTGTCGCGGAAGGCGCGCGGGCTGCTGGTCGAGATCATGTCGCACCGCGTCGGCTGGCGCGTGTCTATCTCGGGCCTGCAAGAGGCCGGCGTCGAGGGTCGCGACGCGATCAAGTCGGGCCTGGTCGAGCTGAAGAACCACGGCTACCTGGTGGTGGCTCAGGGTCGCGGTGATCGTGGCCGGTTCGAGGAAGTCGAGTACGAGCTGCACGATCCGGCGACCGGTGACGGATTATCCGCCCACGGTGGCACCGCTGACGGATTGTCCGCTGACGGGTCACCCGCTGACGGGTCAACCGCTAGCGGAAAATCCGCAGCCTATAAGAACACCAGTCCTCTAGAAGACCATCTGGAAGAAGACCATCTCTCAGAAGGTGCGATCGAGCTGGTGGCGGCGGTGTCGTTCGACGAGTTCTGGGCGGTGTGGCCGCGGAAGGTCGCGAAGCCGGATGCTCGTCGGGCGTGGGACCGCGCGCTGGCGAAGGTCTCGGGTGAGGTCGTGCTTTCGGCGGCCGTCGCCTACCGCGACAACCCCGGTCGTCCCGAGACGCAGTTCATCCCGCATCCGGCCACGTGGATCAACCGCGAGGGGTGGAACGACGAGCTGCCGCAGCCTCGAGCTGAGCGCTTGGGCGCAGTCGATGCTGGGCGCCGCGCCGCCGAGCTGATCGCTGAGCACGACCGTCTGGCGGTCAGCGCATGAACGCTCAGGAAGCGAACGTGCTGCTGACGAAGGCGGCGCTGCTCGACGGCCGGTTCCGTCGCGCGCCCGAGGATCTCGCGCAGATGTCGATCGAGTGGTCGCTGGTGCTCGGCGACGTGCACCTCGGCCCGGCGATCGACGCTCTGCGGATCCACTACCGCGCCAGCGCGCAGATGATCATGCCGTCCGACGTGCGCGCCATTACCGACGACATGGCCCCGGATGTCGCTGTGCGCCTCGCAGACGGCCCCGAGTGGCTCCGCGCGCACGGCGTGGACGCCGAACGGTTCCAGGCGCGTCTCGCGGCGGGTGAGCGTCCGACGCGCATTCTGCGTGAGCTCGGCGCGGGGGTGGGCGATGAGTGAGGTGTCGGTGCCCTACGACCTTGCGGCGGAGCGCGCAGTACTCGGCGCGGCGATGCTGTCGACGGCCGTGCTCGACGACGTGCTCTCGGTGGTCGAGCCGGGCGACATGTACGACCCGAAGCACGAGACGGTGTTCGCCGCGATCCGGCGCCTGCACGACTCGAACGCGCCGACCGACGTCGTCGCCGTCGTGGACGACCTGCTCCGCGCAGGTGACGTGAAGGGCACCCTGGACGCCGCGTACGTGCACGAGCTGACGTCGCAGGTCACCACGGCCGCGAACGGCGGCTACTACGGCGACATCGTGCACCAGCACGCCATCCGCCGGCGCCTGCTCGAGGTCGGCACGAACATCGCGCACATCGCCTCCGATACGGGCATCGGTGCGCTCGAAGCGGTCGAGCTGTCGCGCGAGAAGGTCGACGCGATCGGCGCCAACGCCGCGGTCGACGTCCGACAGTTCGGTGACTACCTCGCGTCCTACGTCCAGGGCCTGGATGAGAAACCGAAGTACGTGCCCACCCCGTGGTGGGAGGTCAACAACCACCTCGGCGGCCTCCGCGCGGGCGGCCTGTACGTCGTCGGCGCGCGCCCCGGCCAGGGCAAGTCGATCCTCGGCCTTCAGATGGCGCTGCGTCTCGCGAAGGAGGGGCCCGTCGCGTTCTGCTCGCTGGAGATGTCGAAGGACGACATCATGTCGCGCTGGGTCGCGCAGCTCGCCCAGGTGTCGCTGCACTCCCTCGTGAACCACGAGGTGTCCAAGACGTCGTGGCAGAACCTCGCGATGGTGCGCTCGCAGATCGCGGACACGCCGCTGTTCGTGTCGACGTCCGACGAGGTCTCGACGATCACCCAGGTCCGCGCGTTCGCCCGGTCCGTCGCCCGCCGAGCACCGAAGGGGCAGCGTCTCGCCGGCGTCGTCGTCGACTACCTGCAGTTGCTCACGTCAGGGGAGCGGGTCGAGTCCCGCCAGATCGAAGTCGCCGGGTTCTCCCGCGCGCTGAAGCTGCTGGCGCAGTCGCTCGGCGTGCCCGTCATCGCGCTGTCGCAGCTCAACCGCGGGTCCACGACGCGCAAGTCGAACCGTCCGACGCTCGCGGATCTGCGCGAGTCGGGCGCCATCGAGCAGGACGCGGACGCAGTGATCCTGCTGCACCGCGACGAACAGAATTCCCCGTCCCGGCTCGACCTGGACATCGCCAAGAACCGGCAGGGGCAGCAAGGGCGCATGTCGCTGCAGTGGGAGGGCACTTTCTCCCGCGTGGTGTCGCGCGCATGGTCACCGTCGACGCTCGTCGACGACAACGGAGGAGCAAGCACATGGCAGTGAAGACGATCGTCGGCCGTCTCGGGGGAGTCCCCGAGGTCCGGGCCGCCGGAGGCAAGCACGTCGCGACGTTCAGCGTCGCGGAGACGAAGCGTCGCTTCAGCCGCGAGAAGAACGACTGGGAGGACGAGTTCACGATCTGGCACGACGTCGAGTCGTGGGTTGCGCCGAACGCTCTCGCGCAGCTCGCACGCGGGACGCTCGTGATCGTTCTCGGGGAAGAGCGCGACGCGTCGTACGAGAACCGCGAAGGCAAGCAGGTCCGCAAGACCGTGGTCCGCGCGACCAGCGTCGGCACCGTGGTCCGCGAGGCCGCGCAGCAGCAGGCCCCCGCCGGCGGCGGATGGAACACCCCGACGAACTCGGGGGAGCCGTTCTGATGGCCGCCGCGAAGCCGCGCCGTACACAGGTCGAGGCGCTCGACGATCTCACCGCGCAGATCCGTCTCAGTAACCAGCTCAACGCTCTTGCCCTCCCCGCGGCGGTGCTGAAGCACGACCCGAAGACGTACACGAACCCGGTCACGCAGACCGCGGTCGACGAGAAGAACCAGCGTCGCGCTGACGTGCGCGCCGCCCTCGGATGGGAGCAGTCATGAGCATCGAGACCGACATCACGGTCACGCTCGCGAAGGTCGAGGTCGGCGACGACTACGACGTCGAGCTGACGACGACGGACCCGCTGACGGGCGATCAGGCGACGATCTCGCTGACGCCCGCCCAGGCGGGGGAGCTCGCGGACGAGTTGCGCTTGACCGCGGCCACGGCGAACGAGGCGCGCGCGGTGGACGACGTCGCGCGGGTGGACGCCACGGCGACGCACGGCTTCGATATCGATTGGCCGGTGCAGTCATGAGCGACTGGCCCTCGACGATGGAGGTCGGCCCGATCCGGGAATGGCCGGGGAAGCTGAGCACCTCGCGCACTTCGTCCCCGTTCAATCGCCCACCCAAGTACGTCGACGGGAGAAGAGTCCCTGGCACCCCCGTACCGCTTGGGCAGACCCTTCGGGATCTCGATCGGGAGTTGAGGGAGCTCGGCGCGAAGAACGTCGAGCTGCTGGTGGCGATCGACGCTGCGCAGTTCCGCATCGACGGCCGCCCTTACGCGAACGCCAAGGCTGCGCACCCCGGCGTGATCCTCACCTTCGAGATCCCGGAGGTGGGCACGGTGTCGTACCCGTGCGACACGTTCACGACGTGGGAATCGAACCTGCGGGCCGTGGCGCTCGCGCTCGAAGCTCTTCGGAAGGTCGACCGCTACGGCGTGACGAAACGCGGTGAGCAGTACCGCGGGTTCCTCGCACTCGAAGCGACCGCGGCACCGGCTGGGTTCGCTGACGCAAACGAGGCTCTGCGCTTCCTCGCGAGCTTCCATCCGAACGTGCCTGGCGCCGCCACCGTGACGCCCAAGGTGCTGCTCCGAAGCGCGCAGCGGAAGGCACACCCCGACCACGGCGGAGACGACGCGACGTTCCAGCGAGTGTCGCTCGCCGAGGCGAAGCTGCGAGAAGCGGGTCTGCTGTGAGCGTCGCCGCGAAGGTGGTCACCGTCTGGACCAAGCCCATCTGCGGGCCGTGCACCGCAGTGAAGGCCGCACTCACCACCGCCAAGGTCCCGTTCGTCGAGCGCGACCTCACTGCGCCGGATGCCGCCGACGACCTGAAGTACTTCCGCAGCATCGGCCTGGCATCCGCGCCCATCACCGAGTACGGCGACAAGGCCGTGCCCGGTTTCCTCCCCACCGAGATCCGCGAGGTCATCGACCTGTGGCGATCCGACCACCCCGTGGAGCAGACATGAACACCCTCCTCAAGCTCGACACCGGAAACGACGGCTCCCTCGACTACGACGGCTTCCTCCGCGAGAAGGTCCGCTTCGACCGGTCGTACGGCTTCACCGTGCCCGACGACGCGCTGTCGCCGATCTTCCAGCCCGAGCACCCGCTTTACCAGCCGCACCAGGCCGCGGTCGTCCACTGGGCCGTCGAGGGCGGCCGGCGCGCGATCTTCGCCCGCTACGGGCTCGGCAAGTCGGTCATGCAGCTCGAAGTACTCCGCCTGATCGTCGAGCACGCCACAGATCACGGCACCCCTGACGCGTTCGGGCGGCTCGTGCGCCGCGGCCTCATCGTTGCGCCGCTCGGTGTCCGCTTCGACATCGTGCGCGACGGCCGCGACCTGCTCGACGTCGAGGTGCGCTTCGTCCGCACCACCGCCGAGGTCGACCCCACCTGGTCGGGCCTATACGTCACGAACTACGAGTCGGTCCGCGACGGGAAGCTCGACGTCGACCTGTTCACCGCCGTCTCCCTCGACGAGGCCGCAGTACTCCGCTCGTTCGGATCCGAGACCTACCAGCGGTTCCTCGTCCTCTTCGCCGACACCCCGTTCCGGTTCGTAGCCACCGCCACCCCGTCACCGAACCGGCACAAGGAGCTGATCCACTACGCCGGGTTCCTCGGCATCATGGACACCGGCGCCGCCCTCACCCGGTTCTTCCAGCGCGACTCGTCCAAGGCCGGGAACCTCACCCTCTACCCGCACAAGAAGCGCGAGTTCTGGCTGTGGCTCAACACCTGGGCATGCTTCCTGCAGCGGCCGTCCGACCTCGGCTACTCCGACGCCGGCTACGCGCTCCCCGAGTTGCGTGTGCACTGGGACGAGGTGCAGGTCGGCATCCTCTCCGATCAGGTCGACCGCGACGGGCAGGGCGTGCTCGTCCGCGGCGGCGCGATGTCGCTCGTGGACGCCGCGCGCGAGAAGCGCCGCACCCTCGACGCCCGCGTCGCCCGGGCAATGACGATCGTGCGCGAGCACTTCGGGCGACCCCTGCCGGGTCAGATCCTGCTCTGGTGCGACCTGAACGACGAGCAGACAGCGCTCGAGCGGGCGCTCGCCGACGAGGGCCTCACTTACTCGTCCGTGCACGGGGGCCTCACCGATGACCAGATCGAGCAGCAGCTCGGCGCATGGCTGGCGGGGGAGACGTACGCGCTCATCGGCAAGCCCGTGCAGCTCGGCCGCGGACTCAACCTGCAGCAGTGCAGCACCGCCGTGTTCGTCGGCATCACGCACAAGTACGAGCAGGTCGTCCAGGCCGTGCACCGCATCCACCGCTTCGGCCAGATCCAGGAGTGCGACGTGCACCTGATCTACGCCGAGACCGAGTCGGAGGTGCGCGCCGTGCTCGAGACGAAGTGGGTCGAGGACGATCGCCTCACCGACACCATGTCCGACGTCCTCCGCGAATTTGGCCTGTCGGCATCCGCGATCTCCGCCGAGCTCACCCGCGCGATGGGCGTCGAGCGCCAGGCGCACACCGGCAACGACTGGACGATCGCGCTGAACGACTCCGTCGTCGAAGCCCGCGACCACCTCGAGGCGGAATCCGTCGGCCTGATGGTCACCAGCATCCCGTTCGGCAACCACTACGAGTACTCCCCGAACTACGCCGACTTCGGCCACACCGACGACAACGCCCACTTCTGGTGGCAGATGGACTACCTCACCCCGTCGCTCTACCGCGCGCTCATGCCCGGCCGGATCCTCGCCGTGCACGTCAAGGACCGACAGCTCTTCGGCTCCGTCACCGGCGCCGGCGTCTACACCGTCAGCGAGCTGCACGCCGAAGCGATCGCGCACTACCGCCAGCACGGGTTCGACTACTACGGCGCCATCACCGTCACCACCGACGTCGTCCGCGAGAACAACCAGACCTACCGGCTGGCGTACTCGAAGATGCTGAAGGACCACACGCCGATGGGCGTCGGCTCACCCGAGTACGTGCTGCTGTTCCACAAGCCGCAGAGCGACCGCTCGAAGGGCTGGGGCGACGTCCGCGTCGTCAAGGAACGCGCGCAGTACTCCGTCGGCCGGTGGCAGATCGACGCGGCCGCGGACTGGCGTGTATCCGGCGACCGTCTGCTCACCCTCGACGAGATCGCCGCGCTGTCGCCCGGCGCGCGCACGAAGCTCTTCACCGAGCAGTCGCTCCGGTCGGTCTATGACCACGAGCAGCACGTCGCCCTCGCCGAGCGGATGCTGGCCGTCAACGCGCTGCCCGGAACCTTCGCCGCGCTCGTGCCCGGCTCGCCGGCGCCGAACGTCTGGCACGACATCCTCCGCATCGAAACCCTCAACGGGGAGCAGAAGCGCCGCGCCGTCGAGAACCACATCTGCCCGTTCCCGCTCGACATCCCACGGCGTCTGATCCGCACGTACTCGAACCCAGGCGACCTGGTCTACGACCCGTTCAGCGGGCTCGGGTCGACCGTGCTCGAAGCCGTGCGCCAGGGCCGCCGCGGCTACGGGTCCGAGCTGAACCCGGCATCCGTCGCCGACTCGCTCGTCTACCTCGAGCGCCACGACCGCGAGCAGGGCGTCCCGACCCTGTTCGACCTGCTCGACCAGGAATGGACTGCAGCATGACCCCGCGCATCGGCACCAGCGACGTCACCATGTCGGACTACTACTGCGGAGCCGGCGGATCGTCGACGGGCGCCGTCGCCGTCGGCGTCCGCGTCGCCATGGCCGTCAACCACTGGGACCTGGCGATCGCCACGCACAACACCAACCACCCCGACACCGACCACGACAAGGCCGACATCAACAAGGCCGACCCCGCCCGCTACCCGCGCACCACCATCGGCTGGTTCTCACCCGAGTGCACCTACTGGTCGCAGGCGCGCGGCGAGAAGCTCCCCGACGGGCAGCTCGCGTGGGACTTCTTCGGCGACAGCGTCCCGAACGAGGCCGCCGACCGCTCCCGCATGGGCATGTGGGACGTGCCCCGCTTCACCGCGCACCACGGATACGAGATCGTCATCGTCGAGAACGTGCCCCGCGTCGTCAAGGGCGTCCAGTGGGGCGCGTGGCTCCGCAGCATGCACGACCTCGGCTACCTCCACGAGGTCATCTGGCTCAACAGCATGCACGCCGCCGGCGCCGGTCCCGCCGCGCCGCAGTCCCGCGACCGCGTCTACATCGTCTTCTGGAAGGCCGGGAACCGCCGCCCCGACTTCGACGGCTGGATCCGCCCCGAGGCCATCTGCCCCGAGCACGGCCTGATCCGCTCGGCCCAGGTGCTGAAGCCGAAGGGGTCGCCCATGAAGACCTACGGCGCGCAGTACACGCTGCGCTGCCCCAACGTCGCCTGCAATACCGAGGTGTTCCCCGCCGTCGCCGGAGCTGACACGATCATCGACTGGTCGAAGCGTGGCATCCGCATCGGCGACCGCAAGACGCGCGGCATGGACGAGCTCGCGGAGAAGACCATGCTCCGCACCTTCCACGGCGTGCGCCGCCACTGGGCGCAGCCGATGGTCATCGAGGCCGCCGGGAACACGTACGACGCCACGAGCCCGCGGCACCCGCAGCACCTCGACCCGGACGCCTACTACCGCGCCTGGCCCGCCGACGAGCCGCTCCGCACCCTGCACACGACGTCGTCGAAGGGCCTCATCGTCCGTGGGGAGGGGAATACGACGCCCGCGCGCGCCGTCGAGGAGCCCATCGGCGCCATCACGGCGGCCGGGTCGCAGTTCCTCGCGGCCCCACCGCTCATCATGCGCAACATGACGGCCCGCGGCGATCAAGGCCAGATGTCGAAGCCGGTCACCGAGCCGATTGGCGCGCTCACGGCGTCCGGCGTCCACTCGCTGCTGATTCCGATGGAAGGTCGCGACGGCAAGACCGCACGTCTGGCATCCGGGCCCATGCGCACGCAGTCGACGAGGAACGAGACGGGTCTGCTCGTGCCACTGCGCACCCACGGCACCGCGGCGCCGACATCGGACCCGATGAAGACGGTCGTCGCGGGCACCGTGTCGCAGTCGCTCGTCGTCCCGCTCCGGAACCACGGCACCGCCAAGACCGCCGCCGAGCCGATCGACACCGTCGCGGCATCCGGCAACCACCACGCACTCGTCATGCGGAACAACGGTGGCCCGGCCGAGTCCGGCTGGCAGACCACGGCGGCCGCGGAGCCGCTGCGTACGCTCACGACCGGCGGGCACCAGTCGCTCATCGACACCGAGCACCCGCCTGTCGTTGAGACGACGCTGACCGACGACGAGATCTGGCAGCTCGTCTACGACGCCGAGTTCCGCATGCTCGAGCCCGACGAGATCAAGCGCGGCATGGCCTTCGCTTCGGGGTACGTGCTGCTCGGTAATAAGCGCGAGCAGGTTCGCATGGCGGGGAACGCGGTCACGCCGAACGCCGCCCGCGACATCATCGCCGCGTGCGTTGAGTCCCTCGGCTACGACGTCCGCTCGACCTTGGCGCTCGCAGCATGAGCCGCCACCTGACGGACGCCGACCGCGCCCGAATCGAAGCACTCCGCGCCGAGGGCATGCCCGCGACGTGGATCGCGGAAGACCTCGGCGTGCACCCGAACACGATCCGGCTGGCCGTGGCGGCGAACCCCGCTCAGGCCGCGGCGTGGCGCGCCGACTTCCAGCACATCCGACGCAACGCGGAGCTGTTCAAACTCCACTGTGAGATCGCGCCAGCGAAGCGAGGAAACGCATGACCATCCCCCTCGACGCGATCGACCCGGAAGCCGGATACCGCCAGTGGGTCGAGCAGTACCTCTGGCACGTCGACCAGCTTCCCAACGTCGTCCAGGCCGTCGGAACCGTCGCCATGGCGCCGCAGCGTCTTCGAGCAGCGCAGCTCCGCGAGCGTGTCTCGGGCGGAGGGTTCATCGACAACATGCCGGTCGTCGACGGCCCGGAGTCCCGCAACGCGGCCGCGGTCTGGCAGGCCCTCCGCGCCTACCTCTCGGTCGCAGCATCCCGACTCGGCGTGGAGGCGCCCGCGCTGCCGCCGTCGCTCCCGGACGAACCGGACCTCGCGCGTCAGTGGGCTTTCGCTGCGAACGAGTGGATGGCGGCGTGGGTCGAGCACATCCTGAGCTGGCCCGACCTCGCCGAGAAGGAGGGTGAGCTGTTCCGCCTTATCCGCCGCGCGCGGACCCGCCTCGACACCGGCACCGTCCGCCGCGCCCGCCCTGCCGTGTGCGAGCTCTGCGGCGAGGCCGGCGTGACCGTCGACTGGGAGGAAGGCCCCGACGGTCCCGTGCTGCTCCGCTCGTGCCAGGTGTGCCACCACCGCCCCGGGGGCGACGCGTGAGCGCGGGGCCGATCGCGCAGGATCGGCGCGCGCACACCGTGGCGTTCTCGTCGACGGCGGACAACGCGCGGGTGTGCGTCCGCGTGAAGGACACGGGGCGAGGCTACTGCGGCCGCAAGACGACACCCGCGAAGTCGACCTCGGAGTGGGGCGCGGTCTCGTGCTCCGACTGCGAGGCCGCGCGCCGCGCCGACCTGGCGGCGGGGCCCCGCTGATGTTCGCCACCGAGGGGCAGCCGCGGCGCGCATGGTCCGACGGCGGGATGCTGACGCCCGAGCCGTGGGTGGCGGAGGCTGCCTGCGCGGAGATGGACCCGGAGGCGTTCTTCCCGGAGCGGGGCGACTCGACGGTCGACGCGAAGCGCATCTGCCGCTCGTGCCCGGTGCAGCCGGAGTGTCTGGCGTACGCGCTGAGAACGAAAGAGCCCAGTGGCATCTGGGGAGGGAAGTCGCCTCGAGAGCGGGGCGCACTGCTGAGGAGGACATCATGATCGAACGCTGGTTGATCCGTCGGAGGGATGCGGCCGCGGACCGCTGGGTGCCGCTGTCGGCGTCCAAGTCGTCGGCGGAGCGTCGGGCGTACCGCTCGCTCCGCCGATGGGACACCCTGCTGAGCGTGTGGGGGCGACCGTGAGCGCGCCCCTCGCACTGCTCATCGCCTGCGGCGTCATCGCGGTCACCGTCGTCGTGGCCGTCTTCGCTATCGCCCTGTGGGCCGAACCGCGCGGCATCACGTCCGGGCCCGCGGTCGCCGCGGCGCGGGGACTATTCGTCGGCCTCGTGCTCGTCGTGATCATCGCGTTCGTCGCCGTGCTCTGGGGCCTCACATCGGGGTGGGCATGAGCGTCGAGCAGCGCGTCAAGGTGTCGTGCGACGACTTCGATTGCTCGGCATCGATCACGAGCGGAGTCGGTCTGACCACCGCGCGATCGCTGACGAGTCAGGCGGGCTGGGTCAACACCGTGCACCGCATGGGCCCCGATTACCGTGTCGTCCTGCAGGACTTCTGCCCCGACCACCGCGACAGGGCATTCGACTGGAATACCTGGTGGCAGCAGGAGCGGGAGCGCACCGGATCGAGCGCACAGGACCACACGAACAGGAGCACGACCGATGTCTGACGAGATGATCTACGAACCGCTGACCGCCGAGGAATTCGCCCTCGGCTCCGGCTACAGCTACCGCGACGTGCCCATCGTGGAGGACGAGAGCGCGTCGTACGTCTTCGCGCACGGCCACATCGACCCCGAGACCTACGCGGCCGTCGTGAACGACTACGACCGGGAGATGGGCGGATACGACGATCCCGACCTGGCGTACGCGGCGAAGGACGTTCAGCACGTGTGGGCGGTCGTCACCTCGCCGCCTGACGGCCCTGAGGGTTGGTACATCTCGTGGGCCGACGAGCACCAGGAGAACGCGGATCGCTTCCCGCTGACGGTCGTGTCGCGGTGACCGGATCGAGTGATTCGCACCTGACCGGGTGCCCGCGGTGCGATCTGTCCGACGCGCTGGCCGCCCACAACGGTAAGGGCGACTGCCCTCCCGGATCGAGCGAACGGGAGTCGTGATGGCGAGTAACAAGATCAAGGTCGAGTTGATCACGGAGCGCAAGGCACTGGAGGTGGTGCCGGGGCACTTCCGCGGTAGTTGTGATCGCATCGATGTCGACGTGTGCATCAGGTGCGCAGCGGTCGTGTTCGATGCGGTTGCTCACGACCGATGGCATCTCGCAATCGAACGGGAGCCATGACGAAGCTCACCTACCGTGAGGCCGCCGCACGGGTGAAGCGGTCCCGCCGCTCCATCCGCCGCTGGCACCTCAACGGCATGCGCATGGGGTGGGAGGTCCGAGACGGCCAGCGGGTGCGCGTCGTCGAGCTGGCCGTGCTGCTCGCCTGGTGGCGACAGAGGCTCAAGAACGACCCCGTGCACCAGCAGCGCCTCCGAGCGAAACGAGCCGCGGAGACAGCCGGACAGGACTCCCCAGAACCAATTTCGAGCTGATGTTGACAGCATCCCGTTGGCCGCCCCTACATTCATGGTTAGCAAGGTGTCTGACACGGACACCACCCCGAAGGCCCCGCCGAGCACATCCGGTCCGGGGCCTTCGAGCTACCAGGGCATCTTGACGTCATCGGGCTTCCGACGGGTTGCTTCGATCCGCCCCACCTTCGGCTCTCCACTGCGTCGTCGGCCGGTCACATAGAGAGCTCTGTACGTCCAGGAGGTGCGAGCAGGGTCGACGAGCATCAATAGGGGCATGACGAAGACCTTCACCTCTCCCGGCGCGATCGTGATTGGAAGTTCGGGATTTGCTGAGGCCAGACCGTCGGGATGGTCATCGATTGCGTACCGCAACTTGCCGTCGGGCTGGACCAGACCTATCCGGCGGAGCGCAAGCGTCCGTCTACCCACGTTGTAGACGTGGACACCATGCGCGACCAGAACTCCGTCCTCATCCACGCTGTCGAAAGCGTCGAGGACAGGCACCGCTCGAGCGACAACCGTGTACATCAGCGCGCTCAGCGCCACGACGAATGCGCCACCGGAGATGACAATGGGCAACCAGTCCAGAACGGTCGCTCCGCTCTCCCCACCGGTCGTCACCACAATCTCGATCATGTTCTCCCGCTTCCGTTCATTTTTCAGACGGTCCCGACCAGCGCTGCAACGCCAGCCGGGACCTAACCCGACCATCGACTGCAATCGATCGGAGGGCTGCCGTGGAGCCTATCCGCGACCCCCGACATGGCATCTTCGCCTCCATCAACCGGGCCAACCTGACCCACCTGCAGGAAGAGCGAGACCGCGCCGGGCTCACCCAACTCGCCGACGTGCTCGACACGTCGCCCCACCCTGACGGGCCCGCCCTCGCACGGGAGGCCCGCGCCGCCGTCGACTGGCTCGACGCCACCGCACCCCGCACCCTCACCGTGGGCGACGCGCGTGGCATTCGAGTCGGCGACATCCTCCGGTACGAACGCGACGGTTACCCGCTCGAGGGCGTCGTGATCGACCTGGACGGCCACACGGCCACCACGAACCTGGGCGACCACGTCGCCATCTGATCCACCGGCCGGGAGTTCGAGACTTCGGAGCAGGCGCGCATGATCGGGACGCGCCTCCCACTCCTTCCGGCCGGTGTCTGACTGGCGTCAACGCGGAGCTGCCTGCCGCGAAGGACCCCCGCGGGGTACCTGCGCCACATCTGAGGGGCGCCGATGGACCGACCACGGCGCCGGCGCCCCTCACATCTTCGGAGGTGCTGATGGACGAGTACTCCGACACGGCCACCCTCGGCCCCGGCGCCGTCAGGGCCCGCAGCGACAGCCGCCGCATGCACGAGCTGCGCCAGCAGTTCTTCGAAGAGGGGAAGCGCCTCGACGCTGAGGGCGACCCGGAAGCGAACTGCCACATCTGCAAGGGCCGCATCGACTACGACGCCGGCGCGGGCACGACACCCGAGTCCCACAACCTCGACCACTACCACGCGTATTCGACGCACCCCGAGCTGTACGAGGACTGGGACAACTTCCGCCACAGCCACGACCTCTGCAACAAGACCAGAGGCAACGGCGCGATCGACGGGGGAGGGCTCGGCGAGCTCGTCCCCGACTGGTGGTGAACGCGTCGCAGGTGGGTCAGTGTCCCTTGAACCAGCGGGAAACGCTGTCAAGATTTGCCGTGGCCCATCGGTGGCCCACATTCTCCTTCAACGCAACCACCATGAGCTTGTCGTTTGCGTCGATGAACTCCCTAGCCGCGTCGCGGACATCCCCTATGGAGTCCTGCGAGTCGATGAGCCAGACGCTCTCAAGCACGTGTCCGTCCGCACCATAGGTGCTCTCCAGGTGCTTGATCAGGTCGTCGTAGTTCCGCACCGGGCTGGACAGATCGTAGGACAGCAGATATTTCGCCACAGGTTTCCCCCCAATTTCGTGTGCCCTGAGTCTGGCACCGGTACCCGGCCTTAGACCAGGAGGACATGTCATGAACCACCGCACGGTGCGCGAGCGCGCAGACCACTCGGGCTTCCACATGGTCGTCAACGGCCGCCACCCGGTGGGCTACTGCGCTGACCACGACCCGCACGCCACCGAGGCGGAAGCGCGCGAGTGCTTCGGTCGGTATCAGCGTGATCAGGTGCGCGAGCGCGGCCGTGCCCGGTGGACGAGCTGCATGCTCAAGGGCTGCGATCGGCCCGCGCAGCGCGTGTTCGAGATCGCGGGCGACGGGTACAGCATGGCCGTGCTGTGCGAGGAGCACGCGACCAAGGAGAACGCCGTCCAGGTCATGCATCTCGACGGGCCTGCAGGGGATGCCTGGTTCTCATGAGCGGCCGCGAGTTCGAGCCTGACGGCACGGACAGCTACCATGCCGAGCACCCGTGGGAGCAGGCTGCCCACGCGCTGTATCTGCCGCCGCAGCAGCGCACGATGCTGAACTGGCCTCCCGAGCCTGCGTATCCCGCCGGCCCGCACGAGGCGAAGCAGTGGGACCGCCTGCCCGTGCGGGTGACACCTGAGCCCTCATGGCGACGCGAGTACGGCGGCCGGTGGACGAAGCCCAACACGCTCGGCCTCCGCTGCGCGCTCGGTATCCACCGATGGGGGTACTCCGGGAACGCCTACACCCAGGCACCCGCCACCATCCGCTGCGAACGCTGCGGCCAGGAGAAGAGGAACCGATGAACCGATACGCCGCCGCAGGGATCAACGCGGACGCCTTCAAGGGGAAGCGGATCATCGTCGTCACCCAAGACACGACGCTCTCGCGAGAAGCACTCGACCAGATCGCCCAGGCCGCACCCCTCGGCGTCGACGTCACCGTCCGCCGAGCCAACGGCGCAGAGAGAGTCAGCTACCCCACCACCGGGGGAGAGGTCATCATCCGCTCCTACCGTCAAGGCACCCGAGGTATGAGCGCCTACGTCCTGTACCTCGACGAGGGAGTGGACGCCCTGGTACGCGACACGCACGCGTGGGAGTCCCTGTGCGCCTCCCTCAACGGCTCCCAGCACGCCGAGATCATCCGCTCCTGACCACCAAACCGCCCCCCTCAGAAAATCCAGCATCCCGACCAGGGACGGACGCGACCTCCGGACTCGCTTCCTCTCTCCCCTGGGGTTGCGGGTACCCCCATCGCGCACGCGCGCACGCACGAGACTTCGAAAGGGCGGTGATCTGGGTGGACGAATCGACGCTGAGCCGCCTGCAGGTCGTCCAGTTCGGTGTGGGGGAGCTGTCGCTGTTCCACCGGAACCCTCGCCGCGGTGACGTGCGCGAGATCGCGAAGTCGCTGACGGCGCACGGGCAGTACCGCCCGCTCGTGGTGAACGTGGGGACGCTCACGGGGCGGGCGAACGAGATCCTGGCCGGGAACCACACCTTCCTGGCGGCGTGCTCGCTCGGGTGGGAGACGGTGCAGGCCACGACGGTCGATGTCGACGACGTCACGGCGACGCGGATCGTCCTGGCGGACAACCGGCTGGCCGACCTCGGCTCGTACGACGACGCCGACCTGGTGGCCGCGCTGGCATCCGCGGGCGACCTCGACGGGACCGGCTACACGCAGGGTGACCTCGACGCGCTGATCGCCGAGCTGTCGACGCCCGTGTCGCTCACCGATCCCGACGACGTGCCCGACCGCCCGGACCCGGCAGACGCGATCTCCCGCGCTGGCGACGTCTGGCACCTCGGCGAGCACCGCCTGCTCGTCGGTTCGTCGGGCGACCTCGGCGCCGTGCGCGCGGCGGCCGCCGGCATCACGTTCGACTGCTGCTGGACCGACCCGCCCTACGGCGTCGAGTACAAGGGCGGCACGGGCCTCCGCATCCAGAACGACGGCGCGGATGCCGCGATCGCCGTGTCCGTGGCGTTCCTCGAAGTCGCCGCGGCCGTGTGCCGACCGGGCGCGCCCATCTACGTCGCGCACTCCGACGTGCTGCGCGTTCCCCTGCAGACGGCGATGGAGCGCCTCGGCATCCGGTACCGCCAGACGCTGATGTGGGTGAAGGACCGGTTCGTCCTCTCGCGCGCCGACTACCACTACCAGTCCGAGCCCATCGCTGAGGGTGTCATCGGCGACGCCGCGCCCCGAGACTTCGACCCCATCGCCTACGGCTTCACCGCCGACGGCACGGGGCGGCTCGGTCGCGGCGGCGACCACTGGCACGGCGACAACCGCTCATCCACCGTGTTCGACATCGCGCGCCCGTCGCGCTCGGCGGTGCACCCGACCATGAAGCCGGTCGAGCTCGTCGAGGCGATGCTGACGAACTCGTGCGCCCCGGGCGCATGGGTCATCGACGGCTTCGGAGGATCCGGGTCGACCATGATCGCCGCGCACCGACTCGGCCGGAAGGCCCTGCTCGTCGAGCTGGACCCGACGTACGCCGACGTCATCTGCCGACGCTTCCAGGAGCACACCGGGACGGTCCCCGTCCGCGACGGTGTGCCCGTCGACTTCACCGGGACCGCGGATGCCGGCGCCTGACCAGAAGAAGGCGTTCGCGCTGTTCCGCGCCGCGGTGCCGTACGAGCAGATCGCCACGCAGCTCTCGTGCACGCTCACGCAGGCGAAGACGGCCGTGCAGAAGGCGATCGCGGCATCCACCGTCGCGCTCGACCAGACGGCCGCCCGCATCGTCGACCTCGAGCGCATCGACGCGCTGCACCGCGCGCACTGGCAGAAGGCCATCAACGGCGACGCCGCGGCGACCGACCGCGTCGTGAAGCTCATGCAGGAGCGTCAACGTCTGCTGGGCGAGCCCACGCGGGTCAAGGACGCCATCACCGACGCCTTCGAGAACACGCTGCGCGAGATCCCGACCACGGCCGCGGATGAGGCGCTCATCGCGTCCTGCCGTCAGGTGGCTCGCCAGATCGACCACGCCGTCGCGAACGGCACGTCGCTCGAAGCGACGAAGGCGCTGTACCTGCTGCCGCACCTGTGGAACGGGCTTCGCGAGCTGGGCGCCACGCCCGCCGCTCGCGCCGCCCTCAACGCGTCGATCCCGCCCCCGAGCACGGAGGCCGCGGTCGAGCCTCCGAAGGAGGGCCCGGTTGACCTCGACGACTGGAAGAACCGCAACCGCGGATCCGCAGGGTGACTACTCCGACCTGCGCGGCAGCGAGGAGCCCCGCCTGTGGACGCGCCCGCTACGCCCGCTGACGCCGGAGACGTCGCTCGGGTTCGAGGTGATCGAGTTCGCGCTCGTGTTCCTCAAGGTCGCGCTGTACCCATGGCAGAAGTGGCTGCTCATCCACGCGCTCGAGCTGAACCCCGACGGCACCTTCCGGTTCCGCCGCGTCATCGTGCTCGTCGCGCGCCAGAACGGCAAGAGCATGCTCGCCGCAGTACTCGCCGCCTGGTGGCTGTTCGTCGACGCTGACCGCTTCGAGGAACGCCTACCCCCGTTCCGGTTCAAGGTGCTCGGCACCGCTCAGAACCTCGACACCGCCCAGGACGTCTGGAACCTCACCGGCCGCTGGTGCGACACCGAGAACGACGGCCACGTCCCTTCACTCGCGAAGGCCGTGCAGAAGCTCCAGCGGAAGAACGGCCAGCCCGGCATCTACCTCCGCAACGGCGCACACTACGAGGTCCGCGCAGCATCCCGAAAGGGCGGCCGCGGCAAGTCCGCTGCCCGCGTCCTGATGGACGAGATGCGCGAGCAGCAGACGTGGGACGCGTGGGACTCCGTCGCACAGACCACCAAGGCCGTGTTCAACTCCCAGCTCTGGGGCATCTCGAACGCCGGCGACGTCCGCTCCGTCGTGCTCCGCAAGCAGCGCGAGACTCGCATCGCCGAGATCGAGGACTGGCTGTCCCGCGGCCTCGACGAGCTGGAGGCGTACGCCAACGGCGAGCTGGTCGCTCCCACCTTAGCCCTCTTCGAATGGTCGGCGCCCGACGGATGCCGGCTCGACGACGTCGACGCGATCCTGCAGGCGAACCCGAGCATCGGGCACGGCGAGATCACCGTCGAGATGTGCCTCCAAGACTCCCGCGACATGCTCGAGGCGTCGTACCGCACAGAGGTGCTCTGCCAGTGGGTCACGTCGAAGGTCCAGTCGTACATCTCACCGCGTGATTGGCGGCCGCGCCGCGTCCTGCCCGCCGAGGTCAGCGTCGCGCGCGGCTCGCGCACGGTGTGGGCGCTCGACACCAGCGAGGACGACATGACCTGGCTGGCCGCCGCAGTACTCACCACCGACGGCCGCCCGTTCGTCACGACGCGCGTGAAGCGCACCGGGATGCTCTGGGTGCCGAAGTTCATGACGGACCTCGCAGAGAAGTCCGGCCACCGCGAGGTGGTCGTGCAGAGCCGCGGATGCCGCGCCGCGGAGTTCGCGCCCCTGCTCGAAGAGGCGGGCCTCGTCGTCCACGCACTCGACGGCGGACAGTTCGCCCACGCGACCGCGCGCATGCGTGACCGCGTCCGCGATCGCCAGCTCGTCGTCGTCGAGCAGCCAGACATCGACACGGCCGTTGAGGGCGGCGTGGTCATGGATTACGCCGACAACAAGGCGTGGTCGCGTCGCAAGTCGAAGCCCGTCGACATCTCCGGCCTCGTCGCCGAGAGCGAGGCGCTGTACGGCCTCGAAATGCTCACGCCTCCACCGCCCGAGAGGGTCGCGCCCCCGCCGCCTGCCGCGCAACTCGTCGCCCGCGACGTGACGCCCCAGAACGGTTGGGCGAGCTTTTCCCGCCCCTGAACCAGGAGGTCCCCACGTTGACCGAGATCGGCTACGTCACCGCCCCGCTCGCCGGATGGAACACGTTCATCGACGAGTCGGAAGCCGACCCCGAGTTCCAGTGGCCCAAGTCCGTCCCGCTCGTCGACCGCATGCGCCGCGACGACCCGCAGATCGCGTCGGTGCTGCTCGCCGTCACGCTCCCGCTGCTGGAGTCCGACTGGCAGCTCGATTGCACCGGGGTGCGTCCGGAGGTCGCCCGCCACGTTTCCCAGGATCTCGGCATCGAGATCAAGGGCAAGGTGTGGGAGGCCCCGCTGCGTACGAAGGGCCGATTCTCCTGGAACGAGCACCTGCCGCTCGCGCTGCTCGAGCTCGCCTTCGGGCACTCCGTGTTCGAGCAGGTGTACGAGCCCGACGCATTCGGCAGAGCGCACCTGGTCAAGCTCGCCTGGCGGCCGCCGCGCACGATCGCCAGCTTCGATGTCGCCCGTGATGGAGGCCTCGTCGCCGTCCGCCAGTACGGCATCGGACTTTCCAGCGGTGACCCGAAGCGCGCGTCGTTCATTCTCACCACCTGGATGGACAAGCCCATCCCCGTCAGCCGGCTCGTCGTCTACGTGCACCAGCGCGAGGGCGCCAACTGGGCCGGGGTGTCGATGCTCCGGCCGGCGTACAAGATGTGGCTGCTCAAAGACCGCGCCTTGCGCGTCCAGGCGCTCGCATCCGATCGCAACGGGCTCGGCCTCCCGATCTACACGAGCGCCCCGCCGCCCGACTTCAAGGACGACGCGAAGGTCAAGGCGTGGCTGGACGCCGAGATCGAACGCGGCATCCAGATCGCGCGGGGATCGCGCGCAGGCGAGACTGCAGGCGCTTCGCTGCCGAACGGCGCGACGCTCACCTTCAGCGGCGTCGAGGGGAATCTGCCCGACCTCGACAAGCAGATCCGCTACTACGACGAGCAGATCGGCCGCGCGGCGCTGACGAACTTCCTCAACCTCGGCGGCGACAACTCCACCGGCTCGTATGCGCTCGGCGACACGTTCCGAGACTTCTTCACGAAGTCGCTGAACGCCCTCGCTCGGCACATCGCGACGATCACCCAGCAGTACGTGATCGAGGATCTCGTCGACAAGAACTGGGGACCCAACGAGCCCGCTCCGCGGCTCGTCCCGCCGAAGATCGGCAACGAGCACCCGGCCACGGCCGAATCGATGCGCGCGCTGCTCGACTCCGGCGCCATCAGGTGGGACCCGGCGCTCGAGGCTCACCTGCGCGCGCAGTTCGGCATCCCCGTCCGCGCTGTCGGCGCCGACCACCCGGACGACGACGTTGACCCGCGCGCGGCGCGAGCGATCGCCGAGACCGTGCAGAAGTCCACCCCCGCCGTCGGCGCACCGTTCCTCACGCGCCGTGAGGCCCGTGCGATCGCTCGTCGTGCCGGCGCTGCTCTCGACCCGGACGAACCGTCCACCCAGATCCAGGAGGCATCGTGACCACTCGAACCGCACCGCCCGTCCGCCCCCGCGCGGCGGACGCCAAAGAGCGGCAGGAGCGCCGCTACTGGGGGTCAGTCGAGCCGCCGAAGTCGAAGGCATCGTTCTTCTCCGCCGTCACAGCGCCGGCGCCCGAGGGCGAGGACGTCACCGTGGCAACCATCCGCCTCTACGGCCCGATCGACTCGTGGGGCGGCTGGTGGGGTATCTCGGCAGAGGACGTCGCGCGAGTGCTCGACGCGCTGCCCACCTCCGTCGAGCAGATCGTCCTGCGCATCAACAGCCCCGGCGGCGAGGTGTGGGAAGCCATGGCCATCCTCAACATGCTCGGCGCGAACAGCGCCCGCGTCACCGCCGTCGTCGACGGAATCGCGGCATCCGCCGCATCATTCATCGCCGCAGGCTGCGACGAGACGGTGATGAGCAAGGGCAGCCAGATGATGATCCACTCGCCCTCGTCGATCGCCTGGGGCAACGCCACCGAGATGCGGAAGGTCGCCGCCTTCCTCGACGTCGTCGAAGCGTCCTCGATCGAGATCTACACCGAGAAGGCCGGCGACCAGGACTGGGCGACGATGCTCGCCGACGAAACGTGGCTGACCGCGGCCGCCACCGTCGAGCTCGGCCTCGCCGACCGCATCGGTGTCGTCATGGACGCCGGCGCAGCCTCCACCGTCGGGGTCGAGGAAGACGAGGTGGACACGGTCATCCTCGTCGACGACGAGCCCGACGACGCAGTCACCGACCGCATCCGTGCCGTCGCGGCATCCGCCCGCGCATCGGCCCCCAAGCCCCCGAGCTCGTCCGAGCCGGGTACCCCCATCCGAAAGGAGAACGTCGTGACGAACGACGCCCCCACGGCTGCGGTCGACGAGCGGCTCGGCACGCCCGAGCCCGTCGCCGAGGCGGAGACGGCTCCGACCGCCGCCGCCTCGACCGCCGCCCAGCCCACCAACCCCGGCCTGCTCTCGGGCACGGTCGCCGTCGACGCGAACGTCTGGGACCAGGTGCAGCGCGACGCCCGCGCTGGCGCCCTGGCACGCGCCGAGCAGGACAAGACCCGCCGCGACGGCATCATCGCGACTGCGATCGCCGCGGGCCGCATCGCCCCCACCTCGAGCGAGCACTTCCGCAAGATGCTCGACACCGACGAGACCGGAACGGCCGCCGCGATCGCGTCGCTGCAGCCGAACACCGCGCTCCCCGTCGAGGAGCTCGGCCACGGCGTCGGCCTCACCGACGACGACACCGCCTACCCGTCCAACTGGAAGCGCTGAGGAGCGACGCCATGGCCAACGAAACCATCCCGCTGTACCGCCCCGGTGACGATGTCACCGCGACCGCCTCCGGTGCCATCACCGGCAAGACGTTCGTCGACATCTCCGCGGGCGTCAACGCCGCCAACGGCACGACCCTCACGGTCGTCACCGCCACGGCCGCGGGCGCCACCGTCGGCGTCGCCTCGCGCGACACCGCCTCCGGCGCGAAGCTCCACGTCCTCCGGGGCAAGGGGTCCGTCGTCCCCGTCACGGCGGGCGGCAACATCGCCGTCGGCGCCGAGGTCGAGGCCGGCGCCAACGGGCGAGCCGTCACGCTCGCAGCAGGCAAGGCCCGCGGGCGTGCCTGGTCGGCCGGCGCCGCCGGATCCGACGTCTTCATCGAGCTCTACTGAGAAAGGAGAGCGAACCATGGCCAACGCCAACGCCACCGCGTACCCCTTCGCGGCGCCGTCCGTCAACGGCTCCACGATCACCGTGGAGACGATGCTCAACCAGCCGACGCGTATCACCCGATACATGTCGGACATCGCCCTGCGGAACTACATCAGCCCCCTAATCTTCGCGACCCCGGGAGGTGTCTCCGGCGGCGCTGTCATCTACGACCAGCTCACGCTGAACGACCTCTTCCCGACTCGCGACGTCCAGGAGGTCGCCCCCGGCGCCGAGTTCCCGAACCTCACCTCCGAGGACGGCGAGCCCAAGGTCGCTGCCGTCGAGAAGCACGGTGGCAAGTACTTCGTCACCGACGAAGCTCGCGACCGCAACGACAGCGGCAAGATCCAGCGCGAGAGCCGCAAGCAGATGAACGCCATGGTGCGTCGCCAGGATGCGCGCAGCATCGCGATCCTGGATGCCGCGCTCGCGCAGTTCCCTTCGCAGACGGTCGTCGCGTCGAACTGGAACAACGTCGTCACCGGCGGTGTCAGCCAGACCAACGCGGCCCTGTGGCCCGCGTCGGACATCGCTCGCGTGCAGGGCCTCGCCGACACGCAGGAGCTGGGCGTCCAGATCGACACGCTCATCGTGAATCCCATGCAGGCGGTGCAGCTCAGCATCGTCTACGGCGACAACCTCAACGACGTGCTTGCGAACGCGGGTGTCGAGAACCTCCGGGCTTCCAACCGCGTCGCTGCTGGCACTGCCTTCGCCCTCGCGGCGCAGCAGCCCGGTGAGATGCGTCCCGAGAAGCCGCTCAGCACCGAAACGTGGCGCGAGCCCGGCTCGCAGCGCACATGGGTCCAGACCGACGCGCGCTTCGTGTCTTTCGTCACCGATCCCTACTCGGTGTTCAAGCTGACGGGACTGGCCGGCTGATGGCTGACCGGACCGTGAAGCTCGGCTTCGTCGTCTACACCGACGTCGATGGCCGCCCCGCCACCGGATACCTCGGTGACGACGTCAAGGTGCACAAGGACGACCTCGAGCGCTTCGACCGACTCAACGTGGTCCCCGACGTCGTCGAGGTGGCCGCGGCCGCCCCGACGCAGACCGACATCGACGAGGCGGTCACCGCCGCCGTCGACGAGAAGAACGCTGAACTCGAGGCCCTGCGCCAGGAGCTCGCGGCATCCAAGGAAGCCCTCGCCACGGCCACCGCGGCGGCGAAGCAGGCTCCGGCTGCGAGGCCCGCGGCCGCGCCCAAGGCCCAGTCCTGAGAGAAGGGGGCGATGATGCCGATCACACCTGAGGAGCTCGGTGGAGACGCCGACCTCGCGCGCCGGATCCTGGTCCGTGCTCGCATCATCGCCCCCTGCCTCGCGGCGATGCCCGACGGCAGCCCGCTGCGGGAGGATGCCCTGGCGATCCTCCGCGGCGTGGCTGCCGAGGCATCCGCGATGCCGCCCCGATCGCTCGCATCTCAGGGCGTCGGCCCCATGCGGGAGTCGTACCGCGACGTCGCATCATGCTTCTCGGTGGACGACGTCGAGTCGCTGCGGTCGCTGTGCGGCGCTACGGCAGCCCCCAGCCTCCCGGTGGGTTCGTTCCCGGAGCCGGGCTTCATCGGCCGCATGTGGCCGGAGAAGTACTCGTGATCCGCGGCGAGCGGGTCATCGTCCAGCGCGCCGTCGAGGTAGGGAAGAACTCTCGCAACGAGCCCCGCCTCGAATGGCGGGACGAGCCCGTCGACAACGTCCTCTGCATCCCTGGGCCGCTCGCCGACGTCACGGATGCCATGCGTCCCCGCGGCGTCCGCGTCGAGTGGTCCCTCTACTGGCCCAAGACCTACACCCAATCGCTCGCCGGGTGCCGCGTGATCATCCGCGGCGGCGAGCCCCTGAACATCGTCGGCGACCCCCAGTCCTACATGGGCGCGCCGACGCGCTGGAACCGCCCGAGCGAAGCGGGCCGCACCGACGGATAGGAGGTCGCGATGGCCGAGGACGTGAAACTCAACCTCCGCGCCATCAACGCGATCATGACGTCCGCCCCCGCGCAGGCGATCGTCGACAGCATCGGACGCGAGATGGCGGCAGCAGCCGGTGACGGGTTCGTGTACGTCGCCCGGCCGCACCCGCACACCGCTCGCGGCTACGTGCAGACCGGTAGCGCCCGCGCCCGACGCCAGCAGGCGAAGGACGCCGCGCTCGAGCGCGCTCTGGGCCAGGTGCAGCGGTGAGGTTCACCGACACCGAGGCTGAGGTCATCGCGTTCATCGATGAGCGAGTGGATCCTCCCGTCAGTCTGCGTGTGCCGTCGCCCCGACCTTCGAACTTCGTCAGGGTCTGGGGGAGTGGCGGCGACGGCCTAAACCGCATCGTCGACGACGTGCAGCTCACGATCGAGGTGTGGGCCGAAGACGACGCTGACGCCGCCGCGCTCGCGCTCCGCATCCGTGACCTGTTGCTCCAGGAGTACGCGGCCATGCCGCTCGTGCGACGCGTCGATGCGACTCGCCCCTACTTCATCCCGGATCCCGACTCCGAGGTCCCGCGCTACCGGTTCACCGCCCGCCTCCGGGTTCGGGCCGCCCGCTGACTCGCTCGCGCGCCCGCGTGAGCGCCCAACGCCGGTCATGCCCGGCTCACCACGAAGGAAAGAGACACCCATGGCCGTGAACGCGGACCTGGCCCGTATCTACGGGTCGTACTCCGACGCCGTCAACCTGGCCCCGCTCGGCACCACCCTGCCGACGACCATCGACGGCGTCCTCGACGCAGCCTTCGACGACGTCGGCTGGCTGCACAGCGACGGAATCACCGAGGCCCTCAGCGGCTCGGTCGAGAAGAAGCGCGGACACCAGGGCAACGGCATCATCCGCACCCGCATGAACGAGAGCGGCACCTCCATCTCGTTCATCGGTCTCGAGACGAAGTCGAAGATCCTCAACCTCCGCTACAAGGAGACCGCCGTCAGCATCACCTCCGATGTGCGCAAGGCAACGCGCAGCGCGGGCCAGCGCATCGCTGTGCGCTCCGCCGTCATCGACCTCTTCGACGCGGACGACGAATCCGCTAAGGAGCGGCTCATCATCCCGCGCTTCGAGATCGCACCCAACGGCGACCGCACCTTCGCGTCGTCGGACATCGCGGGCTTTCCCTTCATCGGAGAGATCATCGGCTCGTACACCCACCTGATGAAGGTGGCGGCGGCCTGATGTCCGCGGAGAACGAGGTCACGGAGGTCGTCGTCCAGGTCGCATCTCAGTCGGTCGCCGACGAGGCGCCGCACTACTTCGACCGCAACGGCCACCGGCACGAGATCGCCCAGCCGGGTGAGAACGAGCCCGCCGGCATCCCGGAGGGGACGCCTTCGCGCGAGTGGACGAACGCGCAGCTCGACAGCCTCGCCGTTCGCGACGGCGTCGACTTCACGGGCGTGAAGAACAAGAGCGATCGCCTCAAGCGGATCGAGGCTCACCGCGGGGGCGCCACGGACGAGGCTGCGGCCGATCCTGCGCTCCCTGCGGACTGAGCCCGCACAGACCGGTGGGCGGAGTTTCCTCCGACGGCTCCGCCCACCGCCCCTTCCCATCACGTCGGAGAACACAGTCGGAGGAGACTGAAATGGCCAAGATCCCCGAGGGCGCGACCGTGCCCCAGGACCACCAGACCAAGACCGAGAAGCCGAAGGTCGAAAACGTCCAGATCGAGGTGCCCGAGCTCGACGCGAAGGGCATGCCCACGTTCGACGACGACGGCAACCAGAAGACGCGCACCGTCGACGCTCGCCGCACCACGGTGAACGACATCGAGGTGACCGTGCTCGAAGAAGCGCTCGACGACTTCGAGCTGCTCGACGACATTCGCGCCGCGGGCGACAACGGCGACGCATCTCGTCTGCCGTCGCTGCTGCGACGCCTCGTCGGCGACGACTACAAGCGCATCCTGGACGAGCTCCGCGACCCGGTCACCCACCGCGTCTCCGCCGCCAAGGGCTCGCAGTTCGTCTGGGACGTGTTCGGGGCGCTCAACCCAAACTCGTGACGCTCGCGGGCGCCCTCGCTGAGCACGAGGGCGCCCTGCGGGCTTCCCTGCAGGCCGTGTACGGTCTGCGCCTACTCCGTAGCGGTCGGACCGAGCCTGCTCGCACGCTCACCGAGGTCTGCGACTACGTCGCGCACCTTCCGCATGGCTGCCCCCTATGGGTCGAGGCCGGTGGGCCGCTCGCTCTCACGGAGGAGGCTCTTCTGCTGCGTGAGGCCGTCTACCGCCTCGACGGTCTCCTCTGGTACGAGACCGAGCAGAAGGGCCCGAAGCCGGAGCGCATACCCCTCCCGCGGCCCGCCGCCGAGATGCGCGCCGAGCAGCGCGAGCAGCACGACCGCATGGCCACGAAGGCACGCAAGCACGCAGAACGCGAGCTAAGGCGGTCGACGACGTAGGGGGGAGATCGGCATGCCCTCTGGCGTCGAGATCGCAAACGCATACGTCGCGCTGCAGGTGAAGATGCCCGGCGCCGCCCGGGATATCGCCGTCGAGCTGGGCCGCGCGGCCCCGGCGACGGCATCCGTGGGCCGGAACATCGGATCCAGCATCCTCTCCGGCGTCGGCTCGGTGCTCAAGGGCGGCGCCGTCGCCCTGGGCACCGTGGCCGGCGCCGCCATCGGCACGGCCCTGTTCAAGGGCTTCCAGCGCCTCGACGCCATCGACACCGCCCGAGCGAAGCTCACGGGCCTCGGTAACGACGCTGCGACCGTGCAGGCCGTCATGGGCAACGCCCTCGCCGCGGTGAAGGGGACCGCCTTCGGTCTCGGTGACGCGTCGACCGTGGCCGCGCAGCTCGTCGCTGCGCAGATCAAGCCCGGCGAGCAGCTCGAGGGCGTGATGAAGTCCGTCGCGAACAGCGCAGCGGCAGCGGGCACCGGCATCGGCGAGATGGGCTCCATCTACGCCAAGGTCGCCTCCGTCGGCAAGGCGCAGAACGACTCCCTGCAGCAGGTCGCCCAGCGTGGCATTCCGATCTACCAGGAGCTCGCTCGCTCGCTCGGCGTCTCCACCGACGAGGTTTTCAAGCTCGCCTCCGACGGCAAGATCAACTTCGAGCAGTTCTCCGCCGCGATGACCTCTGCCGCCGGCACCGTCGCCTCCGAAATGGGCGGCACCGTCAAGGGCTCCTGGGCGAACTTCATCGCCTCCCTTGGCCGTATCGGCGCCGGTCTCATGTCGGGCCTGTTCCCGAAGGTCGCGCCGGCCATCCAGGCAATGACGAAGGCCCTTGGCCCGCTCGAGGAGATCGCTGCAGAGGTCGGCACGTCGATCGCTACATGGCTGAGCCCCGCGATCGACAACCTCACGACCAAGATCGCCGCCGTCGACTTCCGACAGGTGTACCAGGCCGCGATCGACATCAAGGATCTGCTCGGCACGGGCTTCACGGAGAACGAGCTGAGCGCCATGATCTCGCCGGAAGCGGCGGACCGGCTGCAGTTCGCGCACAACAGCATCGCGGGTATCTACGACCTGGTCGTGAAGGGCGACTTCACCTCGAAGCTGCGCGACGCGTTCGGCTTCGAAGAGGACTCCGGGTTCGTCACGTTCGTGCTCGGCGCGCGCGACGCGATCGGTTCGTTCTTCTCGTCGCTCACCTCGGGGGACTTCTCCGGGGCAGCATCCAGCATCGGAACGTCTCTGCAGACGCTGTCGCCCGCACTGTCGGATTTCGGGGCCCAGCTTCCCAAGGTCGGCCAGGCCGCGGCGAAGATCACCGCGGGCGGCGTCGACGTGCTCACGCAGGTGCTGTCGTTCCTGGCCGACAACGTCGACACGATCATCCAGTTCATGCCGCTGATCGTGGCTGGGTTCATCGCCTGGCGCGTCGCCGGCACCGCCGTCGCCAACGCCACACTGGCGCTGCGCACGGCCGAGCTGATGGCCACGCCGGTCTACTTCGCCAACAACGTCATGCGCAACAACTCGGTGCGCATCGAGCGTGAGCTCGCGCTGGCCAAGGCCGCGTCCTCGGGTGCGACGAACGTGGCGGCGGCGGCGACGGCGCGCGGCACGATCGCCACCCTCGCGGCGTCCACCGCTTCTCGCGTTGCGGCGGCGGGTCAGTGGCTGCTCAACGCTGCGCTGTCGGCGAACCCGATCGGCATCATCATCCTTGCCATCACGGCGCTGGTTGGTGCGCTGGTGTGGTTCTTCACGCAGACGGAGCTGGGACAGCAGCTCTGGGCGGGGTTCGCTACCGGAGTTGCCACCTTGGCGACGTGGCTGTACGAGAACGTGCTGCAGCCGGTGTTCAACGGCATCGGAGTGGCGTTCGCGTTCCTGTGGCAGGGCATGAAGCCGATCTTCGACTTCATCGTCGGCTACTACCGGTTCTGGGGTGCCGTCGCCGTCTGGCTGTGGGAGAACGTCCTTGCCCCTGGGTTCGCGAAGATCGGCGAGGTGTTCGTCTGGCTCTACCAGAACGTCATCGCTCCGATCGTCGCCAACATCGTGGGCCAGATCCGCCTCTGGGGCGCGATCTTCGGATGGCTCTACGACACGATCGTGCAGCCGGTGTTCAACGGGATCATGAACGTGCTCGGCACGGGATACGCGTGGCTGCGAGACAACGTATTTTCGCCTCTCGGCACCGCAATCGATTCCATCGGGCGGTCCTTCGAGGTCGTCGGCGCTGCAATCGCCGTTGCGTGGGAGGGGATCAAGCGATCTGCGGCGGATCCGATCAACTTCGTCCTCGACACGATCTGGAACAACGGTCTGCGTTCGTTCTGGAACGACCTCGTTCGGACGCTGAAGATCGAGGACATGGCGCTGCCCGCGGCGCCGCTGATCAAGTTCGCGTCGGGTGGCGTCCTTCCCGGTTACACCCCGGGGCGCGACGTGCACCAGTTCTGGTCGGCCACCGCGGGAGGGCTCGCGCTCTCCGGTGGTGAGGCGATCATGCGCCCGGAGTTCGCACGTCTCGTCGGCGGTCCTGCCGGCGTCGACGCGTTGAACGCCGCGGCGATCTCTGGGCGTCTTCCGTTCGGTGACGGGCCCGGGATGATCGCGGGCGACGTGCTCGACTCGCTAGCGGGCATTGCGGCGATCGCTTGGGAGTTCCTGACCAACCCCGACCAGGCGATTCAGAAGCGCGTTGTCGACGGGATCATCTCCCCTATGGCGGCCGATCAGAACCTGTTCGGTCGCACCGTCGCGGGCCTCGCGTCAAACACCCTCAAGTCCATGTCCGGCATCTTTCCCTCCGCCCCGGCGGCCGCGGGTAGCGCTGGCATGGGCTGGGAGGCGATGTGGCGGGTCGTCCAGGCGGGTATCCCGGGGGCGGTGCTCACGAGCGCTGCGCGGCCGGGCGCAGTCACCGCGAACGGCGGCCAGTCGTACCACGCCCTCGGGCGCGCGATCGACCTCATCCCCGCCTCGATGGCCACCTTCAACGCCGTGGCGAGCATGTTCCCGAACGCGTCCGAGCTGATCTACAGCCCGGCCGGGAAGCGGCAGCTCCTGAACGGGCAGCCGTTCGACGGGTGGAGCGACGCCGTCCGCGCGCAGCACTTCAACCACGTGCACCTGGCGATGGCGAACGGCGGTGTGCTGCCGAAGCTGTACGACCAGGGCGGGTGGCTCCCGCACGGTGGCATGGCGATCAACATGTCGGGTCGGCCCGAGCCGATTCTGACGGGCGACCAGTGGGACGCGATGAAGAACGGTGGCATGCCGTCCGAGATCGTGGTCCGCGACGTCGACGGGGTGCTCGTCGGTCGCATGAAGGTGGAGGCGGCCGACCAGGTGCGCGCTGCAGCCGAGGCAGATGACCGGGCATGGGCCGGAGGGAGGAAGTCGCCGTGATCGCCACCCTGAGCCCCGAGTCCGCGTTCACCCCCGTCCCGCACATTCGCATCAGCATCGTTGAAGCGGATGCGTGGGACGGGGGCAGTCCGCTCACCACGGGCCCCGACAGCGTGAACGGTGGCGGCCCGACCACCTCAAGCTTCGGGTTCGACGCGGGCTCGCCGATCTCTCGGTCAGTGAATCTCCCGGAGGGCACCGACACCGTCACCCTGTGGTGGCGAAGCGAGGGCGTCACGGACCTCGTCGCCGGCGCCGTGCGGCGTCCCATGACGACGGCATTCGGGCACCTCGACGTGGAAGCAGGATTCGACGTCAACACTGGATACGAGGTCGAGTGCTTCGACGGCACCCGCTCCCTCGGTCGGGTATGGCTCGGGTCCGCGATGCTGCCCTGGACGGGCGACCCCGACGGGTGCATCGTCCAGCAGCCGCTGAACCCCTACCTCAACGCCGTGGTCACGAACCTCGATGGGTCGTGGCCTTCACTCACCTGGAACGCCCCCGGTGAGCTCGTGCGTGTGCAGGGAGCCCGCTACCCGACGCTGGTCGGCGCGGGCCCTCGCCAGGCGGCGGAAGAGGTGGCGGTCGACTTCGGCGCGCCGAGCCGATCCGTCGCCGCTCGGGTGCGCGCGACCTTGGGCTCGCAGTCGGAGCCGCAGCTCCCGGTGTGGCTGATCCGCACGCACCAGGGCATCCTGCCCCGCCGGTTCTACGCGCACGTGAAATCGCTCAAAGAGACCGACCTGGATCGCATGGGCGATGACGAGTGGTGGTCGGAGTTCACCGCGACGGTGGCGGAGATCGCGCGCCCCGCGCCCGGCCTGCAGTTGTCGCCCCTTTCGTACGCCGACCTCGACGCGTCCTACGCCTCGTACACGGCCCGAGACGCGGCGTACGGGTCGTACGACCTCATGGACACCGACTGGGCGCTCTCGGGCGCTGCAGGCTGACGGGAAGGGGGCGGGATGCGACCCGCGCAGGACACCACTCGTCAACTGATCCGCGATCTCGCCGACGGCCGTGGCGGTTTCGGTGTCGAGTGGACGGCGGACCTGATGTACGACGGCGATCGACGTCTCCGTGGCCTCGACATCGGCGAGCCCAGCATCTCCTGGGACCTCGGCCGGTTCACCGTCGCGTCCGGGTCGGTGCCCGTGGTCTGGTCAGATGCGTTCGGCACGAGCATGATCCCGAAGGAGATCGGCGATTGGTTCTCACCGTTCGGTGCTGAACTGCAGGTCGACGTGCTCATCCGTGCTGGCGAGTACGTGGACCGCATCCCCATGGCGCGGCTCGTGATCGAGTCGGTGCCGGCGGCCGAGGACCGGCGGATGCTGTTTCAGGGCGTCGCGTTCACCCCGGGGGAGTCGTTCACCGTGAACGTTTCCGATCGCATGGTGAAGGTGGCCCGGGACGAGTTCCGGGTGCCGACGGCGGCGACGTCGCGGTCGGCGTGGGGCGAGATCCAGTCCGTGACGCGGTTTCCCATCGTTCGTTCGTCGACGGATGCCACGGTGCCCGCGGCGATGGCGTATGAGGGCAAGAAGGAAGACGTCGTCTCGAAGCTGTTCGACCTGATGGGGCAGTGGCCGCACCTGACCGCCGACGGGGTGCTCACGGGCATGCCGAAGGCGTGGGGTTCTCCCGTCGACAGGGTGCGCGGCGTCGTTTCCTCGCCGATCGAGATGACCGCGGAGAACACGTACAACTGCGTGATCGTCGAAGGCAAAGACGACGCTGGCGCGCCGATCTACGCGATCGCCGAGGTGCAGGACGGCTTCCTCCGAGTCGCCAACCCCGGCGGTGGGATGTCGCCCTTCGGGGTGAAGCCCTTCCGGTATGCGTCCGAGTTCCTCCGTAGCTACCAGCAGTGCGCGGACTACGCCGTTGAGCTGCTCGAGCGTGTGTCCCGGCTGCGCGGCGTGACCCGCGAGGTGGTTGAGCCTTTCAACCCGCTCCGCGAGGTCGGTGACGTTCTGACCTTCGACGGCGGGCCGGTCCGCATCACGAAGCTCACTCACAGCGGCGCCGAGACGAAATACACCGTCGAGGTCCCCGACCAGTAGGAGGCGCGATGGGTGAGGCAGCACGGCGCGCCAACGACGAGAAGTCGAAAGTCGTTCCCCGCATTGGTCGCTACGTCGGCGCCGACGGCGGACACGCGCTCGTCGACCTCGGCGACCAGCGCGTCCCGGTGCAGTTCGCGACGCCGTGGGTCCCGACGATCAACGAGCCGGTGTGGGTCGACTCCGTCGACGGTCGCCTCCGCCTGGTCGGCCCCACCAGCCCGAAGCCGGGCATCGGCGTCGTAGAGACGATCAACACCGCTGGCACGTCCGCCGTGGTGCAGACCGACTTCGGCAAGCACACCCTCATCGTCGCCCCGACGAACCCGCTTCCGACCTCCGGCGACACCGTCGGCATCCAATGGTCATCGCAGCCGTGGTGCACGCTTCTCATCGACGTGCCGGATCCGACCGCGCCGCCGCCGGCACCGATCGGGGGCGGCGGGACCACGCGTACCGCCGAGTTCCGCGCGATCGACGCTGGCTCTACCGATCGTGACCGTCCGCGATGGTGGACGGGGCAGCCGTGGTCGTCGGATAGCACCTATGGCGCCTGGTTCTACGGCACGCAGATCAAAGACACGATCCCCCCGGGCGCTGAGTTCGTCGCGCTCGAGTTCTACGTCGCGTGGAGTCGCCGCCGCTACGGCGGTTCCCGATTCGCGCTTCACACCGACCCGTACAAGGCGGGTATCCCGTCGATGGGTGCGGTGACGGAGTGGAACCCCAACGACGGGTGGCAGACGCCCCCGAATGCCGAGGGGTGGTTCGGCTCGCTCAAGGCTGCCGGCGGGCGGTATGGCGTCGGCCTGGACCAGGGCGGCTGGGAAGAGTTCAAGTCGCTCGCGCAGGACGGTATGTCCGGCGCGCTGCGCATCACCTGGAGGTAGAGACGATGGGACATAGCAAGGGCGCGAGCGGGGCGATCACCGTCACCCCCACGCCGACACAGACCGTGGCCGACATGCAGGCTATCGCCAACCGTGTCGAGGAGATTGGTGGTCTTATCGCCGGCACGGCGGCGCAGCGTGCGGAGCTCACGAGCGCTGAGGTCCGCAACGGTTGGATCTTCGCCGAGAGCGACACTGGTCGCCTGTTCTGGCGGCGGAACAACGCCTGGGTGCGTCTCAGCCCCGTCGGCGGCGGTTTCGTTGTCGACGTCACCTCCACCAAGGACCAGGACGGGGCCACGAACGACGGCATCATCACCGTGACGCACGGGCTCGGCTTCACTCCGCGCGCTGTCGTCGTCACGGACCGCAACGAGGGCGGCGTCCCGTCGCTGCGAAAGGTCGTCGTGACCGCGCGCAACGCCACGCAGATTCAGTTCGCCGTGTACGTCCCGCGCATCGTCAAGGTCGGCGACAACTACGACCTGCAGGCGCAGCTCCTGCCGAACAACCCCGTCGAGTTCGACTGGATTGCGTTCCAGTAATCCCGACTCCGCCCCCTCGCCCCCGGCATCTCGTCGGGGGCTTCGTCATGGAAGGAACGCCTCGCATGGCTGATCCGAACGACTACACCGACCCCACCCTGCTCGAAACCCTCCGCGACACCGGGGCCCCGCGCATCCTCACGACCCGCACGGACGGCACCACCGTCTACGTCGCGCTCGGTGACGCGGGCGAGCTCGTCGAGGTCGACATCACCGGGGGTGCCTGATGGTGCTCGCCTGGGGCAACGCCGTCGACATCGGCCACGGCCGCGGGCGTCTCGCACGCGACGCCGCCGCCTCGCTCGCCCGCGTCGACGTCGCGATGCGCTCTGCCTTCGGGCGCGCCGCCGATATCAACGAGGCATGGCGCTCGCCGGCCGATGCCGATGAGAACTACCGGAACTACATCAGCTTCCTCAACGGCGGCCCGTGGGCACCGATCGCGCTGCCGGGCGACAAGTCTGTCCACTGCTTCGGCTACGCCGTCGACACCGACGACACCTCCGATGCGCAGATGCGCATCTGGAACGACAACGGCTGGTACTGGACGGTCTACCGCAACGGCAAGCTCGCCGAGCGTTGGCACCTTGAGTACTTCGCGCACCTCGACAACCACCGCAACAACCCCGCCGGGACTCCGGCCGGAACCCAGTCCGAGGAGGACGACATGTACGACGACAACGCCAAGCAGGACGCCGCCAACCGGCACGCGGACCAGATGCGAGAGCTGAGCTTCCTCCGCCCGCTCAAGCTCTATGCCCTCGTCGACGAGAACGGCGCCGGCGGCTGGGTCTGGATCGGCCCGTCCGGTCGCTGGTGGGCCGTCCCCAGCCCCGCCTACGCGACCCTCGTCGAGGCGCAGAAGCTGTCGCAGGCCACCCCCATCCGAGCCATGCAGCGAGCGGAGTTCGACTTCCTCACGAACCAGCTGCTGGGTGGCCTCGTCCCGGACGGCCGCAACGAGTTCCACGCCGAGGCCGAGCTGAGCAAGATCCTCAAGCTCGACAGCGCGTCCGTCGACAGCCTCGTCGAGGGCATCAAGTCCGCGCCCCTCGTGCTCACCTCGGCGCAGTTCAAGACGCTGACCGACGCCGTTGGCGCCGCTGTTCGCTCGGGCGACGAGGACGGCGCGCGGAATGCGGTGGCGGCGCTCACGCTCGTCACGGACGCCTGAGCGTGCGTGCTCGCGTCCAGCGGGCATGGGAGTCGATTACCGAGCCCCGTCACCTCAAAGCGACCTACTTCGTGTTCTACGGACTGGCGCTGCTGACCGGGCTCGCGACGCTCATCCGCCCGCCACAGTCCATCGAGGGCGCGCTCGGCGCGTCGACGACCGCTCTGTGGGCGGCATTCGTGATCATGGGCGGCTTCGGCGGCATGCTCACCGTCTTCCCCGGATGGTGGTTCGCCGAACGCCTGTCGATCGTCATGATCTGGCTCGGCGCCGGCATCTACTTCATCGTCGTGCTGTCCCTGCACATCGCCCAGTCAGGATCCCGCCTGACACAGATGGGGTGGATCCTGATGGGCGCCGGGCTGTTCTTCGTCCGGTGGATCATCATCCGGCGGTACAGCTTCGAGCCTCGGAGGTGACCCCGCCGTGACCATCGAAGACACCGTGAAGCTCGTCATCGCGCTGACCTCCGGTGGTCTGCTCGTGAAGATCCTCGACTGGATCCGCGACGCGCGGAAGGGGCACCTGCAGCAGCGCCGCGCCGAGGTCGACGCGGCCATCGCCGAGCGCGACAAGGCACGCACAGAGCGAGACGATGCGCTGGCAGAGGTCGGCTGGTGGGAGCGGTGGACTCGCATCCTCGAGGAGCACGTCTCCCTCGTGCGGCGCCGCTACATCGACGCCCCCTGCACAGACCCTGGGGACCTCGATCCCTACCCGCCGCGGCCGAGCCGCGACAAGCCCTGACCCTGGCATCCGCCGGGGTCTTTCTCGTCCCGGAAGGACACCCTCATGGACATTGCAATCCCCGCCGCTCCCGCCGGCATCCTCACCCTGCTCGCGTTCTTCGCCCCGTACGCGATCGGCGCGCTCAATGGCGTCCTGCCGTTCGTGCGGAAGCCGTGGCAGAAGAAGCTCGTCTCGATCCTCGTCGCCGTCGTCCTCGCCGCGATCGTCGTCATGTTCTACCAGAACATCACTGGCGAACCCATCGGCAACATCTGGGTGTTCATGCTGCTCGCCGTCGTGCTCGTCGCCGCGTCGTACGCCCTCGTCACCCGCGGCACCGCGAAGGCCGTCGAACGCGCCACCGACCGATCCCTGCCCGACCCGAGCCTGTCGACCCGCGAGCAGTACCAGGCCGCGGTCGACCCCCACACGGCGCGCTACCGCGACCCCGGCGCGCACAACGAGTGACCCGGTTCCTCGTGACGGCGGCCTCCCTCGCGGGGGCCGCCGTCTTCCTCGCCACCATCTACCTCTCACCCACCGTCGCGCGGCGTCACACGCCCCGCTGACGCTCCGAAAGACCAGGAGGCTCCGCTATGGCCGATGTCGTTGGCCCCATCCAGCACAAGCGCGGCACGTCGTCGCAGTGGGCTGACTCGAATGTCCCTCTCCGTAGCGGCGAGATCGGGATCGACACCACCCGCCGCCGCATGAAGGTCGGAGACGGCAGCTCGCTGTGGACCGAGCTGCCCTGGGTCACGCCCGACGCCGCCACCATTCAGCGCCTCGAAGACCTCGCCGACGACATCGCCGACGCGACGAGCGTCACGGACGGCGTCATCGCATCCCGTCTTGAGACGCCGGGCACCGCAGCGCGCGCCGCGCTCACCAAGGCTGTCGCCAACCCCGACGACATCGGGTTCGACATCATCCTCCTCATGGGTCAGTCGAACATGGCCGGCCGCGGAAACCCCGCCGACCCCAACCTCGACGTCCAGGACCGCCGCATCCGGAGTTTCGGAAACTCGGGCGGGTACGCCAACCGCATCGCGCTGGCCTCCGAGCCCCTCGCACACCACGAGTCAAGCAGCGGCGTCGGCCCCGCGCTCGCGTTCGCGCGCCGCTACCTCGCCGCGGTGCCTGTGAACCGGAGCGTCCTGTTCGTTCCTGTCGCGCACGGTGACACCGGTTTCCAGACCGTCTCCGCATCCCCGGGAGCAAACCAGCGAGTCCCAGGCGTAGCCGGCGGCGGCACCTGGCGCCCGAACGGATCCGGCGTCAACCTGTACCAGAACGCCGTGGCCCAGGCACGTGCGGCCCTCGATGCCGCCGGTTCCGGTGCCCGCATTGTGGCCGCCCTCTGGGTGCAGGGCGAGGCGGATAGCACCACCGGATCCGTCCTCACAAAGGCGCAGTACTCCGCCGCGCTCGACGACATGATCGCCACGCTCCGATCGGACCTCGACGTTCCGGACCTTCCCTTCGTCGCGGGCGGTATGACCGCCGAGTGGATCGCTGAGGGCGTCGCGTCGGCTGCCGCTGGATACCCGTCCCAGATCAACGCTGCGCTCATCGATACTCCGCGCCGCGTCGTGCGCTCTGCGTTCGCCTACGGCCTCGGCTCGGGCAACAGCAACGGGCCGACGGACCTCATCCACTACTCGGCCACCGCCCAGCGCACCATCGGTGGCAACCTTCACCGCGCGTATCTCGCGGCCCTCAAGAACGTCTCTGGAGTCGCGCCCGTTGCACCAGCGACCGTGACCCTGCGGCAGTCGGGGTCCAGTGTCATCGTGTCCTGGAGCGCGGCTCAGGGTCGCGCGATCGACTACTTCGTGGAGTACCGCATCGGTAGCGGGGACTGGACGACCTTCGACCACGACGTCTCGGTGGCCCTGTCGCAGACGATTACCGGCCTGTCCTCGGGCCAGGCGGTGCGCGCGCGCGTCTCCACCGTCAACGGTCAAGGCACGAGCTCGGCAACCGCCTCGTCCACGCTGACGATGGCATACGCCCCCAACCCGGTCACCGGCGTTAGCGCCGGCGTCGCGTCGGGGTCGGCGCTGCCGATCTCGTGGAACGCCCCGGCGACGGACGCCACCCACTCGGAGGCGACCAGCTACCTCGTCGAGTACAAACAGACGTCGAGCTCGACGTGGCTGACGTCTGGCACGGTCACATCGACGAATTCGACCATCATCGGTCTGTCGCCGTCGACGTCGTACGACTACCGCGTCACCGCCCGCAACGCGCGAGCGTCCGCCGCGGCCATTCAGGGTGGCCCGACGGCCACCGCGAACATTGCGCCGCTCCTGAACGACGTGGGTGTGTCGGCGTTCCGTGCGCTCTCGGTCAGCCGCAAGCTCCGCTCCGCCTACACGGGGGCGGCGGTCAAGGTCCGACGCTCGAGCGACAGCACGACGTCGGACATCGGGTTCGACGGGAACGGTGTCCTCGATACCGCGGCGCTGCTCGCGTTCGTCGGTTCGGGATCCGGATACGTTGACACGCTGTACGACCAGTCCGGCAACGGTCGTCACCTCACGCAGGCGACGACCGCGGCGCAGCCCACCCTCGTCAGCGGCGGGTCCGTCCTGACCGTGAACGGTAAACCCTCGATGACGTTCGACGGCACCGACGACATCCTGTTCTCGACAACCGGGGTGGGCCTCTACGCCGCCGGGGCTGCCACCTCGCTCACTGTCGCGAAGGGCACCAGCACCAGCACTGGAGCGATCGTGGCGGAGGGCGGTGCCGCCAATAGCGCTTCCCGTTACCTGCTCGAGTACGCGACCAGCACGGGAGCCCTGGGGCAGCAGACCCGCACGGAGACGTCGGTGAACCTCTCCAGCATCACCGGAGCGGGTCACGACAACGCGACACTCCACGCAGGCAGCATGGTCGACACCGGGTCGTCCATCTCTCTGCGCGTCGATGGGGCGCTTGTAGGCGCGCAGTCGTCCTACGTCCGAAGTGGTGCCGTGAGCGTCGATCGCGCGAGCGTCGGAGGATCCATCCAGGGCACACCGGGCATCTTCTTCGGAGGCCAGATCGGCGAGGTCATCACGTGGTCGTCGGCTCTGACCGACACCCAGCGCATTACCGGTGAGGCTAACGTGAAGGCGTTCTACGGCACACCCTGAAAGTCGAACACTTGAGCCCCCGTCGGCGCGCTCCCCAATTCGGTGGGGGCGTGCTGACGGGGGCTTTCAGCGTGTCGGTACAGCGGAGCGGGACTCGCGGTGGGCGCGAAGCCGACCGCCGAACCGTCGAGCGAGGTGGTGGCTTGGCCGCTCCACCGCGAAGTAGAACGCGACCGTGCCGATCGCCGCCGCGACGATGTACAAGAGGAACGACGACATATCGCCGAGCGCAATGATTCCCGCGAGACCAGACAAGATCAGCGGGTGAACGAGGTACAGCGAGTAGCTCGCCATCCCTGCCCGCTCCAGCCTCCGCAGGATCGGGTTGGAGCGGTCCTCGTAGTACCGGGCCTCGAAGCCTAGCCAGATAGCGGCCGGAACGGCGAACGCGGTGAGCAGCCACACGTTGGAGGCTCCGACCCCGACGTAGGGCTCACCGTGGAACTTGACGACGCGGAAGGCTATCGACAGCAAGATGATGCCGATTCGCATGCTCCACATCGCGGCGGGGCTCAGCGCTGGGAATCGCAGGCGGTGATCGGCGATCGCACACCCGGCGAGCCATGCAGGAAGACCGAGGAGGAAGGTCGCGTAGCCGAAGGCGTTGTAGTCGGCCCCGTGTGCGGCGATGGTGCTCCATCCCAGGACGGCGATGCCGATAGGCAGGGCAAACGAGATCAAGCATTGTGTCAGGAACGAGACCGGCAGCCGGCGCAGCGCCGGGTACATCGTGTAGTAGATGAGCTCGCAGATGACGCTCCAGAGGACGGTGTTGTTCCAGTCCCAGTCCGAGAGCGGACGGCCGACCGCGAAAGCGACGATCATGAAGACGAGCACGGGCGGGATGATGCGGGTGTATCGGCGCGCCGCGAACTCGGCCCAGTGGAACGGGCGGCCGGTGCTGTAGGGCAGGTGGATGACGAAGCCGCTGAGCACGAAGAAGACGATGACGGCGGCGGGTCCGTTGAACGAGTTGCCGAGAGCGACCTCGACGAGCCGCGCGCCCTGGGGGCCGATCACCGGAGCAAGGTTCTGCGCGAACTCCATGCGAAAGTGACCGAGTGCGACTACCGCTGCGCAGATGATGCGGATGGCGTCCAGACCGTAGATGCGCACGTCGTTGCCCCCTGTTGTCGGACGATGCTGGGAGCAGTATGACAGAGCCGACACGGCGTATTGAGCGCGGTTACCAGAACACCGGTGGTCCGTTCGGCTTCGGCCGGACCATTGCTATCGAGGTGTCGTAGCTAATCGGATTGGGACACAGAGTTGTTGCCTGTCCGGCCATGACCCGTCGCCATGGAGGGGGCGGATCCGGCTCGGGATACACGGCGAATTGGTCCTCGAGAAATTCGCGTGGCCTGTCGTACTGGCGAACAAATAGCGCCACCTCGCCGACGCTTATGATCGTGCGGCCACCGACGATCGTGTCGCTCTCCCCAACCGGGTTGCTGAGTTTCACCGCCATTGGGGCGTGAATCATGATCGCTTCGCCAGGGTCATCGCACCGGGCGATGGCGACGGATACCCACCGCGGAAGCCGTCCGTGCACGAGGTCTCGAAGCTGCGCGGAGAGCATTGTGGCGCCCGGAGGGTCTGTCTGCTGAAAGGCCACGGCAGTCTTCGCGGCCCACCGCATGACGTCGGTAGACGCCGCCGCGGTGAGTTCGTCTGTCTGCCCTTCGATGAGCGGGATGAGGTGTGGCCGGGCGGAATCCTCGAGTTGAGACATCCAGCCGTTGTTGCATGCGCGGCAAACGGGGATTGTCAGATTGTGCGCGTGAAGCGGTTTCCGTATTGCTGGTCGCATTGCCGGAAGATGCGCCACCGAGTCGCCTTGCTGCGAGCGCACGAAAGTGTGGTCCCAGACCATCCATGAACGTCCGCTATTCGCAGGCAGGCGATAGGACGCGACAATGCCGGGTAGTTTGTGCACCCAGCGCGGGATGATGTGCTCACTCGAACGGTCTTTGCCGCCCATCGGTCTCAGGCAGAAGGGGCAGGTGACAGTGCTCATACGAAAGCCCAGGTTTAGAAGGCTTGCTCTTCAAGGGTGCGGGTTTCGACGGGGCGGATGGTTCCGATCAGCATGGGTCCATAGTAGGTAGGGCGGCAGACATCTCCCCGGCCCACGCATCCACCTCGTCGGGGTCGTAGCGGCCGCGGCGGTCAGGCTGCGGGCCCACCCCCGCATCCGCCCACGCGCGGAGGGTCGCGACGGGCACGTCGAGAATGCGGGAAGTGTGACGGCGGCGGAGTCGGCTCATGCCCGTCACGCTACGACCACGCCCCACGAAGTCTGGCCCGTCGGCGGCAGACTTCACCCGCAGGATCACCTCGGCGTCGGCGGCACGTACGCGGGCCCGAACCCTGTCGTCCCGTGCGGGGGAGCGTCACGCCTCCGCGCACCATCAGCGATCCACGACGCGGCGCCCGGGATGTCCGCCACGATCGCCGCGACGAGGGTTCTCGTGTGCACGTCGTCGTAGTACCCGGCCCACCGGCCCGTTTCCATCGCGAGAATGTCCGTCCGCGGCCCAGCGGTCGCGAGCAGCTCGGCGATGACGGGCGCGGTGTCAGCCGAGTACCGGTTGCGAGAGCAGATCGCACCGATATGGATCCCGAGCAGCGTGGCGGGGTCGAGAGGTCGTGCCATGCCGGGGAGGCTACGCCACCCCACCGACACGGGGATTACGTCGACCCGGCACGCGTGGCACCAGGTTGCCGCGATTATCGTCCCGCAGAGCGGGCACGCAATCGGCGGCGGAACACTCACGCGCGGGAGAGAAGCGCCGATGTCGGAACCCCCGAGCATCATGGTCATCATGACGAGCATCGACACGATCGAGCTGCTCGACTTCGAGGAGCATCGGCCACGCTGGTCGAGCCGGAAAGACATCGCCATCCGCGCGCGATTCAACGCCCCGCCCGCGGCGGTACTTCCAGCTCCTGCACCGGTCAATCGACACAGCCGAGGCACTCGAGGCCAAGCCCATGCTGGTGCGGCGTCTCCGCCGTCGACGGGATGCCGGTCGGGCTGAAACAAGCCGTCGGCACGCGAGCTGACCTGCCCACATTTTGCCCACACGCTCACCGTCCACCGTCGTTTTCCGATGTGCTCTGACGAGCCCCGATGGGGCGTATTTCCGCGGTTTTCGCGCCGTTCCGCACCCGTGAACAGGGTTCAAGTCCCACCCGCCCTACGTTCGCCCTCCGTCAGGCCGCGCGTGATCGGAGGGCGTTTCCTCTGCCCTCACACCGTCACGTGGGCTGCCGAACGACCTCCAGGAGAGGACGGTCGTCCTCGATCGTCGCCGTCCCATGCGCGAACCCGGTGGATCGTCGCTGACTTGGGATAGCTGCCGCCGCGGGGTCCGATCTCGAAGAGGTCGATCATGAGGAACAGCGGATAGTCGGGGGCCTGTGCGATCCTCCGCAGGACGAGGCCCTCGCACCCGATCACGGTTTCGCCCTCGCCCCAGATCACCGTCCACGTGTGAGGTGTCGATGCGTTCACGGGGATCGCGACCTCGGCGACGTCGGTCGTGAGGTGAGGGTCGTGGTGCGCCTTGACGCCGGTGCGCGCCACGGTGGTTTCTCCGATGGCGTCGGAGTCGATCTCGAAGATGCAGATCTCGCCGGACTCCGTCGGGGATCTGTGCTCGGTTCCGACGAGCCACGCCGCGACCATGCAGTCGGCGTCTCGGGTCGCCGAGACGGTGATCTCGACTCGCCCGCGAGAGGGTGCGAACAGCAGCCGTGGCGGTGTCTCGGTGCGGACACGCAGGTCGGGCCGGTGGCGATGCGTCCCGAGTGCGGAACCGAGCGGCCCGGCATAGACACCGGTCTGCAGGTTCGAGACGCGAAGCGGTGCATCTTCGAGGCGCCAGTCGGGCTGGTCGGCGTCGATCCGCAACGCGACTCCGTCGGCAACGACCTCATAGTGCGCTCGCGCCCTCTCGGCGGTCGTCCACTGCGGCAGATAGCTCGCGATCCATCGTTCCGCGCTCAGCCCGGCGCGAAAGTCGTCGTCGAGGTCGGGCTGACGGGTCGGCGCGGCAGGAAGGCGCTCGGGCGGGTTCGACATGAGAAATGATCGCACGCGAGCCAGCCCCCAACCACGAGTGCCGCCGCGGGTCCCCCTCCGTCGAACGCGACGCGGGACCCGCACCACCTACCGTGCGAGCGGAACGAGTTCCCCCGCGCCGGGCAGGATCTCGCGCAAAAGGTCGTCGAGGGTGACCACCCCGATCAACCGCTCACCGTCGACGACCGTCGCCAACTGCACGCGCCCGCGCCGCATGCGCGCCAGAGCGTCGTACGCCGACGCCGACGGCTCCAGCACCAGGGGCTCGCGCGCGATCTCGAGCGCCGGGGTCGTCGGGTCGACGGTGAGCGTGTCGCGCACGTGGGCGACGCGCGAGGTCGCACCCGCCCCGACGAGGATGCGCAGGTGCGTCGACGAGGCGGCGACCGCCTGGATGTCGGCGACCGTCGCATCCGCGGCGACCGACGTCGGCGTGCGATCGGTGCGCACGATGTCGCCGACCGTCAGCGTCCCCAGCGCGATCGCCTGCGCGATCGGCTCGGAGTACTGCTTCTCGAGCGTGCCCGCCCGACGCGAGTGGGCGACGAGTTCGCGGATCGTGTCGGCATCCTGCCCACCGGCGGCGGCCTTGTCGACGGGCTCCACGCCCGAGGCCTTCACCAGGCGGTTGGCGATGTGATTGATCCACAGCAGGAACGGGCGCAGCGGCCAGGTGAGGGCGCGGGCCAGGATGCCGGTGGCCTTCGCCGCCGTCTCCGGGTGGGCGATCGCCCACGACTTCGGCGCCATCTCGCCGATCACGAGGTGGAGGAACGTCACCACGATCAGCGCCAGCATGAACGCGATGACCCCGGACAGAACGGGAGGAAGCCCCCACTGCTCGAAAACCGGTGCCAGGGCGTAGTCGATGGCCGGCTTGGTGATCGCGCCGAGCAGGAACGTGCAGGCGGTGATGCCCATCTGCGCGAAGGCGAGCATGACGGTCAGCTCGTTGACGCCGCGCAGGGCGGCGCGCGCCGAGACGCTGGTCGCTGCCTCTTCTTCGAGCCGGTGACGTCGAGCGGCGAGCAGCGCGAACTCGACGATCACGAAGAACGCACTCGCGACGATGAGCGCGGTGGTGATGAGAGCGACGGTCCAGCCGTTCATCGGGCCACCTCCCCGTCGATCGCGACGACGTCGTCGGCGGGCTCGGCATCGCGGTCCACCTCGTGCAGATCGACCTTCAGCTGCGAGGGCACGTGCCGGTCGACCTCGATGACCTCGATGGCGAGCCAGCGCTCGATGTCGAGACCCTGCACCGTCTCGGACGCACGCTCGGGCAGATCCACGCGCACGATGGCGCCGACGGCCGGAAGGTCGCCGTGCGTCTCGATGACGAGACCGGCGACCGTCTCGACGTCGCCCTCGGTCAGGTCGTGGCCGATGAGTCGCTCGAGCTCGTCGAGGTGCAGGTCGCCGGGAACGCTCCACGCGTCGTCGCCGACCGAGGCGGCCTCGGCGACCTCGACGTCGTGTTCGTCGGAGAGTTCGCCGATGACCTCTTCGGTCAGGTCCTCGATGGTCAGGATGCCGTCGAAGTTGCCGTACTCGTCGACCACGCACGCCAGCTCGTTGCGCGTCTGGCGCATGCGATCCAACGCGACGGGGAGCGGCATCGAGGTGGGCAGCACGACCGCGGCGCGCATGACGGCGGCCACGGGGGTCTCGTCCGACGGGTTCTCGCGCAGCACGTCGATGAGTTCGACGACGCCGACGGGGGAGTCCTCGTCACCGATGACGGGGTAGCGGGTGTGGCCGGTGGCCATCAGGGCGCGCACCTCGCCCACGGTGGTCTCGGGGGTGACCGAATCGATCTGGGAACGCGGGATCATCGCGTGCTCGACGTCGCGGTGCGGAAAGTCGAGGATGCGGTCGATGATCATCGACAGATCGTCGGGCAGGTCACCGCTCGCGCGCGACTCTTCGATGATGGCCTCGAGGTCGCGCGCGGTCGCGCTCTCGTCGACGTCTTCGAGCGGCTCGATCCGCAGCACCCGCAACAGGGCGTTGGCCGCGAGGTCGAAGACCGAGATCAACCAGCCGAACAGCAGGAGATAGATGCGCGTCGGCACGGCGAGGGCGCGCGCCAGCGGCTCGGGGTCGGCGATGGCGAGATTCTTCGGGTACAGCTCACCGAAGATCATGGTCACGATCGTGGCGAGCAACAGGGCACCGACGGTGCCGATCAGCACCGAGACGGCCGGATCGATCCCGATCCCGCCGAGCAGCGTCCCGAGAGATTCACCGATGAGCGGTTCGGCGACGTAGCCGATCAGCAGACCGGTGACGGTGATGCCGAGCTGCGCGCCCGACAACATGAACGACGTGCGCTTGGTGATGGCGAGGACGCGCTTCGCCTGGGCGTCGCCCTTCTCGGCCAACGCCGCCATGCGCGAGCGGTCGACCGACATGTACGCGAACTCCTGCGCGACGAAGAAGCCGCACGCCACGATGATCGCCAGAGTCACGATGACGCCCACCAGGAGCGTCAAGGCCGCAGCCAGCATCAGATCTCACCCCCTCTCGAAAAGAGGGGGCTCGAAGATCGGCCCTCCTGGTCGGTGGAGGTGCGGTGAGGGCTCACGGGGTTGTCTCTCTCGTGGGTCGGGTGATCGCAGATCCCTTCGATGCTACCGAGGCCACTCCCACGTAGCTGGGGATTCGCCTCGCCGCCGGGGCTCGCTGCCCGCGCGGGAACGCGAAGGGGCCGGACCGCCGAGACGGTCCGGCCCCTTCGCATCCGGGTCAGGGGACGGCGCGACGCAACGTCGCGAACGACGATGTTGCGAGCACCGCGGTGAGCACGATCCCGCAGACCGCGAGGCCGAGGGCGCCGAGCGTGAGAACGATGTCGGCGACCCCCTGCCACGACCGCGTCACCGTGATCAGCCACACCACGAGCACGAGGAGCAGGCCGACGCCGACCAGGGTGACCGTGGTCACCAGGCCGCCGAAGCGCTTGAACACGGTGGCGGCCCAGAAGCCGATGACGAAGAAGAACATCGCCAGGGCGAAGTAGACGACCCCCGCGGCGAGCGGACCGGCCTCCCACACCCACGGGATGTAGAAGAACCATCCGTTCATCCCGTAGCCGTTGGTCGCCCGCTCGATCATGCCGCCGAGGACGAAGACCACCGACAGCAGTGCCGCCGTCAGCGCAGCGGTCAGGAGGGTGCCGGCGAAGAAGTCGCGACGGGTGACGCTCATCGCCTGCGAGAACGGGAACGTCCGCGTCAGCGACTGGGCGCCGATGACGCCGAAGTACCACAGGGGCGCCTGCACCCCGCCGCTGATCATCACTCCGCGTACTCCTGCTGACTGGATGATGCCGTAGAGCAGCAGGCTGATCGCGAGGGAGCCGAACAGGATGATCAGGGGGATCCAGACAAAGGTCTGACGGTTGATGAGCTGAAGACGGACGACGTTCAGCGCGCGGTTCATCGCAGCGCTCCTTCCGGAAGGATGGCGGCCGACGCGCTCGCCGCGTGCGGGGTCGCGCGGACGATGAACTCCTGCAGCGAGACGGGCGAGACCTCGAGCCGCGCCTCGGCGAGGGCGCGCCGGTCGCCCGGGGTCAGGGCGCCCAGGATCGTGACCGAGGCGACGCCTCCGAGCGCTTCCCGGTGCAGCACCTCACGGCCCACGCAGAAGGCGTCGACGGCGGCGGCGTCTCCGACGACGGTCGCGGCCCGCTCCCGCACGGCATCGGTGTCTTCGTCCATCACCACACGGCCCCCGTCGAGCACGATGACGCGTTCGAGCAGGTTGGCGACCTCGTCGATGAGGTGGCTCGAGAGGATGATCGTGCGCGGGTGGGAGGAATAGTCCTCGAGCAGACGGTCGTAGAAGATCTGACGGGCCACCGCGTCGAGTCCGAGGTACGGCTCGTCGAAAAAGGTGATCTCGGCGCGCGATGCCAACCCGATGACGACCCCCACGGCCGAGAGCTGACCACGCGAGAGCTTCTTGATCGTTCGAGTCACGGGGATCTGGAACTGCCGGATGAGATCGGCGGCGAGGTCGTCGTCCCAGTTCGGGAAGAAGATCTTCGCGGCAGCGAAGGCGTGGGCGGGCTTGGCATCATCGGGATACTTCTGGCTCTCGCGCACGAAGCACATCCGCGACAGCACCCGCGGGTTTTCGTACGGGTCCTCGCCGAACACGCGCACGCTCCCCTCGGTGGCGAAGTTCTGCGCGGTCAGGATCGACATCAGGGTGGTCTTGCCGGCGCCGTTACGCCCCAGCAGGCCGTAGATGGCATCTTTCTCGATGCGGAACGACACGTCGTCCAGGGCGGCGGCGTCACGGTAGCGCTTGTGGAGGCCGGCGACCTCGATCACAGCGGTCATCGGGCGATCCCTTCGTTGGTGTGGGCGGGGGAGGAGCCGAGCGCCGCGCGCTCGCGGATGAGGTCGGCGAGATCGTCGGGGCCGAGGCCCAGCGTGCGGGCCTCGGTGAGGAGGGGCTCGACGAAGCGGTCGGCGAATGCCGAGCGGCGCTCGCCCAGGAGCTGTTCCCGTGCTCCGACCGCGACGAACATGCCGATGCCGCGTCGCTTCTGCAGCACGCCTTTGTCGACGAGCATGGTGATTCCTTTCGCTGCGGTGGCGGGGTTGATGCGGTGGAACGCCGCCAGTTCGTTGGTCGAGGGCGCACGGCTCTCTTCGGCCAGCGAACCGTCGACGATCGCGTCCTCGACGCTCTCGGCGATCTGGAGGAACAGCGCTCGGCCGTCGTCGATCATGCGACCTCCGTCTGTTGGTTACCTACTTGACTAAGTAACCATCTAACAAGGGTGGCGCGCGTGTCAAGAGCGAGTTCTGACACGACACGCCCGACCCGAGCATGCTCTCGCTCGAACGCGCCCCGACCTCGATCCGGGTGGCAGAATAGAGGTCCCGCATTGCCTCGCTTCCCGGCGTGGTCCCGCCCTTGCTCAACAGGTGCGCTTCGTCGCGCCAGAAATGGACCCGCCGTGGGACGCCTCATCTACCGTGACCGCGCGTCGTTCGATATCGACGACCGCATCCTCGCCCATCTCCGCATCGTCGTGATGAACAAGCTCCGCCGCAACGAGGGCTTCATGCTCCAGCTGCCGGTGAACGAGGGCGTTCGGCAGGCCAGCCTCTGGATCCACGCCTCCAACGCGCTCGTCATGCAGTTCTACGGGGGACGCGAACCCGCCATCGACCGCGAACTCGTCGACCAGATGATGCACGACGCCAGCGGCGCCGATGGGCTCACGCTCACCGCGGCGGGCATCGCCCCACTGCCGATCGCGACCCGTCAACCCGCGGGGGTGCGCGCCGGACGCTGACCCGCTTCGCACCGGTGGTCATCGCGTCCGCCGGTGCGGTCGGTCGCGACGGCGCCCGGTCAGTCCGAGACCGGCAGCGTCAGCTCGAAACGCGCCCCTGAATCACGGGCAACGTTTCGCACGTCACCGCCGTGCGCTCGGGCGATCCCGCGCGCGATGGGCAGGCCGAGGCCCACGCCGCCCGAGGGCGAGCGCGCGGCGTCCAGGCGCACGAGACGGTCGAAGATGCGCTCCCGCTCCTCCGCCGGCACGCCCGGACCGTCGTCGCTGACGGCGACGGTGGCGGCGCCGCCCGTCACCGCGGCCTCGACGACGACCGTGCCGCGCCCGTTCGTCGCGCGCGCGGCGTTCTCGACCAGGTTCGACAGCACCTGCGCGATGCGCCCCGCGTCGATGCGCACCGGCACGGCGGCATCCGGAACCACCGACGACACCTGCAGCGACGGGTGCACGAGCTGGGCGCGTTCGACCTCGGCCGCCACGATCGTCCGCAGATCGACCGAACTCCGCGTCAACTCGAGCCCTTGATCCACCCGGGCCATCGTGAGCAGGTCGTCGACCAGACGGGAGGCGCGCTGGGCCTCGCGGGCGACGTGCGCGGCGAGCATCTCGCGCTCGGGTCCGTCGAGATCGGCCCGCACCAGCGTGTCGGCGGCGGCGCGGATGCCGGCGACCGGCGTCCGCAGCTCGTGTGCGGCATCCGAGAGGAACACGCGCAAGCGGGCCTCGGCCTCGCGCGCGGATTGCTCGGCGCCCGTGACGTCGTCGAGCATGTCGTCGAGTGCCGTCGCGACCCGACCGATCTCCGTGTCGGATCGCGTGGGGTGCAGGCGTCGCCCGCGTTCACCGGCCCCGATCGAGCGGGCCACCTCCGACACCCGGTCCAGGGGCTGCAGCGTGCGACGCACGACGAGGGTCACCGCTCCGGCGGCCACCACGAGCACGCCGACCGAGGCGATCGCCATGATCCACCGCACCTGGACGAGCGTCTCGCCGATCCCGGCGGCGGATGCCGTGAGGCTCAGTGTGGAACCGTCGCTCAGCGTGGAAGTCAGCGTCACGAGGTCGGCGTCGCCCGTGACGGCCGAGGCGACGACGCTCACGTCGGTCGACACCGAGGGGAGAGGCACCGACCGCTCGGCGGGACCGGGGCCGCCGGGACCGGGCGGCCCGTCGCGCAGCTGCTCGGGGCTCGGCCCCGCGACGACCGAGTCGCCGCCCGCGCTGTCGATGCGCACCGACAGGCCCTGATCCGACAGTCGCTCGGCCAGGTCCTCGTCGTCGACCGTGCCGACGAGCGAGGCGGCCGCGGCGGCGCGGTCGCGCAGGCGCTCCTCGATCTGGCCGCGCAGGCGGGCGCCGAGGGCGACGTCGACGACGACCGAGAGCACGATGAGCAGCAGCGCCACGAGGGCGACGACCGCGACGATGGTGCGCCGCCGCAGCGACCCCGCGCGCAGCGGCCGGGTGTCGCTCACGGCGTCACGCTCAGGCGGTAGCCGAGCCCGCGCACGGTGTGGATGAGCCGGGGACCGTGCGCCTCCATCTTGCGGCGCAGCGCGCTCAGGTGCACCTCGACCAGGTTGGGGTCGTAGTCGTCGTACCCCCACACCTGCGTCAGGATCTGCGCCTTCGACAGCGTGCGACCACGACTCTCGGCGAACAGCCGCAGCAGGCGGAACTCCGTCGCGGTCAGATCGAGCGACGATCCGGCGCGGCGCGCGGTCGTGGCATCCGGATCCACCACGAGGTCGGCCACCTCGATGGTCTGCGGCAGACGACCGCGGCGACGGAGCACGGCGCTCGTACGCGCGATGAGCTCGGCCATGGTGAACGGTTTCACGACGTAGTCGTCGGCGCCCTCGGCGAAGCCGCGCAGACGATCGTCGACCTCGTCGCGGGCGGTGAGCATGATCACCGCCGCGTCGCTGCGGGAGCGCACGAGCGGAAGCAACCGGATGCCGGAGGGCCCGGGCATCATCCAGTCGAGCACCACCAGGTCGGGGCGGAACGCCTCGAGGCGCTCGGCGAGGTCGGTGCCGTCGGGCGCGGCCTCGGCGACGAATCCGTCGGCGCGCAGGGCGGTCGCGACGGCGACACGGATGGTCTCGTCGTCGTCGAGCACGAGCACGCGGGCAGCAGAGGACATCCGCCCCACGCTAGGGCCCATCGCTGCATGCCCGTTATGCGAACGGCCTGGGTTGACCGCACGGTCGGCGGCTTCAGGTTCGCTTCAGTCCCCGCTCGAAGGCTGGTACTCGAGACGGTGACCGACACCGCCGCAGAAAGAGATCATGAACGACGACAACCCCACCCTCCCGCTGCCCCGCATGGACGACGCGCACGAGCCGCTTCGTCGGTCGTGGAAGCGTCCCGCCCTCATCGCCGGCGCGGTCATCGTGGCCGCCGGGCTCACCGGCGGCACCGCCGCTCTGGCGTCGTCGGGCGGCACGACGCCCGTCGCGTCGGTCACGTCGGCGCCGAGCGCCGACGGCGTCTCGCCGAGCACGACCACGCCCACCCCGGGCACGATCCCGAGCGGTGCCCCGACCGCACCGGCCGACGGTTCGGCCCCCACGCCTCCCGCCGACGGCACGGCCCCCGCGGCCCCGGGTCCCGGAGCCAAGCCGGGCGAGTGCGGACCCGGTGGTCCCGGCGCGCCGACTCCGCCCGCCGACGGCACGGCCCCGACCCCGCCCACCGACGGCACCGCCCCGACCCCGCCCACCGACGGCTCCGCCCCCACCCCGCCGACCCCGGGCTCCGGACCGGGTGCCGGCGAGCGTCCCACGCCCCCGACCGACGGCACCGCTCCCACCCCTCCGGCCCCGGGCACCGAGCCCGGCACCGGCGCCACGCCTCCGGCCCAGCCCGGTTCGTGACACCTCACCCGCGCTGATCGTCGCGCCACGCCCCTCGGCGTGCAGCGCGCGGTCAGCGCGGTGGGGCACGATCGAGGGGTGGCGAACAGCACGCGGACCCGCCGCCCGACCCCCGGACGCCCCCGCGCTCGCCCTTCTCGTCGGCGTCGGCCCGCATCACGTGTCCTGCGTCGCCGGCGCATCATCGTCGGTGTGGTCGGCATCCTGCTCGCGGGCCTCGTCGTGCTGGCGATCGTGCCGCTGGCCGGGCTCGTCTCGGCCTGGAACGCCGAGACGCGCCGCCAGGCCATCGATCTGACGACGTTCGATCCCGGCACCCTCATCAGCGACGCCGACTTCTACGACGCGAACGCCCTGTCCGCCGGCGAGATCCAGGATTTCCTCGACGCACAGGTGGGTGAGTGTCGCAACGACTCCTGCCTCGCGGTCCTGCGGACCACCCTTCCCCCTCGGGGGCCGATCGTCTCGGATGCCACGGGAGAGACGGTCTGCGAGGGCTACGACGGCGGGGAGCTGACGGCGGCCGAGATCATCTACCGCATCCAGCGCGCGTGCGGCATCTCGGCGAAGGTGCTGTTGGTCACGCTGCAGAAAGAACAGAGTCTCGTCGCCGGTCGCACAGCCCGAGCCCCCGAACCGCGCGAGCTCGGCGCGGCGATGGGGGCTCGCTGCCCCGACGACGCCGCATGCGATACGGGCGCCGAAGGTTTCGCCGCCCAGGTGGCCCAGGGCGCGACCGACCTGAAGTCGTACAGCGCCTCCGACTTCATGCGGCAACCCGGCACGCACTACATCGCCTACTCGCCCGATGCCGCGTGCGGCGGCTCCGACGTGACGATCACCAACGAGGCCACCGCGGCGTTGTACAACTACACGCCCTACCAACCCAACGCCGCGGCTCTCGCGGCACGCTGGGGGACGGGCGACGGGTGCTCGGCCTACGGCAACCGCAACTTCGCCCTGTACTGGGCCCTCTGGTTCGGCTGATCTGCGGCGACCCTGACGCCGCGCGGAGCAGGCCGAACGACCTCACCATCTCCATCGAAATCACAGTGTTGTGATTTCGTTATGAACGGGCGATAATGGCCGGACAACCGAACAATCGCCGGCACTCCATCACAGGTCGTAGGGGAAGACGTACCTGACGAAGGAGAGACCATGGCGATCACGTCTTCGCGCGGAGTGATTCTGATCCACTCCGCGCCCCGCGCGTTGTGCCCCCACCTCGAGTGGGCGGTCGGACGCGCTCTCGGCCGCGCCGTCAACTTCGACTGGGCCGAACAGCCCGTGCTGACGGGCAGCCGCCGCGCGGAGTTCTACTGGGAGGGCCCGGTCGGATCCGGCGCCGCCCTGGCCAGTGCCATCCGCGGGTGGGAGCACCTGCGCTTCGAGGTGAGCGAAGATCCCACCCCCCGCAGCGACGGCGGCCGCTGGATGCACACGCCTGGTCTCGGCATCCACTACGCGCAGACGGACGCTGCGGGCAACGTCGTGATCGGCGAGGACCGCGTGCGCTACGCGATGGACGTCGCCGGCGGCGACGCCTTCGAGCTGCAGCGCGAACTCGACATCGCGCTCGGCTCCGCCTGGGACGAAGAGCTCGAACCTTTCCGCCACGCCAGCGACGACCAGCAGATCGTCTGGCTGCACAAGGTGGGGTGAAGACGTCGGGCGGGGGAGGCGCCACTACCGGAGGCCGGTGATCGCACCCGGCATCGAGACCGCGTATCCCTCGCCCGACAAAGGCAGAACGCCCCCGGCGTCCCGATTTGATTCGGGATGCCGGGGGCGTTCTTCGTGCGTCAGACCGAGGCGATCGCGACGACGGCGTTGTGACCGCCGAAGCCGAACGAGTTGCTGATAGCGAGCTGGTCGCCGGAGCCCAGCTCGACCGGCGCACCCGAGAGCGCGAAGGGCACGTCGGGGTCCTGCTCGGTGAGGTTGATGGTCGGAGGCGCAACGCGGTTCTTCAGCGCGAGCACCGTGAAGATGGCCTCGAGCGCTCCCGTGCCACCCAGCAGGTGACCCGTCGAGGCCTTCGTCGCCGACACGGGGATCTCGTCGATCCGGTCGCCGAACACCGTGTGGAGGGCCTTGTATTCGTTCGGGTCGCCCACGGGGGTCGAGGTGGCGTGCGCGTTGATGTGCGTGACATCGTCTGCCGATGCCCCCGCCATCTCGAGCGCCAGGCGCACCGCGCGGGCGGCTCCCGTGCCCTCGGGGTCGTTGGCGGTGATGTGGTACGAGTCGGCGGTGACGCCGCCTCCCACGATCGAGGCGTAGATCTTGGCGCCGCGGGCCAGGGCGTGCTCCTCGGTCTCGAGGATCAGCACGCCCGCGCCCTCGCCCATGACGAAACCGTCACGGTCGATGCTCGCCGGACGCGAGGCCGTCTCGGGGGAGTCGTTGCGCTTCGACAGCGCCTGCATCGACGCGAACGAGGCGATGGTGATCGGGTGGATCGCCGACTCGCTTCCGCCCGCGATCACGACGTCGGCCAGACCGTCGCGGATGTGCTGCACGGCGTTCACGATCGACTCGGTGCTCGAGGCGCACGCCGAGGCCACGGTGCGCGCGAACGCCCGGGCGTTGAAGTGCAGCGAGAGGTTGCCGGCGGCCGCGTTCGGCATGAGCATCGGCACCGTCATCGGCATGACGCGACGCGGGCCCTTCTCACGCAGCACGTCCCAGGCGTCGAGCAGCGTCCACACGCCGCCGATGCCGGTGGCGAAGTCGACGCCGAGGCGATCGGGGTCGACGTCGGGCGAGCCCGCGTCTTCCCAGGCCTCTTTGGCGGCGACCATGGCCAGCTGCGCCGAGGGGTCGAGACGCTTGGCGACGGGACGATCCAGAACCGTCTCGGGTCGCACGAGCGCCTCGGCGGCGAAGGTGACGGGCAGGTTGTACTTCTCGACCCATTCGTGCTCGAGGGTGCGCGCGCCGGAGGTGCCGGCGAGCAGCGCCGACCAGCTCTCGGGGGCGGTACCGCCGATGGGCGAGGTGGCACCGATGCCGGTGACGACGATGCGGGATGTGCTCATGGGTGAAGGATCCTTGGTCCGACCGGAAAGACATGACCGGTGGGGGCCGAAGCCCCCACCGGGAGAGTCAGGACTGGTTCGACGTGATGAACGTGACAGCGTCGCCGACGGTCTTGAGGTTCTTGACCTCGTCGTCGGGGATGGTGACGCCGAACTTCTCCTCGGCGTTGACGACGATCGTCATCATCGAGATGGAGTCGATGTCGAGGTCATCGGTGAACGACTTCTCGAGGGCGACCTCGTCGGCCGAGATACCGGTCTCGTCGGTGATGAGCTCGGCAAGGCCGGCGAGAACCTCGTCGTTGGTGAATGCCATGATGTCTCCTGTTTGTTAGGGGTGGACCCTGACGGGCCCCGATCAGTCTAGAGTTCGGCGACGCTGCGTCAGGGAAGGACGACGACCTGCGCGCCGAACACGAGACCGGCTCCGAAGCCGATCTGCAGGGCGAGCCCGCCGCTGAGCTCGGGGTGCTCCTCGAGCAGGCGGTGGGTGGCGAGCGGGATGGATGCCGCGGAGGTGTTGCCCGTGGTCTCGATGTCGCGGCCGATGACCACCGTCTCGGGCAGACCCAGCTGCTTGGCGAACTCGTCGATGATGCGCATGTTCGCCTGGTGCGGCACGAAGGCGGCGAGGTCCGACGGCTCGATGCCGGCCGCCTCGATCGCCTGACGCGCGACCTTGACCATCTCCCAGACGGCCCAGCGGAACACGGTGGGACCCTCCTGGCGCAGCGTCGGCCACGGCGCGGCTCCGTCGCGGAACTGCGTCAGCGTGGCGTTCATGCCCACGGCATCCGCTTTCGATCCGTCGGATCCCCACACGGTGGGGCCGATGCCGGGGGTGTCGCTCGGGCCGATGACGACCGCGCCGGCACCATCGCCGAGCAGGAACGAGATGCTGCGATCGGTGGGGTCGACGATGTCGCTGAGCTTCTCGGCGCCCACCACGACCACGTGCTTCGCGAGACCGCCGCGCACGAGGGCGTCGGCCTGGGCGACGCCGTAGGCGAAGCCGGCGCAGGCCGCGTTGAGGTCGTACGCCGCCGCGGGGTTGGCGCCGATCCGGTCGGCGACGATCGCCGAGGCCGAGGGCGTCTGCTTGGGGTTGCTGATGGTCGCCACGATCACGGCATCGATGTCGGCCGGCGCGACGCCCGACTTCTCGACGGCCTCACGGGCGGCATCCGAGGCGAGGTCGATGACGTCGGTCTCGGCGTTCGCACGAACGCGCGTGACGATGCCGGTGCGCTGGCGGATCCACTCGTCGCTCGAGTCGATGGGGCCGACGAGGTCGTCGTTCGGCACGAAGTTCTCGCCGCGCGCGGCGCCGTACGCGTAGATGCGCGTGTGGGCGGGGCCCTGCAGCTGACGGAGGGTGGGGGTGCTCATGCCTGGTCTTCTTTCAGGAGTGAGACGGCCGCGTCGAGGTCGTCGGGGGTCTTGACCGCCACGGTCGGCGTTCCGCGCAGGGCGCGCTTGGCGAGCCCGGTCAGGGCGCCCGCGGGCGAGAGTTCGATGATGCCGGTCACACCCTGCTCGGCGAACGACGCCATGCAGCGATCCCAGCGCACGGGCGACGCCACCTGGGCGACGACGAGGTCGAGCGCGCGGTGCCCCTCGTCGACGGTCGTGCCGTCGGAGTTGGTCCAGAGCGTCGTCGAGGGGTCCGACACCGACACGTCGGCGGCGGCGGAGCGCAGCGCCTCGACGGCGGGTTCCATGAAGCGCGTGTGGAATGCACCGGCGACCTGCAGGGCGATCACCCGGGTGCCGCGCGGGGCGTCGGCGGCGAGCTCCGCCAGAGCGGGCAGTTCGCCGGCGGCGACGATCTGACCGCCGCCGTTGTAGTTGGCCGGGGTGAGCCCGAGCGCTTCGAGACGCTCGAGCACGGTGGCCTCGTCTCCGCCGACCACGGCGCTCATGCCCGTCTCGACGGCCGAGGCCGCCTCGGCCATGGCGCGCCCGCGCAGTCCGACCAGGCGTAGGGCGTCGGCCTCGTCGAGGACGCCGGATGCCGCGAGGGCGGCTATCTCTCCGACGGAGTGCCCCGCGACACCGGCGGGTCGAGGGGCATCGGATGCCGTCAGGGCCGACCACGACAGCAGGCTCGCCGCGACGATGAGCGGCTGCGCGACGCTGGTGTCGCGGATACGGTCGGCGTCCCACTCGGTTCCGGCGGCGACGAGATCGACGCCGGCCTGCTCGGAGTAGGCCTCGAGGCGCTCCCGCGCTCCGTCGAGCTCGAGCCAGGGAGACAGGAACCCAGGAGTCTGCGAGCCCTGCCCGGGGAAGACGGCGATGATCACCGTTCCATCCTGCCAAGGATCAGGCGCCGAGTTCTGGAGATATCGACAAAGAAATGCGACGTGTCTTTGTGCGCGCCGTGCATCAGCGGGGCAGAGAGGAGCGCCGACCGGCGGGTCCGCGTCGACGCGTGGCGTCGGTTCCGATCGACCCGAGGATCAACGCGGTCTGCAGAATGAGCGCCTCGCGGGGCCCCGTGGCATCCCATCCGATGACCTCCGACACCCTCTTGAGGCGATACCGCACGGTGTTGGGGTGCACGTAGAGCTCGCGCGCCGTGGCCTCGAGAGACCGACCGTTGTCGAGGTAGCTCCAGAGCGTGGCGACCAGGTCGGCGCTGTGCGCCTGCAGGGGGCGGTAGACACGCTCCACCAGCGTCTGCTTCGCCACGGCGTCGCCGGCGAGGGCCCGCTCGGGCAGAAGGTCGTCGGCCTCGACCGGGCGGGGAGCGTTCCGCCACGCGCGCGCGACGGCGAAGCCCGCCAGCGCGGCGCGCGCACTCTGTCCCGCGTCGACGAGAGCGGCGACGGGCGGCCCGAGCACGAGGTGCCCCGTGCCGAAGCCGGGCTCGAGGCGCTTGGCGATCTCGGTGAAGGCGAGCTCGGTGACCTCGTCACCCCCGCGGGCGGGGAGGTCGGCGCGTCCGAGCACCAGCACGAGCCGCGACCCCTGTACGCCGATGAGCACGTCGACGCCGAGCTTGCGCGCGGTGCGACGCACCTGGTCGACGTCGAACTGCGGGGGAGTGGTGCCCACCAGCACGGCGACCTCGCCGTGGCCGTGCCAGCCGAGGGCCGCGATGCGGCTGGGGAGTTCGTCATCGGCTTCGCCGGTGAGGATCGAGTCGACGACGAGGGCTTCGAGCCGGGCGTCCCAGAGGCCTCGGGCTTCGGCTGCGCGGGCGTACACGTCGGCCGCGGCGAACGCGACCTCGCGCGAGTAGAGCAGCATGGCCTCGCGCACGGTCTTGCTGCGCCCGGCGACGCGTTCCTCCATGACCTCGACGGTCACGCGCACCAACTGCAGCGTCTGGGTGAGGCTGACGCTGCGCAACAGCTCGCGGGGGGCAGCGGCGAAGATGTCGGACGCGATCGCGGGGGTCTGCGCCGGGTCCTCGACCCACTGGGTGAACGAGGTGATGCCGGCCTGGGCGACGAGCCCGACGGCCGAGCGGCGCGCCGGGGGCATGCCGGCGTACCAGGGGAGCGTGTCCTCGAGGCGTTGGATGGTCGCCGTGGCGAGGTCGCCCGAGATGCGGCGGAGCCACGCGAGGGTCTCGGCCTTGTCGCGCGCGACGCGGTCGGTGCCGGCGGGCGCGGCGCCGGTCTCGCCACCGACGGGGGAAACGCGATCGGGACCGGCCCCACCCGAAAGGGCGGGGCCGGTCCCGATCTCCGGATCGCTCACGCGATCAGGCCTCGCCACCCGCGTTACCGCTGGTGCCGGCGTTGACGTCGTGCAGACGGTACTTCTCGATCGCCTGTCCGACGACAGCGCGATCGACCTTGCCCTCTTCGGCCAGCGCCTGCAGGGCGCGGACGGCGAGCGAGGGGCCGTCGATCTTGAAGAAGCGACGGGCCGCGGCGCGCGTGTCCGAGAAGCCGAAGCCATCGGCACCGAGCGTCCAGTAGTTCTGCGGAACCCACTGGCGGATCTGGTCCTGGACGGCGTGCATCCAGTCGCTCACGGCGACGACCGGGCCCTCGGCCTCTTTCAGCTTGTCGGTGAGGTAGGCCACGCGCGGCTCCTCTTCGGGGTGCAGGAAGTTGTGCTCGTCGGCGGCCAGGCCGTCGCGGCGCAGCTCGGTCCACGAGGTGACCGACCACACGTCGGCGACCACGCCCCAGTCGTCCTTCAGCAGGCGCTGGGCCTCGTGCGCCCACGGCACACCGACACCCGACGCGAGGAGCTGCGTGCGGGGGCCATCGCCCTCGCCGGAGGAGATGTGGTGGATGCCGCGGACGATGCCGTCGACATCAACACCCTCGGGCTCGGCCGGCTGCACGTAGGGCTCGTTGTAGACCGTCATGTAATACATGACATTCGGGTCGGGGTGGTTGCCGCCGTACATGCGCTCGATACCCGAACGCACGATGTGCGAGATCTCATAGCCGTAGGCGGGGTCGTACGACACGGTCGCCGGGTTGGTGGACGCCAGCAGCTGCGAGTGTCCGTCGGCGTGCTGCAGGCCCTCGCCCGTCAGCGTCGTGCGACCGGCGGTCGCGCCGATGATGAAGCCGCGCGCCATCTGGTCGCCCGCCGCCCACTGGGCGTCGCCCGTGCGCTGGAAGCCGAACATCGAGTAGAAGACGTAGACCGGGATGAGCGGCTCGCCGTGCGTGGAGTACGCCGTTCCCGCAGCGGTGAACGCCGCGAGTGCACCGGCCTCGTTGATGCCGACGTGGATGATCTGCCCCTGCGGGCTCTCCTTGTACGCCAGCAGCAGCTCGCGGTCGACCGAGGTGTAGTGCTGGCCCTTGGGGTTGTAGATCTTCGCCGTCGGGAAGTACGCGTCCATACCGAACGTGCGCGCCTCGTCGGGAATGATCGGCACGATGCGGTGACCGAAGTCCTTCACCCGCAGCAGGTCTTTGAGCAGACGCACGAACGCCATGGTCGTGGCGATCTCCTGCGTGCCCGAGCCCTTCTTGGGCAGCGCGTACGCGGCATCGCCGGGCAGTTCCAGACCGACGTGCGTCGTGCGACGCTCGGGCAGGAAGCCGCCGAGCGCGCGACGACGCTCGAGCATGTACTGGATCGTCTCGTCCTGCTCACCGGGGGTGTAGTACGGCGGCTGGTACGGGTTCTCTTCGAGCTGCGCGTCGGTGACCGGGATGTCCATCGCGTCGCGGAACGACTTGAGGTCGTCGAGCGTCAGCTTCTTCATCTGGTGCGTGGCGTTGCGGCCCTCGAAGTGGGGACCGAGGCCGTAGCCCTTGATGGTCTTGGCGAGGATGACCGTCGGCTGGCCCTTGTGCTCCTTGGCCGCCTTGAACGCGGCGAACACCTTGCGGTAATCGTGGCCACCGCGCTTGAGGTTCCAGACCTGGTCGTCGGTGAAGTCCTTGACCAGCTCGAGGGCGCGGGGGTCGCGGCCGAAGAAGTTCTCGCGCACGTAGGCGCCGTTCTCGGCCTTGTAGGTCTGGTAGTCGCCGTCGGGGGTGCTGTTCATGAGGTTGAGCAGCGCGCCCTCGGTGTCGCGGGCGAGCAGGTCGTCCCACTCGCGGCCCCAGACGACCTTGATGACGTTCCAGCCGGCACCGCGGAAGAAGCTCTCGAGCTCCTGGATGATCTTGCCGTTGCCGCGGACGGGTCCGTCGAGGCGCTGGAGGTTGCAGTTGACGATGAACGTGAGGTTGTCGAGGCCCTCGTTGGCCGCGACCTGCAGCTGACCGCGGCTCTCGACCTCATCCATCTCGCCGTCGCCGAGGTAGGCCCAGACGTGCGAGTCGCCCACGTCTTTGATCCCGCGGTTCGAGATGTACTTGTTCGACATCGCCTGGTAGATGGCGTTGATCGGGCCGAGACCCATCGAGACCGTCGGGAACTGCCAGAACTCCGGCATGAGACGGGGGTGCGGGTACGACGGGATGCCGTTGGGCGCCTGCGACTTCTCCTGGCGGAAGCCGTCGAGCTGCGCTTCGGTGAGGCGGCCCTCGAGGTAGGCGCGTGCGTAGGCACCGGGGGAGGCGTGGCCCTGGATGAAGATCTGGTCGCCGCCCGAGGGGTCGTCGAGGCCTCGGAAGAAGTGGTTGAAACCGACTTCGTAGAGGGCGGCCGACGAGGCGTAGGTCGAGATGTGCCCACCGACACCGATCCCGGGGCGCTGAGCGCGGTGCACGGTGACCGCGGCGTTCCAGCGGATCCACTTGCGGTAGCGGCGTTCGAGCTCCTCATCACCGGGGAACTCGGGCTCGTTCTTGAGCGCGATGGTGTTGATGTAGTCGGTGGTCGGAACCATCGGCACATTGAGGTGCAGTTCTTTGGAGCCCTTGAGCAGGCTCAGCATGATCTCGCGGGCGCGAGCCGGACCCTTCGCCTGGACGAGCTGTCGCAGGGATTCCTGCCACTCCCCGGTCTCTTCCGGGTCGCTGTCCTGCGGCCCCTGCGAATACGGATCCTGGTCGTGAACAGTCACGGAAGACCTTTCGTCGTCTGGCAGGTCATGCCAGAGAATCGCCATAAAAGTGCGGCAACCCTTGTTCGCTCCGCACAATCAACCAGCGTCCAGCCTAGCGAGTCTCAACGACATCGGCTGTTCATGAAGGCCGAGCCGACTCTCCCGGGTGCCCGGATGCCTCGATGTCGAGCATCCGCCACCGGGCGGAGGTCTAGCCTGAGCGCGTGAACACGCACGATCACGCGGGATTCCGCACGCGGCCCGAGCACCGATGGCCCGTGCTGATCGCCCTGGCGGTGGGCACGGGGCTCTACGCCGTCCTCCCGAGCGACGCCTCCGGCATCCTGCGCTACGTAGTGGTGATCGCCGGCGTGCTGTGCGCGATCCCCATGGTCGTGACCAACCCGGCGCGGCTCACCCGGGAGTCACGCGTGGGGCGCGGTTTTGCCCTCGCCTTCACCACGGTGCTGCTGCTCGCGAACCAGGTGGCGCTCCTTCTGCTCGTCCAGCAGCTGCTGCGCGGAGAGGGGAGTGGGGCGACCACCCTGCTCGGCGCGGCGCAGGTGTGGGCGATCAACGTCATCGGTTACGCCGTCGTCTATTGGGAGATGGACCGCGGCGGTCCCATCGCCCGGCGCCGCGACGCGCGCGACGCCCTGCCCGCGGCGGACTTCCAGTTCCCGCAGGACTCCGACCGCGACGCGGTCAGCGAGGTGGCCCGCCGCTCGTCCGACGTCGAGGACTGGGCGCCCGGCTACGTGGACTACCTCTACTTCTCGGCGTCCAACGCCATGGCCTTCAGCCCCACCGACGTCATGCCACTGAGCAGCCGCGCGAAGGTGTTCATGATGGTGCAGGCCATCTCGGGGTTCATCCTGCTCGCTCTGGTGATCTCGCGCAGCGTGAACATCTTGAACTGAGTGCGGTGGGCCCTGCCGGGATCGAACCGACGACATCCACGGTGTAAACGTGGCGCTCTACCAGCTGAGCTAAAGGCCCGGGATGCCATGAGTCTACGAGCCTTCGCGCATCGGATGTGCATCGGCGGCGCCCGCGGCTACGGATGTCGGACCCCCGGGGTAGCGTGGGTCCTGTGAATGCCGACCCCGCCGACCAGCGCAAACTGCTCGATCTCGCCGATCTCGATGCCCGCATCCTCCGTGATCAGCACCTGTCGGCGAACCCTCCGCAGGCGCCGCGCGTGCGGGAGCTGCTGGCGCAGCGCGCGACGCTCTCGCAAGAGCTGTCGGCGCGGGCCAACGCGCGTGACGACATCACCGCAGAGATCGCGCGGCTCGAGTCCGACGTCGCCGTGGTCGACGCCCGCATCGCCCGCGACACCCAGCGTCTCGCCGCCGCGACCAACCCCAAGCAGGCGCAGAGCTTCGAGAGCGAGCTCACCTCCCTCAACCGCCGCAAGGGCGATCTCGAAGACATGGAGATCGCGCTCATGGAGCGCCTCGAGACGGCCGATGCGGCGATCGCCGAGCAAGAGGCCGTGATCGCCGAGACCAACGCCCTCGGCGCCGAGCTCAGCGCCGAGGCCAAGACCGTCGTCGCCGACGCCACGACGCGTCTCGAAGGTGCCCGCCGCGACCGTGACGCCGTCGCGGCCTCGGTCCCCGCCGCGCTCCTCGCGCTCTACGAGCGCCTCGCCTCGCGCGGGAACGGCGCGGGCCTGCTCCGCGCCGGCGCCTGCGAAGCCTGCCGCATGGTGATCCCGCCGAGCGACATCGCGACGATCCGGCGCGCGCAGACCGACGACGTCGTGTTCTGCCCCGAGTGCGGCGCCATCCTCGTCCGCACCGAAGAATCGCGGTGACCCCCGCCGACGTCCGTGGCGTCTGACACGGTCGTCGTCGGGCGCGCGGTCTCGGGCAAGATCGCCCTGATCGACCTCGATGCCGAAGCGGCACCGGTCCGCACGACCGAGGTCGCCCGAGACGCGCTGGCCGCCACCATCGCCGCGCGTGAGGCGGCCGGCGACGTCCGATGGATCTGGTCCGACACGCCCACCTGGTACGGACCGCTCCTGACCGGGGGAGTGCGGGTCGCACGAGCGTGGGACCTTCGGCTCGTACACGTCCTCCTCCGCGACGCCGCGGCGATCGACGCCGACCACGGCCTGCGCGATGCGCGTCACTGGGATGCCGCGGCCGCGGCCCCCGAGAGCGGTGACACGCTCTTCGACCTCGGCGACGCGGCGTCCGGTCTGCCCGACACCGCCGTCGAAGCGCTCGCGGAGTACCGGCGTCAGCGCGCCGCCCTCGACGGCTCACCGGGGGCGGGGTCGCTCCGGCTGCTCTGCGCCGCCGAATCCGCCGGAGCGCTCATCGCCGTCGAGTTGCACGCCGTCGGTGTGCCGTGGAGCGTCGAGACGCACGAGCGGATCCTGCACGACGAGCTCGGCCCCCGGCACGGTGGCGGCCTGCCCGCCCGCATCGAGCAGACCGCGGCGGCGGTGCGCGCGGCCCTCGGCGATCCCTCGGTGTCGCTGGACTCCCATCCGCGTCTGCTGCGGTCGCTGCACCGCGCCGGTCTGCTCGTCGAGTCGACCAGCCGGTGGGAGCTGAGCGAGCACGATCATCCGGTGGTGGCCCCGCTCATCGTCTACAAGAAGCAGATGCGGCTCTACACGGCGAACGGCTGGGCGTGGCTGGCCGAGTGGGTGCGCGACGGGCGTTTTCGCCCCGTCTACGTGCCCGGCGGCGTCGTGACCGGGCGGTGGGCGTCGTCGGGCGGCGGCGCTCTGCAGATCCCCCGGCAACTGCGCACCGCCGTGCGGGCAGACCGGGGCTGGACGCTCGTGACGGCCGACGTCGCGCAGCTCGAACCGCGGGTGCTCGCGGCCATGGCGCGAGACACGGCGCTGGCCGAGGCGGCATCCGGTCGCGATCTATACGCGGGCATCGTCGACACCGGGGCCGTGGCCAGCCGCCCCGAGGCCAAGCTCGCGATGCTGGGGGCGATGTACGGCGCGACCACGGGCGAGAGCGGTCGCCTGCTGCCGCGCCTGCGGCGCACCTTCCCCCGCGCCATGCGCCTCGTCGACGACGCCGCGCGCACGGGAGAAGACGGTGGGCTCGTGCACACCTGGCTCGGGCGCACGTCACCCACGGCGGGCGAGGACTGGCGGGCGGTGCAGTCCCGTGCGAGCGACGCCGAGGCGTCGGGGGTCGACGAGACGCGGGCCCGGCGCTCCGCTCGGGACCGCGGACGCTTCACCCGTAACTTCGTCGTGCAGGGCACCGCGGCGGAGTGGGCGTTGGCCTGGCTCGCCGACCTGCGCGCGCGCCTGGCGACGATCCCCGCGGTGGATGCCGCCGACGCGGCGCCCGCGTCGGGCCCGGTCTTCGATCGGGTGCCGCACCTGGCGTTCTTCCTGCACGATGAGATCGTCGTCCACACCCCGGCCGTGCACGCCGATGCGGTCGCCGACGCCGTTCGTGCTTCCGCCGCGTCGGCGGGGCGGCTGCTCTTCGGCGCGTTCCCCATCGACTTCCCGCTCGATCTGCGCATCTCGGAGACGGCCGAGAAGGGCTGAGCCATCGTCCCGATCGCCCGGGGTAGGCCCGACCGAGGCGGCGGCGGGGCGACGGCGGACCCGCCGGTAGACTGAATGACGCGAATGGGTCGGCTGGACGGTCGCGTCACGGGTTCGCCCGTGCCGAGGAACGTCCGGGCTCCACAGGGCAGGACGGTGGGTAACGCCCACCCGGAGCAATCCGCGAGACAGTGCCACAGAGAGTAGACCGCCCGCACCACGCTCGTCGTGGGAGCGGGTAAGGGTGAAAGGGTGGTGTAAGAGACCACCGGGGTCGTGGTGACACGATCCGCGAGGTAAACCTCGTCCGGAGCAAGGCCAGACAGGGGATGTTGACGCGGCTCGCCGAGTCCCCGGGTAGGCCGCTGGAGTGGCACGGCAACGTGTCGCCGAGAGAGATGACCGTCCACGGGGCTTCGGCCCCCGGACAGAACCCGGCGTACAGGCCGGCCCATTCGCGCCCCACACTGCGCCCAAGCGATGTCCCGCTCGGGAGCGGCGTGAATCACCGGGTCGAACCGGGCCGCCACCCGAGCGGGCGCGAGCCCTGGTCTCAGCCGCAGAGGGAGCTTCGTGCCGCTCGTCGGAGAGCGCGAATGTCGTCGCCTCGCGACAGCCGCGTACCGCCGACGCAAGCGCCCGCGGCCCGGGCCGCCGTCACCCGCAGAGTGCGATGGACGCCGCGTCGACGATGGCGGTGGCGTCGTCGCTACCCGCCTTCACCGTCCGGCCCGCCACCGTGAGAGCGATGTCGTCGTCGTCGACGCCCTGGGCGAGCTGGTCGCAGGCGGCCTGCCCGGCGGCGAGCAGATCGGCGTCGGTGGCGGAGAGGAGGACGCTGTCGGCCGCGCCGCCGTCTCGGATCTCGCTCAGGTACGCAGTCTCGTCCCGCGGGGCGTCGGTCGCGTCCCCACCGACGACGATGGTGGAATCCCCGTTGGTGAACGTTCCCGACTGGCCGGGGGTGATGGTGATCGTCTCCGACGTCGTCTCGCTGGTACAGCCCGCGAGGAACACGAGAGCGAAGGAGACGGCGGCAAGGGCGAGGGGGCGCTTCATGCCGTCACCCTATCGACCCTGACATTCACCTGGGAGCTCGACCCGGCGTCGAGCTCAGCCTCGGGACGGTTACTTGATGGCGGGCAGCGCCTCGGGCACGGCCACCGCGAGCGAGGCCGCACCGATGATGCCGGCGTTGTTGCGGTGCTTCGCGGGCACGATCGGGGCACGCAGCTTCAGCAGCGGCAGGAAGTTCTCGGAGTGCTTCGACACCCCACCGCCGACGACGAGCAGGTCGGGGCTGAAGAGGAACTCGACGTAGTCGTAGTACCACTGCAGACGCTTTGCCCACTTGTCCCACGACAGCTCCTCGCGCTCCATCGCCGAGTAGGCGGCGAAGTGCTCCGCGTCTTTCTTGTGCCCGGCGCGCTGCAGGTGGCCCAGCTCGCTGTTCGGCACGAGCACGCCGTCGTAGATCATGGCCGAGCCGATGCCCGTACCGAGGGTGGTGAGGATGACGAGACCGTCGACGCCCTTCGCGGCGCCGTAGCGCACCTCGGCGATGCCGGCCACGTCGGCGTCGTTGGCGAAGTGGATGCCACGCGACAGCCCGTCTTCGAAGAACTTCTCGGCCTCGAAGCCGATCCACGACGACGACACGTTGGCGGCCGACAGCGTCTTGCCGCTCTTCACGATTGCCGGGAAGGCGACGCCGAGGGGCAGATCGGCCGGGGCTTCGAGGGTGTCGAGCACCTGACGCACCGCGGCCAGCACGTCGGCGGGTTCCGCCCCCGCGGGGGTGGCCACCTTCACCCGATCGCTGACGAGTTCGCCGGCATCGAGGTCGACGATCCCCGCCTTGATGCCGGTTCCGCCGATGTCCACTCCGACCGCACGCGATGCATTCGTTGCCATACCCCCCAGCCTATCCAGGCGCACGGTCGGGATCAGTAGGATCGGGGGAGCACCGGCGGTTCTGCGCCGAGACGCGAGACCCACCGAAGGAGCCATCGTGAGCGACGAGAGCAACAAGTACTGGTACAACCTCGAGACCAAGCAGGTCGAGCAGGGCTTCGCCTCTCCGATGGCCGACCGTGCCGGCCCCTTCGACACCGCCGAAGAAGCCGAACGTGCGCCCGAGATCCTGCGCCAGCGCTCCGAGAAGTGGGATGACGACGACGCCCGCGACGCGGACTGGGGCTCCGACGGCGTCAAGGCCTGACAGCCTTACCGAAACGAGGGATGACGATGGACAAGCAGCGCGATTTCGTCCTGCGGACGATCGAAGAACGGGGCGTGAAGTTCGTCCGCCTCTGGTTCACCGACGTGGTGGGAACGCTCAAGTCGGTGGCGATCGCCCCCGCTGAGGTGGAGGGGGCCTTCACCGAGGGCCTGGGCTTCGACGGATCGGCGATCGAGGGACTGACGCGTTCCTACGAGTCCGACCTGCTCGCGCACCCCGATCCCACGACCTTCCAGATCCTGCCGTGGCGCGGCGAGATCGACCCGACGGCGCGCATGTTCTGCGACATCACCACGCCCGACGGACAACCGGCCGTCCCCGACCCCCGCCACGTGCTCAAGCGCACGCTGGCGAAGGCCGCCGACGCGGGGTTCACGTTCTACACGCACCCCGAGATCGAGTTCTACCTGCTCAAGTCGTCGCAGCTCGGTGCCGATGGGCGCCCGCAGCCGGTCGATTCGGCGGGCTACTTCGACAACGTCCCGGGTGGGACGGCGCACGACTTCCGTCGTCGCTCGGTGCGCATGCTCGAAGACCTCGGCATCTCGGTCGAGTTCAGCCACCACGAGGGTGGTCCCGGCCAGAACGAGATCGATCTGCGGTACGCCGACGCCCTCACCACGGCCGACAACATCATGACGTTCCGCACGGTGGTGAAAGAGGTCGCCATCGAGCAGGGCGTGTACGCGACCTTCATGCCGAAGCCCATCAGCGGCCAGCCCGGCAGCGGCATGCACACCCACCTGTCACTGTTCGAGGGCGACATGAACGCCTTCTACGAAGAGGGCTCGCAGTACCAGCTGTCGAAGGTCGGCCGTCACTTCATCGCCGGCCTGCTTCGCCACGCGAACGAGATCTCGGCCGTCACCAACCAGTTCGTCAACTCGTACAAGCGCCTCTGGGGCGGCGACGAAGCCCCGAGCTTCATCTGCTGGGGTCACAACAACCGTTCTGCCCTCGTGCGCGTTCCGCTGTACAAGCCCAACAAGGGGCAGTCCACGCGCGTCGAGTACCGCGCGCTCGACTCCGCGGCGAACCCGTACCTGTCGTACGCGCTCATGCTCGCGGCCGGGCTCAAGGGCATCGAGCAGGAGTACGAACTGCCGGCCGAGGCCGAAGACAACGTGTGGTCGCTCACCGACGCGGAACGCCGCGCCCTGGGTTACGCGCCGCTGCCGGCGAGCCTCGACCACGCTCTCGAGTACCTCGAGGAGTCCGAGCTCGTGGCCGAGACGCTGGGGGAGCAGGTCTTCAAGTACGTGCTGCTCAACAAGCGACGCGAGTGGCAGCAGTACCGCGCCCAGGTCACGCCGTTCGAGCTCGAGAGCAACCTCGAAGCGCTCTGACGGAAGCCGCCATGACCTCAGGTGACCGCACGACCGCGCTCACCGCACTCGCCCGCACCGGATTCTCGCAGCTCGCCGAAGCAGACACCCTGCTCGGCGAGCTCGCGGAGCTGGTGGGCGTGGAGCGGGTCGGCGCCATGCAGCTCGCCCAGCGCGTGGCCGATCCCGACCGCGCCCTGTGGGCGATCGTTCAGGTGGCGCGCCGCGACGCCGACGCGGTGCGCGGTGCGGCGGGCGATCCGGGAGCGTGGCGGGCCCTGTGGGACATCGTCGGCGCCTCCGACGGGTTCGCGGAGTTCTACCTGCGTCACCCCGACGAACTGCGTCACCTCTCGGGCGCGGGTCTGACCCTGCCCGACGAGCCGACCATGCGGGCCGAGCTGCTGGCATCCGTCGGCGACGTCGAGGGTTTCGCGACGGATACCTCGGATGCCGCCTGGGTCGCGCTCCGCGTGCGGTACCGGCGTCTTCTGGCGCGCATCGCCGCCTACGACCTCGGTCAAGACGATCCCGCCGGCGCGATCGACATCGTCTCGGCCTCGCTCGCCGACTTGGCCGGCGCGGCCCTCGAGGCGTCGTTGAGCGTGGCGCGCGGCCGCGTGAGCGGTACGGGCCCGGCGGCGTTCCCGAGGGCGCAGGTCGAGGCCACCCGGTTCGCGATCATCGCGATGGGCAAGACCGGCGCCCGTGAACTCAACTACGTCAGCGATGTCGACGTGATCTTCGTCGGCGGCTCCGCCGACGAAGACATCGTCACCGAAGCGCGCGCCATCGACATCGGCACGCGCCTCGCCGTGCAGACGATGCGGGGTATCTCGGGGCCCGAGATCGAACCGCCCCTGTGGGAGGTCGACCCCAACCTGCGCCCCGAGGGCAAGCAGGGCGCTCTGGTGCGCAGCCTCGCCTCTCACGAGCAGTACTACGCCCGCTGGGCCAAGAGCTGGGAGTTCCAGGCGCTGCTGAAGGCGCGCCCGCTGGCGGGCGATGCCACCCTCGGCGCCGAGTACGTCGCCGCGGTGCAACCGCTCGTCTGGCACAGCGCCGCGCGAGAGAACTTCGTCGAGGGCGTGCAGCGCATGCGCGAGCGGGTGACCGACCACATCCCGGCCAGCGAGGTGAACCGCCAGCTCAAGCTCGGTCCGGGCGGCATCCGCGACGTGGAGTTCACCGTGCAGCTGCTGCAGCTCGTGCACGGCCTGACCGACGAGCGCATCCGTCAGCGCGGCACGCTCGACGCTCTCGACGCCCTCGTCGCCGAGGGGTACATCGGCCGCTCCGAGGCCGAGGCGTTCGGCCGCGACTATCGTCTGCTGCGTCTGCTCGAGCACCGCCTGCAGTTGCGCGGCCTGCGCCGTACCGCTCTGCTGCCCGAGAAGGACGACGACCTGCGGGTCCTCGCGCGCGCGTCTCGGCTGGCAGACTCCGCCTCCGGGGTGCAGACGGTGTGGGAGGGCATCAAGCGCGAGGTGCGCGACATCCACGTGCGCCTGTTCTACCGCCCGCTGCTGTCGGCGGTGGCGGCGCTGCCCGAGGGCGAGCGTACCCTGTCGACCGAGCAGGCGCGTGATCGTCTGGCGGCCATCGGCTTCCGCGACCCGGCCGGCGCCCTGCGTCACATCGCCGCCCTCACCAGCGGACTGAGCCGCAAGTCGACCATCCAACGGCACCTCATGCCCATCATGATCCGGTGGTTCGCCGACGGCGTCGATCCCGACTACGGCCTCCTCGTCTTCCGTCGCATCAGCGAACGCCTCGGCAACACGCCCTGGTTCCTGCGCATGCTGCGCGATTCCGCCGGTGCCGCCGAAAGCCTCACTCACGTGCTGTCGGGCTCGCGGTACATCGGCGAGTTGATGGAGTGGATCCCCGAGTCGGTCGCATGGCTCGACGACGACGCGTTGCTGCGCCCCCGCTCCGGCAAGGCTCTCGAAGAAGAGGCGCGGGCGATTCAGACGCGCTGGCAGAACATCGACGACGCGATGCGATCGGTGCGCGCGCTGCGACGCCGCGAGATGCTGCGCGTGGCGATGGCGGCCGTGCTCGGCACGGTCTCGCTCGAGGAGCTGTCCGACGCGCTGTCGACGATCACCGAGGTCACGATCCAGGCGACCCTGCGGGCGGTACGGCGCGTGGTCGTTCCGCCCGAAGACGACGACCTCGATTTCGCGGTCATCGCGATGGGGCGCTTCGGCGGGCGCGAGATCGGCTTCGGCTCCGACGCCGATGTGATGTACGTCTACCGCTCGAACGGTGTCGATCCGCAGCGGGCCGGCACCCTGGCTCTCAAGCTCGTCGCGGGCCTGCGCGAGCACTCCGAAGACCACCGCCTCCCGCTCGACCTCGACGCCGAACTGCGTCCCGAGGGGCGGAGCGGCCCCCTGGTCCGCTCGATCGAGTCCTACGCCGAGTACTACCGGCGCTGGTCACTGTCGTGGGAGGCTCAAGCGCTGCTGCGCGCCCGCGGCGTCGCGGGGAGCGTCAAGCTCATCAACGCGTTCATGGAGCTGGCCGATGAGGTGCGTTACCCCGTCACCGCCGATGAGAACGGCCTGCGCGAGATCCGGCGCATCAAAGCCCGCGTCGAGAACGAGCGCCTCCCGCAGGGCGCCGATCCCGCGCGCCATCTCAAGCTCGGTCCGGGTTCGCTGAGCGACGTCGAGTGGCTCGTGCAACTGCTGCAGCTGCAGCACGCGCGCACCGTTCCGGGAATGCGCACCACCTCGACGCTGGGGGCTCTCGAGGCCGCCGTCGAGGCAAGGATCGTCGAGCCCGACGCTGCCGAGAAACTCGCGGCCGCGTGGCATCTCGCCAGTCGCCTGCGCTCGGCCAACACCCTGCTGTCGGGACAGACCAGCAACGTGCTTCCCACGGACCGCCTGCGACTCGACGGGATCGGACGCATCCTCGAGTACGCCCCGCGCTCCGCGACGCAGGTCGAAGAGGACTACCTCGGCGCCACGCGACGCGCCCGCCGCGTGTTCGACAAGCTGTTCTACGGCTGACGCGAGGGGCGTGGGGGATGCCGACGGCTCGACGCCGTGGCATCCCTCCGTCCGTCAGGCCATCAGGCGCTCGCGCACCTCTCGCCGCTGCACCTTGCCGATGAGCGAACGCGGCAGGTCGTCGACGACGACGATCCGACGCGGCACCTTGTAGTCGGCCAGGCGCGTCTTGCAGTAGTCGCGCACGGCGTCGGGAGCGATCTCGACTCCGTCGCGCACGACGATCGCCGCCGCCACGTCTTCGCCGCCGCGCGCCTTGGGCAGGCCGACGACCGCGGCCCCCTCGATGTCGGGGTGCGAGGTGAGCACGTCTTCGACCTCGCTCGGGGCGACGTTGAAGCCACCGGTGATGATGATCTCTTTCAGGCGATCGACGATCGTGACGAACCCGTCGGGCGAGACCGAGGCGATGTCACCCGTGCGCAGCCACCCCCCGTCGAGCAGCGTCGCCGCGGAGTCGGTGGGGCGGTTCCAGTACCCCTGGAACACCTGCGGGCCGCGGAGCAGCAGCTCGCCCGTCTCGCCGAGCGGCAGATCGTGCGACGGGTTCTCGGGGTCGACTACGCGGATGTCGGTGCTGGGGAACGGCACGCCCACCGTTCCCGGCCGCCGTGAGGGACCGATCGGGTTGCCGAGCGCGACCGGTGAGGACTCCGTCATCCCGTACCCCTCGACGAGCAGACCGCCGGTGGTCGCCTCCCAGCGGTCGACGGTGGCGACGGGCAGGCTCATCGCCCCCGAGATCGCGAAGCGCACGGTCGAGAGGTCGATGGTGCCGCGCGCTCCGGCTCGCGCGAGCTGGTCGTAGATCGGCGGCACCGCCGGCAGGAAGGTCGGCGGGCTCTTCTTGGCCGCGGATGCCACGAGCTCGAGGTCGTACTTCGGGAACAGCACGAGCTTCGCGCCGATGCTCATCGCGAACGTCAAGCAGAGCGTCAGACCGTACGCGTGGAAAAGGGGGAGGACGCCGTAGAAGGTCTCTTCGCCGTCGCGCAGACCGGGCACCCACGCCCGGCCCTGCATGGCGTTGGCGCGCAGATTGCGGTGCGTGAGCACCGCGCCCTTCGGAGTACCGGTCGTCCCACTGGTGTACTGCAGCAGCGCGATGTCGTCGAGGACGGGGCCGCGGTGCTTGCGCGACAGCGTGCCGTGCGTGAGCACCTTCTCCCACGCGACGGCGCGCTTCGACTGCGGCGTGGCGGTGAGTTGCGCCCGCGCGGCACGGGCCTTGGCGACCGGCAGGCGCAGAGCCACCCGCTTGCCGAGGGGGAACGCCGCGGTGATGTCGACGCTCACGATGTGCTCGAGAGCCAGGTCGGAGGGGAACTCGGCGACCGTGTCGACGAGCTTGTCCCACACGATCGCGAAGCGCGCACCGTGATCCTCGAACTGGTGACGCAGCTCGCGCGGGGTGTAGATCGGGTTGTGCTCGATCACGATGGCCCCCAGCCGCAGCGCGGCGTAGAAAGCCACCACGTGCTGCGGACAGTTCGGCAAGACCAGGGCCACCCGGTCGCCGGCGCGCACACCGAGACGGCGCAGGCCCTCGGCCGCCCGATCGACCTGCGCGCCCAGGTCTCGGTACGTGGTCGTCGCTCCGAAGAACTCCAGCGCCGTCTGCGCGCCGTACCGCGTCACCGCGGCGGCCAGCATTTCGGACAGGGTCTGCGACGGTTCGTCGATCTCGTGCGGCACACCCTCGGCGTAGGAGCTCAACCACGGACGCGAGGCGTAGGGGAAGGTCGACATGTTTCCATCCTTCCGTGCCCCACCAATATGGCCGCGCACCTTGACCTGGGGGCATGCCGGGAACTCGACCGACGCGAATCTTCCCTCCACCGGCGTCGCGGCCTACCCTTTCGGGCATGTGCCGCAACATCGTTCCCCTGCACAACTTCACCCCACCCGCCACCGACGACGAGTGCCACGACGCCGCGCTGCAGTTCGTGCGCAAGATCGTGGGCACGACGAAACCGTCGCGGGCCAATCAGGACGTGTTCGATCGCGCGGTGGGCGAGGTCGCGGCATCCGTTCGCCACCTGCTCGACGAGCTCGTGACGAACGCCCCGCCGAAAGTGCGCGAGGACGAGGCCGCCAAACGGCAGGCACGCTCGGCGGAGCGCTACGAGGCGATCCGTGTGTTCCAGGCGCAGAAGCGCAGCGAGCGGGCCGGCTGAGCCCCCGCCTGTCGGCGGAACGCGACGACGCCCGCCCCCGCGAAGCGGTGGGGACGGGCGTCGACGAATCAGGCTCAGACGAACTCGGTGTGACGGCGACGACGCGCGCGCAGGTACGCACCGGTGGCGAGCAGGCCCACCGCGAGGACCGCTGCGCCGAGGGGGAGTGCCGCGCCGGTCGACGCGAGCGGACCACCGTTGCCCGCTGCTCCGCCACCACCGCCGGCACCGGCCGACGACGACGGGGTCGGGCTCGGGGCGATGGGGGGAACCGGTGCGGCAGCGGCCGAGACGGTCACCGTCGCGGTCTTCGTCACGCCCGTCTGCGCACCGCGCACGGCGATCTCGAATGCGCCCTCGGTGGTCGGGGCGGTCGTCTCGAAGCGCGCCGCACCCCGCAGGGCGTCGCGCTGGCCGAGAGCCGTGGAGTCCCCGGCGGAGCCGACCAGTTGCCAGTCAGCCGAGAAGCCCTCGGCGGCCACCGAGATCGTGTCTCCGGGGCGCACCTCGGCCGGCACCGAGATCGACGCGTTCGCACTGAGCGAGGCGAGGTCGGAAGAGAGGGCGAGACCGTTCGCCGCGGTGAAGAACAGGTCGGTCTGGTCGGTCAGGCCCACGACGTTCGCCGCCCCGGGGCCGTAGCCCGCGATGCGCACCTGAGCGCCGGTGTGCTGCTGCGACTCGCCGAGCGCCGACGTGCCGTACGCCACGATCATCGGCTGGCCGTCGGCCGTCAGCAGGTGGGTATTCAGGCCGGGGATCGCCGAACCGACGATCTGGCTCGTGTGCGCGTGGTCGGCGGTCACCACGACCAGGGTGTCACCCTGGGTGCGGGCGAAGTCCAGCGCGACCTGAACGGCCTCGTCGAGGTCGACGGTCTCGCCGATCTGACCGCAGGCGTTCGCGGCGTGATCCTGCTTGTCGATGCTCGCGCCCTCCACCTGCAGGAAGAAGCCGTCGTCGCCGTCGAGCAGGTCGATCGCCTTGGAGGTCAGGGATGCCAGCGACAAGCCGGTCGCCAGACGCTCGGGGTTCTCGGCGCACGACGTCGGGGCGGGCAGCTCTCCACCCGCGGTGAGGTCGGTCGCCTCCGGTCCCGACCAGCGCACCGGGAAGTTCCCCTCGGTGAACAGGCCCAGCAGGGGCTGGTCGGCATCCGCGACGGTGACGGCGTCGAGAGCCGCCGCGTCGTCGACGAGCGTGTACCCGCGGTCCTCCGCCTGGGCGAAGAGCGTCTCACCCTCCCACGGACCGGCTTTCGCGGTCTGCGCGAAGCTCGCCGAGCCTCCACCGAGGGTGACGTCGGGACGCACGTTCAGCAGCTGCTCGCTGATCGAGCCGAGCCCGCCGTTCTCCAACGCCTCCGTCGCACAGTTCTCCGACGTCTGGTCGGGACCGTAGCATCCGCGCGCCGAGATGTGCGAGATCTGCGCGCCGGGGGTGGCATCCTGGATCTCCGCCGTCGAGACGTTGCCGGTCTTCAGACCGTTCGCCTTCGCGATCTCGAGCAGGGTCGACTGCGCCGTGTTCTGGTAGTCGACGCTCAGCCGACCGTTGACCGTCTTCGTTCCCGTCGCCCAGGCACTGGCCGTCGACGCCGACTCCGACGCGTAGTTCGGCTGCCCCTCCTCGTTGACCGAGTAGGTCGTGTACTGCCCGGTGAGCGGGAGGGCGTCGATCCCGGCGAAGCGTCCACCCGCGCCTTCCGCGTAGTTGCGCGCCACGGTGATCTCGGAATCACCCATCCCATCGCCGATGAGCAGGATGACGTTCTTGGCCGGCCCGTCGACGAGCGACGCACGAAGCGCCTCGGTCATGTCGCCGTCGTTCCGGGCGGCGCCACCGTGCTCGGTGATGTCGCCGGGGGTGGTGGCGAGGGCCGGAACGGCCACGAGCGCCACGGAGGTCGAGGCGGTCAGCGCCACCGCAACGGCTGCAACGGCCGTTCGGAGACGCCGGGAGGTACGTGAGTGCATGGGGGATCCTTCGTCGTGTCGGTGCGGTCGTCGATCGCGCATTCAGCCCACCGGTGTGAGGACACCTCCGCACCATGCTCAGATGAAGATCAGGTGTCCAGACGGTAGTCACTCGTCCACCGACCCCGATCGGAGGGGTGCGCCCGCCTAGGCTTGACGACGATGACCATCGCCGTCTCGCCTCCCCCCGGCCGACGCGCCGTCGGGCGCGGCATCCGGCTGATGCTCGCGCTGTTCCTCGTGTTCAGCGCGTGGGCGACGACGCACGTCGACGACGGCGTCGGCGATCACGAGGGCACCGCTCATACGGCCTTCACGGTCGGGTCCCTGATGAACGTCGACGACGCGCCGACCGCCGGAGTCGTTCCTCCCGTCGAGGCCGACGCGACGAGCGTCACGGCCGTGGACGGCACGACGGCAGTCGTGCTCGCTGCCGTCGACGTCGTCGCCCGAGCGACGGTCTCGACGGTGAGCGCCGACACGAGAGCGGAACCGTCTCTCGATCCGCCGCCGCCCCGGCATCCGCTCCTTCTCCACACCATCTCCCGCACCTGACTCCCGACACCCCGCCGCTCGATGGCGGGTCGCGGTCGTCCGCCGACGACCGTTCGTGTCGGAACCAGGATCGGGAGATTCACCGTGTCAGCTGCCGCCCATCTCCATCGCAGCGCCCGCTCGACGTCGCGGGGTCGCCGCCACGTGAGAGCGGTCGCCGAGGACGTCACCCGCGCCAGCGAGCGCGCCGCGCCCGCCCACGGGCCCGCCGCCCGGGACACGGTCGAACGCCACGCCGACGGCGGGGGCGCGGCAAAGGTGATCACGGTCCTGCCCGAGCGGACCGCCGCTCCGCCGCGGGCCCGCCCGCACGGCATCCGGATCGAGCAGACCGTCGAGATCGATCGTCTCCCCGTCGTGGACGACGATCTGCGCGCCCGCCTGCTCGGCGCCCAGACGACCTCGCTGCTGCTCGTGGGCGGGGCCGGATGGGGCAAGACGACGCTCGCGCGGTGGCTGGCCCACCGCCGTGGTCGGCCGCTCGCGACGCTCGACCTCGCGACCACGGGGGACCGTTCGGCCGCGTCCCTCGCCGATGAGATCCGACGGGGGACCACCGCCGGGATGACCCTCTTCATCGACAACGCCCATCTCCGCGGACCGGCCGCGCTCTCGCTCCTCGTCGGCGTTGCCCCCGAGCCCGGTGTGACGGTGGTGGCTTCGGAGGCTCCGGATGCCGCCCACCTTGTCGATCAGGTCGTCACGCTCGAGCTCCCCGGCATCGCCGCCATCGAAGCGCTTCTGCGAATCGACGTGTGCAACGTCGATGCGAAGACGGCTCGCGTTCTCGCGGCCCTGAGCCTGGGGGAGACCCCGGCGTCGATCGCGCGCGGAATCGAACGCGCTCGGCGCTTCTCGTCGATGACCGAGGTCAGCATCCCCGATGCGCTGCGCGCGGTGACGCTGGAGAGGTTCTCGACGTGGTCGCCCCGGCGGCGGAGCGATGCCGCCCTCGCGCTCCTTCGGCTCGGGGATCTCAGTCAGCGCGCCGTGAGCGCGGTGACCGGGGTGAGCCGAGACACGTTGCGTCGCCGGGGCGCGGCCTGAGGGTCGGCAGGCGACGGGTCGAGCGCACAGCGGCGGACGATCGTCCGCCGCCGAGGCACTCGATCCGAACGAGATACTCGTCCCCGAGACCTCGACACGGCCAGTCTCGCCGTCGAGCGGGGAGAGGGGCGTGAGGCCTCTCGACGAGACCGATACTGTGGATCGGTCACCCACCTCGTAGGAGAACAACATGCCTGCCGGCCCGGTCAAGAGCATTCACTGAGCCTTCGCCATTCCCTCGCTCGACGGCATCCGCTTCATCGCGGTGATGGTCGTATTCATCGGCCACGGCCTCACCGTGAGCACCCGATGGCCCGGCAGCGTCGGCGTGACGATCTTTTTCTTCCTCAGCGGCTACCTCATCACCACCCTGCTGCGTCGAGAGTACGACAAGGCCGGGCGCATCTCGCTGGGAAAGTTCTACCTCCGCCGGGTGCTCCGCATCCTCCCGCCCACGTACATCGCGATTGCCCTCACCGGACTCGTCGGCGTGCTCGGTGTCCTCCCCTCCACGATCAACGGGTGGGGAGTCGCGGCTGAGCTGCTGCAGGTCACGAACTACTACATGGTGTGGGCTGAAGCCGTCACCGGCACCGCGCACACCGGGCTACCGCCCGAGTCGTCGATGCTATGGTCCCTCGCCGTCGAAGAGCATTTCTATCTCATCTTCCCCGCCCTACTGATCCTCCTGCTGTGGCGGAAGCTGAGCTACAGGAAGATCGGGTGGATCCTCGTCACCGCGTGCGCGGCCGCCCCACTGTGGCGCCTGTTCCTCATGGCCGGGGACGCGAGCTTCTATCGCCTCTACGTGTCTACTGATACGCGTTTCGACGGACTCCTCGCCGGCGCTGCACTCGCACTCCTCGCGAACCCGGCGCTCGGCGACCGGGCGCCGTTCGGCATCCGCGACCGTGCGCTCCGCTACATCGCCGCGCCGATCGCCGCCGTTGTCTTCATCGTCGTCGCGCTTGCCCCGCAGAGCTTTGGCCTCACTATCGGCGACAGCATCCTCTATGCCTGCCTCGTGCCCCTGTTCTGGCTCGTCATCTCCCACCCCGAAGGCATCACGGGGCGGATCTTGAACAACCCGGTCATCGCGCACATCGGCGTCCTGTCGTTCTCGATCTATCTGCTGCACCGACTCGCGCTCGGACTCGTCGAGCTCGTCACACCCGTGCCCATCGTCGTCGACCTCGTCTCCCTCGTCATCACCATCGTCGCGGCGCAACTCCTGTACGTCGCTGTGGAGAAACCCCTGGGCCGTGTTCGCAAGCGGCTCGAAGGGAAGCTCCCCGCCCGCGCCCGCGCTTCCGCCTGACACGGCGAAATGTCCCCGGGCGTCACTCCGAGTTGGAGGGACGCCGTGTGAGATTGATGGTTGTCCGACGACGGGCGCGAGAGGCCGAGTGCCCGGTCAAGTTGTCAGCCTTCCCGGCACTACCAGCACGCCCCGGGACACCGCACAAGGCCCATCCGCAGAGTCCCGCGGGTTGTTACGTTGCTCGCGTGATGCAGGAAGAGGGCTTTCGACAGCGCACTCCGGCCGAGTGGCGAACTACCCACCTTTGTTGCGTCTGTGGGCATCCCGCTGTCATCGAACCGCGCGCGCCTTCCCCGCTTCGGTGGCTGCTGCGCGCGCGACCACGACCCGCGGAGTGTCAGGTCGCCGAATACGATTCCTCCGGGCTTAGTCCGCTCCCCTGCGGATGCCGCTCTCCCATCCACGGATCCTGACGGGCTCCCGCCGCAGAGGAGCGGAAGTCCTCAGGTTCAGGATTTGGCGTAGAGAACAAACAAATCGCCCCCGGCATCCCACACCAACGAGGTGGGGGGATTCCGGAGGCGTTAGTTAATCAGGCGCGGATTACGAGCGCGCCGGGGCTACCCAGGCGGACATGGTGCCCCGCTCTGTCACCGAGGTGATGGACGGTAAAACCTCTCCCGCTCGACGACGAAATGCCCCCAGCGTCCACCCACCTGTAGGTGATGGACGCCGGGGGCACTTTGTGTTCGGTCATTCCGCGCGACGCTGGGCCCGTGAGCCGGCCTCACGGTGGACCTTTCCACCGCGGATGTCCGGGACATGTTCATCCCCGACAGTTGCGCCTATCAGCGTGAGGGTGCGGAGGTCGGCGCCGAAGAACAGCATCTCTCCGAGCTCACGTTCCCGGTCCGTCAGGCCGGGGATGTTCTGCCATGTAATGGGCTTTGGATCGGGCACGATGTCGCTCTTTCCTAGCCCCCGGGAGAGAGTCTGCGCCTCCGCACGTTGTAGCGCAAGGGCGCTGATCCGTTAGCCGAACCGATCGGCAGAACGCAATAGCTCGTCAAGCGCGCACCGGCGCCCTACCTTGGGGTCACCCTTACCCCGAAGCGAGGCACATGCGTACTCGACGCGTCACCGTCATCGCCATGATTCTCCTCACCGCCGCGATAGCCTTCGTCCCGGGGGCCGCGCACGCTGCGGAGAATCACGCGTGCATCGCCGTGCCAGGAAGAGCTGGCTCTGACCTCGCCGTCAACGTTGGCAAATACCCGACCGAGAAGCCGGACGGATACAGAACGGTCGACGGTGTCCCGGAACCGTACTACCGGGTCACGCTCGGCAAAGTGCTCCACATCCCCACCCGGATCAGCAACACCGGCACCTGCTACTTCTGGGTCTACCGCGGCAATTTCGTCACGATGGGCGCAGACGTCTTCGGCATCCCCGGATCCTCGACTTACGTCGCCGGCCGAGGCGATGGCGTCTGGGGCTCAGCCGTCGGAGTACCGACCTGGGACCCCAACCCCGACCGCAACCACCCCTACACGCGGCGGTCAGAGTCACTCGCCCAGAACATCTATCCCGGCGACTACAGCAAGCGGCTCTGGCCGCTCACCGTGGACAGACTTCCGCGGAACGGGGTCTACTACTCCGTCAAAATCCGCTACGACGGCCGAGTGTCAGACCCGCCCCTCGACCGCACCGCACACAGCGAGCGGTTCTGGGTCATCGGCGAATAGCGCTAGAGCCGCAGCCATCGAGACAATCGAACCGCCCGCCTCGCATCGGGCATCGCACCCTCGAATAGAAGGGCCCGCTGCGTGGTGTGGGGTGGCGCAGTCGAGTCACCTGGTCGGCCGCGGCCGCCGCGACCGTCTCGCCGAATCTTGTTGAACCGTGACGAGGACGTCGCGCCTCTCGCACCGGATGACATGGCGACCCGGCCGTGATTGGCACCTGAGCTCTACACCATGACAAACGACACCATCGCAGCACTCGCAGCCGAGATTGAAGGCTGGAGAACGAAATGGAAGCCATCAACGAGACGTACATGGCACGTTGGGGCGCCACAAAAGATGTATACGAGCACCAATGTGATTTTCACGCTCCGCACCAGCATGGCGGTCGGACACTGAGACGCTGACAAAGACGAAACGCCCCCGGCGCCACCTCCGAAGAGAGGGCGCCGGGGGCGTTCCACCATTCCAGCAAGGGGAGCGACTGATCATTCGCGTGCTGTGAGCCAACTGATCGCTGCGGGCCTCGACTTCAGGGGCGTGCAAACCCGGATGCGGCACGCCTCATCGGTGGTCACCCTGCGGGCCTACGCACACCGCTGACCGGACACAGACGACACCTCCCGCGCCGCGGTAGCGGACGTTCCGAACGCACTAAAGAGCCCCCCGGGTGCGGACCCGGAGGGCTCTTCGTCAGATTCTGCGGACTAGACGCGGACTAGATGCCCGTGCTGGTCCTGAATCCCGGTGCTGAAGGTCAGACCCCGAAGTACAGCTCGTACTCGAAGGGGTGCGGACGCTGGGCCATCGGCTGGATCTCGTTCTCGATCTTGTACTCGATCCAGGTCTCGATGAGCTCCTCGGTGAAGACGCCACCGGCGAGCAGGAACTCGTGGTCGGCACGGAGGGCCTCAAGCGAGTCGAGCAGCGAGTTCGGAACCTGCGGGATGTTCTTCGCCTCTTCGGCGGGAAGCTCGTACAGGTCCTTGTCGACGGGCTCGTGCGGTTCGATGCGGTTCTTGATGCCGTCGAGGCCCGCCATGAGCTGCGCCGCGAAGGCGAGGTACGGGTTGCCCGAGGCGTCGGGCGCACGGAACTCGATGCGCTTGGCCTTGGGGTTGGTGCCCGTGATCGGGATGCGGATGGCCGCGGAGCGGTTACCGGCCGAGTACACCAGGTTGACCGGCGCCTCGAAGCCCTTCACCAGACGGTGGTAGCTGTTGAGGGTCGGGTTGGTGAACGCGAGCACTGCGGGGGCGTGCGCCAGCAGACCGCCGATGTACCAACGAGCGACGTCGGACAGGCCGCCGTAGCCGGCCTCGTCGTAGAACAGCGGCTTGCCGTCGAGCCAGAGCGACTGGTGCGTGTGCATGCCCGAGCCGTTGTCGCCGAACAGCGGCTTCGGCATGAAGGTGGCGACCTTGCCCCACTCTTCGGCGGTGTTCTTGACGATGTACTTGAACTTCAGGATGTCGTCGGCGGAGTGGACCATCGTGTCGAAGCGATAGTTGATCTCCTGCTGACCGCCCGTGCCGACCTCGTGGTGCGAGCGCTCGAGCACGAAGCCCGCGTCGATCAGCTTGAGGGTGATGTCATCGCGCAGATCGGCGGTCTTGTCGACCGGCGAAACCGGGAAGTAGCCGCCCTTGTACGGGGTCTTGTTGGCGAGGTTGCCGCCCTCTTCGACGCGGCCGGTGTTCCAGGCGCCTTCCTCGGAGTCCACCGAGTAGAAGCTCGAGTTCTGCTTCACCTCGAAGCGGACGTCGTCGAAGATGTAGAACTCGGCCTCGGGGGCGAAGAACGCGGTGTCGGCGATGCCGGTGGAGGCGAGGTACTTCTCGGCCTTCTTGGCGACCTGACGGGGGTCCTTGCCGTAGATCTCGCCGTTACGCGGGTTGTAGATGTCGAAGACCATGATGAGGGTCTTCGCCTCGCGGAACGGGTCGAGGTATGCCGTCGTCACGTCCGGGATGAGCTGCATGTCGGACTCGTGGATGTTCGCGAACCCGCGGATCGACGAGCCATCGAACAGCTGTCCGACGGTGAAGAACTCCTCGTCGACGGTCGAGGCGGGGATGTTGAAGTGCTGCTGCACACCAGGAAGATCCGTGAAACGGATGTCGAGGAACTTGACGTCCTCGTCCTGGATGAAGGTGAGCACCTCGGACGAATCTTTGAACATGAAGACTCCAGAGGTAGAACATTCGGGATCGGCGGGCTTCGCCCAGCCTCCTCGACCATACCCAGAACCGGTGTCCCGGTCATATCTCGCATGTTTCGAGCATGTTACGCGGTGCCGATTACGCTGGGTCCGTGAGCGTCCCTGCCGAGAACGACTATCCGGGCCAGCGGCTCGGCCTTCCCCGCGAGGGTCGCGGTTCGATCGCCCGTCCGGGGCGCCGGATCGCGGCGCTGCTGATCGATGTGGCCACCGCGGGGCTGATCGGATTCGCCTTCTTCTCGACGCCCGATGCCGTCACCGGCGTCCCGTTCGCGAACCCGGTCGCGTCGAACCTCATCTTCTTCGTCGCGCAGATCCTCTTCATCCCGCTGATCGGCGGCAGCCCCGGGCACCGACTCCTGGGAATGCGTCTGGAATTGGCATCCGGGGGATGGGTGGGCCTCTGGCGCCCGATCGTGCGCACGGTGCTGCTGGCGCTGATCATCCCGGCCGTCGTGTGGGATTCCGACCAGCGCGGCCTGCACGACAAGGCCGTCGGCACGATCCTCGTCCGCAGCTGATACGAGAAAGGCCCCCGCCGTGGCGGGGGCCTTTCTCATGAGGGTCAGCGAGGACGCGGGGAGCGCATCTTGGTCGGGTCGACGCCCTTCGGGATCGGGAGCGACGTCAGTCCCGGGGAGACCGACGAGATGCGCTTGATGACGGCCGCCATCGTGGCGCGGTCGACCTTCTTGGGCAGACCCTTGATGGCAGAGGCGAGCTTGGCGATCTCGACCTCGTCTTCACCGTGTCCGACGTAGAACACCGTCACGGGAACGCCGGAGGCGACGCGCTGCACACGGCCTCGCTCCTCGCCGACCAGGCGCGTGAGGCGGCTGCGCGCACCCTCACCGATGAGAACCACTCCGCCGCGTCCCACGGCGCGGTACAGCGCCTCCTGGGTGCGGGGGTTCACGCCGACCGGGGTGTCCGAGGCCTGCCAGTGGCGTCCGAGCGACGATGACAGCACGTGACCGGTGGCACCGGGCATGCCGTCGATCTTCTTGTACATGGCCGTCGTCGACAGGCGGGTCATCGTGATCATGGATGCCAGGACGCCGGCGAGCAGACCGGTGAAGCCCCACAGGATGACGCTCCACACCGCGAGCGGCGGGATGAGGAATCCGATGACGACGCCGAGGGCGATGCCCACCAGAACGATGCCGGCCAGCAGGAACGGCAGCCAGCGGTACTCCTTCTGCGTGAAGGTGTACAGGGTGCGGAGCTGCGAGAAGAATCCCGGACGCTTCTCGGGCGTGGAAGTGCGAGCGGCCATAGGAACGATCTTATCTTCGCCTTCGGCTCGCCCTTCCTCCCCAGGGGCCTGATTCGTCGGATCGTCCCCGATTCGGCGTTCTTCCTGCTCCCCGCGCCCGCCTGGTCGAGCACCATCGGGGCATGAGCAGCTCCGCCGCACCCGTCCTCGTCGAACCGTTCGGCGCCTACCTGCAGCGGCGTGCCCGCAGCTCCGTCGACGTCTCGCCGGGTGAGGCGGTCACCGCCGCCGTGGGACTTCTCCGCGGATGCCGCCGGGTGGAGCCCCCCGCACACCTCGTGCGGTGGTGGCTGAGCGCCACCGGGCGACCCTCCGCGGTCTTCGACGACGGCGGAGCAGATCCGATCGCCGCCACGGCCGAGAGCCTTTCGGAGCTGGCTGCGGTGATCCCCGACGCTCCGACCCGTCAGCTCGTGCAGTCCGCTCGCGAGAGCGTGCTGACCCGACCACCCCGCGAGTGGGAGGCGGTGGAACGACGGCTGTTCCGCCACGCGTCGCCGTTGCCGCTGATCCTGGGCCCTCTGGCTCCCGTGGACCGGCCCGCGGAGGCCGTGACCACGCTCCCGACGAAGGCCGGAGGCATCCTCGCCCTCGTCGACGCCGACCTCTCGGATGCCGTGTGGGCAGCCGTGCGCGATCTCGCGCAACGCTGGAGAGGCTCGCGGCCCCTGCGTCTCACGGTCGTGGGGGTGTGCGCCGCGGCGCTGGTCCTCGGCGTCTCCATACTGATGCCCTCCGGAGACGGCGGATCGGGATCGACCTCCGTCGTCCCCGGCGCCGCCGTCAGCGCCGCCGCGACACCCGCCGCGGCCGCTGCGCCCACCGTCGATTCCCGCGTACCCCTGTCGGACGACGTGGCAGAGAACGCCCGCATCACCCTTGAGCGCGCGGCGCAGTGTCAGGCCGACACGGACTGCGAGAGCGAGACGTGGGAACACGGCAGCCCGCGGGGCGACGCGCTGATCCCCGTGACGGATGCGACCGCCGTGCAGATGGTGGACGACTTCGGAGGAGTGAGCGTCGTGCGCGTCTCCGACAGCAGCAGCGCCCAGTACGTCACCCTCGTGCGCAGAAACGACAGATGGCTGGTCCGGACCGTCAAGACGATCACGGACCAGCCATCATGAGCCGGTGTTCAGCGGTGTCAGATGCCGAGGTCGCCCTCGAACTGCGCAGCCTCGAGGCGCGCCTTGACGGCGCCGAGGAAGCGGGCGGCGTCAGCACCGTCGATGATGCGGTGGTCGTACGACAGCGCGAGGTAGACGTAGGAGCGCACCGCGAAGGCGTCCTTGCCGTCGACCGACACCACGCCGGGCTTCTTCACGACGGCACCGAGGCCGAGGATCGCCGACTGCGGCAGGAACACGATGGGCGTGTCGAACAGCGCCCCACGCGAACCGGTGTTGGTCAGCGTGAACGTGCCGCCGGCGAGCTCGTCGGGCTTCAGCTTGTTGTCGCGCGTGCGGGCAGCCAGGTCGGCGATCTCGCGAGCGAGCTCGGCGATGTTCTTCTCACCGGCGTCCTTGATGACGGGCGTGAGCAGTCCGCGCTCGGTGTCGACCGCGATCGACACGTTCTCGTGCGCCGGGTAGACGATCTCGTCGCCCTCGACGGTGGAGTTGATGATCGGGAACGCCTTGAGCGCCTCGACCGCAGCGATCGCGAAGAACGGCAGGAACGACAGCTTGTCGCCCGTCTTCTGCTGGAACTCGCCCTTCATGCGGTCGCGGAGCGACGACAGCTTGGTGACGTCCACCTCGACCACGGTCGTGAGCTGCGCGGTCGCCTGCATCGACGCCACGGCACGCTCGGCGATGACCTTGCGCAGACGCGACATCTTCTGGGTGGTTCCGCGCAGCGGCGAGGCCTCGACGGGAGCCGGAGCGGCAGCAGGCGCGGCGGCGGGAGCTGCCGCGGGAGCGGCCTTGGCCGCCTCGGCAGCCTTGAGGACGTCTTCCTTGCGGATTCGTCCACCGACACCGCTGCCCTTGACCGAGGTCAGGTCGACGCCCTGCTGCTGGGCGAGGCGACGCACGAGCGGCGTCACGTACGTGACGTCGTCGTTCGACGACGCCGAGGCCTGCGGGGCAGGCTTCTCCGCGGCCGGAGCGGGCTTCTCGGCCGGCTTCTCCGCGGCGGGAGCGGGCTTCTCGGGCGCGGCGGGAGCCGGCTGCTCGGCGGGCTTCTCTTCGGCGGCGGGCTTCTCTTCGGCAGCGGGCTGCGCGGGGGCCTCGGGCTCCGCGGCCGGGGCGGCGCCGCTGCCGATGCGGGCGAGCGCCGCGCCGACGTTCACCGTCTCGTCTTCCTGCACCAGGATCTCCTGCAGCGTGCCGGCGACGGGGGAGGGGATCTCGGTGTCGACCTTGTCGGTCGAGATCTCGAGCAGCGGCTCGTCGACGGCGACGTCATCGCCGACCGCCTTCAGCCAACGGGTGACGGTGCCCTCGGTGACGCTCTCACCCAGTTCGGGGAGCTTCACCTCGGTCGAGTCTGCGGATGCGGCGGGCGCCGCCTCTGCGGCGGGCTGCTCGACGGCGGGTGCCGCGGCCGGCGCGGCCTCTTCGACGGGGGCCTGCTCAGGCTCGGCGGGGGCGGCCTCGGGAGCGTCGTCCGACGACGCGGAGCCGGAACCGTCGCCGATCTTGGCGAGGATGGCGCCGACCTCGACGGTCTCGTCTTCCTGGACCAGGATCTCCTCGATGACGCCCGAGACGGGCGACGGGATCTCGGTGTCGACCTTGTCGGTCGAGATCTCCAGCAGACCCTCGTCCTCCTGGACGGTGTCACCGACCTGCTTGAGCCAGCGGGTGACCGTTCCCTCGGTGACGCTCTCGCCGAGAGCGGGGAGGACGACGGAAGTGCTCATGGATATGTCTCCTTCGTACCGGATGCGGTACCTAGCTTAGTGACCGGTTTGTGGTCAGAGTGCGTGCAGGGGCTTGCCGGCGAGGGCCAGGAAGGCCTCGCCGAGCGCCTCGCTCTGGGTGGGGTGGGCGTGGATGAACGGTGCGATGTCTTCGGGATGCGCTTCCCAGCCGACGGCGAGCTGCGCTTCGGAGATCAATTCACCGACGCGGTCGCCCACCAGATGGGCGCCGACGACGGGCCCGTCCACGCGTCGGACGATCTTGACGATGCCCGACGTGCCGATGATCTCACTGCGCCCGTTGCCGGCGAGGTTGTACTCGTAGGCACGGACGGCCTCGGATCCGTAACGATCCTGCGCCTGCGCTTCGGTGAGGCCGACCGAGGCCACCTCGGGGTGCGAATAGGCGACCCGCGGCACGTCGACGTCGGGGACGAGAACCGGCGAGAGGCCCGCGATCTCCTCCGCGACGAAGATGCCCTGCTGGAACCCGCGATGGGCCAGCTGGAGGCCGGGGACGATGTCGCCGACCGCCCACACGTGCGCAGCCGCCGTGCGAAGGCGCTCATCGGTCGTGACGAACCCGCGGTCCAGCACGACGCCGGCCTCCTCGTAGCCGAGGTCCGCTGTGACGGGCCCGCGACCCACGGCGACCAGCACGTAGTCCGCAACGAGGTCGGAACCGTCGTCGAGCGTGACGGTGACCGCGTCGGAGGTCGAGGCGAGCGAGGTGAAACGCCGACCGAGCTGGAAGGCGATGCCGCGTTTGCGGAACGCGCGCTCCAGGGCTTTGCTCGAGGCCACGTCTTCAGCGGGGAGCAGGTGCTCGAGCGCCTCGACGATCGTCACCTCGACGCCGAACGAGCGCCACACGCTCGCGAACTCGACGCCGATGACGCCCCCGCCGAGCACGACGACCCGCTCGGGGATCACGTCGAGGTCGAGAGCCTGCTCGCTCGTGAGCACGCGCCCGCCGACCTCGAGCCCCGGCAGGCTTCGGCTGTACGAGCCCGTCGCGAGAATGACGTCGGTTCCGTGGTACACGTCGTCGCCGACGCGGACGGCCGGACCCTCGACGAGCGTGCCCTCGCCGTGGACGACCCGGATCCCGCGCGCCGACACGAGCCCCTCGAGGCCCTTGAACTTCTTCGCGACGATGCCTTCGCGATACGCGCGCACGCGCAGCGGATCGATGCCCGCGAGGGTGACCTCGACACCGATGGATGCCGCGCCGCGCGCCGCGTCAGCGACCTCCGCGGCGTGCAGGAGCGCCTTCGTCGGAATGCACCCGCGGTGCAGGCACGTTCCGCCGAGCTTGTCCTTCTCGACGAGCACGACGTCCTTGCCGAGCTCGGCGAGGCGCAGGGCCGCGGCGTAACCGCCACTGCCTCCACCCAGCACGACGACGTCGGCGGTGACCTCGGTCATCGTGCGGCGTCCGAGGCGAGCATCTCGACCAGCGAACGGACCGTGGCGCCCGTGACGCCCTTGTCGGTGAACCCGAACGGCGCCGACTTGTTCATGCCCACACCGGCGATGTCGAGGTGCACCCAGGGGATGCGGGCGGCGTCGGCGGCGTCCGAGACGCGACCGACGAAGTGGCGCAAGAAGAGGCCGGCGAATAGCGACCCACCGGCGGGATCGCCGATCTTCGCGTTCTGCAGATCGGCGATGGGGGAGTCCAGGTCGTCGACCATGTGGTCGGGCAGCGGAAGCTGCCACGCGAGCTCGGCCACGCGGCCCGCGGCGGCGAGGTACGTGGCCACGGCCTCGTCGTCGCCCATCACGCCGGTGTGCCGGTTGCCGAGGGCCACGGTGATGGCCCCCGTCAAGGTCGCGACGTCGACGATGAGATCGGGGTTCTCGCGGCTGGCAGCAGCCAGACCGTCGGCGAGGACCAGACGGCCCTCGGCGTCGGTGTTCAGCACCTCGACCGTCGTGCCGTCGAGAGTGCGCAGCACGTCACCGGGGCGGATCGCGCGACCCGACGGCATGTTGTCGGCGATACACAGCCACGCGCTCACACGGACGGGCAGCTGCATCTCGGCCGCGGCCTTGAGGACGGCCAGAACGGTCGCCGCGCCGCACATGTCGTACTTCATGCCGACCATCGAGGCCGGGGGCTTCAGCGACAGTCCACCGGTGTCGAAGGTGATCCCCTTGCCGACGAGCGCGACATGACGCTCGGCACCGGCGGGGGAGTAATCGAGGCGCACCATGCGCGGCGGCCGGTCGGACCCCTGGCCGACGCCCAGGATGCCGCCGAAGCCGCCCTCGCGCAGGGCCACCTCGTCGAGCACCTCGACCTCGACCGGGAGGCCGGCGACGGCCTCGACGACGGCGTCCGCGAAGTCGGCGGGCCCGAGCCATTCGGCGGGCGTGGTGACCAGGTCTTTGACCAGCGCCACGGCGCCGGAGATGGCGGACACCGCGGCCGTGTCGGCCTCGGAGGGAGCCTCGGCCGTCGAGACCGTCACGCGCGAGGCGCGCGGCTTCGGCGCCTTCTTCTTGTACGCGGCGAACCGGTAACCGCCGAGCGCCGCACCCTCGGCGAGGGCCCGCCAGGGCGCGGGCACCAGCGAGGCGACCGCGACGTGTTCGAAGCCCGTGAGCTGACGAAGGCCCGTGCCGGCCGCGTCGCGGAGCGCAGCGGCATCCGGCGTGGCACCGGCGCCGACGACCGCGACCGGCGTCGTCACACCGGGGACGTGCACGCGCTGGAACGATCCGACGGCGCCGGTGAAACCCACGGCCGAGAGAGCGGCACCGAGGCCGTCCCACCCGTCGGGATCGGGGGACCCCTCCGAAACGGTGGCGGCGATCAGCAGAATCGCATCGGAGGGGATGTCACGGACGGGGGCGTCGGTATGCGCCACGGAGGGAAAGGGCATGGGCTCCATCCTAGGTTCGCGCGTGTTCGCTAGCAGCGGGACGCTCCGTCGCCCGGCGCATCCGAGACGGCTCGTAGAGTGGATCCATGCCCCACATCGCCCCGCTGTACGACCGCGCCCCCGCCGCGCCGCCCGTGCCGTCGGGCCTGCCGCTGGTGATCGCCCTGACCGGCTTCACCGACGCCGGTGGGGCCGTGACCCGGCTCGTCGAGTACTTCCGCGCCGACCTCGAGCCCAACCCGCTCTACGTCTTCGACAACGACATGCTGCTCGATTACCGTGCGCGGCGCCCCCTCATCACCTTCGTCGAGGACCACCTCACCGACTACCGCCCGTCGAAGCTCGAGTTGTCGCTGGCCCACGACTCGCTGGGGCACCCGTTCCTGCTGCTGGCCGGATACGAGCCCGACTTCCTCTGGGAGTCGTTCTCCGAGACGGTCCTCGAGCTCTCCGCCGGGCTGCAGGTCTCGTCGATCACCTGGGTGCACGCCATCCCCATGCCGGTTCCGCACACGCGCCCGATCGGCACGACGGTCAGCGGCACGCGCTCAGACCTGGCCGAGGCGCACTCGGTCTGGCGTCCGCACACCCAGGTTCCCTCGACCGTCGGTCACCTGCTCGAATTCCGCTTCGCCGAGGCCGGCGCCAAGGTCGCCGGCTTCGCCCTTCTGGTTCCGCACTATCTCGGTGACACCGAGTACCCCGCGGCAGCCCTCGCGGCCCTCGACAGCCTGACGGTCGCGACCGGGCTCGTCTTCTCGGGAGAGGTGCTGCGCGAAGAGAACCGCGAGTTCCTCGGCAAGGTCTCCGAACAGGTCGAGGGGAGCGACGAGCTCACCCGCATGCTCGAGAACCTCGAAGAGCGCTACGACGCCTACATGGCCGGATCGACGTCGGCCACGCCGATCATCCACACCGGCGATCTGCCGAGCGCCGACGAGTTGGCGGCCGAGCTCGAGAGATTCCTGGCCACCCGCCCCGGAGACGACGACCGCCGCGGTCGCCTGGGCTGACCCGCCGACGCCGTCGTCCAGGCGGCGCCGCACCCGCCCGGCCTGCGGTCGGGTTCCCCGACGGTCGACGCATCGCCGGACCGTACGCGCCGACGATTGGCCCCCCGGGGAATGATCGCCGCGTGCGTGGCGTTGTCTACGCATAGATCCCCGGCCCACGTCAAGTCCCGGGCGGGGGATGTGAGACAATGAAGAACCTGACCCGTTGTCAACCGGACCAGGAGCCCCCGCTCCTCGGTTCGGGACTTGACAAGGGTCTTACTAGTGTCCGAGAACGACCGGCGGCCGTGCAGCGTACGTTCCCGGTGAAAGGCGAAACGTGGCAGTCACGACGACCAAGACCCGCTCCAAGAGTGTGAAGGACGCCGAGCTCGCGAACTCCGAGGAGACCGTGACGGCGTCGACGACGACGACCGCGAAGAAGGCTCCCGCCAAGAAGGCCCCCGCCAAGGCCAAGGCGACGCCCGCGAAGGCCAAGACCAAGGCGAAGAAAGACGACGACCTCGAAGAAGACGAAGAGGTCGAAGACGAGGGCGATGTCGAGGTCGAGGTCGACGACAGCGACGACACCGAAACCGAAGCGGCCAAGACCGCGACGAAGAAGTCCGACGACGACACCGACGACGACGACGAGAGCCCGAAGGCTCCCGCCGAAGCGCTGCCGACCGGCGCCATCGTCATCTCGTCGAGCGACGAAGACGACGTCCCCGTCTACTCCGCGCAGATCACCGGCGCCACCGCCGACCCCGTCAAGGACTACCTGAAGCAGATCGGTAAAGTCCCGCTGCTGAACGCGGCCGAAGAGGTCGAGCTCGCGATGCGCATCGAGGCGGGTCTCTTCGCCGAAGAGAAGCTGTCGAACATGTCGGCCGCCGAGAAGACCAACCAGGTCGGACTCGACCTGCAGTGGGTCGCTCGTGACGGTCAGCGCGCCAAGAGCCACCTGCTGGGCGCCAACCTGCGCCTGGTGGTGTCGCTCGCGAAGCGCTACACCGGTCGCGGCATGCAGTTCCTCGACCTCATCCAGGAGGGCAACCTGGGCCTGATCCGTGCGGTCGAGAAGTTCGACTACACCAAGGGCTTCAAGTTCTCGACCTACGCCACCTGGTGGATCCGTCAGGCCATCACGCGCGCCATGGCCGACCAGGCCCGCACCATCCGCATCCCGGTGCACATGGTCGAGGTCATCAACAAGCTCGCGCGTGTCCAGCGTCAGATGCTGCAGGACCTCGGTCGCGAACCCACGCCCGAAGAACTCAGCCGTGAGCTCGACATGACCCCCGAGAAGGTCATCGAGGTGCAGAAGTACGGCCGCGAGCCGATCTCGTTGCACACGCCCCTCGGTGAAGACGGCGACAGCGAGTTCGGTGACCTCATCGAGGACACCGAGGCCGTCGTCCCCGCCGACGCCGTGGGCTTCACGATGCTGCAGCGTCAGCTCGAGTCCCTCCTCGACTCGCTCAGCGAGCGTGAAGCGGGTGTCATCCGCATGCGCTTCGGCCTCGGCGACGGTCAGCCCAAGACGCTCGACCAGATCGGCGACACGTTCGGCGTCACGCGCGAGCGCATCCGCCAGATCGAGTCGAAGACGATGGCCAAGCTGCGTCACCCGAGCCGCTCGCAGTCGCTTCGGGACTACCTCGAATGAGCGGCGAGGCCAACGCCGGCAAGGCGCTCACCGTTACCGTCGAGGGCACCTCGTACGCCCGCATCCCGATCCGCACGCGGGTCGTCATGCCGGGAGACGACCTCGACGCTTTCGTCCTGGAGTACGCGAAGGATGCCGTGCAGCCGGGCGACCTGCTGTTCGTCACCGAGAAGATCGTCGCGATCACGCAGGGCCGGTCGTACAAGCTCGACACGATCACGCCGCGCAAGCTCGCGCTGTTCCTGTCGAAGTACGTCACCCGCACGCCCTACGGCATCGGTCTCGGCATGCCCGAGACCATGGAGATGGCGCTGCGCGAGTGCGGTACCCCGCGCATCCTGTTCGCCGCGGCCGTCTCGGCCGTGACCAAGGCGTTCGGCCGGAAGGGCGACTTCTACCGCATCGCCGGCGACAAGGCCCGCGCGATCGACGGCCCCACCAAGGGAACGATCCCGCCGTACAACCAGGCCGTGGTGCTCGGTCCGGAGCGCCCGCGCGAGGTCGCCGCTCACCTGAAGTCGCTGCTCGGCGTCGACCTGCAGGTCGCCGTGGTCGACATCAACGACCTGGGGGGCAACATCCTCGGCTCGACGATGGACAAGGCCGGCGAGAAGCGTCTCGTCGCGATCCTCAAGGACAACCCGCTGGGCCAGGGACACGAGTCCACCCCGCTGGGCATCGTGCGCCACAGCTGACACCACCCGTCGAAAGCCCGCTCCGGTCTCGGAGCGGGCTTTTCGTCGTCCGTGCGGCACAACTCCTGCACCACCGGCGCGCGATCACACACCGAAGGCCCGCCCCCTCACGGGAGCGGGCCTTCTCGATGTCCGGTGTCAGAAACCGATCGCGGCGCGGTAGCGCGGCTTGTGACCGGTGCGGATCCCGGTGACGCTCGGCTTGTTCTCGTACACGCCGGCACCCCAGTTGCCCTCGACGAGCACGGGGCCGTCGGGACCGACGACGATGTCCCAGCCCACGTACTGCACCTGCGGCACGACGCGTGCGACCTGGTCGACGAACGCCTTCACCTCGTCGATCATCGGCAGCTGGAAGTCGGCGATGCGGGCTCCCGAGTCGGGGTGCAGTTCGTGCACGTGCCCGTGCGAGTCGTAGCCGGCGCCGAGCGCGTGGCCGTTCTCGTCCAGCATCGTGTAGAAGCCGCCGAAGGTCATCTGGTCGCTCACGGCTCCCCGGCCGAACTTCTGCGCCATCGCGAGGATGTGCGTGGTCGACCCGTCGAAGAACGCCGTGACGCGCGTGGTGTTCACCGTGCCGGGGCAGACCGCGGCGAGATCGTCGTGCTGGCGGATGACCTCTTCGACGAGGATCTCCCCGCGCTCGAGCAGGCCCCGGTGGAAGGCGCTCCAGTCCTCGACCTCGGTCGCGTGATAGCGGTGCACGCCGGTCCCGGCCTGGCCGACCGGCTCCTTGGTGACGATGGTGCCCAGACGCTCGGTGAACGCCTTCAGGGCGTCGGCGTTGTCGGCATCCACGACCATCCATTCACGGCGCAGGAAATCGCTGAACCGACGGTCGAACTCGACCTTGTCCTGGAAGATCCCGCGGTAGTCGGGGTGGTCGTATTTCTGCGAGATCTGATTCGACACGGGGTGCGTCATGTACGTCTCGCGCTCGGCGGGCGTCAGGATCGCGAAGTCGTAATCGATGTAGTCCTGGAAGCCGACGTTCTTCACACCGGCCTGGAAGAGCATGTCGGCGACCACGAGCGGCAGCGACTTGCCGTGCTGCTCCGCGGCTTCTTTGGCACGCTCGACCACCGAGCCGACGTCGATGCGGCGGGCGCGTCCGGCGAGGTAGCGGAGGCGGGTGACGGGGGAGAAGCCCTGGGTAGGCATGCACGCTCCGGGATCGGGGGAGAAGGACCCCGTTAGTCTAGATGTGTGACCTCCACGCTCCCTGCCCGCACGCCCGCGGCCGGGGGAGTCGCGCCCGTGGCCCTCGTATCGGAGTCCGCTCTGCGCGCCAACGCGCCCCTCGCCCTCGCGGCCGGTGCGGCCTCCGGCGCCGACGACGTCTTTACGGCCGACGGCTGGGGGCACGGCGCGGCGTGGGTGGACTCCGTGCTGTCCGATCTCGACATGGATGCCGCCGCCCTCGACGCCGCAATCCTGTTCGGCCTGCCCGGCTCGCACGCGCGCCCGGTGCTGTCGCTGCGCGGACGCTCCCTCGGCTCCAAGCCCCTGTTGCGCGGGGAGGGCGTCTCGTACGGGTACACGCACCGCGCCCCCCACGACACGACCATCGCTCTGGTCACCGGCGGCTATGCCCAGGGCGTCGTGCGCTCGCTCGGCAACGCGGTGACCGTCGCCATCGACGGGCGCCGTCACCGCATCGTCGGCCGCGTGGCCATGGACGTCTGCGTCGTCGACGTCGAAGACGCCCCCGTCGCCCGGGGGGCCGAGGTGGTCTTCTTCGGCGACCCGGCCGACGGCCACCCGTCGCTCGCGGAGTGGACGGATGCCACCGGCCTCACCGCCGCGGAGATCGTCGCGATCGTCGGCGCCCGGGCGGACCGCAGGGTGGCCGCGTGAGTGCCGTCTACCGCGTCGACCTCGACGCCTTCGCCCGCAACCTGCGCCGCGTGCGCGAGGCCGTCGCCCCCGCCGTCCCCATGCTCGTCGTGAAGGACGATGCCTACGCCCACGGGCTCGAGCGGATCGTGCGGCGCGCGGGCGAGGAGGGCGTCCGCTGGTTCGGTGCGTTCGACGTCGTCACCGGCGCCGCGGTGCGCGCGATCGCCGGCCCGGACGCGCGCATCTTCGTCTGGCTCATCGGGGGAGCCGACGACCTGGCCACGGGCATCGCGGCCGACCTCGACCTCGGACTCGGCGACGAGGCCCTCCTCGACGACCTCGCGCGTCTTGCGGCGGACCGCCCGGCGCGCGTGCACCTCAAGATCGACACGGGGCTGCATCGCAACGGCATCCGACCCGAGCGGTGGCAGGGAGCCCTCGCGCGCACCGCCGCGCTGGTCGATTCCGGACGCGCCGTGCTCGAGGGGATCTGGTCGCACATCTCCGAGGCCTCGGATGCCGACGACGACGACGCCCGTGCCCTGTTCCTCGCCGCGCGCGATCAGGCGCGCTCCGCCGGCCTCGACCCCCGCTTCTCGCACCTCGCCGCCAGCGCGGCCGGATTCGCACGCGGGGAGTTCCGCGAAGACCTCGTGCGGGTGGGGGCGTTCTCGTACGGCATCCGTCCCGCCGGCGGCCCGAGCGAGACGGACCTCGGTATCGAGCCCATCGCCCGTCTCACGGCGACGGTGACGACCGTCGACACGGCGGGCGTCCACCTCGACGTCGGCAGCCTGCACGGCCTTCCCTGCACCCTGGCCGCCCGCTTCGACGTCGACACTCCCGGGGGCCCCCGCCGGGTCGAGGCGATCCGCCCGACCGAGACCGTCCTCGCGCCGTGGGATGACGCGGCACCCGGTGACGAGATCGTGATCTTCGGTCGGGGAGCCCGCAGCAGCGCGACCGACCTCGCCGAGCTCATCGACACGATCGGCGAAGAGATCGCCCTCCGCGTCTCGCCGAGCCTTCCCCGGGTCTACGACGCCGACGGGCGCTGAACTCGCGACTGACGCCAGCGACCGCGAACGCGAAACGGGCCCCGTCCCACTCCCGGAGGAGTGGTGCGGGGCCCGTTTCGACGTACCGGCTCAGTCGGCGGCGGTGAGACGCGCGGTCTCGTCGTGCCACGAGGTGGCGATGCTGCGGAGCTTCTCTTCGTACTTGCGGCCGTGGTGCGCACAGAACAGCAGTTCGCTGCCGTTCACCTCGGCGGCGATGTAGGCCTGCGCTCCGCACGAGTCGCAGCGATCAGCCGCCGTCAGGCGGTGGTCGAGGACGGCTGACGCTTCGGGTGCAGTCGTGGTGGTCATCTCGGGTGCCCTCCTCAGTGGTCGTTGGGCGAGTCCCCATATACAACCACGCGGATGTTTCCCCTATGCCGCGGCGTGATCACATTTCGCTGTGCGCGTACGACGACCCGACCTCGCTGTGTGTCTGCAAGCGATGTCGGCGGCCCCGATTACGCTGGGAGATCGTGACGTCCGAGTACTCCGCCCATCATCTGCAGGTCCTCGAGGGCCTCGAAGCCGTGCGCAAGCGCCCGGGTATGTACATCGGCTCGACCGACTCCCGGGGCCTCATGCACTGCCTGTGGGAGATCATCGACAACTCCGTCGACGAAGCCCTTGCCGGCCACGGCTCGCGCATCGACATCGTGCTGCACGCCGACGGCAGTGTCGAGGTGCGCGACCGGGCACGTGGCATCCCCGTCGACGTCGAACCGCGTACCGGTCTCACGGGCGTCGAGGTGGTCTTCACCAAGCTGCACGCCGGAGGAAAGTTCGGCGGCGGCTCGTACGCGGCCTCGGGGGGACTCCACGGCGTCGGCGCCTCGGTCGTGAACGCGCTGTCGGAACGACTCGACGTCGAGGTCGACCGCGCCGGCAAGACCTACGCGATGTCGTTCCACCGCGGCGAACCGGGCCGGTTCGCGGGCGACACTCCCGACTCGGCCTTCACTCCGTTCGAGCGCAGCAGCGAGCTGCGGGTCATCGGCAAAGCCCCGCGCGGGGTGACCGGAACCCGCATCCGGTACTGGGCGGATCGGCAGATCTTCACCAAAGACGCGGCCTTCGGCCTCGATGATCTCGTGCAGCGCGTGCGCCAGACGGCCTTCCTCGTGCCGGGCCTCGAGATCGTGGTGCTCGACGATCGTGCCGAAGAACGCGTCGAGACCAGTTACCGCTTCGACGGCGGCATCTCGGAGTTCGCCGAGTTCCTCGCCCCCGACGCCGCGGTCACCGACATCTGGCGGCTGACGGGGACCGGGTCGTTCACCGAGACCGTCCCCGTGCTGCAGCCCGGCGGCTCCATGGTCCCCACCGAGGTCGAGCGCGCGTGCGAAGTCGACATCGCCGTGCGCTGGGGCACCGGTTACGACACCACCAGCCGGTCCTTCGTGAACATCATCTCGACGCCCAAGGGCGGCACGCACCAGCAGGGCTTCGAACAGGGCCTGATGAAGGTGCTGCGCGCGCAGGTCGAACAGAATGCGCGCAAGCTCAAGGTGGGCAACGACAAGGTCGAGAAAGACGATCTGCTCGCCGGTCTCACGGCCGTGCTCACGGTGCGCCTGCCCGAGCCGCAGTTCGAAGGCCAGACCAAAGAGGTGCTCGGCACCCCCGCGGTGCGACAGATCGTGGCATCCGTCGTCACCCAGGAGCTCACGGCGCTCTTCGCCTCGCCCAAGCGCGACGACAAGGCGCAGACGGCCCAGCTGCTCGAGAAGATCGTCTCCGAGATGAAGGCCCGCATCTCGGCGCGCACGCACAAAGAGACCCAGCGCCGCAAGAACGCCCTCGAATCGTCGTCGCTGCCCGCGAAGCTCGTCGACTGCCGATCGAACGACGTCAACGATTCCGAGTTGTTCATCGTCGAGGGCGACTCGGCCCTGGGAACGGCGAAGCTCGCCCGCAACAGCGAATACCAGGCGCTGCTGCCGATCCGCGGCAAGATCCTGAACACGCAGAAGGCATCGATCAGCGACATGCTGTCGAACGCCGAGTGCGCCTCGATCATCCAGGTGATCGGCGCGGGCTCCGGGCGCTCGTTCGACCTGAGCGCCGCGCGCTACGGCAAGATCATCCTCATGAGCGACGCCGACGTCGACGGGGCGCACATCCGCACCCTGCTGCTGACGCTCTTCTTCCGGTACATGCGACCGCTCGTCGAAGAGGGCCGCGTCTACGCGGCGGTGCCGCCCCTGCACCGCGTCGTCGTCATGAATCCGGGTACCAAGCCCAACGAGACGATCTACACCTACAGCGAGCAGGAGCTCCACGCCCTACTGACGAAGCTCAAGCGCAGCAACAAGCGCTGGCAGGAGCCCGTGCAGCGGTACAAGGGCCTCGGCGAGATGGATGCCGACCAGCTCGCGACCACGACCATGGACCGGGCGGGCCGCATGCTGCGCCGTGTTCATGCCGAGCACATCGAGCAGGCAGCCGAGGTCTTCGACCTGCTCATGGGCAGCGACGTCGCTCCGCGCCGGGAGTTCATCATCGAGTCGAGCGACCGCCTGGCACGGGAGCGCATCGACGTCTGAGTGTCGGACGACGCTTCGTCGGCCCGTCGTGGACCAGACGGCGCGCGCCGTGCGGCGCGGCGCCGTCGGCGCGCGTCAGCGGATGGCGGTGCCGATCGCGCCGATGACGGCGTCGAGCGGCTGACCCGACGCGTCGCGCTTCGCGCCCGCCTCGGGCAGAGCCCGCACGGCACCATCGGCGCCGACGGCGCGGGGATCGGTGCCGACCCAGGCCAGCACGAGGGCGTCTTCGCCCCGTAGCAGGCGCTGCGCGCGCACGCCACCGGTGGCACGGCCCTTCGCCGGGTACTCGGTGAACGCCGAGACCTTCGCGCTGCCCGCATCGGTGCCGGGCAGGGCGGCCGAAGAACCCGCGACGGTGACGACGACCGCGTCGAACGCTGACGCCCCCACGACCGCGAAGGCGATGACGTGGGCGCCGTCCGCGAGCCGGATGCCGGCCATGCCCCCCGCGGAACGGCCCTGCGGGCGCACCGACGAGGCTTCGAAACGCAGCAACTGCGCGTCGCTCGCGACGAAGACGAGCTCGGCGTTGTCTCCCGCGGGTGCGGCGCCGACGACGCGGTCACCGTCGCGCAGCGAGATGATCTCGATGTCGGGCTTGGTTCCCAGCTCGCTCGCGGCGACGCGCTTGACCACGCCCTGCGCGGTGCCCAGTGCGATCATGGGGCCCCCGACGAGGGGGACGAGTGCGACCACCGTCTCGCCCTTGGCGAGGGTGAGGTACTGCTCCACCTTCGTGCCGGCGGCCACCTGCACGGCGTTGGCCGGGACCGAGGGAAGGTCGACGGGAGAGAAACGCACCAGGCGCCCCGCCGAGGTCACGGCACCGATGTCGCCACGCGTGGTCGTGTCGACCGACGAGCGGATCGCGTCGTGCTTGGACCGACGAGCCGGGGGCACCACCCCGCCGGCGGGCGCGTCGGCGATGAGCTCGGCGCGCACCATGCGACCGGTCGACGAGAGGTAGACGCGGCACGGGGCGTCGGCGATCTGCAGGTCGGCGGCGGCGGCTGCGGCAGCACGGGCCGACCGGGGTTGCACGGGCCCGCCGTTGAGCAGCATCGTGCGCCGGGGCGTGCCGTACGCCTCGGCGGCGGCATCGAGTTCGGTCGCGACCAACTGTCGCAGGAGCGTCTCGCTGCCGAGCAGTTCGACCAGCGCGGCGATCTCGGCGTGCAACTGATCGCGCTCGGCCTCGAGCTCGATGCGCGAGAACTTCGTCAGGCGCCGCAGGCGCAGCTCGAGGATGTACTCGGCCTGCAGATGTGAGAGGTCGAAGACCTCCCGCAGCTTGGTTCGAGCCTGGTCGCCGTCGTCCGAGGAGCGGATGACCTGGATGACCTCGTCGATGTCGAGGATCGCGATCAGCAGGCCCTCGACCAGGTGCAGGCGTTCGCGCTTGCGCGCCAGGCGGTACTCGCTGCGGCGCGTGACCACCCGGATGCGGTGCTCGATGTACACGCGCAGCATGTCGCGCAGCCCCAGCGTCTGCGGCTGACCGTCGACGAGGGCGACGTTGTTGATGCCGAACGAGTCCTCGAGGGGGGTCAACCGGTACAGCTGCTCGAGCACGGCCTTCGGGTCGAAACCGGTCTTGATGCCCACGACCAGGCGCAGACCGTGGTTGCGGTCGGTGAGGTCGGTCACATCGGCGATGCCGGTGAGCTTCTTCGCCTGCACGGCGTCTTTGATCTTCTCGATGACCCGCTCGGGTCCGACCAGGTAGGGCAGCTCGGTGAAGACGATGCCCGTACGCCGGGGGCCGAGCGACTCGATCGACGCCTTCGCCCGGGTGCGGAAGCTGCCGCGGCCGTTCGTGTAGGCGTCCTTGATGCCGTCCAAGCCCACGATGATCCCCCCCGAGGGGAGATCGGGGCCCGGGACGAACTCCATGAGCTCCTCGACCGTGGCATCCGGATTCTGCAGCAGGTGCGTGGCCGCCCCCACGACCTCGACGAGGTTGTGGGGCGCCATGTTGGTCGCCATGCCGACCGCGATGCCGGTCGCGCCGTTCACGAGCAGGTTCGGGAAGGCGGCGGGCAGCACCTCGGGCTGCTGGAACTGGCCGTCGTAGTTGGGGATGAAGTCGACGACGTCCTCGTCGAGGTTCTCGGTCAGCGCCAGGGCGGCCGCGGCCAGACGGGCCTCGGTGTAACGGGGGGCTGCGGGGCCGTCGTCGAGCGAACCGAAATTGCCGTGACCGTCGACCAGCGGCACGCGCAGCGAGAACGCCTGCGCGAGGCGCACGAGCGCGTCGTAGATCGGGGCGTCGCCGTGGGGGTGCAGCTTTCCCATCACCTCGCCCACGACACGGGCGCTCTTCACGTGCCCGCGGTCGGGCCGGAGGCCCATCTCGGCCATCTGGTACAGGATGCGCCGCTGCACGGGCTTCAACCCGTCACGCGCGTCGGGAAGGGCACGCGAGTAGATGACCGAGTAGGCGTACTCGAGGAAGGACCCCTGCATCTCGGTGGAGACATCGACGTCTTCGATGCGCTCGGTCACGGGGGCGGAGGAACGGGAATCGGGCATAGAGGAGGCCTCGGGTCGGGCGGGCGTCCGGATCGGACGGGGATCGGAGCCGTGTGGAAGACTTGCTCCGATGTCACTCAGCCTACCGGCGGACCCGCCGCGCTCCCGGAGCCTCACCGGTGTGGTGACGCAGACCATCGCCGCGTTGTCGGGGGAGTCCGACTGGCTCGCCCCCGCGCGCAGTGCGATCGTGTTCGTCGTCGACGGCCTGGGCAGCCACAACCTCGCCGCGCGTCGCGGACACGCGCGCTTCCTGTCGTCGGCGGGCGGGCGTCGCGACGTCGCGCGCACGGTGTTCCCCTCGACCACCGCCGCCGCCCTGACGAGTCTGCTGACCGGCACCGACCCCGGTGTGCACGGCATCGTGGGCTACCGCGCCCGCGTCCCGGGCACGCGCACCGCCCCCAACCAGTTGCACGGCTGGGAGACCGACGGCCTCGATCCGCACACGTGGCAGCGCAGCCGGCCCCTGCTCGAGCAGCGCGTCGACGCGGGGCACCCGTGCTTCGTCGTGTCGCGCCCGGCCTACGCCGGAACCGGCTTCACCGAAGCGACGCTCCGTGGCGCCGAGCTCGTCTCGTCGAACGACATCGACGAACGCGTGCGCCTCGCGGCCGACCTGGCGGCCCGGCATGCCGGAGCCCTGGTGTACCTCTACGCCCCGGAACTCGACACGGCGGGCCACCGCGACGGCTGGGAGTCGGATCGCTGGACCGACGCGCTCGAGACGGTGGATGCCGCCGCCCGCCGCCTCGGCGAGTCGATCGACGCGGGCACCGGCGTGCTCGTGACCGCCGACCACGGCATGGTGGACGTCCCCGCGCACAAGCACGTGCTGCTGCGCGACGGCGACGAGCTGCTCGACGGCGTCGACCTGGTCGGGGGCGAACCCCGCATGCTGCACCTCTACGCCGACGAGGGGCGAGCGGATGCCGTGGCTGCGGCCTGGAAGGCCCGCGAGGCGTCGCGCGCCTGGGTGCTGACCCGCGACGAGGCGATCGAGGCGGGCCTGTTCGGTCGGGTCGACGACGAGGTACGGGAGCGGATCGGCGATGTCGTCGTCGCGGCGCGCGGGCGCTTCGCCTACTACGACGACCGCGAGGCCGACAAGCGACCCCAGCGCATGATCGGCCAGCACGGCTCGCTGACCGAAGAGGAACGCACGGTGCCGCTGATGCGCCTCGGCGCCTTCGCCTGAGCCGTCTCGCGCGGGCGGGGTCCCGGCATCCGCCCGCGCACCATCCGCGTGCGGGGCGGGGGTGAGAGCGTCAGCTCTCGTCGGTGCGCGCCCCGAACACGATCTCGTCCCACGACGGCATCGACGGGCGCCCCTTGGTGCGCCGCGCGGAATCCGCCGACGACGAAGACGAACGATCCGGGTCGGCGGGGGAGTCCGCGTCGGTGGACGGCGTCGGCTCGACCGCGTCGAACAGCGACACCGGGGGGCCCGACGGACGCCGCTCGGGAGACGGCTCGCTCTCGGTCATGCCGGGGAGCGGTTCCCTCTGCCCACGACGACGGCGCAGGGCCTCGAGCAGGTCGGCCGTCTCCGACGAGGCGACCGGGGCGTCGGGAGCGCGATTGATGGCCGCGGCCTGCACGGCGGGGGCGATGGGGCCGGTGCCTTCGACTCCCGGCTCGTCCTCGATGTCGAGGCGACGGGGACCGAAGGACCCGCTGTCGAAACGCGAGTCGTCCTTCGAGACGGTGTCGAGGGCTCGGAGGCGCGGGATGAGTCCCTCGGGGAGCGACCCCTGCCGCGAGAGCTGGATGGCGTCGGCGTTCTGCGGCGACAGGCTGCTGCGGCGCGGGTCGAAGCCCCACCGCGCGTCGTGGTCGATGCCGTTGGCCGTGAACTCGAGCTTCACCAGCCAGCTCGAACCCTCTTTCCAGCTGGTCCAGCGCTCCGCCGAGGCACCGGCCTCGCCGAGCTTGGCGCGCACGGCCGCACCGAAGGTGATGGGGGCGTCGTGCTCGAGGGCACCGCCGAGCAGCACCGGGACGGCCAGGGCCTGACCGACGACGTGCTCGCGCTCGGCGAGGACCGGGCGCTCGAAACGCTCGACGTCTTCGACGCGGGCGTTCAGCAGGGTGGCCACCTCGCGGGCCGACATCCCGGCGCGGATGTGCGCCTGGATCTCGCGGGGGCTGGGGCGCGGGGCACGGTCGTCGTCGCTGCGATCACGACGGGCGCGGCGCGCCTCGGCGCGCAGCACGTCGTCGAGCGGCAGCGCGAAGCGCTCGCCCGCCTGAGTCGCGACGACGAGGACGTCGTCCTCGGTGCCGATGACTTTGAGCTGTTCCATGCGAAACACCCCTCCGATCTGCGGTCGAGGCCCATGCTGACACGCTCGCCGCGTGGTTCCGGGAATATCGCGGGCGCGCCGCGAGTTTCACGCCTCGCCCAATACGCAACCCGTCCCCCGAGCATTTGCTTATCGAGGTCGGGTCATGCAAACTATGGCCGCCCGATCGGGCACCCGATGGGGCACAGCACCACAAAACACTGGAAGTAGAGACCTGCACGCATGGCAACGGATTACGACGCACCGCGCAAGACCGAGGACGACAGCGAGTCGATCGAGGCCCTCAAGGAGCGCGTGCCCGACAAGGCGTCGGGGTCGATCGACAACGAGGACGCCGACAACCCTTCGGGCTTCGAACTGCCCGGCGCCGACCTCTCCGACATCGAGCTCGATGTCGTCGTTCTCCCCGCTCAGGAAGACGAGTTCACCTGCATGAACTGCTTCCTCGTGAAGCACCGCTCCCAGATCGCAGAAGAGAGCGGCCCCGGCTTCATCTGCCTGGAGTGCGCAGCCTGACCTGAGCACGCTGGATCGCCGCCACCAGGCGATCCGGCGTGCGGGTGGACACCACCCACGACGGGGTTGGATCGTCGGGGTCGGTCACGGGAATCGTGACGACACCGTCGACACCACCCCGGATGACGTGCCAGGCCCGGTGGTCGAGACCACTCCCGCGGGCCGTGCGCGCCTCTTCGGCGGCCACGCCGACGGGGGTCCCCAAGAACTCCACCGGGATGTGGCCGCGACCTGCGCGCAACTCGCCGTCGCGGATCTCGACGACGGGGGAGATGGCGACGAGACCCACCACGATCGCCACCGACACCAGGAGCCCGATGAACAGGGCCAGCGTGGTGTCGAGCGGCGAGAACACCAGGGCGGCCATGGGGCCGCACACGGCGGCGGCGACGAGCGCCCAGAGCGACGGGCTCAGACGCTCTCGATAGTCGGCTGCGGTGCGGATGCCGCACCCCCTCTTCTGCATTACCCTCGTGGGGTGACCGAAACGGTGGACGTCCCAATTGTCGCATCCGAGCCCCCGGTCTTCGCCCACCCCGGCGACGCCGGTGCCGACCTGATCGCCGCCGAGGCCGTGCGCCTGCAACCCGGGCGCCGTGCGCTGGTGTCCACCGGCGTGCGCATCGCCCTCCCCGAGGGCCACGCGGCCTTCGTGGTGCCCCGCAGCGGGCTCGCTGCGAAGCACGGCATCACCGTCCTCAACTCCCCGGGCACGATCGACGCCGGGTACCGCGGCGAGATCAAGGTGGCCCTGCTGAACACCGACCTCGACGAGGCCTATGACATCGCGGTCGGAGACCGCATCGCCCAGCTCATCGTGATGCCCGTCCCGCCCGTGCGCTTCGTCCCCGTCGACGAACTTCCCGACAGCGTGCGCGGCGACGGCGGTTTCGGATCGAGCGGATACCAGAGCCTTCAAGGGAGCACACGATGACCGACAACGACCAGCCCGGCACAGACCAGCCCGGAACCGAGGTCGTCACGGCGGCCAAGAGCGCCCCGGCCGATCGCGACAGCGCCGGCCCCTTCGACGAATCCGAAGCGAACCCGGTACGCCCCTACATCGACCTGGGCGGCATCAAGATCCTCCCGCGCGAAGGACTCAACCTGCGCCTCGAGGTCGAGGAGCAGACCAAGCGCATCGTGGCCGTGGGCCTCGACTACTCCGAGTCCACCCTGCAGGTGCAGCCCTTCGCGGCCCCGCGCACCAGCGGCCTCTGGGAAGAGACGCGCGAGCAGATCCGACAGCAGGTCAAGCAGCAGGGCGGCCGCGTCGAGGAGCGCGAGGGCCCGCTGGGTCCCGAGCTGCTCGCCGAGGTGCCCGTCATGGCCGGCGCCGACGGCTCGGCCAAGCGTCTGGCCCGCTTCGTCGGCGTCGACGGCCCGCGCTGGTTCCTGCGCGGGGTGATCGGGGGAGCCGCGACCTCCGACGTCGCGGCCGCCGCTGCCGTCGAAGACCTTTTCCGCTCGATCGTCGTGGTGCGGGGCACCTCGCCCATGCCGCCGCGCGATCTGATCCCCCTCCGGATGCCGGCGACCCCCGGCACCGCATGAGCGACGACTCGCCGCGCCCGGCGCACGACGACGCCCGCGTCCCCCTCGAGCCGCCCTCGGCCGCAGACAGCGTCGGAGCCGCGCTGGGGAACGCCGCGCGTCGCGCGGGCCTCGACCCCGCGAAGCACAGCTCCACCGGCGCTGCCGTGTGGTCGGCGATGGGCGGGTGGCGCGGCATCCTGGAATCGGTGCTGCCGTCGCTGGCGTTCGTCGTGCTGTTCACGGTCACGATCGATCCCGAGACGCGCCAGGGCAACCTCTGGGTGAGCCTCGGGGTGTCGGTGGGTCTCGCCGTGGTCTTCACGCTGGCGCGCCTCATCGCGAAGTCTCCGCCCAGCGCCGCCATCGGGGGTCTGCTCGCCACCGCGGGCGCCGCGATCCTGGCCCTGGTGACGGGCCGCGGTCAGGACAACTTCGTGCTCGGGTTCTTCACGAACGGCGCGTACGGCACGGCCTTCCTGGTCTCGGCCCTCATCGGCTGGCCGCTCATCGGCCTCGCGGCGGGCTACCTGCTGGGCGAGGGCACGGCCTGGCGCGCGGACCGCCGCAAGCGTCGGGCCTACACCTGGCTCTCGATCGCCTGGGCGGCGCTGTTCGCGGCGCGCCTGATCGTGCAGCTTCCGCTGTACTTCGCCGGCGACGTGACCGCGCTCGGCACGCTGAAGATCGTCATGGGCCTGCCTCTGTTCGCCCCGATGCTTGCCGTGACGTGGCTCGTGGTGCGCGCTCTCACTCCTCGCCGAGAGTCCTGATAATATCTTGACATCAAGATAAATCCGTCGCCCCAGACGGTTAGGTCGACCTTCCTGGCATCGACGTCTCCGCGCGGGGAAGATGGGAAACTGCGGGTCTACGCCTGCGCATTCGCCGACGAAGGAGACGATCGTGTCCACGGTTGACAGCTTCGGTGCCAAGAGCACCCTGACGGTCGGCAGCACCGACTACGAGATCTTCCGCATCGACACGGTCGCCGGTTACGAGAAGCTCCCGTTCAGCCTCAAGGTGCTGCTCGAGAACCTGCTCCGCACCGAGGATGGCGCGAACGTCACCAAGGAGCAGATCCAGGCGCTCGGTTCGTGGGTCCCCACGGCCGACCCCGACACCGAGATCCAGTTCACGCCGGCACGCGTGGTCATGCAGGACTTCACCGGTGTGCCCTGCATCGTCGACCTCGCCACCATGCGCGAGGCCGTCACCGCCCTGGGCGGCGACCCCAACAAGATCAACCCGCTCTCGCCCGCCGAGATGGTCATCGACCACTCGGTCATCGCCGACCTGTTCGGCAGCGAGAACGCCCTCGAGCGCAACGTCGAGATCGAGTACGAGCGCAACGGCGAGCGGTACCAGTTCCTCCGCTGGGGCCAGACGGCCTTCGACGACTTCAAGGTCGTCCCCCCGGGAACCGGCATCGTGCACCAGGTCAACATCGAGCACCTGGCCAAGGTCGTCTACGACCGCACCGTCGACGGCGTGCTGCGCGCGTACCCCGACACCTGCGTCGGCACCGACTCGCACACCACGATGGTCAACGGCCTGGGCGTGCTCGGCTGGGGCGTCGGCGGCATCGAGGCCGAGGCGGCCATGCTCGGCCAGCCCGTGTCGATGCTCATCCCGCGCGTCGTCGGCTTCAAGCTCACCGGTGAGATCCCCGCCGGGGTCACCGCGACCGACGTCGTGCTCACCATCACCGACATGCTGCGCAAGCACGGCGTCGTCGGCAAGTTCGTCGAGTTCTACGGCGAGGGCGTCGCCTCGGTGCCGCTGGCCAACCGCGCCACCATCGGCAACATGAGCCCCGAGTTCGGCTCGACGGCCGCCATGTTCCCCATCGACGACGTCACCCTCGAGTACCTGCGCCTCACCGGCCGCGACGAGCAGACCGTCGACCTGGTCGAGGCGTACGCCAAAGAGCAGAAGCTGTGGCACGACCCGTCGCGCGAACTGTCGTTCAGCGAGTTCATCGAGCTCGACCTCTCGACCGTCGTCCCCTCGATCGCGGGCCCGAAGCGCCCGCAGGACCGCATCCTGCTGTCCGAGGCGAAGTCGCAGTTCGAGAAGGACATCCTGAACTACGCCGACGCGTCGGTCTCGGACTCGATCGTCGACCTCGAGGTCGACGGCACCTTCCCCGCCTCCGACCCCGGTTCGGTCCCCGGCGAAGAAGAGGAAGACGTCACCGACAGCGAGGTGCTCATCTCGTCGGGGCACCCCGTCAACGCCTCGAACCCGGTGCGCGTGACGACGCCCGACGGGCAGTCGTACCTGCTCGACAACGGCGCCGTCACCCTCGCCGCCATCACGTCGTGCACCAACACCTCGAACCCCTCGGTCATGATCGCGGCGGGCCTGCTCGCCAAGAACGCCGTCGACAAGGGCCTCAAGCGCAAGCCGTGGGTCAAGACGACGCTCGGACCGGGCTCGAAGGTCGTCACCGACTACTACGAGAAGTCGGGCCTCGACAAGTCGCTCGAGGGCCTCGGCTTCTACACCGTCGGCTACGGCTGCACGATCTGCATCGGCAACTCGGGTCCGCTCATCGAAGAGGTCTCCACGGCCGTCAACGAGCACGACCTGGCGGTCACCGCGGTGCTCTCGGGCAACCGCAACTTCGAGGGTCGCATCAGCCCCGACGTGAAGATGAACTACCTGGCCTCGCCGCCGCTGGTGGTCGCCTACGCGCTGGCCGGCTCGATGAACTTCGACTTCGAGACCGACGCGCTCGGCACCGACCAAAACGGCGAAGACGTCTTCCTGAAGGACATCTGGCCGGCCCCCGACCAGGTGCAGTCGATCATCGACGCGTCGATCTCGCGTGAGCAGTTCATCACCCAGTACGCCACCGTCTTCGAGGGTGACGAGCGCTGGAAGAACCTGCCCACCCCGACCGGCCCGACCTTCGAGTGGGACGCCGACTCGACCTACGTGCGCAAGGCTCCGTACTTCGAGGGCATGACCATGGAGCCCGACGCCGTGCGCGACATCAGTGGCGCGCGCGTCATGGCGACGCTCGGCGACTCGGTCACCACCGACCACATCAGCCCGGCCGGCAACATCAAGGCGGGCACGCCCGCCGCGCAGTACCTGATGGACCACGGTGTCGCGCAGAAGGACTTCAACTCCTACGGCTCGCGCCGCGGCAACCACGAGATCATGATCCGTGGCACGTTCGCGAACATCCGCCTGAAGAACGAACTGGTCGCCGCCGTCAACGACGGTCAGATCATCGAGGGCAGCTACACGCGCGACTTCACCCAGGCCGGTGGCCCGCAGACGTTCATCTACGACGCCTGCATGAACTACCAGGAGCAGGGCACCCCGCTCGTCATCTTCGGTGGCAAGGAGTACGGCTCCGGCTCGTCGCGTGACTGGGCGGCCAAGGGCACGAACCTCCTCGGCGTGAAGGCCGTCATCACCGAGAGCTTCGAGCGCATCCACCGCTCGAACCTCATCGGCATGGGCGTCGTCCCGCTGCAGTTCCCCGCCGGCGAGAGCTGGAAGACCCTGGGTCTCGACGGCACCGAGATCGTCTCGATCGAGGGCCTCGAACAGCTCAACGAGGGCGTCACGCCCAAGACGGTCAAGGTCATCGCGACCCCGAGCGAGTTCTCTCCCGAGGGCAAGCAGCCGATCGAGTTCGACGCGGTCGTGCGCATCGACACCCCCGGTGAGGCCGACTACTACCGCAACGGCGGCATCCTGCAGTACGTGCTGCGTTCGCTGGTCTGACACACCCGCACCGTCGTGCCCCGGGGGCCTCGCTCCCGGGGCACGCGGCGTTTGCGGCGACCACGAAACGACCGTGATCGCAAGGCGTTGCCGGGCCCGACCGGCCCCCCGAGACTAGAATCGACAGGTATTCGCACCACTGCGTCTACCGCACGAGAGGAGTCGCATGGCTCTCCTACCCGGCATTCACGGTCCCCGTGACCTCGACGACCTGGGCCCCGCGCAGCTGCGTCAGCTGGCCGCTGAGGTCCGGTCGTTCCTCGTCGAGAACGTCTCGCGCACCGGCGGCCACCTCGGTCCGAACCTGGGCGTCGTCGAACTGACGATCGCCCTGCACAAGGTGTTCGACTCGCCCGCCGATCCCATCATCTTCGACACCGGTCATCAGTCGTACGTCCACAAGATGCTCACCGGGCGTCAGGACTTCGCCAACCTCCGCTCGCGCGGGGGATTGGCCGGGTATCCGCAGCGCTCCGAGAGCGAGCACGACGTCGTCGAGTCCTCGCACGCGTCGAGCTCGCTGAGCTGGGCAGACGGGGTCTCGCGCGCGTTCTCGCGCACCGGACGCACCGATCGTCATGTGGTCGCCGTCGTCGGAGACGGCGCGCTCACGGGCGGCATGACGTGGGAGGCGCTGAACAACATCAGCGACGACAACGACCGCAACCTCGTCATCGTCGTCAACGACAACGGGCGCTCCTACGCCCCGACCATCGGCGGCATGGCGCGCTACCTCAACCGTGTCCGCACGAACGACGCCTACCGCACGCTCCACCGAGGCTCCGACACGCTGTTCCGGCGCCTAGGCCCCGCGGCTCGCGCCGTGTACCGCGGCGTCCGCGGCGGCACGCACGGGTTCCTCTCGCGCTTCACGAACAACGAGGCGCTGTACAGCAACCTCGACATCAAGTACCTGGGCCCGGTCGACGGGCACGACTTCGACGTGCTGATCGAGACGCTCGAGCTGGCCAAGTCGTACGGCGCTCCCGTCATCGTCCACGCGATCACCGACAAGGGCAGCGGATACGCCCCGGCACTCAGCGACACCGCCGACCAGTTCCACGCGGTGGGCAAGATCGACCCGATCACCGGCGAGGCCGTCAGCTCGGGCGGTGGCCCGCAGTGGACCGACGTCTTCGCCGAGGAACTCGTGGCCGTCGGTGCCGAGCGCGACGACGTCATCGCCATGACGGCCGCGATGCTGCGGCCGACCGGGCTGCAGCAGTTCGCCGAGCGGTTCCCCGAACGCGTCTACGACGTCGGCATCGCCGAACAGCACGCCGTCGCCTCGGCCGCCGGTCTCGCCTTCGGCGGCCTGCACCCCGTCGTGGCGATCTACGCCACCTTCATGAACCGTGCGTTCGACCAGGTCATGATGGACGTCGCCCTGCACAAGGCGGGGGTGACGTTCGTTCTCGACCGTGCCGGCGTGACGGGTCCCGACGGCCCCAGCCACCACGGCATCTGGGATCTCGCGATGCTGCAACTCGTCCCGGGCATCCGCATCGCCGCGCCGCGCGACGCGAGCCGTCTGCGCGAGGAGTTCCGCGAGGCGACCGCCGTCGAAGACGCCCCCACCGTCGTGCGGTACCCGAAGGGCAAGATCCCCGACGACCTCGATGCGATCGAGCGTCTCTCCGACGGCGTCGACGTGCTCGCACGCGGCTCGTCAGAAGATGTGCTGCTCGTCGGCATCGGCCCGATGGTGCACCTGGCGATGGAGGTCGCCGAGCGGCTTCGCGCGCAGGGCATCGGCGCGACGGTGATCGATCCCCGCTGGGCAATCCCGGTGCAGCCCTCGATCGTCGAACTCGCCCGTACGCACCGTCTGGTGATCACGATCGAGGACGGCATCCGAGTCGGCGGAGTCGGCACCCGTGTGCGTCAGGTGCTCCGCGAGGCCGGCGTCGACACGGCGGTCGACGAACTCGGCATCCCCGACGCCTTCATCGACCACGCGACGCGCGAGCAGATCCTCGAGGATGCCGGGCTCACGGCGTCGAAGATCGCCCACGACGTGGTGGCCCAGGTGCTCGGCACCCGCATCCCCATGGCCCGGCAGACGCCCACCGGGTCGATCCCCACGTTCGACTGGGAGAAGTCGCGCCCGTGACGCCGACCCTGTGACGCTGGCCTCGTGACGGGCTGAGGTCAGGCCGGACCGCACGGGTTCCGGCCTGATCCCGTTGTGCGGGTCGTTCCCACGACGCTGCACGCCCCGAGACGACGCCTCGCTCCGCGGGTACGACAGCGGCGCCGCCCCCTCGGGGACGGCGCCGCTGTGGTGCGTCAGGCTCCGATGCCGCGAATGGGCGGGTGGTGGAACGTGTCGCCGAAGGCGCGATCCGACGCTCCCTCTCGATCGAGGTACGGCGAGGCGCCGCCGTCGATGAACGGCCATCCGGCGCCGAGGATGAGGCACAGGTCGATGTCTTCGACCTCGGGCACCACGCCCTCGTCGAGCATGATCTTGATCTCCTGTGCGAGGCCGTCCTGCACGCGGGCGAGGATCGTCTCGGGCGCGACCGGCGTCTTCCCGGTGACGAGAACCTTCTGCGCGGCCTTCGTCCAGCCGGTCACGCGACCGCCCTTGTCCTTCTCGACGACCTCCGGGAGCGCGGCGAGCTCGTGGAAGTTCGCCGACGAGAAGAAGCGGTCGGGGAACGCGTGCGCCATCGTGTCCTGCACGTGGGCGGCGACCTTCCATCCCACGAGGTCGATGAGCTGGAACGGCCCCATCGGCAGGCCGAGAGGTGCGAACGCCTTCTCGACCGTCGCGATCGGGGTGCCCTCGTAGACCGCGCGTGCGGCCTCGCCCATGACCTTCGCCAGCAGACGGTTCACGACGAAGCCGGGTGCATCGGCGGTGAGCACCGCGTTCTTGCCCAGGCCCTTCGCGACGACGAACGCCGTCGACAGGGCGGCGTCACTCGTGGCATCCGTCTTCACGACCTCGATGAGCGGCATCACCGCGACGGGGTTGAAGAAGTGGAAACCGACGAGACGCTCGGGGTTCTGCAGCACCGAACCGATCTCGGCCACCGAGAGCGACGAGGTGTTCGTGGCGAGGATCACGTCGTCGGCGACGATCTTCTCGATGGCCGAGAACACCTCCTGCTTGACCCCGACCTCTTCGAACACCGCCTCGATGACGAAGTCGCAGTCGGCGAACTCCGAGCGGTCGGTCGTGCCGTGCACGAGGGCGCGCAGCTGGTTGGCGGTGTCGCCGTCGAGGCGGCCCTTGGCTTCGAGCTTGCCGATCTCTTCGCGGATGGATGCCACGCCCTTGTCGACGCGCCCCTGGTCGAGGTCGGTGATGATCACGGGAACCCGGAGCTTGCGCACGAACAGCAGCGCGAACTGCGACGCCATGAGACCGGCGCCGATGACGCCGACCTGGGTGACCTTCTTCGCGAGCGCCTTGTCGGGGGCCCCGACCGGACGCTTCGCGCGCTTCTGCACGAGGTCGAAGGCGTACATGGATGCCGCGAACTGGTCGCCCGTGATGAGGTCGGCGAGAGCTTCGTCTTCGCGGGCGAAGCCCTCGGCCCTCGTGCCGCTCTTGGCCTTGTCGAGCAAGTCGAGCGCGACGTAGGGGGAGCGGGGCACGGTGCCGATCTTGGACTCGAGCATGCCGCGGGCCATCTTGATCGCGATGGGCCACTTGGTCAGGCGCTCGAGCTTGCCCGGCTCGTTCTTGCGCTCGACCTTCACCCGGCCCGTGAGCACGCCGTCGGCCCACCGCAGCGAGTCCTCTAGGTACGAGGCCGCCGGGAAGATGGCATCCATGATCCCGAGGTCGAAAGCCTGCTGCGGCTTGAGCATGCGGTTCTGCTTGAGCGGGTTCGAGATGACGACCTCGAGCGCGTTCTCGATGCCGATCAGGTTCGGCAGCAGGTAGGCGCCGCCCCAGCCGGGGATGATGCCGAGGAACACCTCGGGAAGGGCCACCGCCGCGGCCGAGGCGTCGACCGTGCGATACGTCGAGTTCAGCGCGATCTCGAGACCGCCGCCCAGAGCGAGGCCGTTCACGAAGGCGAACGAGGGCACGCCCAGCTCGGAGAGCGAGCCGATCACCTGATGTCCGCGCTGGGCGATCAGGCGGGCGACGTCTTTCGAGGGCAGCTTCGCCACGTCGGACAGATCGGCGCCGGCCGCGAGGATGTACTGCTTGCCCGTGATGGCGACGGCGTGGATCTCGCCGGCCGCGGCCCGGCTCTTCAGCGTCTCGAGCGTGCGCCCGAGCTCGGCGAGCGTCGCCGGCCCCAGGGTGTTGGGACGGGTGTGGTCGCGACCGTTGTCGAGCGTGACCAGGGCGAGCACGTTACCCGAGGGCAGGCGCACGTCGCGGACGGGGGAGTGGGTCACGACCTCGTCGCCGGTGAGGGCGTCGAGGGGCGAGAAGTCGATGGCGGCGTAGTCGGTCACTTGCGCTTCTTCTTTCCGTCGAAGAACGGGTTCTCCCAGATGACCGAGCCCCCCTGACCGAGTCCCACGCACATGGCGGTGAGGCCGTAGCGCACGTCGGGACGCTCGGCGAACTGAGCGGCCAGCTGGATCATGAGACGGACTCCGGATGCCGCGAGCGGGTGGCCCAGGGCGATGGCGCCGCCCCACGGGTTCACGCGTAGGTCGTCGTCGGCGATGCCGAAGTGATCGAGCAGCGAGATCACCTGGATGGCGAAGGCTTCGTTGAGCTCGAACAGACCGATGTCATCGATCGTGAGCCCGGCCTTCTTGAGCGCCTTCTCGGTCGAGGGGATGGGTCCGATGCCCATGATCTCGGGCTCGACGCCGGCGAAGGCGAACGAGACCATGCGCATCTTCGGAGCGAGGCCGAGTTCTTTCACGGCACCGGAACCGGCGAGCAGGCTGATGGTCGCGCCATCGGTCAGCGGCGACGACGTGGCCGCGGTGACCCGTCCGTGCGGGCGGAACGGTGTTTTGAGCGTCGCGAGTCCCTCGAGGGTGGTCTCGGGTCGGCGGCCCTCGTCTTCAGTCGCGAGTCCCCACGCGCCCTCGGCGTTCTTCACCGCGACAGAGACGAGGTCGGGCTGGATCTTGCCGGCCTCGTAGGCGGCTTGCACCTTGTGCTGGCTGGCGACGCCGAAGCGGTCGGCGCGGTCCTTGGTCAGGTGGGGGAAGCGGTCGTGGATGCGCTCGGCCGTCACGCCCATGTTGAGCGCGCCCGGGTCGACGAGCTTCTCGGCGACGAAGCGGGGGTTGGGGTCGGCGCCTGCGCCGATGGGGTGGCGGCCCATGTGCTCCACGCCGCCCGCGAGGGCGAGGTCGTACATGCCGACGCCGATCGAGGCACCCATGGTGGTGACGCTCGTCATGGCCCCCGCACACATGCGCTCGACCGCGAAGCCGGGCACCGTCATCGGCAGACCCGCGAGGATCGCCGCCGTGCGTCCCAGGGTCAGCCCCTGGTCACCGGTCTGCGAGGTGGCGGCGATGGCCACGTCGTCGATCCGGTCCTTCGGCACGTCGCCGTTGCGCTCCATCAACCCGATGATGGCCTTGACCACCAGATCGTCGGCACGCGTGTTCCAGTACATGCCTTTTTCGCCGGCGCGCCCGAAGGGGGTACGCATTCCGTCGACGAAGAAGACGTCCGTCATCTCGGCCACTCTGCCTCCATTGTTTGGGATGACCCCCAGCCTAGGAAGGCGGTTCGGCGCCCGAGAATCGGTTGTCCGAACCTACGAATCCGCGACGGGGACGTCGTCTTCCGTGTTGAGGGAAGCTACAAAGCTATCGGCGATCACCTGTGCGGTCTGATCAATCTGCCAAGGTCGAGCACCCCACTCCGCCAGCGCCGCGCCGACGGCGTCGGCCGTGAGCTCGGCGGGGGGAGTCCACGCCACGCGGCGCAACGTCTCGGGAGTGAGCAGGTTCTCGGTCGGCATGTGCAGCGCTTCGGCGCGCTCCTCGACGGCCGGACGCGCCGCCTTCAGACGGCGGTCGGCATCGGGGTTGCGATCGACCCACGCGCGGGGAGGGGGAAGCGTATCGCTCGGCACCCGGTCGGCGGGCAGCTCGGTCGCCTCGCGCCCGGCGACGATGGCGTTCCACCACCGGTCGAGCTGCGTCCGGCTCGCTCGGCCGTTGAACTCCTTGATGCCCGCGAGGGCCTGCTTGGTCGCCGGGTCGGCCATCACGGCGGCGACCAGAGCGCGATCGGGTACGAGTCGCCCGGGGGCGATGTCCTGCTCCCGCGCGAAGTCTTCGCGCGCCTGCCAGAGCGAGCGGGCGATGGCGAGCGATCGTCGACCGCGCACCGAGTGCAGGCCGCTGAGGCGGCGCCACGGGTCTTCACGCGCGGGCTTGGGCAGACGCTCGAGCACCGCCTGGAACTCCTGGCGGGCGAACTCGGTCTTCTGCTGCTCCTCGAGCTCGGCGACCAGCACGTCGCGCACGTCGATCAGGTGCTCGACGTCGAGAGCGGCGTACTCGAGCCAGGATGCCGGAAGCGGACGCGTCGACCAGTCGGCGGCCGAGTGCGCCTTGGCCAGCGTGATGCCGAGCGTGTGCTCCACCACGGCCCCGAGGCCGACGCGCTCGTGACCCAACAGGCGCGAGCCCAACTCGGTGTCGAAGATGTGCGGGGGCTCGAGACCCCGTTCCCGCAGCGACGGGAGATCCTGGCTCGCCGCGTGGAACACCCACTCCGCATCGCCGATCGCCGCTTGCAGGGGCGCGAAGTCGTCGATGGTGGACGGGTCGAAGAGGAACACTCCGGCGCCGCGGCGGAACACCTGGATCAGGTAGGCCCGCTGCGAGTAGCGGAAACCCGACGCCCGTTCGACGTCGACGGCCACGGGACCCGTGCCCGCCGCCAGACTCTCGCACGCGGAGCTCAGCCCCGCGGCATCCTCGATGACGATGTACTCAACCACGCGTGGGCCTCCGGGCTCCGAACACGGCAACACCCTCCGACCCCGGGGGGAGGCCGGCGAGCATGCACACAAGCTCCGCCCACGCCTCGAGGTGCGGGCGGAAGGGACCGCGCGGCGTCCATGACGCGCGAAGTTCGATCTGCGACCCCTCGCCCTGCGCGGCGAGGGCGCCGAAGCCGGTCGAGAGGGTCTTGGTAGCGGTGCCCGACTCCGAGTGGCGCTCCGCGCCGCGCGAGTCGAGGGCGTCGATGAGCCACGACCACGCGACGTCGGCGAGCAGCGGGTCGATGCCGATCTCGGGCTCGAGCGGTGCCTGCGCGAAGCAGACGATGCGCCACGCCCCACCCCACGGCTCGGGCTCCTCGGGGTCGTGCAACAGGATGAAACGCCCGGTGCCGAAGGGCGAATCCGTCGCGTGCTCCTCGGGCCGCACATCGCCGGCCAGCGCGAGTGAGAAGGGCGCCAGTCCCGCGGGGGAGGCGATCTCGCGCACGACCAGATCGTCGCGGAACATCGTCGCGCGCACCTCGTCGCCCGCGCGCACGAAGGGGCTGGCGGCGTCCCCGGGGCGCTGGTCAGTCACGGCCACAGACTAGAGTGAGGCCACGATGAACGCTCCCAGGCGCGCCGCGGGTCCGCGCGCATCGCGGCGCACGGTCGCCGGTGTGCGCCTCGCCCTGTCCTCCCTCTCCCTCGCTCTCGGGCTCTCCTCGGCCGCCCTCGCCGCGGTGTCGCTGCGCGTCGCCCGCACCGTGGTCACGCCCGCCGATCGGGTTCCGAACGTGCGCATCGCCTCGGTCGATGCGGCGGCGCAGACGATCACCCTCGACCGCACCCCCGACACCGAATTGCCCGGCCGGTACGGCCTCTTCACCGTGGGGAGCGTCGACTACCTGCGGGTGGGGTCCATCGTCGGCAGCGACGCGACGACCGTCACCCGCAAGCTGCTGACGCACGTGCCCGCCGACGGCGACCTGGCGCCCGAGGCCGCGTTCAGCGGCTGGTACTACGACCAGCCGGAAGACCTGCACCTCCCCGTGCGTTCCGTGACGATCGACACCCTGGTCGGCGCCTGCCCCGCCTGGGAGTTCCCGGCACCCGCCGACACCGACGTGTGGGGCATACAGGTGCACGGTCGCGGCACGACGCGCGCCGAGACGCTGCGGGCCGTCCCCGTCTTCCACGACCTCGGCATCACGAGCCTGGTCGTGTCGTACCGCAACGACGGCGAGGCCGCGCCGAGCGCCACCGGCACGTATGCGCTCGGGGCGACGGAGTGGCGCGACCTGGATGCCGCGATCGATTACGCCCGCGCGCACGGCGCGCGCCGCGTCATCGTGATGGGCTGGTCGATGGGCGGAGCCCTGGCCCTGCAGGCGGCGTTCGACTCGCCGCACGGCGACATCATCGCCGGTCTCGTGCTCGACTCGCCCGTCGTCGACTGGCGCACCGTCCTCGCCTATCAGGGGCGTCTGATGCGCCTGCCCGCACCGGTGTTCGGCCTCGCCCAGCACCTCATCGGGTCGACCTGGGGCGCCGCCCTGCTCGGCAGCGGCGAACCCATTCCGCTCGACCGCCTCGATGGGGTCGCCCGGGCGGCCGAGTTGCGGCATCCGGTGCTCCTGCTGCACAGCGACGACGACGGGTTCGTCCCCGCCGACGCTTCGCACGCCCTAGCCGCCGCGCGGCCCGACCTCGTCACCATGGAGACCTTCGAGGTGGCACGCCACACGAAGCTGTGGAACTACGACGAGATGCGGTGGACGGATGCCATCCGCTCGTGGGTGCGCGCCCAGGGCCTCGCGGTCGGCGATCCCGAGGACTGAACACCTCCCCGTGCGCTCGCCGAGCGCACGCGTACGGCGGGTCTCAGCCGGCGCGCTTCGCGCGCACCTGACGCTTCGCGCGCATCAGCATGCCCGTCATCCCCGCGATGCGCAGCGGACTCACCGCGCGCGTCAACCCGATGCTCTGCGGGAAGTCGTCGGGCACGGCCAGCATCTCATCGGCGCTCAGCCCGGTGAGCCCCTGCGACAGGATGCTCGCGAACCCGCGCGTGGTCGGCGCCTCGGCGGGCGCGGTCGCGTGCATCGCGACGCGGTCGTCGGCGTCGACCGTGACGATGATGTACACCGGCGACTGGCACTCGACGACGCGTTCACGCATCTCGGGGTGGTCGGCGTACTCGGCCGGCACCGCCGGCAGCTCCTGCGAGAACTCCAGCAGCAACTGCAACCGGTCGGGCTCGTCGAGCTCGAGGAACTCCTCGCGGATCTCGGCGAGGCGGGCGGGGAGGGCGTTGTCGGACATCTCCGTCATCTTCCCACGCCCGCGACGACCGCGGTCAGCGCGCGGGCACCTCGCCCGGCTCCGACCCCGCGACGATCGGCACGCGCACGGCACTGCCCCACTCGGTCCACGACCCGTCGTAGTTGCGCACGTCCTCGAAGCCGAGCAGGTGCTTCAGCACGAACCAGGTGTGGCTCGAGCGCTCGCCGATGCGGCAGTACGCCACGATCTTGTCGCCGTCGGCCAGTCCGGCTCCGTCGCGGTAGATGGCATCCAGCTCCGCGCGCGACTTGAACCCGCCGTCCTCGGCGACCGCCTTGCCCCACGGCACGCTCTGGGCGCTCGGGATGTGGCCCGCGCGGAGCGCGCCCTCTTCGGGATAGGCGGGCGCGGTGGTGCGCTCGCCGGAGTACTCCTCGGGGGAGCGCACATCGATGAGCGGGTTGCCGAGGTGCGCGAGCACGTCGTCTTTGTATGCGCGCAGGAGGGAGTCGTCGCGCTCGACCACGGGGTAGTCGGTGGGCTTGACGACCGTCTTGTCGGTCGTGACCGGACGCCCCTCGCCGATCCACTTGTCACGTCCGCCGTCGAGCAGGCGCACGTCTTCATGGCCGAAGAGCGAGAACACCCACAGGGCGTACGCGGCCCACCAGTTGTTCTTGTCGCCGTAGATGACGACGGTGTCGTCGCGCGAGATGCCCTTGCGGCTCAGCAGCTCCGCGAAGCCCTCTCCGTCGACGTAGTCGCGCACGACCGGGTCGTTCAGCTCGGTGTGCCAGTCGACCTTGACCGCGCCCGGGATGTGACCGACCTCGTAGAGGAGCACGTCTTCATCGGATTCGACGACGACCAGGCCCGGCTGACCGAGGCGTTCCTGAAGCCAATCGCCGGTGACGAGCCGACCCGGCTCGGCGTAGTCGGCGAATTTGGGGGAGGTGGTGTCGAACTCGACGGTCACAGGTGTCTCCTCGGTCGGGGTGTCGGATGCGGCGGCATAGGGTGGACACCGCACCTCCGACCCTAGATCGGCTGTGTCGGGGCCAGCACCCCTCTCGTAAGACTCGGACACAGGACGACCATGACTTCTACGCCCGCGACGACCGGCCTCATCCACCTCGGCGACCGCGAGCCCGCGGTCACGGGTGCCGAGATGGTGAACGCCCTGGTACCGCCCCCGCAGTTCGACGGCGCGACGTTCGAGTCGTACCGGGCAGACGACGCGTACCCGTCGCAGCAGGAGTCGAAGGAACTGCTGCAGGCGTTCGCCGGCAAGCAGTCGGCTCCGGCGAAGAAGGGCGGATTCTTCCGCCGGGCCGAGAAGGCTCCGGCCGTCAAACCCGGCGTCTATCTCGACGGCGGCTTCGGCGTCGGAAAGACGCACCTGCTCGCATCGATCTACCACGCCATGCCCGCGCGCCGGAAGTACTTCGGCTCCTTCATCGAGTACACCGCCCTCGTCGGCGTGCTCGGCTACGCCAAGGCCGTCGAGCTGTTCCGCGGATCCGACCTGCTGTGCATCGACGAGTTCGAGCTCGACGACCCGGGCGACACGATGGTGATGACGCGACTTCTCGGCGAGCTCGTGGCATCCGGCACCCGGTTGGCCGCCACCTCGAACACCCCGCCCAACGCCCTGGGCGAGGGACGGTTCGCCGCCCAGGACTTCTTGCGCGAGATCCAGTCGATGTCCGACAGCTTCCGCACGATCCGCATCGACGGCACCGACTTCCGCCAGCGCGCCATCGACGGCTCCGCCAAGGTGCTGTCGGACGACGACTACCGTGCGGCGATCGATGCCGCGGCGGCCGGGGGAGTGGCATCCGACGACGCGTTCTCGGACCTCGTCGCCCACCTCGCCCGCGTGCACCCCTCGCGCTTCATCCGCCTCATCGACGGTGTCGACACCATCGGCCTGCGGGACGTCGAGGTGCTGCACGATCAGTCGGCCGCGCTGCGACTGGTCGCCTTCATCGACCGCGCGTACGACGCGCAGATCCCGATCCGGGCCACCGGCGTGCCGCTGAACACGGTGTTCGGCGAAGAGATGCTCGGGGGCGGCTACCGCAAGAAGTACCTGCGCGCCGTCTCGCGCCTGGTCGCGCTCACGCACTCCTGAGGCGCTCTCATCACCGCCTCTCGGCCCCACGAAACGTGATGTTTACCGGGGCGGGCTCGCTGTAACCTGCCGGTAACACGAGGCGAACGACGACGGTAACCCGGGCTGACGACACTGAGGGGACCCGACGCTTTACCTGCGTCCCTGCAGAGAGGTTCCCTCCGAGATGGATCAAGGCAACACCGCATTCATCCTGATAGCAGCCGCCCTCGTGCTGCTGATGACGCCAGGACTCGCGTTCTTCTACGGCGGCCTCGTCAAGGCCAAGAGCGTCATCAGCATGATGATGATGAGCTTCGGCGCAATGGGTCTGATGGGGGTCCTCTGGGTCCTCTACGGATACGCCATCGCGTTCCCCGCAACCGACTCCGGGGTCACCAACTTCCCCTGGATGCTCGACTTCAACGAACTCGGCCTCACGGGCGTGCTCGAGACCCCCGAGGGCGCCGCTTACCCGCCGCTCGCCTTCGTCGCCTTCCAGGCGACCTTCGCCATCATCACCGTCGCACTCGTGTCGGGCGCCATCGCCGACCGTGCCAAGTTCGGTGCGTGGATGATCTTCGCCGGCATCTGGGCCACGGTCGTCTACTTCCCCGTCGCCAGCTGGGTCTTCAACTTCGGCCTGGCCGAGGACGGCTCGTTCTCGTACGGCGGCTGGATCACCAAGGGCCTCCAGGACGTGTTCGGCGTCGGGGCGATCGACTTCGCCGGTGGAACCGCGGTGCACATCAACGCCGGTGCCGCAGCCCTCGCCCTGGCGATCGTGCTCGGCAAGCGCGTCGGCTTCCAGAAGGGCGCCCACGTCCCCCACAACCCGCCGTTCGTGCTGCTGGGTGCGGGTCTGCTGTGGTTCGGCTGGTTCGGCTTCAACGCGGGCTCCGAGCTCGCCGCTGACGGCACCGCGGCCCTGGCCTTCGTCAACACGATCGCCGCCCCCGCCGCGGCTCTTCTCGCCTGGCTGATCGTCGAGAAGATCAAGGACGGCAAGCCCACCTCGGTCGGCGCCGCCTCGGGTGCCGTCGCGGGTCTCGTCGCCATCACCCCGGCGTGTGCCGCGTTGACGCCCGTCTGGGCCATCGTGCTCGGCCTTGTCGCCGGTGCCGTCTGCGCCCTGGCGATCGAGCTGAAGTTCAAGCTCGGCTTCGACGACTCGCTCGATGTGGTCGGCATCCACCTCGTCGGTGGTCTGATCGGAACGCTGTACCTCGGCATCTTCGCCAACAACACCGGCCTCATCTACAGCGGCTCGTTCAACCAGCTGGTCGTTCAGGCGATCGCCGCCCTTGCGGTGCTGGTGTACTCCTTCGTGCTCGCCTTCGTCATCGGTCTCGCGATCGAGAAGACGATCGGCTTCCGCGTGAAGAACGAAGACGAGATCGCCGGCATCGACACCGTCGTGCACGGTGAAGAGGGCTACGTGCTCTCGGACGTGCGCGGCTGATACCGCCTCACCCCGAACGGGGCGTCACCGATTCGTCGGTGGCGCCCCGTTCTGCGTGCCTAGGGTGTGGGTATGGGAACCGCGTCTCGCCTGCTCTCTGCCCTGTTGGGCATCCTGCGTCCGTCGACGACCGTGCCGACGTCGCGGGGCGATCGCCGCAGCACCGCTCCCGTACGGCCCTCACAGCCCGCTGCGACGTCGTCTGCGCCCGCCGGCGCCCAGACCGTCGAGATCGAGCCGCCACGGCGTCTGACGGTCTCGTACGCCCCCGAACGCGACAACGCCCCCGACGGTGGCGAGGTCATCTGGACGTGGGTGCCCTACGAGGAACGCGACGGTCGGGGCAAGGACCGCCCCGTCCTCGTGATCGGTCGCGCGGATGCCACCCACTCCTACGCCGTCCGTCTGACGAGCAAGCCGCACGACGGCGACCGCCAGTACCTGGCGCTGGGTACGGGGGACTGGGACCCGCAGGGCCGGCCCTCCTGGCTCGACATCGAGCAGGTGTACCTGGTGCCCGACGCAGGCATGCGACGCGAGGCGGCGGCGCTAGACCGTCGTCGGTTCGACACGGTCGCGGCGGCGCTGACAGCGCGGTACGGGTGGCGGCGCGGCTGACACCCGCTTCGGCGCCGGTCGTCGGGGCCGTCGAGGTGAGGAACGCCACGACGGGATAGACCCGGAGCGGTTCGCCGGCCGTGGCCGCAGGGGACCGCCGACGGTGCTCGCGGGCACCGCCCATGCGAGACATCGCCGGAGAAACGACGAAGCCCCCGGCGGACCGGGGGCTTTCGGTGGGCGATGCCGGACTCGAACCGACGACCTCTTCCGTGTGAAGGAAGCGCGCTACCAACTGCGCCAATCGCCCGCATCTCGTACGGGACTCATCGATCGTACCGGATGCCGAGGAGTGCTCCGAACCACGGGCCGCGCGGCCGATGGAGACACGCGCGGGGCGCGCCCCGTTTTGCGCCGGCGCTCAGATCAGGTAATGTCTTACGAGTGCTCGGGGCAAGCCCCGGGAACGAAATGCGGATGTAGCGCAGTGGTAGCGCATCACCTTGCCAAGGTGAGGGTCGCGAGTTCGAATCTCGTCATCCGCTCGAGTGAAGAGGTCTTCGTCAGGGAAACCGACGGAAGATCACGACACGTGGGTCGAACCACACACGGTGGCGTGGCCGAGCGGCTAGGCACCGGCCTGCAAAGCCGTTTACACGGGTTCGAATCCCGTCGCCACCTCGCTCATAACAGAACAGCCTGTATAGGCGCGATTGGCGCAGCGGTAGCGCGCTTCCCTGACACGGAAGAGGTCACTGGTTCGATCCCAGTATCGCGCACCACCCGAAACCCCCGGCTTACCGGGGGTTTCTTGCTGTTTAGGGAGTACCGTGCGGGCCGCGTGCCCCCGGCGTGCACTAGTGGCCGTTGAGGGTAGCGCGGGGCGTGTCGTGACCCGAGCGCCCCGATACGGTCGAAGGCATGGACTCTGGAGTGGCGGCGATTCTCGCGGCAGGGATCACTGGGGCGGTCGTGGCCGCGACGTTCCTCGCCGGTGAACTGATCCGACTGGCAAGGGATCGAGCCGAGCGCCGGGCGGCGGCGGTGGGGCACGTCCTCGCAGCGCTGCGCGAGATTCCCGATTGGGCGCTACAGACCCTGCTGGACCGGCTGCCGTTTTCACTGCTGCGCGCTCAGCGGCGAGGCATTCGCTCGATCATGGACGTGGTGACCACCTCCGCTGCCCTCTACGGCTCGCTACCGCGTCGCGACTATGCGCTGGTTGATTGGGTGGGCTGGAAGATCGACGCGCTGCCGATGGAGGCTGAACCACTCGTGGAGCGCGCGGCCGAGGTTACCGCGATGCTGATGCTCTACCTATCGGACAGACGCCGCGCGCTGGCGATGGTGCGTCGCCCGAACCCCGAGCTGGCGGAGTGGCGGGCGCGAGCAAGAGGCCGATAACGAGCGAGCGCCCCGGCCAGTGATCGGCTCGGGGCGCTCTGCGCGTGCATTGCGTGGTGGTCAGGCGAGGGCGTCCAGCTCTGCGTCGCGCTCCTGCTCGGCGATAGCGTCAGCCACCGAGACGGCCAAGGGGAACCGCAGCACCGCGAGACGACGGGCGAGGCGGCGGCGCACCGCGGCATCCGCGGGGTACAGCTCGGCGAGCGCGGAGACACGCGCGACGGGAGCTGGGTCCAGCACGTTGGCGAGCGGTTGCCCCGAGGCGTCGGCGAGTCGCCTTGGCAGGTCGTCGCGATCCGCCTGCGTGACGGCGGGGAGGTTGGTCAGGAGCGCCGTCACCAGCGCGTCCACCTCCGCGGGGGTCATACCGTCACCTCGGCGGGGTGTGCGGCTTCCATGCGCCGGACGCTGGACCAGTCCACCGGGGTGTCGCTGGCGCTGAACGCCTGGGCGTATCCCTCCGGGTCGGCGTGGTAGACCGCGGTGCGGGTGCCCACGCTCACCTCGCCGGATTCCAGCGCCTCGGTGAGCACGTCGTGCCACGCGGTCGTCGCGGCCGTCTCGCTTTCCTCGGTCGCTGCATTGATCGCGTCCTGTGCACCGAGCGCCATGAGACGCGCGTACAGCAGCTCCTCGTGCTCGGCAGCCTCGGCCGGGTCGGTCGCCGCGGTGATCTCCAGCCCCGTCGATGAGGGCGGCCACGCGCACGTCGCTGGCCTCGCTCACGATGTCCTCGAACTGGCGGCCCGCGGCCAGCAGCTCGGCGACCTTCTCGCGCTCTCGCGACTGGACGGCCACCTCGTCTGCGGTCTGCGGTGCGCGGGCGGCGAGCACGTCGGCGCGGGTGACGGTGCGCTGGGGCACGGCCGGGATGGCTGCGGCGAGCGAAGCGCGAGCGGTGCGAATGAGCTTGCCGCGCTCCTCGCCATGTGCCGCGCCGGTCAGGCGCGGGTCGGTGTACGTCGGCGCGGCCACCAGGGCCTCGCGGTACGTGCGGTATGCGCTGGCGGCAGTGTTCGCCGCGGTGGTGGTGGTCATGGTGTGATCCGTTCTCTTGGTGGCCTGTCGGCCGGGTTTACCCGCGATGCGGCGCGCCGCGGGGGTCTGTGTCAGTCGCTGCTGCTCAGCGCGATGAGGCGCTGGTGGCACACGCTGCGGACATGCTCGGCGGCTGCCGGGTCGATGGCGTCGAGGTGATCGAGCGCCGGGGCGCTCAGCATTGCGGCAATGCGATCCAGGCCGCCGAGCTGAACGATCTGCTGGAGGGTCAAGCCGAGCCGCGCCTGGCGCTCGATGTCGTCGCGCTCTCGGTCCATGCGGGCATGGTCGGCCGCGTCCTGTGGCTCGATGGCTTCGAACATCTGCTCTCTGGTGGGCATCGTCATGCGCTGGTCCTTTCCGCTGTGCGCCCGTCTGCGGCCGTTTCGATGGTCGGGAGGGGTTTTTTGGACACCGCCCGGGGGTTTTCGTTAACGCCTGGGACCCGTAGAGCGCCGCGTGCGGCAGACTCCGCGGCGTTCGGACGCCCGCCATAACGCTGCCCCGCCCAGACACCCCCTGCGGGTCGATCGGTAACCGCGTACATGTGGAGGAACGCGCCGAGGTCATGGGCGGCGGCAGCAGCGTCCAGGCGCGCCTCGGCCTCTTGGGTGGTCATTCGCTCATCCGTTCTCGGTAGTCATCGAAGCCCTCCAGGGCGGGGTGCTTGGGCTGTTCGGTGGGGCCGAGGCGCACCACCCCGCCGCCGTGTGTCACGATCCGGCCGTCATTGCGGTTGCCGCAGCGGTGGTCGCACCAGCCGCTCTCGTGGTTGAACTTGTGAACGCGGCCGGGGCGACAGTCCGTGGCCGTCATGCCGACGCCGCCTCTCGGCGGGCGAGGCACGGCTGGCCGTCTGAGTCCGGGCGAAAGCACGTACCGTCCCCGGCCCAGGCGTGCTTGTGCGGGCGGGGGGGGTCGGGGCGTCGAGCCTCGGCGGCCTCCCACTCCTCACGAGCGACCCGAGCGCGACCACACGCGCCGCACGGGGCATCCGTGCCGTTGGGATGTCGGCTACAGCTCGCGGGCGGGGGCGCGTCCCCCCAACCATCTACAAGAGCCGAACCAACCCCAGGGGCCTGTCCTGTCCTAGCCTGTGTAGTCTCGCGAGACATCCCGTGACTAGTCACGTGACGGTCGCGTGACTGAGGCTCAGCGGGGGCGGTGCGTTCCCGCTCGCGCTGCGCCCGCTTCCGTTCGCGGGCGTGGCGGCGGGCGTCGTCCAGGGCTTGCAGCTCGGACCGGCTGGTCTGCTCGTCCTCGAACCCCTTGATGATCCAGCCGTCATCGCTCGCTGACCAGAGCCCCGCAGCCACGAGTGCGTCGGCCGCGTCGGTGTTCAGGCCGGGCACCAGAGGGACGTCCGCAGCATCCACGCGGCCGTCTGTGCGGTTCGCGACCGACCATAGGGTGGCCGTGACCCAGGCGCGGAATGCCGCGTCAGAGAGTCGAGCCACGCGACGGTCCAGCAGGTACCGCTCGGGGATCCTGGCGTCGGTCATGGCTGCTCCTCTCGCCTGACTCGTGCGGTGATGATGAGCGCGTGCGTGCCTTTCGGATCGCCTGTGGTGTGGAGGCGGCCCGCGGCGGTCACCGGGTGCCTGGCCCAATGGGGCGGCCGAGCGCATCGAGATCGGCGATGCGGATGCGAATGAGGCGCGGCCCGATGCGCTCGGCGGGCAGCGTGCCGTCAGCGATGCGCCGGCGGATCGTGTCCACGCTCACGCCCAGCAGCTCGGCAGCGCCAGCGACACTCATCGCATTGGGCCGATTGGTCTGGGGGGGTGCGGTCGGTCATGGGATTCCCTCCTGTCGTCGTGGAGAGCGCCGCACGGCCTGTTTAAGACCGGTCTGGCTGCTCTGTTGGCGACTGGGGAAGTTCCCGCTTGTTCCCAGCGTGTGGCTGTTGCTCAGTGGAGCACTGTCTGGCTCAGACTATGCACGGTCCGGCAGCGCGCCGCTACTGTGGGAATCCCACACAAGACCAGATCAGAGGCAGTAAATCGCTGAACTGCTCGCTGGATTCCGCTGGTCGGGTCGGGGAACGCACGCTGCGGTGGGGTGGCCAAGGTTGGCAACATGGGACATACCGCAGCGGCGTGTCGCGCGCCGCTGCCTCCGGTGTAGCGTCCGAGGCATCTGGCACACTCGAGTCCATGACCACCGGGGGGAGGGACTGACGATGTCGTTTCCCGTACCCCTCGCGTCCAAGATGAGCGGCGCATCCGTCGCTCAGCTCGCGTACTGGCGTAAGCACGACATCCTCATGCCCGAGATCGAGCACGAACGGTCGCCCTACCTCTACTCGTTCCGCGACATCGTGGCACTCCGCACGTTCGCCTGGCTTCGCATCGACCACTCACTCCAGGCCATTCGGCGCTCGCTCGACACGCTGCGCGAGCTGGACATGGTGGAGCATCCGGCCACGTACAAGCTCGTCAAGAACGGGAAGGGCGGCATCGCGGTGCTCCCCGACGATGAGCACGCGATCGAATTGGCCGCACAGCCGGGGCAGACCACCGTAGGCAGCCTCAACGACGTGTTCGAGGAGTTCACTACCGCACGCAACAAGCGGGTGGAGCCGTTGCTGCATCCGCGCCGCGGTGTCGAGGTGAACCCCAGCCGTCTCGGGGGGTGGCCCACGATTACCGGCACACGCATCCCCTTCGATCTCGTCGCGGAGCTGGTAGGCGACGGGTCGGTGCCGCCCGAGCGCGTCGACGACTTTTACCCAGGGGTGACCGCCGACGACGCGCGCGATGCGCTCGACTACCATCGGTCGATCAAGGGCGCTGCCGAGTGAGGGTCTACCTGGACGAGAATCTGCCGCCATTCGTCGCTCAGCCGCTGGCGGTGGTCTACGCGGGTCACGAGTTCGCGACGCACGAGAGCGAGGGGCTGACCGGCGTGGAAGACATCCCGCTGCTCTCCGAGCTGCGGCAGCGAGGATTTGACGCCACCGTGACGCGCGACCGCATGCAGCTCAGGGACCCGAACGAGCGGCTGGCCGTGATCGAGTCGGGACTGCGCTGGGTCGGCGTGAGGGACAAAAAGCTGGGCGGTCTGCAACAAATCACCATCACCGTCTCCACCCTGATCGCGGGGATGCGATACGTGTTCGAGCACAGCCCCGAGGGGCCCACCAGCTACCAGCTTCACTCTGTCCCTCACGACGAACCGCAGCGGGTCAAGGTCACGGTCCTGGCGGCCTGATTCAAGGGTATTCGGGGCATATTCGGGGCACGGGCAAGCTGCGGCAGTCAGAGATGTGGCCATGAGCGCCCGAAAACGGCGCGAGAACGGCTCACCGACGCTACTGGGGTGAAGCCAGCATCGTGCCGCTCGCGGGGCGTCGCTGCGGGGGAGTGAGGGCTGCGCGCCGTAGGTTCGAGCCATGCAGACCAATGCACCCACGGGCTACCCCGAGAACGCCGTCGAGGCCGCCAGCCTGGACGTGATCGCACGATTCGCGATGGCCCAGGAGGAGATCGGCTTGGCGCTCCACAAGTACCTAGGCGGGGCGCTGTCCGAGCCGGTCGGCAAGCTGGTGAGGCGACGCCTACGCCTCAGCGATGAGGAGCGGCTGGATGCCCTCGTGGCGCTGGCTGAGACGGTCGCCTACCCGTTGCATGTCACGGCGTATCGGAACACCTACGCCGACACCAAGGCCGTCCGCGACCGCCTCGCGCATGGCGGGCCGCCGCTCGTCGGCAGGTTCGAGGGCACCAAAGAGCCGATGCTGTGGGCGTTCGAGTCGGTGAAGGGCAAGCCGGGGGCGTCGAGGCCACACACTCACTCGCTCACCGACCTACGCGCGTACGGCGCGAACGCTCGGTGGCTGGCGAGGGTGGCCTGGCGGGTCCGCGCAGTCATCACCGAGGAGGAGGTGCCCGAGAACGTCCGGGTGCCATCCGATCTGCCCCAGGCGGCCGTCATAAATCAGCCAGCGAACCGCGACGGGTGGGGCGAGCCCCCGCTGTGTCCCCGCGGCCACGCGAATGTCTATGGCGTCAGCACGTTCTACGGCGATGCCTGGCTGTGCGGTCACTGCGACCACGTTCAGGTGCGCGACGAGGCCAGCCTGATTGGCGTGCGCTCGACGCTCGCAGCCACGACCTAACCGCATGCCCCGCGTGCGCGTTTTGGGAATGGACTGGGCCAGAACCCCTCCGCGTGGCACATCCGGCTGAATGTACTTCCAGTGCAGACTGCTGCCGATACCTGAGAGATTGGCCACTACATGGCGACCTATGGCTACCGTGTCCACTATCTGGAGCCGCACATCCGCCGCACCCAGAACTTCCTGACCGTTGAGGACGTGAGTCAGGCCTCGGACGACACGGACGCCATCGAGGACGTGCATCGACGGTTGCTCGCTCTTCAAGACGAGACGCACGTCGGCCGTCCCACGTATTTCGTGAGCGACGAGCACGAGGCCCTCCGGCAGGCAGACATGGACGAAGCGAACGACCTGCCCTATCTCACGATCTTGAAGGTGGACCGCGAGGACCGTGTGATCGAGATTCTGGTGGAGACGGGCCGAGAACAGGACCACGACGGCATCAGAACCCGTGATGGTCAGGAAGAGCCAATCCGTCGCAAGGCCGCAGTGCGGCGGTCTTGGGTCGTTCTCGCCTTCCCGCGAAAGGGAGACCGCGCGCTGATGGTGTCCGAGGTCCGTGGCCGCACGTTCGCGGGCGTCGAGCTGTTCGAGCTGCTCACCCGGACTGCGCAGCGCGAGAAGGTGCGCCAGGACGAGAAGGGCAACAAGACCGAGGACCCATGGCTGAACTGGAAGCTCACGCCGTGTGTAGACGGCGACCGGCTAGACGGCATCCTGAACGGTTCGTCCGATCACGCCATCAAGTTGCGCCGGAACACCGTGAACGCGCAGGGCAACAGAGGCTCCTACGACATCGAGCTGGTCCAGTTCGGCTTGAAGTCCACCCCCATTGAGAGGCTCACGCAGGTGATCCTCGACATGGCGCACAGGAAGGGCTCAGACACCGAGGAGGCTCGTCGGAGAGCGGCTGCGGCGGATGTGGTCACCCTCGTGGAGCCCAATGTCGGAGGCGTAGAGTTTACTGACGCAGAGATCTCGTTCAAGGAGAACGGGAAGACTCAGACGGTGACCTCGGAAACCGTTGACAAGTTGTTCGTCTACCCGATCGGGTCCCAGCGAATGAAGACCGCGATGGACCTCCGGAGTAAAGCGGCTCCAGTGGTGCAACGCATCGCCCCAACTCTCGGCATCCAGGCCGATCTCAGCGTCGCAGACTCAAGCGGATAGGAGTAGCTCATGAGCAGTCGTTTCGTGGCCGTCGAGCTGTTTCGCGGTCACTGGAAGGGCCTCAGCGACTACCGGCAGAAGAATCCGATCGCCGATCGCTGGACGCGGGCGATTCTCCTAGTGCTGCCGCTTCTGGCCGGTGGTGCCATGTTCATTCCCGGGGCGCAGCTCGCTGCGCCGGGCGCGATTCTCGCCGGAGTGGCTCTGCTGGCCGGTAGCTTCCTGGCCGCGTGGGGCCAGGTCGCTAGTCTGCGTCTGCGGTTGACGGAGCGCGCCGCCGATTTCGAAACGGCGCAGCAGGTCGATCGCGATGCCTTGGACGAAACCGCCGCGCACCTACTCGTGGCATCCGTCTTGTCCGGCTGCACCGCTCTCGTTCTCGTTCTCGCCATGAATCTGGCGGCCAACCCCGCAACAGGGGCGGTTTCAGGCCCCCTTGCTGCGATTGCCGTTGCTCTCGCGACCTACGTTCTCCTGGTGTTCCTCATCGCGGTTCCTCGCCTGTACACCGCCTACGTCAACATTCACAAGGTCCGCCCCGAGCTGAGCGGCACGCACCGCGGCCGTTGACCCCCCCCCCCCCCCCCCCCCCCCCGCGACCGTCGCTGGATCGGCGTAGGCTCGCACTCGCGTGTTGGTCCCTGCCCGGGGGGGGGGGGTACTGGTCGGCTTGGTCGCCGATAAGTGCTCCCGGGCTTCCACATCAGGCGAGGATGCCCCTCGAGACGTACAGGATGAACTGATCCACAGCCGACAGCTCCAGGTCCGATCCGTCGTGGCGCTCCAGTGCGATGTGCTTGTCCACGGCAACGGCGGCAGCCAGCATGTAGTTCTTCACGTCGCCGGAAGTCGGGTGCGCCAGCTCGTGCTCGAACGAATCGCCCCGATACCAGCCGACGACGACGTGCGGTGCGTGCAGGCGGTCGAGGGCAGCGTTCGCTTCGGCAAGCATCCGCTGAGACAGGCGGGCGCGCTCCGCCTTGGCGTCGTAGCTCCGGGCGGCGACGGCGGCAGCGGTCTGCTTGCGCTCGAACGACACAGGCGGTTGGGCGTCGCGGCAGACCCGACTGACGGTCGTGGCCCCCACGCCTGTCTCGCGGTGAATGGCCTTGCGGCTCATCCCGGCTCGCGCCAGCTCCACGATGCGCGCGCGGGTCGCCTCATCTACCGGGGGCCTGCCGCCCTTGCGCGAGGCGTCGTCAGTCACCGCGCCCACCACCGCCCGAGGAGGGCCATGAGAGCGTGCCCGGGGCGCTGGACGGCGCGCACGATGGCGTCCCAGGCGATCACGAGAACACCACCCCACCAGCTCCAGTCACCACAGCGCTGCGCTGCTCCTCGCTCGCGTCCACGATCTGCTCGCGCACCTCGGCCAAGATGGACGTGCCGTCCACGTCCATCTTGATGACTGCGCCCGCCAGGCTGTCGGTCACGTGCAGGTTCTGGGGACCGCCCTGGCCGCCGAGGAGAGCGGCAGCGACGCCTCCACAGGACGCGGCCAGCTTCATGGCCGTCCCGCTCACGTTGAGCTTGCCCGGCAGGTTGTCCAGCACGTCGTCGTACTTCTTGTCGTCTAGGTTCGAACACCCGGTCAGCGTTCCAAGGTCCAACGCCATGCGGCGGTCCTCCAAGAGGAGCCCCGCGCGTCGGCGGGGTGCGGTCGGTCGGATACCGTCCTGGAGCCCGCCATGAACGATCGTCTGGCGTGATCTCACGCCCGACCGCAGACACTTTGTGCCCCGCGATCCTGGTCGGGGCGCGGTTTCTAGGCTTACCGGGTGGTGCTCAGGCGCTGGTGCTGCGCCGAGCCATCCGCGCCGCCAGTTCCTCGTCGCGGTTGCCCGCGTGCTGGTAGCGCATCGCAGCGTTGACGGAGGAATGGCCCAGGCGGGCCATCGTCTGGCGCGGCGTCGCACCGGCCTGGGCGTAGCGGGTCCCGGCGTAGTGCCGCAGAGCGTGGAACGGCATATCCTCGCGCTCGGCGGCCTTGCGAGCGTCCGACCACGCCGGGGTGTGGAACGTGGACTGCGAGAGGTGGCGCTGGCCCGAGTCGTCACCCCGCGCCGGGAAGAGCAGCGGGTTGCCGAACCGCAGAGCGTGGCGGGCGAGGCGGTCGGCCAGGGCCTCGGCGGCGTCGCCGTACAGGTAGAGCGAGCGCGTGCCCGCGGCTGACTTGGGCTCACCGATAAGGCACCCGCGGCGGCAGTCACACAGGTGCGCGCCGTGAGGCAGAGAATCGGGTAGCCCGCTGGAGACGGTCACGGCACGCTCCACATTCACCAGCGCCCGCACTACCGCGCCGTCGTCGGCCCGCTCCACGGTCACGTCCTTGCGGCGCAACTCGGTGGCCTCGCCCCAGCGCAGCCCGCCCTCGGCCGCGACCCACACGAGCGCACGCCAATGCTTGGGCATCGCCGACAGGATGGCGTCCAGCTCGTCGTCTGTGGGGGGGGCACGACCTTGCGGCCGGTGTGTGTTGCCTGGCCGCCTTTGATCGTGCACGGGTTGGACTCGATCAGGCGGTCACCCTCGGCGGTGACCATGATGGCGTTCAGGAGGCCGTACGCACGGCTGGTCTGAGTCTTGCGTCCGGTGGCGAGCTGAGCCGCGCGCCAGGTGCGTACCTTGGCCGGTGTGATGGAGCCCAGGGGAGTGGCCCCGAGGTCAGCCAGCGGTCCATCCAGGAGGCGGCGGTACTCGGCTTGTGTGCGCGGTCGGAGGTGGTCCCCGCGCGCGTTCGTGCGCTCGCTCAGCCACGCCTTGGCGTAGTCGGCCAGAGTGCGGTCGCCCTGCGCTTTCTGCTCAGCTCGCTCGGCGGGGGACACCCACACGCCGCGTGCGATCTCGCTGCGCACGGATGCCAGCCAGGCGCGCGCGTCCGTCTCGTTGTCGTAGGTCATCACGGCGTTGTAGCGCAGCCCGTCCGGCCCTAGATAGCTCGCTTGCCGCCGCCCGCTCGGGAGAGTGCGGACCTTGCCCCACTCGCGACGTGTTGCCTTGCGTGCCATCAGCGTGCCCTCGTGTCGTGCCCCCAGCGTGCCTTTAGCCATGCTGGATTGTGCGCCCCTTTGCGTACTCGTGAGGGTAGCAGGAGGGTCCACGATGCCAGTGATAGCGGGAAAAATACGCCGATCCGTGCGGATCGGTCTAGGACGCCACAAACTGGTTCGATCCCAGTATCGCGCACAGCTCAGTATCGTCGAAAACCCCCGGACTTCCGGGGGTTTTTTGCGTTACGACACGGCGCCCTTGACGATCGCGATTCGCCGGAGATCGGCATCCCGTCGACGAGTGCCGGCACCGTGCCGTGGGGGAGCGACCCGCTTCGAGCCGGTTTCACGCCTCCGGCGGCTTGCGCCGACGACGGGCGCCCAGCTCGACGCCGAGGCGCACGCAACCGATGATGATGAACGCGAAACCGAGCACCACCACGTTCCATCGCCACAGCCCCGTCCCGTCGAGAAGAGACGCGGAGGCGAAGGCGAGGATCGCCGCGAGGAAGAGCCACCCGGCGATCTGCGGGGGAGTGTCCTTCTTGTCCGTCATGAGCCCCACGATAGGCAGGACCATCGACGGCGACCTCCGCCGGGAGGGGGATATCCCACCGGCGCACCCGGGAACCCGAGGTGGAGACTCCCGCCCCAGGCAGGGGGGTGCCGAGGGGGCGGGGCGGGAGCCTTGACGAGGCTACACGATTGTCCCCCAAATGGGGGACACGGACCCCTCTCGCTCCGTCGCTGCGTGTCGCGCGATGACACACGGCGCGCGGGGCGCACGGCGGATCTGGGCGAGGGGGGAATCGTTCCCGCCGCCAGTAAGGGGGGCTGGTGAAGTGCCTGACGGCGGGAACGTTCTGACGCTAGGGCATGTCCCCCAAGTGGGGGACGGGTAGCGGGCAGACTTGCGCCCACCTTGAGGTTCTCTTCAGTCGACCTTGAGGTTGCACGTCCCGGTCGCTCGACGTCGGGATCAGAGCACCCCGATGCTCTCCAGGTACTGCGCGACGCGTTCGTGCGCGACGGTGTCGACCGATTGGCCGCCGGGGCGCCGCACGGCCGTCAGAAGCGTCACGGAGTCGTTCGACAGCCCGAACTCGTGGGTGTGCAACGACACCACGACAGCCCCCACGCGCGGCACCACATAGCTCCCCATGTCCTCACCGTAGAGCGTTCATCTGTGCCATGGAAGCGCTCCCACGACATGTGCGCGAAGTGCACAGGGCGCGCGCGATCGGTCCGGGAACACTCATCGACGAGCGCAACCCCGGTGAGTGCGCGGGGACCGCGCAGTACCGTAGGCGACATGACCGTTCCCGACACCCTCTGGCGCGAGATCGCGGCATCCCCGTTCGTCTCCCTCGGCACCTATCGCAAGAACGGCGCCCTCGTCGCGGTTCCGGTGTGGGTCGCCCGCGACGGCGACGAGCTCGTCGTGACGAGCGAGCGCAACACGGGCAAGGTGAAGCGCCTGCGCAACGACCAGCGGGTGACCCTGCGCCCCTGCAGTCGGATGGGAGCAGTGGAGCCGGATGCCATCACGGTCGAGGCGCACGGGCGCATCGCTGCGGCCGCGACCGACGACGCGCACGCCGACGCGGCCCTGCGCCGCAAGTATCGCCTGCAGTACCGGCTGATCCTCGGATTCGAAGCCCTCGTGCGCCGGGTCCAGCGCAAGCCCGGCGACCGCGTCATCATCCGCATCTCGCGCTGAGCACGGAGAGCGGATCGGCGAGAAGGCCGCGCAACGTCACGGCCTAGCCGGAAACCGCACGACGACGCAAGGGGGTTTTCGGCTCCCGGGCATTCGCGAGACGTTAGTGGTGAAGAACCGGTCGACACCCCCCGGCCACCGCGTTCGACATTCTCGCCGAGGAATGCGCGGCCCCGGGCTTCGATCCTCGAGGGCATCATGGGCAAGTTCATTCACGACAGCAACATCAAGGTCGATTTCGAGGACCGCCTCCTCGCCCACTTGCAGGCCGTGATCATGGCCAAAGTACGTCGCGGGGAGAGCTTTCCTTTCACCTGGAAGGACGACATCAGCACCGGGGGCGGGCGGACGACGGTCTACATCCACCCGAACGTCTCGCTGGTGTTCAAGTACCACGGCAGCCGCACTCCGCAGCTGAGCTCGGCCTGGCTGCACGCGCTGACCCACAACGCCAACTCCGGCCGCGGCCTCTACGTCATCCCCGAACCCGACGAGTTCACGCCGCGCGACAGCGCTCCGCGCGATGAGATGGTCTTCCGCGAGGTGCCGAACGACCAGCATCCCGCGTTCACGAAGCCCTGAACGGGAATAGCCCACCCGACGGCGACGGTTGAGACGGGCATGAGCGACTGGACCGAAGCCAAGCCCTACTTCGAAACCGACGCGATCGCGCACCTCGCAACCCTCATGCGCGACGGGTCCCCGCACTCCGTCCCGCTGTGGGTGGGCGTCGACGGCGATCGCCTCATGATCTTCACCGAGGTGGACACGCTGAAGGACCGCAACCTGCTCCGCGACCCCCGCGTGGCGATCTCGGTCACGGGCGCCGACAACGCCTACGCGATGGCGTTCGTGCGCGGCGAAGCGGGGGGACGCATCGACGGCGACGCAGCCCTGCCGTACGTCGACCGCATCTCCACCCTGTACACGGGCGCGCCGTATGAGATGCGCGAGGGACTGGCGGTGTGGTTCATCGAGCCCCGCAAGTCGTGGGCACGCGCGTACGAGAGCTGACGTTCAGAACGCCAGCGGCAGCACGCCGAGGACGAGGATGATCGGCGCGATCACCGCGCCGAGGAGCACGAAGCGACTCCAGCGCACCTCGACGCCCGCCGCGACCAACCGGTCGTGCCAGAGAAGGGTCGCCAGTGACGCCCACGGCGTGACGATCGGTCCCGCGTTGACACCCACGAGCAGGGCCGCCAATCGCACGGGAGACCCGGCGACCGACTCGAGCGCCAGGTAGCCCGGCAGGTTGTTGATGCCGTTCGCCGCCAGCGCCCCCACCCCGGCGAGCTGCCAGAGCGAGACGAGGTCGTCGCCCGTTCCGGCGAGCACCGAGGTGATCCGCCCGATCCCCAGGGCTTCCAGCGCGCCCACCGCCAGGAACAGACCGCCCGCGAACACGAGAAGCGACCACGGCACCAGCCGGATGCCGAGAGTCCGGGGCGCCCGCCACGCGAACACCGCGATGAGCACGACGGCAGCGCCGACGGCCGGCATCCACGGCTCGAGGCCGATCACGAGCAGCGGCAGCAGGGCGAGGGTCACCACCCCCGATACGCGCAGCAGCACGGGATCCGAGACGGTGGGGGAGGCGGCATCCGGGTACGTCTTGGGCAGGCGACGCAGGAACACCAGCGTCAGCACCACGACCGAAACCGCGATCGCGATGAATGCCGAGGGTCCGAGCAGAGCGAGGAACGCGACCGGGTCGTGCCCACCGCCGAGAGCTTCGGATGCCAGCAGGTTGGTGAGGTTCGACACCGGCAGCACCAGCGAGGCGGTGTTGGCGAGCACCACGGTCACGAACGCGAAGGGCAGCGGATCGAGCTTGCGCGCGACCGCCATCGACACCACGACCGGCGTCAACAACACCGCGGTGGTGTCCAGCGACAGGAAGGCCGTCGCCACCGTCGCCAGGGCCACGACCAGGACCCACAGCAGCGCCGTCCGTCCCCGGGCGATCCGGGCCAGGCGCGCGGCGACGACGTCGAACAGGCCGGCTTTCGACGCCAGTTCGGCGACGACGGTGACCGCGACGACGAACAGCAGGATCGGCCACACGCGATCGGCGACGGCGAGGGCGTCGTCAGCGGGGAAGATGCCGGTGAGCAGCGCGATGATCCCGAGGATCCACAGCACGCCGCCGATGATGGCCAGAGTCACCGCTCCACTATGGGGCACGTCGGGTGCGGTCGAGACCACGCCCGCCGGGTAGCCTGGAAACGACCCCTTCAGGAGATGCTCTGTGACTGATTTCCCCGCCGATGGCTTCGCCCTCTTCCCCGACCGTTCGGTCGTCGCTCTGCGCGTCAACGGGGAACTGAAAGACCTGGCCACGACCGTGACGGCCGACGACCAGGTGGAGCCTGTCACGATCGACAGCCCCGACGGACTCTCGATCCTGCGCCACTCCACTGCGCATGTGCTCGCGCAGGCGGTCCAGCGCGTCAAGCCCCAGGCCAACCTCGGTATCGGCCCCCCGGTCACCGACGGCTTCTATTACGACTTCCAGGTCGACGAGCCCTTCACTCCCGAGGACCTCAAGGTCGTCAAGAAAGAGATGGAGCGCATCGTCCGCGAGAACCAGCGGTTCGTGCGCCGCGTCGTCACCGACGACGAGGCGCGGGCCGAACTCGCTGACGAGCCGTTCAAACTCGAGCTCATCGGGCTCAAGGGCGGTTCCGCCGAAGCCGCAGAAGGAGCCTCGGTCGAGGTCGGCGCGGGCGAGCTGACGATCTACGACAACGTCACCCGCGACGGCGAGACCGCGTGGAAAGACCTGTGCCGCGGACCCCACGTTCCCGGTACCCGCCTGATCGGCAACGGCTGGGACCTCACCCGCATCGCCGGCGCGTACTGGCGCGGCAGCGAGAAGAACCCGCAGCTGCAGCGCATCTACGGCACCGCGTGGCCCACGAAAGACGAGCTGCGCGCGTACCAGCACCGCCTCGAAGAGGCCGCCAAGCGCGACCACCGCAAGCTCGGCAAGGAGCTCGACCTGTTCTCGTTCCCCGACGAGATCGGCCCGGGGCTGGCGGTGTTCCACCCCAAGGGCGGCATCATCCGCTACGAGATCGAGCGCTACATGCGCGAGCGCCTGCTCGCCAACGGCTACGACGTCGTGAACACCCCGCACATCACCAAGGGCGACCTGTTCATGACGAGCGGTCACCTGCAGTGGTACGCCGACGGCATGTACCCCCCGATGGTGCTCGACGAGGTGGTGGATGCCGACGGGCACGTCTCGCGCGAGGGTCAGGCGTACTACCTCAAGCCCATGAACTGCCCGTTCCACAACCTCATCTTCCGCTCGCGCGGCCGCAGCTACCGCGAGCTGCCGCTTCGCCTGAGCGAGTTCGGATCGGTCTACCGCTACGAGAAGAGCGGCACCCTCGCGGGCCTCACGCGCGTACGCGGCATGACCCAGGACGACACGCACATCTACGTCACCGCCGAGCAGGTGAAGGGCGAGCTGACCCACAGCCTCGACTTCGTGCTGCAGACCCTGCGCGACTACGGCCTCAACGACTTCTACCTCGAGCTGTCGACGAAAGAAGACGGCAACCCGAAGTTCATCGGTGACGACGCGCTCTGGGTCGAGGCGACCGAGACGCTGCGCGAGGTCGCCGAGGCCTCGGGACTCGAGCTCGTGCCCGACCCGGGCGGGGCGGCGTTCTACGGACCCAAGATCTCGGTGCAGGCGCGCGATGCCATCGGTCGCACCTGGCAGATGTCGACAATCCAGCTCGACTTCAACCAGCCCGAGCGCTTCGAGCTCGAGTACACCGGTCCCGACGGCGAGAAGCACCGCCCCGTGATGATCCACCGCGCCCTCTTCGGCTCGGTCGAGCGCTTCTTCGCGATCCTGCTCGAGCACTACGCGGGCGCGTTCCCGGTGTGGCTCGCACCGGTGCAGGTCGTGGCGGTTCCCGTCGCGGCCGAGTACGGCGACTACCTGGCCGAGATCGTCACCGATCTGAAGTCGAAGGGCGTTCGCGCCGAGGCCGACCACAGCGACGACCGCATGCAGAAGAAGATCCGCACGCACACCACCCACAAGGTGCCGCTCATGCTGATCGCCGGCGAGCAGGACCGCGCCGCCGGCACGGTCTCGTTCCGCTTCCGTGACGGCACCCAGCTCAACGGTGTCCCCGTCGCCGAGGCCGTCGCCCGCATCACCGGCGCGATCGCGGGCCGCACGCTCGTGAACACCGCCGAGGATCTGGCGTGACGCACGATCCGGATGCCGGGGCGGCGGCCGAGCCGTCGATCGTCGACGCCGCCGATCTCGCGGGCGTGCCCGACGAGTTCCAGCGACTGTGGACGCCGCACCGCATGGCGTACATCTCGGCGGGCCGCGAGCCCATGGAGAAGAACTGCCCGTTCTGCGCGGCGCCCGAGAAGTCCGACGAGGACGGGCTGATCGTCGCGCGCGGCACGACCGCGTACGTGCTGCTCAACCTCTTCCCGTACAACTCGGGCCACCTGCTGGTGTGCCCGTACCGTCACATCGCCACGTACGACCAGGCGACCGACGAAGAGGTCGCCGAGATCGGCGCGCTCACCCAGCGGGGCATGCGCGTGCTGCGCGCGGTGTCGAACTGCGACGGCTTCAACCTGGGCATGAATCAGGGCGCGATCGCCGGCGCCGGAGTCGACGGGCACCTGCACCAGCACATCGTTCCGCGCTGGGCGTCGGACGCGAACTTCTTCCCGATCATCGCCAAGACGAAGGCGCTCCCGCAGCTTCTGGGAGACGTGCGCCGCACGGTGGCCGAGGCCTGGAACGCCTGAGCGGATTCATTCACACCCGTCGGCGCACATGTCGCGCAGTGACTAGCGTGAGCGAATGGACCTTCGCCTCCGCCCTCTCGTTCTCTCGTTGACGCTCGTCGGAGTGCTGCTGGGCGCGACCGCCTGCATCCCGCTCCCGAGCCCGCGAGATGCCGAGAGCGTCGCCACTCCCGGGCCGACCACCGAGGAGTCGCCGACCGATGGGTCGTCGTCCGCGGCCCCGACGACGACACCGACGCCGACGAGCTGGGCGACGCGTTCGCCGAACGCGAGGAGTTCTTCCGCGCCCAGCAACTGCCGATGGACGGTACGCCCCTGGTCGCGGTGACGCCCGCACAGAAGCAGTTCATCGCCGAGCAGCGCGCGTACGTCGAGGGGCAGGGGGCGTCCTGGTCGGCGCAAGACGAGAGCATCACGCTCGCCTTGGCGGCCGACGCGTGCGAGACCGCCATCCTCAGCGCGCACGAGGTCGATGCGACCACCCTGCAGACCCACGTCGACACGTCTCCGCTGTTCGCCGCGATCCTGCCGAAAGACACCGACGCCGCGACGCGGGCCGCGGGCGAGCGGAACGTCGCCAGCGTCATGGTCTTCGGAACGTCGTTCCTCTGCCCCGACGACGCCCCCGCGTGGCAGGCGGCGTACCTCGAGGTCTACGGAGGCTGACGCCTCCCGCCGACGCCGAAGCGACCGATCGGACCGCGCCGCGCGGGCGATCGCGGTGCGACGGCCGCTCAGCGCACCTGGCGCACCGAGAACTGCAGGCGCGGGTGCGCGTACGCCTCCTGCGACTCGATGAGACGCAGCTCGCGCGAGCCCGACTCGTAGGTGTTGGTGAGCAGGTCGAAGACACTCGACGCCGTGCGCGCGAGCGCGTCGGCCGCGTCGCCGCTGCGGCGGTAATGCGCGGTGAAGAGGGCGGCCGTGACGTCGCCCGAGCCGTTGGCCTTCATCGGGATGAGCGGGGTCTGCACGATCCACGCGCCGTTGTCGTCGACGACCATCATCTCGATCGTGTCGGCTTCGCGGTCGGGGCGCTCGACACTGGTGACGAGGATCGTGCGCGGACCGCGGTCGCGCAGTGCGTCGGCCGAGTCCAGCGTCGAGTCGATGCTACCGGGCTCGGTGCCGGTGAGGAAACCGAGCTCGAACTGGTTGGGGGTGAGGATGTCGGCAACGGGCACCACGCGCTCGCGCAGCAGCTCGGGGATGGCCGGTGCCACGAAGCAGCCCGACTTGGCGTTGCCCATGACGGGGTCGCAGGCGTACACGGCATCCGGATTCGCCCGCTTGACCCGCGCGACGGTGTCGATGATGACGTCGGCGATGCCCTCGCCGCCCTGATAGCCCGAGAGCACCACGTCGATCTCGGGGAACACCCCGCGGTCCTCGATGCCGGCGATCACCGCGGCCACGTCGTCGGGCGCGATGAGGGGTCCGCGCCACGCGCCGTATCCGGTGTGATTCGAGAAGTTGACCGTGTAGACCGGCAGGACCTCGACGCCGATGCGCTGCAGCGGGAAAACGGCTGCGGAGTTGCCGACGTGCCCGTACGCGACGGCCGACTGGATCGAAAGCACCTTCATGTGTCGATCCTCCCACTTCGCGCCCGCGCGGGGAGCACGCCCGCCGACAGTGTGCCCGCGGCGATCGCGATGTCGTCGGCGAGGGAGTCGGCCGAGTCCGCGTCGAGGTCGTGCACGGTCAGACGCAGGAACGATCCCGCGTGCTCGGGCGCGAGGAAGAACGGATCGCCCTCGCGCACGAGCCAGCCGCGCCGCATGAGATCCTCGCGCACGGCGGCTGCGGGAACGGGGAGCGGAACCCAGAGGTTCAGGCCGTCGCCCGGGCTCACCGCCAGCCCGCGCGCACTCAGCGCTTCGGCGAAGGCCGCGTTGCGGTGCGCATAGTGCGCCGCCGCCCGTTCGATGCCGGCGCGCACGGCCTCGTCGGTGACGAGCGCGAGGGTCATGCGCTGCAGCAGGTGGCTGACCCAGGTGGTGCCGGGGGTCAGGCGCACGGCGAGGCCGTCGGCGGTGTCGACGTCGGACGCCGTGACCGCCAGGCACGTGTCGGGTCCGAGGAACTTCGACATCGACCGGATACGCGCCCACCGGCGCTGACCCGGGCCGATCACCGAATGCAGTGCCGCCCGCGACAGCAGCGAGAAGTGGTCGTCCTCGATGACGAGCACGTACGGATGCTCGGCGAGCACCGCACGGAGGGCCGCCGCGCGCTCCGCGGTGAGGCTGGCCCCCGTGGGGTTGTGCGCGCGAGGCGTGCAGATCACCGCGCGCACCCCCGCCTCGAGTGCGACGCGGAGCCCCTCCACGGTCATGCCCTCGGCATCCACCGCCACGGGCACCGCGCGATACCCGCCGGTGCGCACGGTGTGCAACGCCGAGAGGAAACAGGGGTCTTCGAGGGCGACGGCGTCGTCGCGCTGCAGGGACTGGGCCAGCAGGCGTTCGATCGCGTCGCTCGCACCGCTGGTGACGGTGATGCGCAGTTCGTCGTGGGGGAGCTGATCCGCCATCCACTCGCGCGCCCAGGCCTCGAGGCCCGGGTCGATGACCGGTTCGCCGTACAGCACGGGTCGGGTCGAGCGTGCGAGGGCCGCGGTGGGGTCGGGGATGCGCCCGGGGTCGGGGTTCCCCGTGCCGACGTCGCGCAGCACGGTGTCGGGCGCGTACCCCTCTTGAGCGACGGCGGCGCGGTCGGCGACCCGCGTGCCGCCGCGGCCACGCGCCTCGACGAGGCCGGCTTGCGCGAGCTGACGGTAGGCGGCGACGACGGTGTTGCGGTTGACCCCGAGGTCGGCGGCCACGGCCCGCACCGATGGCAGCAGGGTGCCGGGGGCGAGCTCCCCGCGCTCGATGCGCGTGCGCAGGTCCGCGGCGATTCCGGATGCCGACCGGCCGGTCATGTCGATGGTCATACGCCCCCCTGGGTCGGCGTCCAGCCTATGTCCTGAGCCATGCTACGTTTTGGCCTAAGTCAATGAACGCGCCCCGAAGCGCGGAACGGAGTGGACATGACCGACACCGGAACCTCCCGCGTCAAGCGCGGTCTCGCCGAGATGCTCAAGGGCGGCGTCATCATGGACGTCGTCACGGCCGACCAGGCCCGCATCGCCGAAGACGCCGGCGCCGTCGCCGTCATGGCGCTCGAGCGCGTGCCCGCCGACATCCGGGCCCAGGGCGGCGTGGCGCGCATGAGCGATCCCGATCTGATCGACGACATCATCGCGTCGGTGTCGATCCCCGTCATGGCCAAGGCCCGCATCGGCCACTTCGTCGAGGCGCAGATCCTGCAGGAGCTCGGGGTCGACTACATCGACGAGTCCGAGGTGCTCTCGCCCGCCGACTACGTGAACCACATCGACAAGTACGACTTCACCGTGCCGTTCGTCTGCGGCGCCACCAACCTGGGCGAGGCGCTCCGCCGCATCACCGAGGGTGCCGCGATGATCCGCTCGAAGGGCGAGGCCGGCACCGGCGACGTCTCGGAGGCGACCAAGCACATCCGCACCATCCGCGGCGAGATCAACGCCCTGCGCGCCAAGACCAAGGACGAGCTGTACGTCGCCGCCAAGGAGCTGCAGGCCCCCTACGACCTCGTCGCCGAGATCGCCGAGACCGGAAAGCTGCCCGTCGTGCTCTTCACCGCCGGGGGAGTGGCCACCCCGGCCGACGCCGCCATGATGATGCAGCTCGGCGCCGACGGCGTCTTCGTGGGCTCCGGCATCTTCAAGTCGGGCAACCCCGCCCAGCGCGCCGCGGCCATCGTCAAGGCCACCACCTTCCACGACGACCCCAAGATCGTCGCCGAGGCGTCGCGCGGGCTCGGCGAGGCGATGGTCGGCATCAACGTGTCGGATCTGGCCGCCCCGCACCGACTCTCCGAGCGTGGCTGGTAGTCCCCGCGTCGGCGTCCTCGCCCTGCAAGGCGACGTGCGGGAGCACCTCGCCGCGCTGACGGCCCTCGGCGCCGACGCCCGTCCGGTGCGTCGGCCCGAGGAGCTCGCCGCAGTGGAGGGACTCGTCCTTCCCGGCGGCGAGTCCAGCGTCATCGACAAGCTGGCCCGCGCGTTCGGGATGCAGGCGCCGATCCGCGCGGCGATCTCCGACGGCATGCCGATGTACGGCACGTGCGCGGGCCTGATCCTGCTCGCCGATCGCCTCGACGGCGCGATCGAGGGCCAGCAGACCTTCGGCGGCCTCGACGCCCGCGTCGCGCGCAACGTCTTCGGCAGCCAGACCGCCTCGTTCGAGACCGACCTCGAGGTCCCCGCCCTCGGCGCCCCTCCCGTGCACGCCGTCTTCATCCGCGCCCCCGCGGTCGTCGAGTGGGGTCCGGATGCCGAGCCCCTCGCCGCGCTTCCCGACGGACGCGTCGTCGCGATCGAACAGGGTGCGCTCCTGGGCACCGCCTTTCACCCGGAGTCGACCGGGGAGCTGCGCTTCCACCGTCGCTTCCTGGATCGCGTTCGCGCCCGACGCGGTGCGGGCGCGCCCGCGCTCTAGACTGGAACGCATGTCCGGACACTCCAAATGGGCCACGACCAAGCACAAGAAGGCGGTCATCGACTCCCGCCGCGCCAAGTCGTGGGCCAAGCTCATCAAGAACATCGAGGTCGCGGCGAAGCTCGGTGGGGCCGACATGCAGGGCAACCCGACGCTGTTCGACGCGGTGCTGAAGGCCAAGAAGACCTCGGTCCCCAAAGACAACATCGACCGTGCGATCAAGCGCGGCGCCGGGATCGGCGGCGAGGCCGTCGAGTACGCCTCGATCCTGTACGAAGGCTACGGACCCAACGGCGTGGCGTTCCTCATCGAGTGTCTGACCGACAACAAGAACCGCGCCGCGGCCGAGGTGCGCACCGCCCTCAGCCGTAACGGCGGTACCCTCGCCGACCCGGGCAGCGTCGCCTACAACTTCGCTCGTAAGGGCGTCATCGTCGTTCCCTCCGAGGGCACCAGCGAAGACGACGTCATGCTCGCCGTGCTCGAGGCCGGCGCCGAAGAGGTCGAGCCCCACGGCGAAGGCTTCGGCGTCATCACCGAGGCGAGCGACCTCGTGTCGGTACGAAGCGCCCTGCAGGACGCCGGGATCGAGTACGACTCTGCCGACGTCGAGTTCGTCCCCTCGCTCAAGGTCGAGGTCGACGCCGACACCGCCCGCAAGGTGTTCCGCCTCATCGACGCGCTCGAAGACAGCGACGACGTGCAGAACGTCTACACGAACTTCGACCTCAGCGCCGAGGTGCAGGCCGAGCTCGAGAACGACGAGTAAGGGCGCGCCCTCGTTTGCGACACGGCTCCTGCGCTTAGCGTGGGGGCCGTGTCCCGTTCCCTCCGCGTCCTCGGCATCGACCCCGGCCTGACCCGCTGCGGCATCGGCGTCGTCGACGTCTCGCCCACCCGCACGGCGTCGCTCGTGCACGTGGGCGTCGTGCGGTCCGCGCCGACCGATCCGATCGAGAAGCGCCTGGCGGCCATCGCCGCGGGGATTCGCGAGGTGCTGCACGCGCACGATCCTCACGTCGTCGCCGTCGAGCGCGTCTTCGCACAGAACAACCGCCACTCGGTCATGGGCACCGCCCAGGCCAGCGGCATCGCCCTGCTGCTGGCCGCCGAGCACGGCATCCCGGCAGCCACCCACACCCCCAGCGAGGTGAAGGCCGCGGTCACGGGGTACGGCGCCGCCGACAAGCTGCAGGTGCAGACGATGGTCGCCCGCGTGCTGCGCCTGGACGCCCTGCCACAGCCCGCCGATGCCGCCGACGCCCTGGCGATCGCCCTCTGCCACGCGTGGCGCGGGGGAGCGGCATCCCCCTCGGACGACTCGGCACTCACCCCCGCGCAGCGCGCCTGGCGCGACGCCGAGAAGCGACGCACGCCCCCCACGCGTGTCGCTCGAACACATGTACGAACCGCGCCCTAGGCTCGGAGGATGATCTCCTCGCTGCACGGTTCGGCGGCCCACGTCGCCGACGATTCACTGGTCATCGTGGTCGGCGGCGTCGGCTTCTCGGTGGCCGTGACCTCCCAGCTCGCCCGCACCGTGCACATCGGCGACGACGTGCACCTGCACACGAACCTCATCGTGCGTGAAGACGCGCTCTCGCTGTTCGGCTTCGAGTCCCGCGAGGAGCTGACGGTGTTCACCCAGCTGATCGGCGTCACCGGGGTGGGTCCCAAGTCGGCGCTCGGCGTACTGTCGTCGCTCACCGTGCCGCAGATCGCGCAGGCGGTCGCCGACGACGACGACGCCCCGTTCCGTCGCGTGTCGGGCATCGGCCCGAAGACCGCGAAGCTCATCGTCGTGCAGCTCGCCGGCAAGCTCGCCGTGGCCGCCGCCGCCGCCCCCGCGGTCGCCTCGGTCCGCGGCGCCGTGCCCGCGCAGGTGACGCAGGCGCTCATCGGTCTGGGCTGGACGGAGCGGACCGCCGCCGAAGCCGTGGCATCCGTCGCCGAGAACGCCTCCGAGGCCGACCGCGCGTCGGTGCAGGCGCTGTTGCGCCTCACCCTCGCCCTGCTCGGCCCCGCGCGCAAGGAGCCGGTGAGTGGCTGACGTGCGCGACGCCGGCACGCCCGACGACGAGATCGAGCTCGCGATCGAGGGCGCCCTGCGCCCCACCTCGCTCGCCGAGTTCGTCGGCCAGCAGAAGGTGCGCGGGCAGCTGCAGTTGCTGCTCGACGCCGCCCGCATCCAGCAGCGCTCGCCCGACCACATCCTGCTGTCGGGCCCCCCGGGTCTCGGCAAGACGACGCTCGCCATGATCGTCGCGCACGAGAGCGGACGCCCGCTGCGTCTGTCGAGCGGACCGGCGATCCAGCACGCGGGAGACCTGGCGGCCCTGCTGTCGTCGCTCACCCCCGGCGAAGTGCTCTTCATCGACGAGATCCACCGCATGGCGCGCTCGGCCGAAGAGATGCTGTACCTCGCGATGGAGGACTTCCGCATCGACATCATGGTCGGCAAGGGCGCGGGCGCGACGAGCATCCCGCTCGATCTCGCCCCCTTCACCCTCGTCGGGGCGACGACACGCGCGGGGCTCCTCCCCAACCCCCTCCGCGACCGCTTCGGTTTCACCGCGCACCTGGAGTACTACGAACCCGAAGAGCTCGAGCGGGTCGTGTCCCGATCGGCATCCATGCTCGACGTGGGCCTGCCCGGCACCTCTCGGTCCGAGATCGCGCGACGCTCGCGCGGGACGCCCCGCATCGCCAACCGCCTTCTGCGCCGCGTGCGGGACTACCTCGTCGTGTACGGCCCCTCCGACGGCGCCGCCGAGGGAGACGCCGACGTGCGGACGGTGGGCGCCGCCCTCGACCTGTACGACGTGGATGCCATCGGGCTCGACCGCCTGGACCGCGCGGTGCTCGACGCGCTCGTCCGCCGCTTCCGCGGGGGACCGGTGGGGCTGAGCACCCTCGCCGTCGCCGTCGGCGAGGAGCCCGAAACCATCGAGTCGGTGGTCGAGCCGTACCTCGTGCGCATCGGTTTCATGGGGCGTACGCCCCGCGGACGCGTGGCCACCCCCGAGGCGTACGACCACCTCGGCGCTCCCCACCCCGACGGCGTCCTCCGGTTCAGCCAGGGGTCATGACCTATACTCGGCGAGGGATTCCCCGACCCCCGCTAGGCAGTGCCGCACGGCGCGCCTGAATTGAAAGGTGCACCGCCTCGATGGATATCGCCCGGTTCTTCGCCGATTACGGCATCATCATCCTGCTCATCGGCCTGCTGGTCTTCATGTTCTACAGCTCGCGCCGTCGGATGAAGAAGCAGAAGGCCGACATCGAGCAGAAGGCGCGCGAGACCGTTCCCGGCGCCGAGGTCCTTCTGCAGGGCGGCCTGTACGGCACCATCGTCGAGTACGACGGTGAAGACCTCGACAAGCCCGCGCACGTCGAGATCGCTCCCGGCGTCGTGATCAAGGTGCACAGCCAGGCCGTGCTCCGCATCGTCAACCCGGCCGAGGGCTTCGTGACCGAAGACGACTTCATCGAGGCCGAAGAGGCCGAGGCCGAGTACGTCGCCGGGGTCGCCGACGGCGACATCACCTCGATCAGCGACGACCGCCGCGCCGCGCGTCACGACGAGCACACCGAGGCCGGCCTCACCGACGCCGAGCGCGCCGACAAGGACCGCCCGCAGGTCTGACGCCCTCACCGGCCCTTCCTCGTTCACCGCCGCACAGAAAGCCGACTCCGTGGCGCCCTCGACTCCTGTCCGTCATGCCTGGCGCGTGTTGACCGGATTGCTCGCCATCACCGGCGTGCTCTTCGGTATCAACGCGCTGGGCGTGTACGCCTTCTCCGCAAGTTCCTGGACCCCCGAGCTCGCGCTCGACCTCCAGGGCGGCACGCAGATCATCCTGCAGGCCCAGACCACCGACGGGGCCAACCCCGACAGCGAACAGCTGCAACAGGCCGTCTCGATCATCCGCCAGCGCGTCGACGCCTCGGGCGTGAGTGAGGCCGACGTGGCCACCGAGGGCGGCCGCAACATCGTCGTGCAGATCCCGGGCGAGGCCGACGAGGCCACCCGCGAACGGATCCAGAGCTCGGCTCAGCTGCAGCTGCGCCCGGTGCTGTTCACCGGCTCGCCCGCCACGACGTTCGTCGGCCAGGACGGCAACACCACGCCGTACCCGACGCCCGACCCGTCGCTGCCCGCGACCCCGACCGCGTCGCCCACCAACGGCAGCGACCCCGCGTGGATCACCCCGGCGCTGCAGGCGCAGTTCCTCTCATACGACTGCGCGAACCCGCCGAGCAACCCGGCGCAGGCTCCCGCCGATCAGCCCATGATCACGTGCGGCCAGGGCGACTCGACCAAGTACATCCTCGGTCCCGTCGAGCTCGACGGCACCGACATCTCGAACGCCACGAACGGCCAGGAGCAGAACACCGGCCAGTGGGCCGTGAACCTCGTCTTCAACGACCAGGGCACGCAGACCTTCGCCGAGATCAGCCAGCGCCTCTACGGCGCTCAGGCCCCGCTCAACCAGTTCGCCTTCGTGCTCGACGGCAGCGTGCTGTCGGCGCCGTCGATGAACGGCATCATCGTCGACGGCCGCCCGAGCATCACGGGAAGCTTCACGCAGGAGTCGTCGAAGGCCCTCGCCGACCAGCTCAAGTACGGCGCCCTGCCCCTGAGCTTCCAGGTGGTCAGCTCCGACACGGTGTCGGCGACCCTGGGTTCGCAGCAGCTCCAGGTGGGCTTCATCGCCGGTCTGATCGGTCTGGGGCTCGTCGCGATCTACTCCCTGATCGTGTACCGGGCCCTCGGCACGGTGATCATCGCCTCGCTGGGCGTGATGGCGGTGCTGACCTATCTCGCCCTGTGCATCCTGGCGTGGCGGGCCGGCTTCCGCCTGTCGCTCGCCGGTGTGGCCGGTCTGATCGTGACGATCGGCTTCACGGCCGACTCGTTCATCGTCTACTTCGAACGCATCCGCGACGAGTTGCGCGACGGAAAGTCGATCACGGCCGCCGTCGAAGACGGATGGTCGCGCGCCAAGCGCACCATCTACATCTCGAAGTCGATCAACATCCTCGCCGCCGTCGTGCTGTACATCCTGGCCGACTCCACGGTGAAGGGCTTCGCGTTCACGCTGGGGCTCACCACCGCGATCGACATCCTGATCTTCATCCTGTTCACCCACCCCGTGATGCAGTTGTTGGCACGTACCCGGTTCTTCGGGTCGGGACACCCCCTGTCGGGAATGGACCCGCACGCGCTGGGCGCCGTCTACCGCGGCCGCGCCGAGTTCCGTGCTCCCGTCGCCGACGCCGGCCGTGCGAAGCGCTCGCGCGGTGAGGCCCAGCGCCGCCAGACGATCGCCGAACGCAAGCAGGCCGAGCTCGCCGCCGCGCGCAGCGATAGCCGCTCGACGAAAGAGGGAGACGTCTGATGCGCTCCATGACGCAGCTCGGCAACGACCTCTACTCCGGGAAGACCTCGTTCCCGTTCGTTCAGCGCCGTCGCCTCTGGTTCATCATCGCCGCCGTTCTGGTGATCGGCGCGGCCTTGGTGCCGCTCATCCGCCCGGTGCAGTTCTCGATCGAGTTCACCGGCGGCTCGCAGTTCACGGTGTCGAACCCGGCCTCGTTCGACCAGTCGCTCGCCACCGACGCCGTGACCTCGGTCGTGCCCGGTGCGAGTACGCGCGTCAGCACCATCAGCGACCAGGCCGTGCGCGTGCAGACCGACCAGATGGACAACGACGAGACCCAGGCGGTGGCCGCCGCCCTGGCGTCCGCCTACGGCGTCGATGCGTCCGAGATCACGAACTCGTTCATCGGACCCACCTGGGGCAACGACGTCACGCGCCAGTCGCTGTGGGGTCTGTCGATCTTCCTCGCGCTGACCTTCCTGATCCTCGCGCTGTACTTCCGCACGTGGAAGATGTCGGTCGCCGCGATCATCGGCCTCGTCGACGTGCTCGTCATCACGATCGGCGTGTACGCGCTCTTCGGCTTCGAGATCTCGCCGGCCGCCGTCATCGGCTTCCTGACGATCCTCTCGTACGCGCTGTACGACACCACCGTCGTCTTCGACAAGGTGAGAGAGAACACCCGGGATGACGGCGAGATCTCCGGCCGCACGTTCGCGGAGTCGGTCAACCTCGCCGCGAACCAGACGTTGATCCGATCGATCAACACCACGGTGGTCGCCATCCTCCCCGTCGGCGCCATCCTGTTCATCGGAGTGCCGCTGGGCGCGCGCACCCTGAGCGACATCTCGCTGTCGATCTTCGTCGGCACGATCGTCGCGGCGTACTCGACGCTGTTCGTCGCCGTCCCGATGTACGCCCTCCTGCGTGAGAAGGAGAAGCCGATCGCCGATCGCGACGCCCGCGTCGTGGCCGCACGCGAGAAGGCGGGCGTCCCGGCCTGACGCCGGGGCCCCGCCCCGCGGGGCGTAGACTTGATCGACTGGCCGTGAGGAAGAGGTGGCGATGACCGAGACCACGTCGTCCACGCCGCCCCCGTCGTCACTGCGTCGCCTGGTGCCGCGCATCTTCTCACGTGCTGCCCGCCGCGACGACGTCGACAAGCTGCTCCGCACCGTCCGCACGCACCACCCCAAGGGCGATCTCGCGATCGTCGAACGGGCCTACGCGGTCGCCGACAAGGCGCACGACGGACAGAAGCGCCAGAGCGGTGAGCCGTACATCACCCACCCGTTGGCGGTGGCGCAGATCCTCGCCGAGCTGGGTCTGGGGCCCAAGGCGATCGCGGCGGCGCTTCTGCACGACACCGTCGAAGACACCGGCTACCCCCTCGACGAACTCGCCGCCGACTTCGGCGACGAGGTGGCCATGCTCGTCGACGGCGTCACCAAGCTCGACAAGGTCAAGTACGGCGACAGTGCCCAGGCCGAGACGGTGCGCAAGATGATCGTCGCGATGTCGAAAGACATCCGCGTGCTGCTCATCAAGCTCGCCGACCGCCTGCACAACGCGCGCACCTGGGGATTCGTCCCCCCGCACAAGGCCGCGAAGAAGGCGACCGAGACGCTCGAGATCTACGCCCCGCTGGCGCATCGTCTCGGCATCCAGGCCATCAAGAGCGAGCTCGAAGACCTCTCGTTCGCGGTGATGCACCCGAAGCTCTACGCCGAGATCGAGAGCCTGGTGAGGCAGCGCACTCCGCAGCGCGAGCAGTACGTGCAGAACGTCATCGACTCCGTCGACGCCGACCTGCGCGAACTGCGGGTACGCGGCCGGGTCATGGGGCGACCCAAACAGCTCTACTCGGTGTACCAGAAGATGGTCGTGCGCGGGCGTGAGTTCGACGACATCTACGACCTCATCGGCATCCGCATCCTCGTCGGCACGGTGCGCGACTGCTACGCCGTGCTCGGTGCGATCCACGCGCGGTGGACGCCGCTGCCGGGGCGCTTCAAGGACTACATCGCCACTCCCAAGTTCAACCTCTACCAGTCGCTGCACACGACGGTGCTCGGACCGGGTGGCCGCACGGTCGAGATCCAGATCCGCACGCACGAGATGCACCAGCAGGCCGAGTTCGGTGTCGCGGCCCACTGGAAGTACAAAGAGCGCATGGCCGGCGGCAAGACGGATGCCAAGGCCGTCGACGCCGACATGGCCTGGATCGCGCACATCTCGGACTGGCAGGCAGAGACCGCCGACCCGGGGGAGTTCCTCGACTCGCTGCGGTTCGAGATCGGCGCGAAAGAGGTCTACGTCTTCACGCCGAAGGGGCGCGTCGTGGGTCTGCCCACGGGGGCGACGCCCGTCGACTTCGCGTACGCCGTGCACACCGAGATCGGCCACCGCACCATGGGGGCGAAGGTCAACGGTCGCCTGGTGCCCCTCGAGTCGGCCCTGCAGAGCGGCGACGTGGTCGAGGTCTTCACGTCGAAGAACCCCGACGCCGGCCCCAGCCAGGACTGGCTCGGCTTCGTCAAGAGCACCCGCGCGCGCAACAAGATCCGCGGGTGGTTCACGAAGGAACGTCGCGAAGAGGCCATCGAGCAGGGCAAGGACTCCATTGCCCGCGCCATGCGCCGGCAGAACCTTCCCCTGCAGCGTCTGATGAGCCAGGACTCGTTCACCGAGGTCGCGCGGCTCTTCCACTACGAAGACGTCTCGGCGCTGTACGCCGCCGTCGGCGAGGGTCACGTCTCGACCCAGTCGGTGATCGAGAAGGTCACGGCTCTGGTCAACGTCGAGGAGTCGAACACCGGCCCCATCGACATCCCCGTCGGACGCAGCCGGGCCCCGCGCGGTGGCGACTCGGGAGTGCTCGTGCGCGGCGCGCCCGACATCCTGGTCAAGTTGGCCAAGTGCTGCACCCCCGTGCCGGGCGATCAGATCGTCGGCTTCGTGACGCGCGGCAGCGGCGTCTCGGTGCACCGGGGCGACTGCACGAACGTGAAGTCGCTCAAAGAAGAGCCCGATCGACTCATCGAGGTCGAGTGGGCGCCGACCTCGAAGAGCGTGTTCCTCGTGCAGATCCAGGTCGAGGCCCTCGATCGCTCGGGCCTGCTCAGCGACGTCACGCGGGTGCTCAGCGAGCACCACGTCAACATCCTCTCGGCCACCGTGTCGACGACGAACGACCGACTCGCGCTCAGCAAGTTCGTGTTCGAGATGGGCGACACCGTGCATCTGGATCGGGTGCTGAACGCGGTGCGCCGCATCGACGCGGTCTACGACGTCTACCGCGTCACGTCTTCCTGAGGGGCGACGCGGTCCTCGTCCGCGCCGGCACGGGCGATGGCCGTACCCGGTGATCCCGGGTGACCGTGGGACATATCGCTGCTCCGTGCCTCGTGCTGCGCGGCGTAGCCGGGCTCTGCTGCTCCGCGGGCGCACCGCAGCGCGTCGACAGCTCGCCGACCGTAGGGGAAGCGGGGGTGCGCCCGCAGCCAGAGCGTCGCTGCGGCGGCGATCCTCGGCTCCTCGGCGGCCCACGCGCAGGCCACGGCTCGCTCGGCGGCGTCGCCGGAGCGCGCGAGATCGATGAGGGTGCGCGCCGGCGTGGTGACGTGCACCCCCGCGACGGTGACGACGTCGGCCGCCCCGAGACGCACCTCGTGATACTGCGCGCGGGCAGTTCCCCGCACGATGTGGCGTATCGCGCTCACCCGTTGCGCGTGGTGGCGGGTCGGCTCGACGGTCTGTCCACCGTGGATCCACGCCGCGCTCGCGCGTACCGCCGCCCAGCGGTCTCCGAGGAGCGGACGGAGGCTTCGCGCACGCATCCACGGGCTCTCGACGGCATCGGCGGGCATGAACCCCTCGCCCAGGGCGACCAGGATGCCGTCGAGGCACGCGGCCGTGAGCTCGGCCAGGGCCATGCGCTCGTCGGCGAAGAACAGGAAGGGCGACACCATCCCGTCAGTGTGACGCGAGGGTGTCGCCCTTCCTGTTGACCGTAGAGATCTGTGGAGAACCCGCTCAGCCGCCGAGGGCGCGCAGCCAGGTCCGTCGCGCTTCGAGGGCCTCGGACGCCTGAGCCGCCGCGCGCTTGTCGCCGCGCGCGGTGGCGTCGGCGAGCTCGGCCTCGAGCTTGTCGATCGCGTCGGACAGCTGGCGCGTCATGTCGTTGGCACGCGCCTTCTGCTCGGGATCGTTGCGCTTCCAGTCGGCGTCTTCGCGGGTGCGCACGCTCTGCTCGATCTTGCGCAGGTCGTCGTCGAGGGCACGCTCCTTGTCGCGCGGGAACACGCGACCGATCTCGTCCCACTGGCGCTGGATGGCGGTGAGCTTCTGTCGCGCGGTGGCGAGGTTCTTCTCGTCGACGAGCGGAGCCGCCTCGGCGAGGAGCACCTTCTTCTGCTCGATCTTCTCTTTCGAGGCCTCGGTCTCGGCGGACTCCCGCTCGATGCGAGCGCCGTACAGGGCGTCACCGGCGGCTTTGAAACGTGCCCACAGAGCATCGTCGACCTTGCGGCCGGCGCGGCCCGAAGCCTTCCAGGCGTCGAGCAGGTCGCGGTAGGCGCCGATGCCGTCCTCGCCGCGCGGGGCCAGGGCCTCGGCGCGCTCGACGAGACGCGTCTTGGCGTCGCGCGCGAACTTGTGGGTGTCGTCGAGCTGCGAGAAGTACTCGCGGCGGTGACGGTCGACCGTCGCGCGGGCGTCGCGGAACCGGCGCCACAGCTGCTGCGCGGTCGACTTCGACAGGCGGGGCCCGTTCTGCTGGTGGGCCTGCCAGCGATCGAAGAGCGCCGCCATATCGGCGGTCATCTGCTTCCACTGCACGGTCTGCGGGTCGCGGGCGGCCAGGGCCTCGGCCTGCTCGACGATGGCCGTGCGCTCGCGCACGGCTTCGTCGACGGCTTCCTTCGCGGCGGCCGCCTCGGTCTCGCTGGCTTCGGCGAGCTGCGACGTGAGGGCGTCGAGGCGCGCTACCAGGGCGGCGAGGTCGCCGACGGCGGCGGCGCCGTCGAGCTTGCCGCGCACCGTCTTGGCCGTCGAGCGCAGATCGCCGGCCGACGCACCGCCGCGGCGGTGGCGCACCTCGAGCAGGGTCACCTCGCTCGCGAGGTCGGAGTACTTGCGCTCGAAGTAGGCGAGTGCTTCGGCGGGCGTGCCGTCGGGGTACTGTCCCACGGCGCGCCAGTCGTCACCCTCGCGCACCGAGACGGTGCCGTCGTCGTCGACGCGGCCCCACGGCTCGGTGGGCGCGCTCGACGCGGGAGCGCCGGCGGGCTTCGAGGGAACGGGGGCACCCGGGCGCGGACGAGCCATGGGGGTGGCGGCGGGACGCGGCGACGGCGCCGGCGTGCGAGGCGCGGCGGGCTCCTCCGACTGTTCGGCGGCGGCAGGCTCGTCGGCGCTGGGTTCGTCAGCGCTGGGCTCATCGGCACTGGGCTCATCGGCACCGGGCTCATCGGCACTGGGCTCATCGGCACTGGGCTCGTCGCCGTCGGTCGCGGCGGGGGTGCCGAACGCGGCGTCGACCGCGTCGGCGTCAGGGGCTGCATCGTCCGTGTCATCGGATGCCGCGGACGGGTCCACGTCGGGGACGGAGTCGGCGCCGTGGTCGTCGGAGGCGACGGGCGAGTCGAGGCCGGGCGCGGAATCGGCCTCGGCGGCCGTCGCGCCCTCGGGCGCGGCGGTGGGTTCGACCTCGGCATCACTCGCGCCGTCGCGCGGGTCGGAGGTCTCGGGGGTGGGAGCGGAAGTCACGGGTAGCACCTCATCGCGGCAGAACCGCCTGGGGGAGTAGGACTCTCCGAGCCTAGTACGGGCCGCACCCACGGAACAGGATGCCGCCCCGGCTCACTCCGTCGGCACCGGTGCGGGCGTCTCGGGAACGGCCGTCGGCGCCGGGGTCGGCGCATCGGTGACGGCGGGCACGGGTGCGCCCGGACCCGCGACGAAGTAGAACGTCTGAGCGGCCCCGGCACCGAGGATGACCGCAAGTCCGACGACGACGCCGATCACGGTGTCGCGGCGACGCCGACGCCCCTGGCGTTCGTGCAGCTCGAGGCGCGCCTGGTAGACCCGCGCGCGCTCGCGCTGCTCCCGTGTCTGACGGTCTTTCCCCCGCGTCGCCACATCGACCTCCTCGCGCTCGGACGCCTCGATCCTACGCACGGGCCCCACGGACCGAGGTGCCGGCGGTCGTCCGGCGGCCTCCGACGAGAGCGGCGGGGACCGCTGCTCGCTCCGGTGTCGGAGGCCCCGGTTAGCCTGGAGCAGTGACCCGTGCCTCCGCCCTCTTCCAGGGCTCAACCCCGCTCGCGGTGCGAATGCGACCCGTCAGCCTCGATGAGGTCGCCGGCCAGGGTCACCTGCTGCGCCCCGGCTCTCCGCTGGTCACCCTCGCGACCACCGACTCCTCGGCATCCGTCTCGGCGGTGTCGGTCATCCTCTGGGGTCCTCCCGGAACGGGCAAGACCACGCTGGCGCAGGCCATCGCGCGCTCGTCGGGGCGTCGTTTCGTCGAGCTGTCGGCGATCACCGCGGGAGTGAAGGACGTTCGGGAGGTCATGCAAGAGGCGCTGACGCAACGCGACCTGTATGGGCAGTCGACCATCCTCTTCCTCGACGAGATCCACCGGTTCACGAAGGCCCAGCAGGACGCCCTGCTGCCGGGAGTCGAGAACGGGTGGGTCGTGCTCATCGCCGCGACGACCGAGAACCCCTCGTTCTCGGTGATCTCCCCGCTGCTCTCGCGCTCCCTTCTGCTGACGCTGCGCCCCCTGGGCGACGACGACCTCGGCGCCCTCGTCGATCGGGCGGTGACCGACCCGCGCGGACTCGCGGGGCGCGTCGTGCTCGACGACGAGGCCCGCGCCACGCTGGTGCGCCTGGCATCGGGCGACGCACGTCGCGCGTTGACCGCCCTCGAGGCCGCCGCCGCGGTCGCCGGTGACGACGGCGGCGTCGCCGCGCCGGTGGCCACCCGTCACGACGACGGCGATGACGATGACGATGACGACGACGACGAATCGGATGCCGGGGCAGACGACCCCTCGCGTCCCGCCGACGATCTGCCGGTCATCACCGCCGACCACATCGCCCAAGCCGTCGACCGCGCTCTACTGAGATACGACCGTCAGGGCGACGAGCACTACGACGTGATCAGCGCGTTCATCAAGTCGGTGCGCGGCTCCGACCCCGACGCCGCGATCCACTACCTCGCCCGCATGATCGAAGCGGGGGAGGACCCGCGCTTCATCGCCCGACGCCTCGTCATCTCGGCCGCCGAAGACATCGGCATGGCCGACCCGCAGGCCCTGCAGATCGCCGTCGCCGCGGCCGACGCCGTGGCGTTCATCGGCATGCCCGAAGGGCGCATCCCGCTCGCCGAGGCGACCGTGTACCTCGCGACCACAGCCAAGTCCAACGCCGCGTACAACGCCATCAATGCGGCGATCGCCGATGTGCGCGCCGGCGGTTTCGGACGCGTCCCGATGCACCTGCGCGACGCCCACTACCCGGGCGCCAAGCGCCTGGGCCACGGCAAGGGCTACAAGTACGCCCACGACAGCGAGATCGGCATCGTGACGCAGCAGTACCTCCCCGACGAGCTGCGGGGCAAGCGTTACTACGAGCCCACGAACCACGGCACCGAGCGCGATGTCTCGGCACGGCTCGAGAAGATCCGCCGCATCCTCGACGGGCAGTGACACCCGCGCAGGGCTCTCGCCGAGTGCTCTGATAGCATGAACCGGCTCGAAACAGGGTTTTCGGGCATCCCCTCCTTCCAGTGATCACCTTCCGGTGCGCCCCGGCGTGCGCTTCGGATCGGGCGGAAGGGGGCGATACGCCCGCGAGCCGCGAAAGGCGCGGCCGCGTCATCGGAAGGAGCACTTCGTGACCACGAAGTCTCAGGACCGCCGTAAGGTGCGTCTGTCGCGAGCCCTCGGCATCGCGCTCACCCCCAAGGCCGCCCGCTACCTCGAGAAGCGTCCCTACGCTCCGGGTGAGCACGGTCGCACCAAGCGCAAGGCCGACAGCGACTACGCCGTTCGTCTGCGCGAGAAGCAGCGTCTGCGCGAGCAGTACGGCATCCGCGAGAAGCAGCTGCGCATCGCGTTCAACGAGGCCCGCCGCACCGACGGCCTGACCGGTGAGAACCTGGTCGAGCTGCTCGAAATGCGTCTGGACGCCCTCGTCGTGCGCGCGGGCTTCGCCCGCACCACCGCGCAGGCTCGCCAGCTCGTCGTGCACCGCCACATCATGGTCGATGGCCAGCTCGTGGACCGCCCGTCGTTCCGCGTCAAGCCGAACCAGATGATCCACGTCAAGACCAAGAGCGAGGGCCTCGAGCCCTTCCAGGTCGCCGCCGCCGGTGGGCACGCCGAAGTGCTGCCCCCCGTTCCGGGCTACATCGAGGTCGACCTGGCGACGCTGCAGGCTCGCCTGCTCCGTCGCCCCAAGCGCGCCGAGGTGCCCGTCACGTGTGACGTGCAGCTCGTCGTCGAGTACTACGCCGCCCGCTGATCTCAGCGAGCTGAAGGGCGCCGGGTTCTCCCGGCGCCCTTCTTTCGTTCCGAACGCGCTCCCCGCTCACCGCCCGATCGCCCTCGGATGCCGGCGGGCACGGCATCCATCGATCCCTCTTTCGCGGCGGACAGGGGTGGTCGCCTACGATGAGGGATGCCGCGACCGCGGCGTCGTATCGAGGAAGAAGTGGTGATCGTGAGAAGCCTCGTCTGGTTCGCCCTGGGCATCGTCGGCGGATTCGTCGCCGCCCACATGGTCAACAAGGACCCCCGCGGGCAGGAAGTCCTCGCCCAGCTCGACTCGCGCATCGGCGAGTTCACCGATCACATGAGCGACGCGTACCGCCAGCAGGAGACGCGTCTGTCGGAGATCATCGACGACGTCAAGAGCGTGGCCTCCTCGGCGGTCGACAAGACAGCGGACGCCGTCGACGACGCCGCAGCAGCCGCCAAGAAAGCCGCTTCGCCCTCCGACTGACCTCCCCGGCATCGGGTTCCGCGTGGCGGGGCCGATACCTCACGCGCACGGAAAGACCCGCCATGAAAACCGCCGAGATCGCCCAGCGCTTCCTCGACTTCTTCGAGAAGAAGAATCACACGATCGTCCCGTCGGCCTCGCTCGTCACCGACGACCCGGCCCTGCTCTTCACCGTGGCGGGCATGGTGCCGTTCATCCCGTACCTCAGCGGTGTCGTTCCGCCGCCGTACCCCCGGGCCGCCGACGTGCAGAAGTGCATCCGCACCAACGACATCGAAGAGGTCGGCAAGACCCCCCGCCACGGGACGTTCTTCCAGATGCTCGGCAACTGGTCCTTCGGCGACTACTTCAAAGAAGACGCGATCCGCTTCGCCTGGGAACTGCTGACCTCGCCCGAATCCGAGGGCGGCCTGGGCTTCGACGCGAAAGACCTGTGGGTCACCGTCTACGAAGAAGACGACGAGGCGCACGATCTGTGGCGCTCGCTCACCGACCTGCCCGAGGAGCGCATCCAGCGCCTGGGCAAGGACACGAACTACTGGTCGACCGGTCTTCCCGGTCCCGCCGGTCCCTGCTCCGAGATCTTCTTCGACCGTGGACCCGCGTACGGCATCGACGGCGGCCCCGCCACCGACGACGACCGCTACGTCGAGATCTGGAACCTCGTGTTCATGCAGTACGAGATCACCAACGTGCGCTCGAAGTACGACTTCGACATCGTCGGCGAGCTCCCCGCCAAGAACATCGACACCGGCATGGGCCTGGAGCGCATCGCGTTCCTCAAGCAGGGTGTCGACAACATGTACGAGACCGACCAGGTGCGCCCCGTGCTCGACCTGGCGGCGAAGCTGGCCGGCAAGGCCTACGGCCACGAGTCGCACGAAGACGACGTGCGCCTGCGCATCGTCGCCGACCACGTGCGTTCCTCGCTCATGCTGCTCGCCGACGGTGTCACGCCCTCGAACGAGGGCCGCGGGTACATCCTGCGCCGCATCATGCGCCGCGCCATCCGCTCGATGCGCCTGCTGGGCGTCGAGGGTGCGACCTTCCCCGAGCTGTTCGCCGCCTCGCGCGATGCGATGAAGGAGTCCTACCCCGAGGTCGGCACCGATTACGCGCGCCTCTCGGCCTACGCGATCGCCGAGGAGCAGACCTTCCTGCGCACGCTGGCCGCGGGTTCGGCCATCCTCGATCAGTCCGTCGTCGAGGCGAAGAACGACGGGGGCACGACGCTGTCGGGCTCGGAGGCCTTCCTGCTGCACGACACCTACGGCTTCCCGATCGACCTGACGCTCGAGATCGCCGAAGAAGCCGGCCTGTCCGTCGACCGCGCCGCTTTCGACGAGCTCATGCTCGAGCAGCGCACCCGCGCCAAGGCCGATGCCCGTGCCCGCAAGGGCACCATTGCCGACCAGAGCGCCTATCGCGAGTTCCGCGCGCTCGGCGAGACGGTGTTCACCGGCTACACCGAGCTGCAGACGGAGTCGACGGTGCTCGGCATCCTGATCGACGGCCGCGGCACCGACCGCGCCGCCGAGGGACAGATCGCCGAGATCATCACCGCCGAGACCGCGCTGTACGCCGAGTCGGGTGGCCAGGTCGCCGACAAGGGCGTGATCGTCGGCCCCGGGTACGAGCTCGAGGTGCTCGACGTGCAGCGTCCCGTTCCGGGCCTCGTCAGCCACACCGTCGAGGTCAGCACCGGCGAGGTGTCGGTGGGCGCCCGCGCCACGACCGTCGTCGACGCCCTCAACCGCCACTCGGCGCAGCAGGCGCACACCGCCACCCACCTCGTGCACGCCGCGATCCGCGACACGCTCGGCAAGAGCGCCACGCAGACCGGTTCGCTCAACCGCGCGGGCTACATGCGCTTCGACTTCAGCTGGGGCGCCGCGCTGTCTCCCGAGACGCGCACCGAGATCGAGGACATCGCCAACAACGCCGTCCGCGACAACCTCGAGGTCACCACGCGCGTGATGTCGCTCGACGAGGCGAAGGCCGCGGGTGCCATGGCGCTGTTCGGTGAGAAGTACGGCGACACGGTGCGCATGGTCGACGTCGGCGGACCGTGGTCGCGCGAGCTCTGCGGTGGCACGCACGTCGCCCGCAGCTCCGAGATCGGCCTGGTCAACCTGGTGGGGGAGCAGTCCGTCGGTGCCTCCAACCGCCGCGTCGAGGCGCTCGTCGGGCTCGACGCGTTCCGCGATCTCGCCGCCGAGCGGGCGATCGTGTCGCAGCTGAGCTCGAGCCTCAAGACGCCGCGCGAACAGCTCACCACCCGCATCGCCGACCTCGCGGCCAGCCTCAAGGCCGCCGAGAAGAAGATCGCCGCGTTCGAGGCTCAGGCCCTGAGCGGGCGTCTGCCGCAGCTCGTCGAGTCGGCCGTCGCGGTCGGCGCCGTGCGGGTCGTCGCCCAGAGCCTCGGCGAGGGCGCCTCGGCCGACGATGTGCGCTCGCTCGCCCTGCAGGTGCGCGACCGACTCGGCTCCGACCCCGCCGTCGTGGCCCTGGCCTCTGTCGCCGGCGGGCGCGCCACGGTGGTCGTCGTCACCAACGAGGGCGCGCGCGAGCGCGGCCTCGCCGCGGGTGCCCTCGCCAAGAACGCCGCGGGCGTGCTCGGCGGTGGGGGTGGCGGACGCCCCGACGTCGCCCAGGGCGGCGGAACGGATGCCGCGGCCTTGCCGACGGCGCTCGAGGGCATCGTGACCGACGTGCGGGCGACCGCCGCGTGACGGGATTCCGGCGCGGTATCCGCCTGGGGATCGACGTCGGGCGCGCCCGGGTGGGCGTAGCCCGCTCGGACCCCGACGGCGTGCTCGCCGTGCCCGTCGAGACCGTGCCGCGAAAGGGTGAGCCGGTGCGGCGGATCGTCGAGCTCGCGGCGGAGTACGAGGCGTTCGAGGTGCTGGTCGGCCTGCCGCTGAACCTCCGGGGCGACGACACCCCGTCGACGACCGACGCCCGCGCGTTCGCCGTCGCCCTCGCCGAGGCGTTGCCGATGCCGGTGCGCCTGGTCGACGAGCGTCTGAGCACGGTGTCGGCGCACGGCGTCCTGCGAGAGGCAGGCCGTTCCCAGCGAGCGTCTCGTAGCATTGTGGATCAAGTCGCCGCCGTGGTGCTGCTGCAGCAGGCGCTCGACGTGGAGCGACAGTCCGGCGAGCCGGCCGGACCCACCGTCTCACCGGGACAGGAGCCCGCCTGACATGCCCGAGAACCAGCCTCCCGAGAACGATCCGTTCGCTGATCTGTACGGGCGCCTTCCCGACCCGCGCACGGGCGCACGCCCATCTGCCGCCTCGACGCCGGACGGTGCCGAGGGAGAGACCCTCTCGCCGCGCCGCGCCGCCCGCGAGGCCCGCCGCGCCGCGACCGGTCCCACCGCCACCTCGGCGGCGGACTCGAACGTGTCGGAAACCCCCGCGCAGGGCGATTCGACCGTCGGGGACACCGCCACGCCGTCGTCCCCCGCGCCCGCCGCGGGCGCTCCCGACGCCGCCGCGCGTCCCGTGGACGCCCCGCGATCCGCCGTCGGCGACGACGCGTCACGCCCGGCCGCCGGCGACGCTCCGGCTCCCCGGCCGGCCGTGGCCGCTGCGCGCGATGACGTCTCCGCGCCTCGCGCCGAGGCTCCCCGCCCGACCGCGGCGGCCGAGCCCCCCGTCACACGGCGCTTCGACGCCGCCCGACGCGCCGATGCCCCCGCCGCCACCCCGCGTTCCGCCGAGTCGCCGCGCCGCGCGTCGACCGACGTCCCCGCCGCCCGGCGTCCCGACGCCGCTCGCCGTGCCGAGACGCCCCGGACGACCGAGCCGTCGCGCGACCGCGAGCCCGCTCTCGTCGGCGCCGGCGTCGGTGCGTCGGCCGCGTCCGCGTCGCGGGGGCCGGTGGCATCCGGATCGCTCGAGGAGCTCTTCACCGGCGAGACCACCACGCACGACATCGGCTCCCCGCCGCCGCGTCCGCCGAAGAAGCGCCGTCGCATCGGCGGCTGGATCGCCCTCGGCGTGGTCCTTCTCCTCCTCGCCGGCATCGTCGGTGGAGGTTTCGCGCTGTGGAACACCTACGGCACGCGCGTGCAGGCGTTCTTCGGCACGAGCGAGCCGATCGAGTTCGACGCCGGTCAGGCGACAGGCGAAGCCCGCATCACGATCGTCGCGGGTGACACCGGCGAGTCGGTCTCGCCGAAGCTCTTCGACGCGGGGATCACCAAGGCCTCGAACTCGCTGTACAAGTACATGCTCGACAACTCCGTCGTCTTCACGTTCCAGCCGGGCATCTACCAGCTCCAGCAGCAGATGACGTCCGAGGCCGTGCTCACGGCGCTCCGCGACCCGGCGAACCGTCTCGACAACTCCGTGCAGCTGCGCGAGGGGCTCACCCTCAACCAGTCGCTCGACCTGATCTCGGAGCAGATCGGCATCCCGCGCGAGGAGCTCACCGCCGCGGCCGCCGATCCCTCGCAGTACGGCGTGCCCGCCGGCACCCTCGAGGGCTGGATCTTCCCCGCCACGTACGACTTCGACGAGGGCGTCACCGCGAAAGACGCCATCACGCGCATGGTGCAGCGCACGATCCAGTCGCTCGACGCCGCCGGGGTGCCCGAGGCCGATCGGGAGCGCATCCTCACCGTCGCCTCGATCATCGAGCGCGAGGCGCGCAGCAGCGAGGACTTCTACAAGGTCTCGCGCGTGATCGAGAACCGTCTGCAGCCGACGAACCAAGAGACGTTCGGCAAGCTCGAGATGGACTCCACCGTGCAGTATGGCGCGGGCGAGATGGGTAGCGGCTCGGTGAGCACCTCGACCGAGGCGCGCAACTCCGACAACCCGTGGAACACGTACATGTACCCGGGCCTGCCCGTCGGTCCGATCGCGAACCCCGGCGACCTCGCGATCGACGCGGCCATGAAGCCCGCCGACGGTCCGTGGCTGTACTTCGTGACCGTCAACCTCGACACCGGTGAGACGGTCTTCACCTCGACCTACAGCGAGCACGAGAAGGCCGTCGCCCAGTGGCAGGCGTGGTGCGCGGCGAACCCCGACGGCGGATGCTGACCGACCGCACGCGCCTCGCCGTCTGGGGCGACCCGATCGCGCATTCGCGGTCGCCCCGACTGCACGCGGCGGCCTACGAGGTGCTCGGACTCGACTGGCGCTACGGCCGCGAACGGGTCGACGAGGCGGGCTTCCCGGCTGCGCTGAGCAGACTGGATGCCGACTGGCGCGGCCTCTCGCTCACGATGCCGTTGAAGCACGTAGCCGCTCGCAGTGCCGTCTCGCTCGACGACGACGCCCGACGGACCGGGGCGGTGAACACCTACCTGCTCGACGCCGATGGTCCGCGCGGCTTCAACACCGACGTGGGCGGGCTCGCGCGCGCGCTCGACGAGTTCGGGGTTCGCGAGCCGGGCGTGATCCGCGTGCTCGGTGCGGGAGCGACCGCCACCTCGGCCGTCGTCGCGGCGGCGCGAGCGGGCGCCGGCGTCGTCGAGGTGCGCGCCCGGCGCGTCGAGGCGGCCGCCTCGCTCCGCGCGCTCGGGCCGGAGCTGGGGATCGACGTACGCGTCCATGCCCTCGCCGACGCCGCCTCGGACGGGGAGCCCGTGGATGCCACGATCGCGGCTCTTCCCGGCGGCACCGATCTCGGACCCCTCGCCGAGGCCCTGGCATCCACGTCGGGACCCCTCGTCGACGTCGTCTACGGCGGCTGGCCCACCCCGCTCGCACAGGCGTGGGAACGCGCCGGTCGACCCGCCCACGACGGCCTGACGATGCTGCTGCACCAGGCGCTGCTGCAGGTGCGCGTCTTCGTCGGGGGCGACCCCTCGCTCCCCGTGGATCGCGAGGACGCCGTCCTGGCCGCGATGCGCACCGCGCTCATGGGAGACTAGGTCCATGCTTCGCGTTCTCACGGCCGGCGAATCCCACGGCCCCGAACTGATCGCCCTCATGGAGGGGATGCCCGCCGGCGTTCCCGTCTCGTCCGCGCAGATCCGCGCCGAACTGGCGCGACGCCGACTGGGCTACGGCCGCGGCTCGCGCATGAAGTTCGAAGAAGACGAACTGTCGCTGTCGACGGGCATCGTGCACGGTTTCACCATCGGCAGCCCCATCGCGCTCCGCATCGGCAACACCGAGTGGCCGAAGTGGACCGAGGTGATGAGCCCCGAGCCCGTCGAGCTGTCGGACCGCTCGCGCGGACGCGGTGCCGCCCTCACGCGCCCGCGCCCGGGCCACGCCGACCTGGTGGGCATGCAGAAGTACGGCTTCGACGAGGCCCGTCCGATCCTCGAGCGCGCGTCGGCCCGTGAGACCGCCGCCCGCGTGGCGCTCGGCGCGATCGCGCGCTCGTTCCTCGGCGAGCTCGGCATCCGCCTCGTCAGCCACACCCTCTCGATCGGCCCCGTGCGCGTTCCCGACGACGCCGCTCTGCCGACCCCCGACGACGTCGACCTGCTCGACGCCGATCCGCTGCGTTGCTTCCACGCCGACACGAGCGCCGCCATGGTCGCCGAGGTCGACGCCGCGAAGAAGGACGGCGACACGCTCGGCGGCGTCGTCGAGGTGCTCGCCTACGGCCTGCCCCCGGGACTCGGCTCGCACGTGCAGTGGGACCGACGCCTCGATGCCAAGCTCGCCCAGGCGATCATGAGCATCCAGGCGATCAAGGGTGTCGAGGTCGGCGACGGGTTCCTCACGACCACCCGCCGCGGCTCGCAGGCGCACGACGAGCTGTTCGCCACCGGCGAGGGCATCACGCGCTCGTCGGACCGCGCGGGCGGCACCGAGGGCGGCATGTCGACCGGCACCGTGCTGCGCGTGCGCGCCGGCATGAAGCCGATCGCGACCATCCCCAAGGCCCTGCGCACGGTCGATGTGGCCACCGGTGACACCGCCGCCGCCCACCACCAGCGTTCCGATGTCTGTGCCGTGCCCGCATCGGGTGTCGTGGCCGAGGCGATGGTGGCGATCACCCTCGCGGACTCGGTGCTCGAGAAGTTCGGCGGCGACAACATCGCCGAGACGCGACGCAACCTCGAGACGTACCTGGCCCACCTGCCCGAGACGCTGCGCACCACCGACGCGTCCGACGCCGCGCTGCTCGCGCATGACCTCGCCTGAGGTCGCGCCCGAGCACGCGACGGGCGGCCTCTCGACCGGCGCCGACGCGAACGGCCCCGCCGTCGTGCTCATCGGCCCCATGGGAGCGGGCAAGACGAGCGTGGGGCGCCGCGTGGCGCGCGCGCTCGGCGAGCCCTTCGCCGACACGGACAAGATCGTCGTGCGCGACCACGGGCCGATCCGCGATCTGTTCCTCGCGCACGGAGAGGCCCACTTCCGCGCGCTCGAGCGCGACGCCGTGGCCGAGGCACTGGCCCGCGGCGGCGTCGTGGCGCTGGGTGGGGGAGCGGTGCTCGACCCCGTGACCCGCGAGCGGCTCCACGCGCACCGCGTCGTGCTCCTCACCGTCGCGATGCACGTCGTGGCGTCGCGGATCCACGGCGACGAGCGACCCCTGCTGGGCGGCGAAGACCCCGTGGCCCGGTGGCAGCGCATCTTCGATGAACGACGGCCCGTGTACGAAGAGGCCGCCGACATCGTGTTCGACACGTCGTCGGGCCCGCTCGCGCGGGTCGTCGACGACATCGTGGCCTGGGCACGCCGTGTGCCGGCCGGAGAGACGGCATGACCGACACCACCACCATCAGCGTCGCCGGCGACCCCGGCTACGACATCACCGTCGGACGCGGCCTGCTGGCCTCGCTCGGCGAGAAGCTGCCGCCGGCGGCCCGCAAGGTGCTCATCGTGCACCCGCCGACGCTCGCGGCTCAAGCCGAGGCGCTGCGGGCGCAGCTCGTGGGCGATCGCGAGGTGCTGCTCGCCGAGATCCCGGATGCCGAGGCGGGCAAGCGCGTGGAAGTGGCCGCGTTCTGCTGGCAGGTGATGGGGCAGGCGGACTTCACCCGCACGGACGCGGTCATCGGCTTCGGCGGTGGAGCGGTGACCGACCTCGCGGGCTTCGTCGCTGCGACCTGGCTGCGCGGCGTCGCGCTGGTGCAGGTGCCCACCACCGTGCTCGGCATGGTCGACGCCGCCGTGGGCGGCAAGACCGGGATCAACACCGCCGAGGGCAAGAACCTCGTCGGCGCCTTCTGGCCGCCCGTCGCGGTCGTCTGCGACCTCGACCTGCTCGAGACCCTGTCGCGCAACGAGGCGACCGCCGGGTTCGCCGAGGTGGTCAAGGCCGGTTTCATCTGGCATCCCGAGATCCTCGACCTCATCGAGGCCGACCCCGAGAACATCGTCGATCCGCGGGGCGACGGATTCCGCCGCTGCATCGAGCTCGCGATCGACATGAAGGCGCGCGTCGTCGGCGAAGACCTGCGCGAGGCGGGTCTTCGCGAGGTCTTGAACTACGGTCACACCCTGGGCCACGCCATCGAGCACGCCGAGCGTTACCGCTGGCGCCACGGTGCCGCGATCTCGGTCGGCATGGTGTTCGCCGCCGAGTTGTCGCGTCTGGCCGGCCGTCTTCCCGACGACGTGGCGCAGCGTCACCGTTCGGTGCTGGAGTCACTGGGTCTTCCCACGTCGTACCGTGCCGGGGCCTTCCAGACGCTCAAGGCGACGATGCAGCGCGACAAGAAGAGCCGCGGCGGCATGCTGCGCTTCATCGTGCTCGACGACCTCGCTCGGCCCACCGTGCTGCAGGCCCCCGACGAGTCACTGCTCTTCGCGGCCTACCAGGAGGTCGGTGCGTGACCCCCGCCGCGCGCCGTGTGCGCGCGGATGAGGGCGCGCGCGTCCGTGAACTGCGGCTACGTGCCGTCCGTGATCCGAACGCCGCCCTGGCGTTCCTGACCAGCTACGAGCAAGAGATCGCGCGCGATCCCGCGTTCTGGGATGCCCGCGCGGCGAGCGGCGCGGGCGGCGACGCGGGCGCGATGTTCGTGGTCGAGACCGAGGGCGAGTGGGCGGGATCGGCGACGGTGCTCGTGCGCCGGGCCGGCGACGTCGACCACACGGGCCGTCGACGGACCCAGGCGCACGCCGGGATCGTCGGCGTCTTCGTCGACCCGGCGTACCGCGGGTCCGGGGTCATCGACGCTCTGCTCGAGGCCACCGCCGACTGGGCCCGGGCGCGGGGATTCGAGACGCTGTCGCTCGACGTGCACGTCGACAACGGACGCGCGCAGGCCGCGTATCGTCGCGCGGGATTCGTCGCGACGGGCGAGGAGTTCACCACGTCGATCGGCCGCGAGCTCGCCATGACCCGCTCGTTGCGCTGACACGGCCGCCGAAGCCTGGCCCACCCGTCGCGTCCCCGCACCCACGACCGCGCGCGGGAACGACGAAGCCCCGCCTCCCGGGGGAGACGGGGCCGAGGTCGGGCGTCAGACCGAGACGGTCGCGCGCTCGCGCGACGACAGACCCAGCTGGTCGGTGGGAACGTCCTTCGTCTCTCGAGCGGTCAGGGCGCTGACCGAGGCAATGATCGCGATGACCGCGGTGAAGATGCTGATGACGACCCAGCCGCCCGCACCGCCGCCACCGAGAGCGGCGACGATGCTCGGCGCGAAGCCGGCCATCAGGAAGCCGAGCTGCGTACCGATCGCCATGCCCGAGAAACGCACCCGGGTGCTGAACATCTCGCCGTAGAACGAGGGCCACACGGCGTTGGCCGCGGCATACCCGCACGAGAACGTCAGGATCGCCAGGCCGAAGGTGAGCAGGTCGTTCCCGGCGCCCATCGACAGCATGTAGAACGGCATGAACGCCGCCGACGACAGCGCGCCGTAGATGAAGACGGGCTTGCGGCCGATGCGGTCGGCCAGCTTGCCGAACAGCGGCTGGGTGAACAGCGCGACGACGTTGGCGACGACGACGAGCCACAGCGTCACGCTGGCGGCGAGACCGACCTCTTTGCCGTAGGCGATCGCGAGCGTGCCGAACACGGTGGACACCGCGGCGATGAAGGCGCAGAAGATCACGCGGAGCACGTCGCGCCAGTGGTTCTTCAGCAGGGGCACCAGCGGCATCCGCGCGATCTTCCCGTCGGCCTTGGCCTGCTCGAACTCGGGCGTCTCGTGAAGGCTCCGGCGGATGAAGAACGCCACGACCACGACCACGGCGCTCAGCCAGAACGGGATGCGCCAGCCCCACGAGAACTTGATGTCGTCGGGCAGGGCGACCACCGGGATGAAGATGAGGGCGGCGAGGATCTGCCCGCCCTGGGTGCCGGTGAGCGTCCACGACGTGAAGAACGACCGGCGCGAGTCGGGGGCGTGCTCCAGCGTGAGCGACGAGGCCCCCGCCTGCTCGCCGGCGGCCGACAGCCCCTGGGCGAGACGGCACAGCACCAGCAGCGCGGGCGCGAACCACCCGATCTGGGCGAAGCCCGGGAGGCAGCCGATGATGAAGGTCGACAGGCCCATCAGCAGCAGGGTGAACATCAGCACCTTCTGGCGCCCGATGCGGTCGCCGAAGTGGCCGAGGATGACGGCGCCGAAGGGGCGCGCGATGTAGGCGAACCCGAAGGTCGCGAACGACATCACGAGCGCCGCCTGATCGCCCGACGGGAAGAAGACCGTCGGGAAGATCAGGGCGGCGGCGGAGCCGAACAGGAAGAAGTCGTAGTACTCGACGGCGCTGCCCATGAAGCTGGCGGTGGCCGCCTTCACGGGAGTCTTCCGCGTCGTTGCGGGGGTGGTCATGCGAGTGTGCTCCTTATCGGGCGACGGCCGGGTCGGCGGTCGTGTCGGGGATGCTGTCGGTGGTGACGAGGTCGAGGAAGTGGGCGGTCATGCGGTCGGGGTCGGGTCGCGTCCCCGTGATGAGGGCGAACGCGTCGACGGCCTGGTGGACCGCCATACGTCCGCCGCTGAGTGTGCGGCAGCCGCGCTCGCGCGCGGTGACGAGGAGTTCGGTGTCGAGCGGGCGGTAGACGATGTCGGCGACCCACAGCTCGGGGCGGAGGAGCGCGGCGTCGAGGGGGAGCCCCGGGTGCTCGGCCATTCCGACGGGGGTGCAGTGCACGAGGCCATCGGCGCCGGCGAGCACGTCGGCGAGCCGGTCGGGCGCGGCGGTGTCGACGACGGCGAGCGGATGCCGTGACGCCAGGTCGTCGGCGAGGGCCGCGGCGCGGGCAGGGTCGAGGTCGACGACGGTGAGCCGGCGCGTCCCGAGTCGCAGCAGGGCGTCGGCGACGGCCGACCCGGCCCCGCCGGCGCCGAGCTGCACGACGTGGTCGGTCGCGGCATCCGGGAGTCCGTCGGTGAAGGCGGCGGCGAAACCCGTCGTGTCGGTGTTGTATCCGACGCGTCCGGTGGGGGTGAACAGCACGGTGTTGACCGCGCCGAGGGCGGCGGCGACGGGGTCGATGCGATCGAGGTGCGCGAGCACGCTCTGCTTGCACGGGTGGGTGACGTTGACGGCGTCGTAGCCGAGCCGTTCGGCCCACGCCAGCACGTCGCCGATGCGCTCGGGGTCGATGCCGAGGGCGGTGAGGTCGAGCGGACGGTAGACGTAGGTGAGTCCGAGCGCGCGCGCCTCGGCCATGTGCATCGGCGGCGTCAACGAGGGGAGGACCCCCGTGCCGATGAGGCCGACGAGATACGGGTGCGCGTCGATCACGGTACTCCTTCGTCTCCGCGAGCCGGTTATGTACTAACCGGTACGTTCAGAGGAAACCATGCCGAACGCATCGTGTCAACGACGACTTCGATACGGCGCCGCGGCCGGGACCCGGGCGTCCCGGACCATCGCGATCGTCGAGTGTCCAGGACACGCCGCACGCCGCCGGGCCGACACGGCATGTCGTGGACACTCAACGGTGGTCTGGGCCGGGGAGGGGGCCGAGCGGGGGCGCGGTCGGCGCGCGGGGCCCACCCGGCGCACGCCCAGCGCACGGGGCCCACCCGGCGCACGCTCAGCGCACGGGGCCCACCCGGCGCGCGGTCAGCACGCGCGGCCCGCCCGGATAGTCGAGTGTCCAACACACGCCGCACGCCCCAGGGTCGACACGGCATGTCGTGGACACTCAACGGGGTCTGGGCCGGGGAGGGGGCCGAGGGGAGGGGGCGGGGCCTGTCCGGCGCACGCTCAGCGCGCGGGACCCACCCGGCGCGCGGTCAGCACGCGCGGCCCGCCCGGATAGTCGAGTGTCCAAAACACGCCGCACGCCCCAGGGCCGACACGGCATGTCGTGGACACTCAATGAGGGTCTGGGCCGCGGAGGGGGCCGAGCGCGGTCAGCGCGCGGGGGCCGAGCGGGAGCGCGGTCAGCGCGCGGGGGCCGTCAGCCAACCGACGACCACGTCGCCGATGACCGCGCGCAGGTGCGAGCGCCGGTCGGGCGAGGTGAGATCGACGTCGAAGAGGTGGCCGAACGTGTAGCGGTTGGCGACCTGGAACACGCAGTACGAGCTGATGACGAGGTGCACGTCGATCGCGTCGACGTCGGAGCGGAAGACCCCCGCGGTGCGCCCGCGCTCGAGGATCTCGTCGAGCAGGCCCTTCGCCGGCTGCGACAGGGTGCGGAGCCCCTCGATCTGGCGGATGAACTCGCCGCGGTGGATGTTCTCGATCGCGACGAGACGGATGAAGGCGTCGTGCCCGACGTGGTGGTCGAAGGTCAGCTCGGCGAGCGCGCGGATGGCATCCACGGGGTCGGCGTGATCGACGTCGATCGCCCGCTCCGCCTCGCGGATGCCGCGGTACGCCTCTTCGAGCACGGCCCGGTACAGGCCCTCTTTGCCGCCGAAGTAGTAGTAGATCATGCGCTTCGTGGTGCGCGTGCGTGCGGCGATCTCGTCGACCCGCGCTCCCGAGAAGCCGTCTTCGGCGAAGACCTCCGTGGCCACCGCGAGGAGTTCGGCGCGGGTGCGCTCGGCGTCTCGACGTGCCTCGGCCATTCGGTCAGACTAGTGGACCCGCTTTGTACCAGATGGTACATTCGGCCGCCATGAGGACCTCCATCGCGACCGTCTGCATCAGCGGAACGCTCGCCGACAAACTGCACGCCTGCGCCGACGCCGGTTTCGACGGGGTGGAGATCTTCGAACCCGACCTGCTCGCCGCCCCCGAGAGCCCCGAAGAGATCGCGGCACTGGCCGGACGCCTGGGCCTCAGCCTCGACCTCTACCAGCCGATGCGCGACGTGGAGGGCGTCGACGAGGCCGCGTTCGCCGCGGTGCTCCGCCGCGCCGAGGCCAAGTTCCAGCTCATGCGCCGCCTCGGTATGGACCTCGTGCTCTGCTGCAGCAACGTCGGCACCGCCACGATCGACGACGACGCCGTCTCCGCCGACCAGCTGCGACGCCTCGGCGACCTGGCCGCGGGATACGGCATCCGGATCGCGTTCGAAGCCCTCGCCTGGGGCCGCTACGTCGACGACTACCGGCGCGCCTGGCGCATCGTCGAGCAGGCCGACCACCCCGCGGTGGGCGTCTGCCTCGACTCGTTCCACATCCTCTCGCGCGGGCACGACCCCGCCGGGATCGCCGCGATCCCCGGCGACAAGATCTTCTTCGTCCAGCTCGCCGACGCCCCGCGCCTGAGCATGGACGTGCTCTCGTGGAGCCGCCACCACCGTCTGTTCCCCGGCGAGGGCGAGTTCGACCTCGCCGAGTTCACCGCGCGCATCGTCGAGGCCGGCTACACCGGACCCTGGTCGCTCGAGGTGTTCAACGACACGTTCCGCCAGACCGACCCGCGCCGCACGGCGCTGCACGCCCGCCGGTCGCTGCGCTGGCTCGAAGACGCGGTGGCCCGCGAGATCCCGGATGCCACGACCCACCGCGGCGATCTGTCGATGCTGCCCGACTCGGCGGCCCCGTCGGGCGTCGACTTCGTCGAGGTCAAGGCCGAGGACACCTCCGCGATCGAGGAGCTGCTCGGCCAGCTCGGCTTCACCTCGCGCGGACGCCACCGCACGAAGCCCGTGACCCTGTGGACCGCCGGCGACGCGCGGGTGGTGCTCAACGAGCAGCACGCCCGGGGCTGGGAGCCCCGGCTCGCGGCCGTCGGGCTCGAGGTCGACGACGCCGAGGCGGTCGACCTGCGCATGGACGAGCTGCGCGTACCGCGGGCCTACCGCCGCACCTACGCCACCGAGGAGCGCCTCGACGGCGCCATCGCCCCCGACGGCACCGAGGTGTATTGGGCGCAAGCGGCCGACGAGGGCGACCCGGCGTGGGTGGGCGAGTTCGAGCACGGCGAGGCCGCGCGAGAGACGGCCATCACGGGTGTCGATCACGTCAGCCTCAGCCAGCCCTGGGACGCGATCGAGGAGGCGACGCTGTTCTACACCGCGGGTTTCGCGCTGCGCGTCGACAGCAGCACCGACGTGCCGGGGCCCCGCGGTCTCGTCGCCAGCCGCGTGCTGGTCGCGCCGGGGAGCACCGTGCGCCTTCCCCTGAACGTCGCCCCGCCCATCCTGGCCTCGCAACGCGCGGGAGCCGCACTCCCGCAGCACGTCGCCTTCGTCTGCGACGACGTGCGCCACGTCGCCCGCGCGGCGCGCGAACGCGGCTTCGCGCCGCTCGAGATGCCGGCCAACTACTACGACGACATCGCCGCCCGCTTCGATCTGTCGGAGGCCGCCGTCGACGAGCTGCGCGACCTGCACCTCGGCTACGACCGCGACGATGCGGGCGAGTACCTGCACTTCTACACGCGCACGATCGGCGAGGTCTTCTTCGAGTTCGTGGAGCGCGTCGACGCCTACGCCGGCTATGGCGCCGGGACCGCTCCGGTGCGCCTCACCGCGCAGGGGCGGCGCTGATAGCGTGCCCGACATGACCACGCCCCGCCGCCTGCTGCTCGTCAACGGCCCCAACCTCAATCTGCTCGGCACGCGGCAGCCCGAGATCTACGGTCGTGACACGCTCGCCGACGTCGAACGCGTCGTCGACGAGGCCGCCGCGCGTCACGGGCTCGAGGTGCGCGCCGTGCAGAGCAATCACGAGGGCGTGCTGATCGACGCGATCCACGACGCGCGCCTCGACTGCGCCGGCATCGTGATCAACGCCGGAGGACTCACGCACACCTCCATCGCCCTGCGCGACGCCCTGGCATCCGTCGCCCTCCCCGTCGCCGAGGTGCACATCTCGAACATCAAAGAGCGAGAGGCGTTCCGGCATTTCTCGTACATCGAAGACGTCGCCGTCGTGCACGTCATCGGCGAGGGCGTCCCGGGCTACGCGCGCGCGGTCGACCTGCTGATCCCCGTCATCGCCGGACGCGCCGAGGGCTGACGCGCCGCGCCCGGGCGCGGATCGCACCGGCGTCGGGGCATCGCGTAGACTCGGTCGCCGGGTGCGCGCCACAGCGCGGACCCTCCTCACACGAAACGGAACAGCGACCTCATGGCATCCACCGCAGACATCAAGAACGGCGTCGTCCTGAACATCGACGGTCAGCTCTGGAGCGTCGTGGAGTTCCAGCACGTCAAGCCCGGCAAGGGCGGCGCGTTCGTCCGCACCAAGCTCAAGAACGTCATGAGCGGCAAGGTCGTCGACAAGACGTTCAACGCCGGCGCGAAGATCGAGACCGAGAACGTCGACCGCCGCGACTTCACCTACCTCTACAACGACGGTGACGGCTTCGTCTTCATGGACGTGCTCGACTACGACCAGATCACCGTGGGAGCCGCCACCGTCGGCGACGCGGCCAACTTCCTGCTCGAGAACCAGCAGGTGCAGATCGCGCTGAACAACGGCAACCCGCTCTACGTCGAGATGCCGCCGTCGGTCATCCTCGAGGTCACCTACACCGAGCCGGGCCTGCAGGGCGACCGCTCGTCGGCCGGCACCAAGCCCGCCACCGTCGAGACCGGTTACGAGATGCAGGTTCCGCTGTTCCTCGAGACCGGCACGAAGATCAAGGTCGACACCCGCACGGGTGACTACCTCGGTCGCATCAGCTGACCCCGTGGTTCTGACGAAATGAGCGCGAGGACTAAGGCGCGCAAGCGCGCCCTCGACATCCTTTTCCAGGCCGACGTGCGCGGCGAAGAGCTCGCGATCATGCTGGCCGCCGAGGCCAAGCGCGCGGCATCCGAGCCCGCGCGTGAAGCCTCGTGGCTGTACGCCCGCGACATCGTCGACGGCGTGATCGACAACCGCGACGCCATCGACGAGCAGATCACCACGTTCTCGAAGGACTGGTCGCTCCAGCGCATGCCGGCCGTCGACCGTGCCCTGCTGCGGATGGCCGCGTGGGAGATCCTCTACAACGACGAGGTTCCCGTGGCCGTCGCCATCGACGAGGCCGTGGAGCTGGCCAAGGAGTTCTCGACCGACGACTCCGGCTCGTTCGTGCACGGCGTGCTGGCGCGCATCGCGCGTTCGTCCTGACCCCTCTCGACGTGTTCCGACGCGGCCCCGACCCGGTGTCGGCGGTCGCGTCGCGTCGTTTCCCGGATGCCGAGACCCGGGTGTCCGCGCGTCGGGCGCCCGCACCCGCGCCGATGTCGGAGGCTCCCGGCAGGATGCTCCCGTGACCTCGTGGCGCGACCTCGTCCCCGCGGGCGAGACGACCGCGTTCGAGCCGCTCGCCCTCGGCGTCGAGCTGCGCCAGCGCGAGGCGTACGACCCGGCGCGGTGGGAGGCCCGCGCGGTCGTGCCGGTGACCCCGCGCTCGCTCGCCCAGCGCCAAGACGACCTGCAGTTGGTCGCACGTCCGCTCGTGCGCGGAGCCCGCGACGCCTGGATCCGCGCCGATGCCACCTGGGATGCCGTGCGCCGATCGTCGGGACGCTTCGACCCGGCGCACGTGCGCTGGTTCGCGGAACTGCACGCGCTGGCCCAGGCGCTGCGCACCACCGGCCCCTTCGCGCCGTCCGGCGATACGGTCGCGCTCGACGCCGCCGACTCGCCCCTGCTGTGGCCGCTCCTGCGCAGTGCCGAGGTGCTCGGCATCCCGATCGTGCCGATGCATGCGCAGCAGAGCGTCCGCCTCGCGCGCACCGCCACGGCGCGCGTGGCGCTCGACGCGGTGGGCGGGGGAGCGCTGCGCGTGTCGGCCGACCTCGAGATCGACGAGCGGCGCGTCGACGCCGCCCACGCGCGCGCCCTCGGCGCCGCGGGGCTGTTCGCCTACGAACTCGACCGCGACCCGGTGCCGATCGTGCTCGCCGCCGTCGAGCTACCGGCGCCCCTGCCCGCCCTGCTCGGCGGCGGGGTCGTCGAGGTGTCATCGGCCGATGCGGCGGAGTTCCTGGCCGAGATGTACCCCCGTCTCGCCCGGCGCGCCCCGCTGTCGGTGGGGGCGGGGGTTCCGGCCCCACCGCCGCCGCGGCCGACCCTCGAGGTCGCCGTGACGTACGTCGACGACGACGTGGCCTTCGTCCTCACCTGGGCGTACCCCGGCACGCACCGCGTCGCCTACGACGCCACGGCCGACGACCCCGAGCGCGACCCCCGCGCCGAAGCGCAGATCGGCGAACGATTCGAGACGGCGTGGCTGGCGGCATCCGACCTGCCGGTGACGGCGCGCGCCACGCTGCGCGACGCCGACGCGGCGGTGTTCGTCTCGCGCGTGCTCCCCGCCGTCGACCTGCTCGACGAGGTGCGGGTGCGCACGACCGGCACGGCACCGTCGTTCCGCGAGCTCCGGGGCGACCCCTCGCTGCGCATCACGGCGGTGGAGTCCGTCGACCGCGACTGGTTCGACCTGGGGATCGTGGTGACGATCGAGGGCCGGACGATCCCGTTCGCCACCCTGTTCTCGGCTCTCTCCCGCGGGCGCACGCGCATCAAGCTCTCCGACGGCGCGTGGTTCTCGCTCGCGCACCCCGCTCTGCAGCGGCTCCGCGATCTGCTCGACGAGGCGGCGGCCCTCGACGAATGGGAGGCCGGGCCGCGCCTGCCGCGCACCCATCTGTCGCTGTGGGCGGAGTTCGAAGACCTCGCCGACCAGTCCGAGGCGGCGGTCGAGTGGCGCCGGCTCGCCCGCGCCCTGCGCGACGTCGCCGACGTGCCGCAGGTGCCGACGCCCCCCGGATTCCGCGCCGAGCTGCGCCCGTACCAGCGCGAGGGCCTGTCGTGGCTGGCCCTGCTGCACCGGCATCGACTGGGGGGAATCCTGGCCGACGACATGGGGCTCGGCAAGACCCTGCAGCTGCTCGCCCTCATCGCCCACGCGAAAAACCTCGGCGACGAGCGGCCGTGGCTGGTGGTCGCCCCGACCTCGGTGCTGCCGACGTGGCGCGACGAGGCCGCGCGGTTCGCTCCCGGCCTGCGGGTCGCCGTCGTCGAAGCCACCGCCGTCCGTCGCGACCGCACCATCGCCGAGGTCGCCGCCGACGTCGACATCGTGGTCGCCCCGTACGGGGTCGTGCGCGCCGATGCCGACGAGTTCGCCGATCCGCACTGGGCGGGGGTCGTGCTCGACGAGGCGCAGTTCGTGAAGAACCCGGCGACCCGCATCCATCGCGCGATCGCGGCGCTGCGCACCGACGCGGTGTTCGCGGCGACCGGCACCCCCATCGAGAATGGCCTCGACGATCTCTGGGCCCTGCTCGCGCTGACCGCGCCCGGGCTGTTCCCGTCGATCCGGCAGTTCCGCGAGGACTACACGCGCGCGATCGAGCAACTTCCCGCCGACGCGCCCACCGCGCTGTCGGCCGCCGCGGCCGGCGCGCACCGCGAGAAGACGCTGGACCGTCTCCGCCGCCGCGTGCGGCCCTTCCTCCTGCGCCGCACGAAAGACGTCGTGGCCTCCGATCTCCCGCCCAAGCAGGAGCAGGAGATCGCGGTCGCCCTGGGGCCCGCGCACCAGGAGCTCTACGATCGGGTGCTGCAGCGCGAGCGGCAGAAGGTGCTCGGGCTGCTCGACGACCTCGACCGGCAGCGCTTCATCGTCTTCCGTTCGCTGACGCTGCTGCGCATGCTGGCGCTGGCCCCGGGCCTCGTCGACGAGCACGACGCGCACCTGGGCTCGGCCAAGCTCGACGTGCTGCTGGAGCGTCTCGTCGAGGTCGCCGCCGAGGGACATCGGGCGCTGGTCTTCAGCCAGTTCACCTCGTTCCTCGACCTGGCCGCCGCGCGATTGGATGCCGCGGGCCTGGCCTACGCCCATCTCGACGGCAGCACGGCTCGCCGCGGCGAGGTGATCGAGGGCTTCCGCGGGGGAGACGCCCCGGTGTTCCTCATCAGCCTCAAGGCCGGGGGTTTCGGGCTCACCCTCACCGAGGCCGAGTACGTGTTCGTGCTCGACCCCTGGTGGAACCCCGCCGCGGAGTCGCAGGCCATCGATCGCGCCCACCGCATCGGCCAGACCCGGAGCGTGTTCGTCTACCGGCTCATCGCCGCGGGCACGGTCGAAGAGAAGGTGCGGGCGCTGCAGCATCGCAAGGCGGCACTGTTCGACGCCGTGATCGACGACGACGACGCCTTCGCGGCCGCGCTCGACGCCGACGACATCCGGGGGCTGCTGGGGCCCTGACGCGGGGCGCAGCGCGGGCACCCCGGCATCCGTTCTCGCGAGCGACCCGCCGTGGCTCCCCGAACCCGTTCAGCCACCCCCGCGTAGACTCGTCAGGTTCGCCAACGACACAGGAGCGACATGAGAATCACCGGCCTCGGCCACGCGGGCATGTTCATCGAGACCGCGGGTGGCAGCATCATCTGCGACCCGGTCATCGGTCCGAGCTTCTTCGGCTCGTGGTTCCCGTTCCCCGACAACCGCCAGCTCGACTGGGAGCGGTACGGCGCCGCGGACTTCCTCTACATCTCGCACCGCCACCGCGATCACTTCGACCCGGCGGTGCTCGAGCGGTACGTGTCGAAGGACATCCGCGTGCTGCTGCCCGAGTACCCCACCGACGACCTCGAGCGCGACCTGGTGGCCCTGGGGTACACGAACCTGGTGCGCACCGAAGCGGGCGTCCCCCTGCAGTACGGCGATCTGAAGCTCATGATCACGCCGCTGCGCGCCCCCTCCGACGGCCCCATCGGCGACTCGTCGCTGTCGGTCGACGACGGAACCGCGTCGATCCTCAACCAGAACGACTCGCATCCCCTCGACCTCGAGAAACTCATGCACTTCGGCAAGCCCGACGCCTACTTCACGCAGGTGTCGGGCGCCATCTGGTGGCCCATGGTCTACGACCTGCCGCTCGATGCGAAAGAGAACTTCGCGCAGCTCAAGCGCGACGCGCAGAACAAGCGCGCAATGTACTACATCGAGAAGGTTGATGCCGAGCACGTCTTCCCCATGGCGGGCCCGCCGATGTTCCTGCGCGAAGAGCTCTTCCGCTACAACGGCACCGGCCTCGAGAACGACTCGATCTTCACGGATCAGTGGGAGTTCCTCGCGCACATGAAGCAGCAGCGCCCCGATCAGAAGGGCTACCTGTTCCTCCCCGGCGCCGAGGTCGAGGTGCGGGGGTCCGACGTCACCGTGACGCAGACGCTCTACACCGACGCCGAGATCGACCGGGTCTTCGGCGACAAGTGGAACTACCTGGCCGAGCAGCGCGATGCGCGCCAGAGCGAGGTCGCTGCCGAGGTGGCATCGCGCGCCGAGATCCTGCCGCCCGCCGAGATGCTGGCCGCGATCAAGGAATGGTGGGAGCCGCTGCTCCGCCGCGCGCGCACGATCCGCAACGGCGTCGGGGGAGCGGTGCGCTTCCGCATCGGCGAGCTCGACATGGTCGTGGACTTCCCCAAGGCGAAGGTGCGCGAGTACGCCGGCGAAGACTGCATCTACTGGTACACGATCCCCGCCGACCTGGTGTCGACGAACATCCGCGACCACGAGATCGACTGGTCGAACTCGATCTTCCTGTCGATGCAGTTCGAGGTCGGTCGCTCCGGCAAGTTCAACGAGTTCCTCACCACGTTCCTCAAGTGCCTCTCGCGCGACCGCATCGAATACGTCGAGAACTGGTACGCCGAGCAGTCGGATCAGACCGAGGATGCCGAGATCGACGGCTGGACCGTGCAGCGTCGGTGCCCGCACCTGCGCGCCGACCTGACCAAGACCGGCAAGATCGAGGGCGGCGTACTGACCTGTTCGCTGCACGACTGGAAGTGGGACCTGGCGACGGGCCGCTGCCTGACGACGACGGGTCACCCGATCCGCTCGACGCGCGCCGCCGAGACGGCCGAGGTCGCCGCGGGCTGAGCGCGCGCGGGCGCAGCAGCGGGCGCCACGGCGCCACCGTCCCGGACCTGCCGTCCCGGCATCCACCCGCTAGACTCGACCACGAACCACAGCAACCTTTAACCCCGTCCCGTGAGGCGGAGAAGGGAGCGACGGATGAGTACGCGCACCGTTATGCACGATGCCGACATCGCCCGCGCTTTGACGCGCATCTCGCACGAGATCCTGGAGTCCAACAAAGGACCGGAGGGACTCGTCCTCCTCGGCATCCCGACCCGCGGTGTCACGCTCGCGAACCGCATCGGGCCGCTCGTCAGCGAGTTCGGGGGAGCGCCGGTCCCGGTCGGCTCGCTCGACGTGACGATGTACCGCGACGATCTGCACCGCAACCCCACCCGGGCGCCGCGCAAGACCGAGATCCCCGCCGGCGGCATCGACGGCCGGGTCGTCGTGCTGATCGACGACGTGCTGTTCTCGGGCCGCAGCATCCGCGCCGCGCTCGACGCGCTGCAGGACATCGGCCGCCCCGCGGCCGTGCGCCTCGCGACCCTCATCGACCGGGGGCACCGCGAGCTGCCGATCCGCCCCGACTTCGTGGGCAAGAACCTCCCCAGCGCCCGTGACGAACGCGTCAACGTGCGCCTCGCCGAGATCGACGGCGTCGAAGAGGTGACGATCGGATCATGAGGCACCTCCTCGACACCCAGCACCTCTCGCGCACCGCAGCCCTGTCGATCCTCGACGTCGCCGAGGACATGGCCGACACCCAACGCCGCGAGAACAAGAAGCTCCCCACCCTGCGGGGCAAGACCGTGGTCAACCTCTTCTTCGAGGACTCCACGCGCACCCGCATCTCGTTCGAGGCGGCGGCGAAGCGCCTGAGCGCCGACGTCATCAACTTCTCGGCGAAGGGCTCCAGCGTCAGCAAGGGCGAGTCGCTGCAGGACACCGCCCAGACGCTCCAGGCGATGGGGGCGGATGCCGTGGTGATCCGCCACGGCGCGTCCGGCGCCCCGCGGACGCTGGCGACCAGCGGATGGATCACCGCCGGGGTCGTGAACGCCGGCGACGGCACGCACGAGCACCCCACCCAGGCGCTGCTCGACGCGTTCACGATCCGCAAGCGTCTGTTCGGCGATGACAGCCGCGGGCGCGACCTGGCCGGCATCAGGGTCACGATCGTCGGCGACGTGCTGCACTCGCGGGTGGCGCGGTCGAACGTCTGGCTGCTGCACACCCTCGGCGCGCACGTGACCCTCGTCGCACCCCCCACGCTCGTTCCCCAGGACGTGCGCGGCTGGCCGGTCGAGATCGACTACGACCTCGACCACGCCATCGCGCAAGAGCCCGACGCGCTCATGATGCTCCGCATCCAGCTCGAACGCATGAACGCCGCGTATTTCCCGACTGAACGGGAGTATTCACGGCGCTACGGTCTCGACGCGCGGCGTTTGGAGGCCCTGCCGGGCGGTAGCATCGTTCTGCACCCCGGCCCCATGAACCGGGGTCTGGAGATCTCCGCCGAAGCCGCCGATTCCCCTCGCTCGACGGTGCTCGAGCAGGTCACGAACGGCGTCTCCGTGCGAATGGCCGTGCTGTACCTGCTGCTGGCGGGCGAGCGGCCCGACACCGAGAAAGAGGACCTTCGATGAGCCACGCCCCCTCCCAGACGCTTCTGGTCCGCGGCGCGCGCGTCGAGGGAACGGATGCCACCGATCTCCTCGTGCGCGACGGGGTCATCGTCGAGACCGGCTCGGGTCTGTCGCACGCGGGTGCCACCGTCGTCGACGCCGACGGGCTGATCGCCCTCCCCGGCCTGGTCGACCTGCACGTGCACCTGCGCGAGCCCGGGTTCGAGGCATCCGAGACCGTCCTCACCGGATCGCGAGCCGCCGCGGCCGGCGGATTCACCACCGTCTTCGCCATGCCCAACACTTCGCCCACCGCCGACACCGCCGGAGTCGTCGAGCAGGAGCTCGCGCTCGGCGAGGCGGCCGGGTACGTGCACGTGCAGCCCATCGGTGCGGTCACGGTCGGCCAGAAGGGCGAGCGGCTCGCCGAGCTCGGCGCGATGGCCGACTCCCGCGCGCGCGTCCGCGTCTTCAGCGACGACGGCTTCTGCGTGTTCGACCCGCTCATCATGCGCCGCGCGCTCGAGTACGTGAAGGCGTTCGACGGCGTCGTCGCCCAGCACGCGCAAGACCCGCGGCTCACCGAGGGCGCGCAGATGAACGAGGGCGCCGTCTCGGCCGAACTGGGCCTGACCGGCTGGCCGGCCGTCGCCGAAGAGTCGATCATCGCCCGCGACGTGCTGCTGGCCGAACATGTGGGCTCGCGCCTGCACGTCTGCCACCTCAGCACCGCGGGCTCGGTCGACATCATCCGCTGGGCCAAGAAGCGCGGCGTGAACGTGACCGCCGAGGTCACCCCGCACCACCTGCTGCTGACCGACGAACTCGTGCGCGACTACGACGCGCGGTTCAAGGTCAACCCGCCGCTGCGCCGCGAAGAAGACGTCCTGGCCGTGCGCGAGGGTCTGGCCGACGGCACGATCGACATCGTCGCCACCGACCACGCCCCGCACCCCGCCGAGGCGAAGGCCTGTGAGTGGGCCGCCGCGGCGAACGGCATGGTCGGCCTCGAGAGCGCGCTGCGCGTCGTGCAGCTGGCCATGGTCGACACGGGCCTGCTCGACTGGGCCGACGTCGCCCGGGTCATGTCGGCCGCCCCCGCGCGCATCGGCCGTCTCGACGGGCACGGCACCCCCCTGACCGCGGGACAGGCCGCGTCGTTCACGCTGTACGACCCGCGCCCCTCGCGCCCCTTCGGGGTGGGCGACCTGCGCGGCCGCAGCAAGAACTCGCCGTACCTCGGCCGCGAGCTGCCGGGCGAGGTGCGCTGGACCGTGCGTCGTGGCATCCCCACGGTCGTCGACGGCGCCCTGCTCGACGCTCCCGGGGTGCTCGCGTGAGCCGCGAAGGCGCCCTGCTGGTCATGGCCGGCGTCGCCGTCGTGCTGCTGGCCCTGCTGGCCTGGGCCTGGGTGCGACGAACGCGGCGCGATGCGCGCTACACGGCCCCGGTGGGGGAGCTGCCCGAGAACGCCGTCGAAACGGCGATGTTCCCGGGGCTCTACGTCGCCACGACCCGTCATGACGAGCCGCTTGAGCGCCTCGCCATCAAGGGTCTCGGTTTCCGCTCCCGCGTCGACATCACGGTCACGACCCTCGGTGTCGCCCTCGACCTGCCCGGCCAGCCCCGCATCGCGCTCACCCGCGACCGCCTGGTGGATGCCGCTCAGGCCACCGTCGCCATCGACCGCGTGGTCGAGCGCGACGGCCTGACGCGCATCAGCTGGCGCATCGACGACGACACCGTCGTCGACACCTACCTCCGACCCCAGGATGCCTCGGCGAAAGCCCTCGCCGACGCCATCCGTCCCCTCATCCTCACGACAGGAAGCGACGCATGACCGCCGTGACCCTTTCCTCACTCATCTCGCGAGACCCCGCCGTCCTGGTCCTCGAAGACGGCACCCGCTACACCGGCCGCGCCTACGGCCAGCGCGGCGAGACCCTCGGCGAGGTCGTCTTCGCCACCGGCATGACCGGCTACCAGGAGACGATCACCGACCCCTCTTACGCGGGCCAGATCGTGCTGCAGACCGCCCCGCACATCGGCAACACCGGGGTGAACGACGAAGACCCCGAATCGCGCCGCATCTGGGTCGCCGGCTACGTCGTGCGCGACCCCTCGCGCATGGTGTCGAACTGGCGGGCCGACCGCTCGCTCGACGACGCGCTCGTCGAAGACGGCATCGTCGGCATCTCGGGCATCGACACCCGCGCCGTCACCCGTCGCATCCGCTCCTCGGGCAGCATGCGCGGCGGCGTCTTCTCGGGCGAGCTCGCGAACCTCGACGCCGACGAGCAGCTGCGCCGCGTCCGCGAGGCTCCCGGCATGGCCGGGCGCAACCTGAGCGCCGAGGTGTCCGTCACCGAGGTCGAGGTGACCGCCGCCACCGCGGAGCGCATCGGCAACCTCGCCGTGCTCGACCTGGGCGTGAAGACCTCGACGATCGACAACCTCGCCGCCCGCGGCTTCGACGTGCACGTCTTCCCGCAGTCCGCGACCATCGACGAGATCCGCGCGATCGAGCCGGTCGCCGCGTTCTACTCCAACGGCCCCGGCGACCCCGCGGCCTCGGATCAGCACGTCGAGCTGCTGCGCGCCGTCCTCGGCGACGGACTGCCGTTCTTCGGCATCTGCTTCGGCAACCAGCTGCTGGGGCGCGCCCTGGGCTTCGGCACCTACAAGCTGCCCTTCGGCCACCGCGGCATCAACCAGCCCGTGCTCGACAAGACCACCGGGCGCGTCGAGATCACCTCGCAGAACCACGGCTTCGCGGTCGACGCTCCGCTGGACGCCGTGGTCGACAGCCCCGCCGGCTTCGGCCGCGTCGAGGTGAGCCACATCGGTCTCAACGACAACGTGGTCGAGGGCCTCCGCGCCCTCGACATCCCCGCGTTCAGCGTGCAGTACCACCCCGAGGCCGCCGCCGGCCCGCACGACGCCAACTACCTGTTCGACCGCTTCCGCGACATGGTTATCGCCACCCAGGAGAAGAAGAATGCCTAAGCGCGACGACATCCACTCCGTCCTCGTCATCGGCTCCGGCCCGATCGTCATCGGTCAGGCCTGCGAGTTCGACTACTCCGGCACCCAGGCGTGCCGCGTGCTCCGCGAAGAGGGGGTGCGCGTCATCCTCGTCAACTCCAACCCGGCGACGATCATGACCGACCCCGACTTCGCCGACGCGACCTACATCGAGCCGATCACCCCCGAGGTGATCGAGACGATCATCGCCAAAGAGAAGCCGGATGCCATCCTCCCCACCCTCGGTGGACAGACGGCGCTGAACGCGGCGATCGCGCTGCACAAGCTCGGCATCCTCGAGAAGTACGACGTCGAGCTCATCGGCGCCGACTTCGAGGCGATCAACAAGGGCGAGGACCGTCAGATCTTCAAGGAGCTCGTGCTCGAGGCGGGCGCCGATGTCGCGGCATCCGTCATCTGCCACTCGATGGACGAGCTGATCGCCGGCGCCGAGAAGCTCGGGTACCCGCTGGTGGTCCGACCCAGCTTCACCATGGGCGGCCTCGGCTCGGGCTTCGCCTACGACGAGAACGACCTCCGCCGCATCGGCGGCGCGGGCCTGCACGACTCGCCCACCAGCGAGGTGCTGCTCGAGGAGTCGATCCTCGGGTGGAAGGAGTACGAACTCGAGCTCATGCGCGACACCGCCGACAACACGGTGGTCGTCTGCTCGATCGAGAACGTCGACCCGGTCGGCGTGCACACGGGGGACTCGATCACCGTGGCCCCGGCGCTGACGCTCACCGACCGCGAGTACCAGAAGCTCCGCGACATCGGCATCGACATCATCCGCGCCGTGGGCGTCGACACCGGCGGCTGCAACATCCAGTTCGCGGTCGACCCCGCGACCGGCCGCATCATCGTCATCGAGATGAACCCGCGCGTCTCGCGCTCCTCGGCCCTGGCATCCAAGGCCACGGGCTTCCCGATCGCCAAGATCGCCGCCAAGCTCGCGATCGGCTACCGGCTCGACGAGATTCCCAACGACATCACCAAGGTGACCCCGGCGAGCTTCGAGCCCACGCTCGACTACGTCGTGGTCAAGGTGCCGCGGTTCAACTTCGAGAAGTTCCCCGCCGCCGACACCACGCTGACCACGACCATGAAGTCGGTCGGCGAGGCCATGGCGATCGGCCGCAACTACACGACCGCCCTGCAGAAGGCGCTCCGCTCGCTCGAGAAGCGCGGATCCAGCTTCCACTGGGGCGAGGAGTCGCGTTCGGTCGACGAGCTGCTCGAGGTGTCGAAGAAGCCGACCGACGGCCGCATCGTCGTGCTGCAGCAGGCGCTGCGCCTGGGCGCGACCGCCCAGCAGGCGTTCGACGCGACGGCGATCGACCCGTGGTTCATCGACCAGATCGTGCTCATCAACGAGGTCGCCGGCTTCATCGCGCAGGCCGAGACCCTCGACGCCGACACCCTCCGTCTCGCGAAGGACCACGGCTTCAGCGACGTGCAGATCGCCCAGATCCGCGGTCTCGACGAGGCCGAGGTGCGCGGCATCCGGTACTCCCTCGACGTGCGCCCGGTCTACAAGACGGTCGACACCTGCGCGGGGGAGTTCCCGGCGCTCACGCCGTACCACTACTCCAGCTACGACGTCGAGACCGAGGTCACGCCCTCGGACCGCACGAAGGTCGTCATCATCGGCTCGGGCCCGAACCGCATCGGCCAGGGCGTCGAGTTCGACTACTCGTGCGTGCACGCGTCGTTCGCGCTGTCGGATGCCGGGTACGAGACCGTCATGGTCAACTGCAACCCCGAGACCGTCTCGACCGACTACGACACCAGCGACCGCCTGTACTTCGAGCCGCTGACGCTCGAGGACGTGCTCGAGGTGCTGCACGCCGAGGCGCAGTCGGGCACGATCCTCGGTGTCGTCTGCCAGCTGGGCGGCCAGACGCCGCTGGGCCTGGCGAAGGGCATCGAGGCCGCCGGCTACACGATCCTCGGCACCAGCCCCGAGGCGATCGACCTCGCCGAGGAGCGCGAGCTGTTCTCGCGTCTGCTCGACGAGGCGGGTCTCGTGGCCCCCCGCAGCGGCACCGCGATCGACGTCGACGGCGCCGTGGCGATCGCCGAGGAGATCGGCTACCCCGTGCTCGTGCGCCCGAGCTTCGTGCTCGGCGGCCGCGGCATGGAGATCGTCTACTCGACCGACGCCCTGCGCGACTACTTCGTGCGCGTCGCCGACCAGGCGATCATCGGACCCGGCCTGCCGCTGCTGGTCGACCGCTTCCTCGACGACGCGATCGAGCTCGACGTCGACGCCCTGTACGACGGCACCGACCTGTACATCGGCGGCGTCATGGAGCACCTCGAAGAAGCCGGCATCCACTCCGGTGACTCCTCGTGCACCCTTCCGCCCGTCTCGCTCGGCCGCACGGAGGTCGACCGCGTGCGCGACGCCACCCTCGCGATCGCGAAGGGCGTCGGCGTGCGGGGTCTGCTCAACGTGCAGTTCGCGATCTCGGCAGGGGTCCTCTACGTCATCGAGGCCAACCCCCGCGCCAGCCGCACCGTGCCGTTCGTGTCGAAGGCCCTCGGCATCCCGCTCGCGAAGGCCGCCAGCCGCATCATGGTCGGCGACACCATCGCCGAGCTCATCGCCGAGGGGCTGCTGCCCGAGGGCGACGGTTCCCGCGTTCCGCTCGACGCACCCGTCGCCGTGAAAGAGGCCGTGCTGCCGTTCAAGCGGTTCCGCACCGCCGACGGTCACACCGTCGACTCGGTGCTCGGACCCGAGATGCGCTCGACCGGTGAGGTCATGGGCATCGACCGCGACTTCCCGACGGCGTTCGCGAAGTCGCAGGAGGCCGCGTACGGCGGCATGCCCACCTCGGGCACCGTGTTCATCTCGGTCGCCGACGCCGACAAGCGCGCCGTCATCCTGCCGGCCCACCGTCTGCAGGAGCTCGGCTTCGAACTGATGGCCACCGAGGGCACGGCCGAGATCCTGGCCCGCAACGGCATCAAGGTGCAGGTCGTCGAGAAGTACTCCGAGACGCAGGGGTCGGGTCAGCAGAACGTCGTCGACCTCATCAACGCGGGCGAGATCGACATGATCGTCAACACGCCCAGCGGCGGCACGGCCCGCGCCGACGGGTACGAGATCCGCGCCGCGGCCGTGGCCGCCGACAAGGCACTGTTCACCACGATGGCCGTCCTGGGTGCCGCCGTGAGCGCCCTCGGCGCCATGAAGGACGGCTTCGAGGTGCGGAGCCTGCAGGAGTACGCCATCGATCGCGCGGGGCGTCTGTGAGCGAAACGTTCGGCCAGCGGCTCAGCGCCGCCCTCGACACCCACGGCGCCCTGTGCGTCGGCATCGACCCCCACGCCGCACTCCTGTCGGCGTGGGGGCTGGATGCCACGGCCCAGGGCGCCCGGGAGTTCGGTCTGCGGGTGGTCGAGGCCGCCGTCGGCCGGGTCGGGGTGGTCAAGCCGCAGGTGGCGTTCTTCGAGCGGTACGGCTCGAAGGGCTTCGCCGCGCTCGAAGACGTGATGGCCGAGGCCCGCGCGGCGGGTCTGCTGGTGATCGCCGACGCCAAGCGCGGCGACATCGGCACGACGATGGAGGGCTACGCCCACGCCTGGCTCGAGCCCGGCTCGCCGCTCGAAGCCGACGCCGTGACCCTGACGCCGTACCTGGGCGCCGATTCGCTGCGCGCCACGCTCTCCTTGGCGGTGCATCACCGCAAGGGCGCCTTCGTCCTCACCGCGACGAGCAACCCCGAGGCACGGGCCGTGCAGAGCGCGATCGTCGACGACGCCCTCGCCGTCGGCGACCACGAGCACGTCGCCGCGCGCGTCGCGCACGATATCAACGAGGCCAACCTCGGAGCGCCCGGAGCCCTGGGCCCGATCGGCGTGGTCGTGGGCGCCACGGTCGACCGCGCCGCCTTCGGCCTCGGCGACGTCGCGCTGGCGGGCATGCCGATCCTCGCTCCCGGCTTCGGCGCGCAGGGTGCCGAGCCCGCCGACCTGGGCCGCCTCTTCGGCTACGTCGCGAAGGCGGTCGTGGCCAACGAGAGCCGGAGCATTCTCGCGGTCGGACCCGATCGTCTGGCCGCCCGCATCGACCAGCGCGCCGCGCTCTACCGGGAGACCCTGCATGGCTGAGACCCGTCGCCCGCCCGAGGTCGACCGCGCCGCCGCCTCGCGCCGCGCCGTCGAGGCGCGTCGCGAGCGCGCCGCGCTCAAGCGCGACGTGTCGACGCGCGTGATCTCGCCGCAGGAGCTTCTGCGGCGGGGACTCGCCGACCCGCTGTCCGCGGCCGGGGCCATGCGCGTCACCGAGTTCCTCACCGCGATCCCCGCGATCGGCGAGAGCAAGCGCGACCGCATCCTCGCCTCGCTCGGCATCTCGCCGGTCAAGCGCCTGGGGGGCCTCGGCACCCGTCAGCGCGACGCATTGCGCGCCTTCCTCGACGGCCGGTGGCCCGAGCCCGGGCCGCGTGACGGACGCAGCCGCCTCATCGTGCTGGCCGGTCCCACCGCGGTCGGCAAGGGAACGGTGGCGGCGCACATCAAGGAGCACTACCCCGAGATCCACCTCTCGGTCTCGGCGACGACGCGCGCGCCCCGTCCCGGCGAGGTCGAGGGCGAGCACTACTACTTCGTCGACGACGCCGAGTTCGACCGTCTGGTCGCCACCGGTGCGCTGCTGGAGTGGGCGGTCGTGCACAACAAGAACCGGTACGGCACGCCCCGCGAGCCCATCGAGCGGGTGCTCGCCGACGGCGGCACCGCCCTGCTCGAGATCGACCTGCAGGGCGCGCGCCAGGTGCGGGCGGCCGATCCCTCGGCGACCCTGGTCTTCCTGCTCCCGCCCAGCTGGGACGAACTCGTCCAGCGCCTGGTCGGACGCGGAACCGAAGACGCCGAAGAGCGCGCCCGACGCCTGCGCACCGCCCGCGTGGAACTCGCGGCCCAGAACGAGTTCGACTACCGCGTCGTGAACGAAGACGTCGCGTCGGCCGCCGCCGACGTCGTCGCCCTGGCCGCCGCGCAGCACTGACGCGTCGCCGACCCGTTGCGGCGTGGTTCGGCCGGGCTCGGGTTGGCTCGGCGCGCGGGTCGGCTCGGGGCGCGGGCCGGCTCGGGGCGCGGGCCGGTTGGGGGCGCGGGCCGGCTCGGCGCACGGGCCGGTTCGGGGCGCGAATGGTGCAACGGGGCGGACACGGTGCGCCCCGGTGCACCGAACACGCCCCGATGTCGCGCCTTCGGCGTGGCCGACACTGCCGTGGCTGCCCCGCCGGGCGCCGCGGCACACGCCGCGGCGGGCCCTCGGCACAGTCCGAGCCCGCGTCGGCTAGAATACGAGGATGCTTCGGCGCTTCCGGCGCCGCATCCACCCCATCCCGCCGAACCAGGAGGTTCCCCATGGCCGGACGTGACAAGGGCATCATCGACCCGCCCATCGACGCACTGCTCGACAAGGTCGACTCGAAGTACCAGCTGGTCATCTACGCGTCCAAGCGTGCGCGTCAGATCAACGACTACTACTCCGACCTGCACGAGGGCAACCTCTTCGACAACGTCGGGCCGCTCGTCGACTCGACCGTCGAAGACAAGCCGCTGACGATCGCGCTGCACGAGATCCACGAAGACAAGCTGCGTCTGCGCGCTGCGGAGTAATCTCCCGGCGAGACCCGCTCACACGTGAACTGTTCACAGATGTGACGATGCCCCGGACGGCCGTGCGCCGCCCGGGGCATACTTGTGCCCGTCCCCACCTCGCTACCCTCCCGGAGTCGCCTTGACCGACCTGCGCCTGTTCACGTCCGAGTCCGTCACCGAAGGACACCCCGACAAGATCTGCGACCAGATCTCCGACAGCATCCTCGACGCCATCCTCACCGACGACCCCACCGGTCGCGTCGCCGTCGAGACCCTCGTCACGACCGGTCTCGTACACGTCGCCGGCGAGGTGTCGACCAGCGCCTACGTCGAGATCCCGGCGATCGTGCGCGACGTGGTCAACCGCATCGGCTACACCTCCAGCGACACCGGCTTCGACGGCGAATCGTGCGGCGTCTCGATCTCGATCGGCGCACAGTCGTCCGACATCGCCGCGGGCGTCAACAAGGCGTTCGAGCAGCGCGAGCGAGGCTCGGTCGATCCCCGCGACCTGCAGGGCGCGGGCGACCAGGGCATCATGTTCGGCTTCGCCACGAACGAGACCCCGCAGCTCATGCCGATTGCGATCTGGACCGCCCATCGCATCGCCGAGCGCCTGGCATCCGTCCGCAAAGACGGCACGCTCCCGTTCCTGCGCCCCGACGGCAAGACGCAGGTCACGCTCGGCTACGAGGGCCTGGTTCCGCGCACCGTCGACTCCGTCGTGCTGTCGACGCAGCACCGCCCCGACATCTCGCAAGAAGATCTGCGCGCCGAGGTCCAGGCCACTGTCATCGACCCCGTGTTGGCCGAGACGGGTCTCGAGCTGCCCGACGTCAAGTACTACATCAACCCGGCCGGCCCGTTCGTCATCGGCGGACCCAAGGGCGATGCCGGTCTCACCGGTCGCAAGATCATCATCGACACCTACGGCGGGGCCTCCCGTCACGGCGGCGGCGCTTTCAGCGGAAAAGACCCGTCGAAGGTCGACCGCTCGGCCGCCTACGCCATGCGGTGGGTGGCGAAGAACGCCGTCGCCGCGGGCCTCGCCGACCGCCTCGAGGTGCAGGTGGCCTACGCCATCGGCAAGGCCAACCCCGTCGGGTTGTACGTGGAGTCGTTCGGAACGGCGCACGTGGCCGACGACGTGATCGTGCGCGCGATCCGCGAGGTGTTCGACCTGCGCCCCAAGGCCATCGTCGACCAGCTCGATCTGCTGCGCCCGATCTACGCGCAGACCGCGACCTACGGCCACTTCGGCCGCGAACTGCCCGACTTCACCTGGGAGCGCACCGACCGCGTCGACGAGCTGCGCGCCGCCTCCGGGATCTGAGCGTGCAGCACGGCCGCGGGCCACGCGGCTCCGTCGGCGTTGCGCGTCTCGGGGTTGCGGGCATCGGTGTCGCGGGTCTTGGCGGCGCGCGAGTCGGCGAGGCGGGCGCCAGCATGGTCGGCGCCCCGGGCGTCAGCGCTGCAGGTCTCGGCAGCACGCGCGTCGGCGCCGCGGGCCTCTGCCCCGCGGGCGTCGGCGTTGCGGGCCTCGGCACCGCGCACGATCACGCCCGCGGAGATGGCTCGTGAGCGAGCGTCGCGTGGCGCGCGTGCAGCTCGAGTCGCCCGTGCCGCAGCTCGATCGCCTGTTCGACTACGCCGTGCCGCACCCCCTTGTCGGCGACGTCGCGCCGGGAGTACGGGTGAAGGTGCCGTTGCGCTCGGCCGGTCGCATGATGGACGCCTTCGTCGTCGAGGTCGTGGCCGATGACGGCAGCGAGCGCCCCCTGTCGTCGATCGAGACGGTCGTCTCGCCGATGCCGGTGCTGCCCGAGCGGCTGTACACGCTCGCGCGGCGGGTCGCCGACCGCGCGGCGGGATCGGTGAGCGACGTGCTGCGCCTGGCCGTCCCCAAGCGCATGGTGCGCGCCGAGAAGGCCTGGGCGGCCGCCCCCGCCCCCGAACCGCCCGAGGTCGTTCCCGCCGCCCTCGAGCGCGCCCATGAGCTGCTCGCCCCCTACGCCGACCTCGCCCCGGCGATCGACGGCGGCGAGCGCATCGCCGTCGATGCCCCTCCGCATCCGAGTGCCGACCTGCCGCGCGGCGCGTGGGCCGATCTTCTGGCCGCCGCCGCCGTGCACACGTTGGCGCGGGGACGCAGCGCCGTGCTCGTCGTTCCCGACTACCGCGATCAGGCGCAGCTGCTGGCGGCACTGGCCGAGCTGGTGACCCCGGATGCCATCGTGCGCGACGATTCCGATCAGTCCGGCCCCGCCCGCTACGCGCAGTATCTGCGTGCCCTCGCCCCGGTGCCGTGCATCGTGGTGGGTCGTCGATCGGGTGTGTACGCCCCGGCGCACGACACGGGTCTCGTGGCCATCTGGGACGACGGTGACTCCCTGCTCGCCGAGCCGCTGGCCCCGGGTGTGCACGCGCGCGACGCCGCCCTGGTGCGGCAGGAGCTCGAGGGTTCCGCCCTGCTGTTCGCCGGGCACACCCGGACCACCGACGTGCAGCGCCTGGTCGAGGTGGGGTACGTCCGTGAGATCGTGCAGACCCGTCGCCCCAGCCCGCGCATCGTGCTCAGCGCCACCCGCGAGGGCGAGCAGCGCATGTCGCGCGTCCCGTCGTCGGCGTTCGCGGCGGCCCGTGAGGCGCTGAAGAGCGGTCCCGTGCTCGTGCAGGTCGCGCGTCCCGGGTACGCGCCGTCGCTCGTCTGCGCCGACTGCCGTCGCCCGGCCCGCTGCGCGCACTGCGCGGGGCCCTTGCGTGCCGCGCGGCCGGGGGCGACGCCGGTGTGCTCCTGGTGCGGGCGCAGTGCCCACGCCTGGACGTGCGGGCACTGCGGGTCGGCCAAGCTGCGCATGGCGTCGTCGGGCAGCGAACGCACCGCCGACGAGCTCGGTCGAGCGTTCCCGAACACGCGGGTGATCGTCGCCGACGGTGCGCATCCGGTGGCCGAGGTCGACGACCAGCCCGCCCTGATCATCGCCACTCGAGGGGCCGAGCCCCTGGCACGTAAGGGCTACCGCGCCGTCATCTTGCTCGACGGTGACCGCATGCTGCAGAGCGAGGCCCTGCGCATCGCCGAGAGCTGCCTGCGCTGGTGGTCGAACGCCGCCGCCCTCGCCGCCCCGGGCGCTCCGGTGCATCTGGTCGGGGTCGCCGGACCCGTCGCCCGGGCGCTGGCGACCTGGACTCAGCCGGCCTACGCGCGCGGCGAGCTCATCGACCGTGCACCGCTGCGCATGCCGCCCGCCGTGCGGGTGGCCAGCGTCGACGGGCACACCCGCAGCGTCGATGCGCTGCTGGCGTCGCTGCGCGAGACGGTGCCCGAGCTCGACCCGCTGGCCGTCCTGGGCCCGGTCGACACCTCCGAGACCCCCGACGTCGCCACCTCCCGGGCGCTGGTGCGCTTCGACTACGCACAGGGACGCGCGGTGGCCGAGGCCCTGCGGGCCGGAGTGATCGCCGACGCCCTGCGCGCGCGCAAGTCGCGGAAGAATCGCGGTCCCCAGCCGCGCAGTACGCTCAGAGTTCGTCTCGACATCCCCGAGCCCGACCTGTGAGCGTACGGCGATCCCGACCACCCGCTCCGCACAGCCCGCTTCGAACCGTCTGAGGAGAACCATGCGCCTCGTCTTCGCCGGCACCCCCGCCGTCGCCGTCCCCTCGCTCCGCGCCCTGGCATCCGGTCCGCACGAGATCGCCGCCGTCGTCACGCGCAGCGATGCACCCTGGGGCCGCAAGCGCGTCCTCACGCCCTCGCCGGTGGCGCAGGCCGCCGACGAGCTGGGCCTGCCGGTGATCAAGGCCGACCGCCTCGACGCCGACGTCACCGCCCGCATCGCCGCGCTCGAGCCGCAGCTCGGCGTGATCGTCGCCTACGGCGGACTCGTGCGCGAACCGCTGCTGTCGACGCCCGCGCACGGGTGGATCAACCTGCACTTCTCCCTGCTGCCGCGCTGGCGCGGCGCCGCCCCCGTGCAGCGGGCGCTCATCGCGGGCGACGCGGTGACCGGGGCCAGCGTCTTCCAGCTGGTCGCCGCTCTCGACGCGGGCGACGTGTTCGCCGAGGAGCGCTACGCCGTTCCCTCCGGTGCGACGTCGTCCGAGGTGCTCGACGCCCTCGCCGAGCTCGGCTCGCCCCTGCTGGCCCGCGTGGTCGACGACATCGCCGCCGGAACGGCCGTCGCCACCCCGCAGGCGGGCGAAGCGACCGTCGCGCCCAAACTCGTGCTCGCCGACGGTGCGCTCGATCTCACCCGCGACGCCGACGCCCTCCTGCACCAGATCGCCGGGGTCACGCCCGAGCCCGGCGCCCACACCACGCTCGACGGCGCCCGGTTCAAGGTGCTGCGGGCGACCCCCGCCGATGCACCGCCGCTGCCGCCCGGGAGGGTCGCGGCATCCGGAAGAGACGTCATCGTCGGCACCGGCACGACGCCCCTGCGCCTCGAGAACGTGCAACCCGCCGGTAAGGGCGCCATGGACGCGGGGGACTGGTTCCGTGGTCTGCGTACGAGCGACCCGGTGCTGGGCGCATGATCGTGCAGGGAGCGCGCTCGGTCGCGTACGACGTCCTGCGTGCGGTCTCGGATGACGAGGCCTACGCCAACCTGCTGCTCCCGCACGCGATCGTGCGGGCGAAACTCGACGCGAAAGACGCCGGTCTGGCCACCGAGCTCACGTACGGCACCCTGCGCCGTCGCGGCACGTACGACGCGATCATCGCCGCCGCCGCCGACCGCACGATCGACCGCATCGACCCGGCGGTGCTCGACGCCCTGCGGCTCGGCGTGCACCAGTTGCTGTCGACCCGCGTGGCCTCGCACGCCGCGGTCAACGAGTCCGTCGAGCTGGCGCGTCGCCACGGCGGCGGCAAGGGCGCCGCGGGCTTCGCGAACGCGGTGCTGCGTCGAGTCTCGCGCGACACCCCCGGCCAGTGGATGGACCGCATCGCCGCCGACGCCCGCAGCGACGACGAGCGCCTCGGGCTGACGACCTCACACCCGGTGTGGATCGTGCGGGCGCTCCGCCGCGCCCTGACCGCCGAGGGCCGGGCCGACGAGCTCGACGCACTGCTCGCCGCCGACAACGTCGCCCCGCGGGTCGCGATGGTCGCCCTCCCCGGCCTCGCCGAGGTTCCCGACGACGCCACCCCCACGCCGTACGCCCCGACGGCGTTCCTCACGCGCGGCGGAGACCCCGAGGCGCTCATCCGTTCTTCCGGTGGCCGCATCCGCGTGCAAGACGAGGGATCCCAGCTCGCGGCCCTCGCCCTGAGCCGCGCATTCCCCGTGCGCGAGGGAGAGCGCTGGCTCGACCTGTGTGCGGGTCCCGGCGGCAAGACCGCGCTGCTGGGCGCCGAGGCTCTCGCCCACGGTGCGCACCTCGACGCCAACGAGATCGCCCCGGCGCGCGCGGGGCTCGTTCGCCAGGCCGTGGCATCCGTCCCCCTCGACATCGAGGTGAGCGAAGAAGACGGTCGCGAACGCGCGACCCGCACGCCGGGGGAGTACGACCGCATCCTCGTCGATGCCCCGTGCACGGGGATCGGGGCGTTGCGGCGCCGTCCCGAGGCGCGGTGGCGCAAGACTCCGAGCGACGTTCCCGACCTCACCGCTCTGCAGCAGGACCTCGTGCTCGCGGCCTTCGAGGCGCTGAAGCCCGGGGGAGTCGTCGCCTACGTCACGTGCTCGCCGCATCTCGCCGAGACCGCGGGCGTCGTGGCCGAGGTCAAGCGTGCCCTGGGCGATGCGGTGGAGGAGCTCGATGCCCGCGCCGTCGTGCGCGACATCGTCGGTGAGCCCATCGATCTGCCCGACCAGGCCGACGGTTCGCTCCGCGCCCAGCTGTGGCCCCACCGCCACGGCACGGATGCCATGTCGATCGCCCTCCTGCGCAAGCGCTGAGACGCTCACCACCGCGTGAGTCGCCACGATTTGTCGCTCCCGCGCCGCCTGCGGCGACAAATCGTTGCACCTCACGCATCCTTGCACCGGGGTCCGCCGACCGACGCGCCCATAATGGTCGAGTGCCTACCGACGCCCCGCGCATCAACCCGAGCATCCTCGCCGCCGACTTCGTGAACATGGAGGCCGAGCTCGCACGCATCGCGGGCGCCGACTTCGTGCACGTCGACGTGATGGACAACCACTTCGTGCCGAACCTCACGTTCGGGCCGCAGATGGTGGGCCGCATCCAGCAGACGAGCCCGGTGCCCCTCGACGTGCACCTGATGATTGACGACCCCGACCGCTGGGCTCCCGCCTACGCCGAGCTGGGTGCGGCGTCGGTCACCTTCCACCTCGAGGCCGCGGCGTCACCCGTGGCCCTGGCCCGGCAGTTGCGCGCGATGGGCGCGCGCGCCGGAGTGGCGGTCAAGCCCGGCACCCCCGTCGAGAACCTGTTCGACGTGCTGAACGAGTTCGACCAGATCCTCGTGATGACCGTCGAACCGGGTTTCGGGGGCCAGTCGTTCATGCCCGAGACGATGCCCAAGCTCCGCTCGCTCGCCGACGAGGCGAAGCGCCGCGGCTCGGCCGTCTGGCTGCAGGTCGACGGCGGCATCGGCGAGTCGACGATCGCCCAGGCCGCCGAGGCCGGGGCCGACACCTTCGTCGCCGGATCCGCCGTCTTCGGCGCCGACGACCCCGACCGCGCCATCCAGTCCCTCCGCGCCTCCGCCGCCCGCCACCACCACTGAGCCGCGCCCGCGCCACGCCCGGCGCCGCGTCTCGGCCCATCGCGTGTCGCCCTCACGCATAAACGCTCTTCCTGCGCATAAACGCGCTGCCGCACCGTTTACGCGCAGGATCAGCGTTTATGCGAGGTGATAGGGGCACCCGGATGCCGTCACCGGGGCCGCATGGGCGCTGACGGCCTCTCCGCCGAGCGCCGACCCGCCCGCCGCGCGCGCCACCCACCCCGCCGCACCCGCAGCCGGGACCGCCGCCGCCCGCCGCCGCCCCGCCGCACCCGCCGCGCACCCCCGCGGGCATCCCCACCCCCGCCGACCCGATACCCTGGAACCGTGAAGACCTTCGACGACCTGTTCGCGGAACTCAGCGCCAAGGCCGTCGAGCGACCCGAGGGGTCCGGCACCGTCGCTCAGCTCGACGCGGGCGTGCACGCCATCGGCAAGAAGATCGTCGAAGAGGCCGCCGAGGTGTGGATGGCCGCCGAGTACGAGTCCGACGCCGCCGCCGCCGAAGAGATCTCGCAGCTGCTCTACCACCTGCAGACGCTCATGCTGGCCAAGGGCTTGTCGCTCGAGGACGTCTACCGACATCTCTGAGCCCCGCTCCTCCTCCCACAGCTCACCCCACACGAAAGCCCCCGTCATGCTGCGAATCGCCGTGCCGAACAAGGGGTCGCTCGCCGAAACCGCCGCCGAGATGCTCTCGGAGGCCGGGTACACCGGACGACGCGATTCCAAGGACCTCTACACCGTCGACCCGGTCAACGAGGTCGAGTTCTTCTACCTCCGCCCCCGTGACATCGCGACCTACGTCGGCTCCGGCGCGCTCGACGTCGGCATCACCGGCCGCGACCTGCTGCTCGATGCGCGCATGCCCGGCGCCCGCGAGGTCGAGTCGCTCGGCTTCGCCGGTTCCACGTTCCGCTTCGCCGGTCGCCCGGGACGTTTTACCGAGATCGCCGACCTCGAGGGGCTCCGCGTCGCCACCGCCTACCCGGGCCTCGTCGATGCGTTCCTCGACGAGCGCGGCGTCGCCGTCGACATCGTGCCGCTCGACGGCGCGGTCGAGTCCGCCGTGCAGCTCGGAGTGGCGGATGCCGTGGCCGACGTCGTCTCCACCGGCACGACGCTCCGTCAGGCGGGGCTCGAGATCTTCGGGCCCGTGCTGCTGCAGTCCGACGCCGTGCTGATCGCCGGCCCCGAAGAGGCCCCCGGCACCGAGACGCTGCTGCGGCGCCTGCGCGGCGTGCTCGCGGCCCGCAAGTACGTGCTGATCGACTACGACCTGCCGGCGGCACTGGTCGAGCAGGCCGTCGCCGTGGCCCCGGGCCTGGAGTCGCCGACGATCTCGCCGCTGCGCGACCCCGAGTGGGTGGCCGTGCGGGTGATGAGCCCGCGCCGCGACGTGAACCAGGTCATGGACGCGCTGTACGCGATCGGCGCTCGCGCGATCCTCGTCACCGAGATCCTCGCCGCGAGGCTCTGATGACCCTTGCGCGTCGCGTCATCCCGTGCCTCGACGTCGCGGGCGGCCGCGTCGTGAAGGGCGTCAACTTCCTCGACCTGCGCGACATGGGCGACCCCGTCGAGCTCGCCAAGCTCTACTTCGACCAGGGCGCCGACGAGGTCACGTTCCTCGACGTCACCGCCACGGTCGACGAGCGCTCGACGACCTACGACGTCGTCCGCCGCACCGCCGAGCAGGTGTTCATCCCCCTCACCGTCGGCGGGGGAGTGCGCTCGGCCGACGATGTCGCCCGACTGCTGTCGGTCGGCGCCGACAAGATCGGTGTGAACTCCGCCGCGATCGCGCGCCCCGCCCTCATCGACGAGATCGCCGACCGCTTCGGCGCGCAGGTGATCGTGCTCTCGCTCGACGTCAAGCGGGCGGCATCCACCCCCTCGGGTTTCGTGGTGACCACGCACGGCGGCCGCACCGAGACCACTCTCGACGCCCTCGAGTGGGCGCGTGAGGCCGTCGAACGCGGGGCCGGCGAGCTGTTGGTCAACTCGATCGATGCCGACGGCACGAAGCAGGGCTTCGACCTCGAACTCGTCCGCCTGATGCGTCAGGTGGCGGCCGTGCCCGTCATCGCCTCGGGCGGCGCGGGAGCACTGGAGCACTTCGCCCCGGCGGTGCAGGCCGGCGCAGACGCCGTGCTCGCGGCATCCGTCTTCCACTCCGGTCAGCTAACCGTGGGTCAGGTCAAAGACGCGATGGCGTCCGAGGGGATCGAGGTGCGCCGGTGAGCGTCGACCGCGTGAAGTACGACGCCGACGGTCTCGTCGCCGCCGTCATCCAGCAGTTCGACTCGCGCGAGGTGTTGATGGTCGGATGGATGGATGCCGAGGCCCTCAGCCGTACGCTGACCACCGGCCGGGTGACCTTCTGGTCTCGCTCGCGTCAGGAGTATTGGCGCAAGGGCGACACGTCCGGCCACATCCAGCTCGTGAAGGGCGCGCGCCTCGACTGCGACGGCGACACCCTGCTCATCGAGGTCGACCAGATCGGCGCCGCGTGCCACACGGGCGACCACACCTGCTTCGACGCCGACGACCTGCAGCCGGTCGTGGGGGAGCGGTGATGCGTCGCGCCCGATCGATGTCGGTGCTCGCGATGCTGCTGGCCGGAGCCATCGGCGTCATCTCGTCGACGCAGACGTGGATCGATGTCACCCTCGACGACGGCGCGCAGCAGACGCTCGCGGTGCCCGGCGCCGAAGCGCTCCCGGTGCTCACCCCGCTGAGCCTCGCCGCCCTCGCGTTGGGAGCGGCTCTCTCGATCGTCGGCCCCGTCCTGCGCTACGTCTTCGGTGCCCTGGGTCTCGCGATCGCCGCGCTCGTCGGGCTCGGCACGGTTCAGATGCTCGTGGCCACGCCCGTCTCGGCGACCGCCGCCACGGTCACCGACGCCACCGGCATCTCGGGAACGGATGCCGTGGCCGCACTCGTGTCGAACCTGTCGCTCACCCCGTGGCCCGCGGTGACGCTGCTCGCACAGGTCGTGCTGGCCGCGGCCGCCGTCTTCACCCTCGTCACCGCGCGCGGCTGGACGTCGGGCGCGAGCCGCAAGTACCGCACCGCCGCCGAGGCGGGCGCCGACAGCGGACGCCCCCACGACGCGATCGACTCGTGGGACGACCTGTCGCGCGGCGACGACCCCACGGCCTGACACCCCGCGACGAGGGCCACGTCAGAGGGAGGTGATTCCTTCCTCTGACGGAGGTGAATCTACGGGCGGTGCCGCGGTCGTGCATGCGATCAAGCCAAAACACTGGGGAGATATTCGTCGCGTTCCCGCGCCCTGAAGTGAGGCCATCGCCATGACCGGACCCGCTGTCCCGCCCGCCCCCGTCGCCAGTCCTCCGAACCCGACTCTCTCATCCGCCGGCATCCCGTCGCGACGCGCGGTCGTCGCCGCGGGCGTGTGGTCAGTCCCGGCCATTGCCCTGGTCGCGCAGACGCCGGCGTTCGCCGCCGGATCGGGTCAGGACACGCTCGTTCTGTCCAGCTCGCCGACGGGCGTGGTTCCTGCGGCGGGCCCCACCTCGCTCACGACCACTATCACGACGCAGACCGGTGCCCCCGCTGTCGGGCAATCCATCAGCCTCACCGGCCCGTTCGGTTCGACGTTCGGCAATGCGTCCGGCGTCACCGACGGCACCGGGCGGTACACCACCGCGTTCGACCTCGGCAAGCCGTGGGCCGATCCGGGCCAGTTCATCACGGTGAGCGCCGTTTCCAACACAGCCACGGGCACCGGCTCGTTCACCGTGTTGGGGGCGAACATGTACGACTACTACTACATCGCAGAGCAGGCGCAGCGGGTGTTCCCGTCGCCGGTGGTGCGTTCGGCGTCGGGCCTGAACACCGACCTCGTCGTGCTGCAGGACGGAACCGTCTGGTCCCGCAATTCCCAGAGCGGCGGCGGTGCTTTCTCGATGGTCGCCGGCATCACCGACGTCGCTTCCGTTGCCGTGTCGTTCAACGGCGTCGGAACCTACTACGTCCTCCGCAACGACGGAACCGTCTGGGCCCAGGGCGACAATCAGGGTGGTCAGTTGGGAGATGGCACCACTCAGAACCGCGCCACACCCGCCCCCGTTCCCGGTCTCGCCGGCGTCACCCAGATCTCCGCCGCCAACGGCACCCTGTTCGCGCTCAAGAATGACAAGACCCTTTGGGCGCTCGGCTTCAACAACGGCGGCGGCCAAGCCGGCGTCGGTGCCGAAAGCGCCCCCATCCCGCTCACCCAGGTGACCAACGGCACCGACGTCGCCTACGTCGCCGGACGCCAGTCCGGCGGATATCTCGTCAAGACAGACGGCACGGTGTGGTCGTGGGGAGGAGCGCTGGACGGCTCCATCGGCGACGGCTCCAACATCGACCGCCCCGCCCCCGTCAAACTTCCCGCCCTCTCCGACGTCGTCTCCGTTCACCCCGGCTTCGCGGCGTTCAACTGGAACTCCAACGTGGTCTTCGCCATCAAGGCCGACGGCACCGTCTGGGGCTGGGGAATGAACACCTTCAGCCAACTCGCCGACGGCACCACCACCAGCCGGCCCACACCCGCTCCCATCCCCGGACTCACCAACATCACTCACATCGTCCCGAGCTCCGGCAAGGTCTACGCCCGCAAAGCCGACGGCACCCTCCTCGTCTGGGGGGTGTACGGCGACGTCACCCCCACTCCCTTCACCGTCGACCGTCCCGTCACCCGCCTCTCCGACTCCGTCTTCACCGCTGCCCACGACCGCGACATACTCATCACCGGCGGCACCACGCTGGCCGTCGACATCGCCTCCACCATCACTGCGGGAACCGCGGCCCCGGTCACGGCCACCGTCACCGACGGCACGACCGGCGTCGCCGGATCCGCCCTCACCCTGGGTGCCACCGCCCCCGGCATCCTCGCCGCCACCTCGGGACAGACGTCCAGCGCGGGTACTTTCGGCACCACCCTCAGCACCGACACATGGACCACCCCCGGAACTTCCGTCCGTCTCACGGCAAGCGACAGCGCCAACGCCGCGACTGACACCACCACGGTGTTGGGGGCGAACATGTACGACTACAACGACGGCAGTGCGGTGCAGGCGCAGCGGATATTCCCCTCACCGGTGGTGCGTTCGGCGTCGGGCGTGTTCAACGACCTCGTCGTGCTGCAAGACGGAACCGTCTGGTCCCGCTATTACGGCACGAACCCCGACGCCGCGTTCTCGATGGTCGCCGGCATCACCGATGCCGTCGCCATCACCGTCAGCTGGAGAAACCTCACCTTCTACGTCCTCCGCAAAGATGGAACAGTCTGGGCCTGGGGCGCCAACGCCTTCGGCCAACTGGGCGACGGCACGACAATCGACCGCAGCACCCCAGCCCCGGTCCCCGGCCTCACCGGCATCACCCAGATCAGCGCAGGCATCGGCACCTTGTTCGCCCTCAAGAACGACAAGACCCTCTGGGCGTTGGGCGCCAACAGCAACGGCGGCCAAGCCGGAGTCGGCGCCGAGAGTGCCCCCATTCCTCTCACCCAGGTGACTAACGGCACAGACGTCACCTACGTCAAGGGACGCGCACGAGGCGGATACCTCGTCAAGACCGACGGCACCGTCTGGTCCTGGGGACAGTCAATGAACGGCTCCATCGGCGACGGCTCCAACACCGACCGCCCCGCCCCCGTCAAACTCACCGCCATCACCGACGTCGTATCCATCCACGCTGGCCTCGACCAGGTCCTCTGGGAATCCAATGTCACCTTCGCCATCAAGACCGACGGCACCGTATGGGGCTGGGGAATGAACTCCTACGGCCAACTCCTCAACGGCACCACAACCAGCAACCCCACACCCACCCCCATTTCCGGACTCACCGGCATCACTCACGTCGTCCCGAGCTCCCTCAACGTCTACGCCCAGAAAACCGACGGCACCGTCCTCACCTGGGGCGCGAACGCTAATACCCCCACCCCCATCACCGTTGACCGCCCCATCATCCGCCTCTCCGACTCCGTCATCACCGCCTACCGCAGCCGCACCTTCCTCATCACCAACTGATCCATACGACCGACGAGAGGGGCCGTGAGCGCAAAGCTCACGGCCCCTCTCGTCGGTCGTGTCGGGGGAGCCCCCTTCCCGTTCGCGGAACCACCGGGCCCGCGCGCCGCTCGGATCGCCTGTCGGTCGACATCGAGACGTCGGGACCGGGGAGACGCTCGCGCTTCGATAGACTTGGTCCACGCTTTCCCCCGCGCCCGCGCGCGACTGTAAGGAGCCCCATGAGCAACCCCATCGGCGATCCCGGCCACGGACACTCGCCCGCCGCCTGGACGGCCGTGATCATCATGCTCGCCGCCTTCGCATTCGGCACGCTGTTCTTCTGGCTCGACTTGCCCGTGCTCGTGTGGGCCTCGGTGGGTCTGCTCGTCGTCGGTGCCATCGTGGGCTGGGCCATGTCCAAGGCCGGCTACGGCGCGAACGGCGCGAAGTCCAACCCGAAGGCGCACTGACCGTGCTGGCCGATCTCACGGCCGGGGCAGTCGAAGACGCGCAGAAGCGCGAAAGCACGCGCTCGCTGGCGTCGGTCGAGCGCGACGCGCTCGCGCAGTCGCCGGCGCGTGACGCGCTGGCGCTGCTCGCCCCCGCCGACCGGGTGAAGATCATCGCCGAGGTCAAGCGCGCGAGCCCCTCGCGCGGCGATCTCGCCGACATCCCCGATCCCGCGCTCCAGGCCCGGCTGTACGAGCAGGGCGGCGCCTCGGCGATCTCCGTGCTCACCGAGGGCCGCAAATTCAAGGGAAGCCTCGCCGACCTCGAAGCCGTCCGCGCGGCGGTCGACGTGCCGGTCCTGCGCAAGGACTTCATCGCCACGCCGTACCAGGTGCTCGAGGCCCGCGCATCGGGCGCCGACCTGGTGCTGCTGATCCTCGCCGCGCTCGACCAGAAGACGCTGGGTGAGCTGTACACGCTCACGAACGAGCTCGGGATGACCGCCCTCGTCGAGACGCACTCGGCCGACGAGCTGGAGCGCGCCGCCGACATCGGAGCCAGGCTCATCGGCGTCAACGCCCGCAACCTCTCGACCTTCGAGCTCGACCGCGACCTGTTCGGCTCCCTCGCCGACCGCTTCCCGGCCGACGCGACCAAGATCGCCGAATCGGCCGTGCTCACCCCCGCCGATGTGGCCCACTACCGCGCCGCGGGTGCGGACGTCGTGCTCGTGGGCGAGGCCCTCGTCACCGGCGACCCCGTCGCCACGCTCCGCGCGTTCCTCCAGGAGACCTCATGACCACCGTGCGCGATCAGAAGCTGCGCGATCAGAAGGGGCCGTTCTTCGGCGACTTCGGCGGCCGCTACATGCCCGAATCGCTCATCGCCGCCATCGACGAGCTCACCGCGGTCTACGAGTCGGCGATGGCCGACCCGGCCTTCCACACCGAGCTGACCGCGCTGCTGCACGACTACGCGGGCCGCCCCTCGGTCCTCACCGAGGTGCCGCGCTTCGCCGAGCACGCCGGCGGCGCGCGGATCTTCCTCAAGCGCGAAGACCTCAACCACACCGGCTCGCACAAGATCAACAACGTGCTCGGCCAGGCTCTGCTCACCAAGCGCCTGGGCAAGACGCGCGTGATCGCCGAGACCGGCGCCGGCCAGCACGGCGTCGCCACCGCGACCGCCGCGGCCCTGTTCGGCCTCGAGTGCGTCGTGTACATGGGCGAGGTCGACACCGAGCGTCAGGCCTTGAACGTCGCCCGCATGCGACTGCTCGGCGCCGAGGTCGTGCCCGTCACGACCGGCTCGCGCACGCTGAAGGACGCCATCAACGAGGCGTACCGCGACTGGGTGGCCTCGGTCGAGACGACCAACTACATCTTCGGCACCGCCGCGGGCCCGCACCCGTTCCCCGCAATGGTGCGCGACTTCCAGAAGATCATCGGCGAAGAGACGCGCGCCGAGTTCCTCGAGCGCCTCGGCCGCCTCCCCGACGCCGTCTTCGCCTGCGTCGGCGGCGGGTCCAACGCGATCGGCATGTTCGACGCGTTCCTCGACGACGAGGGCGTCGCGCTCTACGGCGTCGAAGCCGCCGGTGACGGCGTCGACACGCCCAAGCACGCGGCATCCATCGGCCGGGGCCGCCCCGGCGTGCTGCACGGCGCGCGCACCTACGTGCTGCAGGACGAAGACGGGCAGACGACCGAGTCGCACTCGATCTCGGCGGGTCTCGACTACCCGGGCGTCGGCCCCGAGCACGCGTGGCTCGCCGACATCGGCCGGGCGCAGTACATCCCCGCCACCGACGACGAGGCCATGCAGGCCCTGCGTCTGCTGTCGCGCACCGAGGGCATCATCCCCGCCATCGAGTCGGCGCACGCCCTCGCCGGAGCGCTGCGCGTGGGGCGCGAGCTGGGCCCCGACGCCATCATCGCGATCAACCTCTCGGGGCGCGGCGACAAAGACATGGACACCGCCGCGCGCTACTTCGACCTGTACGACGCCGAGCACGCGACCGAGGGCCCCGAGGGCGGCGCGCAGACGCACGCCGCAGAGACCGTGGCCGCGGCCCCGGGTTCGCCCGTCGAGGTGACGCCGGCTCCGGATGCCGCGAGCGGTGCGGGAGTGGAGCTGTGACCTCTCGCGTCGCCGCGGCCATCGAGGCCGCCCACGCCGAGGGTCGGGGCGCCTTCGTCGGCTACCTGCCCGCGGGCTTCCCCGACGTCGCCACGAGCATCGAGGCCGCTGTGGCGCTGGCCGAGGCCGGCGCCGACGTCATCGAGCTCGGCCCGCCCTACAGCGATCCCGTCATGGACGGCCTCGTCATTCAGGAGGCCACCCAGACGGCGCTGGCGAACGGGTTCCGCATGCGCGACCTGTTCACGATCATCCGCGAGGTCACCGCCCGCACCGACGTGCCGGTGCTGGTCATGACGTACTGGAACCTCGTCGAGCAGTACGGCGTCGACCGCTACGCCGACGACCTCGTCGGCGCCGGGGGAGCGGGGCTCATCACCCCCGACATCACCCCGGATGCCGCGGCCGAGTGGATCGCCGCGAGCGAGCGCACCGGCCTCGACCGGGTGTTCCTCGCCGCCCCCACCTCATCGGACGAGCGCCTCGAGATGATCGTCGGCGCCTCCACGGGCTTCGTCTACACGGTCTCGACCATGGGCATCACCGGCGAGCGGACGCAATTGGATGCCGCCGCGCGCGGCCTCGTTCAGCGGCTGCGATCCTATGGCGCAGCGTACGCCTGCGTCGGCATCGGCATCTCGAACGCCGAGCAGGTGGCCGGCGTTGTCGAGTACGCCGACGGCGCCATCGTGGGTACAGCTCTGGTGAAAGCACTGCGCGATGGGGGCCTAGAGGCACTCGGCACCCTCGCGCGAGAGCTCACCGCGGGCACGGTGCGGCGCTCCGTCTGAGACCGGCCACCGCGACCGGTCCGGTCTCCTGAGCGGGCCGGGCGCCGCCCAGCGACTGCCGCGCCGACTCCGATCCGCTCGGACTCGTCACGATCGCAGGACCGCGACGGCATACCTCGACCGTCGATGCCTCGGCGGGACGTCCTGACCTTTTTCCAGGCGATCCGAGCGACGATTCGCCGACGGGCCGATCGACCCTACTCGCTTCCCGCTCGCACGCGGTCGACAGGCGACGGGATTCTGCTTCCGGAGACCGGGCTGGCGAGGGGTGAAATCACCCCACGGGCCGCGCACCGCTCCCTACCATCAGACACGCCACTGACTGAGGAGGAGAGCACCATCAGAAACCTCGATCGGAAGACATCGCTCCGCGTGATCGTCGTCTTCCTCTGCCTCGCGATGTTCTCGCCGAGCGCCGCGGCTCACGCCGCCCAGAACGCCGTCGTCACCCAACCCGAGAACGCCGACGCCGTCGTCGGCGACTCGGTCAGCTTCACAGCGGAGTCGAACCTGTCGAACGCCACTGTGCAGTGGTACTTCCGTCATCCGTCGATGACCGCCTTCGCCGCCGCGGGAGAGCCCACGGCGCAGGCCCCCACGCTCGTCCTCCCCTCATCGTCCGTGATCATCGCGAACAACGGCGTTCAGTTCAAGGCGGTGTTCCGCAACTCGTCCCAGTCCATCGAGAGCGCCGTCGCCACGCTCACGGTGAGGTCCTCTCGAGACTTCGCGATCGTCAGACAGCCCGACAACGCGACGGCGCGAATCGGCGACGAAGTGCGATTCACCGCCGACGCGAGCGTCCCATCCGCGACAGTCCAATGGTTCTACCGGCACCCCTCGATGCCGGGCTTCGCCCCGGCCGGCGAATCGACCGCGAGATCGCGCACTCTCATCCTCGCGCCGAGCGCCACGACCTTCTCGAACGCGGGAACGGAGTTCAGGGCGGTCTTCACCTCGGGATCGGCACAGGCCACGACGCGATCGGTGACGTTGTCGATCGGCTCCTCATCCGTCCAGCCGGCGGTCATCTCGCCGTCGCGATACAGCATGCCCGGTGCGGCTGCGGGCTTCGTTGCAACCGTCCCGGTGGAGAATGCGCAGGTCCAGTGGCTGTACAAGCACCCCAGCATGGCGGCGTACGCCGCGGCCGGCGAGACACCCTCGAACCGGATCGAGGCGGGGGCGACCTTCAGCACGCTCGTTCTGCCGTCTGCTGCGGTGACGTCCTCGAACTCAGGCGTGCAGTTCAAGGCCGTGTTCAAAGCGAACGGGCGCTACTACGAGACACCGGCGTCGACCTTGACGGTGATCGGAGCGCAGGCCTCGAACTGCACCACGCTTCTGTGCGACCTCACCCTTGCCTCCTCGCAGGGGATGTCCCTGATCGCCGACCCCGACTTCGGGGCGACCCTGGTCGCCTCGAAAGCGTACGCGGACACCCGCGCGAAGTGGTCGTTCCTCGACCAGGGTGATGGCGTTCTCCACATCAAGAACGTCGGCACCGGCGAATGCCTGGTGGCGGGAAACAACGACATCGATTTCCCTCTGGCCTACCGCGAAGCGTGCGATACGGCGAAGAAGGCTCAATCGTGGATTCTCTCCCCAGGGACGGACGGCGGTTACTGGATCCGTTCTCTTGCGACCGGGAGGTGCATGGACGTGAAGTCCGGCGTGTACGACACCCCGCACGCCGACCGTGCTCCGGTTCAGATGAAGATGTGCGGCGGCTTCGATCACCAGTCCATCCAGATCACGGGAGCGAGCGAGGCTCTTCTCACCGACATCATGACGCAGGCGGCACTGAAGTCGTGCAACGAGCCGTCTTTGCACCTGGCCACGTGCGAATACGTGCAGGGAACCGTCAAGCAAGCTCGACTCGACGCCCCCCAACTGGTCAGCGGGTACTCGTACAACGACGGGTCGCTCGCGTCGACTCTCACACTCGGCTGGAATGCGAGCAAGACGGTGACACAGTCGGTCCAATCCACGTACTCCGTCGGATCGACGCTGACATTCAACTTCGATCCGTTCGGGAGCATCGCGGCCACCGCAGGGTGGTCACTGGCCACCACCGAGGGATGGTCGGACCTCTCGGGAACCTCCGGCAGCATGGCCATCTCGGTGCCGCCCCGATCGTTCGGGTGGATCGTGCGAGCCCAGGTGGTACGTGAGGTGACCGGGACGTGGCGATTCCGCGCTGAGAACAGCGACAAATCGTGGGAAGCGGCCGCGACGTCGATCATCTCCGCAAAAGAAGGCACCGGTGGCGTGAGCAGCATTCTGGTCAGCTGTGACAGCACCAGCACGAGCCCCGCGTGCGTGAAGTCCGCACCGGTCGCGCCCGGTTGGCTGAAGTAGATCATCCGAGACGCGATCATCCTCGGGCCCGTGTCGGCCCGAGGATGATCGTCTCGAGGACCCATGCGCGTACGGGCCCGCCGACACAGCTGAGGCGATCTCGCGGTCGATGCGCTGTCGTAGACCTAAACTCGAAGCCATGACCATCGCCCTCTCGAGCGCCGCCTCCGGCGTGCTCGCCAGCATCCCGAGCCCGACGATCTCCTACGTCGACCTGGGTCCGCTCCGCATCCACTTCTATGCCCTGTGCATCGTCGCGGGAATCATCGTCGCGATCTTCCTCACGAACGCGCGTCTGACGCGTCGTGGCGCCGAGAAGTGGGTCGTCATCGACATCTGCCTGCTGGCGGTCCCGCTCGCGATCGTGGTCGCACGCATCTACCACGTCGTCACGCACCCGGGCTTCTACTTCGGTCCGGGATCCAACCCATGGAACATCACCGAGCCGGGCTCCGTGTGGGCCATCTGGGAGGGCGGCATCGCCATCTACGGCGCACTGATCGGCGGCGCCATCGGCGCGTTCCTCGGCTGCAAGTGGACCGGCATCCGGTTCTGGACCTTCGCCGACGCACTCGCTCCCGGGCTCATCATCGCCCAGGCCATGGGCCGCTTCGGCAACTGGTTCAACCAGGAGCTCTTCGGTCAGCCCACCGACCTTCCCTGGGGCCTCGAAATCGCCGCGGGCAACCCGGCCATCCCCGTCGGACTGCCAACCGGCACGCTTTTCCAGCCGACCTTCCTCTACGAAGTCCTCTGGAACCTGCTCGGCGCCGCCGTCATCCTGTGGGCGGGAAAGCGCTTCGCCCTGCAGTGGGGCAAGCAGTTCGCGATCTACCTCGTCTGGTACTCCGCGGGCCGTATCGTCTGGGAATCCATCCGAATCGACCCCAGCGAGATCATCCTGGGCCTGCGCACGAACGTCTGGGCGGCCATCTTCGGCGTCGTCCTGGGCATCGTGATCTTCGCCGTGCAGTCGCGTCGTCACCTCGGCCTGGAGCCGTCGCCCTACGTCCCCGGTCGCGAGAGCAAGGCTCCCGGGGCTGTAGACTCAGGCGACCCTTCTGACTTCGTCGACGTGAGCGAGCCGCCCGCGACGAGCGACACCGTCGGCACCAGCGCCACAAGCAGCCCCGCCACGAACTAATTCTCCGGGCCGACGTCGTCCCATTCGAAGCATCAACGTGAGGACGGTTGATATGGCTTCCAGCCTGCGTTCCGACACCGTCGGAGGAACGTTCCCGGTCCGCCAGGGAATGTACGACCCGTCGTTCGAGAAAGACGCCTGTGGCCTCGCCATGGTCGCCACTCTCCGCGGCGTGGCCGGCCACGACATCATCGATCTGGCGCTGACGGCGCTGCGCAACCTCGAGCACCGTGGGGCCATCGGCTCCGACGCGGGCACGGGCGACGGTGCCGGCATTCTCACCCAGATGCCCGACTCCTTCCTGCGCGCTGTCGTCGACTTCGACCTGCCGCCGGTGGGGGAGTACGCCGCCGGCATGGTCTTCCTGCCGCTCGGCCATGACGAGCGCGCGGCGATGAAGGCGGGGATCGAAGAGATCGCCCGCCACGAGAACCTCGAGGTCCTTGGCTGGCGCGAGGTGCCCGTCGAGCACGAGAACCTCGGCAAGCTCGCCTACGAGGCCCGACCCGCCTTCGAGCAGCTGTTCATCGCGCGCCCGGCCGTCGGCGATCAGCCCGCCCTCTCGGGGATTGAGCTCGACCGCCGCGTGTACCGCCTGCGCAAGCGCGCACGCCACGAGATCGACGCGTACTTCGTGTCGCTGTCGAGCCGGACGCTCGGCTACAAGGGCATGGTCACGACCCTGCAGCTCGAGCCGTTCTACCCCGACCTGTCGGACGAGCGCTTCGTCTCGGAGCTCGCCGTCGTGCACTCGCGGTACTCCACCAACACTTTCCCGTCGTGGCCGCTCGCGCAGCCGCTGCGCATGCTCGCGCACAACGGCGAGATCAACACGGTCAAGGGCAACCGCAACTGGATGCGCGCGCGCCAGTCGCAGCTCGAGTCCGAGCTCATCGGCGACGTGCGTCCGCTGCTGCCGATCTGCACCGAGGGTGCCAGCGACTCGGCCTCGTTCGACGAGGTGCTCGAGCTGCTCACGCTCACCGGGCGCAGCCTCCCGCACGCGATCATGATGATGGTCCCCGAGGCGTACGAGAAGCAGGCCACGATCGACCCCGATCTGCGCGCCTTCTACGACTACCACTCCATGCAGATGGAGCCCTGGGACGGCCCCGCCGCCCTCATCTTCACCGACGGCACGGTCGTCGGCGCCACGCTCGACCGCAACGGGCTGCGCCCGGGTCGCTGGACCGAGACCACCGACGGCCTCGTCGTAATCGGTTCCGAGACCGGCGTGCTCGATTTCGCGCCCGAGCGCATCAAGCGTCGCGGCCGGCTGCAGCCCGGTCGCATGTTCCTCGTCGACACGGCCCAGCGCCGCATCGTCGAAGACGAAGAGATCAAGGCCGAGCTCGCGAGCCTGCAGCCGTGGGGCGAGTGGGTCGACAAGGGCCGCGTCAAGCTCAGCGAGCTGCCCGAGCGCGAGCACATCGTGCACCCGATCGCCTCGATCACCCGCCGCCAGCGCACCTTCGGCTACACCGAAGAAGAGGTGCGCATCCTGCTCACCCCCATGGGTCAGGGTGGCGCCGAGCCCCTCGGCGCCATGGGCAGCGACGCGCCCGTCGCCGTGCTGAGCGACCGTCCCCGCATGCTGTTCGACTACTTCTCGCAGCAGTTCGCGCAGGTCACCAACCCGCCGCTCGACTCGATCCGCGAAGAAGTCGTCACCTCGCTGTCGCTGGGTCTCGGTCCGGAGCGCAACCTGCTCGACTGGGGACCCGACCACACCCGCACGGTCACGCTCGACTTCCCCGTGATCGACAACGACGAGCTCGCCAAGATCCAGCACATCGACACCGCCCTGCGCGGACGGTCGTCGGTGACGATCCGCGGTCTGTACCGCGTCGAGGCCGGTCACAAGGGGCTGCAGAAGCGTCTGACGCAGATGTGCAGCGAGGTCGACCAGGCGATCGAAGACGGTGCCGAGTTCATCGTGCTCAGCGACCGCGACTCGAACAAGGACCTCGCTCCGATCCCGTCGCTGCTCATGCTGGCCGCCGTGCACCACCACCTCATCCGCAAAGAGACGCGCATGAAGGTCGGGCTGGTCGTCGAGGCCGGCGACGTGCGCGAGGTGCACCACGTGGCGACCCTCATCGGGTACGGCGCGTCGGCGGTGAACCCCTACCTGGCGATGGAGACCGTCGAGTACCTCGTGCGGGCGGGCTTCATCACGGGCGTCACGCCGCAGAAGGCCGTCAAGAACCTGATCTACGCGCTCGGCAAGGGCGTGCTGAAGATCATGTCGAAGATGGGCATCTCAACGGTGTCGTCGTACGCCGGCGCCCAGGTGTTCGAAGCCGTGGGTCTGTCGCGCGACTTCGTCGAGGCGTACTTCACCGGCACCGAGTCCAAGCTCGGTGGTGTCGGACTCGACGTGATCGCCGCCGAGAACGCCTCGCGCCACGAGTACGCCTACCCCCAAGACGCCGCGGCCCGCGCGCACGAGCGCCTGTGGACCGGCGGCGAGTACCAGTGGCGTCGCGACGGTGCCCCGCACCTGTTCAACCCCGACACGGTGTTCCGCCTGCAGCACGCGACGCGCGAGCGCCGCTACGACATCTTCCGCGAGTACACGCATCTCATCGACGACCAGGCGCACGAGCTCAAGACGCTCCGCGGCCTGTTCGCGTTGCGCACCGACGTGCGTCCGCCCGTGCCGATCGACGAGGTCGAACCGGTCTCGGCCATCGTGAAGCGCTTCTCGACCGGTGCGATGAGCTACGGCTCGATCTCGAAAGAGGCGCACGAGGTCCTGGCGGTCGCCATGAACCGGATCGGCGGCAAGTCGAACACCGGCGAGGGCGGAGAAGACGTCGACCGCCTGCTCGACCCCGAGCGTCGCAGCGCCATCAAGCAGGTGGCATCCGGTCGGTTCGGTGTGACGAGCCTGTACCTCACCCAGGCCGAGGACATCCAGATCAAGCTCGCCCAGGGCGCGAAACCCGGCGAGGGCGGTCAGCTGCCTCCGACCAAGGTGTACCCGTGGGTGGCGCGGACGCGCCACGCGACCGCGGGCGTGGGCCTCATCTCGCCCCCGCCGCACCACGACATCTACTCGATCGAAGACCTCAAGCAGCTGATCTTCGACCTCAAGCGCGCCAACCCCTCGGCCCGCATCCACACCAAGCTCGTGAGCCAGTCGGGCATCGGTGCGGTCGCCGCCGGCGTCGCCAAGGCGCTCAGCGACGTCATCCTGGTCTCGGGCCAAGACGGCGGGACGGGTGCGAGCCCCATGAACTCGCTCAAGCACGCGGGTACGCCCTGGGAGCTCGGCCTGGCCGAGACGCAGCAGACGCTCATGCTCAACGGCATGCGGGACCGCGTGGTCGTGCAGGTCGACGGGCAGATGAAGACCGGCCGCGACGTCGTGATCGGCGCGCTGCTGGGCGCCGAGGAGTTCGGTTTCGCGACCGCCCCCCTCGTCGTCTCGGGCTGCATCATGATGCGCGTCTGCCACCTCGACACCTGCCCCGTGGGCGTCGCGACGCAGAACCCCGTGCTGCGCTCGCGCTTCACCGGCAAGGCCGAGTACATCGTCACCTTCATGGAGTTCATCGCCCAAGAGGTGCGGGAGTACCTCGCCGCCCTCGGCTACCGCTCGATCGACGAGATCGTCGGGCGCACCGACCTGCTCGACGTGAACGAGGCGATCCAGCACTGGAAGGCGCGCGGGCTCAACCTCGCGCCGATCCTCGAGGGACCCCGCTTCGCCGACGACGAACCGCGTCGACACGCGCGCAACCAGAACCACGAGCTCGAGGAGCACTTCGACGTGCAGCTCATCGAGCGCGCGCAGGACGTCATCGCGCACGGCGGTCAGCTCACGATCGACCTGCCCATCCGCAACACGGCCCGCGCGGTCGGGACCATGCTCGGCCACCACGTCACCAAGGCGCGCGGCGAGCACGGTCTGCCCGAGAACTCGATCGACGTGCGTCTGACCGGCTCGGCCGGACAGTCGTTCGGTGCGTTCATGCCCGCCGGCATCACGCTGCGCCTCGAAGGCGACTCCAACGACTACGTCGGCAAGGGTCTGTCGGGCGGGACGATCGTCGTGCGGCCGCCGCGCGGCTCGTCGTTCGCGGCCTCCGAGAACGTCATCGCCGGAAACGTCATCGGCTACGGCGCCACGCAGGGGCAGATGTTCCTCAACGGCGTCGTCGGCGAGCGGTTCCTCGTGCGCAACTCCGGCGCGACGGCGGTCGTCGAGGGCGTGGGCGACCACGCGCTCGAGTACATGACCGGTGGGCTCGCGGTCATCCTCGGCGACACGGGCCGCAACCTCGGCGCCGGCATGTCGGGCGGCCAGGCCTACGTCTACCGACTCGACAGCGACCTCGTGAACCGCGAGGCCCTGGCATCCGGCGAGCTCGTTCTGGGCGCCCTCGGATCCGGGGATGCCGAGATCCTGCGCGACCTGCTCGAGAAGCACGTCGCAGAGACCGATTCCACCCTCGCCCGTCGTCTGCTCGACGACTTCGAGACCGAGGTGGACAATTTCGTCCGGGTGCTGCCACGCGACTACGCCGCCGTGCTGCAGACCCGCCAGGAGGCGGTTGCCGAGGGGCTCGACCCCGACGGCGACGTCGTCTGGAAGCGCATTCTGGAGGTGACGGGTGGCTGACCCGAAGGGCTTTCTCAAGACGACGGAGCGCGAGCTCCCCAAGCGTCGACCGGTGCCCGTGCGCATCATGGACTGGAAAGAGGTGTACGAGCCGGGGGATTCGGCCGTCATCAAACGCCAGGCCGGGCGCTGCATGGACTGCGGCATCCCGTTCTGCCACAAGGGCTGCCCGCTCGGCAACCTGATCCCCGAGTGGAACGACCTCACGTGGCGGGGCGAGGGCCGTGCCGCCATCGAGCGCCTGCACGCGACGAACAACTTCCCCGAGTTCACCGGTCGGCTCTGCCCGGCGCCCTGCGAGAGCTCGTGCGTGCTGGGCATCAACCAGCCCGCCGTGACGATCAAGCAGGTCGAGGTCTCGATCATCGACGAGGCCTTCTCGAACGGCTGGGTCGAGGCCGAGCCGCCCGAGCGCCTCACCGGCAAGACCGTCGCCGTCGTGGGCTCCGGTCCCGCCGGCCTCGCCGCGGCACAGCAGCTGACGCGTGCGGGTCACACGGTGGCCGTGTTCGAGCGCGACGACCGCATCGGCGGCCTCATGCGCTACGGCATCCCCGACTTCAAGATGGAGAAGCGCCACCTCGAGCTGCGACTGCGCCAGATGCAGGCCGAGGGCACGCGTTTCCGCGCGGGCGTCGAGATCGGCAAAGACATCTCGTGGAGCGACCTGCGGGCGCGCTACGACGCCGTCGTGGTGGCCACCGGTTCGACCCTGCCGCGCGACCTGGCGATCCCTGGCCGCGACCTCGACGGCGTGCACTACGCCATGGAGTACCTCATCGAGGGCAACAAGGCCGTCGCCGGCGACCAGGTGCCGCAGCAGATCTCGGCCGAGGGCAAGCACGTCGTCGTCATCGGCGGTGGCGACACGGGCGCCGACTGCATCGGCACCGCGCACCGTCAGGGCGCGCTGAGCGTGACGAACCTCGCCATCGGCAAGCAGCCGCCGTCGGAGCGCCCCGAGAACCAGCCGTGGCCGATGATGCCGAACCTCTTCGAGATGGCCTCGGCCCACGAAGAGGGCGGGGAGCGCTCCTTCCTCGCGTCGACCGTCGAGTTCCTCGGCAACGCCGCGGGCGAGGTCCGGGCCCTGCGGGTCGCCGAGACCGAGTACCTCGACGGCCGCCGTGTGCCCAAGAGCGGCACCGAGCGCGAGATCCCCGCCGACCTCGTGCTGATCGCCATGGGCTTCACCGGCCCGGAGAGCGCGCACCTCAGCGACCAGCTGGGCACGCGGTTCACCGATCGCGGCAACGTCGAACGCGATGCCACGTACGCGACCTCGACGCCGGGCGTGTTCGTCGCCGGCGACGCGGGTCGCGGCCAGTCCCTCATCGTGTGGGCCATCGCCGAGGGCCGTGCGGCCGCCGCCGAGGTCGACACGTTCCTCATGGGCGAGACGGTGCTGCCCGCACCGGTGCGCCCGACCGATGTCGCCATCGGCCTTCTGCCCACCTAAGCTGGCAAGGGCCGATCGGCCACTTCCCGAAAATTTCACGGAGCTTGAAACCGGATGAGACGCGCCAAGATCGTCGCAACACTCGGGCCCGCCACGTCGTCGTATGAGATGGTTCGCGCCATCATCGACGCCGGTGTGGATGTCGCCCGCCTCAACCTGAGCCACGGAGATTACTCCGTGCACGATGCCAACTTCGCCAACGTGCGCAAGGCGGCAGAAGACGCCGGTCGCCCGGTCGCCGCCCTCGTCGACCTCCAGGGCCCGAAGATCCGCCTCGGCAAGTTCGAGAACGGCCCCCACGACCTGCTGCCCGGCGACATCTTCAAGATCACCATCGAAGACATCCTCGGCACCAAAGAGATCGTCGGCACCACGTTCAAGGGCCTTCCGCAGGACGTCCGCCCCGGCGACTTCCTGCTGATCGACGACGGCAAGGTCCGCGTCGAGGTCGTCGAGACCGACGGCACCGTCGTGACCACCAAGGTCATCGTCGGCGGTCCGGTCTCGAACAACAAGGGCATCAACCTGCCCGGCGTGGCCGTCAACGTGCCCGCGCTGAGCGAGAAGGACGAAGCCGATCTGCGCTGGGGCCTCAACGCCGGCGCCGATCTGATCGCGCTGTCGTTCGTCCGCGACGCCAGCGACATCACCCGCGTGCACGAGATCATGGCCGAAGAGGGACGCTACGTCCCCGTCATCGCCAAGATCGAGAAGCCGCAGGCGGTCGACAACCTCGAAGAGATCATCGACGCTTTCGACGGCATCATGGTCGCCCGTGGCGACCTGGGCGTCGAGCTGCCGCTCGAGGCCGTGCCGATCGTGCAGAAGCGCGCCGTCGAGCTGGCCCGCCGCATGGCGAAGCCCGTCATCGTCGCGACGCAGATGCTCGAATCGATGATCACCAGCCCGGTGCCCACCCGCGCCGAGACCAGCGACGTCGCCAACGCCGTCCTCGACGGTGCGGACGCTGTCATGCTCTCGGGCGAGACCAGCGTCGGCGACTACCCGGTCGTGGTCGTCGAGACCATGGCGCGCATCGTGGAGTCCACCGAGGAGCACGGCCTCGATCGCATCGCGCCGCTGACCAACAAGCCGCGCACCCAGGGCGGCGCGATCACCCTCGCCGCCGTCGAGGTCGCCGACTTCGTCGAGGCCAAGTACCTCTGCGTCTTCACCGAGTCCGGCGACTCGGCGCGTCGCATGTCGCGCCTGCGTGCGACCATCCCCATGATCGCGTTCACGCCCGAGCCCGGCATCCGCCGCCGCCTGGCGCTGACGTGGGGCGTGCGCTCCACGCTGGTGGAGCACGTGTCGCACACCGACAAGATGTTCCTGCAGGTCGACGACTACCTGCTGTCGAACGACCTGGCCAAGGTCGGCGACAAGGTCGTGGTCATCTCGGGTTCCCCTCCCGGAATCGCGGGCTCGACCAACGACCTGCGCGTGCACCGCGTCGGCGACGCCGTGCACGGTGCGGCTCCCGGTTACCAGGACGTCTGAGTCCCGACGACGCGCGCCGGTTCATTCCGGCGCGCGTCGCCTTCGTTCCCGCCCGGTAGATTGGGAACGCAACACCTGCCGGTGTGGCGGAATGGCAGACGCGGGGCACTCAAAATGCTCTGTCGAAAGACGTGTGGGTTCGAGTCCCACCACCGGTACCCGCGACAGCATCCCGTGCGATCGGGGGCTGCGATCCGGGGGATTGTCCCCTCCCAGACTTAGGATGGTTCCGTGACTGATCAAGAAGCCGTTCCGGCCAGCGCTCCGAACGCACCTCGACGCGTCGTCGTGGCCGAAGACGAGTCGCTCATCCGCCTCGACATCGTCGAGATCCTGCGCGACAACGGCTATGACGTCGTGGGCGAAGCGGGCGACGGCGAGACCGCCGTGCAGCTCGCCACCGAGCTGCGTCCCGATCTCGTGATCATGGATGTCAAGATGCCGCAGCTCGACGGCATCAGCGCCGCCGAGAAGCTCAGCAAGAACCACATCGCCCCCGTGGTGCTGCTCACCGCCTTCAGCCAGAAGGAGCTCGTCGAGCGTGCCAGCGAGGCCGGCGCCCTGGCGTACGTGGTGAAGCCCTTCACGCCGAACGACCTGCTTCCCGCCATCGAGATCGCCCTCGCCCGCTACGAGCAGATCATCACGCTCGAGGCCGAGGTCGCCGACATGGTCGAGCGCTTCGAGACCCGCAAGCTCGTCGACCGGGCCAAGGGCCTGCTCAACGAGAAGATGGGCCTCAGCGAGCCCGAGGCTTTCCGCTGGATCCAGAAGGCGTCGATGGACCGCCGCCTGACCATGCAGGACGTCGCGAAGGCGATCATCGAGCAGCTGGCCCCCAAGAAGGGCTGACGAGACCTCTCGCGAAATGGATGCCACTCCGGTGGCATCCATTTTTCGTTCCCGGGGGAGGGGGTCGGCGGAGGGGCCGAGCCTGTCAGCGCGACGGCAAGGGCCGCGCGCGCGACCACGATCAGCGCGCGGGGGCGTCCTTGATCATGTTCGTGATGCGCACCGTCGAGCAACGGCGGCCCTGCTCGTCGGAGATCGCGATCTCGTGCACCGTCAGCGAACGGCCCAGGTGGATCGGTGTGCAGACGCCGGTGACATGGCCCGAGGTGGCGGAGCGCGTGTGCGTGGCGTTGATGTCGATGCCGACGGCCAGGCGCCCCGGACCCGCGTGCAGGTTGGCGGCCATCGATCCCAGCGACTCGCCGAGCACGACGTAGGCGCCCCCGTGCAGCAGGCCGACCGGCTGAGTGTTGCCCTCGACGGGCATGGTGGCCACGCACCGCTCGACGGTGAACTCGACCCACTCGAGGCCCATCTTCTCGGCGAGGGCGCCCATTCCGCGCAGCTTCGCCCAGTCGAGGCCGGACACGGAGTCGGAGGGTGTGGACGTCATCATCGCCTTCGTCGGGCCGGGACCGGGGGAGTGTCCGTGGCACTCGTTACGCTGGAGGAGTGACGGATGCCGAAAAGCCTACTCTCCTCGTCGTCGACGGCCACTCGCTGGCCTACCGCGCGTTCTACGCGCTGCCCGTCGACAACTTCTCCACGAAGGACGGACAGCACACCAACGGCATCTACGGCTTCCTGTCGATGTTCGTCAACCTCGTGAAGGCCGAGAAGCCGACGCACCTGGCCGTGGCGTTCGACACCTCGCGGCAGTCGTTCCGCACGCGCGAGTACGCCGAGTACAAGGCGAACCGCAGCGAGTCTCCCGCCGAGTTCAAGGGCCAGATCCCGCTGCTGCAGGACTGCCTGCGGGCGATGGGCGTCCCCGTGCTCGCGAAAGAGGACTTCGAGGCCGACGACATCCTCGCCACCCTCGCCACGCAGGGTGAGGCCGAGGGTTTCACCGTGCTCGTGTGCTCGGGCGACCGCGACACCATCCAGCTCGTCACCGACGACGTCACGCTGCTGTATCCGAACGTGCAGGGCGTGTCGCAGCTGAAGCGCTACGACACCGCCGCCGTCATCGAGAAGTACGGCCTGCCGCCGGCGCAGTACCCCGAGATCGCCGCCCTGGTCGGTGAGACCAGCGACAACCTGCCGGGTGTGCCCAAGGTCGGCGAGAAGACCGCCGTGAAGTGGCTGACCCAGTGGGGCTCGCTCGATGCCCTGCTCGACAACGCCGACAAGATCACCGGCGTCGTCGGCGGCAACCTGCGCGAGCACATCGACGGCGTGCGGCGCAACCGCACCCTCAACCGTCTGCTGCGCGACGTCGAGCTCGACAAGGCCCCCGGCGACCTCGCGATGCAGCCGCTCGACGCGCAGGCCGTGCGCGACATCTTCGCGCGCCTCGAGTTCCGTACGCTTCTGCCGCGCGTGTTCGACGCCCTCGGTGGCGACCCGGGCGATGCCGTCGACGAGGCTCGGCCCACGGCGACCGCGCCCACTCCCGCCACCCTCGACGCCACGGCTCTCGCCGAGTGGGCGACGGGCGCCACGGGCCCCGTGGGACTGTCCCTCACCCTCGAGGGCGGCCGACCGGCGTACCTCGGTCTGGCGACCGCCGACGCCGCGGTCGAGGCCGCGTGGACCCCCGCGGTCCGTGGCTCCCTCGCCGAGTGGTTGGCCTCCGAGGCCCCCAAGGTCCTGGCCGATGCCAAGCCCCAGATCAAGGCGCTCGCCCGCGAAGACGTGACCCTGCGTGGCATCGCCTCCGACGTCATCCTGGCCGGCTGGCTCGTGCGCCCCAGCTTCCCCGACAAGACGCTGGGCGACCTCGTCGAGCGCTTCCTCGACGAGAAGCTCCCCGAAGCCGACCCCACGCAGCTCGTCCCCGAGACCGAGGGCGCCACGCCCGGCCAGCTCGCGTGGTTCATCCGCCGCGTGGCCGAGGCGCAGCGCGCCGACATGCCCGCGCGCGTCGCCGAGGTGCTCGACGACATCGAGCTGCCCTCGCTCACCGCCCTGGCCGACATGGAGCTCGCCGGTGTCGCGGTCTCGCACGAGAAGCTGTCGAGCTTCTCGGCCGAGCTCGGCGCGCGAGCCGACGCGCTCGCCCGTGACGCCTACGCGGCGATCGGCCACGAGGTGAACCTCGGTTCCCCCAAGCAGCTGCAAGAGGTGCTGTTCGACGAGCTGCAGCTGCCGAAGACGCGCAAGACGAAGAGCGGCTACACGACCGACGCCGCCGCCCTCGCCGACCTGCAAGAGAGCGCGCCGCACCCGTTCCTCGACCTGCTGCTCAAGCACCGCGAGGCGACCAAGCTCAAGCAGATCATCGACGCACTCGACGCGGCCACCGGCGCCGACGGGCGCATCCACACGACCTACGTGCAGACCGGCAGCCAGACGGGGCGCCTGTCGAGCACCGACCCCAACCTGCAGAACATCCCGATCCGCACCGAAGAGAGTCGCCGCATCCGCGCGGCCTTCGAGGTCGGCGAGGGGTACGAAACCCTACTCACCGCCGACTACTCGCAGATCGAGATGCGCATCATGGCGCACCTGTCGGGCGACCCCGGGCTGATCGAGGCGTTCAACTCGGGCGAAGACCTCCACCGCTTCGTCGGCGCGCGCGTCTTCGGCGTCGACCCCGCCGAGGTCACCCCGGCCATGCGCACCAAGGTCAAGGCCATGTCGTACGGCCTCGTATACGGCCTGTCGGCGTTCGGGCTGTCGAAGCAGCTGCGCATCGAGCAGTCCGAGGCGAAGAAGCTCATGCTCGAGTACTTCGCCCGCTTCGGCGCCGTCCGCGACTACCTGCGGGGGTCGGTGGAGCAGGCCCGCCAAGACGGCTACACCGAGACGATCTTCGGCCGCCGCCGCCCGTTCCCCGACCTCACCAGCATGAACCGCGTGCTGCGCGAGAACGCCGAGCGCGCAGCCCTCAACGCCCCCATCCAGGGCAGCGCCGCCGACATCATGAAGGTCGCGCTGTTCCGCATCAGCGGCGAGCTGGCATCCGCGGGTCTGCGCTCGCGTGTGCTGCTGCAGATCCACGACGAGCTCGTCGTCGAGGTGGCGACGGGGGAGTGGGATGCCGTGGAGCAGATCGTGCGTGCGCGCATGGCCGACGCCGCCCAGCTCACCGTGCCGCTCGACGTGCAGATCGGTCGCGGCGCGGACTGGGACGAAGCCGGGCACTGACGCGGGGCACGGGCAGCGATTCCGCGCCGGGGCCGAGGGCCGCACGCCTCGGCGCACGGACGACGCTGCCGCACCGGCGCCGCGGGCCGCTCGCTCCGGCGCGTTCGCACACCCGGGCGCCCTCGACCGTGCGTCATCTGCCGTATCGGCATCCGGCGCGATCCGGGGCCGAGGTGCATCTGCGCCCCGGCTTGCCTAGGCTCGAAAGATGACTGACGCACAACGCACCCCCACGCCGATCGACACGATCGCCGACGCGTGGGTCGACACCCTGGCCGAGCGCGTACCCACCCTGGCGACGTACATCGGACGCGACGAGCACAACGGCCGCTTCGGCGACTACAGCCCCGAGGGCACCGATGCCCTCGTGGCCGAGGCGCGTACGGCGAAGGCCGCCCTCGAGGCGGCCCAGCCCGTCGACGCGATCGACACCGTCACGCAGATGGACCTCGTGCGCGAACTCGATCTGATGATCGAGCAGCACGCGGCGCGCACGCACCTGCGCGACCTGAACGTCATCGCCTCGCCCGCGCAGGACATCCGCGCGACCTTCGACCTCATGCCCACCGCCACCACCGACGACTGGGCGACGATCTCGCAGCGCCTGCGCGCCCTGCCCGCCGCGATCGACGGCTACGTCGAAACCCTGCGTCGGGGCATCGCCGAGGGCGTCGTCCCCGCGCGCCGGCAGGTGACCGAGGTGGTGACGCAGATCGGCCGCTACACCGCCGACACGGGCTTCTTCGCCGAGTTCGTCGGCAATGCCGCTCCGGCCGAGGGACAGCTCCCCGCCTCGCTCGCCCGCGATCTCGACCAGAACGCGGGAGCCGCGCGCGTGGCGTACGACGCGTTGGCCTCGTTCCTGTCGTCGGAGCTCGCCCCGGTCGCGGGGGACGTCGACGGTGTGGGACGCGAGATGTACGCGCTGCACTCCCGACAATTCCTCGGCGCCGAGATCGACCTCGACGAGACCTACGATTGGGGCGTCGAAGAGCTCGCCCGCATGGTCGCCGAGCAAGAGGCGATCACGAACGAGATCCTCCCCGGTGCGAGCGTCGAAGAGGCCGTGGCCTTCCTCGAGAAGGACGAGTCGCGCAAGCTGCACGGCACGAAGGCCCTGCAGGAATGGATGCAGCGCACGAGCGACCACGCCGTCGCCGAGCTCGGCCGCACCCACTTCGACATCGCGGAGCCCATCCGCACGCTCGAGTGCATGATCGCCCCCACCAACGAGGGCGGCATCTACTACACCGGTCCGACCGACGACTTCTCGCGCCCGGGGCGCATGTGGTGGTCGGTGCCCGAGGGCGTCGACACCTTCGACACCTGGCGCGAGCTGACCACGGTCTACCACGAGGGTATTCCGGGGCACCACCTGCAGATCGCGCAGGCCGTCTACAACCGCGCCGAGCTCAACTCGTGGCGGCGACTGCTGGCCGGCACGAGCGGTCACGCCGAGGGCTGGGCGCTGTACGCCGAGCGTCTGATGGAGCAGCTGGGCTACCTCGACGACCCGGCCGATCGCCTCGGCATGCTCGACGGTCAGCGCATGCGCGCGGCGCGCGTTGTGCTCGACATCGGCGTGCACCTCGGCAAGCCGCGCCTCGACGGAACCGGCACGTGGGACCACGACTACGCCCTGGCGTTCATGCTGAAGAACGTCAACATGAGCGAGGAGTTCGTGCGTTTCGAGGTCAACCGCTACCTCGGCTGGCCCGGGCAGGCGCCGGCCTACAAGGTCGGCCAGCGCATCTGGGAGCAGGTGCGCGACGAGGAGCAGGAGCGCCGCGGCGCCGACTTCTCGATGAAGCAGTTCCACACGCGCGCGCTCGACATCGGCGGTGTCGGTCTCGACACGCTACGGGCGGCTCTGGCCTCCGGCTGAGCGAGGGGAGGGGCGTCGCGATCGCGGCGCCCCTCCGCCGATGCGGGGAATGTTTCGTCCTCGCGTAAAGTTCATTCATCCGAATGCAAGGAGACCCCATGGACGCCACCCCCGTCGAGCTCGGCCTCGATACCTTCGGAGACATCTCGCGCGGCCCTGACGGGTCGCTCCAGTCCGACGCACAGACCATCCGCAACGTCGTCGAGCAGGCCGTGCTCGCCGATCAGGTGGGCCTGTCGTTCTTCGGCGTGGGGGAGCACCACCGCAAGGACTTCGCGGTCACGAGCCCCGAGATCGTGCTCGCCGCCGCAGCGGCCCGCACCTCGAACATCCATCTCGGCACCGCGGTGACCGTGCTGTCGTCCGACGACCCGGTGCGCGTCTACGAACGGTTCGCCACGCTCGACGCCGTCTCGAACGGTCGCGCCGAGGTCATCCTCGGGCGCGGGTCGTTCATCGAGTCGTTCCCGCTCTTCGGCTACGACCTCGGCGACTACGAGCAGCTGTTCGAAGAGAAGCTCGAGCTGTTCTCGCTGCTGCTCGACGAGAAGCCCGTCACCTGGTCGGGACGCACGCGGGCCGGTCTCCAGGATGCCGACGTGTACCCCAAGACCGAGAACGGCCTGAAGGCGTGGGTCGGCGTCGGCGGGTCGCCGGAGTCGGTCGTGCGCGCCGCCCGCTACGGCTACGGCCTCGTGCTCGCCATCATCGGCGGATCGTCGGCCCGGTTCCGCCCCTTCGCCGATCTGTACCGCCGCTCGTTGCAGGAGCTCGGCAAGCCCGCCATGCCGATCTCGGTGCACTCGCCCGGCCACGTCGCCGAGACCGACCAGCAGGCGTGGGACGAGGCGTACGAGGGCGTCGCCGAGCTGAACACGACGATCGGTCGGGAACGCGGCTGGCCCGCCTACAACCGCCTGCGCTTCCAGCAGGACGTCGGCCCCGAGGGCTCGATGTACATCGGTTCGCCCGAGACCGTGGCCACCAAGATCGCCGCCACCGTGCGCGTGCTCGGCGCCTCGCGCTTCCAGATGAAGTTCGCCAGCGGTTCCATCTCGCACGACCGACTCATGTCGGGCATCGAGCTGTACGGTACCCGCGTGCTTCCGCTGGTGCGCGAGATGCTCGCCGACACCGATCTCTCCGTCGACGCCGACCTGCCCGGCATCCGGTGACCACGACGACCGACACCGTGCGGGTGTCCGAACGCCTCGACGCGCTGCCGTTCACCCGCCGTCACGGCAAGATCCTCACGGGGTCGGGTCTGGGCTGGGCTCTGGATGCCATGGATGTCGGGCTCATCTCGTTCGTCATCGCCGCATTGGCGGTGCAGTGGCAGCTCGCGCCCACGCAGGCGTCGTGGATCGCCTCGGCGGGCTTCGCCGGGATGGCGATCGGGGCGAGCCTCGGCGGGCTGCTGGCCGACCGTTTCGGTCGACGCCAGGTGTTCGCCCTGACGCTGCTGGTCTACGGCGTGGCAACCGGGGCGAGCGCCCTGGTCGGGGGCCTCGGTGCCCTGCTGGTGTTGCGCTTCGTGGTGGGGCTGGGCCTCGGCGCGGAGCTGCCCGTGGCCTCGACCTACGTGAGCGAGTTCGCGCCGGCGCGCATCCGCGGGCGCCTGATCGTGTTCCTCGAAGCGTTCTGGGCCGTCGGGTGGACCGCCGCCGCACTCATCGGGTATTTCGTCGTCCCCGCGTCGGCCGACGGGTGGCGGTGGGCGTTCGCACTCGGCGCGATCCCCGCCGTGTACGCCCTCATCGTGCGGTGGGGACTCCCCGAGTCGCCGCGTTGGCTTGCCTCGCGCGGCCGCAACAGCGAGGCGGTCGCCATCGTGCGCGATCTCGAGGCTGCCGCCGGGCGCATCTCGCTCGAACCCTCGTCGGAGGGGGTCGCGGCATCCGCTCCCGCCCCGCGCGCTCGCGTGGGCGCCCTGTGGTCGCGGTCGCTCCGCGCGCGCACGGCGAGCCTGTGGGTGCTGTGGTTCTGCGTCAACTTCTCGTACTACGGCGCCTTCATCTGGATCCCGACGATCCTCGTCGCCCAGGGCTACGACCTCGTTCGCTCGTTCGGCTTCACGCTCATCATCACTCTCGCGCAGCTGCCCGGGTACGCGGTCGCCGCGTGGCTCATCGAGGCGTGGGGCCGGCGCGCGACGCTCGCCACCTTCCTCGCGGGTTCGGCCGTCGCTGCGGTGCTGTTCGGCACCGCGTCGGGCGAGGTGTCGCTGATCGCCACGGGCATGATGCTGTCGTTCTTCAACCTGGGCGCCTGGGGCGCCCTGTACGCCGCCACGCCCGAGACGTACCCGACGGCGCTGCGCGCAACGGGTGCCGGGTGGGCGGCCGGGGTGGGACGGATCGCCTCGATCCTCGCCCCGCTGGCGGTGCCGCCACTGCTCGCCCTCGGCGGCGCCCCGGTGCTGTTCATCGTCTTCGCGGCGTTCTTCGCCGTCGCCGTGGTCGCGGCCCTGTTCTTACGCGAGCAGCGGGGTCGCACGTTGGCGTGAACCGTCGCCGTGCTCGCCGCGCTGTTCTCGCGCGAGCAGCGGGGACGCGCGCTGGCGTGACCCGTCGCCGCGCTCGCCGCGCTGTTCTTGCGCGAGCAGCGGGGTCGCGCGCTGGCGTGAACCGTCGCCACACACCGTCGAGTGTCCAGGACACGCCGTGCTCGCCCCGACGGACGCGGCGTGTCGTGGACACTCGACGAGGTGGATCTCGCGCGTAGGCTCGACCCATGGCATCCGTCCGCTACGTCGCGATCGGCGACTCGTTCACCGAAGGAGTCGGCGACGAACTGCCCGACGGAACCGTGCGGGGGTGGGCCGACCTCGCCGCTCAGGGATGGGCGGATGCCACCGGCGAACCGATCGAGTACACGAACCTCGCGATCCGCGGCAAGCTCATCGAGCCGATCGTCGAACAGCAGCTCGAACCGGCGCTGGCGCTGAAGCCGACGCACCTGTCGTTCAACGGCGGGGGCAACGACATGCTGCGTCCGCGCGCCGACCTCGAGCGCATCGTCGGCCTGTTCGAGCATGTGCTGCGCCGGTGCGACGACGAGGGGGTGCAGCTGATCGTGCTCTCGGGGGCCAACCCCTCGGCGGGGCTTCCCCTCGGGCGCGTGCTGCAGGTGCGCGGCGACCGGCTGTCGAAAGCCGTCGAGGAACGCCTCGCGTCGCGCGCCGACGTCATCACGGCGTACAACTGGTTCGACCGCGAGCTCGCCGGCGGGGAGTTCTGGTCGATCGACCGACTGCACATGAACACCCGTGGACATCACCGCGTCGCCGCGCGGGTGCTGGAGTCGGTCGGTCTGGCGGCACCGGAGGAGTGGTGGCGCCTGCGCGAGATCCCCGAGATCGAGCGGCTGAGGGGCTCGGCCTACTACCGCGAGCACGTCGCGCCGTGGGTGCGACGTCGCCTGGCCGGCACCTCGTCGGGCGACGGCCGCGCGCCGAAGTTCGGCGGGCAGTGGGTGGAGCTGACGCCGCGCGGATGACGGGCCGGGGCTCGGCATCCGGAATCGTCCACACCCTGGCCCGGGCGGCCGCGGGCGCCTAGGATCGCCGGATGTCCCTCTCGACCAGGACGATCTGCGCCCTCGCGACCGTCGCCGCAGCGGCCATCGCACTCACCGGATGCACCGGAGACGACGACGCGGCGCCCTCACCCGGCGCCGTCGCGAGCGAGACGACGTCGTCGCCCTCCGCGTCGCCGTCCGTGACCCCCGACCCGTGGGCGGGGTACTTCGACGATGAGGTGGCCGCCGCCGCACCCGGTGACTTCCTCTGGCAGTCCTGGGGCACGTTCGGCGACCCGGGCGGCGTCGCTCCGTTCCGCAGCGACAACCAGACGATCAACCCCGGCGCATACGCGGTCACGATCGACTGCGCCGGACCCCAGGCGGTGACCGGGCGCATCTCGACGTCCGCGGGGACGGCCATCGGCGAGCCGCTGCTGCTGCCGTGCCAGGCCTCGACGCAGGTGCAGATCGATCTGCCCGAGCGCGGTTTGCTCGTCGAGCTCGACAGCGATCGCGCGCCGGGGGCGTTCCTCATCCGGGTGAGTGCCCGGGGGTAAGAGGCTGCGGGGGAGGGGCGTCGGGGTGTCCGGCGGTCCGCCGCTTCGGGCCGCGGCCGCGTCCACGATGGGGGCGATCGGCTTCGTCGCGCGAATGCGTGCGTCGTAGATGGGCGAGAACCGAGAGAGCGATACCGCACACCCGGTCCATGGATTCATGCGCGACGATGTCCTCATGACTCTCGCGATCGTCACCGGAACCACCAGCGGAATCGGCCTGCACACGGCCATCGGCCTCGCTCAGCGGGGCGCACGGGTCGTCGCCACCGTGCGCGACACGGGGCGCGCCGACGCGCTGCGCGCCGCGGCATCCGTCGCCGGTGTCGAACTCGACATCCGCGCGCTGGATGTGACGGATGCCGCGGCCGCCCAGGCCCTCGTCGACGCGGTCGGCCCGGTGGATATCCTCGTCAACAACGCCGGGCGCGGCGCCGTCGGCACGCTCGAGCAGCTCACCGACGCGCAGCTGCAGGAGCAGCTCGAGACGAACTACCTCTCGGTCGCGCGACTGACGCGTCTCGTGCTCCCCGGTATGCGCGACCAGGGGAGCGGCCGCATCGTCACGGTGACGAGCGTCGGGGGAGTGGTGGGCCAGCCGTTCTCCGACGCGTACTGCGCGGCGAAGTTCGCCGTGGAGGGACTCATGCAGTCGCTCGCCCCGGTCGTCGCCCCCTTCGGCATCGACGTGTCGATCGTCGAGCCCGCCGCCGTCACTTCGTCGTTCGTCGACTCGGTGCACCGCGCGGCGCCGGGCCCGTACGCCGCCCAGCAGCAGGCCTACCTCGACCGGGCCGCGACGTCTTTCGCGAACGCGCAGCCCGCCGACGAGGCCGCCGAGACCGTGATCGAAGCGGCGCTGACCGATGACCCGCGCTTCCGCTGGCAGACGTCGGAGGCCGCCGTGCGCTTCGCCGGTCTGTCGATCAGCGACCTGTCAGGAGCACGCGTGCTCGACGTGACGTCGAGCTGGGTGCGCTGAGGCCGTCCTCTCGCGGCGCCGATCAGGCTTCTGACCTCCTGCGGCGCCGTCGCGTAGCGTGGGCCTCGTGACGCGGGTGTGGCTGAGCGCGACGGAGTGGGCGTGCTGTGGGGACCCCTTCGTGGTGGGGGACACCGTCGAGTTCCTCATCGGATCGCGGAACGTGCCCCCGCTTTTCGCCCGGCAGCTCGGCTCCGAATGCGCGGCGACCATCGATGCCCTCGAGGAACGGCACCCGCGGACGCCGACCGATGACGTTGTGCGCGGGCGGGTACGCGATGTCTACACGGTGGCACAGCAGCATGTGGAGCGTTTCACGCTGCGCCGACCCGGACACGGCGCGCCCGCCGACGCGCAGATGCCTGCCGAGGGGGAGCTTTGGCCTCTCGCCGGTCGCGATCTGGGGAACGGGCTGTTCATCGGGTCGCGTCCCACGAGGTGGATGGTGACGAGCGAGGCCCTGCCGGGTGCGGTGACCCTCACCCCGTGCGTCCGCGTACCCCAGGTCCGTGATGACTCCGCCCCGGCCGTGGGGAGCGATGAGCTCGACGGATCGGAGCCTGCTGAGCGCACCGTCGTCGCGCAGATCGGATGGCTGGTCGACGTCGACGAGCAGACACCGCTGACAACGGCGCCCGTCAGTACAGCAGCGCCGCAGGCTCGAGATGGGCGGTCTGGTCTCCGACGAGCGTGAGCTCCCGCGGGTCGATCTTTCGCACCTCGGTGGTGTCGGCCAGATCGTCGAGGGTGACCCAGAAGATGTTGGGGCTCCGCGTCGAGCCGAAGTAGTAGACCCGGTTCGTGAGGTCGGCTCCGGCGCGCCACCAGGTGGGGTACACGTCGCCGGTCGAATACGGGGCGCCGTAGGGGACCGAGACGTTGGCGATGAGCTGGAACACTCCCGCCACGGCCTCTTCGGTGTTCTCGGGCTCGGGCAGGTAGTGCAGGAAGTACGCCGAGCGCACGAACCGGTCAGCCGACGTGATGTCGCCGGGCGGGGGGAGCTCACCGCCGAAGGGCCGGTACCGGGCGAGGTTCTCGAGCTGCTTGTCGAGGGTGGGGGAGTTGGCCATCACGGTGTACTCGGGGCCGTGGTGCACGACCAGCTCGCCTCCGAGCGGCTCGATGATCGCGGAGTCTCCGGAGGCGTCTTCGAGGGCGATGTGCACCCCGAGCTGGATGCCGCGGAACAGAGGTGAGGTGATGCGCACGCGGTCGATGTGGGCGACGGCGTCGGCCACGGTGGCGAAGTTGTCGAGCAGGTACTGCACCCACAGGGCGTTGGCGACCGACGGCCGCCCGTCGGGCTCGGGAAACTCGACGTCGGTGGGGTCGAGGTACAGGGCGTGGGCGCCGAGCCCCTTTTCGTTGAGGCCGTCGACGGTCCCCATGCCCCACATGCTGGTCACGACGCTCGCATAGGCAGACGTCCAGGTCAGCGAATGGTCGTCGGCCCGGCCGTCGCGGGCCGTGCCGCGGGGGAGGAACCACAGCTCGGGCTCGTCGCTGACGGCCCAATCCATGCAGCGGCTGACGGTCTTGGCGACGTCGTTGGTGTTCCAGAAGATTCGCGTGCACACGAGGTGCAGCGTATCCCTTCGCGGCGGGGACGCTAGGGTGCACACGTGCCTGTGGAAAGTGACACCCCGTCGACCGGCCCCTGGGGCTGGGTGGGAGTGTGGGTCCGCGAAGAGAAGTTCTGGCGCGATATCGGCGCACGGGTGCTGGCGGGTGTCGTCACGGCGGCGATCGTCTACGCGGGGGCGCTGCTGCTCGGATACCTGCACACGCCCGAGATCGGCGCGGGCCTTCTTCTGGGTCTCGGTGTCTTCGCCTGCGGGAGCCTCGTCGCGGGCAGCGTCGCGCTCCTGAGCGGCGCGCGATCGCGCCGGCGGGCGGGGCGGGGCGTCGGGGCGCGCATCGCGCTCGCAGTTCTTCTGCTGCTCGCGGCGGGTGCCATCGCCGCCGGAGTCGTGTCGGACGTGTTCTTGACCTGATCGGGTCGAGGGATCGCCGCCGGTCGTGTGGGTGCAGGGGAAGGGTCGTTCCTCCTAAAGCTGACATAATGTGCATTATCGGCGTAGCCCTGGATGGGCTGCATCGAGCGAAAGAACCCCCGACGCGCTGTAGAGCACGCAGCAAACGCCGAGCACCTGCGCTCTGACGAGATCCGCATCCGCGCACGGCGTGCTGACCTCGCGAGCACCCACGGCCGGCGCCTCGCACGTCGACGAACTCACCCGCCGCGACGTGCCGTTGCCGGAAAAGCGCTCGCGACGGAGAACGTCTTGATACACGCTGTGCTTAATTCACGATTTTCTGTATCCTGGCCGCATGTCGACGATCGCACCGAGCGCCACCGCGACCCACACCGCCGCGCTTGCACGCCTGGGGCACGCTCTGTCCGACGGAACGCGCGCGGGGGTGCTCCTCGCTCTGCGGGAAGCTCCGGCGTATCCGTCCGACCTGGCGGACACGCTCGGGGTGTCGCGTCAGGTGATGTCGAATCAGCTGGCGTGTCTGCGCGGCTGCGGACTCGTCGAGGCCGTGCCGGACGGGCGCCGCACCTGGTACCGGCTCGCCGACGCGCACCTCGCGCCGGCGCTGGATGAGCTGCTGCGCGTCGTCCTCCACGTCGAGCCCGACTGCTGCGCGGGTGAGACGTGCACCTGCGCGTGAGCGATGCCGCGACCGACAGGCGGCGGGTCCTGCAGCGCCGTATCCGGTGGATCGTCGCCGCCACGATCGTCTACAACGTCGTCGAGGCCGTCATCGCCCTCACGGCGGGAACGATCGCCTCATCGTCGGCCCTCATCGGTTTCGGCCTGGACTCGACCATCGAGGTGCTTTCGGCGGCCGCCGTCGCGTGGCAGTTCACTCGACGCGAACCCGAGCGATGGGAGAAGGGCACTCTTCGCGTCATCGCGGTCGCGTTCTTCGCCCTCGCCGCCTACGTCACGGTGAGTTCCGGTCTCGCCCTCGTGGGCCGGGTCGAGGTCGAGCACTCCCCCGTCGGCATCGCCCTCACGGCGCTCAGCGTCGTCATCATGCCCTTCCTCTCGCTGGCCGAGCGGCGCGCGGGCCGCGAGCTCGGGTCGGCGACCGCCGTCGCCGACTCGAAGCAGACGCTGATCTGCACCTACCTGTCGGCTGCGGTGCTCACCGGCCTCGTCCTGAACGGGGTGTTCGGCTGGTGGTGGGCCGACGCCGTCGCGGGCCTCGTCATCGCCGCTTTCGCCCTGCGCGAAGGGCGGGAAGCCTGGCGCGGCGACGCCTGCGCCACCTCCGTCGGGATGATCCTCGAGGCCGACCATGACCCCGCCGACCACCACACCACCGCGCACGGCCACGCGCACGAGGACCATCACTGAGCCATGAAATCCCTCTTCACGCCCTTCACCGTGACCGCCGCGGCGCTCGCGATCCTCATCGTCGCCGGGCTGGTCGCCTTCCTCGTCGACCGAGCCCAGTCCCCCGGCCCGTCAGCGAACCCCGCGATCATTCGAGACGACACCCAGGTCTTGGACGACGGCGGCCAAGACGCGGTGACGGTCGTGGAGTTCCTGGATTTCGAATGCGAAGCGTGCGGCGCCACGTACCCCGTGGTCGAGGAGCTGCGTGAGAAGTACGCGGGGCGCATCACGTACGCCGTCCGCTACTTCCCTCTCCCGGGCCACGCGAACTCCACCACTGCGGCCGTCGCGGCCGAAGCCGCTGCCCAGCAGGACCGATTCGAGGACATGTACCACCGTCTCTTCCAGACGCAGAGCACATGGGGCGAGGCGCAGGAGTCACAGGCCGAGACCTTCCGCCGTTACGCCGCCGAGATGGGACTCGACATGGCGGCGTACGACGCGGCGGTCGCAGACCCGGCGACCGCCGCCCGGGTGAAATCGGACTTCGACGATGCACGCGCGCTCGGCGTGCGCAGCACTCCCACGTTCTTCGTCGACGGCGCCCCGCTCGTCCTCCAGAGCGTGAACGACCTCGAGAACGCGGTGAAGGCGGCCATCGAGCGCTGATCCCCTCAGCCCTCGGCGATCGTCGAGGGTGAGGCCCTCCGAGGCGCCACCCCCTCAAGCCTCGTCTGCCTCCTCGCTGCAAGAGCCGACCGTGCATCGCGGCCGTCTCCGCCCCCGTTACGCTCGAATCGATGCCTCCCACCCCCGCTCCTCTACCCCGCCGGGTCCTCGCGTGACCGGCGTCCTCACCGGCTTCGCGGTCGTGGGCCTCGCTGTGGTGGTGGGCTACGTGATCGCCCGCATCGATCTGCTCGGGCCGCACGCGCGCCACGTTCTGAGTCGCCTGACGTTTTACGTACTCTCACCCTTCCTGCTGTTCACGGTGCTCGCCCGCGCCGACGTGGCGACGCTGTTCTCGGCGCTCCTGCCGGTGTCGATGATCACCGCGGCCGTGATCATCGGTCTGTACACCCTCGTCTCGGCGCTGATCCTGCGTCGCCCGGTCGGCGAGACGGTCATCGGCGCGCTGTCGGCGGGTCAGGTCAACAGCAACAACATCGGCATCCCGATCTCGCTCTACATGCTCGGCAACGCGGCGTTCTCGGCTCCCGTCATCCTGTTCCAGCTGCTCGTGCTCATGCCGATCGCGCTGTCGCTCCTGGATGCCGTCACCTCGGGCTCCCGCTCCGTCGGGCGGATCGTCACGCAGACGGTCAAGAACCCGATGCTCATCGGATCAGCGCTGGGTGTGCTCGTCGCGGTGCTCGGTATCGACCTGCCGCCGATCGTCTTCGATCCGCTGCACCTCATCGCGGGGGCGTGCGTGCCGGTTCTGCTGATGTCGTACGGCATGTCGCTGTACGGCCAGCGGGTGCTGACCGAACCCGGGCGTCGCGTCGACGTCGTCATCGCGTCGGTCTTGAAGCTCGTGGCCATGCCCGCGCTGGCGTGGCTCGTCGCCTTGTGGTTCGGTCTGCCCGACGACCAGGTGTTCGTGGTCGTCGTTCTCGCCGCGCTCCCGACGGCGCAGAACGTGTTCAACTTCGCGCAGCGGTACGGCGTCGGCGAGATCCTGTCGCGCGATGTGGTGTTCCTCTCCACCGTCGGGTGCCTTCCTGTGCTGTTCGCGGTGGCCCTGCTGCTCGGGTGACCTCACCCTCACACGTCGACGGCATCACCCCCTCTTCACCCTGTGGAGAGTTCTGACGGCGGCCGGGCGCGGTGAGCCTACGATGCTCGCGTCCCCTTCGCCGACCCACCGCGGGAGCCCTCATGACGTCGTTCTCCATCGACACCGAAGCGGTGCGCGAGATCGCCGCCCGGGTGCAGGGCATACGCGACGAAGCGCCTCTCGCCGCCCCACTCCCCCGCGTCGAGTTCGGTCACGGCGGACTGGCCGCGGCGACCGCATCCTTCTCGGCGCTTCTTCTGCGTGCGTGGCGCAGCCGACTCGTCGAGACGGAGCAGATCGCCGCGCGCCTGCGTGCTTCCGCGGATGCCTACGACGAGGCCGACGAGGCGGCGGCAGCAGCGCATGGGTGATCTCGCATCCGTCGCCGACCCCCTCGTCCTGATCCCCGGTCGCCCCGACCAGATCTTCTCCGCTGCCCGCGCCTGGACCCAGCTGTCCGACGCGGCGGTGGGGCTCGCCGACCGGCTGTTCGCCGTCTCCGTGCACGACGCCTGGCAGGGTGAGGCCGCAGACGATTTCTCGCTCCGCCGCACCTCCGCCGCCGACGACTGGTCGGTCGTCGCCCAGGTTCTGGTCGAGTGCGCGGGCAGCCTGCAGCGGTACGCCGAGACCCTCACCTGGGCGCAGGGCCGGGCCGCGGATGCCGTCGACCTGCACCGACGGGGTCCCACCGAGACGCTCGAGACGGCTGCTCAGAACCCTGCCCAGGGCGCCGCCGATACCGGAGCGGCCCTCCGCGTCCGTGCCGAGGAGCTGCTGTCCGAGGCCCGCGAGGTCGTGCGCACCCGCGGCGAGGAGTGCGCGGCGGCGATCGAGGCCGCCGCCCGTGGGATGAGCGAGAACGGGCGATGGAGCGCCGCTCTGCTGTTCGCCCCCGCACCGTCGATCGACGCGCTCGCCCCGCGGGCCGCGACCCGCCGCCTGGGGATCTCCATCCTGGAGCGCCTGTCTCGGGCCGACGCGGAGCAGCAGATCAGTGAGCTGCTCGCCCTCCACCCCGACTGGATGACGCTTCTCGAGCAGTTCCCACCCGACGACGACCAGGTCCGGGCGTGGTGGGACGGCATCGACGACCCGGCGGCCCGCTCCGCCCTGCTCGCCGCGATCCCGGCCGTCCTGGGCACCCTCGGTGGGCTGCCCCCGCTCGTTCGGGTGGCCGCCAACCGCGAGAACGCCGCGGAGCGCGTGGCAGCACTTGAGCGTTCCCTCGACGACCCCCACCTCGCCCCCGAGGAGCGCGCGGCGATCACGGCAGAGAGGCACTACCTGCAGCGCGCGGTCGACGGCGACGTCCGGCTCTATCTGTACGACGCCCCCGCGCATCGCATCATCGAGATGATCGGGACTCCCTCGGCGTCCACGACGGCGACCGTCACCTACGTGCCGGGCACCTTCACGAGCATGCAGAGCTTCTACGGAGGGGGTCCGCAAGAGGTCGTGGAGTGGATGAACCAGCAGGATGCCGGTGTGCTCGGCTTCGTCTGGAAAGACGGGGTGTTCCCGGGCGATGAGGCCGGGGCCCCGCCTTCGGTCGCCCTCGCGGAGCTCCCGCTGGCGACGGGGCTGTCGCAGGCGAACGATCCGGATCTCGCGCGCGCCATGGGAGACCGTCTCGCCGACTTCGCCGCCGAGATCCGCGGCGCGAGCGACGCCGTCGCCGACAGCGAGAGCGTGGCTATGGGGCACTCCTGGGGTCTCGCACCCATCACCGCCTCGGAGGTCGCCGGCGCTCAGTACGACCAGGTTCACTCGCTGGCGGGGGCCGGGATGCCGGAGGGGTGGGCACCCGATCCGCGAACGACGTACGCCCACTGGGCGTACACCGACGCGCTCACCATGGCGCAGGAGACCGGAGTCGTCTGGGACGGACGCGTCCCCGCTCACGAGCCGGCCTTCGAGAGCCACGTCTACGCGCGAGACGGAGACGTCGAGATCCCGCTCCCCGCTCCCCCGGCGATCGGCCTACCCGGGATCGAGCCGCAGCCCACGCCCAGCTTCCGGGTGTCGTTTCGCGCGCTCGAGAATCACCAACTCATCGCGAGCGACCTTGCCGAGAACAGGGCCGCTCTCCGTCTCATTCTTCGCGAGGTGACCCAATGAAACGCCGTCGTCTACTCACCCCCCTGATGATCCTCACTCTCGTGATGTTGGCCGGGTGCGCGCCGACCGGAGGTATCGACGTCGATCCCGACCTCGATGTGTGGGGCGCCAAGAAGGTTGCCCAAGACATGGAGCTCTCTCTTGCCGAGTTCGTTCCACCGGCTGAGGTCGCGTCCGTTGACCAGGCTGAAGAAAGTGGCTTGCTCAGCTGTGGAACGGATCGCACATTTCAGTGGGCTGGGCACACCAATGTCCATTTGATCGGACCATCGGAGACGGCCGCGATCATGGATGCAGTTGTCGCCGCCTACGTCGAGAAGACCGGGTACACCGCGATCCGCGAGACTCTCGACGACGGTGTTCCGAGCGTTCAAGTGCGCGGTCCGCACGGGTCGGTGTACATGATGGCGCTCAGCGTGGACCGCACCTACATCCAGATCCTCTCCTTCTCCCCCTGCTTCCGCCTGGCCGACGGCCTCCACCCGCGCGACACCTACTGACGGGACCGCACCGTGTACATCCGGTTCGACAGCGCGCGCCACGGCGAACTCGTCGCGCATCTCGACCAGGCCCTCTCGGGCATCGCGATCGAGATCGACCTGCTCGATCGGGAGTCCAGCCGCCTTCGCGGGGACTGGAACGGCTCGGCGCGCGACGCCTACGACCGGACCCACACCGCGGGGGCGGCGTTGCTCGACGAGCTGGAGCGCGGGCTGCGGGGTGCCCGCGACTTCGCCTCAGCGACGGCGGAACGATTCGTCGCGACCGAGCGCGCGGTCCGCGCCCTGTGGCGCCGGTGAGCGGCCGCGCCACCTCGCAATTCCCAGCGCTGCCACACCCGCGCAGTGATCGCGGCTGCACCGCGCACACGGGTCGGCCCGCGCGCGGCTCGCAGAGGGGTTGAGTGTCCACGAAACGCCGCGCACGGCGATGCGGGTGCGGCGTGTCCGGGACACTCAACAGCGCGCGACGTAGCAAGGCCCCCAGAGGGGTTGAGTGTCCACGACACGCCGGGCGTGGCCGGGCGGGCGCGGCATGTCCTGGACACTCAACCCTCGGCGCCAACCCCGGTCCCGGCGCGGCCAACGCCGCCACCTAACGGCCCTTGTGACGCCGCTCGACGCGGCGCGTACGCCCGGGTCGCGCGGGTTTCGCCGTGCGGTCTAAGGTGAGCACTGTTCACAGCGTTCATCCAGAAAGGCACGCAATGTCGCCCTCGTCCACGACCAGCCCCGCTCTCAGCGCCGTCCGCACCGCGCTCGGCGTCAGCGGCGCGCTGTCGCTCGTCATCGGCCTGCTCATCCTGGTGTGGCCCGGCCGCACCGCCGAGATCGCCGTCGGCATCATCTCGGTCTACGTCATCATCGCCGGACTGGTGAACATCGGCATCGGCCTGTTCTGGCGCTCCGGCTGGGCTCGCATCGGCTACATCGTGCTCGGCGTGCTGTTCATCGTCGCGGGCATCTTCTCGTTCGCCAACCTCTCGGCCACGACCGCGTGGTTCGGCGTCTTCATCGGCACCCTCGTCGGCATCCTGTGGATCATCGAGGGCGTCGTCTCGCTCACCACCGTCGGCCACGGATCGAAGGCGCGGGCCTGGACGATCTTCTTCGCGATCGTCAGCATCCTCGCCGGCGTCGTGCTGCTGTTCTCGCCGCTCCTGGGCGCGGTGACGCTGTTCCTGCTCATCGGCATCTCGCTCGTCATCCTCGGCATCTTCCAGATCGTGCGAGCGGTCCAGTTCGGCAAGGCCGCGTAACACGGGTACGCGAAAGGGCCCGGATGCCATGGCATCCGGGCCCTTTCCGATTCACGCGACCGGCAGGTACCGCGCCCACCATTCGAGCACCGCGTCGAAGCGCTGCACCCGGTGCTGCGGCCGACCCGCGCGGGTGAGCTCGTGGTCTTCGCCGGGGAAGACGAGCATCTCGGCCTCGGTGCCCTGGCGCTTCAGCGCCGCGTAGTAACGCGTGGCCTGTTCGAGCGGGCAGCGGAAGTCGAGCTCGGAGTGGAGCACCAACGTGGGGGTGCGCACCCGGTCGACGACGGCCATGGGGCTCTGCGCGGCCATCTGCTCGGGGTCGGTCCCGACGTACTCCTGACCGAAGAACGAGCCGATGTCGCTCGAGCCCGGGAACGCGGTCGGGTCGAGGAACCCGCGCTCCACGATCGCGCCGGCGAAGCGGTGGTCGTGCGCGATGATCCACGCGGTCATGTATCCGCCGTAGGACCCGCCCATCACGCCGACGCGGTCGCCGTCGAGGCGAGGATCTGCCGCCACGACGCCGTCGAAGAAGTCGAGCACGTCGAAGTAGTCGAGGGTGCCCATCTTCTGTCGGATCGACCGGCCGTGGGCGCGACCGTATCCGGCGCTCCCGCGGGGGTTGCTGTAGACGACGGCGTACCCGGCGTCGACGAGCACCTGGGTCTCGTCGAAGACGTGCACCCCGTATGACGCGTACGGCCCGCCGTGGATCTGCAGGATGACCGGGAACGGCCCCTCGCCCTCGGGCGTGGCGACCCACCCGTGCACCGGGTAGCCGTCGCGGCCGACGATCTCGTGCTCGACCGGCACGACGACACCCCGCTCGCGCACGGCGGCGCCGAAGTCGGTGACGGCGCGAACGCCCGCCACGGGGTCGACGAGCACCAGCTCACCGAACGATTCGGGCGCGGCGACGGATGCCACGACCCGGCCGTTCGCGACGGCGTGGCCGTTGACCTCGAGGTCCCCGCCGAGGACCTCGGACACGTCTGCTCCGCGCGTGACGCGCAGCAGGCGCAGGCGCCCGCGGGTGCGGTCCTGCACGAGCACGTCGCCGTCGTCGAACGACAGGTGACTGCCGACCTCGCCGAGATCGATCGTCTCGGCGTCGGTGAGCCGGCGCGGACCCTCGGCCTCCAGCAGGAACAGCGAGACGCCGGGGGCGACGAAGTCCACGCCCTCCGGACCCACGTCGTTCGCGAGCACGAAGATCGCCCCGTCGGGCGCCACGGCGACCTCGGCGACCGACAGGTCGGCCGAGGTCGAGAGCACCTCGCGCTCGGCCCCACCCTCGACCGCGACGGCCACGATGCGGTCGCGCAGGTCGCGGCGGTCGGTCTCGATCACGTCGGGAACGTTCAGCAGCTCGCTGCCGTCGTGCGTCCAGACGACGCCGCTCCAACTGGTGTCACCCTCGGTCAGCCGCGTGGGCTCGGCGGGGATCACGCGCTTCTCGGGCGCTTCCAGCGCCGGAGCGGGCGTGTAGAAGGGCTCCGCCTCGGTCGAGGGCGCGTCCACCACGAAGAGATGGCTCGGGCGGTCCAGGTAGCCGGCGCCGTTCGAGTGCCACCGGATGCCGGTGATCCGACGCGGCGGTTCGGCGGCGGCGTCGCGCCCCTCGACGGTGCCGTATCGACCGGGCTCGGGCACGCGCGCCGAGAACGCCAGACGCGCGCCGTCGGGCGACCAGGCGACGTCGGTCACTCCCCCGGGCTGGTCGGTCACCTGGACCGGCTCGCCACCGAGGACCGAGACGACGAACACCTGCGCGCGGCCGCGCTCGTCGGGGCGGAGGAACGCGACGGTGGCGTCGTCGGGCGAGAGGCGCGGCGCCTTGTCGGCGACACCGCGCGTCAGGCGGCGCGGCGCACCGTCGGGCAGGTCGACCCGCCAGAGCTGGCCCACTCCGCGGTCGGCGACGAGATCGGGACGCGAGGTGGCGAAGACGGCGACGTCGCCGTCGGACGAGAGCGCGGGACGCCCCACGGAGACGAGCGCCTCGATGTCGACGGAGCGCATGCTCACTCGCCTCCGAACGAACCCGTGTCGCCCACGAGACGGGTGTTGTCGGCGGGAACCGGGTCGATGGCCGCACGGGCGACCTCGGCCGCGAACTCCGACACGTTGTACAGCTTGCCGGCGTCGTCGCGGCGGGCGGCGATCGCGCCGGGGTTGGCGCGCTCGAGCAGGGTGGCCGTGATGGTGCCTTCGATCATGTCGCCCGAGACGACGGTGAAGCCGATGCCGCGCTCCTCGAGAGCGGGGATCTTCTCACGCAGCGCGTCTTCGCCGGCCCGCTTCGACAGCGCGACCGGCTCGTACTCGGGCATGGTCGGGGTGGTGCGGATGAAGTGCGCCTGGTGACTGGTCACGAACACCACGCGCGCGTCGGCCTTGAGCAACGGCAGCGCGGTTTCGAGCACGGAGACCTGCGCGTCGCGGTTGAGCAGCAGCGCGTAGTCCTCGGCCATGCCGGACTCCATGCCGCCCGAGGCGTTGAGCACGAGCACGTCGAGGCCTCCGAACGTGCGCTCGACCTCATCGAACATCGCCTTCACCGACGCGGGGTCGGTGAGGTCGGCGCCCACGACGAGCGCCTCGACGCCCAGCTCACGCAGCTGCGACGCCAGCTTCTCGGCGCGCGGCGCCTTGTTGCGGAAGTTGATGACGACGTTCGCGCCGGCCTCGGCGAAGTACTTCACGGTGTCGGCGCCGATGCCGCGCGACGAGCCGGTGACGAGCGCGGTCTTGCCGCTCAGGGAGCCGGACGGAAGGGTCTGAGACACGGATTCTCCTGACGATTCGAAAAAGGGGGACCGCGAGCGGGGGGACACTCGGAGCCCCTCCCAGCCTACCGATCCCCCGCCCACCGCCACCGGCGCCGGGCCGCAGCCGCGCCGCTCCCCGCGACGGCCACGGACGCCTCCACGACGCCGCGAACAGCCCCTGTCCACGGGCACGGGCGTGTCGTACGCGCGTGCTACGTTCTGGCCCGGAGGCCCTGACATGACCGCATCGCCCGCCGCCCGGCATCCCTACCTCTCACCCGAGGGGCCGCGCGTGCTGGCGCACCGGGGGCTCGTCACCCCGGATGCCGTCGCGAACGGGCTGGTCGACAACTCGTTCGCCGCGGTGGCCGCGGCGCACGCCGCCGGCGCCGTCTATGTCGAAACGGACTGCCACCTCACCGCCGACGGCACCGTCGTGCTGTTCCACGACGACGACCTGCGACGCGTCGCCGAAGACCCTCGGGCGATCGCCGACGTCCGCGTGCACGAGCTGGCGGAGCTCATGTCGGACCGCGGCGGCCTCATCACCCTCGCCCAGGCGCTCGACGCCTTCCCCGACGTGCGCTTCAACCTCGACGTCAAGGCCACCGCCGCGGCCGAACCGGTCGGGCGGCTCATCGCGCCGCACGCCGAGCGGGTGCTCGTCACCAGCTTCTCCGACGATCGCCGTCGCACCGCCCTCGAGGCGGCCCGCCGCGCGGGGGCGACCCGCCGCCCGGCCACCTCCCCCGGATCGGCGACCATCGCCCGCCTGCTGGCGGCGCGCGTGCTGGGTCGGCGCCGGCGTGTGCGGGAGCTGCTCGCCGACCTCGATGCGCTGCAGGTGCCCGAGCGGCACGGGGTCATCCCGGTCGTGACCCCGGGCTTCGTCCGCGACGCCCACGCCGCCGGCGTCGAGGTGCACGTGTGGACGGTCAACGAATCCGCGGACATGCACCGCCTGCTCGACCTGGGCGTCGACGGGCTGGTCACCGACCGCGCCGACCTGGCTCTGGCCGTGGTGAACGAACGGTGAACGCCAGCTGACTGAGCATTCTCTGTGAAACCCGGCCGCGGGCCCGCCGTTCGAATAAAGCGCACAGGTGCGAGCGTTATACATGGGGACCGACGAGAGGACCACACAATGGCAGACCGCAGTCTCCGCGGCATCCGACTCGGCGCCCAAAGCCTCCAGAGCGAAGACGGCGTCGTGTTTCACGACCGTGCACAACACACGTACAACTGCAGCACCTGCGGACGCGACACCGTCCTGACGTTCGCTGCAGACGCCGAGGTTCCGGAGTCCTGGGAGTGCCGCACGTGCGGCGCCGAAGCGCTGCTGCGCATCGGTGACGGCATCGCGACCGTCGACCACAGCGGCGACAAGGCCGCCCGTACGCACTGGGACATGCTCCTGGAGCGTCGCACCCTCCCCGAGCTCGAAGAGCTGCTCGAAGAGCGTCTCGCCTTCGTCCGCGCCCGCCGTGGCGCCGGGAACGAGAAGCTCAGCGCCTGACGCTGAGAAACGGATTCAGACGCCGGCCCCTTCGGGGGTCGGCGTCTTCTTCGTGGCGCGGGACCGCACCGCGACGAGGACACCGGCCGCCAGCAGAGCGACGAGGCTCCCCCCGCCCACCACGATCTTGACCGCGGGTCCGATGACCGTCGCGGGGGTGAGACCGGTGCGCAGCGGCACGTCAGTGAGCATGTGCCCCGCGACGTCGACGGGCAGCTCGTCGAGGGTGGCCCCGTCGGGTGCGATCACCTGGCTCGTGCCCACGGTCGAGAGGTTCACCACCGAGCGACCGGTCTCGATCGCCCGCATGCGCGCGAAGGCGAGCTGCTGCAGGTTCTCGTCGGTGCCGCGGAAGTCGGCGTTGTTGGTCTGGAACATGTAGATCTGCGCCCCCGCGGCCGCGCCGTCCCACACCACGTCGTCGTAGATCACGTCGAAGCAGATGGCAAGGCCCATGCCGACACCGTTCAGGTCGAAGAGCGGGCTCGCCGTTCCCGGGGTGTACTCGCGCCCGATCAGACCGATCAGGTCGGGAGCGAACGGCTCCCAGAACGCCCGGTCGGGCACGTACTCGCCGAACGGCACCGGATGCCGTTTGTCGTACGTGGCGATCGCCCCGCCGTCGGGGGTCCACAGCAGCGCGGAATTGAACAGGTCGGGCCCGCGCTCGGTCACCGCCGACACGAGCAGCGGCGCGTCGACCCGGCGCGACAGCTCGTCGAGCGCGGCGGCGGTCGGTCGCGAGGCGGTCGGGTCGGAGTCGACGCCACCCTCGGGCCAGAGCAGCACGTCCATGTCCTGCCCGAGAAGCGGAGCGGATGCCGCCAGCTGCGCGTTCAGCACGGCGTTGCGGGAGCGCTGGTCGAAGTAGCCGGCGGGACCGTTGCCCTGCGCCGCGCCCACGCGCAGCGAGCCCGCGTCGGTGGTCGGGAACTGCGGCAGCGCCACGAGCACGGCCAGCACGAGCGCGGCCGGCACGGCACGCGCGAGACGGCGGAACCGCCCGGTGCGCACGAACTCGATCGCCATGGCGCACAGCAGCACGACGAGGAACGTCAGCCCCGACATGCCGACCCACGACGCCACCTCGGCGAAGGGCCCGTTCACCTGCGAGACGCCGATACGTCCCCAGGGGAAGCCGCCGTACGGCCACGAGCCGACGATCTGCTCGCGCAACGTCCACAGCCCCGCGACGAGGGCCGGCAGCAGCACGAGCCGTCCGAGCGTTCCCGGCGCCAGCCGCGGCATCCATCGGTAGGCCAGCGCGATGGGGATGGCGAACACCGCGGTGAGCAGCGCTTCGAGCACCGACAGCGCGATCCATGGGATGGGTCCCAGGTAGCGCGCCGTGAAGAGCAGGTTGACCGAGAAGAACGCCGCCCCGAACAGGAACCCCACGAGCAGCGACGACCAGATGCCCCGACCGGCGAGGACGACGAGCGCGAGCACCACGGCGGGCAGTGCCATCGGCCACCACGCCAACGCGGGGAACGCGGTGACCAGCAGCAACCCCGCCACGACCGACAGCGGCGCCGCGAATGCCAGACGCAGCACCGGCGGGGTGGGCTCGGCGAGGCGCGCGCGCGGACGGCGCGTCGACACGGCGCTCACGCGGACGTGTACGCGACGATGCCGCGCCGCACGGAATCCAACGCCGTGCGCGCGGTCGACGCGAGCTTCGGTTCGGCGACGAGCGAGATCTGGTCGAGCAGGTCGATCGTCTGCTTGACCCAGCGGACGAAGTCGCCCGCGGCCATGTCGGCGAGGGTGAGCACGCTGTCGAGCGGCAGACCCTTCGCCCACGCGTGCATGGCGGGGGCCAGGCCGGAGGCGGGTTCCGCCGAGCCCGGCAGGCGGTGGTCGCGCTCGAGGTCGTCGAGCTCTTGCCAGAGGGTCTGCGTGGCATCGAGCGCCCCGCGGAACGCGCCGCGCGGCAGACCCCGCTCGCCCGGCCCGGCCTCGTCGCGGCGCGGTTCGTACACGAGGCAGCAGGCGAGGGCGGCGAGGGACGGAGCATCGAGTCCGTCCCACAGGCGCTGGCGCAGCGACTCGGCCACGAGCAGGTCGCGCTCACCGTAGATGCGGCGCATCGTGCGACCCGCGGGGGTCAGCACCGTGGCACCGTCGTCTTCGATCGCGACGTACTCCAGGGCGGCGAGCACCTCGACGACCCGGTCGAAGACGCGCGCGACGTTGCCGGTGCGCTGATCGATCTGCTGCCGGGTCTTGTCGGTGGTGCGCTTGAGCTTCCAATACCGCTCCGCCCACCGGGCGTGGGCCTCGCGATCGGGGCACGACTGGCAGGGGTGCCGCTGCATGCGCCGGCGCAGCGACTGGATCTGCTCCTGCCGCTCGTCGCGCAGGCGACGGGGCGCCGTGGCGTCGCGCCGGTTGATCTTCTCGAGATCGCTGAGTTCGCGGCGGATCGTGGAGTACTCGCGGAAGTCCCCGCGATCGCACGTCATCGCCTGCTCGTAGCCCGAGAGCGACTCCTCGGCATCCTTCACCTGACGCGCGAGACCGACGACCGAGCGGTCGGCCTGGAACTGCGCGAACGACGACTCGAGCACCTCACGGGCCCGGGCCCGACCGAACTGGTCGATGAGGTTGACGGCCATGTTGTACGTGGGCCGAAAGCTCGAGTTCAGCGGATAGGTGCGGCGCGAGGCCAGCGCCGCGACCGACTGCGGGTCGAGGCCCTCGGTGAACTGCACCACCGCGTGGCCCTCGACGTCGATGCCGCGGCGGCCGGCGCGACCGGTCAGCTGCGTGTACTCCCCCGAGGTGATGGCCACGCGAGCTTCGCCGTTGAACTTCTCGAGCTTCTCGAGCACGACCGTGCGCGCCGGCATGTTGATGCCGAGCGCCAGCGTCTCGGTCGCGAAGACGACCTTGACGAGCTTGCGACGGAACAGCTCCTCGACGACCTCTTTGAACGCCGGCAGCAGGCCCGCGTGGTGCGAGGCCATGCCGCGCTCGAGGTTGTCGCGCCACTCCCAGAAGTGCAGGACGGCGAGGTCCTCGTCCTTCAGCGTGAAAGTCAGCTCGTCGACGATCTGGCGGATCTCGACGCGCTCCTCGGCCGAGGTCAGCCGCACGTTCGCGCGCCGCAGCTGCTGCACGGCGGCGTCGCAGCCGGCGCGGCTGAAGATGAAGAAGATCGCGGGCAGCAGGTGGTTGCGCTGCAGCAGCTCCACGACCTCGGGACGGTCGATGCGCTCGATGCGCGGCCCCTGCGCCGCACGGGTCGGCTTGTGCCCGGCGCGGCGCTGGCCCGCGTGGCGCGGACCTCCGGCGTGGCGGGCCGAGCGGTACTCCTGCGCGCGCCGGTTGTTCTCGTATCCCCCGGAGTTGCCCCCGCGAATGCGCAGCAGCTCCTGGTTCACCTGCGCGGTGGCGACTCCCGCGCGGTCGTCGAACAGCGGCAGCAGATCGCCGCGCACGAGCACGTGCTGCTCGAGGGGCACGGGCCGGGTCTCCGACACGATCACCTCGGTGTCGCCGCGCACGGTGTCGAGCCAGTCGCCGAACTCCTCGGCATTCGACACGGTCGCCGACAGCGACACGAGTTTGACCGACGACGGCAGGTGGATGATGACTTCTTCCCACACCGCGCCGCGGAAGCGGTCGGCGAGGTAGTGCACCTCGTCCATGACGACGAAGCGCAGGCCACGCAGGGCCGGCGAATCGGCGTACAGCATGTTGCGCAGCACCTCGGTCGTCATGACGACGATGCGCGCCGAGGAGTTGATGTTCGTGTCGCCGGTGAGCAGGCCCACCTCGTCGTCGCCGTAGATCTCTTGCAGCTCGTGGAACTTCTGGTTCGACAACGCCTTGATCGGCGTGGTGTAGAACGCCTTGTCGCCGGGCTCCGACATCGCGAGGTGGATGGCGAACTCGCCGACGATGGTCTTTCCGGCGCCGGTGGGGGCGGCCACGAGCACGCTCCGCCCGTCTTCGAGGGCGTGGCATCCGGCGATCTGGAAGTCGTCGAGCTCGAATCGCTGCATCTCGGCGAAGTCGGCCGTGTGGGGGTGCGTCGACCGGGCGCTGGCGCGCGCGAAACGCTCGGCCGGACTCGGCGCGCTCACGCGATGGGCCCCGACGGCGTTGCGGCCGCGGCGGCGCGACGCGCCTTGCGGCGGTCGAACAGCATCGACACCCCGGCGGCGGCGAAGAACAGCACGGTGAGGATGGCGGCCAGCATGAGCATGCTGATGATGTCGGCCGCGGGGGTGGCGAGGGCCGAGAACAGGGTGGCGATGAGGATCGCGACCCGCCAGCCCTTCAGGATCGCCTTGCCGCTCATGATGCCGGCGACGTTCAACGCGACCAGGAACACCGGCAGCACGAACGCTACGCCCACCACGATCATGAGCTTGAACACGAAGTCGTAGTAATCGGTGGCGTTGTAGAAGTTGACGCCACCCTCGGGCGTGAAGCCCCACATGAGCTCGATCACGTGCGGCACGATCAGGAGCCCCACCCAGCAGCCCACGAAGAACAGCGGGACCGCGGATGCCACGAACCCGACCGTGTAGCGCACCTCTTTGCGCGTGAGTCCGGGCATGATGAACGCCCAGATCTGCCACAGCCACACCGGTGCCGACAGAAAGATGCCGATCGAGAACGCGATGCGCATGCGCAGGTCGAACGCCGAGGTCACCGAGGTGAAGTTCAGCGCCGAGAAGTCGTCGCCGCGGCGCTCCGCGATCGCACGGATCGGCTCGGTGATCAGGTGGATGATCGGGTCGGTGATGATGAACGCGACCACCATGCCCACCACGAGGGCGGCAGCCGCGATCATCAGACGCTTGCGCAGCTCCACGAGATGCGCGCCGATGGACATGCGCTTATCGCGCCGCGGCCCCTCGGGGAGGTCGATGCGCGGCGGGCCTGCCGTCACCACGACTTAGATCGTGGGGTCGTTCGACCTGCGCGGCTCGGGGGCGGCGGTCGAAGCGGTGCCGGTCTCGGTGGCGCGCGGCGCCTCGGGAGTGGGAGCCACGACCTCGTCGTCGCGCTTCATCTCTTTCATCTCGCTCTTGAACACGCGAGCTGACTGGCCGACGCTCTTCGCGAGGGCGGGGAGCTTGGCGGCGCCGAACAGCAGAAGGATGACGGCCAAGACGATCAGCAGGTGCCATCCGGTCAATCCCTGAAACATGAGGACTCCTCGTCTTGTTCGGGCGTGGACATCAGTCTAACCCGCGGTTTCCGCCGCGGACCGGACAGGCCCACGGGCGCGACTACTGGGTGCGGATGCTCAGGCGCGGTGATCGGGTCGGCCGTCGGCTCGTCGTCATCGCAGAGGGCCGTGCGGGCAGGCGCTCAGGGCTCCGCGCGATACTGCGCCAACCCCGCCGCCGCCCACGCCGCCGCCGCGTGGCGGGCGCCGGCCGGTTCGAGCAGCTCGACCTCGCCGCCGCGCCGGGCTGCGAGGCGCTTCAGGCTCTGCTCGTCCGCGAGATGGAGCGAGGCCACCGAGGTGACCCCGTCGGAGTCGTCGATGTCGGCGCGCTCGAGGTAGTCGGCCAGCAACGGCGCCACCGCGCGAGGAAAGCGGAACCGGGCCACCACCTCGTCGTCGGCCGGGGCGAACAGGTCGGGAACCGGATCGCCGCCGTGCACGGCCGGGATGTCGGTGAGGGTGGGGTCGCTCACGCGGTCGAGGTGGAACGTGCGCACGGCTTGGCGCAGGTGGCACCAGCCCTGCAGGTACCACTGGTCGTTGGCGATGTGCACCTTGATGGGGTCGACGGTGCGCGTGGTGGGACCGGCGCCGGGCGCGCGGTACGTGAACGTGACCGCCACGCGGGCGCGGAGCGCCTCGTCGACGACATCGCGCACCCCGTCGACGGGCCCGGGCGCGACGATGACGGCGGGCGGCGCCGCCGCGGCACCGCGAGCGAGCTTGGAGAGCAGCCCCGAGACGAGGTCGTTGTCGCCGATGCCCGGCAGACTCCGCGCGAGTTGCAGACCCGCCAGCAGAGCCGCGGCCTCGCGTGCGGTCAGCCGGGGCGAGCGTTCCAATCCCACGGTGTTGGTGATCGCGATCACGTCTTCGCGGTCGAGCAGGTCCCAGTCGATGTCGAAGAGGTCGTGCGGCAACTGCCAGTACCCCTGCTCGCCGGGAAGGCCGATGACAGTGAGGCGTTCCACCATCGCGCGCATCTGCCCGGGGGCGACGTCGAAGTCGGCTGCGGCCTCGGCCACCGAGACTTCGCCCTTGCCGAGCAGGTAGGGCACCAGCTGCAGCAGCAGGGCCGCGCGGTCGAGGGCGGCGATGGGCCGATCGGTGCTCACGCGGCACCTCCGTGCAGGGCCAGCGTCGCCTCGAGGCGACGGATGACCTCGACGCGCAGGTCGTCGGGGGCGACGACGCGCACTTCGGGACCGTACGAGGCGAGCTCGTCGGCGAACACGTGCAGGTCGACGTACGGCACGAGGATGCCCTGCGGCGCCGCATCGGCGCGGCGCGCCAGCCGCAGGGCGGCTTCGGTTCCCGGGTGCACCTCGAGCAGGGCCCGCTGACGCGCGGCGACGGCCCGCAGGCCCGCCAGCGCACGCTCTCCGGCGCCGTCTCGCAGGTCGGCCGGGAACTTCTCGCGCGCGACGGTGACGTCGCCGACGATGCGGGCCAAGAGGAACGTGCGGTCGGCCTGCACGTTCTGGTCGAACCCGTAGACGTGCCACCGCGCCTCGTACTCGACGAGGGCGAACGGCCGGATGCGCCGCTCGTGCGGACGTGCCTCGCCCGGACGCAGGTAGGTGAACGTCACCACCCGCGACTGCTCGATCGCCCGCTGCAGGGTCGCGAACGAGGCGTCGCGCACCCGGATGCGGGGCGCGTACCCGATGATCGGCTCGTCGACGGCGATGCCGAGCGCGCGGATCTTGCGCAGACCGCTGCGGGCGTCGACCGAGAGCGACTCGCTCCCCCACACGCCTCCGGCGATGTTCAACAGCGCCACCTCGGCCGGGCTGAACGAGATGTCGTCGGGCAGCTCGTACTCGGCGGTCGGCACGCGATAGCGCGCCTCACGCAGATCGTCGGGGTCGGAGCGGTTGCCGATCGTCTCGATCGGCACACCGAGCCCGCGGAGGTTCTCTTTGTCGCGTTCGAACATCTTCTCGAGCGCATCCTTCGACGCGCCCGCCTCGAGCTGCTCGCGGTAGCCCGCAACCGAGGAGAGGATGGTGTCTTTGGTCAGCCCCTGCTCGGTCGCCATGAGGGCGACGACGAGGTTCACCAGGCGCTCCTCGGGAGCACTTCTGGACGGGGTGGCGGGCACCCGCCCATCCTAGGCGTCGGGGCGGGTCAGCCGACGGTGCCGAGGATGTCCACGACGTACACCAGGGCGGTGTCGGCCGGAGCCTGGAGGATCTGCTGGTCCTGCTCGGTCTGGTCGGCGGGGACGACGACGAGAACCTGCGAACCGACGGTCTGCCCCTCGAGGGCCGAGGCGAGAGCCGGCGGCAGAGCCGACACCTTGGCCTGGCCGGGCGCGCCGTTCTTCCAGGTGGAGGCGAACGTCGTCTTGGCGCCCCACGCCACGCCCTGCACGTGGATGACCACCGAGGAGTCGGCGGTCAGCGCGTCGCCGTCGCCCTTCATGATGGTCTGCGAACGAACCTCGGTCGGGGCGTCGCCCGCGGGGGTCACGATGCCGGGCTGCCCGTCGGGCGCGCGCACGACCGAGGGCATGCCGGACTCGGCGTTGTACTGGTCGGCGCCGTCGGCGGCGGGCAGGAACACCTTGCGCACGTCGAACACGAAGATCGCGCCGTCGCCCTCGCCCAGACCGAAGCCCTGGGCGCCCTGCGCACCGACCTCATCGCCCGGGAGGGCGACCGCGACGCGCGAGCCCTCGGTCACGCACTTCAGCAGCGGGGCGACGGCGGGCACCGCCTGCGTGAGGCGCGTGATCGGGGTGGCGGTGGTGAGGTCGGAGCTGTACTTCGTCGCCCCCACCTGCTCGCCGGTGGCGGCGTCGAGCACCGTGACGTCGATCAGCGAGAGCTGATCGTCGGTCGTGATGCGCGTGCCGTTCCCCTCGATGAGCGTCTGCGTGCCCGCCTGCGACGGGATGAACGGCGATCGCACGGTCACCGTGGGTGTCGTACCGAAGTCACCGGTCGCCTCGACCACCGAGGCGATCGAGCTGTCGGTGGGGGTCGGGCAGGAGGACGCGGCGGTCGCCGAGCATCCGACGAGGCCGAATCCGGCCAGAGCGGTCACGGCCACGAGAGCGGGAAGTCTGCGCACCGGATCAGTTTAGGCGCTCGGGCCCGACTCCTCCGCCGCGCCCGCGACGGACTGCCGCACACCCTCGGCGGACTTCTGCGCTTCGCGCACGCGCTTGCGCAGATTCTTGTCAGTGATCTCGCGGTCGCCGACGGCTCCCGGGGTCCACAGCTCCACGTCTTCATCGCCGTAGCTCGACTTCGACGCGCGGCGCTTGACCTCGGGCGGGACGGCGCCCGGCGCGAGACGGCGGGCCGTGATGAGGAACCCCGTGTGCGCGATCATGCGGTGGTCGGGGCGCACGGCGAGGCCCTCGACGTGCCACCCGCGCACCATCGTCTCGCTGGCATCCGGTTCGGTGAACAGACCCGTGGCACGGATGTACTCGGCAACACGGCTCAGCTGCGTCGCGGTGGCGATGTAGCACAGCACCACACCGCCGGGGGTGAGGGCGTCGGCGGCGGCGTCGATGCACTCCCAGGGCGCGAGCATGTCGAGCACGATGCGGTCGACGGATGCCGGGGCCACGGCATCCGGAAGGCTCTCGACGAGGTCCCCGACGATGACGTCCCACGTCGGGGGGAGCTCGCCGTGGAAGGTCGCCACGTTCGCGCGGGCGACGTCGGCGAACTCCTCACGACGCTCGAACGACAGCAGCCGACCCGCGGGCCCGATCGCGCGCAGCAGCCACAGCGACAGGGCGCCGGAGCCGACGCCGGCCTCGACGACGGTGGCGCCGGGGAAGATATCGGCCTGCGCGAGGATCTGCGCCGCGTCCTTCGGGTAGACGATCGCCGCGCCACGCGGCATCGACATCACGAAGTCGCGCAGCAGCGGGCGCACGGCCAGGTAGTCGTGGTCGGAGCTGTTGGTGACCACGCTGCCGTCGGGCTGACCGACGAGCAGCTCGTGCTTGAGCACGCCGTTGTGGGTGTGCAGCTCGCCCGCCTCGCGCAGCGTGATCGTGTGCATGCGGCCCTTCGGGCCGGTCAACTGCACACGATCGCCGATGCGGAACGGACCGCTCAGGTGGGGGGTCTCGCTCATCGGTTCTCCTGGCGGGTCGGGGCGTGCGCGGCGTGGAGCGCGCGCAGGTGGGCGGTGGTGCGGCCCTCGAGGCTCGGCCAGAGCGCGTGCGCTCCGACGCCCTCGAGCGGCACCATGAGAGGGACGCCGAGCGACACGGCGCCGCTGGCGATGGCCGAGCGCAGGCCGTTCGGGGAGTCTTCGATGGCGACGGTGTCGACGATGTCGACGCCGAGCGCTGCGGCGGCCTGCAGGTACGGGTCGGGGTGGGGCTTGGGGCGCTCGACGTCGTCGCCGGCGACGACGATGTCGAAGGCGGGGAAGTCGATCAGATCGACGACCGAGAGCGCCATGCGCCGCATCGACATCGTCACGAGCGCCGTCTGGACGCCCTCGGCGCGAAGATCGGCGAGCAGCTCGCGCGCGCCCGGGCGGAACGGCACCCCCGTGACGGCGAGCTGCCGCAGCACCTCGTCGGTGAGGTACGAGATGATCTCGTCGACGCCCCACGGCACGCCGGCGTTCTGAAGAAGACGGGCGGAGTCCTCGAGCGCGAGGCCGACCATGCCCAGCGCCTGCTCGTGCGACCACGTGCCGCCGAAGCGCTCCACGAGCGGGGTCTCGGCGGCCATCCAGTACGGCTCGGTGTCGACGAGGGTGCCGTCCATGTCCCAGAGGACCGCGGACGGCGCGGGACGCGCGGGGGAAGTCATCGTTCCATCGTATCCAGCGCCCCGCGCGGCCCCGCGCCGCACGTCCGGCCGTCGCCGCGCGCGTGCGCCTATCCTGGAACCCAGCCCCGACGGGGCAGAGGAGGTTGTGTGGACGCACTGGGTCGCCGGATCATCGTCGCCGCATTCGACGGCTGGAACGACGCCGGAGAAGCCGCGTCGGCGGCGGCCGCCATGCTGCGCGCCGACGTCGAGTACGAGGTCGTGCACACGGTCGACCCGGAGCTGTACTTCGACTACCAGTACACGCGACCGCAGATCGGATTGGATGCCGAGGGGCGGCGCACGCTCACCTGGCCCGAGGCGACGCTGCTGCGGCCCGTCGAGCGCTCCGACGAGGCCGAGATCTGGCTGCTCGTCGGCGTCGAGCCCGCCCGCGCGTGGCAGGCCTTCGCGGCCGAGTTCATCGACGTCGCCCTGCGCGAGGACGTCACCGGCTTCGTGGCCCTCGGCTCGATGATGTCGGACGTGCCCCACACGCGGCCCATCTCGGTGTTCGCCGGCAGCGACAACGACAACGTCCGCCAGTCGCTCGGCCTCGAGAAGAGCCTGTACGAGGGGCCGGTCGGCATCCTGAGCGCGATCGGCCACGCCGCCGAGGCCGTCGGCATCCCCACCGCGAGCCTCTGGGCGAGCGTCCCCCACTACGTCGCCGGGCACACCCCCTCGCCCAAGGCCACGCTGGCGCTGCTCGAACGCCTCGAGACCATCAGCGGCATCGCGGTGCCCCGCGGCGACCTCGAGACCGAGGCGCGCGCCTGGGTCGCCTCGATCGACGCGGCCGCCGCCGACGACGATGAGATGAGCGACTACATCCGCCAGCTCGAGCAGACCCGCGACACGTGGGACTCCCCCGAGGCATCGGGCGACGCGATCGCGCAGGAGTTCGAGCGCTACCTCCGCCATGGCGGCGACGGCCCCACGAAGCCCGGTCGAGACGACCCGCCGCGTCGCTGAACACAGAACGAAGGCGCCGCCCCCGAGGGGACGGCGCCTTTCGTCATTCCGGCCCGTCGGGGCGCGGCCCGTCAGCCGGTGATCGCCGAGTACGCCGGCAGCACGCCGAGCGCCAGCAGCACCATGACCAGGACGCCGAGGGCGACCCGGTAGATCACGAACGGCAGGAAGCTGCCGCGCTGCAGGTAGCGCATGAGGAACGCGATGACGACGTAGCCGACGACGAACGCGATGACCGTGGCCAGGGCCGTCTCACCGAGGCTGTAGGGACCGGTGCCCTCGTCGAAGCTCTTGTACAGCTCGTAGAAGCCACTGGCGAAGACGGCGGGCACGGCGAGCAGGAACGAGTACTCGGCCACGGCGGTGCGCTTGTAGCCGAGGGCGCGACCGAGCGTCGTGGTCGCGCCCGAGCGCGAGACGCCGGGGACGAGCGCGAGCGCCTGCGCGAAGCCGTACGCGATGCCGTGCGGATAGGTCAGGTCGTCGAGCTCGCGGCGGCGCTTGCCGTAGTGGTCGGCGAGACCGAGCAGGACGCCGAACACGATCAGCACGATCGCGGTGATCCACAGGCTCCGGAAGTTGTCGCGGATGAGGCTCTGCAGCAGGAAGCCCGCCGCCGCGATCGGGATGGTGCCGATGATCACGAGCCAGCCCATGCGGGCGTCGGGGTCGCTGCGCGGAACCCGGCCGGTCAGCGAGCCGAACCAGCGTGAGAGCACCCGACCGATCTTCTTGCGGAAGTAGATCAGGACGGCGAGCTCGGTGCCGATCTGCGTGATCGCGGTGAAGGTCGCGCCCGGGTCGACGCGCGACGGCAGGAACTCGCCCACGATGCGCAGGTGCGCGCTGGAGGAGATGGGGAGGAACTCGGTCAGGCCCTGAACGAGCCCGAGGATGATGACCTCGAGAATATGCATGCGGTCCTTCAGTACGTCCGGAGGAGGTCGGCGAGAACTCGTCGACCGAACTCGAGCGCGTCGACGGGGACGCGCTCGTCGACACCGTGGAACATCCCGGTGAAGTCGAGATCGGCGGGGAGTCGCAGCGGTGCGAATCCGTAGCCGGCGATGCCGAGGGTCGACAGCGCCTTGTTGTCGGTGCCTCCGCCCATCAGGTAGGGAACGACCGGCACGCCCGGGTCGTGACGACCGAGCTGTTCGATCATGGCGTCGACGAGGTCGCCCGAGAACGGCACCTCGAGGCCGATGTCCTGGTGCACGATCTCGATGTCGACGTGCGGGCCGACGATGCGGCGGATGTCGGCGAGGGCGGCCTCTTCGGTGCCCGGCAGCACGCGGACGTCGATGAGGGCCTCGGCGCGGTCGGGGATCACGTTGTGCTTGTACCCGGCGGTGAGACCCGTGGGGTTCGTGGTGGTGCGAAGCGTGGAGCGGATGAAGCTGGATGCGGCGCCGGTGCGCAGGGCGAGAGCATCGGGATCGCCCGCGTCGTCACCCGTGATCTCGGCGAGTCCCGCGAGCAGCTGCGTGGTGGTGTCGGTGAGCCGGATGGGCCATTGCGTGCGCCCGAGGGCCGCCACGGCCTCGGCGAGGGCCGTCACGGCGTTGTCGGAATGCAGACCGCTGCCGTGGCCGGCGCGGCCGCGGGCGACGAGCTTGATCCAGATGAGGCCCTTCTCGCCCACCTGCAACAGGTACGCCCGGCGGTCGCCGACGGCGATCGAGTAGCCGCCGACCTCGCTGATGGCCTCGGTCGCGCCGGCGAACCACTCGGGGCGGTCCTTCACCACGCGCGCCGAGCCCTCGACGCCCCCGTTCTCCTCGTCGGCGAAGAACGTCACGATGATGTCGCGCTCGGGCTGGTCCCCCGCGCGCAGCACGTCGGCGACGGCGGTGAGGATCATGGCATCCATGTCCTTCATGTCGACGGCGCCGCGGCCCCAGAGCACCCCGTCGCGGATCTCGCCCGCGAACGGGTCGACGCTCCAGTCGGCGGCGACGGCCGGCACGACGTCGAGGTGGCCGTGCAGGATCAGGGCGGGCTTGTCGCGGTTGCGGCCCGGGATGCGCGCGCAGACGTTGGTGCGGCGCTCGACCGGCTCGTAGTACTCGACGTCGAGACCCAGCGCTTCGAGGTAGGCACCGACGTACTCGGCGGCCTCGCGCTCCCCCTCGGCACGACCCCCGCCGTAGTTCGAGGTGTCGAACCGGATCAGGTCGGACGCGATGCGGGCGACCTCGGGCACGTCGGTTTCGAGCTCGGACATGCGCTCTACGGTACCCGGGGAGCGCGACCCCTCCCGTCGCGTGTCATCGTGAGACGCGCCCGGGGCGTCGCCCCGGTTCGAGGCGGGGTCGGGAGCATGGTAATGTCGTTCCTCGTTGCGAAAGCGACGAAACACCCAATGCGCGGGTGGCGGAATAGGTAGACGCGCTAGCTTGAGGTGCTAGTGCCCTTTAACGGGCGTGGGGGTTCAAGTCCCCCCTCGCGCACAGAACGACGAAGGCCCCGGGTTCATCCCCGGGGCCTTTTCTGTTCCCCTCGCGGCCCGGCGTCGGTGTCCTCGGAACCCTCCCCCGCCGCGCCTGTTCCGCGCGAACGTGACGCCCCAGAAACACCGGCGTGACACGGCCCGCTTAGCGTCGAGGCATGCCCCCGTTCCGCGTGCCGACGATCGACATCTCCGCCTGGGTGGGCCGCGGCTCGCCCGATGCCCGGGCGGCGGTGGTCGCCGCCGTCGATCACGCGTGCCGCACCGTCGGGTTCATGCAGATCGTGGGGCACGGCATCCCGGATGTCGCGGTCGCAGACCTCGCCGACGGACTCGACGAATTCTTCGCCCTGCCTCTCGAGACGAAGAAGACGTACGTGCGACCGGCGAGCGAGAACCGGGGGTACAGCCCGCCGAAGAGCGAGTCGCTGAGCTACAGCCTCGGCGTCGACCCGGTCACGCGCATGAACGACTTCTTCGAGGCGTTCAACGTGGGAACGTCGGCCGCCGAGTATCCGGGGTCGACGGCGACCCCCGAGGACTATGCCGCGAACACGTGGCCCACCGACACGACCGTCTTCGAGCCCGCGGTCCGCACCTATTACGACGAGGCACGCCGGGTCGCCCACACGCTCACGCGCGTGTTCGCCGCGGCGCTGCGGGTGCCGGAGGACTTCTTCGACGACCTCACCGGCCACTCGATCGACGTGCTCCGCATGAACAACTACGCCCTGCCGCCCGGCACGATCGAGCTCGACGGCGAGCTCACGGGCATGGGCGAGCACACCGACTTCGGGCTCGTGACCGTGCTCTGGGCCGATCAGGTGAAGGGGCTGCAGGTGCTGGGGTCGGACGGGTCGTGGAACGACGTCTCGCCCGCCGACGGCGCGTTGCTGGTCAACCTGGGCGACGTGGCGGCACGGCTCACCAACGACCGGTGGATGTCGACGCTGCACCGGGTGAAACCGCCCGTCATCGACGGGACGATCGAACGCCGGCGATCGGCGGCGTTCTTCCACGACGGCAACGCCGACGCGGTGATCGCTCCCCTGCCGCACTTCGTCTCGCCCGACGCGCCCGCGCTCTACGACCCCGTGACGGTGCGCGAGCACATCGCCGCCAAGCTCGCCGGCTCGCGGGCGGGCCGGCGCAACGTGACGGCGATCCGCGAGGCCGCGCGCGTGGCGGCGAGCCGCGGCTGACGCGGCATCGCCTCGGCATGCGGCGCCGCCCCCAGCCGCCCGGGCATCGCAGCCGAGAGACGCTCGCTCTCGCGAGACGCGCGGTGTCGCGCCGTGTCTCGCGCGAATCGGTGTGTCTCGCGCGGCGTCTCCAGAGGCCTCGGAGTCACGCCGCGGAGACGCCGAACACCAGACCCAGCACGTAGGTCACGGCGGCGGCGCCGAAGCCGATCGCCAGCTGGCGCAGGCCCCGCTTCAGCGGCGACGCCCCCGACAGAAGCCCCACCATTGCCCCGGTCGCCATGAGCGCAATGCCGACGAGGGCGAGGGCGAGGAGGACGGCACCGAGACCCGTCATGCCGAGGATCCACGGCAGCACCGGGATGATCGCGCCCGAGGCGAAGAACAGGAAGCTCGAGATCGAGGCACCCCAGGCGCTGCCGACGACGTCGTGCGCGGACTCCCCCGGAGCCGCGGCGGCGGGCGCCGTTCCCGCTCGCGCGGCGGTCACGGCCTCGCGGGCCTTGTCGAGGGCGGCCTCGGGGTCCATGCCGCGCGTGCGGTACACGAGGGCGAGCTCGTTGGCATCCAGGTCGAGGTGGGGAAGCGCGGAGTCGGCGAAGTCGCTCTCTTCGGTGGCTTCCAGCAGCTCGCGCTGCGAACGCACCGAGACGAACTCCCCCGCGCCCATCGACAGCGCTCCGGCGAGCAGACCCGCGATGCCGCTGAACAGCACGAAGCTCGGGGCGACGCCGGTGGCCCCCACGCCCATCACGAGGGCCAGGTTCGAGACGAGGCCGTCGTTGGCCCCGAACACGGCAGCGCGGAAGGTTCCCGACAGGCGACGGCGGCCGCGGGCGGCGAGACCGCGCACGACCTCGTGGTGCACGCGCTCGTCGGCGGCCATCGCGGGAGTCGCGTACGGCTCGTCGGAGTACGGCGAGCGGGCCTCGGCGTTCTGGGCGAGGGCGAGCACGAAGATCGAGCCGAAGCGGCGGGCCATCCACGAGAGGGACCGGGTACCGATCCCGGGCCGCGGCAGGCGCGGCGGAGTCTCGCCCAGCAGGTCGAGCCAGTGCTGCTCGTGGCGCCCCTCGGCCTCGGCGAGGGCGAGCAGGATGTCGCGCTCCTCGCCGGTGCGCCGCGAGGCGAGCTCGCGGTAGACGCGCGCCTCGGCGCGTTCGTCGACGAGATAGCGCGCCCAGCGGCGGCGATCACGGGCGGTCGGGGTGGCGAGGGTCGTCACTCGGGCTCCTTCGGGTCGCCCACCACCGTAATGAGCGCCCATCGCTCCCCCGGGCGCGTCGGCCGACACTGACAGCATTTCGGGCCTCCGAAGCCCGGGAACACGCGGATGCCACGGCGACGGTGCCAGCATTTCGGGGTCGCGAAACGCGAGGTGACGGCACATCTGCATGACCGACCGCGCGGTGAGAGCCCGAGGTGGCACCGACCATGAACTCCTGCCCCACCTGTCATGCAGATGGACCACGTCCGCGGGGGCCAGGTCACCCAGCGGGGTTCAGGAATGCACGCGCCTGCGCAGCACGTCGATGCGCGCCTGCAGCTGCGCGACGGTCGCGTGCGAGACGGCGGGACCGCCGCAGATGCGCCGGAGCTCGGCGTGCACGAGGCCGTGGGCCTCGCCGCTCTGGCGGGCGTACAGACCCACCATGGTGTTCAGCAGCTGGCGCTGCTCTTTCAGCGTGCGGTGCAGCGGGGCGGGCAGGCCGCCCTCGTCGACCGACGGCGGCTCGACGCCGTTCTCCTTCTCGCTCGCCTCGCGAGTGGAGCGGTGGCGCGACTGCCGGGTCGCGCGCGACATCAGCACCTCGTGCACCTGCTCGGGCTCCAGCAGACCCGGGATGCCGAGGAACTCCTCTTCTTCGACGGTCCCGGGAACCGCGAGCTGACCGAACTCCTGCCCGTCGAACAGCACCCGGTCGAAGTGGGCGAGGGAGCCGAGTGCCTGGTATTCGAACTCCTGCTCGAGCGCGTCGGACGCTTTGTCCTCGCGCTCGGCGGCGTCCATCATGTCTTCTTCGGCGTTCCACTGGTCTTCCGCGTCGCTGTCGCGGTCGAGGGCGTGGTCGCGCTGCGCCTCCATCTCACCGGCGAGGGCGAGCAACTGCGGAACGTTCGGCAGGAAGACGCTCGCGGTCTCGCCCCGCCGGCGGGCGCGCACGAAACGGCCGATGGCCTGGGCGAAGAACAGCGGGGTCGAGGCGCTCGTGGCGTACACGCCGACCGCGAGACGCGGCACGTCGACGCCCTCCGACACCATGCGCACGGCGACCATCCACCGGCTCGTGCCCTTCGAGAACGTCTCGATGCGACCCGAGGCCTCGGCCTCGTCGGACAGCACGACGGTGACCTTCTCGCCGCTGATGTCCTCGAGGATGGCGGCGTAGGCGCGCGCCGCGGTCTGATCGGTCGCGATGACCAGGCCTCCGGCATCCGGGACCGTCTCGCGCACCTCGGTGAGGCGGCGGTCGGCGGAGCGGAGGACCGCGGGGATCCAGTCGCCGTTCGGATCGAGAGCGGTGCGCCAGGCCTGCGAGGTGATGTCTTTGGTGTTGTCCTGCCCGAGCTGGGCTTCCATCTCTTCGCCGGCCTTGGTGCGCCAGCGCATCTGACCGGCGTATACGAGGAAGAAGACGGGGCGGACGACCCCGTCGTCGAGCGCACGTCGGTAGCCGTAGGCGTAGTCGGTGCGCGAGAGGCGGATGCCCTTGGCGTTCGGGTGGTACTCCACGAACGGGATGGGCGCGGTGTCGCTGCGGAACGGCGTCCCCGACAGCAGCAGACGACGGGTGGCGCGACTGTAGGCCTCGCGCAGCGCGTCGCCCCAGCTGAGGGCGTCGCCACCGTGGTGCACCTCGTCGAGCACGACGAGGGTGCGGGCGTCCATCGTCAGGCGGTGATGCACCTCGGCCTTGACCGCCACCTGCGCGTAGGTCACGGCGACGCCGTGGTACTGCCGCGAGGGCGTGGCGTGACGGTTCGAGAAGAACGGATCGAGACGGATGCCGACCCGCGCGGCCGCCTCGGCCCACTGGGTCTTGAGGTGCTCGGTGGGGGCCACCACGACGATGCGGTCGATGACGCGGCGGCGCATGAGCTCACTGGCCAGGCGCAGGGCGAACGTGGTCTTTCCGGCGCCGGGGGTGGCGGCGGCGAGGAAGTCGCGGGGCCCCTTGCCCTCGCCGTCGGGTCCGTCGAGGCCGAAGTAGAGGTCGAGCGCCTCGGCCTGCCACGCGCGGAGGCGCTGGGCGGTTCCCCACGGCGCGCGCTGCGGGAACGCCGGCGAGAGGTGCTCGGCCGCGAAGGAGCCGAAGTGCGGCTCGGTGCCGTCGGGGGCCTCGTCGACGGAGAGGGGGACGTCGCCGGGCACGGGGTGGTCGACGACGGGAGCGGTGGCCTGGGCGGGGTCGACGGGGGTGGGGGCGTGGGCCGGATCGGCGGGGGCGGATGCCGGGCCGGCGGGGGCGGATGCCGGGTGGGGCTCGGTGGTGCGCGGGGCGTCGGCGGGGGCGAGCGGCGTCGCCGCCGCCTCGCGAGGCGGCGCGGGGGGATCGTCGAGCGGGAAGCGTCCGGGACTGGCGATCGCGCCCGGGCTGGCGATGCGCGCCGTGCTCGCGACAGGGCCGGGGCTCGCGATGCGGATCGCGCCGGCGCCCGCCGGAGAGGAGTCTGCGTGAGGGGGGTGCGGAGGGCGGGCTTCTTCTTCCAGCATCGAACCTCCATCCCTCGCGAGCGCGAACATCAACGATAGGTCACCTCCGCGCGGTGTCGCACCGGACTGTGGACAGATCCCGCCTTCGCCGGGCTCTCACCGCGCCCCATCCGAGCGGACGTCGGGCCGGAGCGTGTCGTGCGGCCGCGCGCGTCCACACGGCCGTCTGCGCGGCGGGGCGTCGCGGCGCGGCGGGCAGCGCGGAGGGCGCGGCGCGGCGGGGCGGGCGGCGCGGAGGGCGGCGCAGCGGGCGGCGCAGCGGGCGGCGCGGCGAGCGGCGGCCGACCCGCTGCCGCGTGCGCCGCCCCGGCCGTCCGGCACCTCCCGCCGTGTCGGGGGTCGGGGTTAGCCTGGACCGAGGAGGTACCGATGACGACAGATCCGCACTCGCCCCGCATCCCGTCCGCATCCGACAACCCCGGCCCCCACCCGTGGCGCCGCTACGTCGCCCTGGGCGACTCGTTCACCGAGGGGATCGGCGACCCGCTCCCCGACGGCGATCACCGCGGCTGGGCCGACCGCGTCGCGGCCGTGCTGGCCTCGCAGGTCGACGACTTCGCCTACGCCAACCTCGCCGTGCGCGGAAAGCTCATCGCGCAGATCGTCGCCGACCAGATCGAGCCGGCCCTCGCCCTCAAGCCCGATCTCATCACCTTCTCGGCCGGCGGCAACGACGTCATCCGCCCCGGAACCGATCCCGACGCCGTCTCGCGCCAGTTCGAAGACGCCGTCAGGCGCCTGCGCCGCGACGGCGCCACCGTCGTGGTGTTCACGGCGATCGACACCGAGTTCACGCCCGTGTTCCGCGGCATCCGGGGCAAGGTCGCGATCTACAACGAGAACATCCGCGCGATCGCCGACGCCCACGACTGCGTCGTCGCCGACCAGTGGGGGCTCAAGGGGGTGCAGGACATGCGCTTCTTCGACGACGACCGCCTGCACTACAACGCGCTCGGCCATCACGAGGTGGCGCGCATGGTGCTGCGGGCGCTCAACGTTCCCAACGATCTGCAGCCGATGCAGCCCGAGACGCTTCCGGTGCGCACGTGGCGCGCCGCGCGCGAGCGCGACCTGGTCTGGGCGCGGTCGTACCTCATGCCGTGGGTCCTGCGGCGCCTGCGGCACCAGTCGTCGGGCGACGACGTGCACGCCAAGCGTCCGGAGCCGCTGCCCGTCGTGACCCTCGCGCCGGGTCCGGATGCCGCGGGCCCACGCGGGACGCAGGTGTGAGCGGCGTGGACCACGACGACCTGCCCGACGCCGTCACCGCGCTGCTGGACGCCGCCGACGCCGACGTGCTCCTGCGCGATGCCGAGTCGCTGGCCGCGGGACTCGTCGAGGCCGGCTGGACACCCGAGGTCGAGAGCGGGCGCTTCGGCGCCGACGGCTGGGACGTGCTGTCTTCGGCCCGGGCGCCCCACGTGTCGGTGTTCCTCGACGGCGAGGTGAGCCGGGTGAGGGGCGCCGCGCTCGCGGTCGCGTCGGCGATGAAGGCCGTGCCGCACCGCTGGGTGTTCGACTCCGAGGGGCCGGACTGGTCGACGTGGTCGGTAGACGACGAGCGATGGGACGCCGAGTCCGTCGACGCGCTGGAGTGGACGGGAGCCGACGTCGTCGTCACCCTCTTCACCGCGGGTGAGACGCCGGCGGGTCGGGACACGCTCCCCACCCACCTGCACCTCGCGATCGAACGCGCCGACACTCCGTCGGACGGCCTGCCGCGCGATGACGACCGCGCGCGGCGCGTGCTGCGCGAGGGCTCCGTCATCGATCGCTGGTACCTCACGGGCGAGGATGACCTCCCCGACGACGTGCTCACGGCCCTCGAAGCCGACCCCGACCCGCGCGTGCGCGCCGCGGCCGAGTCGGAGCGGTGGATCCGTGAGGGGTCGCTCGGCGAGCAGCCGCCGGGGCTCTGACCCTTCTGCGCGCCCCGGCGCCGCGGCGGCTCGCGGCGATGTCCGAGCCCCTCGCTAGCCTTCAGGCATGACCTTCGTGAACGCCGGCACGCTCGGCACCGAACCCGGCCGACGCGATGAGCTCGTCGGCATCCTGACTCGTCGCAACGACGCGCTGCGCGAGCTGGGCTGCGAGCTGTACGAGGTGGGCACGACCGACGACGAGCCCGACACCGTGTTCGTCGTCGAGGTGTGGCGCGACACCGAGGCGCATAAGGCCTCGCTGCGGCACCCCGACGTCGTTGCCGCGATCGCCGAGGCCAGGCCGCTGTTGAACGGGGAGTTCGGCGGCTTCCGGTTCGAGGTGTCGGGGTCGCCTCTGCGCGACTAGCGCCGCCCGCGCCCCAGTTCCCACAGCGCGACGGCGCTCGCCGCGGCGACGTTGAGGGAGTCCACTCCCCCGGCCATCGGGATCGTCACGACCGTGTCGGCCGCGGCGAGCGCGGTACGACTCAGACCGTCGCCCTCGGCGCCGAGCAGCAGCGCGACGCGTTCGTGTCCCGCGGCCGAGAAGGTGTCGAGGCTGACGGCGTCGTCCGACAGCGCGAGGGCGGCGAGGTGGAGCCCCGCGTCGTGCAGCAGCGGTGTCGCCTCCGACCACTCGGGCAGGCGGGTCCACGGCACCTGGAACACCGTGCCCATGCTTACGCGCACGCTGCGTCGGTACAGCGGGTCGGCGCACCGCGGCGTCACCAGCACGGCATCCGCGCCCAGGGCCGCCGCCGAGCGGAACGCGGCACCGATGTTGGTGTGGTCGACGATGTCTTCGAGCACGACGACAAGCCGCGCGTCGCGGACGACGTCAGCGACGGATGCCGGCACCGGGCGGTGCATGGATGCCAGCAACCCCCGGTGCACGGCATACCCGGTGATCTGCTCGGCGGTCTCGGACGTGACGACGTACACCTCGGCATCCTCACCGACGAGGGCGAGGGCGTCGGCGAGGAACTTCTGCTGTACCAGGACCGAGCGGGGGCGGTGCCCGGCGCGGAGGGCCCGGTCGAGCACCTTCGACGACTCGGCGATGTAGAGCCCTCCCGCGGGTTCCGACACCCGGCGCAGCGACACGTCGGTGAGATCGCGGTAGTCGGCGAGTCGGGGGTCGTCGGCGGAGTCGAGCGGGATGACGGGCATCGTCCCATCGTGCCAGCCGCGTGCCGCAAGCTGCGCCCACGCCCACGCCCACGCTCGGTCCCACGTCCACGCCCAGGCCGCCCACATCCAGGCCGCACCCGCCCCCACGTCTGCGCCCACGCCCACGCCGCGCCCAAGCCCACGCTCCGCACCCACGCTTGCGCCCAAGCCCACGCTCCGCACCCACGCTTACGCCCAGGCCGCGCCCCGTGCGCCCTCGGAGCACGTCGAGTGTCCGGAACACGCCGCGTCCGGGCCCGCTGGCACGGCGCGTCTTGGACACTCAGCAGCTTCGGCCCCGCGCGTCACTCCCGCAGTTCGCACCGGCGTTCGCGCCCGGGTCCACGCCTGCGCCTGCGCCCACGCCCACGCCCACGCCCACGCCCAGGCCCGGGCCCGGGCCCGGGACTAGGCCGCGCCCATGCCCGGGACTAGGCCGCGCCCATGCCCGGGCTCGCGCCTCGCCGGCGCCCCGTGGGGGCCGGCGCGCGTCGAGTGTCCAACACACGCCGCGTCCCTGCCCGCTGGCACGGCGCGTCTTGGACACTCAACGGCTTCAGCGTGAGCGTGAGGGCCGGGACCGAGCCGGGGCCGGGCCTGGCGCGAGCCGGGACGAGGCGCGAGGCGCGAGCCGGGGCCGGGCGCCGGGCGGCGCGAACCGGGACCAGCACCAGGCGCCGCGCACCCTCACGCCACGTGCAGCACCCGCCCGCCGCCGACGACCAGCATCCGCTCGGGCAGGCGCACCAGCGCGTCGAGGGGGTTCTCGGCATCGAGCAGCACGATGTCGGCGCGGGCACCCTCGATGAGGTCGTGGGTCTCCCGGCCGACCGACCAGGCCGCGTCGGTCGTGGCGAGCTGCACGACGCGCAGCAGATCGTCGTCGCGTACGAGGCCCGCCGCGCGGGCGTACTGCCAGGCGATCCCGAGGGTGTCGCCGGTGCCGTAGGGGCTCCACAGATCACGGATGCCGTCGGTGCCGAACGCGAAGCGCACCCCGGCCTCGTCGAGCTCGGCGAGCGGCAGCTGCGGCAGGCGGAGCGGGGCGACCGTGGTCATGGTGACACCGACCTCGGCCATCGCGGCGAGCAGGTCGCGGCGGCGCGCGGGCTCGATCTGCGCGACGGCGAACCCGTGGGCGATGTTCACCCGCCCCTGCAGCCCGAGCCGGGCGGCACGGTCCACGAGCAGCTCGATCTGGAAGGCGCCGAGGTCGGTGGGGTCGTGCAGGTGGATGTCGATGCCGACGCCGGTGTCGGCGGCGAGCGCGGTGATCGCGTCGATCTGCCCGACGGGGTCGCGGTCGATGGTCGCCGGGTCGAGTCCGCCGATCCCCTCCACGCCGGGTCGGGCGGCGGCCTCGCGCAGCAGGTCGAGGACCCCGGGGCGGCGCAGGACCCCGTCTTGGGGGAAGGCGACGATCCGCACGTCGAGCGCGCCTTCGTACGCCGCGGCCGCTTCTTCCACGGCCTCGATTCCGCGCAGGCCGACTCCGCCGTCGACGTCGACGTGGGTGCGGATCGCGGTGGTGCCGTGGCGCACGAATTCGCGCAGCACGTGGGCGGAGCGCTCGAGCGACGGGATGCCGAGGCGGTCGCGCTCGGAGCGTTCGTGGCGGATGCGCCCCTCGGTGGACGCCTCGCCGCCGTAGGACTGCCAGGGAAGCCCCCACCACGACTTGTCGACGTGCGCGTGCGCGTTCACGATGCCGGGGAGGGCGAGGAGACCGCGTCCGTCGAACTCCCGCACGCCGATGGGGGCCGTGCCCGCCGGGATGATCCCGGTGATCTTCCCGTCGGCCATCGCGATGTCGACGAGGTCACCGCCCCAGGGCCGGACGCGCCGGAGCGAGGTGATGTCGAGCATGGCCGGAGGGGGAAGGGGGGTCATGGTCCCAGTATCCCCAGCGCCTCGGCCCCGTCGGCGGCGCCGCGCGCGGCGACCGCTCGCGCGCCCCGCTGGCCGGGGCTGTGCGACGATCACCGTATGGATCTGCAGAGCTTCCTCGCCGACGTGTGGTCGTACGGTGTCCTCGGCCTCATCGGCCTGATCGTTCTCGCCGTCGTGCTCGCCGTCATCTTCGGGCCGGCCCTGCTGCAGGCGCGGATCGCGCGCACGGAGCCGAAGAAGCCCTACCCCTGGCAGCGGCGCAAGTAGGGGCCTCCCGCGCCGGCCGCCTGCGCCGCCGCCCGCGCGCGACCGGTGTCGGTGCCCGTCCTAGACTCGGTACGACGGAGGTGCGCATGACCGACACGACGGAGGATGCCGAGTTCCTGGCATCCATCGATCGAGCCGTCGAGGTGCTCGCGGGCCGCCGCATCGCGGTGTTGACCGGTGCCGGCGTGTCGACGGACTCGGGGATTCCCGACTACCGCGGCAAGGGGGCTCCGACGCGGACGCCCATGACGGCGCAACAGTTCCTCTCGAACGCCGAGGCGCGACGCCGGTACTGGGTGGGCAGTCACCTGGGCTGGAAGGTCTTCGCCGCCGCCGAACCCAATGACGGGCACCGCGCGCTCGCCGACCTCGAACGTGCGGGAGTGGCGAACGGCGTCGTGACGCAGAACGTCGACGGGCTGCACGTGCGCGCGGGCAGTGGACGCGTCGTCGAACTGCACGGCACGATGCGCCGGGTCGGCTGCCTGCACTGCGGTCAGGTGTTCGACCGTCGCGACCTCGCCGAGCGCGTCGAAGCCGACAACCCGTGGATCAGCCTGCCCGAGAACGTCGAGCTCGGCCCCGACGGCGACGTCACCCCCGCTTCGGCCGACGGGTTCGTGGTGCCGGTGTGCTCGGTGTGCGGTGGCACGCTCAAGCCCGACGTGGTGTTCTTCGGCGAGTACATCCCGGTCGAGAGGTTCCGCGAGGCGGAGCAGCTCGTGCACACCAGCGGGGCCCTGGTGATCGCCGGCTCGTCGCTGGTGGTCAACTCCGGCATCCGTCTGGTCGAGCGGGCGCGACGCAAGCGCCTGCCGGTCGTGATCGTCAACCGCGGCGAGACCCGCGCCGACCAGCGCGCCGCGGTGAAGATCGACGGGAGCACCACCCACGTGCTGCGCGCACTCGCCGAGCGGCTGCCCGCGCTTCTCTAACGCCTGTCCGCGGAACCGACGTTCGCGGGTCGAGATCACCCGCGGCGGGCGCTGTGAGTGGCGATGCCCGGTCCGTCGCGCGGTGGAGCGTGACGGGTGGAGGATCTGGGACGAGCGGAGGACCGCAATCCGCCCCGGCATCCTCCCCTCCCCCCACGTCCTCCGCTCCGCACCACCTCGCGCGACCCACCCGCACCACCCGCGCGAGCCGCGCGAGCTGCGCAACCTGCCGCCCGGAGGGCCGGACCGGCGGATGCCGCGCTCGGTTAGGCTCGAACGGTGACGATCCTGACCCTCGTGCGACACGGTGAGACCGACTGGAACTCCGGGGGCCGCATCCAGGGCTCGACCGACATCGCCCTGAACGACACCGGTCGCGCCCAGGCGCGCGAGCTCGCCGAGCGTCTCGCCGCCGAGTACGCCGGGCGCGACGCGGTGGTGGTCTCGAGCGACCTGTCCCGCGCGGCCGAGACCGCCGACGTCATCGCCGCAGCACTCGGCACCACCGTGGCGCTGCGACTCCCCGGGCTGCAGGAGCGGTCGTACGGAGAGGCCGAGGGGATGGATGCCCCGTCGTTCGCCCGGGCCTATGGCGCGTGGCACGCGGCCGACGTCCCCGGCGCCGAGACCTGGCCGGTGGTGCGCGAGCGCGCGCTCGCCGCGCTCGCCGAGGCGCTGGCCTCCGCTCCCGAGGGTGCCGACGTCATCGCGGTCGCGCACGGTGCGCTCATCCGCGAGGTCATCCTCTACGCCACCGACGGCGCGTTCCCCCGCGAGGGCGAGCGACTGCCGAACTGCTCGGCGACGACGTTCCGCCTCGACGGAGACTCGTGGGAGATGCTGGCGTACGCCGGCGTCGCGAGTTGAGACGCCCGGGCCGGGGTCGCTGAGACCGGGTTCCCCGCCTCAGCGCCTCGCGCGCTCAACGAGCGACCGCGCGTGCCGCAGGATCGGCTCGTCGATCATGCGCCCCTCGAACCGGAACACCCCGCGCTCGCCCTCGGCGGCCGCGAGCACGGTGTGCGCCCACTCCACCTGCTCCGGGCGGGGGGCGTAGGCCTCGCGGATCGCCGCGACCTGTCCCGGGTGGATGCACGCGGTGGCCGCGAACCCGGATGCCGCGGCATCCCGCGCCTCGACCGAGAGACCCTCGAGGTCGGCGATGTCGACGTGCACGGCGTCGATCGCCCGCTTGCCGAACGCTCCCGCGGCGAGAAGCACCCGGGCGCGCGCGAGACGGGCGACGTCGCGATACCCGCCGTCGTCCCCGCGGCTGGAGGTGCCGCCGAGGCTCGCGACGAGGTCTTCCGCGCCCCACATCAACGCCACCACCTGCGTGCACGCGGCGAGCTGTTCGGCCGCGACGACGCCGCGCGCCGTCTCGCAGAGGGCGATGACCTCGTACGACACCAGAGGATCGAGGGATGCCGAGTCCTCGGCCTTGGCGACCATCACCGTGCGCACGCGGGTCTGCGCCAGCGCGGCGAGGTCGAGCACGAAGTCGGCGGTCACGGGGGCGTTCACCCGCACCACGACCCGGTCGGGATCGGGATCGGCGGCGATCAGCGCTTCACGGGCGGCGGCCTTGGCATCCGGGGCCACGGCGTCTTCGAGGTCGAGGATCGCGGCATCCGCCCGCTCGAGGGCTTTGGCGAGCCGCTCGGGCCGGTCTCCGGGAACGAAGAGCAGCGACGGGCCCAGCTCGAACGACCCGCTCACGCAACGCTCCCCTGCCGTGACGCAGCGAGCAGCGAGGGGCCGAGCTCGAACGACCCGCTCACGCAACAGCCCCCCCGACATGAGACACAGCGCAGCGCCGGCCCGCTCACGCCCGCCCCTCCTGCGCCCACACCAGCACGATCCGCGTCGCCGTGACGACCACCTCGTCGTTCTGCGATCGACCGGTGTGCGCCATCACCACGATCCCCTGACCGGGGCGTGAGCTCGAGGCGCGCACCGACACGACCTCGGTCTCGGCGCCGAGGGTGTCGCCGACGAACAGCGGGGCGGGAAAGCTCACGTCGGTCAGCCCCAGTTGGGCGACGAGGGTGCCCTGCGTCAGCTGCGCGACCGACAGTCCCACGAGTGTCGACAGCGTCCACATCGAGTTCACGAGCGGCCGCCCGAAGGGCTGGGTCGCCGCGTAGGCGGCATCCAGATGCAGGGCCTGCGTGTTCATCGTGAGGGTGGTGAACAGCACGTTGTCAGCGTCGGTGACGGTGCGACCGGGGCGGTGCGCGTACCTCTCGCCGACGACGAACTCCTCCAGATACAGGCCGCGCTGCTCGATCATGCCGCCACGGTACCGGTGAGTCCCAGCGCGCGCGAGATCACCATGAGCTGCACCTCGGTCGTGCCCTCGCCGATCTCGAGGATCTTCGAGTCGCGGTAGTGCCGGGCGACGGCGTACTCGTTGATGAACCCGTTGCCGCCGAACACCTGCGTCGCATCGCGCGCGTTCGCCATCGCCGCATCGCTCGCGGTCATCTTCGCGACCGCGGCGTCGACCGAGAACGGCTTTCCGGCGTCGCACAGCCGCGCCGCGTGCACCCAGGCCAGCCGGGCGGTGTGCACGCGGGCGTGCATGCGCGCGAGCAGGAACTGCATGCTCTGACGCGTCGAGAGCGTCTCGCCGAAAACGGTGCGGGTACGGGCGTAGTCGACCGCCGCTTCGAGGCAGCCCTCGGCGGCTCCGGTCGCGAGGGCGGCGATCGCCACGCGACCCTCGTCGAGCGTGCGGAGGAAGTTCTTGAACCCCTGTCCGCGCTCGCCCAGCAGGTTGGCCGCGGGCACGCGCACGCCGTCGAAGTTCAGCGGGTGGGTGTCGGAGGCGTTCCAGCCGACCTTGTCGTAGGCCGGGCCCACGGTGAAGCCGGGGGTGCCGTTCGGCACGATGATCGTCGAGATCTCGGGGCGATCGCCCGTGCGACCGGTCACCGCGGTGACGGTCACGAACCGGGTGATGTCGGTGCCCGAGTTGGTGATGAACTGCTTCGACCCGTCGATCACCCACTCGTCGCCCTCGAGCCGGGCGGTGGTGCGGGTGGCGCCGGCGTCGCTTCCCGCTTCGGCTTCGGTCAACCCGAAGCCGGCGAGCGCGCGACCGGCGACGAGGTCGGGGAGGTACTCGGCCTTCTGCGCCTCGGTGCCGTAGCGGTAGATCGGCATGGCGCCGAGCCCCACTCCCGCTTCGAGGGTGATCGCCATGGACTGGTCGACGCGCGCGATCGCCTCGATCGCGACGCACAGGCTCGCGTAGTCGCCGCCCTGCCCGCCGACCTCCTCGGGGAACGGCAGTCCGAACAGGCCGAGCTCGCCCATTTGCGCGACCAGGTCGAGGGGCAGTTCGTGCGCACGGTCGGCCTCGTACGAGCGGGGCGCGATCACCTCGTCGGCGAACTCGCGCACCATGGCGCTGAGGTCGCGCTCGTCGTCGGTGAAGGCCTGCTGGCTGTCGATGCTCACGGGAGGGTCTCCTTGTGGGAAGTGGGGATGGGGGAAGCGGGGACGGAGGATGCCACGGTGGCGGCGGAATCGCGGAGTTCCGCCGGCGCGGACGCGGCGTCGGCGCCGGCGTGCGCATCCTCCGCGATGCGCGCCTCCTCCGCCGCACTCGCCGCATCGGCGACGGAGGTTGTGCGCATCGCCGAGGTTGTGCGCGAGGATTCGCGCCCCGCGGGGGCGTCGATGGGCTCAGCGACCTGATCAACTCCGGTCGGTGAGCCGGTCGACGCCTCTCCCGCGGGGGCAGCCGGCGTCACGGTCGCGACCACCGCATCGCGGGCGACCTGCGCGCCCGCGGACGTGCGCAGCCGCACGGTGCCGGCGTGGGAAGCGGTCACTGTGTGCTCCATCTTCATCGCCTCGATGGTGACGAGCCGGTCCCCCGCCGCGACCGCGTCGCCATCGGCGGTGTGCACGGCGACGACGGTGCCCGGAAGCGGGGCGACGAGGTCGGGGTCGATCGTTCCCGGCGCCCGACCCGCGGCCGCCCGGCGCCGTTCGGCGGCCGCCCGCCGCGAGACGACACGCAGCCGGTGCGCCCCACCGTCGGCGTGCACCCAGTACTCGGTGGGCCCACCGGTCACGACGGCGGCCTGAACCGGGCCGGGAGCCACATCGTGCGCGCGCCCCAGGTCGTCGCCGAGGTGGATGACCCCGGGCGCGACGTCGTGCACGCGACCGGCGTCGTCCTCGAAGTGAATGATCCGCGGGGCGGCCGCTCCCCCGGCACGCCACGGTCCGACGCGGCGCCAGACGGAGCCGAGGGTCGGGGTGCCGGCATCCGGGCCCTGTTCATTCGCGACGCGGTCGGCGACCGCGGCGAGCGCGGCGGTCGAGGGGTGGGGAGCCTCGGGCGTTCCGCGCCGATCCAGCAGCCCGGTATCGAGCTCACCGGCCCGCACCGCGGGATCGGCCAGAAGCGCCCGCAGGTCGGCGATGTTCGTGTCGACGCCCAGCACGACGGTGTCGGCGAGGGCGGCGTCGAGGCGGGCGAGCGCGGTGGCGCGGTCGGGGCCGTGCGCGATGACCTTCGCGATCATGGGGTCGTAGAGCGCGCTGACCACCGATCCCGTCTCGACGGCACTGTCGACGCGCGCGTCTCCGGCGTGCCAGTGGGTCACGGTGCCGGTGGCGGGAAGGTACCCGCGAGAAGGCGTCTCGGCATAGACCCGGGCTTCGATCGCGTGCCCGTCGAGGCGCACCTCGGGCAGATCGAGCGCGAACCCCGCCGCGACCCGCAGCTGCTGCTCGACGAGGTCGATGCCGGTGACGAGCTCGGTGACGGGGTGCTCGACCTGCAGGCGCGTGTTCATCTCGATGAAGAAGGGCTCGTCGAGCCGGTCACCCGAGACGAGGAACTCCACGGTGCCGGCGCCGAGGTATCCGACGCTGCGGGCAGCGGCCACGGCTGCCTCGCCCAGACGCCGGCGGGTCTCGGCGTCGACGACCGGCGAGGGTGCCTCCTCGATGACCTTCTGGTGCCGGCGCTGCAGGGTGCACTCGCGCTCGCCGAGCGACAACGTCGTGCCGTGCCGGTCGGCGAGCACCTGCACCTCGATGTGCCGGGGGCGTTCGAGGAGGCGTTCGAGGAGCAGGGTGTCGTCGCCGAAGGCCGATGCCGCCACCCGGCGGGCCGTGGCGAGGGCGTCGACGAGGTCGTCGGGTCGGGTGGCCACCGTCATCCCCTTGCCTCCCCCGCCGGCGGAGGGCTTCACCAGCAGGGGGTACCCGGCACGATCGGCTTCGACGGCGATCTCGGCGTCGGTGAGCCCGGTCGCCGGGAAACCCGGCACGGTCGGCACTCCGTGGGCGGCGACGTATTCCTTCGCGCGGATCTTGTCGCCCATGACCTCGAGCGCCTCGACGCCCGGGCCGACGAAGACCACCCCGGCCGCGGCGCACGCGCGAGCGAAACCGGCGTTCTCGCTGAGGAAGCCGTAGCCCGGGTGCACGGCCTCGGCGCCGCCGGCGACGGCCGCCGCGACGACCGCGTCGACGTCGAGATACGAGGGCACGCGCACCGCGTTGTCCGCCTCGCGGGCGTGGGGGGCGTCGGCATCCGCGTCGGTGTACACGGCCACGGAGCGGATGCCGAGACGCCGGAGCGTGCGGAACACCCGGCGTGCGATCTCTCCCCGGTTGGCGACGAGCACAGAGGAGAACGGGCGCGGGTCGGCGACGGGGATCGTGGGCACGGGGATCACATCCGGAAGAGGCCGAAGCCCCGGTCGGCCAGCGGCACCCGGCTGACGACGTCGAGCGCGAGCCCGAGCATCGTGCGGGTGTCGGCGGGGTCGATCACACCGTCGTCCCAGAGGCGGGCGGTGGCGTAATACGGGCTGCCCTGTTCGTCGTAGCGCTCGCGGATCGGCTTCTGGAACGCCTGGTCGTCGGCATCCGTCCACTCCTCGCCGCGGGCGGCGCGCTGATCGCGCGTGACGGTCGAGAGCACGGATGCCGCTTGCGCGCCGCCCATGACCGAGATGCGGCTCGCGGGCCAGGTCCACAGGAACCGCGGATCGTACGCGCGCCCGCACATCGCGTAGTTGCCCGCGCCGTACGAGCCGCCCACGAGCACGGTGAGCTTGGGCACCCGCGTAGTGGCGACGGCGGTGACCATCTTGGCGCCGTCTTTGGCGATGCCACCGGCCTCGGCGTCGCGGCCCACCATGAACCCGGTGATGTTCTGCAGGAACAGCAGGGGGATGCCGCGCTGGTCGGCGAGCTCGATGAAGTGCGCCGCCTTGAGCGCGGATTCGCTGAACAGCACCCCGTCGTTCGCGATGATGCCGACCGGGTGGCCGTGCAGGCGCGCGAAGGCGGTGATGACGGTCTCGCCGTAAAGCGCCTTGAACTCGTGCAGGGAGTCCGCGTCGACGAGGGTGTCGATGATCGCGCGCATGTCGACGGGGTGCGACACGTCGACGGGGACGAGGTCGTACAGATCTTCCGCCGGGCGTCGGGGGGCGACCGCGGGCAGCACCTCCCACACCGGCGCGGGAGTCGGCGGCAGGGTGGCGATGATGTCGCGCACGATCTCGAGCGCGTGCGCGTCGTCGTCGGCGAGGTGGTCGACCACTCCGGAGCGGCGCGCGTGCAGGTCTCCCCCGCCGAGCTGCTCGGCGGTGACGTCTTCGCCGATCGCGGCCTTCACCAGGGGCGGTCCGCCGAGGAACACCGTGCCCTGGTTGCGCACGATCACGCTCTCTTCGCTCATCGCGGGCACGTACGCGCCTCCCGCGGTGCACGAGCCCAGGACCGCGGCGATCTGCGGGATGCCGAGGGCCGAGAGCTGCGCCTGATTGCGGAAGATGCGACCGAAGTGCTCGCGATCGGGGAAGACCTCGTCCTGCATCGGCAGGAACGCCCCGCCCGAGTCCACGAGGGCGATGCAGGGCAGACGGTTCTCACGCGCGATCTCCTGGGCGCGCAGGTGCTTCTTGACCGTGAGGGGGAAGTAAGCGCCGCCCTTCACGGTGGCGTCGTTGGCCAGCACCATCACGTGGCGACCGTGCACGAGACCGATGCCCGCCACCATGCCCGCCCCGGGAGCGCCGCCGTCGTAGAGCCCGTGGGCGGCCAGAGGCGCGACCTCGAGGAAGGGGCTGCCCTCGTCGAGAAGGCGGTCGATGCGGTCCCGGGCGAGGAGCTTGCCCCGCGCGGTGTGGCGTTCGCGAGCGGCATCCGATCCCCCGCGCGCGGCCCGGGCGAGGGTGTCGCGGAGCTCGGCGGCCAAGGAGCGCTGCGTGGGCGCGGCGTCGCTCGTCGCCTCGGGCGAGGGTGAATCGATAACCGGTGCTGTGCTCATGGCGGCTCCGTCTCGATGCCGCATCATCGACGGCATCGTCGTTCCCGGCGGGGGGTCGTTCCCCGGGGAGGGGTTTCAGTTAATGTTGGCTAACTGAGATTTCAGGCTAGCCCGACGGGATGCCGATGACAAGAGCGAACGGTAAGCCGCCGGCCGACGCCGGCGAGGCGCGCGACGAGCCCTCGGCCGACGCCGGCGAAGCGCGCCCGGGCACCGCGCGCGACCGCGCCAAGGCCGATCGCCGAGCGGCGCTGCTCGCGGCCGCCGCCCGTCTCTTCGCCGAGCGCGGCTTCGACGGCGTGACCCTCGAAGACATCGGCGCCGCCGTCGGGGTCAGCGGCCCCGCGGTGTACCGCCACGTCTCCGGCAAGCAGGCGCTGCTCGGCGCGATCCTCGTCGACGTCAGCGAGCGGCTCCTCCACGGCGGGCGTGTGGTCACCGCGGCGGTGTCGGACCCCGTGACCCCGAGCACAACGGCGGAGACCCCTCACGACACACCGGGCGACGGCCCCCTCGACCGGCGTGTCGCCGAGGATCCCCGCAGCCGTGCACGCTCGGCATCCGGGAACTCCCCGTCAGAGCGGAATCCGGGCGCACCGCTGCTGCGCGCCCTCGTCGACTTCCACGTCGCGTTCGCGCTCGCCGAGGCCGAGGTGATCCGCGTGCAGGACCGCGACCTCGACCGCCTCTCGCCCGCCGACCGCCGTACGGTCCGCGACCTGCAGAACGCGTACGTCTCGGTGTGGACCGCGGCTCTCGCCGCCGCGGACCCGGATGCCGAGACCCCCGCCGAACGCCGCGTCCGCGCCCTGGCCTGCTTCGGTCTGATCAACTCGACCCCGCACAGTGTGCGCGGGGTGGCGGCCGCTCGCGTGCGCCCCACGCTGACGCGCATGGCCATCGCGGCGTTGACGGCCTGACGCCCGCTCGCGGCGTTGGCGACCTAGCGCGCCCTCGCGCGGTGCCGCGCGTCGCCCCGCGCCTCGTCACCCGCCCGCCGCCTCCACCCTGTCGAGTGTCCAAGACACGCCGCACGCCGGAGCCCTCACGCGGCATGTCCTGGACACTCAACGCGTGTCACGACGCCGCCCGGCGTCGAACCCGCCTCGTCGCCTCGCCCCCTGTCGAGTGTCCAAGACACGCCGCACGCCGGAGCCCTCACGCGGCATGTCCTGGACACTCAACCTGTGTCACGACGCCACTCGGCGTCGAACCCTGCGCCGCCTGCCCGGGTCACTCGACCCGCCTCACGACGCCGCACGGCCGCGAATCCGAACCACACCCGCGCACGAGTGTCCAGGACACGCCGCAGGCCGGAGCCCCTCCCCGGCGTGTCCTGGACACTCGACGCGCCCGCCACCCCAGCCCTCAGCCCGGGCTCACCGCAGCAGCATCGCCCTTCCGGGTTCGCGCAGCACGCCGGCGACGTCGGTGAGGAAGCGCGCCGCCTCGGCGCCGTCGACGAGACGGTGGTCGAAGGACAGGCTGAGCGTCAGCACGTCGCGCAGCGCGATCTCGCCGCGGTGCTCCCACGGCGTGCGGCGGACGGCCCCGACGGCGAGGATCCCGGCCTCGCCCGGGTTGAGGATCGGGGTGCCGGCATCCACGCCGAACACGCCCACGTTGGTGATCGAGAACGTGCCTCCCGTCATCGCCGTCGGCGAGGTGCGCCCGGCCCGCGCGGTGGCGGCGAGTTCCGCAATCGCGTCGGCGAGGTCGACGAGGTCGAGGCCGTCGGCATCCGGGATCACCGGCACCACCAGCCCGCGCTCGGTCGCGGCGGCGATGCCGAGGCCGACGTAGTGGTGCTCGACGATCTCACCCGCCGCCTCGTCCCATCGCGCGTTCAGCGCGGGCGTGCGCCCGAGGGCGAGGCATACGGCCTTCGCGACGATCGCGAGCACTCCGATGCGGTGACCGTCGAGGGCGCGATCGTGTTTCAGGGATGCCAGCAACTCGGTCGTCGCGGTGACGTCGACCGTGAGGAAGGTCGTCGCGTGCGGAGCGGTGAAGGCGCTGCGCACCATCGCCGCGGCGGTGTGCTTGCGCACTCCGCGGATCGGCGTGCGGGTCTCGCGCGCGCCGGGAGACGAGGCCGGGGGGACCGTCGACGTGGGAGTGGAGGCGAGGGAGGAGTCCGCTCGTGCGGCGTACTCCTCGACGTGCGTGCGCGTGACCGCTTCACCGGGGTGAGCGGCGGCGACGAGCACCAGATCGACGCCCAGGTCTTTCGCGAGCTTGCGCACCGGCGGTGTCGAGCGCGGACGCTCCATCGGCAGATCGATGGGGCCCGTGCGCAGCACGTCGTGCGGGGCGGCTTCGCGCACCGCGGTGTCGACGGCGGCGTCGGCGTCGAGGGTCGCGGTGACGCCGCGCGCTCGCCGCCGGGGGCGACCGCCCGACGACGGAGCCGCGCCGTAGCCCACCAGGTTCGGGGTCGCGCGGGCGGCGATGTCGTCGGCGGGAGCCTCGACGGGCGCCTCAACGACGGTCTCGACGGCCCGGCCCTCGGCGGCGGCGGGGGCGTCGGGCTCATCGTCGGCCCCCGCCACGGCGAAGGACACCAGCGGCGCCCCCACGGCCACGACGTCGCCGGCGGCGGCGTGCAGTCCCTGCACGGTGCCCGCGTACGGCGAGGGGATCTCGACGATGGCCTTGGCCGTCTCGACCTCGGCGATGGTCTGGTTGAGGGTGACGTCGTCGCCCTCCGCCACGTGCCATTGCACGATCTCGGCCTCGGGCAGTCCCTCACCGAGGTCGGGCAGCAGGAACTCGGCGATCATCGGACACCCCCGTCGACGCGGACTCCGGCGGGGGTCGCGGCAGCTGCGACCGCACCCGTCCCGCGATCGAGCACCCGGTCCACCGCGTGCAGGATGCGGTCGAGGTCGGGTACGTGGTGCTTCTCGAGCTTCGACGGCGGGTAGGGGATGTCGTGGCCCGTGACCCGCATCGGCGGCGCCTCGAGGTACTCGAAGCACTGCTCGGTGATGCTCGCCACCAGCTCCGCACCGAGACCTGCCTCGCGGGCGGCTTCGTGGGTGACGACGACCCGGCCGGTCTTGCGCACCGACGCCGCGATCGTGTTCAGATCGAGGGGCGACAGGGAACGCAGGTCGACGACCTCGAGCGAGATCCCCTCGTCTTCCGCGGCGAGCGCGGCATCGAGTGCCGTCCGCACCTGCGCGCCGTAGGTGACGATCGTCGCGTCGGTGCCCTCGCGGGCGATGCGGGCGAGGTGCATGGGCGGGGCGTCCGAGAGGTCGGCGTCCAGGTCGACCTCGCCCTTGGAGTGGTAGAGACGCTTGGGTTCGAAGAAGATGACCGGATCATCGGATGCCACGGCCTGCTGCAGCATCACGTAGGCGTCCTGCGGGTTGCTGGCGGCCACGACGCGAAGCCCCGCGGTGTGCACGAAGTACGCCTCGGGAGACTCGGAGTGGTGCTCGGCGGCGCCCACGCCGCCTGCCCACGGGATGCGGATGACGAGCGGCATCCGGATCCGCCCGTTGCTGCGGTAGTGCAGCTTGGCGACCTGGCAGACGATCTGGTCGAACGCGGGGTAGACGAAACCGTCGAACTGGATCTCGACGACGGGCCGGTAGCCGCGTAGGGCGAGTCCGACGGCGGTACCGACGATGCCCGCTTCGGCCAGCGGGGTGTCGACGACGCGCTGCGCGCCGAAACGCTTCTGCAGGCCGTCGGTCACGCGGAAGACCCCGCCGAGCTTGCCGATGTCCTCGCCCATGAGCAGCACCTTGTCATCGCTCTCGAGAGCTTCGGACAGGCCGGCGTTGATGGCGGCACCGAGGGTGAGGGCGGTCATCGCGACACCTCGAATCCGGCGAGGTACTGCGCGTAGTCGGCCTTCTGTTGCGCGAGCCCCGCGTGCGGCTCGGCGTAGACGTGGTCGAAGATCGTCTCGGGTGCCCGGGTGCTGGCTCCGATGCACGCGGCGCGCACCTCGGCGGCGAGGGCGTCGGCGGCACGGGCGACCTCGGCGAGGCCGCCGTCGTCGAGCATCCCCTCGGCGCGCAGGTACGCCTCGAGCCGGGCGATGGGGTCGCGCTCCGCCCAGGCCTCCACCTCGCCTGGCTCGCGGTACCGGGTGGGGTCGTCGCTGGTGGTGTGCGGGCCCATGCGGTAGGTCACGGCTTCGATGAACGAGGGTCCCTCCCCGCGGCGCGCGCGGTCGAGCGCCCACCGCATCGCCGCGACGCAGGCGAGCGCGTCGTTTCCGTCGATGCGCAGGCTCGGGATGCCGAACCCCGGCGCCCGGCCCGCGAGGGGGAACTCGGACTGCACGGTGACGGGCTCGGAGATCGCCCATTGGTTGTTCGAGCAGACGAACACCACGGGGGCGCGGAACGACGAGGCGAACACCATGGCCTCGTTCACGTCGCCCTGGCTCGTGGCCCCGTCGCCGTAATACGCGACGGCGACGTCGGTGGAGCCGTCGCGCTGCGCACCCATCGCCCACCCGGTCGCGTGCAGCGACTGGGCTCCGATGATGATCTGGGGCGGGGCGGCGTTGATGGTCGTGTGGTCGTAGGCCGAGTGCTCCTCGCCGCGCCAGGCGAGCACGTAGTCGGCGGGCTGGGCGCCGCGGCCGAGCAGCACACCGTGCTCGCGGTAGCTCGGGAAGACGAAGTCGCCCGGGGCGAGGGCGTGCGCGGTTCCGACCTGCGTGGCCTCCTGTCCGCGACACGGGGCCCAGAGCGCCAGCTGCCCCTGGCGTTGCAGGGCGACGCCCTCGGCATCGAGGCGGCGGGTGAGGACCATGTCGCGGTGGAGGGCGCGCAGCTCGTGCGGAGACAGGTCGCTCACCCAGGGATCGAGCGTCGGCTCGGCGACGCGGGTCCCATCCGATTCCAGGAGCCGCAGGGCGTCCTCATCGTCGTGGTGGCGCGCTCTTCCGATCGAAGAATCCTGCGTCTGGGTGTACGTCATCGTCATCCCTCCAGGTGCGGCCGGGGCCCCTCGTGGGAGCGTCGGCGGTCCGGGTGCCGGCAGCGTCGCCGACGAGGCCGACCGTACGCGCGGAATGCACCCCGCTCAAGACCTCGCCGTCATATTGAGCACACTGCCCATTGCGAACGGTCGCGCCGCTGCTAATGTTTCGCAGCATGAGCAAGCTCGACGCGGTCGACCTCGACCTCCTCCGCGCCCTCGCCGCCGATCCGCGGGCCACCGTCGTGGCACTCGCCGAGAAGCTCGGCCTCTCGCGCAACACCGTGCAGGCGCGCATGAGCCGCCTCGAACGCGGCGGGGTGTTCCTGTCGTACGAGCGCACGCTGTCGGCCGAGGCCCTGGGCTTCCCGATCGAGGCGTTCCTGCAGGTGACGGTGCGCCAGGCCGAGTTACCGGCGATCCGCGCGGAGCTCGCGAAGGTGCCCGAGGTGCTGCAGGCCCACGGCCTCAGCGGCCAGGTCGACCTTCTCGTGCGCGTCGCCTGCCGCGACACGCAGCACCTCTTCGACACCGACGCGCGGATCCTCGCGATCGAGGGCGTCGAGCGCACCGAGACCTCGCTCGTGATGGGCGAGGTCATCGGCTACCGCGTGGGTCCGCTCATGCAGCTGGCGCGCGAGGACATCTAGGTCAGGGGCGGGCGGCTCAGACTGCGCTCACGCACCGGCCTCACACCGCCGCACCGCCCTACGGCGACGGCACCACCGGGATGCTCGCCGTCTCGGCGCTCCGCTCGGCCGGACTCGCGGCATCCAATCGCACGAGCACGACCCCGACCAGGATCAACGCTCCGCCGACGAACTGGATCGGGGCGGGCGTCTCACCGAGCAGCAGCCACGCGAAGCCCAGGGCGAAGAGCACCTCGCTGAGCCCGACGAACGACGCCAGCCTCGACCCGATGAGCGGCACCGCGATCACCCCGAGCGCGTACCCCACGGTCGTGGCGACCGCGCCGACCCACAGCAGGGGCAGGATGCCGGGGAGCTCCAGCCCCGCCAGCGTCACCGTGATCGAGGGCGCGGCGAACGGCAGCACCCCGGTGCCGACGAGCACGCCCATGAGCAGCGTGCCCGTGAGCAGGCCGCCCGCGGCGAGGGCGAGCGGGGGGAGGTCGTCGCCCGCGCGTCCGGCGATGACGAAGTACGCCGCCGCGCAGACGGCCGCGCATAGCGCGAAGATCGTGCCGAGCAGGTCGAATCGGGCTCCGCTGATGTCGACGACGAGCACGAGGCCGGCCATCGCGACGACCGAGCCGATCAGCACCGCTCTCGACGGCGCACGGCGCGTGCGCACCCAGACGGCGATGACGATCAGCACGGGGGCGATGTACTGGATGAGCAGTGCCACGGCGACGGGCATGCGCTGCATGGCGGCGAAGTAGAACAGCTGACACCCGGCGACGGCGGTGAGACCGAACGAGACGATCAGCAGGCCGTGACGGCGCAGGAACCCGCGTTGCCGTCGGATCGCGAGCAGGAGCGCCGGCGAGAGCAGCAGGGCGGCGACGCCCATGCGCACGAGCAGCACCGCGCCGAGCGACCACCCGCCGTCGAGCAGCGGTTTGACGAACGGGCCGCTGGAGGAGAAGGCGAGGGCCGAGGCGACCGCGATCGCGAGGCCGGTGACGGCGCTGGATCCGCGATGGGTGGGGCGCGGGAGGGTGACGGACGACGTGGTCATGCGATGCCTGCTGTCAGGAGTGAAGAACGTTTACACTCGTGACAGTACGACCTCGACATGTCAGGAGTCAACATGATCTTCATTCGTGACACGGAGCTCGTGCTGCGCGCCGCCGTGGAACTCGTCAACACCCTGCCGCAGACCGACACCAGCGGTGCCGACACGCTCACCGACGTGTCCGACCTCGAGGCCTTCATCGAGCGGCACGGGTACACCGGATCCCGCACCCGCGACGCGGGCGAGCTCGCCGCCGTCCGCGGCATCCGTGGACGCCTGCTGCCCCTCTGGAGCGTCGACCGCGACGGGGCGGTGCCCCTTGTGAACGCGATGCTCGCCGACGGCCGCGCCCTTCCTCAGCTCGTTCGGCACGACGGGCTCGATTGGCACATCCACGCGAGCGACCCGGCCGATCCGCTGGCCACGCGCATCCTCGTCGAGACGGCGCTCGCGTTCGTCGATGTGATCCGCGCGGATGAGTACGGGCGCGTGCGGGTGTGCGACGCCGACGACTGCAACGGCGTGTACGTCGACTTCTCGAAGAACGGATCGAAGCGCTATTGCGACGCGGGCAACTGCGGCAACCGCATGAACGTCAACGCGTACCGCAAGCGCAAGGCCGACGCGCCGGTCTGACGCCCCGCGGGTACCTCGTCGACGAGGTGCTCACCGAAGCGCAGGGCCGACCCGCCGGCCTGACAACCCGCGGCCCCCTCCACAAAGAGCCCGCCGGACCGCAGAATCTCCGCCCTAGGCGAGGAACTCCCGAATCGCGGATGCCGCCGCCCGGGGCGTCTCGTAATGGATGAGGTGCCCGACCTCGGGGATCTCGACCAGCTCGGCGTTCGGAAAGAGCGTCGCGAGGTGCCGCTCGGCCTCGATCGGCGTGATGTCGTCTTTCTCGGCGGCGATGAGCAGCGTCGGCTGGGCGATGCGCGGCGCGAAGGCCCGCACGTCGTGCGACACGCTCGTCACGAAGGCCTCGTGCAGCACGTCGCGATCGGCGAATCGCGAGAAGTACTCGTCGTGCTGCTCGTGCACGAAGCGACGCAGCGCGGGGTCGCGCGTCTTCGCCATGGCGTTGCTCATCACGCGCACGATGATCCCGTTGCGCAGCAGCCCCTCGCCCACCGGGCGCGGCAGCTTCGCCCCGGCGAGGTAGTAGAAGACGGCGAGACGCGTGAGGACCCCCCGCGGCCCCTCGAGCGCGGGCGCCCCGATCGGGTTCACCAGGATCAATTTCGGGGTGGAGAGCCCACCGGCGACCGCGGCCGACGCCACGATGGATCCGAACGAGTGGCCGAGCACGACGGCATCCGGAGCGACGGATTCGACGAACTGCCGCAGCCACTCGGCGTACGTGTCGAGGTCGTGCGCGTGCCCGACGAGAGGGGCGGTCTCACCGAAGCCGGGGAGATCGGGCGAGATGACCCGGATGCCGCGAAGATGCGCCACGACCGGATCGAGCCCGTGATGCTCGCCGCGGAACCCGTGCACCGCCACGATCGTCGTCGTCGCGGTGTCGTCGCCGTAGACCCAGTACGCCGTGGTTCCGCCGAGCAGGGCGACCTCGCGCCGCACGACGGGGATCTCGGCGAGCTGCGCGGCATAGGGGTTCGGCATCCGTGAAGTCTACGAGCAGGGTCCGACATCGCCGTGCCGGGCGGAGCGGGCGCGGGCGCCGGACCCCGTGACCCCGGCCTCTTCGCTTTCGGGCCTGCGCGCCTCGGCGGCCATGTCGGAGCCCCGCTCTACCGTGGGCGCATGACCCTGTGGCAGGCCGAGCCGCTCCCGCTCTTCCAGACTCCCGAGTGGACGCGTGTCGTCGGCGTCTTCGACCTCGAGACCACCGGTGTCGACGTCGTGAACGACCGCATCGTCACCGCGCACGTCGGCGTGCTCGACGCCGACGGACAGGTGGTCGACGCCCGCGATTGGCTGGCCGATCCCGGCATCGAGATCCCCGCGGGTGCGGCCGCGATCCACGGCGTGACCACCGCGCACGCGCGCGCCGAGGGAGAGCCCGCCCCGCGCGTGGTGGCCGAGGTCGTCGAAGCGCTCGGCGCGCTGTTCGCCGCCGGCGTCCCCGTCGTCGCCTACAACGCCCCGTTCGATTTCTCGATGCTCAAGTACGAGGCCCTGCGTCACGGTGTCGAGCCCATCCACTCCCCCGCGCCCGTGATCGACCCGCTCGTCGTCGACAAGACGTACGACCGGTACCGGCGCGGCAAGCGCACGCTGTCGGTCGTCGCCGAGCACTACGCCGTACCGCTCGAATCCGCCCACGAGGCCTGCGCCGACGCGGTCGCCGCGGGCCGTCTCGCCCTGGCCCTCGCCGAGAAGTTCGGCCCCTGGATGCCACCCACCCTCGACGAACTGCACACCCGCCAGATCGCCTGGGCCCGCGCGCAAGCGGCGAGCCTCAGCGAGTACTTCGTGAAGATCGGTCGGCTGGATGCCACGGCTGCGCCGCTCGATGGGGCCTGGCCGATCCGCTGAGGTGAGGTTCTCTTCGCGGCGGGGCGCGGCCGATCCCTGAGGTGTGGCTTTCTTCGCGACGCTGCACAGCCGGTCAGCTGATCTGCGGCTGCTCCGCTCGGTGGGGCCGGGCCGATCCGTTGGTGTGCGGCTCTCTTCGCGACGGGGCATGGCCGATCCGTAGATCTGCAGCTGCGCCGAGCGGCGGGGCACGGCCGGTCCGCTGATCTACGGCTGCTCCGCTCGATGGGCCTGGCCGATCCTGTGACCTCGAGCCTGGATGCTCCGGGGCCTTCCGGCATCCATCCCGCTCGCCGCTCCGCCTGAGCCGACTTCTGCCCGCTCCCCGGCATCGCCCGGGTGGCCGCCGGACCGGGCGAGCGGTGCTCCCGCATCCATCCCCCTCCCCGGCGCCCGTCCCCGGGCCAATGTCGGAGGTCCCCGATACCGTTCTCCCATGACCCGAACCGCACGTCCCGCTCACCGGCCGACGCCGGTGTTCCGGGCGTGCGACGGGGTGCCGTGGCCGACCGACGACGACCTCGACCTGGATGCCGAGTGGGCAGCGCTGCGCGAGTGCGGCGACGTCGAGTGGTGGACGGATGCCGCGCCAGAACCCACCGATGAAGACGCGCCCCTCGAGATCCACAGCCCGCACGATCGGGGTCACGGCGCGGCCGATGCGGCCTCCGACCTCGACGCGCGGCTGGGGCATCTCGAGACCGTCGTGAGCGAGCGCCAGCGGGCGACCGCCGAGGAGTACCGGCTGATTCTCACGGTCCTCGACGACGCGGCGTTCGACCCGGCGCCCTGGGTCGGGCCCGACCCCACGCTCGACCGCGCCTGGATCGACGCCCGCGGGCGGACGCCCCGAGCCGTGCGGCGCGACCGCGTCGACCTCGCGGAACGCGCCGCCGTCGCCGAGATCGCGGTGCGGCTGCACCTCTCGGAGCAGACCGTGCGAACGCGCGCCGCCCACGCACGCACGCTTGTCGGCGGTTGTCCGCAGCTCTGGGCGGCGTTCGGCGACGGTCGCATATCCGAGAAGCACGCCGTCGACGCGGCTCGCCTGGCGTCGACCCTCCCCGCGGGCGATACGGCGGCCTTCCATCGCTTCGACGATGAGGCGTGCGCCCGGGCGCTGATCCTCCCGCCCGCGAAGTTCTTCGTCGCGGCGAGGGCGGTGCGCGAGCGCGTCCACGCCGAGTCCCTCGAAACCCGGCACCGTCGCGCCGCAGACGACCGTGCCGTATGGATGACGCCCGAGCTCGACGGCATGGCCACGCTGCACGCGCTCCTGCCCGCCGATCGGGCGAGAGCCGTGATGTCCACGCTCGATCAGGCGGCCCGTCACCTCCGCTCGCGCGACGACGAAGACCGCACGCTGGCGCAGTTGCGAGCGGATGCGTTCGCCGACCTCGTCACGATGACGAGCGATGAGGCGCCCGTTCCCGCTGAGGGTGCGACGACGGCCGCCGAGGCGCGCCCGGCCGGCGCGCCGACGTCAGGGACAGCACCGCGCACTTTCCGCGCGGCTCCCCCGGCGACCGTCGTCGTCACCATTCCCGCTCTCACCCTTCTCGGCGCCGACACCGAGCCCGCGACGCTGGAGGGCTACGGCCCCATCGACCTCGACACGGCCCGGCGGCTGGCCGGCACCGCCACCTCGTGGATCCGGCTCCTCACCCACCCCGTCACCGGGGCGCCGCTGGTTCTCGACCGCAAGACCTATCGCGTTCCCGCCGCGCTGCGGCGGTGGCTCGGCGTCACCTCGCCCACCTGCGTCTTCCCCGGCTGCGGCCGAGCGGCCCGAGACTGCGACATCGACCATCTCACTGCCTGGGCCGACGGCGGAACCACCGACGACGACAACCTCGACCCGAAGTGCCGACATCACCATCGCCTACGCCACGAGTCGCGATGGGACATCGCGCACACGACCGGCGGCCCCACGGCCTGGACGTCTCCCCTCGGCGGCACCTACGGCACCGATCCCCCGCCGTTCTAGGAACGGCGCCTATCGCGCATCACCCCCGACCCCGCCGACCCCGCCCCCGAGGCTGCGAGTCGCGCACACCACCCCCGCCCTCCCGCGAAACCGTAAGTCACGCGCATCACGCCCGACCCGCCCGCGAGGCCGCCAGTCGCACACACCACCCCCGCCCCGCCCGCACGGCCGCCAGTCCCCCACACCACCCCAGCCCCGCCCGCAAGGCCGCCAGTCACGCACACCACCCCCGCCCCGCCTGTATAGCCGCGAGTCCCCCGCACCTCCCTGCCAGACTGTCCCCGTGACCTGCCGCATCGCCACCGTCCAGGCTGAGGCCGTTCCCGGCGCGCTCGAGCGCAACGTCGCTCGTGCCGCCCGCTTCGTCGCCGAGGGCTCCGCCCAGGGAGCCGACGTCGTCGTCTTCCCCGAGGCGTTCCTCACCGGGTACGACGAGACCGTCTTCGCGGGCGTCCTGCCGCACCTCGACGACCTCGCCTGGCTGCACCCGCTGCAGAGCGCCGTCGAGGAGACCGGTGTCATCGCCGTCGTGAACACCGCGCTCCAGGTCGGCGAGCACCGCACTCTCACCGACCTGCTGATCGCCCCCGGTTGGGCCCCTCACCCCGCCTACGCCAAGCAGCACCTGCACGCACCCGAGAGGGCGATCTTCACCCCGGGAACACGTGGATACTCCTTCGACGTCGGCGGCGTCGAGCTCGCCCTGTCGGTCTGCTACGACGCGAACTTCCCCGAGCACGCTGCCGCCGCGGCCGCCGCAGGGGCCACCGTCTACCTCAACAGCGGAGCGTACTTCCCCGGTGGCGAACGCCGTCGCGACCTGCACCTGGCCGCACGCGCTCTCGACAACGGCATCTACGTCGTCTACAGCGGTCTCGTCGGCGCCCCGAGCGACTTCATCGGCGGCTCGGCGATCTTCGACCCCCTCGGCCGCCGCATCGCCGACGTCACCGAACGCGAGGGGGTGGCCATCGCCGACATCGATCCCGCCCTCGTGGATGCCGTCCGCGGCGACCAGCGGATGTGGACCGACCGGCGCGCCGACCTGGGAGGGTACGAACGGTCAGGCTCGCTCGTGCCGCGCGGCTAGGGCATGTCTGACGAAGGTTCGGGGCGTCTGGACCCTGGCAGACGGCGTGGACCTGGCGTCACCGGATGGCAATGTTCCTGCCACTGATGCAGCAGCTTCGCGTGGCCCGCGCGCTCCGTCGCCGTCCTCAACGCAGTCATCGCCTGGACCAGCCATCTGACCGGAGTCCAGTAGACCGAAGCGAACGCCGCAACAGCCCCGGCAGACCGGCGCTGGCGACTATGCAAACCGCCGGATACAGTCCGCGAGTCGATACCGACGACCGTCACTACAGGCCAACTCGTTGCCTTCGATCAAGGCAATCACACAGTGCCGATGACGCGCGATCGCCTCAACGTACCGCCGCCACCCTTCGATGTCGCCCCGATAAGAGAGTCCGGCGAACACCAAGCCATCCGGAGTGCGAACGAGTACCCGCTCCTCGACGCAACCACCTTCGGCAGGCAGTGGCAGAGTCTCAGCGACATCGAGGAGGTCATGGAACCATCCCCGCGAAGACGCCGCTGCTTCGGCAACCTGCACGTAGCGAAACTCGCGCCACTCGAGGGCCACGAACCCGGGCAGCTCTTCCACCGCCACCTCTCCTACACCAGCCACACCTCAACGCTAGAGCACTGTCGGACAAGCCCGAGCTCGCACCGCGGGACTCCTCGCTCGCACCCAACGGATCCACGCTCGCACTACACGCCCCCTCGCTCCCACCGCACACCTCCCCCGCCGCGCCGCGCTGACGAGAACGAAAAAAGCCCCCCGTCCCGAAGGACGAGGGGCTTTCGCGACGGATCCGTGGGGATCAACGACCGCCGAAGTTCTTGAAGCGCTGGTTGAACTTCTCGACGCGACCGGCCGAGTCCATGATGCGCTGCTTACCCGTGTAGAAGGGGTGCGAGGCCGACGAGATTTCCACGTCGATGACGGGGTACTCCACGCCGTCGAGCTCGATCGTCTTGTCGCTCGAGACCGTCGAACGGGTCAGGAAGGTGTCGCCCGAACCGAGGTCGCGGAAGACGACGGCCTTGTACGTGGGGTGGATGTCAGTCTGCATGGGAGGTCCTTTGAGAAGTGGTGCCCTGGATTCTGCCAGGACGTCAAAGTCGGCGGCGCCGTAGGCACCAACGGAAGAGTCTACCAGGCCCGCGCGCGAACGCCGGTCGCGCTCAGACCGCGCGCGCCGCGTAGCGGCCGGCTTCGTGCGTCAGCGTGATGTTCAGCCCGAACGTCGACGAGAGGTTCTCGGCGGTGAGGGCCTCATCGAGGGGTCCGGATGCCACGACCTCGCCGTCGCGCAACAGCAGCACGTGCGTGAAGCCGACGGGGATCTCCTCGACGTGGTGCGTCACCATGACCATCGCGGGCGTCGTGGGCGCCTGCGCGTATCCCGACAGCAGCGCGAGCAGTTCCTCGCGCGCGCCGAGGTCGAGGCTGGCCGTGGGCTCGTCGAGCAGCAGCAGTTCGGGGTCGGTCATGACGGCGCGGGCGATCTGCACGCGCTTCTGCTCGCCGTCGCTGAGCGTGCCGAACGTGCGGTCGGCGAGGTGGTCGAGCTTCCACTCGGCGAGCACCCGCAGCGCGCGTCGCTCGTCGATGTCGTCGTAGTCCTCACGCCAGCGCCCCACGACCGAGAACGCGGCGGTGAGCACCACGTCGAGCACGCTCTCCTCGGGCGGAACGCGGCGGGCCATCGCCGACGAGGCGAAACCGATGCGCGGACGCAGCTCGAACACGTCGGTGCGCCCTAGCTGCTCGCCGAGGATCGTGACGGAGCCCGAGGTGGGATGCAGGAGCGTGTCGGCGAGCTGCAGCACCGTGGTCTTGCCGGCGCCGTTCGGTCCGAGGACGACCCAGCGCTCGTCATCCGAGACCGTCCAGTCGAGGTGGGACACGATGTCCCGACCGTTGCGGCGGACGACGACATCGGAGAATTCGAGCACCTGCGGCATGGGGTTAGCCTACTGGCCCCGACCCGCCGGGCCGGGTGCGACGCGGCTCGCGCGGTGAGGCGCCGCGGCACCGCGAGGCCCGAGACCTCGGCGTACCGCGCGCACCCGACGGCGCCGCCCGCTACTTCCCCGCCACCTCCGCGTACAGCGCCGCCGTGGTCTCGGCGATCGCCGCCCAGCTGAAGTCGTCGATGGCGCGCTGGCGACCGGCCTGTCCGTAGGCGCGGGCGGTCTCGGCATCCGTCACCACCTCGGTGAGCACGCGGGCCAGGTCGTCGACGAAGCGCTCGGGGTCGACGGGAGTGCCCGTGCCGTCCTGCACCTGCTCGATCGGCACGAGACGGCCGGTGACGCCGTCGACGACGACCTCGGGGATTCCCCCTGTCGCCGTGCCGACGACCGCGGCACCGCACGCCATGGCCTCGAGGTTGACGATGCCCAGCGGCTCGTAGACCGAGGGGCACACGAACGTCGTCGCCGAGGTGAGGATCGCGCACAGCTCGCCCCGCGGCAGCAGTCGGTCGATCCAGACGACGCCGTCGCGCGTGGCCTGCAGTCCACGCACGAGCTCCTGCACCTCGGCCATGATCTGCGGGGTGTCGGGCGCCCCCGCGCACAGCACCAGCTGCACCTCGGGGGGCAGCTGCTCCGCCGCGCGCAGCAAGTAGGGCAGCCCCTTCTGACGGGTGATGCGCCCGACGAACACGACCGAGGGCCGCGCGGGGTCGATGCCGACCGACGAAAGGAACGCGTCGTCCGACACCGGATGCCACGACTCGGTGTCGATGCCGTTGTAGATCACGCGCACCTTGGCGGGGTCGAGAGCGGGGTAGCTGCGAAGGATGTCGTCGCGCATGCCCGAGCTCACCGCGACAACCGCAGCGGCCCCCTCGTACGCGGTCTTCTCGATGTAGCTCGACACGGCGTAGCCGCCGCCGAGCTGCTCGGCCTTCCACGGGCGCAGCGGCTCGAGGCTGTGCGCGGTGACGATGTGCGGGATGCCGTGCAGAAGCGACGCGAGGTGTCCGGCGAAGTTCGCGTACCAGGTGTGGGAGTGCACGACGTCGGCGCCGGCGATGTCGGAGACGATCTCGAGGTCGGTGCCGAGCGTCTGGATCGCGCCGTTCGCGGAGGAGAGCTCCGCCGGGACGCCGTACGACGTCGTGTCGTCCTCGTCGCGCGCCGCACCGAAGGCGCGGACCTGCACCTCGGTGCCCTCGGCACGCAGCGCGCGCACCAGTTCGGTGGCGTGGACACCCGCACCGCCGTAGATCTCCGGCGGGTATTCCTTGGTCACGATGTCGACGCGCATGACACGAACGGTAGTACACCCGTCAAGCGACGCGCCGCGTGTAGTCGCGGGAGTTTTCGACCCCTAGTGTGGTGCCATGCCTGCAGCGCCGAAGGTCTTCGGAATCATCCTCGCCGGCGGCGAGGGAAAGCGTCTCATGCCCCTCACGGCCGACCGCGCGAAACCCGCCGTGCCGTTCGGTGGTCAGTACCGCCTGATCGACTTCGCCATCTCCAACCTCATCAACTCGGGGTTGCGTCAGCTGGTCGTGCTCACGCAGTACAAGTCGCACAGCCTCGACCGCCACATCTCGCAGACCTGGCGCATGTCGCCGATGCTGAACGCCTACGTGGCGTCGGTGCCGGCGCAGCAGCGTCTCGGCAAGCGATGGTTCTCGGGTTCGGCCGACGCGATCCTGCAGTCGATGAACCTCATCCGCGACGAGAAGCCCGACATCGTGGCCGTCATCGGTGCCGACCACGTGTACCGCATGGACTTCAAGCAGATGCTCGACGCGCACATCGCCTCCGACGCGCGCGCCACGGTGGCCGGCATCCGTCAGCCCATCGGGCTCGCGAACCAGTTCGGCGTGATCGACACCGATCCGACCGACCCCACGAAGATCCGCGCGTTCCTCGAGAAGCCGCAGAACCCCACCGGTCTCGCCGACGCCCCGCACGAGGTGCTCGCGTCGATGGGCAACTACATCTTCGACGCCGATGCGCTCGTCGAAGCCGTCACGCACGACGGTGAGCTGCCGACCTCGGCGCACGACATGGGCGGCGACATCGTGCCCTGGTTCGTCGACCGCGGCGAAGCGGCCGTCTACGACTTCCAGCGCAACGACGTTCCGGGCTCCACGCCGCGCGACCGCTCGTACTGGCGCGACGTGGGCACGATCGAGTCGTTCTACGACGCCCACATGGACCTGATCTCGACCCTGCCGATCTTCAACCTGTACAACACCGACTGGCCGATCTACTCCCAGACGTTCAACGCCCCGCCGGCGAAGTTCGTGCGCGACTCGGTCGGACGCATCGGCAACGCGATCGACTCGATCGTCTCGCTCGGTTCGGTGCTCTCGGGCACCCACCTCGAGCGCAGCGTCGTCGGCCCCTGGGCCCTGGCGGGTGGCGGCTCGACCATCACCGACTCGGTGCTGTTCGACAGCGTGCAGGTCGGCGCGGGAGCCCGCATCCACCGCGCGATCCTCGACAAGAACGTCGTGCTCGAACCGGGCGCCACCATCGGTGTCGACCGCGAACGCGACCTGGCCCGCGGCTTCACCGTCACCGAGACGGGCATCACCGTCGTCGGCAAGGACGTGCACGTCCACGCGTGAGCGCGATCCAGACCCCGGATGCCGGGATCCTGGATGCCGGAAGGGGCGGTGACCGCGATGGTCACCGCCCCTTCCGCGTTCTTATGGGGCGACGCTCAGACGCCCACGCGCGCGAACGCGTCGCGGCTGATCACCGCCTCCGCACCGACGTCAGATCAGACGCCCACGCGCGCGAACGCGTCGCGGCTGATGCCCTTCTCGAGCACGACCTTCGACCACTCGCGGGCGCTGTGCAGGCTGTGATCGCGGTAGTTGCCGCAGCTGAACGCGTCGGTGCCGGGCACGTCATCCCACTGCACGTCGTCGGCGATCGCGCGCAGCGAGCCCGTGATGGCGTCGACGAGGTCGGCGACCGCCGGCTCGCCCCACATGATGACGTGGAAGCCGGTGCGGCATCCGAACGGCGAGATGTCGATGAGACCCTCGATGCGGTCGCGCACGAGGCTCGCGAGCAGGTGCTCGATCGTGTGGAGCCCGGCCGTGGGGATCTCCTGCTCGTTCGGCTGCACGAGGCGCAGATCGAAGTTGGAGATGACGTCGCCGCGCGGGCCCGACTCCGTGCCGATCAGGCGCACGTAGGGCGCCAGCACGGCGGTGTGATCCAGGGTGAAGCTCTCGACATCGGCCATGGAGGGTCCCTTCTGAGGGGTTCGGGGTACCGCGAAAGCCTACGCGGCGATGCCGGTGACGGCACCGCGCGTGACGCCGCGCGACGCGGGACCCGCGGTCCGACCCGCTAGGGTCGAGCGCGTGCCTGCGCCCGCCCGATTCCTCGTCGTGCTCGATGCCGACTCCACCCTGATCCGCAACGAGGTCATCGAACTCCTCGCCGACGAAGCCGGCCGAGGCGCCGAGGTGGCTGCGGCGACCGAGGCCGCGATGCGCGGCGAGGTCGACTTCGCCACGAGCCTGCGCTCGCGGGTCACCGCCCTCACGGGCGTGCCGACCGAGGCCTTCGCCCGGGCGATCGCCCGCATCGAACCCACGCCCGGCGTGCGCGAACTCATCGCCGCCGTGCACGAGCGCGGTGGGGTCGTCGGCGTCGTGTCGGGCGGGTTCCACGAGGTGCTCGACACCGTCGCCCCCGACCTGGGAGTCGACGTCTGGCGCGCCAACCGGCTCGTCACCGCCGACGGCGCGCTCACCGGCGAGGTCGACGGCGCGATCGTGGATGCCACGGCGAAGGCCGAGACGCTGCGCGCCTGGGCGGCGGAACACGGCGTGCCCCTCTCGCTCACCTTCGCGATCGGCGACGGCGCGAACGACCTCGAGATGATGGCGACCGCGGGCCTGGGTCTGGCGTTCAACGCCAAGCCCGCCGTGCGCGAGCGCGCCGACCTCGTGATCGGCGACGTCGACCTGGCCCAGGTCATCGCGCTGCTGCCGCGCTGACGCAACGGGGCTCACACCCGCCCGCGTGATCCTGCCTGCGGGCGATCGACGAGGTGAGCGAGCCCCTCGACGGCACCGGGCTCCGGCTCACCGCGCCCCGCGTCCGGTCGCCCCTGGCCGATGTCGGTGGGGCGTCCTACCCTCGAGGCATGGAGATCGTCCTCGTTCCCGGGCTCTGGCTCACCGCGTCGTCCTGGGACACGGTCGCCAACCACCTCACCCACTTCGGTCACCGTCCGCGAGCTCTCACCCTGCCGGGCGTGGGCATCGCCGCGAGCGGTTCCGCGCACCTCGGTATCGCCGACTGGATCGCCGACGTCACCCGCGTGATCGATCAGGGCGACGAGCCGGTCGTCCTCGTCGGGCACTCCGGAGGAGGCAACGTCATCTGGGGCGCGGCCGACGCACGCCCCGAGCGCGTCGCTCGCGTCATCCTCGTCGACACGTTCGCTCCCACCGACGGCGCAGGGATCTGGGAGTTCGCAGTCGTCGACGGCGTCGTGCCCTTCCCCGGCTGGGCCTCGTTCGACGAGGTCGAGGTCGCCGACCTCGACGCCGACGCGCGCCGGCGAGCCGACGACGAGATGCTTTCCGTTCCGGCGCGTATCCCCACCGACCCGATCTCGCTCCACGACGACCGCCGTCACGGCATCCCGGTCACCGTCGTGACGTGCACCCTGTCGGCCGATGACCTGCGCGCGACGCTCGCCGGGTCACCTCCGTGGGCAGCCGAGATGAACGCGATCGACGACCTCGAGATCGTCGAGCTGCCCGGCGGTCACTGGCCGCAGTTCGCTCAGCCGCATGCGCTGGCGAGCGCGATCGACGCGGCGATCGGCTGACGAGCCGGCCGGTACCGACGCGGGACGGTGTCCTCAGAGCGACGAGGGTCCGCCCTCGTCAGTGCCCCATGCCGAGGCCGCCGTCGACCGGGATCACGGCGCCCGAGATGTAGGCGGCGTCATCGCCGGCGAGCCAGGTGACGACACCGGCGACCTCGTCGGGAGAGGCGAAGCGCCCCGCGGGGATGCTCTTCTTGTAGTCGGCCTGCGTGTCGGCCGGAAGCTCGGCCGTCATGTCGGTCTCGATGAAGCCCGGAGCGACGACGTTCGCGGTGATCCCGCGCGCCCCGAGCTCGCGCGTGAGTGAGCGGGCGAAACCGACGAGCGCGCTCTTCGACGCCGCGTAGTTGATCTGACCCGCCGAACCGTACAGTCCCACGACGCTGGAGATGAGGATGACGCGGCCCCACCGTGCCTTCAGCATGCCCTTCGAGGCACGCTTGACCACGCGGAACGCTCCCCCGAGGTTCGTGTTCACGACGCTGTCGAAATCGTCCTCGGTCATGCGCAGCAGCAGAGTGTCCTTCGTGACGCCGGCGTTGGCCACGACCACGGCGATCGGTCCGAGCTCGGCCTCCACCTGCGAGAAGGCGGCGTCCACGGCGGCGGCGTCGGTGACGTCGGCGCGCACCGTGAGAGTGCCCTCGGGGCCCTCGCCCGAACGCGCGGTGACGGCGACACGCCATCCCTCCGCGACGAACCGCTCGGCGATGGCACGACCGATGCCCCGGTTTCCACCGGTGACGACGACGACGCGGTCCTGAGACATGGGTGAGACTCCTGCGTTTGCGAGGGACGGAACCGACTCAGCCTACCGAGCCGACGTCCGGGCCGCGGAGCGCGGGGGTGGGTGCGGGCGTGAGGCGCAGGGCGCAGGCGTGAGGCGCAGGGCGCAGGCATGAGGCGCGGAGCGCGGGTGCCGGGCGCGGAGCATGGCCCCCACGACGACGGGCGCGGGGGAACCCGACGCCACCTCTCCGCGCGCCCCCACCACACCACCGCCCGCCTCCCGCGAGCCCCGAGGTTTGACACGGCCCGAGCGGCGCTGGAACTCTGGAGCGACGCACGATGAAAGGGACCCCGTGAGCGACGACCGCACGACCGACCCGAACCAGCCCGCCGGTTCGTCCGACGCCAGCGCCGACGCCTCCGGGCTGCCGGTATCGCCGTACGCTCCCCCGACGGGCGACCCCTCTCCCGGTGCGAGCCCGTTCGACGGCGGCAACGCCGCGCCGAGCGACGGTGCCCCGTCGGCATCCGGTTTGGCCTCCGAGGCCCCGGCCACCCCGGCTCCGGCCCCCGGTGCCGCTCCCGACGCGCCGTACGGCTCCGCCCCGGCCGCCCCGGCGTACGGTGCCCCCGCCACCCCGCCTTATGACGTGGCGGGCGACGCGGCATCCACCTACGGCGCACCGGCCTACGGGGCCCCCGCCTACGGCGCCCCGGCATACGACTCCCCCTCCGGTGCACCCGCGTACGACCAGGCGACCGCGGCCTACGGTGCGCCCGCCTACGGCTACGGCTACGCCGCAGCGCGCACCAACACCCTCGCGATCGTCTCGTTCATCGCGTCGCTGGCCGGGGTGTTCGTGCTGCCGGTCATCGGCCAGATCGCCGGGGTGGTGATGGGGCACATCTCGCTCTCGCAGATCAAGTCCCGGGGAGAGAAGGGCCGCGGCCTCGCCCTTGCCGGCGTGATCATCGGTTACGCCACGCTCGCCCTCGGCGTGCTGGCCATCATCGCGTTCGCGATCTTCATCGGAGCGCTCGCGAGCGCACCCGGGTCGCGATACTCCTGAGGCCGCGGCACCTCCCGCGCCGACCGCACGGGGAGGGGGCGACGCGCTTGTCACGACGTCGAACAGACGTGGCGTCCGCCCACCCCGTGCGTTCGTGACGGGCGTACTGTGGTCTCACTGTGAAGACACCGTCCCGTGCCCAATCCGCGACGTCGCTCCCGAAGGCACCCCGGGACGACGCCGACTCCCGTTTCACCAAGTACATGGTGATGATGGGGATCCGTATCGCCTGCTTCATCGCGATGGCGGTCATCACTCCCTACGGCTGGTACACCTTCGTGTTCGCCGCGGGGGCGATCTTCCTGCCCTACCTCGCCGTGATCGTGGCGAACGTCGGCCAGGACGCCGCACCGAGCACCGCGATCAACCCCGAACGCGCCATCGACGCACCGCGGGCGGCCGCGCCGACGCCGGCTCCCGCCGCCGACGAGCCGCTCGTCATCCGCATCGCCGAGAGCCCGCGTCTCGCCCCGCCGCGCGACGACCGGTCGTGACCGAGGCCGCCGCCGAGTGCTCGCGGGCCGGATGCCGTGACACCGCCGTCTGGGTCATCGGCTGGCGCAATCCCCGCATCCACGCCGCTGACCGCAGGAAGACCTGGGTCGCCTGCGACGCCCACGTGGCCTATCTCCGCGAGTTCCTCCACGCCCGGGACTTTCCGGTCGACGTCGCCGCCCTCGCGCGAGACGCGGGATGAACTCGCGCACGCCGCCGATCGACGTACGCTGGAAGGCGTGGCCGAAAGCTTGCAGGTGAGCGCGCGCGAGACGCGGCAGAGGGACGGTGCGGCGTGAGCGCCCGCGAGACCCCCGCCGCCGCGCGCTGGGCCATGTACGTCGGCGTGGCGATCCTGTTCGCGATCGCGTGCGCCTTCCTGTCGAACTGGCAGTTCTCGCGCAATGCCGAGCGCAGCGAACAGCTGGAGCTCGTGGCGAACAACTACGACGCCACCCCGGTCGCCCTGGGCGATCTGCTCGCGCCCGGCGCGGAGCTCACCCCCTCCGACGAGTGGCGGCCCGTGCGCCTCGAGGGCCGGTACCTCGCCGACGAACAGCTCCTCGTGCGCAACCGCGCCCACGGCGGCTCCGCCGCCTACGAGCAGCTCGTGCCCTTCCGCCTCGACGACGGACGCACGCTGCTCGTCGACCGCGGATGGCTCCCGCCCGGCAACAGCCAGTCGCTCCCCGACGACATCCCCGACCCGCCGTCCGGCGAGGTGACCGTCGAGGTCCGCCTCCGTCCGGGCGAGGCCGCCCCCACGTCGGGCCGCACCGCGGAAGCCGGCCAGGTTCCCACCATCAACCTCGGTCTCGTGGCCGAGCAGACGGGTCCCCTCGAGCCCGGCGCGTACGGACTGCTGATGTCCGAGACCCCCGCCCCGGCGACCGCGCCGCTGACGGTCGACCCCCCGAGCAACGATCCCGGCCCCTACCTGTCGTACGCGATCCAGTGGATCCTCTTCGCCCTCATGGGCTTCGGGTTCATCACCTACGTGATCGTGAGCGAACGGCGCCTGCGCCGCGAGGACGCCGAAGACGACGATGACGACGTCGTTCCCGCCGCCGCGCCCGTGCGCGCCGACGAGGGCCGCCGCCGCGTCGACCCGGTCGCCCTGCACCGCTCGCGCAAGCTCCCCCGCGACCGCGATGCCGACGACGAGGACGCCCTGCTCGACGCGAGGTGAGCGCGACGGGCCTCGACCGCCGCCGCGCGCAGTCAGCTCCGCAATCGAGGACGCCGTCAGCAACGGGCGCGTTCGTGACGACCGCGCTCAGGCCAGCGTGATCAGACCAGCGCGATCAGACCGGCGCGATCAGACCAGCGTGATCAGGCCAGCGTGATCAGGTCCGCGTAGTCGCGACCCCAGATGTCTTCGACGCCGTCGGGCAGGATCAGCACGCGCTCGGGGTTCAGCGCCTCGACGGCCCCCTCGTCGTGCGAGACGAGCACGACGGCACCCTCGTAGTGCGAGAGCGCCCCGAGAATTTCTTCGCGCGAGGCCGGGTCGAGGTTGTTCGTGGGCTCGTCGAGCAGCAGCATGTTCGCCGACGACACCACGAGGGTCGCGAGCGACAGACGGGTCTTCTCGCCGCCCGAGAGCACCCCGGCGGGCTTCAGCACGTCGTCGCCGACGAACAGGAACGAGCCCAGCACCTTGCGGGCCTCGGTCGCGGTGATGTGCGGCGCCGACGACATCATGTTCTCGAGCACCGAACGATTCACGTCGAGGTTCTCGTGCTCCTGGGCGTAATAGCCGACCTTCAGGCCGTGCCCGGGCTCGAGCTGACCGGTGTCGGGCTGGTCGACACCGGCGAGGATACGCAGCAGCGTCGTCTTCCCCGCACCGTTCAAGCCCAGGATGACCACGCGGGAGCCGCGGTCGATCGCGAGGTCGACGTCGGTGAAGATCTCGAGCGAGCCGTACGACTTCGACAGTCCTGATGCCATGAGCGGGGTCTTTCCGCAGGGCGCGGGCTTGGGGAAGCGGAGCTTCGCCACGCGCTCTTCGGCGCGCACCTCGTCGAGTCCCGACAGCATCTTCTCGGCGCGCGCGACCATCTGGTGCGCGGCCGCGGCCTTCGAGGCCTTCGCGCCGAAGCGCGCCGCCTGCAGCTGCAGAGCGGTGGCCTTCTTCTCGACGTTGACGCGCTCCTTCTTGCGGCGCTCCTCGTCGGCCACCCGCTGGCGCAGGTAGTTCTTCCAGTTCATGTTGTAGACGTCGATGACCTGACGGTTCGCGTCGAGGTAGAACACGCGGTTCACCGTCTCGCCGACCAGCTCCACGTCGTGCGAGATCACGATGAGCCCGCCCTTGTACCCCTTGAGGAACTCGCGCAGCCACACGACGCTGTCGGCGTCGAGGTGGTTGGTCGGCTCGTCGAGGATCATCGTCTGGGCGTCCGAGAACAGGATGCGCGCGAGCTCGATGCGGCGACGCTGTCCTCCCGAGAGGGTCTTCAGCGGCTGCTCGAGGATGCGGTCGGGAAGAGAGAGGTTGTGGGCGATGGATGCCGCCTCGGCCTCGGCTGCGTACCCGCCCTGCGCCTCGAACTGCTCGGTGAGGGTGCCGTACTTCTTCATGGCCTTCGCGGCCACGGCGGGGTCGTCGTCGCCCATCGCCATCGAGGCCTCGTGCATGCCGAGCGCCAGCGAGCCGAGGCCGCGGGCGTCGAGGATGCGCGTGCGGGCCAGCATCTCGGGGTCGCCCGAGCGGGGGTCCTGCGGCAGGTAACCCAGTTCGCCCACGCGGTCGACGCCGCCGTTCGCGGGGAGCAGGTCGCCCGCGAGCACCTTGGTCAGGGTCGTCTTCCCCGCGCCGTTGCGCCCGACGAGGCCGATCTTGTCGCCGTCGGAGACGCGGAACGCCACGTCGGACATGAGCACGCGGGCACCCACGCGGATCTCGAGGTCGTGCACGGCGAGCACAGCGAACGTCCGTTCTTCGGGGTTGGGGGTGGGTGGCCCAGCAGGCCAGCCACCCAGTATACGGCGGCTTCCTGCACGCATTCCGACAGCGCCCCGAAAGCCCCGTCCCGGCGGTCGTGGACGCGCACCCGATCCGGGCGCGGGGTGGTCGCCGTCGATACCTCGGTGTCGAGACGATCGGCGCGGGAGCGGGGCCGCGGGTTTGCGTTCTCACCCGATCGAGGACATAAGCTAAGCCTGTCCTTACTTAGATCACAGGAGGCTCTCTGTGTCCCGATTCCGCGCCCTGGCTGCTCTCGCCGCCGGTTCCGCCCTCGTTCTCGCCGGCTGCGCCGGCTCGCCCGCAACGTCGGAAGGCGGGGCGGCTCAGGAGTCCGACAGCGTGTTCCCCGTCACGGTCGACAGCGCCCTCGGCCAGGCCGTGATCGAGAAGAAGCCCGAGCGCGTGGCCACCGTCGCGTGGTCGAACCAGGAGGTCCCCCTCGCCCTCGGCATCGTGCCCGTGGGCATGGCCAAGGCCACCTGGGGCGACGACGACGGCGACGGCATCCTCCCCTGGGTCGAAGACAAGCTGACCGAGCTGGGAGGTGAGACCCCCGTGCTCTTCGACGAGACCGACGGCATCGACTTCGAGGCCGTGGCCGACACGCAGCCCGACGTGATCCTCGCCGCGTACTCCGGCCTGACGCAGGAGGACTACGACACCCTGTCGAAGATCGCCCCCGTCGTCGCCTACCCCGACGCCGCCTGGGGAACCACGCTCGACCAGATGATCCAGCTCAACTCGAAGGCCCTCGGGCTCGAGAGCGAGGGCGACGCCCTCATCGACCAGATCAAGACCGAGTCGCAGGAGGCGTTCGACGCCCATCCCGCCCTCGCCGACGTCGCGCCGTTGTTCGCGTTCACCGACCCGACCAACATGAGCAAGATCACCTACTACACCTCGCACGACCCGCGCGCGGGCTACCTGCACGAGCTCGGCATGCCCGTGCCCGCACAGGTGAGCAAGACCTCGGCTGAGATCGACGCGTTCTACAGCGAGATCAGCGCTGAAGAGGCCGATACCTTCAGCGACGTGGGCCTGTGGATCACCTACGGCAACACCGACGGCTCGACCGTCGCTCAGCTGCAGGCCGACCCGCTGCTGTCGAAGATCCCCGCCATCGCCGCCGGCCATATCGCGGTCCTCGAAGACGGCACGCCCCTCGCGGCCTCGGCGAACCCCTCGCCGCTGTCGATCAGCTGGGGCTTCAGCCGGTACCTCGACCTGCTCACCGCCGCCGTCGGCTGATCCCCCACCCCGCACACCGGACCGCGCCCATCGTGACCTCCCGCTCCACCGTCGTCGACGTGCTCCCGGATGCCGCTTCCCTGCGGCGCCCGGCGAGCCGACGGCTCCTCTGGCTGCTGGTGCTCACGGTGGGCGTGGTCGTGGTGTCGGTGGCATCCGTCGCCTTCGGCACGCGCGACGTGTCGATCACCGAGATCGTCTCGGCCTTCACCGGCGGCACCGGGGTCGGCGAAGCCGCGGTGACGACGCGCATCCCCCGCACCGTCCTGGGCCTGCTCGTCGGCGCGGCCCTGGCCATGGCCGGTCTCACGATGCAGGCCGTGACCCGCAACCCGCTCGCCGACCCCGGCATCCTCGGTGTGTCCGCCGGAGCCTCGCTCGCGGTCGTCACCGGCATCGCCTTCTTCGGCCTGTCGAGCTCGTTCGGCTACCTGGGTTTCGCGATCGTGGGCTCGGCGGTCGCCGCGGTGTTCGTCTACACCGTGGGCTCGCTCGGACGCGGAGGCGCGACCCCGCTCAAGCTCGCCCTCGCGGGAGCGGCGACCACGGCCGCGTTCGGATCGCTCTCGAGTGCGATCCTGCTCCCCCGGGTGGATCTGCTCGAGACGTTCAGGTTCTGGCAGATCGGCGGTATCGGCGGCGCCACGTGGGACCGCGTGCAGGTCGTGATCCCCGTGCTGGCCGCCGGCGCGCTGGTCTGCCTCCTGTGCTCGCGCGGCATGAACTCCCTCGCGCTCGGCGACGACGTCGCGACGGGCCTCGGCGAGCACGTCGGGCGCACCCGTCTGGTCGCCTCGGCCGGCGCCGTCGTGCTCGTGGGGGCGGCGACCGCCGTCGCCGGCCCGATCGCCTTCGTGGGTCTGGTCGTGCCGCACGTCTGCCGACTGCTGATCGGCACCGACCACCGCTGGCTCGTCCCCTTCTCGGCCCTGGGCGGGGCGGTGCTGCTCGTCGGCGCCGACGTCATCGGGCGCCTCGTCGCTCGTCCGACCGAGATCGAGGTCGGCATCCTCACCGCCCTCATCGGAGCGCCGTTCTTCATCTGGATCGTGCGTCGGCAGAAAGTACGCGAGCTGTGAGCGCCCACGACACCCGCGACGGCCGGACCACCGTGCGCACCCCCCTCACTCCCCGGGTCGCCACGCCCGCCGCGGCCGCGTCCGGAGCCGCCGCACCCGACGTCGCCGCCCTCGTACGCGGCCGACGCAGCCGCGCCCGTCGACGCACCACGGTCACCGGCATCCTGGTCGCCGCCGTGGTCGCCACCTTCGTCATCACCCTGATGGTCGGCAACACCTTCTACACGCCCGACCAGGTCGTGCGGGTGCTCCTCGGGCAGACCGTGCCCGGCGCGTCCTTCACCATCGGCGAGCTGCGCCTCCCCCGCGCGAGCCTCGGTCTTCTCGCGGGCCTCGCCTTCGGCATGGCGGGCGTGACGTTCCAGACCATGCTGCGAAACCCCCTGGCCTCCCCCGACATCATCGGCATCTCGTCGGGGGCGAGCGCTTTCGCCGTCGTCGCCATCGTCGGCTTCTCTCTCTCGGATGCCGCGGTCTCGGCCTTCGCCCTCGTCGGCGCCCTGGGCACCGCGGGAGCGATCTACCTGCTCTCGCGCCGCGGAGCCTTCACCGGCACCCGGCTCGTCCTCATCGGGATCGGCGTCGCCGCGATGCTCGACAGCGTCACCACCTGGATGCTCACCCGCGCGGCCAACTGGGACCTGCAGACCGCGATGCAGTGGCTGACCGGCAGCCTGAACAACGCCTCATGGGGGCGCCTGCTCCCCCTGGCGATCGCCGTCGTCGTCATCGTGCCGCTCATGGTCGCGAACACCCGTGGTCTGGCCGTGCTGCGCCTCGGCGACGACTCCGCGGCGGGGCTGGGCGTGCGCGTCGAGCGCACGCGCCTGCTGCTCATCGTCGGCGCCGTCGTGCTGCTGGCCGTCGCCACCGCCGCGAGCGGTCCCATCGCCTTCGTGGCCTTCATGGCCGGCCCCATCGCCGCGCGACTCATCGGCCCGGGCGGTTCGCTGCTGCTGCCCGCGGGACTCGTCGGGGCGCTGCTCGTGATGGTCTCCGACCTGATCGGCCAGTTCGCCTTCGACAACCGCTACCCCGTCGGCGTCATCACCGGCGTGCTCGGTGCCCCCTACCTCATCTACCTGCTCATCAGAACGAACCGTTCCGGAGGCTCGCTGTGATCGCGACCCGAAGCACCGTCCCGCCGACCCACGCCGACCGGGGAGGCCTCTCGTGACTGCTAACCGCACGCTCTCGGCCGAGAAGCTCACCCTCTCGTACGGCGACCGCACGATCATCGACGAGCTCGACCTCGAGCTGCCCGCCGGGCGGATCACCGCCATCGTCGGTGCGAACGGGTGCGGCAAGTCCACGCTGCTGCGCGCCCTCGCGCGCCTGCTGCCCCCCAAGACCGGGCGCGTCGTCCTCGATGGGAAGGCGCTGCACGAGCGGCCCTCCAAAGAGATCGCCCGCATCCTGGGTCTGCTCCCCCAGAGCCCGATCGCCCCCGAGGGCATCGCCGTCGCCGACCTCGTCGGCCGGGGACGCCACCCCCACCAGCGCGCTCTGGCGCGGTGGAGCGCGCGCGACTACGAGGTCGTCGCCGAGGCTCTCGCGGCCACCGGCATCAGCGACCTCGCCGACCGCTCCATCGACGAGTTGTCGGGCGGCCAGCGCCAGCGGGTGTGGATCGCCATGGCTCTCGCGCAAGAGACCGACATCCTGCTCCTCGACGAGCCGACGACCTTCCTCGACGTGGCCCACCAGGTCGAGGTGCTCGACCTGCTGACCGACCTCAACCGCGACCGCGGCACCACCACCGTGATGGTGCTGCACGACATGAACATGGCCGCGCGCTACGCCGACCACCTGGTGGCCCTACGCGACGGCCGCATCGTCGCCGCCGGAGACCCGAGCGCGGTCATGACCTCCGAGCTCATCGCCGACGTCTTCGGCCTCGATGCCCTCGTCGTCCCCGACCCCGTCTCGGGCACGCCCCTCGTCCTCCCCCGCGGTCGCCACCACGTGAGCCCCCGCGTTCCCGCCCCCGACGCCTCGCCGGAGACCCTCGATGCCCTCCACTCCTGACACCGCGCGGTTCTTCCGCGTCCGCGTCGCCCGCATCACCGACCTCACCCCCAGCTTCCGTCGGTTCACCTTCACCGGCGACGACCTGCACGAGTACGGCGACCCCGGCTTCGACCAGCGCATCAAGGTGGTCTTCCCCACCGAGGACCTGGGGCTGGATGCCATGCCCACGGGCGCGGACTGGTGGACCGACTGGCGCGCCCTGCCCGACGAGCACCGCCTGCCCTTCCGCACCTACACGACGCGGGCGGTGCGACGCGGCGACCGTGAGGTCGACATCGACATGGTCGCGCACGAGGTGATCGGACCGGCCTCGGCGTGGATCGAGAACGCGCGCCCCGGCGACGAGGTGCTCATCTTCGCCCCCACCATCGCCCTCACCGACGTGAGCTTCGGCGTCGACTTCGTTCCGCCCGCGCAGACCGGCGAGTACCTGCTCGCCGGCGACGAGACCGCAGCTCCCGCCATCGCCGTCATCCTCGAGCAGCTGCCCCCGGATGCCACCGGCACGGTCGTGCTCGAGGTACCCACGCCCGAGGACTGCGCGTATCTCCCGCGGCACCCGGGCTTCTCGTTCCGGATCGCTGCCCGCGCGGGCGGCGACCGCCACGCGCACCTGGTCACGGCGACGCGCGACGCGGCCTTCGCCCTCACCCCCGAGGGCCACGGCGACGAGGTCGAAGAGATCGACATCGACGAGGACATGCTCTGGGAGGTTCCCCGCACGGCCAAGGGCGGCGCGGCGCTGAAGAAGGCCCCGCTCTACGCCTGGCTCGCGGGCGAGGCCTCGGCGATCAAGGCGCTGCGCCGGCACCTCGTCACCGAGCGCGGCGTCGACCGCCGCGCCGTGGCGTTCATGGGCTACTGGCGCACGGGTCGCGCCGAGTACTGACGCGACAACCCGCCCACGTCGGGCGCGGAGCACCGATGCATCCGCGCCAGGCGCGGCGACCCGCCCACGTCGGGCGCGGCGCACCGATGCACCCGCGCCACGCGCGACGGCCTGCCCGCGTCAGGCGCGGCGGGCCAGCGCGCCGATGCGTTCGATCGCCTCGCGCAAGACCTCGGGTGCACACCCGACGTTGATGCGCACGTGCCCCACTCCCTGCTCCCCGAAGAGCGGGCCGTGGTGCAGGGCCACCCCCGCTTCGCGGCGGAGGTACGGTGCCGGGTTGTCGCCCCAGCCGTAGGCCGAGACGTCGACCCACGCCAGAAAGCCGGCTTCGGGCGGCCGGTACCGCGCGAGCGGCAGGTGCTCGGCCAGCAGGTCGGCGAGCAGGTGGCGGTTCTCGTCCAGGGCGGCCAGCAGACCCTCGAGCCACTCGTCGCTCTCGGCCGAGAACGCGGCCCTGTTGGCGATGACCCCGAACAATCCGGCACGCCACTCGACCTCCCAGGGCAGCCCGCGCACCACCTCAGCGGTCGACTCGTCGCCGGTCACGATGACCGCGCACTTCAGACCCGCGAGGTTGTAGGTCTTGCTCGCGCTCGTGACGGTGTACCCGACGAGGGCGGCCTCGGGGCCGGCATCCAAGAAGGGGGTGAAGGTCGTCGGAGCGTGCGTCAACGGGGCGTGGATCTCATCGCTCACCACGGTGGCGCCGTACCGGTGGGCGAGGCGCGCGAGCGCCGCGAGCGACGCACGGGTGTGCACGGTGCCGGTGGGGTTGTGCGGGTTGCACAGCAGCACCGAGCGGGCGCCGGCGGCGAGGGCGCGCTCGATGCCGTCGAGATCGAGCGACCACCGCTCGCCGTCGTCGACGAGGGGCACGCGCTCGACGACCGCACCGGCCTCTTCGACGGTGTCGTAGAAGGGCGGGTACACCGGCGGCGTGACGATCACACGGTCGCCCGGCCGGGTGACCGCGCGCAGCACCTCGACCACGCCCATCATCACGTCACCCGTCCACCGGATGCGCGCCGGATCGGGTCGCCACCCCCACTGCCGCTCGGCGTACGCGGCGAAGTCGAGGTCGATGCCCGGACGCGGCGGGGTGTAACCGGTGTCGCCGATCTCGACGGCGCGGGTGAGCGCCGCGGTGATCGCGGGGGCGAGGGCGAAGTCGGTCTCGGCGACGAACATGGGGATGACGTCATCCCCGTACGAGCGCCACTTGGTACTGCTGCGCTGACGGAGGAGCTCGAGCGGCAGGGCCTTCAAGGGGGGAACGCTCATCCCGAAAGCCTAACGAGCACGCTCGCGCCACGCGGGGGTCGGCGTCAGACGGCGACACACGAAACGCCCGCCCCGCCGGAGCGGAGCGGGCGTTTCGTCGGGCGATCTCAGATCGCGAAGCCGAGGGCGCGCATCATGTCGCGGCCGTCGTCGGTGATCCGCTCGGGACCCCACGGCGGCATCCACACCCAGTTGATGCGGAAACGGTCCACGACGTTGTCGAGCGACTGCGCCGTCTGTTCTTCGAGCACATCGGTCAGCGGGCAGCCGGCCGACGTCAGGGTCATGTGGATGACGAGCGCGTCGTTCTCGTCGTCCCACGCGAGGTCGTAGATGAGTCCCAGGTCGACGACGTTGATCCCCAGTTCGGGGTCCATGACGTCTTTCAAGGCCTCGGTGACCTCGTCGTACTTCTCGGGAGCGAGCGTTGCGGTCATGTAACGATCCTACGCGTCGATCGGCGTACCGGCCTCGAGGAAACGGTCGTAACCCTCTTCCTCGAGTCGGTCGGCGAGTTCGGATCCACCCTCTTCGACGATGCGGCCCTGAACGACCACGTGCACGAAATCGGGACGGATGTAGCGCAGGATGCGCGTGTAGTGCGTGATGAGCAGCACGCCGAGACCGGTCTGCTCCTTGGCGCGGTTCACGCCCTCGGAGACGATCTTCAGCGCGTCGACGTCGAGGCCGGAGTCGGTCTCGTCGAGCACGGCGATCTTCGGCTTGAGGAGCTCGAGCTGCAGGATCTCGTGGCGCTTCTTCTCGCCGCCCGAGAATCCCTCGTTGACGTTGCGCGAGGCGAACTTGGGGTCCATGCGCAGGTTGCCCATGGCCTGCTTGACGTCCTTGGTCCACGTGCGGATCGCCGGCGCCTCGCCGTCGATGGCCGTCTTGGCCGTGCGCAGGAAGTTGGTGACCGTGACGCCCGGGATCTCGACCGGGTACTGCATGGCGAGGAAGAGGCCGGCGCGCGCGCGCTCGTCGACGGTCATCGCGAGCACGTCTTCGCCGTCGAGCGTGATGGAACCGCTCGTCACCGTGTACTTGGGGTGTCCGGCGATCGTGTAGGCCAGGGTCGACTTGCCGGAGCCGTTGGGGCCCATGATGGCGTGGGTCTCACCGGTGCGCATGGTCAGCGTCACGCCGTTGAGGATGGGGGTCGTACCGTTCTCCGTCTCGACCGTCACGTGGAGGTCGCGGATCTCGAGGACAGACATGGGGTTCCTTACGTAAATCTGGGTTCGTGGGCGCGGCTCAGGCCGTCGCCTTGGTGACGGAGGTGTCGATGAGCACGTCGTCTCCGTCGATCACGACCTCGTACACGGGGACCGGCTCGAAGGCCGGCAGGTTGAGGGGGCGGCCGGTGCGCAGCGAGAACGCCGAGCCGTGGGCCCAGCATTCGAGCGTCTCGCCCTCGACGAATCCGTCCGACAGCGAGATGTCGCCGTGGGTGCAGACGTCGCCGATGGCGTGCACCTCGCCGTTGCCGTCGAGCACGACCGCGATCGCGACGCCGTCGAGCTCGACACGGTGCGCCTCGTCTTGCGTGAGGTCGCTGAGGGCGCAGGCGCGCGCGGCGCTCACGCTGCGGCTCCGTCGGCCAATTCGCGCTCGATGGCCGCGGTGAGCTCGGTCTCGAGCTCCGGGATGCCGATGCGCTGCACGATCTCGCTCAGGAACCCGAGCACCACCAGACGGCGGGCCTCGTACTCGTCGATGCCGCGCGCCTGCAGGTAGAACAGCTGCTCGTCGTCGAAACGACCGGTCGCGCTCGCGTGGCCGGCGCCCTGGATGTCACCGGTCTCGATCTCGAGGTTCGGGATCGAGTCGGCGCGCGCGCCATCGGTGAGCACGAGGTTGCGGTTGGCCTCGTACGAGTCGGTTCCCGTGGCATCCGGTCCGATGAGCACGTCGCCGATCCAGACGCTCCGAGCGCCCTGGCCCTGGAGGGCTCCCTTGTAGAGCACGTCGCCGACGGTGTGCGGGCCCTTGTGGTGCAGGTACACCTGCGACTCGAGGTGCTGGCCGGCGTCCGAGAACGACAGACCGTACATGCGTCCCTCGGCGCCGGCGCCCGAGAGCTCCAGTGACGGGTTCACGCGCACGACGCCGCCGCCGAAGCTGACGACGATGTGCGTGAACTTCGCGTCGCGGTCGACGCGCGCCTGGTGCGCCGAGGCGTGGACCGCGTCGTCGTCCCAGTTCTGCACCGACACGACCGTGAGGTCGGCGCCGTCGCGGACGATGATCTCGACGTTCTGCGCGTGCTGGGCCGTGCCCTCGTGGCGCAGCACGACGGTGCCGCGCGAGTGCGGCTGCGCCTCGATGACCACGTGGGCGTGCGCGAGGCCGCCCGTGCCGGTCAGGCGGACGACGACCGGCTCGGTCAGCTCGACATCGGCGGGGATGCGCAGCAGCGGCGCCTCGGCCTCTTGCGACCACGCGATGGCGCTGGGCAGGTCTTCGGGGCGGAAGTGCTCGCCGCGGGGCGCGTCACCGTGACCGAGACGCAGCTGCTCGAGCTCGGCCGGGGCGTGCACCTCGACCTGCATGACGCCCGTGGGACCGGCCTGGTCGACGAACAGCGGCGCGAGCCGGTCGATCGGGCTGAGCTTCCAGTTCACCTCGCGGCCTGTCGGCGTGCCGAAGTCGGCCGGATCGAACGAGGTCGCCCGCTCCGAGCGCGTCTGCACCGGAACGATGGATGCCACGAGGGCGGCCGGGTCGATGTGACCCGCCGCGGAATCCGCGGGGGTCGTGGTCGCTGTGGTCACTGAGCTGATACTCCGTTCGGCGCGAGAGGGGAGAACACGGGAGGCGCGGATGTCGCCGAAGAGATCATCCGACGCTGCCCTCCATGCCCATCTCGATGAGCTTGTTGAGTTCGAGGGCGTACTCCATGGGGAGTTCGCGCGCGATGGGCTCGATGAACCCGCGCACGATCATGGCCATGGCCTCGTCTTCGGGCATGCCGCGCGACTGCAGGTAGAAGAGCTGCTCTTCGCTGACCTTCGAGACGGTCGCCTCGTGTCCGAGCTGCACGTCGTCGACGCGGATGTCGATCGCGGGGTACGTGTCGCTGCGCGAGATGGTGTCCACCAGCAGCGCGTCGCAGCGCACGGTGTTCGCGGAGTGGTGCGCGTTGGCATCCACGCGCACTTCGCCGCGGTAGCCCGCGCGACCGCCGCCGCGCGCGATGGACTTCGACACGATCGACGACTGCGTGTAGGGCGCCATGTGCACCATCTTGGCGCCGGCGTCCTGGTGCTGTCCGGGACCGGCGAAGGCGACCGACAGGGTCTCGCCCTTGGCGTGCTCGCCCATGAGGTAGATGGAGGGGTACTTCATCGTCACCTTGGAGCCGATGTTGCCGTCGACCCATTCCATGGTCGCGCCCTCGTGGGCCACGGCCCGCTTGGTGACCAGGTTGTACACGTTGTTCGACCAGTTCTGGATCGTCGTGTAGCGAACGCGGGCGTTCTTCTTCACGATGATCTCGACGACGGCCGAGTGCAGCGAGTCGCTCTTGTAGATCGGCGCCGTGCAGCCTTCGATGTAGTGCACGTAGCTGTCTTCGTCGGCGATGATCAGGGTCCGCTCGAACTGGCCCATGTTCTCGGTGTTGATGCGGAAGTACGCCTGCAGCGGGATCTCCACGTGCACGCCCTTCGGCACGTACACGAACGATCCGCCCGACCACACGGCGGTGTTGAGCGCGGCGAATTTGTTGTCACCGGCGGGGATGACGGTGCCGAAGTACTCCTCGAAGAACTCGGGGTGCTCGCGCAGCGCCGTGTCGGTGTCCATGAAGATGACGCCCTGCTGCTCCAGGTCCTCGCGGATCTGGTGGTAGACGACCTCGGACTCGTACTGCGCGGCGACGCCGGCAACCAGGCGCTGACGCTCGGCCTCGGGGATGCCGAGCTTCTCGTACGTGTTGCGGATCTCTTCCGGGAGGTCTTCCCAGGTCTGCGCCTGCTTCTCGGTGGAGCGCACGAAGTACTTGATGTTGTCGAAGTCGATGTCCGACAGGTCTGCACCCCACGTGGGCATGGGCTTGCGACCGAAGAGCTGGTAGCCCTTGAGGCGCGTCTTCAGCATCCACTCGGGCTCGGACTTCAGAGCGGAGATCCCGCGCACGACGTCCTCGTTGATGCCGCGCTGCGCGAGCGCACCGGCGGCGTCGGTGTCGTGCCAGCCGAACTCGTATTGCCCCAGGCTTTCGAGCTCGGGTCGGTCGATGAGTACATCGGACATGGTGATCACTCTCCTTCTCGGGCCTCAACGGTGTCATCCGCCCCGGCATTCCGGACTCCGGTCGAAGTCCCAGGAATGTCGCTGGTGGGCCCGTTCGAAGGCGCTGGCTGCGCGCCTAGACTGTCTCCGGTGCGGATCGCGTGAGCGCTGCACCCGGACCCTTTGATTCTACAGGCAACACCCGCTCCCGGCACGGCAGGTCCGCTGTTCCCGCAGCCCGAGCGGACCGATGCCAGGAAGCCAGCGCATGTCCCCCGCCTCGACCACGCCCCCTTCGTCCCGCGCCGCCACGATCCCCGGTCGCTTCCTCGCGTGGCTCCCCACCGATGTCGATCGGCGCGTGCGCGTCTTCGCCTGGCTGTCGTTCCTCGCCGAGGTGCTCATCATCGGCACGGGCGGTGCGGTGCGCCTGACCGGCTCGGGCCTCGGATGCCCCACCTGGCCGCGCTGCACCGCCGACTCGATCGTGAACACGCCCGAGATGGGCATCCACGGCATCATCGAGTTCGGCAACCGCACGCTGACGGGGCTCGTCGGCATCCTGGCGATCGTGGTCGTCGTGCTGGTCTGGCGCCTGCGTCGCGAGCGTCGCGCCCTCTTCGTCCTGTCGCTCATCGTGCTCGGCGGCGTCGTCGCTCAGGCGCTCGTCGGCGGCGTGACCGTGCTGACCGGCTTGAACCCCTTCATCGTCGGGTTCCACTACGTCGCCTCGGTGTCGTTGGTGGCGGTGTGCGCCGCCTTCCTGGTGCTGATGAACGCGCCCGCCGGCCCGCGTACGCTCGCGGTGCCCCACTGGTTCGCCGGTCTCGTGCACACGACGACCGCCGTCCTCGCCCTCACGATCGTGTTCGGCGTGCTCACCACCGGAGCGGGGCCGCACTCGGGCGATGCAGCCTCGGTGCGCAACGGCTTCGACGCCCAGGTGCTCGAACACGTGCACGCGTGGCCGGGCTACGCGCTGTTCTTCCTCACGCTGATCGTGGTGGTGCTCGCGTGGCGCCTGCGCCTGGGCGTACGACGGTGGGCGACGGCGCTGCTCGCGGTCGAGCTCGTGCAGATCGCGGTGGGCCTGTACCAGGCCCGCAACGGCCTGCCCGAGATCGCGGTCGGTACGCACATGGTGCTCGCCGCCCTCGCCGCGGCCACCATGACGGTGGTCGTGCTGCGCCTCAAGGAGCCCGCGGTCACCGAACGCCCCGCGCCCCCGCGCCAGACGGCGGCCGCACGCGGCTGAGGCCGGAAGAATCGCTTCGGGGCGGCACTTCTCGCGCGTTTCCGCGGGGAGGCCACCCTCGTCCGCGCGGTCGCCCCGGCAGCCCGCGGCCCTTATACCCTCATAGGCGATTCATCGGCGTCCCCTAGCCGACACCCCGACCCGTGCGACACTGTGGGACTTCCGGTGCCCTGAGAGGCCCGGATCCCCTCCCGGTGCCCCGGTACCGGAAACAGCCGTCGTGCATCCCCGGAGCACGGTACGACAAGGAGTTCATCTCATGCAGACCCGTCCCCGCCTGGTGACCAGCATCCCGTTCTGGGTGCTCGTGGTCGCGTCGCTCGCCGCAGTGATCGGCGGACTCGTCCTCGTCTTCCGTCAGGTCGACGAGATCCAAGCCCTCGTCAACGACCCCAACGCCACGGTCGTGACCGTCTACGTCGCACAGGCGTGGGTTTCGGTGGGCGCCGCCGTCCTCGCCGCCGGTGCCATCGGCATCGCTTCCGCCCTGGCCGTGGCCGCCGTGGTGACCACGCGTGCCCGCGCCGACGTCGCGATCGAGACCATCGACTGGACGAGCGACGACGAGACCTCGGTCGAGCCGCACGTGTCGTCGACCCCGTCGTACACCGCCCCCGCCGCGACCGCGGCGCCCCTGGCGGTCGAAGACGCCGACGTCGAGACGTCGTCGAACACCCCCGCTCCGCCGGCCGCCGCCGCCGCCGCGCAGCAGGACGCGAACGACGATCCCAGCCGTCGCTGACACCGCGATACGAAGCGCCCGCCCCGATCCCCGGGGCGGGCGCTTTTTCGTGTGTGCCCCTCGTCGCCCGGACCGGATGCCGTGACGACGAGCGTCTCGTTCGCCGATGCGCTCGCGCGCACCCCCGCCGCCCGACCGCGGTCTCCACGGAGGTGGCAGCCCGTCCGCGGCGCCCGGCTCGCCGGCATCCGCACCCCGCCCAGGCCCGCTGCGCGCTCTCGACGTTGCGGAGTCCGCGCCCGACGCCGGACGCGGTCGGCCGACGATTCCGCCCCGCTCCCCCACGAGAAAGCGCCCACCCTCTCACGTCGGGGTGGGCGCTTTCGCGGCGTGCGGAGCCGCCGTCAGAACGGCAGCAGCGGGTCGACGGCGATCGCGACGAAGAGCAACGTCAAGTATGTGATCGACGCGTGGAACACGCGCATCGGCCGCGGCTCACCACCGCGCACGGCACGCGCGTAGAGACGGTGCGACTCGTAGATGAACCACCCGCCGAACACCAGCGCCGACACGGAGTACACCAGGCCCATGGATGCCACGGGGATGAGCAGCAGCGAGCAGGCCACCGTGGCCCACGCGTACAGGATGACCTGCAGGCCGACCTGCGAACCACTGCGGGTCGCGCCGAGCATGGGCACGTCGACCTCGTCGTACTGGTCCGCGTACTTCATCGACAGCGGCCAGTAGTGCGGCGGCGTCCACAGGAAGACGAGCACGAACAGGATGACCGGCGCCCACGACAGCGATCCGGTGACCGCCGACCAGCCGATGAGCACGGGGAAGCAGCCGGCGATGCCGCCCCACACGATGTTCTGCTCGGTGCGGCGCTTGAGGATCATCGTGTAGATCACGACGTAGAAGAAGATGGCCGCGGCCGACAGTCCCGCCGCGAGCGGGTTGGTGAAGACCCACAGCCACACGGTCGAGACCACCGCGAGCGACCAGGCGAACACCAGGGCACCGCGCGGAGAGACCTCGCCGGTGACGAGGGGGCGCTTCTCGGTGCGCTGCATGTGCGCGTCGATGTCGCGGTCGAGGTACATGTTGAACGCCGCCGCCGAGCCCGCGCTCAGCGAGCCGCCGATGACGGTCGCGAACACCAGCCACAGGTGGGGCAGACCGTTCTGCGCCAGGATCATGACCGGCACGGTCGTCACCAGCAGCAGCTCGAGGACGCGCGGCTTCGTGAGGGCGATGTACGCCCGAAGGGTGCGTCCGACGGAGCGGCGATCGGTCGTCGCAGTGACGTGCGACGTCGTCGAGATGTCCATCGTCCCCCGGGGTAGCGCGTATAGAACCTCCACGATTCTATGCCATGTCCACCACACGACCGGCCGCCTGTCGACCCCCGTCACGAGAGGCAACGGTGCCGGTCGTTCTCGCTATGCTGGCGAAGAACGCGCGCCCCGCGCCGACACCCCACCCCACTCCCACTCCTACGGTGGTGAGTGCGGCGTCGGAAGTGAAACCGGGCGCTCAGTATCGAGAAAGGCGACCCTGTTGTCGGACTTCGAATGGGATGACATCGATCGGCGCGCGGTGGACACCGCCCGCATCCTCGCGGCGGATGCCGTCGAGAAGGTGGGCAACGGCCACCCCGGAACCGCGATGTCGCTCGCACCCGCCGCGTACCTGCTCTACCAGCGCGTCATGCGCCACGACCCCGCCGACACCCATTGGCCGGGCCGCGACCGCTTCATCCTGTCGGTCGGTCACTCCTCGCTCACGCAGTACGTGCAGCTCTACCTCGGCGGCTTCGGTCTCGAGAAGAAGGACCTCGAGGCGCTGCGCACCTGGGGTTCGCTGACCCCCGGTCACCCCGAGTACGGCCACACCGACGGCGTCGAGATCACGACCGGCCCCCTCGGCCAGGGCCTGGCCTCCTCCGTCGGCTTCGCCTACGCCGCCCGCTACGAGCGCGGCCTGTTCGACCCCGAGTCGCCCGCCGGCGAGAGCCCGTTCGACCACTTCGTGTACGTGATCGCCGGTGACGGCGACCTGCAAGAGGGAGTGACCAGCGAGGCGTCGTCGCTCGCCGGCCACCAGGAACTCGGCAACCTCATCGCGATCTACGACTCCAACCAGATCTCGATCGAAGACGACACCAACGTCGCCTTCACCGAAGACGTCCAGAAGCGCTACGAGTCGTACGGCTGGCACGTGCAGACGGTCGACTGGAAGAAGACCGGTCAGTACGTCGAAGACGTCGCCGAGCTGCACGCCGCGATCGAGGCCGCCCAGGGCGAGACGAGCAAGCCTTCGCTCATCGTGCTCAAGACGATCATCGGCTGGCCCTCGCCCGGCAAGCAGAACTCCGGCAAGATCCACGGCTCGGCCCTCGGTGCCGACGAGCTCAAGGCCACGAAAGAGGTGCTCGGCTTCGACCCCGAGCAGCACTTCGCCGTCGCCGACGACGTGCTCGAGCACACCCGTGCGCTCGTCGAGCGCGGCGAGGCCGAGAAGGCCGCCTGGCAGCAGAAGTTCGACGAGTGGGCCGCGGCTCACCCCGAGCGCAAGCAGCTCTGGGATCGTCTGCAGGCGCGCGAGCTCCCCGCCGACATCGCCGACGCGCTCCCCGCCTTCGAAGCCGGCAAGGACGTGTCGACCCGTGCCGCCTCCGGCACCGTCATCAACGCCCTCGCCGCCGAGCTCCCCGAGCTCTGGGGCGGCTCGGCCGACCTCGCCGAGTCGAACCTCACCACGATCAAGGACGCCAAGTCCTTCATCCCGTCGGAGTGGTCGACCCACGAGTGGTCGGGCGACCCCTACGGCCGCGTGCTGCACTTCGGCATCCGCGAGCACGCCATGGGTGCGATCCTCAACGGCATCGTGCTGCACGGGCCCACGCGCCCCTTCGGCGGCACGTTCCTGATCTTCAGCGACTACATGCGCCCCCCGGTGCGCCTGGCCGCGCTGATGAACATCCCGACCATCTTCGTCTGGACGCACGACTCCGTCGCGCTCGGCGAGGACGGCCCGACGCACCAGCCGATCGAGCAGATCGCGACGCTCCGCGCCATCCCGAACTTCGCCCTCGTGCGTCCCGCGGACGCCAACGAGACGAGCGTCGTGTGGCTCGAGATGCTGCGCCGCACGGCCGGACCCGCCGGTATCGCCCTGACCCGCCAGAACATCCCCGTGTTCGCCCGCGGCGAGGGTGCGGCATCCGGTGACGAGTTCGCCTCGGCCGCCGGCGCCGTCAAGGGCGCGTACGTGCTGGCCGAGGCCGCGAACGGCGAGCCCGACGTCATCCTCATCGCGACGGGCTCCGAGGTGCAGCTCGCCGTCGAGGCGCGCGAGACGCTGGCCGCCGAGGGCGTCCACGCCCGCGTCGTGTCGGCTCCCTCGCTGGAGTGGTTCGCCGAGCAGGACGAGGCGTACCGCGAGTCGGTGCTGCCCGCCTCGGTGAAGGCCCGCGTCTCGGTCGAGGCCGGATCCGCCCTCAGCTGGCAGGGCATCGTCGGCGACGCCGGCCGCTCGGTCGCGATCGACCACTTCGGTGCGTCGGCCGACTACAAGACCCTGTTCCAGAAGTTCGGCATCACGGCTGAGGCCGTCGTCGAGGCCGCACGCGAGTCGCTCGCTGCGGCGAAGAAGTAATCGAGGAGATAACGACCATGAGCACTCCCACTGAGAACCTCTCGGCCGCCGGCGTCAGCATCTGGCTCGACGACCTCTCGCGCCAGCGCATCCAGTCCGGCAACCTCGGCGAGCTCATCGAGCAGCGCAACGTCGTCGGCGTCACCACCAACCCGACGATCTTCGCCGGCGCCCTGTCCAAGGGCGAGGCCTACGAGGGCCAGGTGAAGGAGCTCGCCGCGGCCGACGCCAGCGTCGACGAGGCGATCTTCTCGATCACCACCGACGACGTGCGCGACGCGTGCGACATCTTCCTCCCCGTCTTCGACGCCACGAACGGCGTCGACGGCCGCGTGTCGATCGAGGTCTCCCCCGATCTGGCGCACGACACCGAGGGCACGATCGCCCAGGCGAAGGACCTCTCGGCCCGCGTGGACCGTAAGAACGTCCTCATCAAGATCCCCGCGACCAAGGCCGGCCTCCCGGCCATCACCGAGGTCATCGGCGCGGGCATCTCGGTCAACGTCACGCTGATCTTCAGCCTCGAGCGTTACGCCGAGGTCATCGACGCGTACCTCGCGGGTGTCGAGAAGGCGCAGGCCGCCGGTCACGACATCGCGAACCTGCAGTCCGTGGCCTCGTTCTTCGTGTCGCGCGTCGACACCGAGATCGACAAGCGTCTGGCCGCGATCGGCACCGACGAAGCCGCAGCCCTCAAGGGCAAGGCCGGCATCGCCAACGCCCGCCTGGCCTACGAGCTCTTCGAGCAGAAGTTCGGCGAGGACCGCGCGAAGAAGCTGCTCGAGGCCGGCGCCACGGTGCAGCGTCCGCTGTGGGCGTCGACCGGCGTCAAGGACCCCGCCCTGCCCGACACGCTCTACGTCACCGAGCTCGTCGCCCCCGGCACCGTCAACACGATGCCCGAGAAGACGCTCGAGGCGACCTTCGACCACGGCGTCATCACCGGCGACACCGTGACCGGCGGTTACGCCGAGGCGCACGACGTCTTCGACCGCCTCGCCGCGGCCGGCGTCGACGTCACCGATGCGACGCAGACGCTCGAGGACGAGGGTGTCGAGAAGTTCATCGCCTCGTGGCACGAGCTGCAGGACACGGTCAAGACCGCTCTCGACGCCGGAAGCGCCCAGGCCGCCCAGTGAGCTTCGCGGTCAAGGTCACGGGCCACGTCAAGTCGGTCGTCGACGCGGAGCTGCCGGGCCTGACCGGTTCACTCATCGCGTCGGGGATCACCGCGGGCGACGCCAGCCTCTGGGGCGCCGCCGCGGAAGACGAGGCGTCACGTCGCCTCGGGTGGGTGCGAGCGGTCTCCGTCTCGCGCCCGCTCGTGGCCGAGGTCACCGCCCTGCGCGACGAACTCGTCGCGCAGGGCGTGACCCGCGTCGTGCTCGCGGGCATGGGCGGATCCTCGCTCGCCCCCGAGGTCATCGCGCAGTCGGCCGGCGTTCCGCTGGTCATCCTCGATTCGACTTCGCCCGGACAGGTGCTCGCCGCCATCGACGGCGACGCCGAGTCCGGCGGGCTCGCCCAGACGGTGCTCGTCGTCTCGAGCAAGTCCGGCTCCACCATCGAGACCGACTCGGCCAAGCGCGCGTTCGAAGCCGCTTTCCGCGATCTGGGCATCGACCCCGCCGGACGCATCGTCGTCGTCACCGACCCGGGCTCCCCGCTCGAGGAATCGGCCCGCGCCGACGGCTACCGCGTCTTCACGGCCGACCCCACCGTCGGCGGCCGGTACTCCGCCCTCACCGCCTTCGGCCTCGTGCCCGCGGGACTGGCCGGCGTCGACATCGGCGACCTCCTCGACGAGGCGGATGCCACCCTGCTCGAGGTCGCGATCGACTCGCCCGACAACCCCGCCCTCGTGCTCGCCGCGGCGATCGCCGGAGGCGGCGTCGCGCGGCGCGACAAGCTCGGGCTGATCACCGACGGCAGCCACCTCATCGGCCTGCCCGACTGGATCGAACAGCTCGTCGCCGAGTCGACCGGCAAGCAGGGAACCGGCATCCTGCCCGTGGTGCTGCTGCCCGTCTCGCCCGAGCTCGACGCGAAGCCCGCCGACCTCCAGGTCGTGCGCTTCGTCGACGACGCCCACGCCTTCCACCTCTTCGAGCGGCACACCGGCGAGGTGCTCGTCAGCGGCTCGCTCGGGGCGCAGTTCGTCGTGTGGGAGTACGCCACCGCGATCGCCGGCCGCATGATCGGCATCGATCCCTTCGACCAGCCCGACGTCGAGTCGGCGAAGGTCGCCACCCGCGGCCTGCTCGACGCCCGCCCCGAACCGACCGCGCCGGCCTTCGTCGTCGACGGCGTCGAGGTGCGCGTCTCCGACCCGGCCCTGGCCTCCAGCGGCACGGTTGCCGGCGTGCTGGCGGCGCTGTGGCAGACGGTTCCCGCCGACGGCTACGTGAGCATCCAGGCGTACGTGAACCGTCTCGACCTGTCGCAGCTGGCCGGGCTCCGCGAGCTCGTGGCGGCCGACTCCGGTCGCCCCACGACGTTCGGCTGGGGTCCGCGTTTCCTGCACTCGACCGGTCAGTACCACAAGGGCGGACCCGCCAACGGCGTCTTCCTGCAGATCCTCGAACGTACCGACCTCGATCTCGAGATCCCCGGTCGGCCGTTCACCTTCGGACAACTCATCCAGGCACAGGCCGCGGGAGACGCGAGCGTGTTGGCGGAGGGCCACGGCCGTCCCGTCGTCACGCTGACGCTGACCGACCCGCAGGTCGAGGTGCTCTCACTCTTCGAGGCGGCACAATAAGCATGGTCGTAGAGATCACACCGGGTCACAACCCCCTCCGGGACCCCGAGGACCGCCGACTGAGCCGGATCGCGGGGCCCAGCGCCCTCGTCATCTTCGGCGTCACCGGCGACCTCTCGCGCAAGAAGCTCATGCCCGCGGTCTACGACCTGGCGAATCGGGGGCTGCTGCCCCCCGGCTTCGCGCTGGTCGGCTTCGCGCGACGCGACTGGGAAGACCAGGACTTCGCCGAGGTCGTCTACGAGTCCGTCAAGAAGTACGCGCGCACCGAGTTCCGCGAAGAGACGTGGAAGGAACTGCTCGAGGGCATCCGTTTCGTCCAGGGCGAGTTCGACGACCCCGAGGCGTTCCAGCGGCTGAAGAGCACGGTCGACAAGCTCGACACCGAGCGTGGCACCATGGGCAACCACGCGTACTACTTGTCGATCCCGCCCAAGGCGTTCCCCCTGGTGACGACGCAGCTCAAGGCGTCGGGACTCGTCGGAGAATCCGCCGACGACACCACCGGGTGGCGCCGCGTCGTCATCGAGAAGCCCTTCGGCCACGACCTCGCCTCGGCGCGAGAGCTGAACGAGGTCGTCGAGAGCGCTTTCCCCGCCGACTCGATCTTCCGCATCGACCACTATCTCGGCAAAGAGACGGTGCAGAACATCCTGGCGCTGCGTTTCGCCAACGAGCTGTACGAGCCCCTCTGGAACCGAAACTACGTCGACCACGTGCAGATCACGATGGCCGAGGACATCGGAGTGGGCGGCCGTGCCGGCTACTACGACGGGATCGGCGCCGCGCGCGACGTCATCCAGAACCACCTGTTGCAGCTACTCGCGCTCACCGCGATGGAAGAACCCATCAGCTTCAACGCCTCCGATCTGCGCGCCGAGAAAGAGAAGGTCCTCGCGGCGGTGCACCTGCCCGAGAACCTCGCCGAGGCGACGGCCCGCGGCCAGTACGCCGGCGGATGGCAGGGCGGCGAGGAGGTCCTCGGCTTCCTCGAAGAAGACGGCATGGCCCCCGAGTCCGTCACCGAGACCTACGCGGCCATCAAGCTCGAGATCAACACCCGCCGCTGGTCGGGCGTGCCGTTCTACGTGCGCAGCGGAAAGCGGCTGGGCCGTCGCGTCACCGAGGTGGCCGTCGTGTTCAAGCGCGCCCCGCAGCAGCTCTTCTCGCGCAGCCAGACTCAGGAGCTCGGTCAGAACGCGCTGGTCATCCGCGTGCAGCCCGACGAGGGCGTCACGATCCGCTTCGGCTCCAAGGTCCCCGGCGACGGCACGCAGGTGCGTGACGTCACCATGGACTTCGGCTACGGCCACGCGTTCACCGAAGCCAGCCCCGAGGCGTACGAACGCCTCATCCTCGACGTGCTGCTCGGCGACCCGCCGCTGTTCCCGCGTCACGAAGAGGTGGAGCTCAGCTGGAAGATCCTCGACCCGATCGAGGAGTTCTGGGCCGCCCAGAGCGGTCCGCTCGAACAGTATTCGCCCGGGTCGTGGGGACCGGCATCCGCCGACGAACTGCTCGCCCGTGACGGCCGCACCTGGAGACGCCCGTGATCATCGATCTGCCCGACACCACCGTCAGCGCGATCTCGAAGAAGCTCGTCAGCGTGCGCGAAGAGGGCGGCGCCGTCGCCCTCGGCCGCGTGCTCACGCTCATCATCGTGACCCACCACGGGGCCGAAGAGAAGGTCATCGAGGCCGCCAACGACGCCTCCCGAGAGCACCCCATGCGGGTCATCGCCGTGCTGTTCGGCGATGAGGACGAAGAGCCGCGACTCGACGCCCAGATCCGCGTGGGCGGCGACGCCGGCGCGAGCGAGGTCGTCGTGCTGCGCGCGCACGGCGCCGCCGGCTCCAACGCCGAGAGCCTGGTCACGGGCCTGCTGCTGCCCGACGCCCCCGTCGTGGCCTGGTGGCCGGCCGAGGCGCCCGCCGACCCCGCGCACTCCCCCATCGGTCGCATCGCGCAGCGCCGCATCACCGACGCCTCGTCGCAGTCCGACCCCGCCGCGTGGGTGGCCCACCTCGGTGAGCACTACTCCCCCGGCGACACCGACTTCGCGTGGACGCGCGTCACCCGCTGGCGCGAGCAGCTCGCGGCCGTGCTCGACCAGCCGCCCTACGAGCCCGTGACCGCGATCGAGGTGCGCGGCGCCGGCGACTCCCCCTCCACGGCGCTGCTGGCAGCGTGGTTGGGCATGAAGCTCGACGCCCCCGTCGACTACGCGTACCTGCCCGCCGACGAATGGTCCAGCGGCATCAAGTCGGTGCGGCTCACCCGCGCGAGCGGCGACACGCTGCTCGAGCGCCCCGAGGCGAGCGTCGCGGTGCTCACGCAGCCGGGTCAGCCGACCCACGACCTGGCCTTCCCCCGGCGCACGCTCCGCGAGTGCCTGGCCGAAGAGCTGCGCCGCCTCGACCCCGATGTGCTCTACGGCCGCGTCATCACCGAGGGCCAGGAGATGCTGCTGGCCGCGAGCGAACGGAACGCCTCATGACCGACACCGGAGCGACCAAGAACGTCATCATCAAGCACGACACCGACACGCTCGCCGAGTACGTCGCGACGCGCTTCATGAACCGCATCGTGAAGCGCGTGGCCGAGGGCAAGCGCATGCACATCTGCCTCACCGGCGGCACGATGGGCGGAGCGGTCCTGCGGACCGCGGCGCGCGACGAGCGTGCGGCGCGGGTCGACTGGTCGCTCGTGCACTTCTGGTTCGGCGACGAGCGATTCGTCCCCCGTGATTCCGACGACCGCAACGAGAAGCAGGCGCGCGAGGCCTTCCTCGACCATCTCGACATCCCGGCCGAGAACATCCACACCGTCGCCTCGAGCGACGAGGGCCTCGATCTGGATGCCGCAGCGATCGCCTACGCCGACGAGCTCGCGCAGTTCGCGCCGTCGGACCGCAGTGAGACGGGGCCGTGGCCGTCGTTCGACATCTGCTTCCTGGGCGTCGGTCCCGATGCGCACATCGCGTCGCTCTTCCCCGATCGTCCCGAGATCTCGGTGACCGACCGTGCCACGGTTCCGGTGCGCGAATCGCCGAAGCCGCCGAGTGATCGCGTTTCGCTGACGCGCCCGGTGATCAACTCGTCGAAGCGCGTGTGGATGGTGATCGCCGGCGCCGACAAGGCCGCCGCCCTCGGACTCGCCCTCGCGGGAGCCAGCTACCAGAGCGTGCCCGCCGCCGGGGCGAAGGGCCGTCGTCGCACCGCGTTCTTCGTCGACGAGGCGGCAGCCGATCAGGTGCCGCCGCAGCTCATCGAACGCGAGTACTGAGCGCGAGGACGCACGCTCCTGCGAAGAAGGACCAACGATATTCCCAGGTCGGATCCCGAAAGTCACGGCCTTGCGTTGTCTGTGGGCGCGGTCTAGGTTGCGGTTGGGGGCACCGTCACATCGAGATCTTGATCTCGCGTGGCGGCCGACGCAGTTGGGAGCGTCCGGATGCCTTATTTCGGTCGAGAACGAGAGAAGTGGTTTGCAGAGAGAATCGTCCACTCGAGAGTCGAGTCGGCGGGCCTGTTCGTAGGTGATCGTGGCACCGGCAAGTCGGCCCTCGCGTCCGAGCTCGCCCGCCACAACGGAACCGCCGTCGCGGTCGTCCGCCAGAGCGAGCGCATGTGGCCGTACTCGGGTCTCTCGGTCGTCGCGTCGGGTTTGAGCGGGCTCCGCGCGGAAGCTGTTGACGGCGTGCTCTCGCGCGGTCGCGACTGGCCCGAGCAGATGCTCGCCGAAGAGCTCAGCCGTGTACTCCGCCTGGTGCGGGACGAACCGGTCGTTCTCGTGATCGACGACCTCGACCTGATGGACGCCTCGAGCAAGACGGTGTGGGCGTACGTCTGCGGACGACTTCGCGGGACGGGCGTGAGCGTGCTCGCCACCGTGGGTCCGATGGGTCCACAGCACGCGTTCGCCGGGCTGCCCCAAACGAGGATCGACGACCTCTCGTTCGGTGAGGCCGTCGATCTCTCGCAGCTCTTCCTGGGGTCAGAGACGGCACTCGCCGTCCTGCACATCGTGGTGTCGTCCACGAACGGCAATCCCTCGGTGATCTCGCGCGTGCGACTCACGCCGGAGGAAGCCGCGGGCGACGCCCCGCTCCCCCAGCCGCTACGCCTCGCCGACGAGGAGATCAGTCACCACAGGCTCGCACCTCGACGCGGTACCCCCGCCGTCAGTGACCTCATGGATCTCCTCGCGGTCGGACCGTTCTTCGCGCACGACCTTCTGCGGGCGGAGGCCGTCGAGCTCGGGGGCGACGTCGACGAGATGGTGGAATCCGGTCTCATTGCGACGCACGACGGCTTCGCCCGCATCTCCGATCCCGCGCGGCGTCTGAGCATTCACGCCGCGCTCCCGGCCGACGCGCGTCGTCGACTGCACGCCCACGCTGCCCAGGCCCATCGCGACAGTCACCCCGCCGTGCATCGTTGGCACGCGAGTTTCGCGGATGGCTCCGCCGCGGACGCTACGGAGCTCCTGCGGATGGCGGTGCACCTCGCTTCGGCGGGCGACCACACCGCCGCGGTGGAGTTCGCCGAACGTGGGATGCGAGGAGCCGATGCCGATGGCGAGCGCAACCTCCTCCTCGTCTCGCTCGCGGAGGCGCTGATCCTGCATGGACACGCCGTGCTGGGTCAGCATTACCTCCACCGCATCGACGGCATCCTGGACTCGGCAACCAATGCGCGAGCCGTCCGGGCACAGGTTCGCACGACTGACGTCGCCGACCACGCGATCGACGACGCTCTCGTCGATGAGGCGGTGCGCCGTTGTGCGCCGGAAGACGCCGTCCGCCTCCTCGCAGAGGTGGCCCGTCTGCGGATCGCACGGGGTGAGATCGAGCACGCCGCCGTTCGCATCGCCGAGGCTCGGTCCTTGGGCGTCGCGTCGGTCGAAATCGAGCTCCTGGACCGCATCGTTCGCGAATCGGGCCACGCCGGCAGCGGGGAGGATTCGCCTGTCACGACCGATCCCGCCCGTCCGGAGGCGGCCCTGTCGCTCGACGAGTCGACCCTGGCGATCGCCGTCCACGTGCTGCGCGAGGAGTACCGCATGGCGCTACGACTCTGTACTTCGCTGCTCGATCGAAGGCCGCGCATCGAGCCCCTCTGGAGAGAACGGGTGCTGCGACTCGTCGTGGCGGCAGAGGTCCGCGGCGGCGACGCGTCGACCACCCACGATGCGGTGGTGGCCTGGCGGCGCGAATGGCCCCCCGGCCGTACGCCGGATGCCGGCTGCGTGCTGATCCTCGCCTCGGCCGCCGCTCTCGGCACAGGCGACGACGTCGATGAGCTCGTCCGACGTGGTCGGGTTCTGTGCCGACGAGAGGGAATCGCGGCGCTGTTGCCCTGGTTCGACGTCGTCGACGGGGGGCGTGCCCTCGCCGAGGGACGCTACGACGATGCGGTCGTGTCGCTGCGGTCGGCCACCGACACACGCATCGGGACGGATCCCGCGGTGCTGCGTGCGCACGCCGATCTCGTCGAGGCACTGTGGTTGAGCGGTCGGCGCACCGAGGCCCGCTCCGTGCTCGATCAGTTCGAGCGTGCCGCGACGAAACGGGCACGGCGATGGTCGATCCTGGCCGTCGCGCGGGCGCGTGCCGTCTGCCGCTCCGAGCATCTCGGCATTTCGGCCTTCCGCGAGGCCGAAGCCGTCTACCGTCCCGACGACGCGCCCGACGAACATCATCGACTGCGGGAGGCTCGGCGGCGCACGCTGCCGCACAGCGTCCCCGAGACTCGGGCACCCCGCGTCGGGGACATCGCGGTCCCCGGCACGGGGTTGACGGAACACGAGCGGGAAGTGGTCGCCCTGGTCCAGCAAGGGCTTCGGAACCGGGAGATCGCGGCATCCCTCTTCGTCTCGCTGAGAACCGTCGAGCTCCGGCTGACCAACGTCTACCGCAAACTCGGCATCAGTTCACGCATGCACCTCGTCGCTCCGCCGCGCAGCGGTTCCGCCAGCTGAGGAAGCATCCGTGGGCCCGGTCGCGCGACGGTCGGGACTCTTCCAGCGACCGTCCGAAGCACGACCGAAGGCCGTCGCGAGGGCTCGGAGGCACAGCAGGGCATCGAGCACACGCATGAGGGGGTACAGCAGCACCGTCGATCGCGGCCGGGTGCCCGAGAGCGCGCAGGCGAACAGCGTCGAAACGAGATCCACCGCCACGAAGGCGAGCAGGAGCGGAACGACCGGCAGCACCGTCATCACCTGTCGTGCCAGCTCGCCATCACCGCCCGGTACGACCCGTGCGACCACCGTCGCCGCCGTGGCGACCAGGAGCACCGGCAGGGTCAACGCGAGGACGAGACTCGACAGGATCGTCTCCGCGATGAAGACCGCCAGTGCCGCCCAGAACACCCCGAGATGGATGCCGTGACGCCGGACCGTCTGCCAGAATCCGAGGTTCCACCGCCCGACCTGCCGCACGTAGTCGCCGAAGAGCGCCGGATCCTGCGTCTCGGCGATGGCGCACTCGGGATGGAACGCGATGCGACCGAGGGCCTTCGCGTGCACCTCGAATGTCATGTTGAAATCCTCGATCGACAAGCCGGGGGCGTCGATGTCGATACGACCGAGCACGTCGGTTCGGTAGAGGCTGGCGAAACCCGGCACGATCGCCACCGCGTCGGCAGCGGGCGCAGCCTGGCCGAATTTGTGCAGGTACTGCGTACACACGTACGTGCGCTCGCGATAGGCGGTCAGGAATCGACCCATCCGGGTGTCCGGCGTGTCGTGGGCGGTCGTCGCACGTCCCGCCACCGCCACGACATCGGGGGTGGTGAAGAGGGGGAGCCCGGTGCGCAGATAGTCGGTGCGCGGCCGGGAATCGGCGTCGAGGAGCAGCAGCAGCGGAAAGCGCTCAGCGATCCGGAACCGCCCGAGCCCGGCCCGTATGGCCCCGGCCTTGCCGCGGTTGGGTGACACCTCGAGAGCCGTCGCCCCGGCCTCCCTCGCACGCGCGACGGTCGCATCGGTGGAACCATCCGACACCACGAAGACATTGCGTCCTGGAACGAGCGCCCGGGCGGCGGCCACCGCGTCGGCGATGACGAGTTCCTCATTGTGAGCAGCGATCAGCACAGCGACGTCGTCGGATCGAAAGTACATCGAGGGAACCAGCAGACGGGGATCGCGACGGTGGGCGCGAGCGATGCGGAGTGCTCCCACCACCCCCCACACCGCGGTGGAGACCCCCACGGTGCAGACGGCGACGAGCACGGCCAGTGCGACGGTCATGGCATCCTCTCCCCGGCGGACAGGGCCGCGTGCTCCCGACCGTACGCGGTCCGCGCGGGCCGGCCACCGCAAGGTGGATTGCGGTCTTACACACGCGTCGTTGCGGTTTTCGGTACACCGCACGATGGCGTCCCGTTGCTTGACCCCCACCGGCCGGCGGGACCAATGTGGGCCGCGGATCGACGCCGAAGTCGACTCGATCCGGCCGAATCACCCGGACCGTCCGAGGGGACGCCCCCATCCCCTCGGACCCCCATTTGGAGGACCCCATGACGACTCTCGACGTGCCCACGTCCACGACGGCGATGCCGACGCCGCCGCCGACCGAGCGGACCTCCGCGTCCTTCGCCTACGACGTCGCCATCGTGGGTCTGGGCTACGTGGGTCTTCCGACCGCGTTGGCCTACCACGCGAGCGGCTCCCGCGTCCTGGCGCTCGATGTCTCACGGACGCGCCTTCGAGCCATCGCCTCGGGCAAGGCAGATCTCCTCGACTCCGATCGCCAGCGGCTGAGCGCGGCCCTCCCCGACTCCGCCGCCTTTCGCCTGACCGGCGACGCGGCAGAGCTCTCGAACGCCGCGGCGATCGTCGTCTGCGTCCCCACGCCCGTCGATCACCAGCAGGTGCCCGATCTCGCTCCGCTGCGGGCGGCGTGCGCCACCGTCGTCGCCGCCGTCCGTACCGGTCAGCTCGTCATGTTGACGTCGACCACCTACGTGGGATGCACGCACGATCTCGTGGAGCAGCCGTTGCGAGACAGGGGCTTCTCGATCGGGCGCGATGCGTTCGTGGCTTTCAGCGCCGAACGCATCGACCCCGGCAACGTCGGTTTCGCGCAGGAGGTCGTTCCCCGAGTGATCGGCGGGGCCACTCAGGAGTGCGAAGAAGAGGGAGCCCGACTGCTCGCCCGGTACGCCGCACGCGTGCATCGGGTCTCCAGCCTGGCGACGGCGGAGATGACCAAGCTGCTCGAGAACACGTTTCGCGCGGTGAACATCGCCCTCGCCAACGAGTTCGCCGACATCTGCGGTGCGCTGGAGGTTCCCATCACCGAGGTGATCGAGGCGGCGAGCACCAAACCCTACGGTTTCATGGCGTTCTACCCGGGTCCGGGCGTCGGAGGGCACTGCATCCCGTGCGACCCGCATTATCTGCTGTGGCAGCTGAAGGCCCTCCGCTTCGACGCGGGCATCATCACGGAGGCCATGACCCGGATCTCCGCACGACCGGCCCGCGTCGTTCAGCGTGTGCGCGACGAACTCGGACGCGCGGGGAAGGGAACGCTCCACGCGCGGGTGCTCGTGGTCGGCGTCGCCTACAAGCCTGACGTGGCAGACCTCCGCGAGTCGCCGGCGCTGGAGATCATGGACGGGCTCCTCGACCTCGGCGCGGAGGTGCAGTACATCGACCCGCACGCGCCGAGCGTGCGCCTGCACTCCGGACGCACGCGCGAGTCGCTCGCCGATCCCGCGACGTTCGCTCCCGACCTCGTGCTCGTGCACACGCGTCACCGCGACACCGACCTCGAGTGGCTCGCCCCCGATGCACTCGTCCTCGACGGCACGTACCGAAGCGACGACATCGCCGGTCGCGTGCTGCTGTGACATCCACCGACCATTCCGCGCGCATCCAGGAGATCCCCATGAAGACCCTTGTGACCGGAGGGGCCGGCTTCGTCGGCAGCCACCTCGTCGACCACCTCCTCCGGCTCGGCGACGAGGTCGTGGTCCTCGACGACCTGTCGACCGGCTCCGCCCGCAACCTCGCCGCCGCCGCCGAGAACCCTCGTCTCGAGATGGTCCACGGCTCGATCCTGAACACACAGACCGTGCGTACGGCGATGCAGTCGTGCGACCGGGTGTTCCACCTCGCCGCGGCGGTGGGGGTCAAACTCATCGTCGAGCAGCCGCTACGAGGGCTACGCATCAACATCCACGGCACCGAGAACGTGCTGACCGCGGCGATCGAGGCGCGGGCCTCGGTGCTGATGCTCTCCACCAGCGAGGTGTACGGAAAGAACACGGCCGACAAGCTCCGCGAGGATTCCGACCGCATCCTGGGGGATCCGCTCCTGTCGCGCTGGACCTACGCCGGGGCCAAAGGCATCGACGAGGCGTTCGCGAAAGCCTATTGCGACGAGGAGGGACTCGACGTCGCCATCGTGCGGTTGTTCAACACGGTCGGTCCGCGTCAGACCGGACGCTACGGCATGGTCCTGCCGAATCTCGTCGGGCAGGCGCTGCGCGGCGAACCGCTGACGGTCTTCGGCGACGGGCTCCAGACCCGATGCTTCTCGGCTGTCGAAGATGTGGTGCCGGCCCTCGAGCTCATCGAGCGCGACCCGCGCGCCCTCGGCGAGGCGTACAACCTCGGCGGAGCGCGCGAGATCTCGATCCTCGAGCTGGCAAGCGAGATCATCGCCACCTTGAACAGCCCCAGCGCCGTCGAGATGGTGCCGTATGCGCAGGCGTACGCGGCCGGGTTCGAGGACATGCGGCGCCGTGTGCCCGACAACACCAAAGCCCACGATCTCGTGGGGTACGAGCCCCGGACATCGCTGTCGACGACGATCGTCCGCGTCGCCGACGACCTGCTCTCGCGTGAACGTCTCGGATCCGATGCCATGCCCCTGGCACGCACCGGCGCCGTCCGCGGAGTGAACTGATGTGCGGCATCGCCGCCTCGGTCGGTCGCCACGGCGCGGCCTCTCGGGTGAAGGCCGCCCTCGAGCGTCTGGAGTATCGCGGCTACGATTCCGCCGGCATCGCCGCGCGCTCGGCTGACGGTGGCGTCGCCTACGCGCGGACCGTGGGGGGCGTGGCATCCCTGGGCACGGCCCCGGATGATCCGACCACCGCGGCCATCGGGCACACGAGATGGGCGACCCACGGCGGTGTGACGGAGCGCAACGCCCACCCGCTGCGCGACTGCACCGGTCGCCTGTTCATCGCCCACAACGGCATCATCGAAAACGCCGACATTCTGCGAACCGAGCTCGTCGCTGCGGGGCACCGGCTGACCAGCGATGTCGACTCGGAGGTCATCGTGCACCTGCTCGAAGACGCGCTGATCACTGCCGTCTCCCTCGCTGCCGCTCTCTTCGCGGCGGCAGAACGACTTCGAGGCAGCTGGGCCGTGGTCGCACTCGACACCCTCACCGGAGAGATCGCCGCCACGGCGCACGGCTCGCCGTTGATCGCCGCAGAAGCTGCCGACGGCGTGTACGTCGCGAGCGATGTGGGCGCCGTGGCCGACCGGGTCACCGAGTTCCGTGTGATCGACGACGACGATGTCGTGGTGCTCGATTCCGCCGGCATCCGATGGTGGGGCGCCGGGCAGAGCGCACCGACACCGGCGGCGCGTACCGTGCCACGCTCGCACCGCTCCCCCGTCGCGGGGCGTCACTCCGATCACATGGGCAACGAGATCGACGAGCAGCCCGCCGTAGCCCGGTCCATCGTCGACTCGCTGGCACCGCGCATCGCCGAGGGAGCGCTGTGGAACGACCTGGCGCTGCCTCCGATCGAGACGTTCGAGCGGGTGGTGATCCTCGGTTGTGGAACGTCTTTGCACGCCGGACGCGCGGTGGGCGGTGTGTTCTCGAAGCTCGGACGCCTCCCGAGCCGAGCCCTCGTGGCCAGCGAGTGCGCGGATGCCGTGTGGGAACCGCGCACCCTCGTGATCGCCCTCAGCCAATCGGGCGAGACCGCAGATGTGCTGCGCGCATTCGAGGCGCTGCCGCGTACCGGCATCACGGTGCTCGCGCTCACCAACAATCCGATGTCTACGCTCGCGCGTCGTGCCGATGCGGTGATCGACTGCCTCGCCGGTCCGGAGATCGGCGTGGCGGCGACGAAGACCTTCCTCGCCCAGGTGCTGACGGGCGTCTGCGTGGCGCTGTCCGGCCTTTCGACCTCGCCCCGGCTCGCCCCGCGCGTCTTCGCCGCACAGCAGCGCGCACTGCATCATGCGCCCGCGGCCATCGAGCGGGCACTGCGGGTCTGGGGCGACATCGTCCCCGGCCTGACGAACCGGTTCGCCGAGGCGCCGGGCTTCCTCTTCCTCGGACGCGGGGGCGGCGTCGTCTATGCGGCCGAGGGCGCTCTGAAACTCAAGGAGCTGACCTATCGGTGGGCCGAGCATCAGCCCGCCGGCGAGCTCAAGCACGGTCCGCTCGCGCTCGTCGGCCAGGGCACACCGGTGTTCGTCGTCGATGACGGGGACCCTCGGCTCGATGTCAGCATCGCGGAGGTGGAGGCCCGCGGCGGCCATGTCGTGCGGGTGTCAGGGCCGGGGCCGCAGACGTCGCCCTCTCGTCCGAGCACTTCCGACGCCCTCCTGCTTCCCGCGTGGGGTCCCCTGGATGCCGTCGTCCCCCTGCAGATGTTCGCTCGAGCGCTTGCTCTCCACCTCGGGCACAACGTGGATCGGCCCCGCAACCTCGCCAAGTCCGTGACCGTCCAATGAGGATCGCGCCCCGTGCGACCCCGTCTCGAAAGGTCCTGCCGATGCCCACGCAGTCGATGGTGCTCCTTCCGCCCGCACACCGTTCACGTCTCCTGGCCGCTCTGGCCGTCGTATCGTTCGTGCTCGGCGCACTCGTCGCCGTTCCGACTCCCGTGCACGCCGCCACCTCCACGATCGTGAGCCTGACGTTCGACGACGCGAACTCCAATCAGCTCGACGCGCTCCCGGCGCTGAAGACGAATGGGATGAAAGCCACCTTCTACGTCCCGTCGGGCTACGTGGGCGCAGCGGGATACATGACCAGGGCGAATCTGAACACGCTCAAGACCGCGGGACACGAGATCGGCGGCCACACCGTCAACCATCCCGATCTGGCCGCCATCGGCATCGACGAGGCGCGCCGGCAGATCTGCACCGATCGCAAGACGCTCACCACCTGGGGCTTCACCGTCCGGAGCTTCGCCTATCCGTTCGCCTCGAGCACATCCGCTGTCGAACAGGCCGCGTCCGACTGCGGCTACCGGAGCGCGCGATCGCTCGGTGACATCCGCAGCCGGTTCGGCTGCCCGACCTGCGCCTACGCGGAGTCGATCCCGTCGGCGACACCCTTCGCTCTGCGCGCTCTGGATCAGGTCGAGACGACATGGACGCTCGCCGATTTGCAGCAGGGCGTGCTCAATGCCGAGAACGCGGGCGGCGGATGGGTGCAGTACACCTTCCATGACGTCTGCGCGAATGCCTGCAGTACGATCGCCGTCTCGCCCTCCACCTTCGCGCAGTTCCTCACGTGGCTCGCGGCACGCAAATCCCGAGGCACGGTCGTCAAGACAGTCGGTGACGTCGTCGGGGGGTCCGCTCGTCCCGTCGTCAACGGTCCCGTGGTCCCCGCCCCCACCGGGACGACCAACGGGGTGGTCAACGCCGGCCTGGAGACGGCGGCCGCGGGAGGCGGGCCAGCCTGTTGGATGCGCGGCGGCTGGGGCACGAACTCTCCGACGTTCACGTCGGGCACCCCGGCTCACGCGGGTGCCGTCGCCAGTGCGATCTCGATGACCGGCTACTCCTCGGGTGACGCCAAGCTCTTGCCCCAGTTCGATCTCGGTCAGTGCTCTCCCACGGTCACCCCCGGACGCTCCTACTCCCTCCGCAGTTGGTACCGGGCCACGGTGGTCACGCAGTTCGCCGTCTACCTGCGCTCCAGTACCGGGGCGTGGAGTTACTGGACGTCCAGCCCGTGGTTCGCCGCGACCTCGACCTGGACCGAGGCCACCTGGACCGCGCCGACGATTCCGGCCGGATACACCGGCATCAGCTTCGCGCTGACGGTGTTCGGCAACGGCCTGCTCCGCACCGACGATCTGTCTCTGTACGACAGCGCCGGGGCGCCCCCGCCGGCCATCGGAGCGGCACAGGCCGAGACGCCTCTCTCCCGTCACGCGCCTCCGCCCGTGGACGGTTCCATCGAGGTCTTCACTCCGACCGAGAGCGACGTCGCCGGGTGAGGCGCGGCGAGAGGATGACGGCGGCGGTGCTCCTGCTCCTCACCGTCGTCCTCGGCGGCGGATGCAGCACCGCCTCCCGTCAACCGCCCGATCGCGACACGGGCTACCCGTGGCACACGAACATCGTGGCGACGACCTTCTGGGTGGGCGAGGTGTTCGACCCCGACGCCACGGACGGGAGCCAGCGGCTCTCGACCTACGACGCCGATTGGCTCGGGTCGTACGGGGGATGCGACGGCGTCGCTCACGGGGGCGCGTGCGCGACCGAGCGGCGCACCGGGGAGAACGGCTACTTCCCCACCACGATGACGCCGCTCGAGAACCCGTTCTACCTCGACCTGCCGTTCGACGACGTGAACGACCCCGAGGCTTTCGACGCCCGCGGCGATGTCGTGCCCTGGGCCTCGACGGCGCCGTACGCGGACGCGGTCCACGATCGCACCGTCAGCCTGATGAAGAACCGCTGGGTCGTCCTCCATCGCGACGGGCGCGTATGTTACGGGCAGATCCAGGACGCCGGCCCCGGTGAGTACCACGACGCCGCCTATGTCTTCGGTTCCGACGACCGCCGTCCGGCGAACGCTCGCTACAACGGCGCCGGCCTCGACGTGTCGCCCGCCCTCAACGGGTGCCTGGGATTCGCCGAGCTGAACGGCGACGACGACCGGGTGGACTGGGCGTTCGTCGATGACGCCGACGTCCCGGCCGGTCCGTGGACCACGCTCATCACCGCGAGTCCCGTGCGGTGACCACGGGCACGCAGACGAAAGGGCCGGATGCCTCGGCATCCGGCCCCTCCCCTCGAGATTACTGGCCGCGGCGATCGCGCAGCTGCTGCAGCGCGTCGTCGAGAAGCGACGCCGCTTCTTCTTCGGTGCGACGCTCTTTCACGTACGCGAGGTGCGTCTTGTAGGGCTCGGCCTTCGCGAGGGCCGGCGGGTTGCTCTTGTCGCGACCGGCGGGAAGGCCGGAGTGCGGGGAGTCGATGGTCTCGGGGATCTCGGCATCGGCGATGCCCGCCGCGAAGTACCGCACGGTCTCGTTGCCGAGGGCATCCCAGTACGATACGGCCACGCGGTCGGCGTGGAAGCCGTGGTCCTGCTCGCCCATCGGGCCCGCGCCTACGCGCGAACCCCGGATCGCGTTTCCGCCTGTCGCCATGTCAGATCTCCGCGAACTTGGTCAGCAGACCGAGGCCGACGATGGTGACGAACCACACCAGCGCGAGCACGATCGTGAATCGGTTGAGGTTGCGTTCCGCCAGGCCCGACGAGCCGAGCGCGGAGCTCATGCCGCCGCCGAACATGTCGGACAGACCGCCGCCGCGCCCCTTGTGGAGCAGGATGAGCAGGGTCAGCAGGAGGCTGGTGACTCCCAGGAGCACCTGCAGGACGAACTCGAGAATCTGCACTGTCGAAAGCCTTTCGCGAGCGGCCCAGTCGACCGCACAAGCGTCAAGTATACGGGGAGGCGTGCCGGGCGCACGGATGCCCGCGGCGAAGCGCCGCGGGCATCCGTGCGGGGGTCAGACCCCGACGTGCTTCTGGAAGCGGATGATCGCGGCGAACTCGTCGACGACGAGGCTCGCGCCACCCACCAGGGCGCCGTCCACATCGGGCTCGCGCATGAAGCCGGCGATGTTGCCCGACTTCACCGATCCGCCGTACAGCACACGGGTGCGTGCGGCGGCGTCGGCGCCGAGCTTGTCGGCGACGACGGCCCGGAGCTTCGCGCAGACCTCCTGCGCCTGGTCGGGCGTCGCCGCCTGGCCGGAGCCGATGGCCCAGACCGGCTCGTACGCCACGACGATGTCGGCATCGGATGCCACGCCCTCGAGCGCGACCTCGAGCTGACCCACGGGCACGGCGCTGGCGCCGAACTTCTCGAGGTCCTCCGAGGTCTCGCCGACGCAGATGACCGGCACGACGCCGTGGCGCAGAGCCGCCTGCGTCTTGGCCGCGACGACCTCGTCGGTCTCGGCGTGGAACTGACGACGCTCGGAGTGACCGATGATGACGTACCGCGCGTTGAGCTTGGCCAGGAACTGGCCCGAGATCTCACCCGTGTACGCACCGGAGTCGTGTGCCGACAGATCCTGGCCGCCGAGGGCGAACGGGATCTTGTCGGCGTCGAGCAGCGTCTGGACGGTACGCAGGTCGGTGAACGGCGGGAAGACCGCCACCTCGACGCTGCTGTCGTCGTGCTGGGCGTCCTTCAACGTCCAGTGCAGCTTCTGGACGAACGCGACCGCCTGCAGGTGGTCGAGGTTCATCTTCCAGTTGCCGGCGATGAGGGGGGTTCGCCTGTTCTGCGCAGCAGACGATTCCGTGTCGATTACGACCATCCGAGGACCTCCAGTCCGGGGAGCTTCTTGCCTTCGAGGAACTCCAGGCTCGCGCCGCCACCCGTGGAGATGTGGCCGAACTCGTCATCCGAGAATCCGAGTTGACGCACGGCCGCGGCCGAGTCGCCGCCACCGACCACGCTGAGGCCGTCGACCTCGGTGAGAGCGGCAGCGACCGTCTTGGTGCCGGCTTCGAACGCCGCCATCTCGAACACGCCCATGGGGCCGTTCCAGAAGACGGTGCGCGAGGCGCGGATCGCGTCGGCGAAGATCTCCGCCGTGCGCGGGCCGATGTCGAGACCGAGACCCGAGGCGCCGAAGTCGGTGTCCTCGAGTGCGTCCGCGTCGGCGATCACGTGCTCGGCGTCCGCCGAGAACGAGGCCGCGACGACCGCGTCGACCGGGAGGACGATCTCGACGCCGCGCTCCTTCGCCGTGGCGAGGTAGCCCTTCACGGTGTCGATCTGGTCCTTCTCGAGCAGGCTCGAGCCGACCTTGTGCCCTTCGGCGACGAGGAAGGTGAACATCATGCCGCCACCGACGAGGAGCTTGTCGACGCGGGGCAGCAGGTGCTCGATGACGCCGAGCTTGTCGCTGACCTTCGATCCGCCGAGCACGACCGTGTACGGACGCTCCGGGTTCTCGGTCAGGCGGTCGAGGACCTCGAGCTCCTTCTGGATGAGCAGGCCCGCGGCCGAGGGCACCAGCTGGGCGAGGTCGTAGACGCTCGCCTGCTTGCGGTGCACGACGCCGAAGCCGTCCGACACGAGCGCGTCGCCGAGTCCGGCGAGCTCCCGTGCGAAGGCCTGACGCTCGGCTTCGTCCTTCGAGGTCTCACCCGCGTTGAAGCGGAGGTTCTCGATGACGGCGACCTCGCCGTTCTCGAGCGAGGCCACGGCATCCTGAGCCGACTCGCCGACCGTGTCGCGCGCGAACGCGACCGGCTGGCCGAGCAGCTCGGACAGCCGCTGCGCGACCGGCTCGAGCGAGTACTTGGGGTCGGGCGCGCCGTCGGGGCGGCCCAGGTGCGAGCACACGACCACACGCGCGCCGGCGTTGATCAGTGCGTTGAGAGTCGGCAGCGACGCCCGCACGCGGCCATCGTCCGTGATGATCCCGTCCTTGAGAGGAACGTTGAGATCACAACGGACGATGACGCGCGTGCCGGCGAGCGACCCCAGCGAATCGAGGGTGCGCAGAGCCATGAAGGTTTACAGGCGCTCGGCGACGTACTCGGTGAGGTCGACGAGACGGTTCGAGTAGCCCCACTCGTTGTCGTACCACGACGAGACCTTGACGAGGTTGCCGCTGACGTTGGTCAGCTCGGCGTCGAAGATCGACGAGTGCGGGTTGCCCTGGATGTCGCTCGAGACGATCGGGTCTTCGGTGTACTGCAGGATGCCGTTGAGGCGACCCTCGGCAGCGGCCTTCTTGTAGACCTCGTTGACCTGGTCGACGGTCAGGCCCTCGGTGGGCGTGACGATCGTGAGGTCGACGATCGAGCCGGTGGGAACCGGAACGCGGTACGACGAGCCGCTGAGCTTGCCGTTGAGCTCGGGCAGCACCAGGCCGATGGCCTTGGCGGCACCGGTCGAGGCGGGAACGATGTTGATCGCTGCACCGCGGGCACGACGCAGGTCGCTGTGCGGGCCGTCCTGCAGGTTCTGGTCGGCCGTGTAGGCGTGAGCCGTCATCATGAAGCCGCGCTCGATACCGAAGGCCTCGTTGAAGACCTGGGCGAGAGGAGCGAGGCAGTTCGTGGTGCACGACGCGTTCGAGATGATGACGTCGGTCTCGGGGTTGTACGTCTCTTCGTTGACGCCCATCACGATGGTCGCGTCGTCACCCGTGGCGGGAGCCGAGATGAGGACCTTCTTGGCACCGCCGGTGATGTGCTTCTTGGCGTCTTCGGCCTTGGTGAAGCGGCCGGTCGACTCGATGACGATGTCGACGCCGAGCTCGCCCCAGGGGAGGTTCGCCGGGTCGCGCTCTTCGAAGACCTTGATGGTCTTGTCGCCGACGGTGATGGAGTCTGCGGTGTACGAGACGTCCTCGGCGAGAACGCCGCCGACGGAGTCGTACTTGAGGAGGTGCGCCAGCGACTTGTTGTCGGTGAGGTCGTTCACCGCCACGATTTCGAGGTCGGCACCCTGCGCGAGAGCCGCGCGGAGGTAGTTGCGTCCGATACGGCCGAAGCCGTTGATTCCGATCTTGACGGTCACGGAATATCTCCTGAATCAGTTGTGCGCGAGAAGCGCGTGATTGCGGTGTTCGCTGGCGGACAACGGCGTCCCGGTGAGGTGTCCCACCGGGACGCCGCACCGTTTACGACAGTACCAGCAGACCCGTGGTCTTCTCTCGGGCCGCGGCGAAGCGGTCCTGGGCGTCGGCCCAGTTCGCGATGTTCCAGAACGCCTTCACGTAGTCGGCGCGGACGTTCTTGTAGTCGAGGTAGTAGGCGTGCTCCCACACGTCGAGCAGCAGCAGCGGAACCGTGCCGGCGACGATCTGGCCCTGCTGGTCGAAGAACTGCTGGATCAGCAGGTTCTGACCGATCGAGTCCCAGAACAGACCCGCCCAGCCCGAGCCCTGGACGCCGAGAGCGGCGGCGGTGAACTGCGCGCGGAACGCGTCGAACGAACCGAACTGGTCGTCGATGGCCGACTCGAGATCACCGGTGGGCTTGTCTCCGCCGTGGGGCGAGAGGTTCGTCCAGAAGATCGAGTGGTTGGTGTGACCGCCGAGGTTGAACGCGAGGTCCTTCTGCAGGCGGTTGATGTTGGCGAAATCGCCCTTCTCGCGCGCGTCGGCGAGGAGCTCGAGGGTGGTGTTCGCGCCGTTGACATAGGTCTGGTGGTGCTTGCTGTGGTGCAGCTCCATGATGGTCGCACTGATGTGCGGCTCCAGCGCCGAGTAGTCGTAGGGCAGTTCGGGCAGCGTGTAGGTCGCCATGTTCTCTACTTCCGATCGGTCGCCGCCGAGGCCTCTTCACCGGGAAGGCGTGCCGAGGAACCGAGCAGCGAGGGTGACGTTTTCATCCTAGTGACGGGTAACGCACGAGCCACGGGGTTGCTTCCCCGCATGACGGAGGATAGATCGCCCGGGCGCGTCGCTCAGCGTGGCGAGAAGGCCCCGGATGCCGGACCCGCACGGCGAGAACGGGGCGGCGCAGACGCGGGCTCGGGATACGCCGACGCGAGCCGCACCCGAGGAGCACGAACGGTCCGCGGGCCCCACCACTCAACCGACGCGTCGACCGCGCGGCATCCGGAGTCGGGGAATCAGTCCTCGGCGCCGACCGGAACCGCGGCCTCGGTGCCGGGGATGCCCTCGACCTCGGCCTTCTTGTCGGCCATCGCCAGCAGACGGCGGATGCGACCGGCGACGGCGTCTTTTGTCAGGGGCGGGTCGGCGTGGTGACCCAGCTCGTCGAGGCTCGCGTCGCGGTGGGCCAGGCGCAGAGCGCCGGCCTGCTGCAGGTGGTCGGGAACCTCGTCGCCGAGGATCTCGAGCGCGCGCTCGACGCGGGCGCACGCGGCGACGGCCGCCTGGGCGGAGCGACGCAGGTTGGCGTCGTCGAAGTTGACGAGACGGTTCACGCCCGCGCGCACCTCGCGGCGCTGACGCATCTGGTCCCACTCCCCCGCGGTGCGGCGCGCGCCCATCTCGTACAGCGCGCCCCGAATGGCTTCGCCGTCGCGCACCACGACGCGCGGCACACCGCGCACCTCTCGCGCCTTGGCGGGGATGCCGATGCGGTGCCCCGCGCCGACGAGGGCCATCGCGGCCTCCGACGACGGGCACGAGATCTCGAGCGCCGCCGAGCGGCCGGGGTCGCTCAGGGTGCCGCTCGCCAGGAACGCACCGCGCCAGATGGCGCTGAGGTCGGGACGCGATCCCGTCGTGAGCTTGTTGGGAAGGCCGCGCACGGGGCGACGGCGCTGGTCGAGCAGGCCGGTCTGACGAGCGAGGGTCTCGCCCGCCTCGATGACGCGCACCGCGTAGTGGCCGCCGGTGCGTCCGCCCGACCCCTGCACGTGGTGCAGCTCGGGACGCACGCCGTACAGCTCCATGAGGTCGCGGGCCACCCGGCGGGCCAGGATGTCGGAGTCGAGTTCGGCCTCGACGGCGACGCGGTTGGCGATGGAGTGCAGACCACCGGAGAAGCGCAGGAGGGCGGTGAGCTCGGCGATCCGCGCGGTCGGGCGCGGGTCGCGGACGGTGATGAGCTCGGCCTTCACGTCGGCGGTCAGGGGCACGGTTCTCCTCGGGTGGGGGCAGCGGGGACGACGGTACAGCCTACTCGCGACCGAGGTCGCGGTGAGCCACACGTACGGCCACCCCGGGCACATCGGACAGACGTGCAGCGAGTTCACGGGCCATGACGACCGACCGGTGCTTGCCGCCCGTGCAACCGATCGCGACCACCGAGTGCCGCTTGTTCTCGCGCTGGTAGCCCTCGAGCACGGGGTTCAACGCCGCGGCGTACGCGCCGAGGAACTCCGCCGCCCCCTCTTGCCCGAGCACGTACTCCCTTACGCGCGGGTCTTCGCCCGTGAGAGCGCGCAGGTCTTCGTTCCAGAACGGGTTCGGCAGGAAGCGCATGTCGGCGACGAGGTCGACGTCGGGGGGCAGCCCGTACTTGAATCCGAAGCTCATGAGGGTGACCGTGTGGCGGGCAGCGCCCTCATCGCCGAAGAGGGCGACCGTGCGCAGCGACAGCTGATGCACGTTCAGCGACGAGGTGTCGATCACGACGTCGGCGGCCTCCCGCACGGGTGCGAGACGTTCGCGCTCCCGGCGGATCCCGTCGAGGATCGTGCCCTCGCCCTGCAGCGGGTGCGGACGCCGCACGGCTTCGAACCGCCGCACCAGCACCGCGTCGCTGGCGTTGAGGAACACCACGCGCACCTGGCGGCCCGCCTGCAGACTGCGCATCGCCTCGGGCAGATCGCTGAAGAGGCTGCGGCCGCGGACGTCGACGACCACCGCGACGCGCGGGACCGCCCCACCGGCGAGCTCGGTGAGCTCGAGCAGCGGACGCAGCATCTGCGGCGGGAGATTGTCGACGACGTACCAGTCGAGGTCTTCGAGGGCATTGGCCACGGTCGACCGCCCCGCGCCGGACATTCCCGTGACGATCAGCACCTCGCCTGGCTCGTCGCGTGCCGGTTCCATGGGCGATCGCCTCCCGTTGTCGTGTCCAGCCTACCGAGACAGGTGCGTGTGGATGGCCTCGGCCAGTGTCGGCCCGATACCCGGAAGCTCCGTGATCTCGTCGGGTGTGGCGTTCCTCAACGCCGAGACCGACCCGAAGTGGCGCAGCAGCGCCTTGATGCGGGTGTCGCCGAGCCCCGGCACCTCGGTGAGCACGCTCGTGATGTCGCGCTTGCGGCGCTTGCGTTGATGCACGATCGCGAACCGGTGGGCCTCGTCGCGCAGGCGCTGCAGCAGGTACAGGGCCTCGGAGGTGCGCGGCAGGATCACCGGGTACTCCTCCCCCGGCAGCCACACCTCCTCGAGACGCTTGGCGATCCCGCAGAGCGCGATCTCCTCGTGTCCCGCGTCGGCCAGCGCCCGTGCGGCGGCCGCGACCTGGGGCTGACCGCCGTCGACGACGAGCAGCTGCGGGCGATACGCGAAGCGGGGGCGCTTCCGCGCCGTCACGACGTCGCCGTCGGCCGTGGCCTCTTCGGAGTCGGGCGACGTCACGATCGCGCCGTCGATCGTCTCGGGCTCGATCTCGTCGGGTCGGTCCAGGTACGCCACGCGTCGCGTGAGCACTTGGTACATCGAGTCGGTGTCGTCGGTCGTCTCGGCGACCCCGAACGAGCGGTACTGGTCTTTGCGGGGAAGCCCGTCTTCGAAGACCACCATCGAGGCCACGACGTTGGTCCCCGACAGGTGTGAGATGTCGAAGCACTCGATGCGCAACGGCGCCTCGGTCATGCCGAGCGCCTCCTGCAGGTCGGTGAGAGCCTGCGACCGGGCGACGTAATCACTCGTGCGCCGCGTCTTGTGCAGCATCAGCGCCTGCTGCGCGTTGAGGGTGGCGGTCTTGAGCAGGTCGGCCTTGCGCCCGCGCTGGGCGACCTGCAGCGTCACCGGGCGGCCGCGTCGCTCGCGCAGCCAGTCCTCGAGCTGCGGGGCGTCGTCGGGCAGCTCGGGAACCATCACTTGGCGCGGGATGTCGGCGGCATCCGCATCGCCGTAGGTGCGCTGCAGCACCTGGTCGACGAGGTCGGCGCCCGAGATGTCGATCTCTTTCTCGATCGTCGTGGCGCGCACACCGCGCACGCGCCCGCCCCGCACGACGAAGTGCTGCACGGTGGCGGCGAGCTCGTCTTCGGCGATGCCGAAGAGATCGGCGTCGGTGTCGGGCGCCAGCACCAGGGCGCTCTTGCCCAGCACGGCGTCGATGGCCTGCAGACGGTCTCGGTAGAGGGCGGCGGCCTCGTAGTCCATCGCCGCCGACGCCTCTTTCATGCGGGCGGTGAGCTCGCGCGCGAAACGCTGGTCGCCGCCCGACATGAAGGCGACGAAATCGTCGACCATCGCGCGGTGCTCGGCGATGGTGACCTTCATCGAGCAGGGTCCGCCGCAGCGGCCGATCTGCCCGGGGAAGCACGGCCGCCCCGAGGCCATGGCCTTCTTGTACGACGAATCGCTGCAGGTGCGGATCGGGAAGACCTTGATCATCAGGTCGATCGTGTCGTGCACCGCCCACACCTTGGGGTACGGCCCGAAGTACTTCGCCCCGCGGATCTTGGGGTTGCGGGTCACGATCACTCGCGGCGCCTCGTCGGCGAGGGTGATCGCCATGAAGGGGTACGACTTGTCGTCACGGTAGCGCACGTTGAAGGGCGGATCGAACTCTTTGATCCACATGAACTCGAGCTGCAGCGAGTCGATGTCGCTGGGCACGACCGTCCACTCCACGCTCGCCGCGGTCGTGACCATGCGGCGGGTGCGTTCGTGCAGCGAGTGCAGGGGCGCGAAGTAATTCGACAACCGGGCGCGCAGATTCTTGGCCTTGCCGACGTACAGCACACGGCCCTCGGCATCGCGGAACCGGTAGACCCCCGGGTTGGTGGGGATCTCGCCGGCTTTCGGACGATAGGGCAGGTGCGACATCCGTTCTCGGGATGCCACGGCTCAGCCCGCCGCGCTCACGAGCTCCGGCTCGGCGCGTGCGGCGTCGAGCGCGGCGGCGTTGCGCTGCGTCCCCGTGCGTCCGGACTCCAGCAGCTCGGCCAGGAACGCACCCGTGTGGCTCGCCTCGACCTTCGACACCTGCTCGGGGGTTCCGGTCGCGACGACCATGCCGCCGCCGGAGCCGCCCTCGGGGCCGAGGTCGATCACCCAGTCGGAGCTCTTGATCACGTCGAGGTTGTGCTCGATGACGATCACGGTGTTGCCCTTGTCGACGAGGCCGTTGAGCACCTTGAGCAGCAGCGAGACGTCTTCGAAGTGCAGGCCCGTGGTCGGCTCGTCGAGCACGTAGATCGACCGACCGTTGCTCCGGCGCTGCAGCTCGGTGGCGAGCTTCACGCGCTGCGCCTCACCACCCGACAGGGTCGTCGCCGACTGCCCGAGGCGCACGTAGCCGAGGCCCACGTCGACGAGCGTCTTGAGGTAGCGGTGGATGGCCTGGATGGGCTCGAAGAACTCGGCGGCCTCGGCGATCGGCATCTCGAGCACCTCGGCGATGTTCTTGCCCTTGTAGTGCACCGACAGGGTGTCGCGGTTGTACCGCTTGCCGTGGCAGACCTCGCAGTCGACGTACACGTCGGGCAGGAAGTTCATCTCGATCTTCAGCGTGCCGTCGCCCGAGCAGGCCTCGCAGCGTCCGCCCTTGACGTTGAAGCTGAAGCGCCCGGCCTGGTAGCCGCGCACCTTCGCCTCGGGCGTCTCGCTGAACAGGCTGCGCACGCGGTCGAACACGCCGGTGTAGGTCGCCGGGTTCGAGCGCGGGGTGCGGCCGATGGGCGCCTGATCGACGTGCACGACCTTGTCGAGGTTGTCGAGCCCGGTGACGCGCGTGTGCTTGCCGGGAACGCGGCGGGCACCGTTGAGCTTCGAGGCGAGCACTTCGTACAGGATGCCGTTGACCAGCGTCGACTTGCCCGAGCCGCTGACGCCGGTGACGGCCGTCAGCACCCCGAGCGGGAAGTCGACCGTGACGTTCTGCAGGTTGTTCTCGCGTGCACCGACGACCGTCACCTGACGTTTCTTGTCGATCTTGCGGCGCTTCTTGGGCGCCTCGATCGCGCGGCGTCCCGAGAGGTACGCGCCGGTGAGGGAGTTCTCGTCGGTCAGGAGCCCGGCGAGGGGGCCGGAGTGCACGACATTGCCGCCGTCGACGCCGGCCCGGGGACCGATGTCGACGACCCAGTCGGCCGCGTGGATGGTCTCTTCGTCGTGCTCGACGACGATGAGGGTGTTGCCGAGGTCGCGCAGCGTCTCGAGCGTCTGGATCAGGCGGCGGTTGTCGCGCTGGTGCAGACCGATCGAGGGCTCGTCGAGCACGTAGAGTACGCCGGTGAGGCCGGAGCCGATCTGCGTGGCCAGTCGAATGCGCTGCGCCTCGCCGCCTGACAGCGTTCCGGCCGCCCGACCGAGACTGAGGTAGTTGAGGCCGACCTGCAGCAGGAAGTCGAGGCGGGCGCGGATCTCGCGCAGCACGGCGGCGGCGATGGTGGCCTCACGGGCCGTGAGCTTCAGCTTCGAGAAGAACTCCCGGGCGTCGGCGAGGCTCATGCGCGAGGCCGCGGCGATCGACGTGTCGTCGACGAGCACCGCCAGCACCTCGGGCTTGAGACGGTCGCCGTCGCAGACGGCGCAGGGGACCTCGCGCAGGTACTCCGACCACCGCTGACGCTGCGTGTCGGATTCGGCCTGCAGGTACTGCCGCTCGATGTAGGGCACGACGCCCTCGAAGCCCGACGCGTACCGCATCTCACGGCCGTAACGGTTCTTCCACTTGACCGTGACCTTGTAGTTCTCGCCGCGCAGCACGGCCTGCTGCACGTCGTGCGAGAGCTTGCGCCACGGGGTGTCGAGCGAGAAGTCGAGGTCGCGCGCGAGTCCCTCGAGCAGGCGCTCGTAGTACTGGAAAAGCCCCTTGCCCTGCGTGGTCCACGGGAGGATCGCCCCTTCGCGGATCGACAGATCTTCGTCGCCGAGCATGAGGTCGACGTCGACCGACATGCGCGTGCCGAGGCCGGAGCACACCGGGCAGGCGCCGAACGGGGCGTTGAACGAGAAGGTGCGCGGCTCGATCTCGGTCAGCTGCAGCGGGTGGCCGTTGGGGCACGCGAGCTTCTCGGAGAACGACTGCCAGGCGTCGTCGCCCTCTTCGTCGACGAAGTTCACCTGCATGATGCCACCGGCCAGGCCCATGGCCGTCTCGACCGAGTCGGTGACGCGGCTCAGGTTGTCTCCGGATGCCACGAGTCGGTCGACGACGACGGCGATGTCGTGCTTGTAGCTCTTCTTCAGCGTCGGCGGCTCGGCGAGCTGCACGAGGTCACCGTCGACGACGGCGCGGGCGTAACCCTTCGCACTGAGCTCCTTGAAGAGGTCGACGAACTCGCCCTTCTTCTGCGTGACCACGGGGGCGACGATCTGGTACCGCGTGCGCTCGGGCAGTTCCATGAGTTGATCGGCGATCTGCTGCACGGTCTGACGCTGGATGCGCGCGCCGCAGTCGGGGCAGTGGGGGACGCCGATGCGCGCCCACAGCAGACGCATGTAGTCGTGGATCTCGGTGATCGTGCCCACCGTGGATCGCGGATTGCGGTTGGTCGACTTCTGGTCGATCGAGACCGCCGGGCTGAGTCCCTCGATGAAGTCGACGTCGGGCCGGTCGACCTGGCCGAGGAACTGACGTGCGTAGGCGCTCAGGGACTCGACGTAGCGTCGCTGGCCCTCGGCGAAGATCGTGTCGAACGCGAGGCTCGACTTTCCCGAACCGGACAGCCCCGTGAACACGACGAGCGAGTCGCGCGGAATGTCGAGGTCGACGTTCTTCAGGTTGTGGACACGGGCACCCCGAACGCTCAGCTTTCCGCTGGTGCCGGAGTTCGCTGACGACGAGGGAGAGGAAACGGGAACGATGGGCACGTGTTAAGTGTAGGTCGGGCCTCCGACATCGGCCCCGGGTTCGCACCCGGCGCACGGATGTGCATGCCCGCGCCCGGTCTTTCTCAGTCGCGCGGCGAGGCGGCGAAGGGCGCGAGATCATCGCGCAGGGCGACGAGCTGACGCTCGTCGATGCCGACGCGCGCCATGATCTGCGCGGGCACCGCGAGCGCGCGTTCGCGCAGCGCCCGACCCTCGTCCGTCAGGTCGATGTCGAGCACGCGCTCGTCGGTGGCCCGCCGGGTACGCGCGACGCGCCCCTGCGCCTCGAGTCTCTTGACGAGCGGCGAGAGCGTGGCCGGCTCCATGGCGAGTTCGGCAGCGAGGTCGCCGAGCGATCGCGGGGCGCGCTGCCACAGCGCGAGCATGACCAGGTACTGCGGGTGCGTCAGCCCGAGCGGCTCGAGCACGGGGCGATAGATCGACACCACGTTGCGCGCGGCCGTCACGAGCGCGAAGCACACCTGGTTCTCGAGCTTCAGGGGATCGTCCATCACCGCACCTTCCCATTCGTTAGTACACTAAAGATCATGACACGAAAGGATGCCGATCGCCCACCGCTCCGCGAGCGCGTGCGCGAAGCCGGTGGCTGGTACCAGTACCTCAACACGCGCCTCATCAAGGTGGCCGGCCCGGCATCGGTCGGCCCGTACGAGACGACCCCCGAGCCGGTTCGAACCGGTCGGCCCTGCCCGCTCTGCGGGCACGCGATGACGGAGCACTCGGTCGACCGCACCGGCCCGAAGCCCCTGCTGCACTGCCCCTGACCACGTCCCGGTCGTGCGCACGCACGCGCGCAATCGATGCCCGCGGTTCGTGCGCATGCCAAGCCGTGCGTTCAGCCGAGGCGCAGCGCACGTCAGCCGTGCGCGCAGCAGAGGCGGAGCGCCTCCCGGCCGCGCCGTCAGCCGAGGCGCGGACGCCCGTTCTCGTCGAGGGGCCATCCCGGATTGACCGCGACCTCCCACGGATGCCCGTCGGGGTCGACGAACACACCCGAGTACCCGCCCCACGGCGTCGGCGCACCGCCACGACCGAGGCGTGCGCCGGCGGCAACGGCGGCGTGCAGGATCGCATCGACCTCGTCGGGCCGCCGGACGTTGTGGGCGAGTGTGATGCCACCCCATCCCCCGGCGTCGTCCACGGCGGAGTCCTCGGCGAGCGACGCGCGGGCCCAGAGCGCCACCACCATGCCCCCGGTGTCGAAGAACGCCACCTCACCCTCGACGGAATCCGCGTGGCGTCTCCACCCGAGGCCCTCGTAGAACTCCAGCGACCGAGCCAGGTCGCGCACGCCCAGCGTGATCAGCGACACTCTCTGCTGCATGAGCCCTCCTACGGCATCTCGTGACTCCCCCGGCTGCGCGACGATTCTGCGACCGGGTCAGGCGTGACCGGCCCGCTCCATCGCCCGCAGCTCCTTCTTCATGTCCTGCACCTCGTCGCGCAGTCGGCCGGCGAGCTCGAACTTCAGCTCCGCCGCGGCCGCGAGCATCTGCTGCGTCAGATCGGCGATGGTCGACTCGAGCTGGTCGGCACCCTCGGCGGCGATACCGGTCCGCCGCAGCGACGGAGTCGGCGACTTGCCCTTTCCCCCCTTGTCGGTGCGGGCGAGCAGCTTCTTGGTGTCGGAGGCCTCGCGGTTGAGCACGTCGGTGATGTCGGCGATCTTCTTGCGCAGCGGCTGCGGGTCGATCCCGTGCTCCAGGTTGTAGGCGACCTGCTTCTCTCGGCGGCGCTCGGTCTCTTCGATGGCCTTCTGCATCGAGTCGGTCATGCGGTCGGCGTACATGTGCACCTCGCCCGACACGTTTCGCGCCGCGCGGCCGATCGTCTGGATGAGCGAGGTGCCACTGCGCAGGAACCCCTCTTTGTCGGCATCCAGAATCGCCACCAGGGAGACCTCGGGAAGGTCGAGCCCCTCGCGCAGGAGGTTGATGCCCACCAGCACGTCGTAGACGCCGGCTCGCAGCTCGGTCAGCAGCTCGACGCGGCGCAGGGTGTCGACGTCGGAGTGCAGGTAGCGCACGCGCACCCCGTGCTCGCCGAGGAAGTCGGTGAGCTCCTCCGCCATCTTCTTCGTCAGGGTCGTCACGAGCACGCGCTCATCGCGTTCGACACGCACCCGGATCTCTTCGAGCAGGTCGTCGATCTGCCCCTTCGAGGGCTTCACTATGATCTCGGGATCCACCAGCCCCGTGGGGCGGATGATCTGCTCCACGACACCGTCGGCGATCCCCATCTCGTACCGCCCCGGCGTCGCCGAGAGGTACACCGCCTGCCCGATGCGCTCCTTGAACTCGTCCCAGCGGAGCGGTCGGTTGTCCATGGCGCTGGGGAGGCGGAAGCCGTGCTCGACGAGTGTGCGCTTTCGCGAGGCGTCGCCCTCGTACATGGCCCCGATCTGCGGAACTGTCACGTGCGACTCGTCGATCACCAGCAGGAAGTCGTCGGGGAAGAAGTCGAGCAGGGTGTGCGGCGGGTCGCCGGGCATGCGGCCGTCCATGTGACGCGAGTAGTTCTCGATCCCGGAGCAGAAGCCCAGCTGCTGCAGCATCTCGAGGTCGAACGTCGTGCGCATGCGCAGCCGCTGCGCCTCGAGCAGCTTGCCCTGGGACTCGAACTCTTTGAGTCGCTCCTCGAGCTCGTGCTCAATGGTGCCGATGGCGCGCTGGACCGTCTCGGTACCGGCCACGTAGTGCGAGGCCGGGAAGATCGGCACGGAGTCCATCTTCTCGATGACGTCGCCCGTGAGCGGGTGCAGCGTGTACAGCGCCTCGATCTCGTCGCCGAACATCTCGATGCGGATGGCGTACTCCTCGTACACCGGGATGATCTCGATCGTGTCGCCGCGCACGCGGAAGTTCCCGCGCGAGAAGTCGACGTCGTTGCGGTTGTACTGCATCGAGATGAACTTGCGGATCAGCGCGTCGCGGTCGTAGCGCTCCCCCACCTGCAACGCGACCATGGCGCGCAGATACTCCTCGGGCGCACCGAGGCCGTAGATGCAGGACACCGTCGACACAACGATGACGTCGCGGCGGGACAGGAGGGAGTTGGTGGTGGAGTGCCGCAGACGCTCGACCTCGGCGTTGATCGAGCTGTCCTTCTCGATGAACGTATCGGTCTGCGGGACGTACGCCTCGGGCTGGTAGTAGTCGTAGTACGACACGAAGTACTCGACGGCGTTGTTGGGCATGAGCTCTCGGAACTCGTTCGCCAGCTGCGCGGCCAGGGTCTTGTTGTGCGCCAGCACCAGGGTGGGGCGCTGCACCTGTTCGACCAGCCACGCCGTCGTGGCCGACTTGCCGGTTCCGGTCGCGCCCAGCAGGACCACGTCGGTCTCGCCGGCGTTGATGCGCGCGGCGAGGTCGGCGATCGCGTGTGGCTGATCGCCGGAGGGGGTGTATTCGCTGATGACCTCGAAGGGGCGAACGGATCGGGTGGCCTGCATGCTTCCAGCGTAGGCGGGGCCTCCGACATCGGGGGCGGGTTGCGTTCGCCCTGGGCGAGCGCGCCGGCGCGATCGCCCTCAGCCGGCCTCGGCCACGCGCGCCCAGAGCTCGTCGACCTGGCGGCGCGTGGCATCGAGGTCGGCGGCGGTGTCGATGACCACATCGGCCAGGGCGAGGCGTTCGTCGTCGCTGACCTGCGATGCGATCCGCGCACGCGCGTCGTCCTCGCTCATCCCCCGGGTCTCGACCAGACGCCGCACGCGCACCGCCGCCGGGGCGTGGGCGACGACGACGAGATCCCACTCGTCGCCCGCCCGCGCCTCGGCGAGCAGGGGGACGTCGTAGACGACGACGGCCTCGGGGTCGGCGTCGAGCGCCGCCCGGAAGCGCCGGACCGACTCCGCCCGCACCGCGGGATGCACGATCGCGTTCAACGCGGCCAGTCGATCGGGGTGCCCGAACACGCGAGCACCCAGCGCCGCGCGGTCCAGCGATCCGTCGGCGCGGAGCACCTCGGGGCCGAACTCCGCGGCGATGCCGTCGAGGACCGGGGTCCCCGGCGCCTGCACTTCGCGCACGATCGCGTCGGCGTCGACGACGACGGCGCCCTTGGCGGCGAGAAAACCGGAGATGGTGGACTTGCCCGAGGCGATTCCGCCCGTCAACGCGAGAAGAGGCACGATCCGAGGATGCCATACCTCGGCCCTCGCGCCCGGAGACGTCCCGCGGGCGGAGCGTGGTCTAGCATTCGTCCAGAGGCGGGATCTTCTCCGGCCCCCACCGAGGAAGCACGACGATGACCGACCCGAACATCACGGTGGTGATCGAGGACGACCTCGACATCCGCACGCTGATCGCCGCGGTGCTCGAGAGCGCGGGCTTCGTCGTGCACACGGCCCCGAACGGCTTCGACGGGATCGATCTCGTCCAACGTTACGATCCGGCCGTGACCACGCTCGATGTGAGCATGCCCGGCATCGACGGGTTCGAGACGGCCCGGCGGATCCGCGAGTTCAGCTCCACGAAAATCCTGATGGTGAGTGCCCGCGTCGACGAACTCGAGCAGCTCTCGGGCCGCGATGCCGGCGCCGACGACTACCTCACGAAACCCTTCCGCCCGCGAGAGTTGCGCGAGCTCGTCCAGAAGCTCGTGGCGTCGAGCTGAGCGACGCCGGGCGACGCCCGGGCGGGCCCGCCCGCGTTCAGTGCCCGGTGAGGCCGAACGGCTGATCGCCCGTGAGCGCCGCCTGCGCCGCCGCGGCGTCGGCCCGCTCGGACAGGACCGCGGCGTCGTGCCCGTGCTCGTCCGAGAGCGCCATCCCGACCCCGACGACCGGGACGACCGACGCCCCCACCCCCGCCAGGTCGGCGATCACCCGCGCGTGCAGCACACGCGCGGCGCGGCGTACGTCGGTCGTCGGCGTGGTCGTGAACGCCACGTTCAGCCCCGTGGCATCCATCTCCCCCACCAGCGCCATCGTGGGCGCGTGGCGGCGGACCGACGCCCAGAGCTCGCGGGCGATCCCCTCGCCTTCGTCGGGCCCGAAGGCGGTCACCACGCGACGCAGGTCGTCGATGCGGATGCCGATGACGCACACGCCCTCGCCCGCCCGTTCCGCCCGCGCACAGGTGATGGCCAGAGCGGCTTCGAACGATTCGCGCAACAGCACGCCGTTGCGATCGACGGAGAGTCGGCGGATGTCGGGCAGTCCGCGCAGCGCCGACTCGTTCGCGCGCAGCGCCGAGGTGACGATGACCGCGGCGATCACCAGGGTCATGGTGAGCAGTGCGGACACGCGGGTGTCGAAGACGGTGCGGAACAGGTCGCTGTCGGGGCCGACGGTGACGAAGACCACGCTGCGGGCGAGGAACCAGACCGCTTCCACGCTCAGCACCAGGGTGAGCCCGCCCGAACTCCAGCGTCGGCCGATGGCGGCGCGCCGCGTCTCGACGGCGCCGGCGATCGCGAACAGGGCGTTGCCGAGGAAGTACGGCACGGCACCGGCCCATTCGCCGCCCTCGGGGCCGGCGATGAGCGCGGCCGAGATGACGATGAAAACCGTCACCGCCATTACGACGGCGGGCGCCCTCATGGCGTGCCGGTTGTACGACACGCACCCCAGCCAGATGAAACCGGTGGCGGCGACGAAGGCGCCGTTGCCGAGCGCGACGGCCATCCATGCGTCGGGGAGGAGCATCCACGCCAGATAGCAGACGGCCGACAGCGTGCCCGACAGGTAGGCGCCCGCCCACAACCGTCCCGGCGGGGAATCCTGCGACATGAGGGTGTCGAGCAGGAACATGACGGTGGACACGACGATGACGAGCGACGCCGCCGCCTGCAGCGTCAGCACGTCGAGGTTCACCCCTCTTCTCCGGTCCGGGGAAGCCGCACGGCGAAGGCGGCGCCGTCACCGGGTGCGGTGCGCACCGTGATCTCGCCGCCGTGGGCTCGCACGATGTCGCGACTGATGGCCAGCCCCAGCCCGCTCCCGTGCGTCGAGGACTTGCGCACGGCGTCACCGCGGAAGAAGCGCTCGAACAGACGCGCCTGCTCGCTCACGCTGATGCCCGGGCCGTCGTCGGCGACCACGACGGTCACGGATCGGGCATCCGCCGTCACGGTGACGGCCACCGCTCCGCCGCGTGGGTTGTACTTGACCGCGTTGGAGAGCAGGTTGTCGATCACCTGCCGCACCCGGTGCGCGTCGACGACGGCGATGACTCCGTCGTCGATCCCCGTTCCGTCGAGGCGGATCTGCTGTTCGACGGCGCGCGGCATGATCGAGTGGATGGCGGTGCGGACCAGGGCCGAGACATCGGCCGGCGCACGTTCCAGGTCGACCCCGAAGCCCTCTCCCGACGCCGTGGACAGGGCGAGGATGTCGGCGACCAGTTCCGACAGACGTGCCGCATTGCGCTCGGCCACTTCGAGCCGCTCCCGGGTGGCCTCGGTGATCGTGTCGTCGTCGAGGGCCAGATCGAGGTACCCGAGGATCGAGGTCAGCGGGGTGCGCAGCTCGTGCGAGACGCTCGCGACGAAGTCCTCCCGGATGCGACGCGCCTGCTCCTCCACGGTGACGTCGCGCGACACGATGATGCCGCCGGCATCCTCGCCCGCCCGAGCGGGGAGACGCCGCGCGGTGACGCTCAGCGCGCGGCGGCCCTCGCCGGGCTGTCCGTACCAGACGAGCTCGCCCTCGAAGGCTTCGCCGGCGCGCGCGCGGGCCAGCGGGGCGTCCCGCGGCGCGATGGGCGTCGCGCCGTCCGCGGCGAAGACGGCCAGGTCGCGTCCCAGGGCGTCGACGGGGTCGAGCAGGCGCGCGTGCGCGGTGTTCGTGACCACGAGCTCCCCCGTCGGCGTCACGCTCGTGACGCCGAAGTCGACGGCATCCAGCACCTCGGTGACCAGATCCTCCTGTCGGCGCGACCGGTCGACGGCGCGCCGGAGCTCGGTGGACTGCTTCTCCAGCAGAGCACGTTGGGCGCGGGTCCGGCGGGAGGTCAAGTGCGCCATGGATGCCAGAGCGGCGAGGGTGAAGGGAAGGATCAGCGTGGAGGCGCTGAAGCGTTGCAGGGGGTCGGTCGCCAACTGCTGCAACATGACCGCGCAGATCACCGCGGTGAACGCGATCACGCCGCGCAGGCCGAGGATCATGCCCACCCAGATCGCGGGGAAGGCCCAGAGCAGACCCACTCCGGCGAGGGGAGCGCCCACACGCAGCATGGCGACCGCGAGCACGTCGACGATGGGCACGAGACCGACGGTCCACCACGGAATCCGCTGCCACGGCGCCAGGACGCTGACGATGGCGACGATGAAGATCACTGCCGCACCGGCGACGAAGAAGGGGCCCGAGACGACCTGACCGAGCGCGATCGACACCACGACAACGATCAGGGTCGCTGCCGACAGAAGCAACTGGTTCGACAGGATGCTGCGACGGAGGCCGAGACGCTCACTGTTCATGGTGCGCCATGGCCTCGACCATAGCCTTTTCATTGGCTCGGTGGGGGCGCGGGCACCCGTGGCGCGCAGAAATGGCGCCCGTCGCGCAGCGCTCGGTTCAGAAGCCGAAGTCTCCCCCGAAATCACCGCCGAAGTCGCCGCCGAAGTCACCGCCTCCGAAATCGCCCCCGCCGGCGTCCACGGCGCCGGCGTCACCCTCGCCCCCGGTGGAGTCGGCGACGGCCGAATCGGCGGACGCCCCGTCGGCGAATCCGGCGTCGTAGCCGGGATCGAAGAGCGCGCCCACGAGCGCGGACCCCACCACGTAGCCGCCGATGGTGCCGAGCATCGAGGCCCCGAGCATCGATCCGAACCCGGGTCCACCCCCGAACGACCGCCCGCCGAAGGTGCGCTCCATGAAACCCGGCTGCGTGTACTCGGCGCGGGTCGCCGCGCGGGCCAACGACGACGGATCGTCGCCGGTCGGTCGCTCCGACGCCGGCAGGCCGGCGGACATCTCCTGCAGCACCTGTTGGCGCTGTGCGGGAGTCAACCGGCCGAACGCCTCGGCGTGCACCTGCTCGACGGTCTCGGGCGGCGCCGTGCGCAGAAGGTAGCGGTACCGCTCGACGGCCTGGCGATCCTCGTCGGATCCGGCGACGGGGCCCTCGACTGAGCTCGACGTCGCCCCGGCCGAGGTCTGGGGCGGAGGTGGCGCGTAGCGACCGTCACCGTCGCGCAGTCCGCTGGCCGCCTGCCGGGGTGCGGGTGGCACGACGGGGCCGCGCTCAGGGGTGTCGCCGGAGCCGAACAGTCGATCGAGGAAGCCCATCAGATCCCTTTCCCGGGTGGTGTCCGCTCACGGTAGAAGGCGCGGCTTGGAGCGGGCTGGGGCTTGTGCCGTGCGCCCCGGCTCCCCGCCGACTCCCCGGGTGTCATCCCCGTCGGGCGAGAGCCTCGCTCGTCCACAGCGCGTATCGCGCCCAGGGGTCGTCGACCCCCTCGGCCAGAGCCGCCACGTGTGCCGACAGCGCCGGGCTGCGGCGGAACCATTCCGTCCGGTCGAATCGGTCGTCGGCGAACTGGGCGTGCCGACGGCGTTCGACCAGACGATCGCCGAGTTCGAACGTCAGCAGCTCGTCGTGCCAGATCGCGGCCAGGCGTTGGCGAGGGCGGGCCGAGGTGCCGATCTTGATGCGGTCGCCGAATCGCAGGTAGTAGACGACGTCGACGCGCGGCGGCGGGAGCTCACCGTCGATCGGATCCCCGTGCCGCCATTCGCACACGGCGCACAGCCACCCACTCGGCCACCGCACCCCCAGACGCGATCCGCAGAGGATGCAGGGGGTCGGGAGCAGATCGGTCACCCCGTCGGCGGATGCCGCCCACTCGGCGCTGACGGCCAGATGCCACGCGCAGAGCGAGACGGGGGCGTCGGCGACGGCGGGCCCGAGGCAGCGATCGGCGAGACAGTCGGGGGCGGACACGGCTCCACGCTACGTCCGGCCCCCGACATCGGGGCTCACTCCCCCGCGACCGGGGCCTCCAGCGTCAGGAAGAGCCCGGCGTACGGCCCCAGCTCGAGCGAGAAGCTCTGCAGTTCGTCGACGCGACCCACCACGTCGCCCGTCTCGGCGTCGACGGCGGTGCTCTGCGGGACCAACCACTCGGAGCGCACCGTTCCCTCGATCGTCTCGCCCGAGAAGTTCAGCACCGTGATCTGCAGCGGGGCCTCGTCGAGGTGCTTGTCGCCACCGTCGAGCCGGTGCACCATCACGAGCATGCTCGGGTGTCCGACCTGCGGGATGTCGACCTGCGAGGCGACGGCGATGCCGTTCTCGCGACGGATCCGCAGCACGTCGCGGAGCCCCGAGAGGAACGAATCGGGGTCGTCCTGCTGGCTGCCCAGCGAGCCGTAGAGCGACCGGGCCCGCGGCATCCCGGATGCCGATGACGAGGCCTCCGGGGCCACGTCGAGCAGGTCGTGCGCCCCGCGCTCGATCCATCGCGTGTCGCCCGACGAGATGAGGTGTCGCACATCGTCGGCGGGGAGGGTCAGGGATCCGGTCAGATCCCATCCCGACAGCGCGAACACCCCGGGCTGCCACGAGTTGTACTTCACCAGCAGCAGGTGGGCGTCGCGGATCGCCGGCACGTCGCTCTCGGAGATCTCGGCGAGAGTCCCCTTGCCCTGCGTCGCCGCGATGAGCGACGTCATCGTGCACGCGATGCCGTTCTGCGTGAAGACGAGGTTGTAGTCGGCCTCGACGGTCAGTTTCTCGGTCAACTCGGATCGCACCATCTCGGCGATCTCGCCGCCGGTGTGCTCGCCGTGACGGAACGGATACAGGGTGTCGCGATGCGTGGTCGCCCAGTGCACCAGCTCATACGTCAGCTCGTCGTGGTTCTGCATGCCGTGCACGAGCTGCGCCGGCTCGAGGCCGGTCTCGAGCGCGGTGGTCAGCGCGAGACGCAGGAACTCCGTGTTGGCCGTCGCCAGAGCGTGGTGGTATCCCGGACGCGTGACGAAGTCGTACGAGAGGTCGGCACCCACCGCACCGGTGTCGCGGATGTCCTCCATCGTGAGGTTCAGTTCCTGGAAGGTGAACCCCCCGACCTTGCGCACCATGCCGGCGATGATGTGGTTCGCCGCGTGCGACAGGGGGTGACCCTCCGACCAGGCCGGAAGACCCTCCGCGCTCTTCTCGACGCCGAGGAAGCCGTTGGCGTCGAGGCGCAGAGCGCTGGTGCCCAGGTCACCGAGCGAGTGCAGCGCGTCGCCGATCACCAGACGCATCCCCGCGAAGGTGGGGTCGAGCCAGTTGATCGACGGCTGGCCCTCCTTGAAGTAGTGCAGGTAGACCCACCGGCGCTCCATTCCGTCGGTGCCGACCACCGGGGCGGTCGCGCTCCAGTTGGTCTCTTTCACGCCCGGCGTGTAGAAGATGACCCGCTGCAGTTCGCCGATGATGTATCCGCGCGCACTGAGCTCGCGCTCGGTGTCGGAGTCGAGGTTGACCGAGTCCCGTCCCGCGGGCACCTCCGGCAGGAGTCCCCAGTCCTCCCGGGGAATCTCGACCATGTGGTAGATGCCGGGGTAGTCCTTGTACGCCATCTCGGCGAGCCGGAAGTCGGCGCCCTTGCCGGTGTGGCCGGGCACGATGTCGTCGATGACGCTGCCACCGTGTGCGTCGGCCACGTCGGCGACGCGGCGGAAAGCGTTCTCATCGCCGAAGTCCGGGTCGATCTGGGTGCTGATGCGGTCGAAGTGGCCGTCGACGCTGGGGGTCTCCTGCCATCCGGTGATCCCGCCGGCCCGCTTCACCGGACCCGTGTGGATGCCGTTGATGCCCACCCACTCGAAGGCCTCCCAGAGCGCCTCGTTGCCGAGGGATTCGAGGAAGGATTCCCCCGGTCGCGTGATCAGCGAGATGGGATAGGCGGTGAACCACACGTCCGTCGAATCGATGGCGCGTCGCGCGTCGGGCCGAGCGTAGGGGTTCCGCCACATCGACGGCTGTCCCGACAGCTGTCGGCTGAGGACGTCGGCGTCTTTGAGCATCGACTGGCGCACGAGCCACTCGACGTACGAGGGGTTCATTCCGTTCGCGTTGCGCGGATCCGTCAGGAACCGTCGCAGAGTTCCCCCTCGGAACTGATCCCGCGGGCGGAGCCTGCGGGGTCGAGCCGGGTACCTCTGCTCGTCGTAACTGATCTCCGACGCGGTCTCGGCCACGTCGTCTGCAGTCACCTCTCCCACCGTCTCGCCATCGGTACCTTGATCCATCGTCCGCTCGTCGGCGTCGTCCACTCCCGACCTCCTCACGTCTGACCTCCGACGCTACCCGGTTCCGGCGACATCGCCCCGGGCCATTGACCTCGGCGGGTCGGATAGGAGAAGGGCTCAGACGGTCACGGCGAGGGGCGAACCGCGCGCAGCGACACGAGGGCGGCGCCGAGAGCCGCGGCGCACATCGCCAAGACCACGACGAGGAACAAGAACCACCCCACCGAGCCGAACACCACGCCGAGCAGCCATCCGAACACGCTCGACCCGGCGTAGTAACCGAGGTAATACAGAGACGACGCCTGCGCGCGCGCCTCGGGCGCGGCCGCGACGGGCGTCCACCCCGATGCCACCGCGTGCGCGCCGAAGAAGCCCGCGGTGAAGAGGATCAACCCCACCACCACGACGACCAGAGCCGGGACCGCCATCAGCGCGACCCCCGTCGCCATCACGCCGATCGAGAGCGCCAGCACGGGGAACCGCCCGTACCGCACGGCCAGGGCCCCCGCCCGTGGAGACGACGCCGTGCCCGCGAGATAGGCGAGGAAGAGCAGGGTGACCAGGGCGGGCGCCAGCGAGAAGGGTGGAGCGGCGAGGTGGAACCCCAGGTAGTTGTAGACCGCCACGAACGCACCCATGAGCAGGAAGCCCTGCGCGTACAGCGCCCGCTGCACCGGGGATCGCAGATTGACGCCGATCCTCCTGCGCACCGTGGGTCCGCGCTCTTCGCGATCGCGCCCCGACACGAAACCCCGCGCACGGGGAATGAGAACCAGGAAGATCACCGCCGCCACGACGCAGACAAGAATGACGGATGCCACTCCCCACCGCCATCCGGCGAGCTCGCCGACCCAACCCGAGACCACCCGGCCCGACAGGCCGCCCACGGTGGTTCCCGCGATGTACGAGCCGGCCGCCGCCGCCACGTGTCGAGGATGCACCTCTTCGCTCAGGTAGGCCAGGGCCACGGCAGGAACCGCACCGAGCGCCGCCCCCTCGAGCAGCCGCAGCGTCAGCAGCACGACGAGGTCGTCGGCGAGCAGGGTCGCCGCCCCGAGCACGGTCGCCAGGACGAGACCGGATGCCATCGCGGGCACCCGACCGATACGGTCGGCGACCAAGGACCAGGGAAGCACCGCGGCCGCCAGCCCTAGCGTCGACGCAGAAACCGTGAGGGCTGCCGAGGCCGGTCCCGACCCGATGTCGTCGGCGATCTGAGGAAGGACCGCTTGGGTGGCGTACAGCTGCGCGAACGTCGCGACGCCGCCGAAGAACAGACCGATCAGCAGCATCCGGTAGTCGCGACTCCCGGGTACGTGCCCCGAGAACGCGCTCACCCCTCGACTCTAGCCAGTCGTCGGGGTACGACGAAGCGCCGGGCGGTGTCCCCCACAACAGGGAACGCCACCCGGCGCTCACACACGAACACCAAATGTGCCCGTAAATGCGAAATGGCCACCCAACATTGGGTGGCCATTCCGACT